>RIBL01000032.1 GCA_003762875.1 Muribaculaceae bacterium Isolate-110 (HZI) | reverse complement strand
TTGTCAAATCCATTAGTTTGAATTTTAAGTTTGGTCACCTAAAATTACAAACTTGCCAGGACCGGTCAAAATTTGACTGGTCCTTTTTTTAGTGGCAGGCGTCAGACACACTCAAAGAAACAGTATCACAACAACAGACATATGTTTCTTATGTCTTTATGCAACTTTTGTATCCAAACACAAAGACAGGAATGCGGGCATGCACTCCTGTCTTTATCTATTGAGAAAAACTTATGTTTCTTCTGTCCTTTTGAGACTTTTGTGTCTTTAGAACTATTGTGTCTTTAGAACTATTGTGTCTTAGAGATTCTGGGCGAGTTCCTTGAACTTGTCGAGCGATATGGTCTCTTTGTCGAGAGTAACGAGCTTCTCGATCTCGGCATAGAGCTTGGATGCGAGTATCTGCTGGGCGAGCTGGTTGCGTATCTCCTCCTTCTCAAGCTGCTCCTTGGCATACTTGGTGATGATTTCGTCGTCTACGCCGGCGAGACCATACTGGGCAAACTGGCGTGCGGTGAGCATCTTGGCGGTCTCGAGCATCTCGTTGTTCTCGATCTTGATGTCGAGAGCCTTGAGAAGATTGTTCTCGATGATTTCGTGCTTGATGGCGGCCTCCTGAGCAGCGTAAGCCTCGTCAGCGTTCTCGGCGTCGGCAAAAAAGAGCTTCTTGATGGTGGCTGCGGGGAGAGTCATGTCGCCATACTTCTCCATCATGGCCTTGTCGAAGGTGTTGCGGAAGAGGATGTGGGTGTTCTGCGAAAGCTCGTTGGAGATAAGCTCCTTGATGGCTGCGCGATACTCCTCCTCGTTGTGTACCTTGTCGGGACCGAAGACGTTGTTGTAATACTCCTCGCCAAGCTCGGCGGGGATGTTGACGATAATCTCGGAGATGGTCATCTCAAAGTCGCTGGTGATGTCGGCGGCGATGGCCTTGTCGACATGGAGCATCGAGGCGAGCTCGCCTGCGTCGCCACCGGCTGCCTTGTTGGGGTTGAACACCACCTTGTCGCCGGGCTTCTTGCCGTCGAACTTGGCTGTCTCCTCCTTGTCCTTGAAGTAGAGGGGGAATACGATGCCGTCGGTCACCTGGATGGCACCTTCGTTGGTGTTGACCTCACCGTTCTCGTTGAGCTGCATGAGCGTACCCTTAACCACGCCGTCGGCAGTCATCTCCTCGCCGGGCTTCTGTGAGCCGAAACGCTTGCGCATGGCGGTGTCCTGCTCGTTGATCATCTCGTCGGTAACCTCGATCTCATAGTAGGGATAGTGGTCGTCGGCGGTGGGCTTGATGTCGAGCTGGGGGATGAGCGCGAGGTCATACTTGAACTCCTGGTCGCCTTCCTCAAATGCTTCCTTAACCTCTACGGGCAGGGGATGCCCCATTACGTTAAGCTTGTTTTCGGTGATGAAGTCGATAACGGCGCGATATACAGTGTCGTTGATTACGTCACTGGTCACCTGTTTGCCGAAACGACGCTTGAGTTCACCGAAGGGCACGTGGCCTTTGCGGAAACCGGGTATTGCATGGGTGCGGCCAATCTCCTTGATTTTCTTGGTCACTTCGTCCTTATAGTCATTCTCTGCGATGGCTACCGTGAGACGAAGCTCCACGGGAGAGAGTTCTTCCTTTGAAATGTTCATTTTTATAAGATAATTATCTGAAATATTAATATTTGTCTTCTTTATCCGGCTATCGGCGCGATGAAATATGTAACCACCGCGCCCGTTCAGCGTGCAAAATTAGCATTTTTTTTTAACTTTAGCAAACCAAAGTCAAAGGTTATGAGACAGTTTTAAATTCAAGAACAGAGAAGAGCGGATGGATAATCAAAGCTGACGGTCCTAAACTCTTAATTCTATAACTCTATACTTTAAAACTCTATGACTACACCTCCTTCATCTCCGGCAGATGCCAGCCGTAGCGGAGCGCGCCCCAGCGCAGCACAAGTATGGTGACAGCACACACAAGCTGGCATACCCATCCGGGACTGCCCAAGGCTCCGGCTATCCAATACATGCCGCCGCCGGCCAGACAGGCCGTGGCATAGATGTCTTTGCGGAAGAAGAGCGGCTCTTCATTGATGAGCACATCGCGCAACACTCCGCCAAACGAACCGGTGATAACACCCATGATTATGGCCACCCACATGGGATAGTCATAGGCAAGACTTTTCTGTATGCCGGTTATCACGAAGAGTGTCAGACCTATGGCATCAAACATAAAGAGCGACCTGGAGTCGGAGGTAAGCACTTTTTTAAATGTCATCACTATGATAAAACCAAGTCCGGTCACGGCAAGATACATCCACGACAGCATCCAGAAAGGCGGAGCGTCAAGCAGCAGGTCGCGTATGGTGCCGCCGCCGATAGCCGTGACCACTCCGATGGTATATGCGCCAAACCAGTCGAAGTGTTTGCGCGCCGCGAGACGTATGCCGCTGACGGCAAACGCAAGCGTGCCTATAACCTCTATTATAAACAGCAATGTTGCTTCCAATTTCTATCCTGTGAGTGTGTTAAGATTATCAGTTCTTCTGATTGCGGGCATAGTAGCGACACACCGTGGTGAGGGCACAGTCGAGACATTCGGGCCGGCGGGCCTTGCACACATAGCGGCCGTGGAGTATGAGCCAGTGGTGGGCTTTGGGCACTATCTCGGCCGGGATGTGACGCATGAGTGCCTTTTCGGTCGAGAGCGGGGTCTTGCTGTTGATGGTGAGCCCAAGCCGTTCGCTCACCCTGAACACATGCGTGTCGACCGCCATAGCCGCGCGGTTATAGACCACGGCGAGTATCACATTGGCCGTCTTGCGTCCCACGCCGGGCAGCGACATGAGACTGTCGATGTCGGCCGGCACCTCTCCGCCATATTCCTCCACAAGCCGGCGAGCCATGCCTGCGAGCGAACGGGCCTTGTTGTTGGGATACGAGACACTTTTGATGTAGGGATATATGTTGTCGGCCGTGGCTCCGGCCATTGACCCGGGTGTCGGGAAGGCCTCGAAAAGAGCCGGCGTGACCATATTGACACGCTTGTCGGTACACTGGGCCGACAATATCACGGCCACAAGCAGTTGATAAGGGTTGTCATAGTGCAGCTCGGTCTCGGCCACAGGCATGGTGGCCTCGAATATCTCCATTACTCTGCGGTAACGCTCCTTGACCGTCATAGTATCTTTTGTGCTGAGAATTGTCCTATCAGAAACGCGCCGTAACCGCCCGCAAGCGTCACGGCCATATATGCAAATGCTTTCATCACCTCGCCCCCTCTCACGAGTGTGGCTGTGTCGAGGGCAAAAGTGGAATAAGTGGTGAATCCGCCGAGAAATCCCGTGACAGCCATGAGGCGCAATGTGCGGTAGCCTCCGTGAGTGTCGATGAGCGTCGCCACCAGTCCTATGAGCAGACATCCGAGCAGATTGACTGCAAGCGTGGGCAGTATGCGGTCGGCCGACAGTGCTGGCATCTGCTGCACGGCATAGCGGCTCATGCAGCCAAGGGCTCCTCCGGCTGCCACGGCGAGATAGTCAGTCATATATGGATTGCCTGGGGTTATTTTGTCAAATGTCGGATTACGGACCTTAGTGTCCACAATCCGACATTCAATTATTTTCAGAACTGTTCGAGGAATCGCTTGTCGTTCTCGGAGAACATGCGCAGGTCGCTGATCTGATATTTCAGATTGGTGATGCGCTCCACGCCCATGCCGAGAGCAAAGCCTGTATATTTCTTCGAGTCGATGCCGCATGCCTCAAGCACGTTGGGGTCTACCATGCCGCAGCCGAGTATCTCCACCCATCCTGTGTGCTTGCAAAATCCGCATCCCTTGCCGCCGCAGAGGTTGCAGGAGATGTCCATCTCGGCCGACGGTTCGGTGAAGGGGAAGTAGCTGGGACGCAGACGTATCTTGGTCTCGGGGCCAAACATCTCGCGGGCAAAGTAGAGGAGCGTCTGACGCAGGTCGGCAAACGATACATTCTCATCCACATACAATGCCTCGACCTGATGGAAGAAGCAGTGGGCGCGGGCCGAGATGGCCTCGTTGCGATACACGCGGCCCGGGCAGATGATGCGGATGGGGGGCTGGGTGTTCTCCATGACGCGGCTCTGCACCGACGAGGTGTGGGTGCGCAGGAGCACGTCGGGGTTGCGCTGTATGAAGAATGTGTCCTGCATGTCGCGCGCGGGATGGTCTTCAGCAAAGTTGAGCGACGAGAACACGTGCCAGTCATCCTCGATTTCAGGGCCCTCGGCTATGGTGAAGCCGAGACGCGAGAATATGGAGATGATTTCGTCCTTGACAAGCGACAGCGGATGACGCGAACCCAGCGGCATCGGTATGGCCGTGCGGCTCAGGTCGAGATTGTCATCGACAGTGTCAGTGTTTTCGAGAGCCTCGCGCAGAGCGGCCAGACGGTCGGTGGCCACGGTCTTGAGCTCGTTGAGCTTCTGTCCGAGCTCGCGCTTCTGCTCGGCGGGCACATTGCGGAAATCCTGCATGAGAGCTGTGATGGCCCCCTTTTTGCTCAGATATTTGATGCGGAGAGCCTCGACCTCCTCCGGTCCGGAGGCTGTCATGGCCTCGATCTCAGCCTTGAGCTGATTTATCTTATCAATCATATTTGATGCGTTTTTGCGTATTTTTGGGTGCAAATTTAGCAAAAAAATAGTTATTTTTAATGCTATCCGTTATTTATGTGGAGTCTCGTCGGCAAAACGGTTGGGGAAATCTATCTTGACACGCGGACGCTTCAGCGCGTACGCCACAAGCACGATGCCTATGAGTATGAACGGTATGCTGAGCCACTGTCCCATATTGAGAGCCATGGTGGCCTCAAAGTCCACCTGATCGTTTTTGATAAACTCTATGAGGAATCGCGGCAGGAATATACCGATGAAGAACACGCCGAATATCAGTCCCGGACGCTCCTCGGCATTTTTCTTCCAATACATCCACATGAGCAGTCCGAAAAGGGCGAAATAACACAACGCCTCATATATCTGCGTCGGGTGGCATGCCTGGCCGTAATAGAGCTCGTGCCACTCGCGCGAACGCAGAAACATGAATCCCCACGGCTGTGTGGTGGCGTGGCCGAATATCTCTGAATTCATCAGGTTGCCGAAACGTATTAGGCCGCCCACCAGCGCGATAGGTATCACCAGGCGGTCAAATGTCCACAACGGATTACGCTTGGTGGTGATGAGCGAGTAGAGCAGCACTCCGATGATGATGCCGATAGTGCCGCCGTGGCTGGCGAGACCGCCGTGCCACACGTAGAGGATGCTTATGGGATTTTGTTTATACACGTCCCATTCGTAGAAAAACACGTGGCCCAGACGCGCGCCGATGATGGTGCCGGCGACAGTCCACATGAGCAGGATGCCGAGCCACTTCTCGGGAGCACCCTCATGACGGTAGATACGCGATTCGATTTCGTAGCCCACCAGAAAACCCACCATAAAGGCGAGACTGTACCAACGTATGGCGAGTGGTCCGATGTGAAACCACACAGGGTCGGCCGTCCATGTGATGAAGTCAAGCATTGTCAAGAAATTCTTAAAATTGATTTTTATATGTGTATTATCGTAAACGCGGGATTGGTCGGACTGACATGAATTGTTTTCACTGTTCATGACACTCCCCCTCTAAATTTTCCACAAAATTACTCACATTCGCGGTTATATCAAAAAACTTGAGTAATTTTGCTTATACTTAAATATAATGTATATGGAAAAAGACTCATGGTGGACGGCTCCGGCCGAGAGCGAGGACGGACGCCTCATAATGGTCACCGGCCGCAGAGATGTGGAGAAATTTCGCTCCAACCCGCGATTCGGCATACGCATCGAAGTGATCTGGAAATATGAAGGCGACAGCTCCGGCATGCCCGACACAGCCACATCGCAGCTCATGGAGCAAGCCCAGGAAGCACTCCAGGCTATCCTGCACAAAGACCCCGTAGCCGTGCTCACAGGCATATTCACCGGCGACGACCGGCGCGAATGGATATTCTATTCGCTCTCCACCAACATCTTCGGCAAGAAACTCAACGAGGCTCTCGCCCCGTTTCCGCTCCTGCCGATTACAGTCTACTGCGAGAACGACCCCGGATGGGAGCAGTATGACGAGATGTCGCAGGCCGAAATCAAGATGGACTGAACCTCTTGGCTGTCTTGCGAAAAAAAGCTAACTTTGCACTCCAAAAGAAATCAAAACATTACACTATATGAGCACTCATGTTTCAGAGCGCGTACAGTCGCTCGCACCCTCGGCCACACTGGCCATGTCGCAAAAGAGCAACGAGCTTAAAGCTCAAGGCGTTGATGTAATCAATCTCTCCGTCGGAGAGCCCGACTTCGAGACCCCGGCCCACATCAAAGAGGCCGCCAAGAAGGCCATCGACGACAACTTTACATTCTACACCCCGGTGCCCGGCTACATGTCGCTGCGCCGCGCCATCAGCGACAAGCTGCGCAATGAGAACGGTGTGGACTACGCTCCCGAACAGATTACCGTGTCAAACGGTGCAAAGCAGGCCCTCTGCAACGTAATCCTCGCCTCCGTCAACAAGGGCGACGAGGTGATTATCCCCATGCCCGCATGGGTAAGCTATGTTGAGATGGTAAAGCTTGCCGAAGGCATTCCCGTAGCTGTCAACGCCGACATCTCACAGGATTTCAAGATCACACCAGCACAGCTCGAGGCCGCCATCACTCCGGCCACCCGCATGATACTCATATGCTCTCCCTCCAACCCCACCGGCAGCGTCTACACCCGTGAGGAGCTCCAGGGGCTGGTAGACGTTCTGGCCAAGCATCCCGAAATCATCGTGCTTGCCGACGAAATCTATGAGCACATCAACTTCACCGGCTCGTTCACATCGCTGGCCTCGTTCCCCGAGATAGCCGACCGCACCGTCATCATCAACGGTGTGTCGAAAGCCTATGCCATGACCGGCTGGCGCATCGGTTACAGCGCGTCACCCCTGTGGCTGGCCAAAGCCGTCAACAAGCTCCAGGGCCAGTACACCTCCAACGCATCGTCGATAGCACAGAAGGCCGCCGAGGCTGCCTACACCGGTTCGCAGGAGTGTGTGCGCGAGATGAACAAGGCTTTCGAGCGTCGCCGCAACCTCGTGGTAGAGCTCGCCTCGCAGATACCCGGCCTTAAGGTCAACCGTCCCACCGGCGCGTTCTACCTCTTCCCCGAAGTCAGCGCGTATGTAGGCACCACCACACCCGAAGGCAACGTCATAGCCTCGTCGGCCGACCTCGCCATGTATCTTCTCGAGAAGGGCCACGTAGCCACTGTCGACGGAGGTGCTTTCGGCATGGAAGGTTACATCCGCCTGAGCTACGCCACAAGCGACGACAACATCCGCGAAGCCATGCGCCGCATCGCCGAGACTCTCGCCACCCTCAAGAAATAATAACTATAAGATTACTGCAATACATCGCCGGCAATTATCGATTGCTTTCTGTAATTGCCGATTACTCTAATTAAAATAAATGGATTTTATTGAAGAACTTACCTGGCGTGGCATGATCCACCAGATGATGCCGGGTACAGACGAACAGCTCAAAAAAGAAATGACCGTGGCATACCTCGGTATCGACCCCACGGCCGACTCACTCCATATAGGCCATCTCGTAGGCGTGATGATGCTCAAGCACTTCCAGCGTTCGGGCCACAAGCCTATCGCCCTCGTGGGCGGCGCGACTGGCATGATAGGCGACCCCTCGATGAAGAGCCAGGAGCGCAAACTCCTGAGCGAAGAGACCCTCCGCCACAACCAGGAGGCCATCAAGCGTCAGCTCAGCAAATTTCTTGACTTTGACTCCGACGCACCCAATGCCGCCGAGATGGTCAACAACTATGACTGGATGAAAAACTTCTCCTTCCTCGACTTCATCCGCGATGTCGGCAAGCACATCACCGTCAACTATATGATGGCCAAGGATTCGGTCAAGAAGCGTCTGAGCGGCGAGTCGCAGCAGGGCATGTCGTTCACCGAGTTCTCCTACCAGCTCTGCCAGGGCTACGACTTCCTCCACCTCTATAAAGAGAAAGGCTGCCGCCTGCAGCTCGGAGGTTCTGACCAGTGGGGCAACATCACCACCGGCACCGAGCTCATACGCCGCACAGTCGGAGGCGAGGCCTATGCCCTCACCTGCCCCCTCATCACCAAGGCCGACGGCGGCAAATTTGGCAAGACTGAGAGCGGCAACGTATGGCTCGACCCACGCTACACCTCGCCCTATAAGTTCTATCAGTTCTGGCTCAACGTCTCCGACGCCGATGCCGAGAAATATATCAAGATTTTCACCTCGCTCACCCGCGAGGAGATTGAGGCTCTCGTAGAGGAGCAGGCCAAAGACCCCGGACTCCGTCCCCTCCAGAAGCGTCTTGCCAAAGAGATTACCACCATGGTACACTCTGCCGAGGACTATGAGATGGCCGTAGAGGCTTCTCAGATACTCTTCAGCAACAAGGCCGGAGAGACCCTGCGCAAAATCGACGAGGCCACACTTCTCGCCGTGATGGAGGGCGTGCCCCAGTTTGAGGTTTCGCGTTCACTCATCACCGAGGGCGTCAAGCTCGCCGACCTCCTCACCGACCATGCGGCCGTCTTCCCCTCCAAGGGCGAGATGCGCAAGATGGTACAAGGCGGCGGAGTGTCGGTCAACAAAGAAAAAATTTCCGACCCCTATGCTCCCGCTACAGAAGATATGCTCCTCAACGGCCGATATATCCTCGTGCAGCGCGGCAAGAAGAACTATTACCTCATCAAAGTAACTGAATAAACCTTAACCGAATGTTGGATTTTGACTGTCGGTCAGCTTCAGAGGGCTGATTTTGACATTCATAATCCAACATTCTATATTCAACAACATGCGTAACGATTCAGAGCTTGACGGCGTGACCCTTTTGGGCGACACCCGCGTGAAATATCCCGACCAATACGCACCCGAGGTGCTCGAGACGTTTGTCAACAAACATCCCGGCAACGACTATCTCGTCACATTCACCTGTCCAGAGTTCACATCGCTCTGCCCCAAGACCGGACAGCCCGACTTTGCACGGATACTCATCTCCTACATCCCGCGCGAGCGCATGGTCGAGAGCAAGAGCCTCAAGCTGTATCTTTTCAGCTTCCGCAATCACGGCGACTTTCACGAAGATTGCGTGAATATAATAATGAAAGACCTCATCCGCCTCATGGACCCGAAATATATCGAGGTCAAAGGCATCTTCACACCCCGCGGCGGCATTGCCATACACCCGTTTGCCAACTGGGGCGACCCCGACCATCAGCACATCGTCGCGGCCCGCATGCTTGCCAACATGCCCTGTGACTTTTAGAGGTTGTAAGGTCTCATTTTTCACACCTTTCCTCACACCATTTTTCTACGCCGGTTTGTTACATTAAAAAAGTATAATGAGCAGATATCTACTTGTTCTTTCCGGAGGCATGGACTCCGTGACTATGCTCCATGAGTATCGCGACAGCATCGCTGCCGCCGTGACATTTCAGTATGGCTCCAACCACAACAAGCGCGAGGCCCGATGCGCGCGCATCAACTGCGAGAAGCTCGGCATCGAGTGGATAGAGATTGACCTATCGTTTATGGGACGCCACTTCGAGAGCTCGCTCCTGCAGGGTGCCGACGCAATCCCCGAAGGACACTATGCCGACGACAACATGCGCTCGACAGTGGTGCCGTTTCGCAACGGCATCATGCTCGCCGTGGCCGCCGGACTCGCCGAAAGCCGCAAGCTCGACGGCGTGATGATAGCCAACCATTCGGGCGACCATGCCATATATCCCGACTGCCGCCCCGACTTCATCGCCTCGATGGGCCGGGCCATAGCCGACGGCACCTACGACCATCTGCAACTGCTGGCCCCCTACACTTCGCTGTCCAAGGGCGAGATTGCCCTACGCGGCAAGAACCTCGGAGTTGACTATTCGCTCACATATTCATGCTACAAAGGCGGAGAGCACCACTGCGGCAAATGCGGCACTTGTGTGGAGCGCGCCGAGGCACTCCGATATGCAGGCATAACTCTCACCGACGACTGATCACTCCCATCACCACCACCTACTCAGCATGACTCCACAGCAACCCACAGCCTCACCCACCCGACATAAACGCAAGAAACGCCGCCGCAAAATCAACCCGCTCAAAGTGCTCAGGTTGCTGTTGCCCGTCATACTTTTCATATTCCTGTGTGTGGTGATGTGTGTGCCTTCGCCCGGACATGACACCTCATCCGAGTCGGCCGAAGAGATTGCAGCCGAGCAGGCTCCAATAGTCGAACTGTTCTCCGGGGCCAATGTCTATGACCTCGAGAAACTCGACACCGTGAGCTTCTACCGACGCCACCTCGAGAAGATGCCCGAACCGACCCAACGCATCAAGGTCAACTATTTCGGCAATCTTCGCCCCTATTTCAACGACTCCAACTATGTCCACTGGCAGGAGGCCGAGAGTTACGGACTGCAGCCGCTTTCCGACACCCGCTCTCACTGGCAACTCAACCGACCAATAGTCAAGGTCACCACCTGTGCCGACTATTTTCTCGACACGCTCATCTTCTCGCGCCCCTATCTCGTGCCCGAAGCGGCCGCCACACTGCGTGAGATAGGCCACCGTTTCCGCGACACCATAGCCGCCCGCGGTGGTGGCGACTACCGCATCAAGGTCACAAGCGTGCTCCGCACGCCGCAGACCGTAAGACGGCTGAGACGGCGCAACCGCAACGCCATCGACTCGTCGGTCCACCAGCTCGGCACCACTTTCGACATCTCCTATGCTTCTTTCGTAGCATCATCCCCGGCTCCGGCACGAAGCGTCGACGACCTCAAAGGCATACTGGCCGAAGTGCTCAAGGCCATGCGCGAGGAAAACAAAATCTGGGTGAAATATGAAGTAGGCCAACCCTGCTTCCATATCACCGCCCGCAACACCGACTCGAAATGACAGACCGTCCCTCCCCCTCACCCGATACAGAAAACACTCCCGACCCGACACGCAGGAAGTCGTCGCTGCCCGTAAAGCTGCTAAAAGTCATCGGCTTCGCGGCCCTTGCGGTCATACTGCTCGTGGCCGCGCTCATCACTGTGGCCGTAAGCTATCTTCAGCCCGAAAAACTGACTCCGCTCGCCGTAGGATATGCCAACGAATATCTCGACGCCGACCTCGAGGCCGACCGCATAGAGATCAGCTTCTGGAACACTTTTCCACGCTTTGACCTCGACATACGCGGTCTGAAACTTCGCTCCAAGGCATTTGACTCACTGCCCGACTCTGTAAGGACACGGCTCCCCGAGTATGCCGACTCGCTCCTCTCGCTTGCACGCTTCAACGCCGCCATCAACATACCACGTCTCATGGTCGGCGGCATAGCCCTCTATGACATCACCATCGACTCGCCTCGGATCAATCTCGTCAGAGCCACGCCCGAGGTGTGGAACTTTGACATCTTCCCGCCATCGGCCGACAAGCCCGAGAAAGACATGCCGCTGAGCATCCCCGACTTCTCGATGGGCACGTTTCGCATTGACGGCGGTTTTCCTCTGCGCTATCTATCGCTCCCCGACTCCATCGACGCCTCTCTGCGGCTCACCACGACCGAACTTCAGGGTGGCGGTGCCCCGGTCTATAAGCTCGACATCGCAGGGTTCACCTCGGCCTCCGTCCCCTCGCTCACCGTCAACCGCCTGCAACTGGGACTCGGAGGCGACATCAACTGGTCGGCCTCACGCCCGATGCACGCCTCACTGTGCGACTTCCGTCTCACTGTCGGACAGGTCGAGGCCACTCTGAACACATCGCTCGACTTTGAGCACGACCTCCGCGTCGAGACACTCGCTTTCGACATGCCTCTCACGCCGCTCGACCGCTTTATCGCGCTCATACCCGTCTCCATGCGCGGCGAACTTGCCAAGGTCGACGCCGACCTCTCGCTCTCATGCGCCATGCGTCTCACTCGCCCCTATTGTCCGGCCGAGGATTCCATCCCGTCGTTTGAGATGCTGCTCAATGTGCCCGAAGGCTCGGCGCGCTATGACGGCATGAGCCTCGACCGCTTCGAGCTCCTGGCCACCGCCAAAGTCGACGGCTCTGACCTCGACCGTTCGACCATCGACATCTCGCGTCTCACAGCCATAGGCGAGGGTATGGGCTTCGGACTCACAGGCCACATCACTGACATTATATCCGACCCCGAGGTCAACGGCACGTTCAAGGGAGGTCTCAACGTGCAGCATCTCCCCAAAAGCCTCCTGGCCATGCTCCCCTGCAAGGTGCAGGGCAATCTCAGGGCCGACTGCAACTTTGACCTGCGCAAAAGCTATCTTGACAAGGAGGATTTCCACAAGATTCAGCTCAATGGCCGGGCCACACTCTCGGGTCTGCTCGTGGAGATGCCCCAACTGCCCGCCCACATCTACTCACGCGAGATGGAGCTGCATCTCGGCACAAGTTCGTCATTCAGCAACGATAACGTCAGCGTCGACTCGCTGCTCACGGCCTCGCTACGCATCGACACACTCTCATGTATAATCGAAGGCTACGACATGCGCGGCCGCGGACTCAGTATAGGTGTCGGATGCCGCAACACCCTGTCGAGTGCCGACACCACACAGATCAATCCCATAGGCGGACGTCTGCACGCCGACCGCTTCACGCTTCGCACCGACGTTGACTCCACCCGTCTCCACCTCCGCGACGCGACGGTCGGAGGCGCGCTCACACGCTTTCGCGGCAATGCCCGCCAGCCTCAGGCCCGGCTCAACATATCCACAGGCACAGCCCTGTATGCCGACCGCATCAACCGCGCGATGCTCTCCGATGCCAAAGCCTCACTCACCGTCCACCCCTCGGCCTCCGAGCAGGCCCAGCGGCGTTTTGCCCGCTATGACTCTCTGCGCCGCGCCCATCCGGGGCTTCCGGCCGACTCTCTGCGCGCCATGCTCTCGGCCATCACCCGTGCCGAGCGTGCCGCCCGTCGCGCCTCATCATCCGCGGCCGCACCCCGACGCTCCGATGTGACCGCCGAGACGTCGGCCGACATAACGGTCGACCGTCCGCTGCGCCGTCTGCTACGCAACTGGCAGGCCCAAGGCTCGCTCCACGCCGCACGCATGCGCCTGTTCACTCCTCTCTTCCCTCTGCGCAACCGCATCACCGACCTTGACGTCGACTTCTCGACCGATTCGATACACATCCATGAGACTCACGCACGGGTCGGACACAGCGACTTCGCGCTCAGCGGCTCGATTACCAACATCTCGCGCGCGCTGACCTCGCGCAACGGGTCGCAACCGCTGGTGGCCAACTTCAATCTCAACTGCGACACCATCAATGTCAACGAACTGGCCGGTGCCATATTTGCCGGCGCGGCTTTTGCCGAACGCGACTCCACCTCGGCCATAGCCATCGTGCCTGTCGACGACAATGTCGACGAGAGTGCACTCCAGTCGTCGGTCGACAAGGCTGCCGCCATCGACTCGACTGCAGTGCTCATCATCCCCTCCAATCTCGAGGCTACCTTTGACATCAGGGCACAGCACATCGTATATTCCGACCTCATGTTTCACGACTTCAAAGGCACTCTCAATGCCTTTGGCGGCGCACTCAATCTTGCTCAGCTCGGCGCGCGCTCCGACATCGGTTCGCTCAATCTCAACGCTCTCTACACGGCCCCGACAAAACATGACGCCTCGTTTGCCTTCGGACTGAGAGTCGACGGATTTCACATCGCCGAATTTCTCGACCTTGTGCCGGCCATCGACTCGCTCATGCCGCTGCTCAACGACTTCGGCGGTGTCATCAACGCCGACATAGCTGCCACCACGGGACTCGACTCGGCCATGAACATCGACATCCCCTCGCTCAGAGCCGCCGTAAAACTCTCGGGCGACTCGCTCGTGGTGATGGATGACGAGACTTTCCGAACAATAGGCAAGTGGCTCCTCTTCAAGGACAAAGGACACAATATGATCGACAGCATGACTGTCGAGATGATAGTCGACAACTCGCAGATGCAGATGTTTCCCTTCATGTTCAACCTCGACCGCTACAAACTCGGCGTGATGGGCAGCAATGACATGGCCATGAACCTCAACTATCACATAGCCGTGCTCAAGTCGCCGCTTCCGTTCAAGTTTGGCATCAACATCTCGGGCAGTCCAGACAACATGAAAATAAGGCTCGGCAAAGCCAAGTTTAACGAGAAAAACATGGCCCGCACCGTTTCTATCGCCGACACCACGCGCATCAATCTCGTGCAGGAGATACGCAACGTCTTCAGCCGCGGAGTGCGCAACGGCAAGCTCAAAAAACTCGAGTTTAACAAAGTCTCCGATGCGATTATCGACATCGACGCCGCCTCCGACACCATCTCGGCCTCCGACTCACTCTACTTCATACGCGAAGGTCTGCTCCCGCCCAAGGAGTGAAACGCAACATTTTAAATTTTTTTATTTTGACACCCTACCACTCACATATAGTCCGCTTTCTACAGCGTCATCACTACACGGCGGTCTCACCCAGGGCCGCGCTCATCGACATGGACGGCACTCTCTATGACTCGATGAAAAACCACACCGCCGCCTGGCACCGTCTTATCACCGAGGCCGGCATCCCGTGCACCCGCGAGGAGTTTTATCTCTACGAGGGGCGCACCGGAGCCTCGACCATCAATCATCTTGTCAACCGTGCCTGGGGACGCGACGCCACCGACGAGGAAAAGGCGCACCTCTATCAGCTCAAGACAGTTTATTTCAACGAACTCCCACCCGTACAGCCCATGCCGGGTGCCGCCACGATGCTCAGTCTGCTTAAAGAAGTGGGCATGCGGCGCGTGCTTGTCACAGGCTCGGGACAAAACAGTCTCATCTCGCGCATCGACACCAACTTTCCCGGCATCTTCGAGCCCGGCATGCGTGTAACCTCGCGCGACGTAACCCACGGCAAACCTCATCCCGAACCTTTCATCCGCGCCATGCAACTGGCCCGGGTAAGCCCATCCCAGTCAATCGTCATCGAGAACGCGCCGCTCGGCATCGAGGCCGGCGACCGTGCGGGAGCCTTCACCATAGGCGTCACAACCGGCCCCATACCCGTCGAGGAGATGGAGCGCGCTGGCGCGGCCGTGGTATTCCCCTCGATGGAGGCCTTTGCCGAAGCTCTCCCGATACTGCTCTACTCTTTGTTGCACACCCGCATAGACATTTAACGCCATGCAAAAGATCCTCTATACCAACGACATTGCCCGCGCCGTAGTCTCGCTTGTCGATGAGATGCACCCGGCTTCGGTCCACATCATCACCGACACAAACGTCCAGGCCAAGGTGCTCCCCTCGCTCTCTCTCACCTATCCCGTCATCCCGACTCCGCCGGGCGACATGGCCAAAAACATCGACACTCTCTCCGGCATATGGGACTGTCTCATACGTGGCGGTGCCACCCGCAAATCGGTCGTTATTAATATAGGTGGCGGCGTAGTGACCGACATGGGCGGATTTGCCGCCGCCACTTTCAAGCGCGGCATCCGCTTCATCAATGTTCCCACCACACTCCTCTCGGCTGTCGACGCGGCTGTCGGAGGCAAGACAGGCATCAACTTCGAGGGCTATAAAAACGAAATCGGAGCCTTCGCACCGGCCGACGCGGTGGTCATATCCACCTCTACATTCTCGGCACTTCCTGTCACCGAACTTCTGTCGGGCTATGCCGAGATGCTCAAGCACGGCCTGCTGTCATCGGCCGCGACCTATGACGAGCTGCTCGGATTTGACATTGTCAACGCCGACCTCGACCGCCTGCTCCCCCTGCTCGAGAAGAGTGTCCGCGTAAAGGAACGCATAGTCACTGAAGACCCCACCGAGAAGGGTATACGCCGCGCGCTCAACCTCGGCCACACTGCCGGCCACGCCTTCGAGTCGCTCGCTCTCGAGCGCGACACCCCCGTGCCCCACGGCTATGCAGTGGCCTGGGGCATACTTGTCGAGATGATACTGTCACACATGATAGAACATTTCCCCTCGGCCGAGCTTTACCGCTACGCCACCTATCTCAAGGAGCACTCCTACGGCACGCCCGACTTCACCTGTGACGATTATCCGCGTCTGCTCGCCCTAATGAGCCATGACAAGAAAAACGATACCCCCGACCACATCAACTTCACCCTCCTCTCCGCCCCGGGCTCGCCTCTCATCGACCGCACTGCCGACAATACCCTTATCACCGAAGCCCTCGACATATTCCGCGACCTCATGCAATAATCACATCTTATTATATGTAAAAAAAGAAAATTCAACGCTGCTCCCGGCAACGTTGAATTTTCCTTTTTTAGAGATTATCTATCCGTCAGAACTGCCAACCCACCGTGGCCATGAAATCCATCGTATGGGAGTCAGGTCTCACAAGACCTATTGAATTGGCAAGATTCGACATGCCTATATGCGCGCGTATGCCTACCCTCAGATGTCCCGAGAACGTAAGACCGGTAGCCAGATGCAAACCTATGTCACCTCGGTCATATGAATTGATAAATGCCCTGTGGTCCTTATAGAAATCTGCATTATATTGAGTCACCGACATCATGAGCTGGCCCAACTCATTGCTGCGTGTATCATATATAGTGCTTTTCTGCTTGCCGGCTATTCCGTAACCGTAATACACACCGCCGTCGACATTCCATCTCACGGCGTCGGACAGATTAGACAAAAAAGTCACATATACGGGAAAGTCCACCTTATAATATGTGTTGCGCTGAAACACGTTCGACACGCTCTGCCCTCCGCTGCCTATAACAGCCATATCCATATTAAAACCGTTGGAGGTAAAATTTATCTCCGTGCCCAGCCCGATATAATTGCGGATATTGAAGCGTGCGCCCACACCCGCACCGAAAGCCGGACGCATCGAGGTGTTGAGATCGGAAATGTCGGGATAACACGTCGTGTAGTTTTCCGTCATATAGCTTCCGCCCGCAAGCAGGTGGACATCTATATCCAGAAATTTTTCCGCACGTCCGCGGTCCACCATCTCGGGGCCGGAGGCCTTGGCAACACTCCCCCCCAACAAAATTACCAGTATCGGCAATAAAATTTTGTGCATAGTCATAACTTTTTTCATCAGGCTCCACAGGCGCAAATAGCCCGTTTTGGCCCTTTCGACAGCTCAAAATTACGCGTTTTCGGCCCATTTTCCAAAAAAATGCATTTTTTTCAAAAATTTTCGTCCAAAAATTTGCACAGTCTAAAAAAAGTCCCTAACTTTGCAACGCAAAAGAAAAAAAGACGGCTCCTTAGCTCAACTGAATAGAGCATCTGACTACGGATCAGAAGGTTACAGGTTTGAATCCTGTAGGAGTCACCACTAAGAAAAGAGACTTATCAGCCCGGCTGACGAGTCTCTTGCTCTATATAGACATTCCATCAGAAATGACACAACAGGAACTCGACGAAAAATACATGCGCCTCGCTCTCGACGAAGCCCGTCAGGCCTACGAAGCCGATGAAGTACCCATCGGAGCTGTAATCATATCGCCACGGGGCATGGTGGTAGGGCGCGGCCACAACCTCACCGAAGCACTCGGTGACGTCTCGGCCCATGCCGAAATGCAGGCCATCACAGCCGCCGCATCGACACTCGGAGGAAAATACCTTGACGGATGCACGCTATATGTCACCGTAGAGCCATGCCTCATGTGTGCCGGCACAATAGGCTGGTCACAGCTCTCGCGCATAGTCTACGGCGCAGCCGACACCAAGCGAGGCTATCGCTCCTTTCTCCCCTCGCGCTCACCGTTCCATCCCAAAGCCACCGTCACCGCCGGCATACTTCAGGAAGAATGTGCCGACCTAATGCGCTCATTCTTCAAATCCAAACGGCCCTGACAAAGCCCCACGGCGCGACCGACAGTGCAAAAAAAATTACTTATCGGCAAAAAAATAAGTCTATAAATTGTTTATTATAGATAGGTATATCGATTGTTTATTATAGATAATAAAACAGTCCGTCTATAATTACTAATTACTAATTGCTAATTACTAATTGAAATGAAGCGTCTCGTAATCTCAACCGGCGCAGGCATCAGTGCGGAAAGCGGCATCTCGACCTTTCGCGACGCAGGTGGCCTGTGGGAAAACTATCCCGTAATGGATGTATGCAGTGCCGACGGATTCGCGCGCAACCCCGCGCTCGTCCACCGCTTTTACAGCGAGCGGCGCAAAAGCCTCCTCGACTGCATGCCCAACGCAGCCCATAAAGCACTCGTACAACTCGAAAAATGGTATGACGTATATGTCATCACCCAGAATGTCGATGACCTCCACGAGCGCGCCGGCAGCAGCAATGTACTCCACCTCCATGGCGAACTAATGAAAATACGCTCGCTCCGACACCCCGAACGTGTCTACACCCTCGACTCCGACAGCATAGTCACCACCCCCGAGACACGCGACCATTACGGTGACCCCGTGCGGCCCCACATCGTATTTTTCCAGGAAGCCGTGCCCAATATCGAACCGGCCATAAGACTGGCACAGGAAGCCGACATATTTGTAGTCATAGGCACATCGCTCGTAGTATATCCCGCCGCAAGTCTGCTACACTACGTGCGGCCCGGCGTGCCCGTCTACTACATCGACCCCAATCCCGCAGCAGTCCCCGACAACGTCACCGTCATCAAGGACAAAGCCACGGCCGGTGTTGAAAAACTCGTCAGCCTGCTCCGGCCCGAGTAACCCTCTTATTTCCCTCACCCGTTAAAGAGTGCCGCTTGTCAGCAAATATGGCGGCGATCGATTATATTTAACACTTTTTCACAATCGGGGGGGGGGAAATTTGCAAGTTTATATTTACCTTTGCACTCAGTAGGAGAAGGCTGTTTGGATAACAGTCTTCTTTTACCGCAAAAGACAAGAATAAGCAATTATTAAAGTCAACAAAAGTTAGGTTAAAAACGAAAGAGCCGACTGTGAAGTTAGCTCTTTTTTTACACCAGTACATATCATCCGACACCGGGCAATGTTACAAATGAATATGTATATATGACACCGGCCTTTTGCAAAAGCCTCTATTTTTGCGTAATTCTGGAAAGCTTTTATAACTTCCTTTGTTTTAGGAAGTTTGAAAGGAAAGCTAAAATCGAGGTAACGAATTGGCAACCGTTTCAGTTTCTGCGCTTTACTATGAATTGCTATCAATGTCACTCGTCCTGATGCAAAGGTAACATTATTTTCCAAGAAACGCATCGCTACAATAAAAAATATACGTTTTTATTATAATATTATCCGTTTTCCTGATATTATTTGAGGTAAAATGTGTACCTTTGCATCATTAAAACATCAATTATAACATTAAGTATGGAAAAGGGAATATATCCAAATCGTTTAAGGGTAGTATTGGCTGAAAAACAAATAACAAACCGTTGGCTTGCTGGACAACTCGGCAAATCAGAAATGACTATTTCACGTTGGACTACGAACAAAGCACAACCATCGCTTAATCAACTCATTGAAATGGCCAAATTATTAAATGTTAAACTTGATGATTTACTAGAGCCTTATAATTTATAAGCTAATTTACAATATGGCATACACCGTAGGTCAAATAATAGAAGCAAAGATTATCAATATAAAAGATTTTGGTGCTTTTGTAGAAATCGGTCCATTCCAAAATGGATTGATTCATTTCTCGCAAGTTGTTCCGCAAATTGGATATGGCAATGTTGGTGATGTTTTATCTATTGGGGATAAAGTACGATGTGCAGTGTCTGAGATTAAGCCAGACGGGAAAGTAAGTCTGACAATGAGAATAAGAAAGCGCATTGATCGAAAGCATCAAGTTGAGCAAGTCAAGAAAGATATTGCTAATATGTCAGATGAAGACACTAACTTGCGCTCTATATGGATGGTGCTGACGAATATTCAACACTATATGTTGAAATATATGCAGTTGGCAATTCCATTGAAAAAAGGTTCTGCCAGTTTGAATCCCAAAGGTAACAAATTGACGGCTCAAATAGACTCGCAAATCCATTTCGACAACTTCAAAAACGAAGTAAGGAGGCTATTTAGCACAGATGTCGTCCGTCACAGAATATTGTCAGGCTTCTGGTATTTTGAGACTGACTTGGATTTGTGTTCAAACATACAACAGTTTGTTGATTCTTGCAGTAATATGTATGTTTCTGTGCGCCCCAATCCTATTGTTGAAATACAGATTAAGGACGCGGACGAAACTTCAAAAGGAATCATCAAGACTCGCCTTCAAAACTACTATTCTCAGTTGGATTTTTTTGAAATCAATGAAAATCTAATGGTTGTCACTGTTCCATACGAGAATCGTACTGCATTGGAGGATTTGAAGGAAGAACTCGGCTATGCTCTCAACGGCATTCGCAATGGAGTGCCAGACTTAGCGGAAGAAGGCGGACAAACCACCTTCAACCCGGCAAGATTTGTTTACGAAATCAATTATCCGCAAGATGGAGCTGACCGTTTCCTGTTGACTCTCGACAATGAAGCATTGTTAGACAAAGAAGGGCTTCGCTTTGGTGGACTTTATGGACAAAGATTCATCATCAAAGACGGAGAGAATGAATACAAACTTGGCAAGCTCAGCAAAATTGAATATCCCAATGTTACGTTTAATCTTTTGCCAGAAGATTGCGGCAAGATAAAGGAAATGGCTGAGAATGATTGCATCACTGCTATTATTCCCGACATGGACGATATGACTGGCGAAATAGAAAAGGTCAATCGTCTTAGAGATTCGTTCGACAGAATCACTGAGCATCCCGAAGATTTAGTCAATCCTCAACTAGCTTCCTATTTGTTTGATGCTTCAAAAGCAACCAAGTTGGAAGATGTAGCTATAGAACAACGAGTCGAACAAATAAAGAAATGCCAACTTAACAAGTCTCTCAATGAATCACAAATTCAGGCAATAGCGAAAGCAGTTGAAGCCAAAGACCTTGCCATCGTACAAGGTCCTCCTGGAACAGGCAAGTCAACAGCTATAGCCGAACTGATTTGGCAACTGGTACAGCAAAAGTCAGACGGTAGAATTTTGCTTACATCGGAAGCCAACCTTGCAGTTGACAATGCTTTAGACCGACTGAAATTTTCTCTCCACAACATAGTTAAACCAATTCGTGTGGCTGCTGGTGACAAATTTTCTGCCGAAGGTTTTGCGTACTCACAAGTGGAGATGAAGAAGTGGGCAGGAATCGAAATGTCAGATATTGACACAGAAGACAATGCTGTTGCTATAGATACAGACGAATATAAGTCGTTTAATCCGCAGGAACTTGTATTGAACAGATGGATGAAGAACATCTACAAGCGGTCACAACTTCACTTGCAACGGGAAGACTTGAAACGCTTGTGGTTTGATTTCCTCACAGATTTACCGTCTGAATGGCGAAAAGAAGTATATCAGGAATATGTCAGCCACTGTAATGTCATAGGAGCTACTTGCAGTTCTATTTCCGATACCAACTACTCTGCCACAGAAGCAAAGGGAAAACACAGAGATTCACGTTTCATCAAACGATTTCGTGCAATCTTTGGCGAGACAGAGAAAAACGGTTATCCTGTCTTCTTGCGTTTCAATACGGTCATTCAGGACGAAGCCAGCAAGGCAACTCCAGCCGAGTTGTCTCTCCCTCTTGTATATGGCGAGAAAGCAGTAGTCATTGGTGACCATCGTCAGCTGCCTCCTAATCTTGACAGGGAAGACATCTTGTTCAAACTGCATATGCAAAGGTTGAAAACCGACAGCAGGGAAGAACATGACCAGATAGAACAATTAGAGTCGTATGTAAGAAAAAATTTCGACATTCTGGAGAAGTCGCATTTTGAAAGACTCTTCCGACAAATTGACTCGTCTCTACGTGGTACTTTCGACACACAGTATCGTATGCACAACGACATCAATCGTGTCATTGAGCAGTTCTATGTCGATGACGGTGGACTAAAATGTGGTGTAGCCAACGAAAGCCGAGAACACGGCATTGATATTCCTAATCTCATTTCGCCAAACAATCACGTTATTTGGATAAACACATCTTCTCCGGAAGTTCGAGACGGAACATCACGAGCAAACAGAGGTGAGGTTGAAGCCATAGAGTGGGTGTTGTCGCAGCTTTCAAAATCAGAGAGTTTCCGCAGTTATCAGGAGTCTCTGCCTACCAATGAAGACCGAGAAATCGGACTGATTACATTCTATGGCAGTCAGTTGAAACGATTGAAAGGAATCGTGGATAAGGAAACAAAGAAAGGACTCAATATAAAGATGAGTTCTGTTGATCGATTCCAGGGAATGGAGCGCAACATTATCATCGTCTCAATGGTAAGAAGCAACTCCATTGCGCAGAAATGGGGACAAAAACCAGACTACAACAGATTCCCGAATGTGGGTTTTCCGGCACAAAAAGAATACGGTTTTGCCAAATCACCCAATCGTCTTAACGTGGCTTTGTCACGAGCAAAGAGGCTACTTATCATCGTTGGCAACGGCGAACATTTCAGCAACTACACCAATCCGCAAGGGCAAGCCATTTACAGGAATGTATTTGATGAGGTAAAAAATAATCCTAATGGCAGGATTATAGAATGGAATGTTCGCAAACCGAAACAAGAACGTGTGGCGAAAATTGTCAGAGTACCAATGCCTATACAACGTTCTGTAAACTTGAACACTCGTGACATCAACGCAGAAACAGACAAGAATCTGCGTATAAAAGAAACATGGCTTACACCAGACGGGCAACCCGTTGAAAATCCGCATTTCGCAGTCCTTGAATTGTCAACAAAAGCGGTGAAATTGCTTATCGGCAGAGACGAAGAAACAATCAAGACTGCAACACGATTCGATTTCAACAATTTCATTCGTGATGCTGCCAAACCAGAAGCAGGAAAAGGATTAGACAGTCAGAACGTGATGAATATGGAATACTTCAGGGGCAGGGTCCTTCCTGTAATCAGAAGGATGAAACAGAAAATGCGTTTTGAAGGTGTCGATGTTGTTTACACTGTTGCCACTGCTGCCTATCGTACAGCAAAGAATCGTGACGAAGTGATAGAATGCATCCGTCGTGAGGCTGGAATAAATGTGCGCATTCTGTCAAAGAAGTGTAAAATTTAATCGAGAAGTGCGCCAGATTCTAATTGAGAAGTGCACCGTTTCATAGGACATGCAAATTTAAAAAATTAGATACAATTATAGTTGATTTTGGAGTGTTTTCTTGGTTTCTTTCATT
>RIBL01000031.1 GCA_003762875.1 Muribaculaceae bacterium Isolate-110 (HZI) | reverse complement strand
GAAGCGCACCATCTCGAAGAGTTCATCCATGCCTTCGGGAAGACACATCCATATTGCATCTGCGGTTTTCATGCCACAAATTTAACACTTTTCTCTAAATTCATGCACTGGGTTTTCGGCTTGAGCCGCAATTTCTTCGTTCTCCATATCACGAACCATCCATCGCAGGGATATGCGCAGTTCGTCGATTGCGTCATAATAGAGCTTATGGACATGGAACCGGTCGTTGGTGACGGTCGCTTTGGGAAATGATTGCCGGGCGATAAGCATCATGGACGATGACAAGTCGAGAGTTATCTCGCTGACTGTTTTACGTCTGGCAAGTGGTATTTTCTCAAGTACGGCTATGACGGTCTCGGCTTTTGTGCCGCGTATGGCAGCTACAAGTGCGCCTCTGCCTCCGTGAGCGTCACGGTTGGTCACAAAAGTATAGAGTTCCCCGCAGCTGAGAGAAGACTCGTCGATGGCCAGATTTGGTCCGATATTATGCGGATAGATAATATATTCTTCTGCGTGATCAAGTTGCCTCCAGCTCCGGTAGTCGCTGAATATTTCCTTGTATTGTCTTGACAGACCGGCTCCGTTTACACCGTAGTGCGCTCCTATCGAACGGATACTTTCCGGTGTTGATTCAATACGCCTCTTTTAAAAAAGCTACGAACTCAGGGGTCAGGCGTGAGCCTTCTTCCGTCAGATCGTAGTCGTAGGTGAAGATACTTCCGTCCTCCGTGTCTCGCCATTTCCTTCGCCTGATATGCAGAAAGACGGCTTTGCCGCGTATGGGGAAATCCTGGATCACGCGTTCATCTGTAAAACCGTATTCCCTTACCGTTCCTTTTTTATAGTCCTCGCGTGACATGTAACCGCGCTCGTCGAGCCAGTAATCCAGTCGCTCATCCGACTCTTCATAGTTGACAAACTCAAAGTTTTCCGTGATAATATCCGGAAAGATTGTACGTAATACTTGCCATTGTTTCATACTGCAAAGTTCGATATACTTCCTCTTTTTAACAACCGCTTTTTTACATTGACCCCATTTACCCCGGAATAGGTACTAAATGGTGACTGACTCCCATTTAATAGTTAAAATCCCATAAAATTTTCGTACCTTTGTGGTCGGGTTGACGCAAGTTTCCCCATGACATTTTGAAACAAGAAGCGGTATGCTCTCTTGTATTTGGGAACGTAGGAAATTCACCAGTATACTGAGATTGCATAGCGGTTCTCACGCATACGGCGTGGGCTGCTATCTCTACATCTGTACACAAGGTTTCCTACGACCTCCAAATAAGACTTGGCGTTGCAGTCCGCGCTTCTGTATTTATAAACCGCTCCATCTGACTGTGGAGCAAAATGATATGACTATGTTTATCGCAATTCTCAAATACAAAAAGCCCTTGAGCGAGGTTGACCGATTCCTTGTCGCTCATCGTGAATATCTCACCACACACTATGCTGCCGGTGATTTCATCGCATCCGGGCCGCAGACGCCTCGTGTCGGTGGCGTGATAATGATGAAAGCCGACAGCCGTGAAGCGGTTCATGCTATAATTGCAGAAGATCCATTCTACATAAATGGCATTGCTGATTATCAGATTGTAGAGTTTACTCCTACGATGTTCAGCGACCCAATACTTTCCGACATACTGTATAATAGTAGCAGATAAAGGAGACATTTTATTGCAAGATGAAACAGAACAATATTTTATATCTGGTTATTGGATGTGCCATGATGATGGCTTCATGTAGCCAGTCGTCGAATAAGGCCCAAAAGACGACATTAGAAGAAGATGATAGACCCCCATTGGAATATACCGATGCTGACAGGACGTTTAGTGTTGTACTTGAAATCTCAAGTGACAGCCTGATGACTTGCAACAATAATTTCTCGGGGGCCGGACAGTGGCCCTTCGATATTGGATACAAGTAATCCCGCTTTTCCGGATCTTCTATCTGATTGGTTTGCATCAATGGATTCCGTTCAGATAAACCAACTCAAACGCGTGGAAGAACTTCATATTTCAGTAAGAGACGGTGTTACAGATGCAACTATCTAAAAGGTTAAACGTAACGTCATGAAATGTGGAATCAAGGGGATTTAAATATCTAATTTTTGACAGAATCATATTACGATGCCTTACATATCAATTGAGAGCGGCAGACTGACCGCTGAACAGAAGAAGCTGTTGATAAGACAGCTAACGGTGACCGCCTCCGAGATAACACATATCCCGGCGCAGTTCTTCACTGTCACCATCAAGGAACTATCTGATGAGAATTTCAGTATCGGCGGCAAGTCAATCGCCGAGATAAAACGCGACTATAATGGCGACAATTAAATAAAGGTTATATGGCATATTATACTGTTTATTGGCCTCAGGACTGGTTGGACGAACTAAGAAAATCAAATGACACAGGGCCTATAAAAGTAGTGTTTGGCAGCATCCACTCAAGGATGCCGTCAATAGCATCGATAAAAGTGGGTGATGTGGTATTTCCGGTCTCATTGCTCGAAAGGCATCTCTACATAATGGCAAGGCTGGAAGTCACCCATAAGGAGAGAGCCTTTGACTATTGCATAAGAGAACTTGGCACTCCTTACAGTTCACTTATTCCTGAAGGCGTTGTCGTTAAGACATCCGACACATTCTTTTGTGCAAAAGACGCTTCTTATAAAAGTCTCCAGAGTGTGCCTGAGAATCTCACGATGATTATACCCGGAGACAAACCACATTGCAAGCATCAGGAACCGTTTAATTGCTGTGCCGAATGGGCAGTATGGGGAGACAACGGCAGTGTTATAAAACCTCGCATCATTCCTGATGAGCTTGTGCCACTTCTTAGATTCGGTTATCCTAAGAGTAAAGAGAAGCCATTACGAATCAATTCAAAAGGAGTTGTGTTGGCTCAAAGTATAGCTGCGACCCGGCACTTGTCGGAGGAATCTGCAATGGTTTTTGAAGGACTCTTTGAAAACAGCTAAATTCGTTTAGAGTGTGTTTGAATTTAACGCACTGCTAATCTCAGGAAAATCATGATTATAAAATCGCAACTGCAATAAATGAGTAAAATTCGACAGATTACATTCACCAGCACATACCTGAGCAAGCAGATGGTCCTTGCGGTATATCTTCCTGATGAATATAAGTATGGAGGTAGATTTCCAGTGTTATATTTTTTGCATGGAAGAAGCGGGGATGAGTCTTTTATTGAGCAGTTATGTCTGCCACAATTGGCGGACACCCTTATTGCCACATCAAAGATAGAACCGATGATAATCGTTTGTCCTCGAATAGGTAACAGCAGAGGATTGAACTCTGCCAATATTGCTCGTCAGGAAAAGATAGGTGATAATGTGATAGATATAGGAAGATATGAGGATTATTTTATCCAAGAGATTGTTCCTTTCGTAGATGACAATTTCAACACAATCCCCTCTCGAGATAGGAGATATGTAGGCGGTGCTTCCGCAGGAGGATTTGCAGCAATCCATTACGGACTGAGATATCCCGAACTATTTTCAAAAGTTGGAGGACACATGCCGGCAGTGGAACTTGACCTCGATGCTTCCGATTTGCCTTATTATGGGAGCGAGGAGAAATTTCATCAGAATAATCCTTTGGAGTTCATCGACTTCAATAAATACCACAATGCCCAATCATGGTACCTTGATGCCGGAGATAAGGATGAAGGAGGGTTTGACAAATCAATAAAGATTCTTAATAGGATATTAGTAAGTCAAGGCATTAAAACGGAATGTCATATTTCAAATGGCCATCATAATTTGGAATACCTATCAGAAAATCTTGAAAAATATTTGATGTTCTACAATGGCAACTGACAAAATATATCCACGTTCCGGCGATACTCAGATTGGGTATCTCAACTCAGTTATCGAATCTGCGGCAGTAGTGGCTGGTTTGGTTGATATGGCTGGTTCTCGGAGAAAGACCTCGGCAAGTATTTCGCCTATTATGGGAAAGACTCCGGCTGCTTCTTTGTCACGCTTAAAATATTGTAAAAATATATGCTCGGCTGCAAAGATGCTCCAGAAGTGGTCAATGCAATAAAAGAAAAAATAAAACTGAAACAAATGGAAGATAATAAACTGACCCCCTTTGCAGATGTCCCCGACACGGCAGTTATTACATGTTGCCATGTGACAGACGATGGCGCACCTGTGCTTTATGTATCACATGACGATGATGACGGCATGTGGCAATTTCTTTGTGGCGGAGAGCATTCGGAAGATGAAGCCAGAATCGTTTCTCTGAGATATATTTATGAGCTTGATAATTCGCTCGGTTTGCTGAAAGATTTGCCTTGTGGCTATTGCGCTGAAAGGGAGTCGCTAAAAGGTAAGTGGGAAATATATCAGCAATAGTTTTTTCAATAACGAAAAAGAGCCTACCCGAAACGAGTAGGCTTAAAGACGGGATATGGTGTCTGTCATAGATGCCATATCCTGTTGCGGTATGCTTTCAGTTCCTTCTCAGGAAAGGATGCGATAGCCTTGTCAAATTCGGCGAGGATAGCCGCTTTGTCATTCGGCAATGCCCCGGTTATCGGCACTGTGTTGGAAACGTGATGACCGAGTAAGTTGGTTTTTATTTTCATCCGCTCTATAAGCGTCCGCATTTCCACAAGACGCTCAATCTCCGGTTCTTCTTCGTATGATCCGTTAATCACCTCTTGATATAGTTGTGATTCCGGGAAGATTGTCAGCGACACTATATTGATGATACAGGGGTGAAGACGGTTCAAAACATCGGCGGTCGCTGTTGCGCTTGCCACGCCGTTGCCCTTCCCACCAAGACCGTTGAGATAAAAGACATTGTAGCGTATTCCTGCCTCATCGAGTTTCGAGAGTTGTTCGAGAATGTCGGAGGCATGGTATCCTTTGTTCATCCGGTCCAGCGTAGGGTCATGGGCTGTCTCGATACCGATGTTGATGCTGTCGAGTTTCAGATGGTGGAGATTCTTCAGTTCCTCCACCGATTTGGGCGTGATGTCGGTCACACGGGCAAACATTCCGAAAGATACCATGTGAGGGAGATACTTGCGAAGCAACAATGCCACATCCATCAGTTTGTTGTAGCTCAATGCGAATGGATTTGCGCCGGTGAGATAGACACGTCGGGCGCGAGGCTGCCACCGGCGTATCACTTTCAGGTCTTCCTTAAGCTCAGATAGTGGCGACATACGAAACGGCGTACCGTGATAGAGGCTGCAAAACTTACATTTATGCCATGTGCAGCCGGAGGTGAGTTGTAAGAGCTGCGAATTGGCTTCGTATGGCGGTCGCCATACCTGCCCGGTGAAATGGAGCTGTGGATATATCATATCTCGGTTATTTTCGTTAATTTTACATCGCAAAATTAGGTGAGAATCAGTGACCAAGCAATAACTTACCGATTGGTTTGACCCTTACCGAAAGGTTTGTTTTGCACAAAACCAACAAGTTCCGACATCGAGAAAATGGCAAAAAAACTGGACTACGAATATTGCAAGACCGCTTCCATGCTTGAATGGATGGGCAACAAATGGGCTTTGGTGGTGCTTCTGAAAGTTTCGGAGAATGAGCCTATGCGGTTCAACGAACTATATCGTACAATCCCGGCTATATCAGAAAAAGTCCTCTCCCAAGTCCTGCGACAACTATACACCGACGGCATTCTCGACCGTCAGCTCTATCCTAATGAGCCTCCGAGGGTCGAATACTCAGTCTCTGATTTCGGCAACACCTTATTGCTACTTGTCCAAAATCTTATTGATTGGGGACGTGAGAATTTTGACACGATAATAAAAAATCGCCAAGATAGAGAAACTATATAATAAATAATCCGCCGAAAGAAGCGATTTTCTCTCGGCAGATTTTTGATTAGTGCAACTTAGGACCTTTGCGTTGTCACTTGACTTTCTGTTCGTCACGGAAGCGGCGTTTGGCTTCCTCAAAGCTCATGCCGGGGGATTGCTTTGCAGCCAACTGTTGCAGGAAAGCTTCCGGAATTTTGTGGTTTGAGGGATATGCCCGACTCATTACGGCTTCCCGCTTGTCAAAATCATACCATATCCAATGGGTAAGGGGTACAATGCCACCCGGTTCGAATATCCCGATACTGATGAAATGGCCTTCCTGATAATCTTGTTGCTTAAGCCGGTCAATCTTTATGCCGCATACCATATCCGGCAATGGCGGGATGACAATCGGCTCAGGCTGTGTAAATTTTAATCGAGAAGTGCGCCGGTTTATAGGGTATGCAAATTTAAAATTTTAGTTTTGAATGATATTAAATTTTTAGTAATTTTGCAAAAAAATTTGATGAAATACCCCTGTCGATGGAGGTACGTCTGCTATCATCATGACCGATAAACAATAATGGTCATGATGACAGGTCTGATATTCAATTAATTCACACAATTCAAATAATAGGTACATGCTGAAGAAAAGCACAAAAATAATAACGACGATTTCTGACCGCCGTTGTGATGTGGAGTTTATCCGTAGCCTCTTTATGGCAGGAATGAATGTCGTGCGAATGAACTCGGCCCATCTCGGAGCCGAAGGAATGGCGAGAATCGTAGAGAACTGTAGGGCTGTCTCTCCCCGTATCGGCATAATCATTGACACCAAGGGCCCCGAAATCCGCACCACTGTCAATGCCGAGCCCAATGACAAAATCGCATTTCGTGAGGGAATGGAAGTGGAGTTCTGCGGTCATGTGTCGGAGCCTACCACCGCTGAACGCATATGCCTTAATTATTCCGAAATAGCTCAGGACGTACATCCCGGAATGCACTTCCTGATTGATGACGGAGAGCTTGATTTCCTTATACTTGATATTGACACAGCCACCGGCATTATCCGTGCCCGCTGTCTCAATGACGGAGGTCTCGGTTCGCGCAAGAGTGTCAATATCCCCGGCAGTGACATACATCTCGCCTCGCTCACCGAGCGCGACAAGGCTACTCTCGCCACCGCCGCATCGCTGGGCGTGGACTTTGTGGCTCACTCGTTTGTGCGCAGTGCCGATGACGTACACGCTGTGCAGGCCGAGCTCGATCGTCTCGGTTCGGATATGAAGATCATCTCCAAGATCGAAAACCAGCAGGGTGTCGACAACTTCAATTCCATTCTCGAGGCTTCCTATGGCATCATGATTGCCCGCGGTGACCTCGGCATCGAGGTTGCGGCCGAGCGCATCCCTGTGATTCAGCATGAGATGATAGCCAAATGTATTGCCACGCATCACCCTGTCATAGTAGCCACTCAGATGCTTCACTCTATGATTACCTCGCCGCGTCCAACTCGTGCCGAGGTCAGCGACATCGCTAATGCCGTATATCAGCGGGCTGATTGTCTCATGCTTTCGGGCGAGACAGCCAACGGCCGCTATCCTGTCGAGGCCGTCTCCACGATGGCGCGTGTGGCCCAGGAGGTCGAGGCCTCGCTTACCGCGACAAATACAAGCGACAACATCCCTCAGCTTGCCGACGAGCATGTGACATCGTTCCTCGCCCGTCAGGCCGTCGTGTCAGAGCGTGAGATTGGCACCAAGGCCATCATCGCCAATGCCTATCATGGCCGTACAGCCCGTTTCATCGCCTCGTTCCGCGGAGCTTGTCCGGTATATGCCATCTGCTATCGCCGCCGCACCATGCGCTGGCTGAGCATTTCTTACGGCATCAAGGCGTATTACTATAAGGATTATACACAGCAGCAGCGTTATCCGCTCGTGGCTTTGCGTGACTTTATCGAGCAGGGTCTGCTTGATTATACCGACCGTATCGCCATCCTTGGTGCCATCAACGGTACAGGTGCTACATTCCTTGCCATCAACTCCGTACAGGCTATCCTTGAACACGGCACCGCCAGCCAGGAATCCTGATCGGAGGTAATATAGATGAAGCCAAAAGTCTCAAAAGTAACAAGCGATTTTGCTATTGGGAAAAATTACTTGCCACTTTTGAGACTTTTGGCTTCATTGCAACCTTTAATCGCCGCAACTGTCCAGCCCGAGTTGTTCAAGATTGTCGATATCATCGGGTAGGGGAGCACAGCCGGCTAAGGGGGGAATCCGTTTGATAAGCCGGGCCGGATTGCCTGCGACGATAGTGTCGGGGGCGACATCTTTTGTGACCACGCTCGCAGCCCCGACCACAGCGTTGTCTCCGATGGTGACACCGGGCAATATGGTGGCTCCGGCACCGATCCAGACGTTGCGCCCTATGTGTATCGGACGGCAGGTTATGATCTGACGTTCGTAGAGGTCGTGGTTGTTGGATATAAGCTGCACGTTGTCCGCTATCATAGCACCGTCGCCGATGGTGATGCCGCCGGCCGACATCATCAGACATCCCGGCATAACTACAACGTTACGGCCTATAGATACGTTGTGTGGCCTGACCGCGGTCAGTGGCGCACTGACGAGGCTGCCGATGCCCATTGATGGAAATATGCGGTGCATAAGTTCGTCATACTCGGGAGTGCCGGGCATGGTGTGATTGAACTTGAATATCAACTGAGCCTGTCGGCCGGCCAATGCCAGCTCCTCAGCAGTCTGCTTGGTGACATCAATCCTCACCTCGTGAGAATTGACGGAATTATGTGTGTTGCTCATAAATATATTAACAATCAATCATCTCTAACGGATTTGTACGGGATGATATTGTCAAAATATGGATTTTAGCGGGATTTTGTGACAATGCGACATTATCGCACCTTTTTCGACATTGCCGACCGTAACTTTGCGGTATAATTTTTAACACCGTTTTTGTCATTAAAAAGTCAGCCATCCTCCGCCCCGTGTCGCAAAAAGCCTATGCAAGATTTGTTGAACGTATCAGTCTCGTAGTTACCGACGCCTCCAAGCGCGAGGCCATGCTTGCCGCTCTCGACAGTTATCTTGACGGCAACCGAGATACTTACGACTGCAATCTCACGCCCGACTGCGTGATGGTGTTCGGGATGCTGCGCTTTGAGATAGATCTTGCCATAGCCCGTTCGGCCAAAGCCCGTACACGTGTCCGTGAACGTAGAGCGTCGGTGAGCCCCGGGATACGTGAGGTCGCGAAGCCTTTAGTAAACAACTGTCCAAAGAAAGCCTCGGCCAACGGCAAAATCAAGGCAGAGCCGACTCCCACGGATGATGGACAGCACGAAGATACACTGCGTTTACCGCGCCGCATACGCCGTGCCGTCGACTGCAAGACCCGCGCCAAGACCCGCTGGGGCAAACTCGGATGAGACATGTCAGAAGCCGATTCTGGAGCGCGACTGATAGTGATACGTTCGTGGCGGCAGATGTCGGAATATTGGTAGTCGCAATCATAAAGCCGTCGAGAGTCTCCATCTCCTCGGTTCGGGTCAGAAGTGAGTCGTAAGTCTGCTCGCCACATTCCTTCTCGTCAATCAGCCAAGTGTATTTTTGCAGTTGGTTCATATCTGTTTGAGTTTTACACCGCAAAGATAGTTTGGTTCTATTGTATTATACAATGTAGGGTTTGTATTTCTACTTCGATGCCTTGAAATTAAATATAGGACGAATTATTGTGTCGATGGTGACTGTATCACCGATGTTGGCAATGATTTCTTCCGCCGGCTTATAGACCATCGGCGACTCATCGCGGGTGAAATCGTTGACTGACTCGGAATAGATACCCTCCATTGAGGCCTCGAAGTCTTCCATCGTGATTTTTTCGTATGCCTGAGTGCGGCTTAACACACGTCCGGCTCCGTGGGGTGCCGAGCAGTTCCAGTCGGGATTACCCTTGCCGGTGCAAAGCAGCGAGCCGTCGCGCATATTCAGCGGGATAATGCAACGCTCGCCCTCGGCTGCCGAAATAGAGCCTTTGCGGATAATGTTGTCATCGCTTATATAATTGTGGATCGACTCAAACTCTTCATGTACTGTCACGTCGGGGAAAAAGCGCATGAGCAGCAGTGAAATAAGTTTGCGGTTGAGCACTGCCCATCGCTGACAAAGGCGCATGTCGTGAAGGTAATGCTCGCGCGCTTCGCCCTCCACATAGCACAGGGCAGCGGGAAGAGCCGGCTCTGCTGCCTGATGCTCCTTGCGCATCTTCTTTATGACACTCTGCAATTCCGAGCGACGACCTGCTGCCTTGTATTCCTCAATAGTGTGCCTGACTTTTTCCTCAAACTCGTCGGCTCCGTCGGTAAGGTGCTTCACGGCTTTTGCCTGATAGATGTCGGCCACCTGCTTGCCAAGGTTGCGGGAGCCGGTATGGATCACAAGGTAAACATTACCGTCATCGTCCTTATCAAGTTCGATGAAATGGTTACCACCGCCGAGCGATCCGATTGACTTATTGATACGTCCGGAGTCTTTAATCTCACGGTAACAGTAAAGTTTAGTGACAAGTTGCTTTGCCTCACGGTAAATTTCCATCTCCTCGCCGACAAGCGGCTTGAATCCAAAACGATCTTCACGCACAATCATACCCGAGGGCACATTGCCTCGGATATGCTCGTGGAATGCATGATAATCTATTTCGGAGAGCTTGCCGAGATTGAGTATGCGCATACCGCAACCGATGTCAACGCCCACTATATTGGGGATGACCTTGTCACCGAGGTCGCCTGTGAACCCGATGACGCAACCGGCTCCGGCATGTACGTCGGGCATGATGCGTATCTTCTTGTCAGAAAACACGTCAATCGAAAGTAATTTCTTAATCTGCTCCAAGGCAACATTCTCGATATTGTCCGTAAATATCTTTACGTCATGTCCTTCAACTATCTTCATATTCTGGTGTTTTTATTATTTCGATGCAAAGTTAGATTGCGACTGCGCAATTATTTTGCGCAATAAAAATAAATCTCGAAAATATTTCCTAAACGCAAATCTGAACGGATATTTATCTGTAGTGACGTGCTGCTACACCCGGTATTTGTCGATGATGCGCTTTGCGATGTCGAGCATGCGGTTCGTTTCGAGTGCCGCCGCGCTTCTGCCCGTGACACGTCCCCCTTTGGTGTCGCAACAGAACATCATCCTTAATTTTTTAGGTTTAAAATTAGTTGTTGAAGAGTCCGTTGCCGATACGCAAAACGGGGAGGAACGGTGCAATCTTTTTCCGTAACCGGATTTGTTGCGTGAGTTGTCGGTAACTCACCAATCCTTTACACCTTGTTTCGCCGTCCGTGTCCGTCTGTCGCCCTTTCAGGCATGGTTGCGGACAAGTAGCGTCGCGACGTCCTGATTTGGCTTCAGCGGTGATTGCAATGGCTTCACGAATCATCGGAAGCACGACTGAAACAACTGTAACTCAATTCTATCACTATATCTTTCCGCATTTCACTTTTTTGTAGTATCTTTGTAAATAGATATTTGACTTAACAAAGCGGCGGTAAGTCTAATATCCGAGACATTTGGAAGTAAGGAGCGGTATGCTTTATTTTAAGTCAAATAACCAATATTCCGGAGCAGTTCTTTTACCGTTACCATCAAAAAACTGCCTGATGAAAAGTTCTTTGCAGGGCAAAAGTGCTAAAGCGATGACGGCATCGGCGGCAAATCAATCCATGAGATAAAGTAACTATCAACAATGAGTCTGACATTACGCCCATATCAGCCGACGGATGCTGTGGTAATCACATCGTGGCTGAAAAACGAATATCTGATGCGCCAATGGTGTGCCGACAGGTATGAGCATTATCCCATAACATCCGAAGATATGAATTCATATCATGAGCGTTATATTGACGGTCAACGCTCGCGCGCCTTGACAATGACGGATGGCTGTGAGGTTGTAGTATACATCACATTGCGTAATCCTGCCGACGATCCGACAGAGCAACGGCTGGGATTTGTCATTGTAGATGATTCAAAACGAGGTCGCGGTCTTGGGAAAGTGCTTGTAGAAATGGCTGTCTGCCATGCATTCGGGCAACTCGCAGCCGCGAAAGTGTCGCTGGGCGTATTTGACAATAACCCCGCTGCCATACATTGCTATGAAGCGGCGGGATTTCATCGTGTTTCACGACGTGACACCGAGAGTTACGAATGCCTTGGCGAAACTTGGGACTGCATTGAAATGGTGCGATATGCAGATGCCATAATTCGAGATATCGAGTAAGATGAGCATGGTTATTTAATGGTTAAATATTTGAATCGCAAGTGAATCATGAATATAAAATCGCAACTGCAACAACTTTGTGGTGATACAAAATCTCTACGGATTAATGACATAAATATTGAGCCGGAAATGATACGGGCTATTATGATAAATGAAGTTGTCCCGGTTGATTCTGACGATGACTTCTATGGAAAGCCTGACGCCGCATATATGTCAACAACAATCCCTCTGTTCAGAAAAGCCGGAATAGAGGTAAATAGTATTCAGGATATATTGAACCTCGGCATCTACATTACCAATGCCGTCAAGACGCCTAAATCGGAACACACAGTTTCAAAGGAAAGCATTGAAGAGAGTCTGCCGTATCTTGAAAAGGAACTGGAACTGTTTCCAAATCTTCAGATTGTCATGCTGATGGGTGATGTGGCGAAAAAAGCCTTTAACATGATAAGCAAAAGGGCAACCAAGAAAAACGCCATCCCAAGTATATCTACCTACAAATTGCGTAACACTGAGATAATCCATAAAGGATGGCGCATACTGCCTTCGTATATAATGACAGGGCAAAATCTCCTGATTGAGAAGTCAAAGTTCCAAATGGCGTCAGAAGATATTGCCTTGATGTATAGCCGGATAAACGATGATAAAAAGTAAGTTCACCTTACAGGTCATGCTTGATTGGGAACGTTAGAATTTTCTTCCAGATTTTGCTTGCTTCTCGACACACAATAATCGTAAATATTGTCATTGATATGGATATAAATATTCGGTCGTTTTTATTTGTTATAGCCACATTAGTGCATTGCTCAGCTTGCACTAATGGCAACAACGATAAGGAAACCGTATCGACCACTACTGCCACCGTCGCACATGAAGACAGTGCGTCCATCTTTGCGGAAAGCGAAGGTAGGGAAGGCGGAGCAGCTGTTATCGAACAAAATGAAGTTGCTGTTGCCGAGGCATATCTCATCGCAGACAGTTGTGCCGGTCCGTTCAGGATTGATACCGTTATTCCGAAAAAGATGGAAGGCTTTGATGTCACGAAGTTTCAGGAAGAAAAAATATTTCCGACCGGTGAAACACGTGAAATTTCTGGGTGTATTTACGAAATTGGTAATGAGGGTTGGGTGAAAGTCACATCAACGTATGATGCGGCAACTGACTGCACAACCGATAAAACAAGCGAAATATTTGTGTTTTCCGACTTGTTTCTCACCGCCAAGGGCATCGGTGCCATGTCGTCGATAGAAGAATATGTAGCTGCATATCCTGATTTCCGTATCCGTTATATACGCAATGAGAGATTATTCGTAGTCGAAGCGCAACACCTTAAGAACGTGCAGTTTATTATCGATAATGAATACTATCGTGGCGACGATGCCACTTTGGCGTCAGGCGAATCCGTTGAACTGCAAGTCTCCGATTTCAGAAAAGAGTCACATTTCACCGCAATACGCATAACAAAATAAGTGCTATGGAATATGAAGTATTGAACCACAATAACGCCTTTTGTACCGTCACAGATGCCGACATTGAAGAAGCGGTAAAGTCAGGCGAGCCATTGCCTCGGGCGATTGTACAGGCAATGGGCAAAACTCACGATGACAAGTATTTGGAACACATGTATCCGATACTATATCATGAAGTGAACTATATGCGTTTGGATGCCGCACAAGGCATAATTAATCTGAACGGTCGCAAAGGATTGAATGTATTGAAAGAGAAGGAACGCAGCATCGATTCCTCTACTTTTGATGAATTTTCAAGCGAGAAGGCGGTGCTTATGGCAATGATTATCCGTATCGAGGAAGGACCGGAAGGTATTCTGCGTTATTTCCGGTCGGAAGACGGGGTGGATTTAGTGAAGTATTGTCTGTTGTGTTATTATAGCTCCGGTTATGATTACAAGGAAGAGGATATACGCCTGATAAGTGTCATGCTCAGAGAGTTTATAGATAAAAAACTCAAGCGAGTCAAAAAAGTGCATCGGGAGGATTGGATTGAATTTATCTACTGTGCGCTCGACAGCTTATGGGTTGCTGTACAGGAGACAGACATTCTTACGCGGATGAGCGATGAGGCAAGCAGAGAACTGGTTGATGTATTTCAGCAGATTCTTATCAGCAAAGCGACAAACGACATGAAGGAACTGATGTCCGATATTTCCAAAGGCATGAAACGTGACTATGCAATTGAAGTATTGAGAAGCCTCAAAGGTAAGACTGGCGGAGGCAATGCACGCAGAGCATACAAGAAAGCATTGAAACATTTCAATATAACAGAGGAAGAATTATGAGTATGGAACATAAGGCGTTTGTGTTTGACACAAAGAAATTTCATGCCGAGATAGAACCTGTCATGAAAGACAGTATAAAAAATAACGAGGTAGCACACCGATATATTTTTGACCATCTCGAAGAATTGCAATCCCCTTACACCGGCGATGCGTTGGACGAAGACTGGGAAGAGGAGTTTGGCGAGCTGACACTTCAGGTCTATTTCGACATCCTTCTCACCGCATGTTATGATGTTGAAGATGATCGTGGGCTTGGTGAAATGTGGGATGCGGTAAATGAAGTGATTAAGTCTCTCTCTGTTTTTGAGGAAGGAGAGCTCCCCGTAACAGGATGGGAGGTCGATATTGATGATATTGTAGTTGATCCCGGCATGGAAGGACTGGGCATTATCGATTGCGACGAGGTGGAGGAAATTCTAAATACGTTGAAGGAGAACAGAGGTGCTGCTGTGAGTGCCGAACAACCTGAAGGATTGCTGTACGATGCAGAGCCGGATGAGTGGATGGAAGCCTATGACGATCTTTGCTGCCTCTATGCAGATGCTCTCCGACAAAATAAAGGACTGCTCCTGACTTTTTGAACAATAGGGTAATGCGAATAATGACGAAAGAAGCTGTATCCTAATTAATTCAGGTGCAATAAGACAATGAACAAAAAGATTTTGACAGGTATATTATTATCAGTTATATACTGCTTTATTCCTAAGGCTACCGCTGTTACATGGTTTGACGGAGTGTCTCCTGTCAGTGTTGGCAAGAATACATCTTTAAGTCTTGTCGCAGAGACATCAATAGATATGTTTACGTCCGACATGAAATCTGTCACCGGCCAATCCGCCAGACTGATTCATCCTGCCAAGGCCCGGATAGTGCTTACGCAACTTGATCTGGCGTCAAAATCACAACGACGTAAACTTGTACAAGCCGGAGTGCCTGTTGAGCGGCTCGATACTTTAGTCGATGGTTTTAATATCAAAGTCAACGGTGACAAAATACTGGTAACAGGCAGCAATGGCAGAGGCACGGCCTATGGCCTTTTGGAACTGTCTCGAGAAGCCGGAGTCAGCCCATGGATATGGTGGGGTGACGTCTTGCCCGTGCAGCAACAATCTCTGACACTCCCGGACGACTATAATATCACGCAGGGAGCTTCGGTTGAACTGCGTGGCATATTTTTAAATGATGAAGACTGGAGTCTGCGGCCTTGGAGCTCCATGACATTTGAGCCGAATGAATCAGGCACAATCGGGCCACGTACCTATAAAGAAATATTCAAATTGCTTATGCGGTTACGCGCCAATGCCATATGGCCGGCCATGCACAAGGGAACAACCGCGTTTTTTAAAAATCCTGTCAACAAACTTGTCGCCGACAGTTGTGGCATTTCAGTAGGCACATCCCACTGCGAACCGCTCCTGCGCAATAATGTGGATGAATGGGATGTAAGCAAACGGGGACCATTCAATTACATCACCAACCGTCAGGCTGTGCAGGAGTATTGGATAGAACGACTGCGTGAGGTAAAAGGGTCGGAAGGCGGAAACATGTTTACGATCGGCATGCGAGGCATACATGACGGCTCAATGGAAGGAGTGAAGACAAAAGAAGAGAAATTTGCCGCATTGCAACAGGTGATTGATGATCAGCAACAATTATTGGCCGATTATATCGGTGCTCCAAATAAGCAGATGCAGGTGTTTGTACCCTATAAAGAGGTGCTTCAATTGTATGACATGGGGCTTAAAGTACCGGCGGCTGCAACTCTGATGTGGTGTGATGACAACTATGGTTATATCACTCGGCTTTCTACCGATGAAGAGCAAAAACGACCCGGAGGAGGCGGAGTATACTATCATTTAAGTTATTGGGGTAGGCCTCATGACTATCTTTGGCTTACAACGACGCAGCCGGGACTGATATATAACGAGATGAGAAACGCCTACAATCATAATGTGAGAAAATTATGGATTGCCAATGTACATGACCCCAAGGTGGCAGCCTATGATCTTGAATTATTTCTTGATCTTGCATGGAATATCGACATGGTGGAGCCTGAAAATCTTGGACAGCATCTCAGCAACTGGCTTACCACAAATTTTGGAGCTGGCGTTTCTCAAAAGATTTATCCCGCCATGCGAAAGTTTTATAATCTCACCGGGAAACGTCGACCGGAATTTATGGGCTGGAACCAGGTGGAGCTTGATAAAAAACTTTATCACCGCGGCCTTAGCCCAGTAGCCGATACGGAATTAAGTTTCACGGAGTTTGGTGGAGAAGCGGACCGCTATATTAGAGAGTTTCTTGAAATTGCGAAAATTGTTGAAGATGCCGGACAATCAATTGATCCGTCTATGCGTGATGCCTACTTCGCAGCGATCATTTACCCCGTTTTATCGGCGTCCAATAATGCCGTAAAGATGCTTGAGGCTCAACGTGCCCGCTCGTTTGCCTCAGGCGGCGTAAACAATGATATTGATAATTCAAAACTTTATTTGGCCACAGCCCGAAGTCAGGAAGCATACCGTAATATCAGGGCATTGACCGAAACATACAACGAAAAAATGAGCGGAGGAAAATGGCGTAAGTCGATGGATATGAGCCCGCGCGATTTGCCGGTAGGCTATGCGCCGATGCTTCCGGTTATACTTACAGAAGATGAAATATCGGAGTATCTTGTGAAAGACACATTCCATGAAGACTGCAATCTTGATGTCGATGGAGCCATAGCTTTTAATGCTGATGATTTTTCTGACATTTCCGGCGATTATCATGTCATAGACCTTTTGGGTCACAGCAATCGTGCCGTTGAACTTGAAAAGAGTGGTTCCGTGACATATTCTTTTGCTATAGATGACGACCTTGCAGAATCACTCTTGACTGTCGCTATGATTCCGACGCATGCCAATGACAAAGTGCGTTATAATGTCAGCATTGATGGAGGAGAACCGATTGAGTTTAATCTGAAGGAACCGTTCCGTTCGGAAAGATGGAAAGTCAACGTGCTCCGCGGGCAGGCCCGCCGCTCGATTAATCTCCCGCATCTTGAAAAGGGCAATCATAAAATAACCATTACAGCGGTTGACTCGCATATTGTGGTTGACCAGATATGTATTGATCCTAAAATCAATCGAAAATATTATCTAATCCCCACTATTGCAAAATAGCTCATAATTTTATCATATACATTTTGTGGTTGCTCAGATAATACATTCTGTCCTGCAATATGCACCATGCTTCGATTGGACTGGCTCCAAGATCTTGTATGTGCCATGACTTCCCATAGTCAGTGCTGTATTTTACGCTACGATCGTCAAATGGACCGTCGTATATTATGCAGGCAATAGTTCCTGTATTATCTTTACGCAAATCGCTCATAAAGGTATACCTGTGATGACTGCTGACTCGTTTTAGCCCGTCTGCCGAAGCATCCAAATCGTAACAGTTGGCACAATTGTTTTGTATCCCGCCCACAATAGCCTTATCGTGGACGGATTTCACAATAAAAAAGCATGAACCCTTAAACGCGACAGTGTCAACAAATTGTTTTTTACTGAAATTATAAAGGCGGCTACAACATTTTTTGTTATCCCAGGTAAAACCAATTAGACCTTCGTTAAGTTCGGCAAAACCTGCATTACAGATTCTGACATCATACGCATCTATTGAGTCAAGCTGATTTCCGGCTTTATATAGCACACTGCCATCCGCTATGTAGATGCCATCTTTACGGGCGAATAAGATGGCATGAGCACCGAGGGTATAATCTGACAGGGAGTGTTCTCCTGTATTCATGTCGAATGTCAGCAAGCGGTGACATTCACCGCATCTTACAATACATGAAAGCATATTGCCCCGGATTGCCGGATTGTCGTAAAATCGGCAATTAGGCAAAACAATCTCGCAAGACCAATTGTGACCTCCATCGACCGAACGATATATAGCTGCCGAGTCAGGTCTCTCCGGCCCATAAGTCGAGGCTAAAGCTATGGCTTCAATGTCGCTCATGTAGTGAATAGCTGTAATGTGGCCGACAAGACCGTTTACATGCCATACTTCTTTTTTATTTTTGCTGTCACCTTGGCTTCCTCCAAACAATGCTGCCGAGAAGATAAACGAAATAGCTACGTATATCGGTAGAAATTTCTTGAACGAATAGAGATAGTCCACCGGCTCAAGTCTCTCTTTTGATTTCCCGCGTTGTGTGATTTCATATTTATACGGCCACTTCCAGATGATTGCAAATCCCACATCCGGCACCCAACGCAACATGCGGATGGCAAGCCATGTCGCAGTGATGGAGGCTGTTGCCCAGATGGCGAAACTCCACCCGTTACCGATCGTAATGCCGGCTGCGATAGCTCCGACAAAAGCCATGGCGATTGACACAGCCGTGCGAAAACTGTTTTCATTGTATATTTTTGTCCGAATAAAATATCCGACAAAGCATATAAGTCCACTGTATGCAATCCATATCGGATAAAGATACAATTGCATGACTAATAGTTTCAGTTCCCACACGGCCGATAATATCACGACATCTATAATATAACCGCACAAAGCTCCCAGCCATGTCATAAGCCATAAGTGTGAAGGAGCATCCCTGTCTTCATCGCTTACCCACCACGAACACATGCCCGCAATCGCAAACGTCACGACAACAGGTCCAATCACCGACAGTCTACACCCTAAAATCGTTATCGGGTATATGCTGAGAAAGATGACTGTCGGTAATATATATTTCCAAAATCGTTTATCGGTAAACATGCATCAGAGCATTCAGTTCTCGACAAATATATCCTACCACATACTCCTGAGGAGTATGCAGCTCGATGTCGTCATTACTCTCCAGGTCAGCTATAACACAACTTACAGCTTCCCAAAGGCGAGACCCTTCATATTCCTTGAATGTATCTTCCATAATTGAAATGTGTTTTTATTGTTGTCGGTCGGGTAGGGCGGCAGGGCTATTTCCGACCATAAGATTGTTCATATAGTCACGCGCGACTGTCGGAGACATCCATTTGATTGAGTCTATCGGCAACAAACTGTTATCGCCATTCCTATCGTATATTTTTACCATATTATAGACGACAGACTGGCATATCCTGTCGTCATATGGATGATAATCGATATACCGCTCGGCATAATGAATGCTGTTGCCTGAATATCTTATCGCAGAAAAATCTTCCGGGAAAACGAAATATCCGAGACCGGATGGAAATGTCTTTAACCGGCAGTGCCATAAGCTGTCCAATATGGCACATATACGCTCATTATTGGCATTGTAGAGCGCAGAGTCCAATGGGCAACACCAGGAGAAGTCTTTGTCTCCATTCGTGCATATTCCATAGCAACTGCCTGTATTCTTGTCGATTGTGAAGTCCTCGGGCTTCATACTTCCTGCTGTAAACAAATGCAATGAAACGGGAGTCTCTCTGATAAAAAGCCCGTTTTTCTCGCCCAACACCGCAACCGGGCATGCCATTATGCCGCCTCGTGAATACAATATGTAGTCATCCTTTTCCACAATATTTTTAGGCATACAGGCATAGATTATTGTCATATATGGTATCACAAACAGCAACGATATGGCAAAATCTATTCGCAACCACCATTTCAATAGTTTCGGTTTGTCAAGTCCTGCTCCGGCCGGGAGAGCCAATAGTCCGAGCACATACCCGATTATCAATATCCAGTAATTGAGATCCCATCGCCATATTTGGCCGCTTCCGGGCATAACACCGATAACGACAGACAAAGGCAACATGTAGATTTGTACCCACACCATCGTCAGACATATCCTGTATCGTGTCGTGTAACTCATTGTTATTCCTGCAAGTCGTGATTGGTTGGTTATGCCCAAAGATAGCAATATTTTCTGATTTATGCTACAAAACTTGTCCTCTTTCACGAATTTATGTAATTTTGTTATGAAAAACTGTTTTTATAATGAATAAAAAGATTACCTTATCGCTAATATCACTATCACTCATAGCTTTAAGCACGTTTGCAGAATCGCGTAAAATTGAAAATCTCAACTTCGGATGGCGTTTCTCATATGGCGACATTGACAATGCTTCTTCATCGTCATTTAATGACAGCAGTTGGCAGAGTGTCAATCTTCCGCATGATTTTCAGATTTCCCAGCCATGGGTAGCTCCGGCCGACGACGAAAAAGCTGATAAAAACAATCCCGTGGCTAATGTCAGCTCACGACTCAGTTCGCGCGGATTTAAAGAGATGGGCACAGGCTGGTATCGCCGTCAGCTCATTGCCGATTCCTCATGGATAGGGCGTCGCGTACTTCTCGATTTCGGCGGTATAATGCTTAACGGCGATGTCTATCTCAACGGCCATCTTGTCGGAGGCACCGATTACGGCTATCTGGGTTTTGAGATCGATGTCACCAAGTTGCTCAATTATGACAAACCCAATGTCATAGCCGTACGTGCCGACACAGGCAAGCCGGAAAACTCACGCTGGTATACCGGAGGCGGCCTTTACCGCAATGTCAACCTTGTTGTGACCGACCGCGACATGTATTTCATGCGACATCCTCTCTACATAACCACACCACATGTCGAGTCAGACAAGGCCTCGGTAAAAATCTCGGCTGAGATCGCGGCTCTTAAACATAAGGGCAAGGAGTTGAAAATTAAGACCCGCATAACTGATGCTGACGGCAATCTCATATATGAAAGATTGTCAGACATCCCTTTCAACCGACGTCAGAAGACCAATGAATATCTTATCGACAGCATTTCGATTGATAATCCACGATTGTGGGACTGTGACTCACCTCACCTCTACACTGCCCGGCTGGAGCTGCTTGCCGCAGACGGGAGTGTGGCAGACGAGGTGGAGGAATCATTCGGAATACGCAAGATTGAATATTCTCCCGAATATGGATTGAAACTCAACGGCAAAAAAGTCTTGCTCAAAGGCATCGCCAATCATCATACTCTCGGTCCGCTTGGAGCTGCCGCTTATCCGCGTGCCATAGAGAAACGGATACAGATGCTCAAAGAATATGGATTCAATCATATACGCACCTCTCATAATCCTTACAGTGAGGAGTTCATGGATTTGTGTGACCGTTATGGCATACTTGTTGTCGACGAACTGTATGACAAGTGGCTTAAACAGTATGCCGGAGGGCGCAAAGACTGGATGGAGCAGTGGCCCCACGATATACCCGAATGGGTAAAGCGCGACCGCAATCACCCGTCGGTTGTGATGTGGAGCCTTGGCAACGAGTTACAGCTATTGTGGAATCTTCCATATGCCGACTGGGGCGTCACACCCTATAAGATGCAAAAAGTACTCCTTGACCGATTTGACACAACCCGCCCGGTGACAGTGGCCATGCATCCGCGTGGCCGACATATCTCCACCGACTCGCTTCCTGCGCCGTTGGTCATGGAGACCGACATAGCCTCCTACAACTATCGCTACATGTATTTCCCCGGCGACAGCCGTCGGTTCCCGTGGATGATGTTCTATCAGAGCGAGGCCAATACATCCGGCATGGGGCCAAACTTCTACGAGATGGATCTTGACAAAGTGATAGGCTTAGCCTATTGGGGCATGATTGACTATCTAGGCGAATCGCACGGGTGGCCCGCCAAGGGTTGGACTCAAGGTGTATTTGACATATCTCTCGAACCTAAACCAATCGCATGGTTCCTACGGAGCATTTTCAAGCCCGACGAACCGATTGTCCATATCGGCATTATCGACTCTGACGATAATACTGTATGGAATGACGTCAAAGTCGGCACTGCTCGCATGTCGGATCATTGGAACCGTCAGCTCGGAACCAAACTCAACCTTTACACATATACCAATGCCGATGAAGTTGAGCTGCGTCTCAACGGCCGTTCACTCGGCCGCAAACGCAACGAGATTGACAATCCCAAGAAGCGCAACCATATACTTTGGAATGACATACCCTATGCTTCAGGTCATCTGGAGGCATTGGCTTATCGCGATGGGGTGAAAACTCCGATAGCCCGTCACCGTATAGAGACAACCGGAAAAGTGTCACGTCTGAATGTAAAGGCCGACAATGATGCATGGACAGCCGACGGTATGGATTTACAATACGTACGTATCGAGGCGGTTGACTCCAAGTCACGTTGTGTGCCGGGTTCAGATACCCCGCTCACATTCAAGATCGAAGGTCCGGCAGAGATAGTGGGCGTAATCAACGGTGATATGACCAGCCACGAAATGATGACCGGCAACAGCCGTAGTCTTTATGACGGAAAGGCATCAGTAATACTCCGCTCGACTCTAACCCCCGGCATAGTGACTCTGTCCGTCACGCCTGAAAACGGCAAACCGGTAACATACAAAATGTCTACAAATCAGAGCCGCTAACCCATGCGGTTAGGATAATTGCTCTATTTTTTGTAATTTTGCACGCGAAAAACCAAGCTGCAATATGTCACTACAAGATGAAATAGCACGCAGACGCACGTTTGCCATCATATCACACCCCGACGCGGGTAAAACCACTCTGACCGAAAAACTGCTGCTCTTCGGCGGCGCGATTCATGTAGCCGGAGCTGTAAAGTCAAACAAGATCAAGAAGACCGCCACTTCCGACTGGATGGAAATCGAGAAACAGCGCGGTATATCCGTAGCCACCTCGGTTATGGGCTTCAACTATGGCGACTATAAAATAAACATTCTTGACACTCCGGGTCACCAGGATTTTGCCGAGGACACTTACAGGACTCTAACCGCTGTCGACAGTGTAATCATCGTTGTCGATGTAGCCAAAGGAGTGGAGCGGCAGACCCGCAAACTGATGGAGGTGTGTCGTATGCGCAACACACCGGTAATCATATTTGTAAACAAACTTGACCGTGAGGGCCGTGATCCGTTTGACATTCTCGACGAATTGGAGAGCGAACTTAAAATCAGTGTCCGTCCTCTTTCGTGGCCAATCAATATAGGTGAAAAATTCAAGGGCGTATATAATATATACGAAAATTCGCTTGATCTGTTTACTCCTGACAAACAGCGCGTCAGCGAGCGTGTGGAAATCGAATCGGTCGATGATCCGCGTATTGATGAAGCTGTCGGCGAGACCGATGCGGCCAAACTTCGTGAAGATCTCGAACTCATCGAAGGTGTCTATCCCGAATTTGACGAAAAAGCCTATCTTGACGGAAAAGTCGCTCCCGTATTCTTTGGCTCCGCACTCAACACATTCGGTGTCAAGGAGCTTCTTGACTGCTTTGTGAAAATTGCACCAGCTCCACGTCCCACACAATCGGAGGAGCGCGTTATCGAGCCGTCAGAGGCCGGTTTCTCAGGCTTTGTGTTCAAGATTCACGCCAACATGGACCCCAACCACCGTTCTTGTATCGCGTTTGTAAAAATATGCTCAGGCAAGTTTGAACGCAACGCGCCTTATAAACATATCCGTACGGGCAAGACTCTCAAATTTGCCGCTCCCACTGCATTTATGGCTCAGAAAAAAAATGTTGTAGATGAAGCATATCCCGGAGATATAGTCGGCATCCCCGATACAGGCAACTTCAAGATTGGCGACACACTTACTTCGGGTGAAAATTTGCATTTCAAGGGTCTGCCATCATTCTCTCCCGAGATGTTCAAGTATATTGAGAATGCAGACCCTATGAAGTCAAAGCAACTTGACAAAGGCATACAGCAGCTCATGGACGAAGGTGTGGCCCAGCTCTTCACCAATCAGTTTAATGGACGGCGTATTATCGGCACGGTAGGACAACTGCAATTTGAGGTAATCCAGTATCGTCTGGAGCATGAGTATGGCGCGCAATGTCGCTGGGAACCCATATCTCTTTACAAAGCATGCTGGATAGAGAGCGACGATCCCGAGGCTTTGGCCGCGTTCAAAAAAAGGAAACATCAATTCATGGCCACCGACCGCGAAGGCCGCGACGTATTCCTGGCCGACTCAGGTTATGTACTGCAAATGGCACAAAGTGATTTCCCCAAGATTCGCTTTCATTTCTCTAGTGAATTTTAGCCAAATTATCAAATAACGCACCGATACTGTATAAACACAGTATTAATCAGTGTTTTAGGGGTGTATTTATAGCATCCAGATACTATTACTTAGTATCTGGATGCTATAAATGTGTCAAGCCGCCATACCGAGTGCTATAATATTCTGCATCGAGGGAATTACATTATGAATGAAACCCAAGGCCAACCGTTGATCCATTGGCATAATTACTAAAATATATATGATATATTAATTGTGACAAAACGCTCGGCCGGATTACAGGCTGGTGATATCACCAAAATATCTGGATATAAATTATCCCATTTAAACTGTAAAATTTAATCGAGAAGTGCGCCATGAAATCTAACCGAGAAGTGCACCGGTTCAAAGGAGAATTTTAACCGGGGATTTTGAGTTATATTATAGTAATATCAACTCGGTCCCACAAAATGAAAACTATGGTAGAAAGAAACGAGGTCCTGACACGTTATCATGTCAAGGGTCAGTCGAAGCGCCAGATTGCGGGAGAGATGCACATCAGCCGCCACACGGTAGACAAGATCGTGTGGGAGTATGAGCGTGTGTGTCTGGACGCCGACGGTGTCTGCGACATGAAGGCGTTTGCAACACTTTTAGGTTCGGAGCCTAAGTTCAACACACCGGTGCGGACATGTCCGGTGGTGACGGATGAAATCAAGGGGATTATCCGCAAGTGTCTTGAAGACAATCGTGTGCGTCGGGCCACAGGCATGCGCAAGCTTCAGTGGACGTGTCGCAGCATCCACACGATGCTTCTGGAGCGTGGCTTTACGCTCAGTTATCCGAGTGTGTGCAATCATGTCAGACGCATCAGTGCGACCATGGGCACCAGGCCGCAGAAGGAGGTCTATGTCAGGCGCGAGCATGATCCCGGGCAGGAGTGCGAGTTCG
>RIBL01000030.1 GCA_003762875.1 Muribaculaceae bacterium Isolate-110 (HZI) | reverse complement strand
CGAACTCGCACTCCTGCCCGGGATCATGCTCGCGCCTGACATAGACCTCCTTCTGCGGCCTGGTGCCCATGGTCGCACTGATGCGTCTGACATGATTGCACACACTCGGATAACTGAGCGTAAAGCCACGCTCCAGAAGCATCGTGTGGATGCTGCGACACGTCCACTGAAGCTTGCGCATGCCTGTGGCCCGACGCACACGATTGTCTTCAAGACAATTGCGGATAATCCCCTTGATTTCATCCGTCACCACCGGACATGTCCGCACCGGTGTGTTGAACTTAGGCTCCGAACCTAAAAGTGTTGCAAACGCCTTCATGTCGCAGACACCGTCGGCGTCCAGACACACACGCTCATACTCCCACACGATCTTGTCTACCGTGTGGCGGCTGATGTGCATCTCTCCCGCAATCTGGCGCTTCGACTGACCCTTGACATGATAACGTGTCAGGACCTCGTTTCTTTCTACCATAGTTTTCATTTTGTGGGACCGAGTTGATATTACTATAATATAACTCAAAATCCCCGGTTAAAATTCTCCTTTGAACCGGTGCACTTCTCGGTTAGATTTCATGGCGCACTTCTCGATTAAATTTTACAATCGTAGAATTTTAATCCGTAAAAGATAATTAATCATGACACCGACACTTCGAATAGATTTTACCGTTGAGGATATATGTAAAGGATTTGTTTACAACAAATCCGAAGGCAGAGGATTATTTGGATTGGATGGCAAACTTACCATTCAACCTGAATATCAGCGCAATTATATTTATAACGATGGGAAGAAAGATGTTGCAGTAATAGAGTCACTACTTAAAGGTTATCCCCTTGGTCTAATTTATTTCAATCAAACTCCGTCTGGCCAATTTGAAGTATTAGACGGACAGCAGAGGATAACCTCTTTCGGTCGTTATGTCACGGATAAATTTGCTATAATACGTAATGGACGCGAAACTTACTTTTCAGGTCTTGATGATAATCTAAAAGAAAGGATATTGAAATCAAAGCTCGTGGTTTTTATTTGCGAAGGAACTGAGACTGAAATAAAGGAATGGTTCGAGACAATTAATATTACTGGTGTGCCGCTCAATGACCAGGAACGCCGAAATGCAGTCCATAGCGGCCCGTTTGTAACTGCGGCAAAAAGGATATTTAGTAATTCTCAAAATTCGGCCATACAAAAATGGAGTCACTATGTCAGCGGTGATGTCAAACGTCAGAAATATCTTGAATGTGCCCTTGACTGGATAAGTCGTTCCAAAGGGATGACTATTGACGCTTATATGAGCGCACATCGTTTTTATACTTCAATTGAAGAATTGGAAGATTATTTCAATTCCGTTATCGACTGGGTAGCAGGATTATTTGAAACGACGGAGAACATGGCCGGCTTGGAGTGGGGTCGATTGTATGAAGAATACCATAATGCACATCACGATCGTGCAACCCTAAATGCTCGTGTTAATGAGTTATTGAAGGATGAATCGATCCGCAAACGGGCAAACATATATGAATATGTCTTAGGTGGAGAGGAAAAACCTATTCTCCTCGAAATCCGCATATTTGAAGAATCTACAAAGAAGATTGTCTATAATAGACAGACAGAAGAGGCAATAGCAAACGGTGTCTCAAACTGTCCGTTATGCGCTCTTGGGAATGACAGCAACCACACTCGCATATATAAACTAAAAGAGATGGATGCCGATCATGTCACCGCATGGAGCAGAGGCGGTACGACAACCATAGATAACTGCCAAATGCTTTGTAAAACCCACAATCGAGCAAAAGGTAATAAATAAGTCTTATATTACAAGTATTTATGTATTTACATAGATAAAATATTTACATCAAGCTCAAACAAGAACAATAATCTCCATGCCAACATCCTGTCTTAAAACAATCAACCAATTGCAACTTATCTATTATAGGTTGTATTATCTTCTGAATTTTATTTGTTTTCTTTTAATTGACTATTAGAAAACTCAATTATTGGAATAGTCTGCTTTTCACCAGAAATATCACATTGAACGAATCTTACCATTGGAGCATCTTGAATAATTAGTTCATTATCCTTGCCTGCATTAATCACTAGCTTTTTTGAGAAGGAGTATGTTTCAATATCAAATTTTTTATGAAATTCATCCCAATATTCTTGTTTGGAGAAATCATTTTCAAGCGCCTCCATAAGATTACCCAAATATTTTTCTACAGCTACTTTATTGATTTCGTTTAATCTATACGGAGAAGACATCGCATTGTTGATAAAACTATCAGGAGTCAATGAAATTAAAAGTGCTTGAGCTGATAGTTTTAATATTTTTAGACAATTTTGTTTCTCCTCAACTGTTAACTTTATTCCTCCCTGAATTTCACAAATATTATTCAGTAATATTTCTGTTATATTTTGTTGATATATTTCAGAACTGATTACAGATGGCAATAATGGACGTTCTAAAAGCATCCTGTAGAAGTCAACCATGTTATTAGAAACATAGACTGTATTAATTGTAATTGAATCTGATATAGTTACAAATGGATTATTCCTTAATGTGTCTATTATTTCTTCAGTTGTATATGTGTATTTTGATTTGCACACCTGATATGTCATTTCAGATATTTCATCTATTGAATTCTTCCCTAATATTACGGAACAAAATACAATTCCTTCTAATGTTATTTTTCTGACAAGAGAGTCATGTTCGCTTTTTATATCAATATATCCATGAAATGGGAGCTTTTTTAATAGATCCTCCATCTCACAATATTTGTCTTCAGTTATAAATTGAAGATCGGCCGTCATTAGCGTATAATCATGATCTACAAATTCTATAATCCAATATACATTATTATCATAATAGATAATAGCAGAATCCACTATTTTTTTATTTGTAAACTGTTGGGCATACTTCTCTACATCATGTTGGTTATTAAGTTTGTAGTCTTTTGTTAGCAATTCAATCAATGCATCCTTGCCAATTAAGTGGACTGAAGTATCTCGCAATGCTTCTTTCAAATGTTTATAATGTCCCCAGACATTACCATTTACATCTGTCAAAGCTATAAAATATCCATAAGTATTACTATTAATCTTCTGTTCTACATATAATTTACCCAAAAACTTTAGCCACTGAGGCATTGTAACAGCAGTATCATACGCCTTGCATTCGCATATTACAGGAATTTTAATTTCACTTAATCCTACATTATGGATTATTTCTGCAGTTACGTCAATTTCATTAGCCCCAGGCCCCACTTCGTCACGCATTACATTTGTGAGTCCATGCTGCATTAATATACGTTTTGTTAGGATTTCTAATTGAGTTCCCTTATCATCGTTATTTCTTCCTAAAAAGTATATCCTCATATCCTAATGATATATTCATTTTTGTTGTGAAAAATAACTGTCAATCTTGGTTCTAATATCTTGCAATGGCGATTGCAGAGTATGAGATTCCAGCCATTTTTCTATGTCTTCTTTAGCTATATCAACGTACTCGACAACATTTATCATTCCAGTGTTAAAATCAATTGTAGAATTCACTATGCCTGTCGCAGCTGTGGCCACTAGAAAGCCAGCACAATACATTGTATTATATGAATCTGATAACAACGAAATATGAAATGGCATAGACTTTTCATGTGATAAAATGCATGCATACATTGCAAGTATTCCTAATGGAGAAGAAATTTCTATAAATGTTTTGATGTACTTTCTTATATCAAATTCACTATGACTTGCTTGAGGATTTATTTCGTTGGTTGTATTTGACCCTTCGGATAATGAATGTATTAAAATTCTATCTGTTTTAGCTTCCACACGGTTAATAGCATTAATAATTTTAGCAATATTAGCCTCCAAGCTATCTGCACTTTCTTTATATGATTGACTTGCATTTTGAACATCACGAGCGGATTGATTGAGAATCTCAATTTGACCATTTGACCTACTATTTGTATAAAAGGAGTAGACGATTGTGATTATTGCTAAAATTATTGATATTATGGCAGATGCAAGGGAAAAGAAATCTAAAACCTTTTCATTATCATAAAAGTAATGCGAATATATTGCAATTGAAATACTGAGAATTACGCTGCCCCAAAATATATAAGATACCACACTGGGTTGTTGTTTAGATATTATCCGAAAATAAGACAGTAAACAGCCAGCCAAAATTATTATGGTGAGACAGATTATCGAAATAATAATTATTGTTTCCATTAGAATTGATTAGTTTTCATAATTAATTATCTCCCAATGACCACCTTTCTTGGAGCCTACATAACGTACAATCTCAGAAAGTGAAGCGAGTTCGCGCTCAATTGTTTTGGTTGCAACTCCAATAGCCGCAGCAATCTCAGCTCTTGTGGTTTGGGGATTCTCGCTAATGAGTGCTATAATTTGCTGCTGCCGGTCGGTTAGTTTTTTAGCGACATTTTTAGCGACATTTTTAGCGACATTTTTAGCGACATTTTTAGCGACATCGATATTGTCGGTGTCCGTTATCCTTTGGAGCGCAGATTTGAGAGGTAAGGTGACCGTGGCGATTGTGCGGTCGCTTTCTATGGTTGGTTTGGTGCCGGTCAAGGTCTCCCAACTTGTGAGTTTGTTCATGCCGTATCCGGCATTTTCGGCGATGCCGACATATCGGAAGAGCTTGGCTATGGTCGGATTGCGTAGCTTGGAGTATATCTTTCCGAGAATATCGCTGACGGGCAGAGGAAAGGCTCCCCCGTTCATGAACTCGATATGGTCGGTATATACCCGCACACATGAGCGCAGTGAATCGAAGTGGTCGCAGTGCATCACCATGTTTGCCAATGCCTCGCGAAGAACCTTGTATTGGCTTTCGTCTGTTGTGGCGAAACCGTCATTTTTGATGTGGATAGGAGCATCGACAAGTGTACGAAAACGGCGGAGAATAATCTGCACAGCCTCCCAGATGTTCTGCTGTTCCGGGATGCGGTAAGTGTATCTTACTTCCGCCTGTTGGATTGTCGGTGCCGGAATTTCAATATAGTCAACGCAAAAGGTGGGAACGTAGCGCAATACAAACGGGGCCTTTCCGAACATAAGGAGACCGGCGTATGTTAGCAAGCCTTTGTTCGTGATGTTGACCTGTTCGCAGAATTCGGCATCGCTGACATCGTGCAAATCCACAAGGTTGCTTGTCTCTCCAAGTGCGAACCGATAGTTGTGCAGGGTGTCGAGGTTGAGCATCTCAATTCCTGAATCAGGAATTGTCTCCTCAGTTTTCTTTCCGAATGACTGATTGCGGAACATAGCGCGTATTTCCCCTTCAGTCGCCCTTTGGTCTCCGCTACCCATACGGATAAACGTATTGGTGGGGTTGCCGAAATATACAGGCTTCATTTCCACTTCGGGAACGTAGAAAGCGAGCAGTTTGCAGCCATCAATCGTATATTGCTTGGAGATTGCGAAAATCGTGGTGTTGAATTTGCCGGAACGCAGTGTGCCAAGAAAGTCTTGTTCGAGTTTCTCACTGTTATCCACGCCTTGAATCTCGAAGGTCTTTCCGGACTGCTTCACGCCAAGCACAATCCAACCGCCGGAGGTATTGGAAAACGCGCTGACGGTCTCCCATATATTCTTCGGCAGTTCGGACTTCGCGGCCTTGACCTCGAAATCTTCCCATTCTATGTCGCGTAGCCTCGCTACAAGTTCTTGTTTCGTCATTTTAATGCAAAGTTAGTCAATTTTCGCCATCACTACAATAGCCATCAGCCGTTTAGGCGGATTTAGTAATAAAAAATTTTTCGCGCGCGTGTTAAGGGAGAGAGAATATTATTATCTATATTTATATAATATATGTCCCCAAAAGTGTCCCCAAAGGTGTCCGAAGATGTGTCACCAAAGGTGGTGGAGAAGGTGGTGCAAAAAGGGTCTGTTTATTACTCCGGCCGTGGGTTTGACAGGAATGGATGGATAAGCGGCTTATTTGAGTAGGTTGAAGCCCTGGATTACGCTTGTCTGGAGAACCTGGGCGTATTTCTCCGTCATTGTCACGTTGGAGTGGGCGAGCATCTTGCTCACGGTCTCGATACCGACGCCTTTTGTCAAGGCCCAGGTCGCGAAAGTGTGCCGGCCGACGTGCATTGTCAGGTTGATGTGCAGATTCGCCATGCTCGCAATCAGCTTGAGCTGGTCGTTGCATTTCTGGTTGCTCATAAGGTTGAGGTTGTAGTCATACTTGCGCAGTATGGCTATGGCCTTGGGGAGCAGCACTATGGTATATGGCATACCGGTTTTCAGGCGTTTGTCGCGTATGCAGTAGTCGTCGCCCTGCATGAACACGTCCGATTTCTTGATCTTGACGAGGTCGGAGTATGCAAGTCCCGTGTAGCATGAGAATATGAACATATCGCGCACCTTCTCCGTCATGCCGTAGAGTTCAAGAGCCTCCACCCGGTCGCGCTCCTCTTCTGTGAGGAACTTTATACCCTCCGACTTGCCGCGCGGTATCCTCATGCCGTCGTATGGGTTTGCCTCCAGCTTCTCAAACTGGATGGCCTCGATGATGTACGGCTTCAGCCGCTTGTGGTAGCCATGCACGGACGACTGAGCCGTAACGCGCTTGCGTATGAAGTCGTCCCAAAGGCGTATGTTCTTCGGCGTGAGGTCGCAGAAGAAACGGATAAGTCCGAACTCACGGAGGCAGTTGAGCATCACGAGGTGCTGTCGGCGTGTGGACTCGGTGACGGGGCGCATGTAGATACGCTCTTCGAGCCAGTCGAGGAAGCTCGCCGACGATCCCTGCACTTTTGTCTTCTTTACTTTTTTCAGGAGCGAGAGGTCATACTCGCCTTTCTTGGATGCGATGGTTGACATCTTTTCGTGAAGCCCGTCGTACACCCGGCGGATCTGCTCGTTCAGATGGTCGGCCTGCGGATGGTTCACCACCTCCCTGCCGCTCCACTGCTGCTTGAGGACTGCCACGCCTGTCGAGAGGCGGACACGCTCGCGATTGTACGACACCTCTATCTCCACGGTGCCGGGGTTGGCCGCCGAAGCCTTCTTGCGACGGTCGAAAATCACTTTGATCTGGGGTATTCCTGCCATAATTCAGTGTTATTAAAGGTGATACATTATCTTCAATCGGTTTGTGGTACACGGAAAAGCGTGTACCACACTGTTCGGAAAATGTACCACAAGTGTACCACACACTTGTCTAACGCCTTTTTCTGACCGGGTGTTGCCCCCTCCGATTCTTTTGGGACACTTTAGCACAAAATAGTAAATATCAGAGAATTGGATGCTAAAAACGGCATCCCGGCCGGACATGTGGCGGAATGTGAGAAACGAGGCTGATATTTGACGGATCCTGTGGTACATTTGTGGTACATTTTTGTGGTACATCCACGAAATTTGTACCAAAGATAATGTGCTAAATCGAGACTAACAAATGCTACAATGGACTACGGACAGGAATGGCACTGATTGCTAAACCTTTCTAAATCAGAAAATTATAAAATTGCTAACGACTGCTGTCCAGCCACTTACAGACACGAAAAAAGGGCCATCAAATGATGACCCTTATGTGATCCGCCTGGGGCTCGAACCCAGGACCCCAACATTAAAAGTGTTGTGCTCTACCAGCTGAGCTAGCGAATCCTGCTTTTGGAGGATATTGTTTCTATCTTTGTTGAGCTCGTTTAAGGCTCAGAAGCGTTTTTCCTTAAAAGCAGTGCAAAGGTAAGGCTTATTTTTGAATCCTGCAAGTATTTTGCGAAAATTCGTGATTTTTTCTTAATTTTTTCTTTTAGTGTCCAAAACATAGGGGTATTTTATTGGAATTACCTAAATTTGTACCTTATGAAAGGAATTGTCATCAAAAATACCGGGAGCAATTATTTAGTCCGTACCGAAGACGGACGGGATCTCTCGTGCAAAATAAAAGGAAATTTCCGTTTGAAGGGTATCCGCACTACAAATCCTGTGGCTGTTGGCGATATTGTTTCTCTTACCGAAACTTCCGGCGGGAATGACACACCATATATTATATCTGTGGAACCTCGTCGTAATTATATAATACGTCGCTCAAGCAATCTGTCAAAGCAAGCTCACATTCTTGCGGCCAATCTTGACCAGGTGTGCCTTGTGGTTACACTGTTTCACCCTACCACTTCCACGACTTTCATTGACCGCTTTCTTGCTACGGCCGAGGCTTATCGTGTCCCGGCTGTTATTGTCATAAATAAGGTTGACCTGCTTGCCGATGATCCCGAGGCTCTTGAGTATCTTGAGGCTGTGAAGTATCTTTACGAATCTATCGGATATAAGGTGTGTGTGCTTTCGGCTCTCACCGGCGACGGCATCGGGCAGCTTAGGGAGACTCTTTCGGGCAAAGTCACTCTTTTCTCCGGAAATTCGGGTGTGGGAAAATCCACTCTCATAAATGACCTTATACCGGGTGCCGACTTAGCGACTGCAGAAATATCATATATACATGATACGGGTATGCATACAACGACTTTCTCAGAGATGTTTGCCGTCCCTGATATGCCCGAAGGTACATATATCATCGATACTCCCGGAGTAAAGGGGTTCGGCACTCTTGAGTTTGACAAACATGAAGTAGGCCACTATTTCCCTGAAATATTCCGCTATGGAGCCGAGTGTCGTTACAGCAACTGCACACATACCCACGAGCCAGGATGTGCCGTCAAACAAGCTCTTGACGACAATCTTATAGCCCAGTCCCGCTATGCGTCATATCTCTCAATCCTTGAGGATGAGAATGATGAAAAATACCGCAAAGGCTACTAAGCCTGCTCCCCATCGCCCTAAACATATAATCAGTCAAATATATTTTCACGATTTTTGGCATCATGACCGTCAGTTGTGAAAATTATGTCAACGGCGAGTCCCAAAAACGTCCGCGAATTGTTTTCACCTATATATAATATAACAACTCGCGACGTACACGTCACCCAATCCAATGAAACATTACGTAACCCTCATCATAATATTGCTCGTGACGGCCATTACAAGTCCCGCGGCCACGCGCAAACCTAAGAAGACAGCCCGTCAAGCCAAGATGACCAAGACTGTAAAGGCTGAGCCACGTACCTCGGGTCCGTTTGTCGTACGTCTTGACACTCCCGAAGCTCCGGCCGGACTTGACGGCAAAAACATTGCGCTGTGGGCAAGCCATGGCCGGTATTACGACGCAAACGAGGACCGCTGGCAATGGCAGCGAGGACGACTCATGGGTACTGTCGAAGACCTGTACTCCGTTAGCTATGTTTATCCGTATCTTGTGCCTATGCTTGAAAACGCCGGGGCGTACGTCTTGATGCCGCGCGAGCGAGATACCTCAAATATCGAGGTAATCGTTGATGCAGACGGAGGCTTGGCCCAAAAAGGTTATTCAGAAAAGAATGGAGCCAAGGCATGGTCGACCGCTGAAAACAAACGTGGATTTGCCTATAAATCCGACATCCTTACAGGCACTGCCAATACTTTTACCCAAGGCTCTCTGCGCAAAATCCCGACAGTCAAGGATATTGACAAGGCTTCATCAGCCATATGGACAGCCGACATTCCCGAGCAAGGCGAATATGCCCTCTATGTCAGCTATGCCTCTCTTCTTGAAAGCGCGCGTGACGCCCGTTATAGAGTTAAATCATTGCGTGGTGTCGAAGAGTTTCAGGTCAACCAGACCATGGGTGGCGGCACATGGGTATATCTCGGTACATTTCCATTTGCCAAAGGCTCATCACCCGTAGTAGAGTTGCTGAACGTCTCGGAAGAGGACGGCAAAGTAGTGACAGCCGATGCTATCAAGATAGGCGGAGGTCAAGGCAATATCCAACGCGGCTCAGGTGACACAGCTTCGACAAGCGGCTATCCGCGCTTCACCGAAGGAGCACGTTACTGGCTCCAATGGGCCGGCATACCGTCAAGCGTTTATTCCATAACAGGAGGTGAAAACGATTATGAAGATGACTACAAGTCACGAGGAATGTGGGTCAACTATCTTGCTGGAGGCTCAAAATCGCTTCCGGGGCACAACGGACTCGGTATTCCGGTCGACCTGTCGTTTGCACTACACACCGATGCTGGCACAACCGATGACGATGTAACCACCGTAGGCACACTGCCCATTGTCTCCACAGCCGGAGGGACTCTCGGAAATGGCAAAAGCCGAAAAACGGCTCTGACATACGCCAATACGGTCACCAATCAGATAATCGATGATATCTGGAGTCTATATGATCCAAACTGGACACGACGCAAACTACGTGACAAGCAATATCACGAAGCCCGCGAGCCACAGGTCCCGGCAATGCTCCTTGAACTTCTGAGCCATCAGAATTTTGCCGACATGCGTTATGGGCTCGATCCTAATTTCAGGTTTCACGTATGCCGCGCCATATATAAAGGTATGCTAAAATATCTGCATCAGACCGAAGGCACACCCTATATTGTCGCGCCCTTACCTGTCAAGGAGTTTTCTATCGCAGGATCAGACGGAGACTATACACTTAGCTGGTCCCCTACCCCCGACCCGCTCGAACCGACCGCCAAAGCCGAATATTATATCGTCTATGAGCGCGTAGATGACGGAGCCTTTACAGAGCTCGCCATTATCGACGACTGCTCTATCACTGTCGCGCCCGAGGACAGCCGTATATACAGCTATATGATTGTCGCGGCCAATGACGGAGGACGCAGCTTTCCATCGGAAGTGCTCGCTCTATGCCATATGTCGGGAGAAATGCCACAAGTCACAATCGTCAACGGTTTCACACGCGTGTCAGGTCCGTCAGAGGTGTATCGCGACGGACATGTAGGATTTGATTATGAGGACGACCTTGGCGTTCCCTACATCAGCGATGTACTTTTCACAGGAGCGCAGACCGAGTTTCGCCTCGGTGAACCGTGGAAATCCAACGATGCTCCGGGTCATGGCGCAAGCCGTGCAACGCATGAGACAATGGTTATAGCCGGCAACACTTTTGACTTTGCATATGTCCATGGGACTGCTATCAAAAGTGCCGGACACTCATTCATCTCCCAAAGCTTTGATGCCTTTGTCAAATCGACCGACTCTCCGCGCATCATAGATCTCATACTCGGCAAGCAGAAGGAGATTACAGCCGGGGCATCGTCAGTTACCCGCTACAAACCATTCACGGCCGAGCTCAAGCAACGTCTTACCGAGCTTTCCGATGCAGGTAGCGCGCTCCTTGTCAGCGGCAGCTACATAGGCCAAGACCTTTTTGACAATCCTTTTAGCATGCCATCCGTATCACAGGCCGACAGGGCGTTTGGTCACAGTGTCCTCGGCATCGACTGGCAACAGTCAAAAGCCACTGTCACCGGTATGGTAAAGGAAGTCAACTCGAAATATGCCCAATTTAACGGACATCTTAAGTTCGGCTTTAATCAGCAACTGTCATCCGAATGTTATGCTGTCGAATCGCCCGAATCGTTTATACCGGCCCAGCCGTCAGACGGAGCCGTCATCCTGCGTTATTGCGAAAATGACTATCCTGCCGGCACGGCCATGTCATCGACTACCCACAAGGCTGTTGTGCTCGGATTCCCGTTCGAGACCATAACCGACCCGTCCGACAGACTCAAGCTTATGAAGCAGATCATGGCCTTTCTGACATTACAGCCCCGACACCTATCGGCTCAAGACTCCATAAAAGTATTTGCCGGAACACTCATAGCCCCTGAAGAAATTTCGCTCTCATCCGAGGCATATACCGTCAACGGCATGCCACTGTTCATGAGAGACCCGGCAAAACTCAACGAGCCCGAAACCCGTCGCACCCGCCGCAGAAAATCTTAGAGGCCAATACATTTGTCATCCTTAACCTCCCCCTCTCAACCATCCACCCAATCACACCTCTTGCAATGGAAAAAGCAAATATCCCCCACTCCCGCCTATCAACATATTCACTCCGTGAAATAATATCCGATGACGAATATACACTCGTAAATCTGACCGATGAGCTTATCGAATTCAATCTCGGCGGCTATGACCGCATGCGACAGATACTCGATATGTCAGGCTCTCCGTTTGCCTATAGTGATTATATTGACAACGGTGCGTTACATCGGCTTATACCTTTTCAGGCAGGAGCTTTACGCGATGACTTTGATTTTGGAAAAGTTGTCATGATACGCACACGATGCATGAGAGAGATTCTCGATAATACTGACAAAGAATATGAAGCTGCCGGATGGTACAGTCTGCGACTCGGTCTTACCCGAATGGGAATGCCGGCCTATTGTCCGGAGCCGCTATACAGCATAAGCAGAAAAGCTACGGCGGATATTGACAGCGAAGCCGCCCACTTTGCCTACGTCGACCCTAAAAACCGTGAATCACAAATAGAAATGGAGCAAGCTGTCACCGACCATCTCATCAAAATCGGAGGCTACATCCCACCATTCCGACGAAACAAAATCAATGTGTCGGAAGGGACCTTTCCAGTGGAAGCAAGTGTAATCATACCTGTCAGAAACCGTGAACGTACCATTTCCGACGCCGTACATTCAGCCCTCGGCCAACAGACCGACTTTGACTTCAATATAATCGTTGTCGACAACCGTAGCTCTGACGCGACATCCGAAATTCTTACCGAAATCGCGTCCGTCTCACCCCGTCTACACATAATCGACACCTCTTCACTCCCCTACCCTTATATCGGCATCGGAGGGTGCTGGAATCTGGCACTTCAGTCAGAACATTGCGGACGTTTTGCTGTGCAACTTGACAGTGACGACCTGTACATCTCGCCCAAGACACTCCAAAAGGTTGTCGACAAATTCCTTTCCGAGCAGTGCGCCATGGTTATCGGGTCATATACCCTCACAGATTTCAACCGCAACATACTCCCTCCGGGACTCATCGACCATGCCGAATGGACCGACGAAAACGGGGCCAACAACGCCCTGCGCATCAACGGACTCGGGGCTCCCCGTGCATTTTACACACCGATAGCCCGCAACATCGGGTTTTCCGACACATGTTATGGTGAAGACTATGCAATGGGGCTTGCCATAAGCCGGCAATACCACATAGGCCGCATATATGAATCACTCTATCTGTGCCGACGCTGGGAGGACAACACCGACCATTCCCTCAGCCATGACCGAATCAACCAAAACAACTACTACAAGGATTCAATACGTACTCTCGAACTCAAAACCCGCATAGAATGGCTAAAAAAAACACGCTGATCCCCATTCAGGATGACATTAACACACTCTTCGACAGCCAGCTTAACGAATGGAAGCTGCTCAGTGACAACTATGCCATATATGACGAATCGCCATATGATAAATTATTTTTCTCCGACGTCTTCTGGGAGGGGAGCAAAATACTCCTCAACTATCGCAAAGCATCACTTTCGGCCGACCTTAAAGCAATAGCCGACGGCCGACGGCCATGCTTCCTGTGTGACAACGCCCGTCCGGCAGAACAGAGCCATGTCAACTGGGGAGATTACAAGATACTGGTGAATCCTTATCCGGCGTCTGACATCCATTTCACTATCGTAAACCGCGACCACACTCCTCAGCACCTTGGCGAACGCATACTCGACATGGCCAGGCTCACACGCATTCTTCCGGACTGCTGCATTTTTTATAACGGTCCGAAATGCGGAGCATCCGCACCCGACCACATGCACTTTCAGGCTGTCGACATCCATGAAAGTGCAAATTTCATGCGCACTGCCCAATACATGACTGAAATCTGCCATATCGGGAAAAGCCGTCTCTATATTCCCAAACCCAACATGGCTGCCTACGGTCACTTCATCCTGGAGATAAAAGACGATGCCGACATAATGCCTATGTTTAATCTCGCCACCTCTTCAATGCCAAAGGGTGACGGACACGAACCAATGATGAATGTCATGGCCTTTAAGATGGGAAAGACAACCCGCATAGTCATCATCCCCCGCAAGAGTCACCGCCCGTCATGCTATGGCAGCGAAAGCGACCGGATGCTCATCAGCCCGGCCTCGCTTGAGATGATGGGTAAATTCATCACCTCTCGCCATGAAGACTATGACCGACTTGACGAACAGACAATACAACTTATATATGACGAGGTTGGTTATACTACCGCCGAAATTACGGGATTTATAAAGACAATATCCGAATGAAAGAACCTTATGTAACCATAGGCATCCTGTCAGGCACAACCGTAGACTTCGAGTTAACAGGCATCTTCTCCACTTCCGATGAAAAAGTTGTCACTGGACATCACTCTGTGGAGATTGCTGACTCGGGGCTCGGTATCCTATGGAATAACAAAGTATACACGACCATAGAATTTACACCTTCCTCCTACGATGGCGACACCTTCGAGCTGGAAGGAGTCACCATCGGTGTAGACTTCCACTGGGAGCGAAAAGAGAACCAACGTTTCCGCGGCTCGCTTAAACTTATAATCGACAACGGCAAGATTATCGCCATCAACATGGTCAAAGTTGAAGATTATCTCATATCAGTCATATCAAGCGAGATGAAAGACACATCGTCAATCCCGCTTCTGCGCGCCCATTCGGTAATCTCAAGATCATGGTTGCTCAAACAGATGCAAAGCAAAAACTCCTCATCCTACCGCAAACCTCTCTCCGCCTCGACCGACAACGAGGAGATAATACGCTGGTGGGACCATGAAGACCATTCGCTGTTTGACGTATGCGCCGACGATCACTGCCAGCGTTATCAGGGCATAGGCCGAGTGTCAGGCAGCATTGCAGCCGGAGCTGTAGCCGATACCAGAGGCTTGGTGCTCATGCATGCCGACAAACTGTGTGATGCACGTTTCTCCAAATGTTGCGGAGGCGTGTTCGAGCGATTTGAATCATGCTGGGATGACACACCTCACCCCTACCTCATCCCGCAGCGTGACTATATAGAGTCCACAGAATATCCCGACCTGACCAACGAGGAGGAAGCCGGCAAATGGATTATGACATCACCGACATCGTTCTGCAACAGTGCCGACCGCCACACATTGTCGCAAGTGCTCAACAGATATGATCTCGAGCGCAACGACTTTTACCGATGGACACAGCACTATTCTCGTCAACAGCTGTCGACACTAATAGAGTCACGCTCGGGCCTTGGTGTTGGCGAAGTCATCGACCTCATTCCCTTGCAGCGTGGCAGTTCGGGCCGCATTGTAAAGATCCGGATAGTCGGCACCTTACGCTCGGTGGTCATAGGCAAGGAACTTATGATACGACGTACCCTATCCGAGTCACACCTGCTCAGCTCGGCCTTCGTGGTCGAGCGACACTTCGACTCAGACAGCACACTGCCCAGTGCATTCACTCTGCACGGGGCCGGATGGGGCCACGGAGTGGGCCTATGTCAGATAGGCGCGGCCGTGATGGGCGAAAAGGGCTACAGCCACGAGGAAATATTACAACATTATTATCCCGGAGCATCAATAGTAAAAATCTACTGACCTATGGACAAGATTATCCCAACCACCCGACCGGCCAAACGCTCGCCCTGGGCTTGGGTCCCGACCCTCTATTTCGCCCAAGGCATACCTTACATCGCCGTGATGACGCTGTCGGTCATAATGTACAAACGCCTCGGCATCTCCAACACCGACATAGCTCTCTACACCGGCTGGCTCTATCTGCCATGGGTCATCAAACCGTTCTGGAGTCCTTTTGTCGACATCTTCTCCACCAAGCGTCGCTGGGTGCTGGGCACACAGTGGCTTGTGGCTCTGACTTTTGCCGGCATCGCCTTTACACTGCCCACACCATTTTTTTTCAGTCTCACACTGGCCATATTCTGGCTTGTCGCCTTCATATCAGCGACACACGACATTGCAGCCGACGGTTATTATATGCTCGCACTCACGCCCCACGAGCAATCATTCTATGTAGGCATCCGTTCCACATTTTACCGCATAGCCTCCGTAATAGGCCAAGGCGCGCTTGTGGTGGTGGCCGGAATCATCGAAGAGCACACAGGTAATATTCCGCTCGCATGGAGCACTGTGTTTGTGTTGCTCTCGGGTTTGTTTCTGTCTTTCGCCCTCTACCACACATGGGCTCTCCCGAAAGTAGAAAACAACAGCTCGGCCACCAGACACGACACAAAGGAAATACTTGACGAATTTGTCCATATATTCGCAGCATTCTTCCGTAAAAAACAGGCAGGGACAGCCATACTCTTTATGCTTCTCTACCGACTTCCCGAAGCTCAGCTCGTCAAACTCATCAACCCGTTTCTCCTCGACCCAGTATCGGCAGGCGGACTCGGCCTGTCAACCTCGGAAGTAGGTATCGTATACGGCACCGTAGGCATAATAGGTCTCACACTCGGAGGTATCGCCGGCGGTCTCGTAGCCGCGCGCCGCGGTCTCAACTATTGGCTCAGACCAATGGCATGGAGTATGTCGCTGACATGTCTTACGTTTGTCTATCTCAGTTGGGCCACATCACCGAGTCTGCTTACCATTAACGCCTGTGTATTTATCGAACAGTTCGGCTACGGATTCGGCTTTACCGCCTATATGCTATATCTTATATATTTTTCCGAGGGCAAATTCTCCACGGCCCATTACAGCATATGCACAGGCTTTATGGCCCTCGGCATGATGCTCCCCGGCATGGCTGCTGGATGGATACAGGACACCATCGGCTACCGCTACTTCTTCATATGGACAATGATATGCTGCATAGCCACCATCGCTGTGTCACACTTGCTTAAAATCAATCCCGCTTTCGGTAAGAAAAATTGAACCATCCACCTTGTGTCGCGGTTATAATCGGAATAATCCGACATACAAAAACGTTTATGAAAATGTTGACATCCCTTCTGGGTCTTTCGCTTCTCATGACCGCCATGTCATGCTCCAACCGATCATCTGACGCGACTATCGGGCATAACGCCGACCCGATAGTCATTCCGGCAACTGTACAGACGGTAGTAAAACCCGGCATAGAAGTCCTGCGTGACAATGGATTCAGGCAACTGGCCGGAAAGCGGGTCGGACTGATTACCAACCCCACAGGCATTGACAACGACATGCGCTCTACCATCGATATTCTGGCCGAAACTCCCGATGTAAAACTCACCGCACTCTTTGCGCCGGAACACGGTGTGCGAGGCAACCATGTGGCCGGAGCCTCTATAGCCAATGATGTCGACAAGAAGACGGGTATACCCGTGTACTCACTGCACGGCCGCACACGCAAGCCCACCCCCGAAATGCTTCGCGACATCGACGTGCTCGTCTATGACATCCAGGACATCGGATGCCGCAGCTACACATTCATTTCCACAATGGGACTCGCCATGGAGGCTGCCGCTCGCGACGGCAAAGAATTTATAGTGCTTGACCGTCCTAACCCGCTCGGCGGCCGACGTGTCGAAGGTAATATTGTGGAAAAAGGCCGTGAATCGTTTGTAGGACAATACCCCATCCCTTATATCTACGGGCTCACCCCTGGCGAGCTTGCCACATATCTCAACGCCAACGGACTTACAGGGCCCAAAAAAGTCGACCTGACAGTAATCCCGATGGAAGGGTGGCATCGTGACATGACATTTGCCGACACAGGCATGCCGTGGGTGCTCCCGTCACCCCACATACCCACTACCGATGCAGCACTGCTTTATCCTGCCACCGGCATCATGGGAGAATTGGACTATGTATCCATCGGAGTAGGCTACACACTGCCATTTAGCCTCACAGGTGCTCCATGGATTGACGCGACCACACTCTCCGACCGCCTCAACGCTATCGGTCTTGACGGAGTGGAGTTCAGACCTATTTATTTCAAACCTTTCTACGCGATGTTCAAAGGCGAAAATCTCGGAGGCATACAAATCTATGTCCGCGAGCGAGCCACAGCACCACTGTCAATCATACAATTTTATATTATGCAGGAACTGGCGGCCCTATATCCCAACCACAAGGCCTTCACATCAACCCAGGTATCCCGGCTCAAGATGTTTGACCAGGTGTGCGGCTCTCCCGAAGTCAGACGACTCTTTTCCACCCATTATAAAGTGGCCGACATGAAAGAATTCTGGGACAAGGACGCATCACGGTTTAAAGAAGCCTCCACAAAATATTATCTTTACCAATGAAAATAATTTTTGATTGCGGAAGCACCAAGACCTCGGTCGCCATCATCTCGTCAGACTCCCCTACCTTGCATCTCGATCTGGCCAACGGATATAATGCACTGACAGGCGGAGACAACGAACTCCGTACACTCATATCGTCACATCCCACCATGGACCCGTCACGCACCTCTGCCAGACAAATCCACTATTATGGTGCCGGATGCGCCACCCCACAGGCATGCCATAGAGTCGGCTCACAGTTGGCCGGCATATTTCCACAGGCCGAGATACACATCAACAGCGACATGCTCGGAGCCGCGAGAGCCGTATGTGGAGACACTCCCGGCATAGTAGGCATACTCGGGACCGGCTCCAACTCATGTCAGTATGACGGCAAAGAGATTACAGCCAACGTCTCTCCCCTCGGCTACATACTCGGTGATGAAGGAAGCGGAGCCGTATTGGGACGACGCTTTCTCGGCATGCTACTCAAAAACCAGTTTCCGATCCGTCTTAAACAACTCTTTGAGGCAAGATTTCACCTCGACATACCTGACATAATCACCCGCGTATACCGCACCCCGCGTCCCAACGCATTTCTTGCATCATTTGCCCCGTTCATAGCCGAAAACGCCAGCATCCCCGAAATCTCGACATTCCTTTACGACGAATTTTCTCGCTATGTGACATATAATCTAATGAACTACAAAGCGTTCCCAGAACTTCCGGTCCACTTCGTCGGCTCCATCGCACTGCACTTCAGACATCATATCGAAAAAGCCGTCAATAATAAAGGCGGCCACATCGGCAACATCACAGACAGCCCAATCATAGGTCTTGCAACATACCACTCCATGCCCTGAAACGACCAAATCACATGTAAAAAGTATAATTTCAGCAAAAGAAGGCCAAAGACCTTGACTTCTGAACAAAAATTTTTTATCTTTGCAAGATAATTCAGAAATTTCCTTGCTACAATACACATTTATAATATCAATATCTAATATATACATTTTTTAACCACCACAAAATGAAAAGAGTTTATACATTTGGAGATGGTAAAGCCGAGGGTAATGCCTCAATGCGCAATCTCCTTGGCGGCAAAGGTGCCAACCTTGCTGAGATGAACCTGCTGGGCATGCCTGTACCTCCGGGCTTCACCATTACCACCGAAGTATGTACCGAATATACTCAGTATGGTCGCGACGAAGTGGTCAAGAACCTTACCAAAGAAGTAGAAGCCGCTATAGCCCACGTTGAGGAGCTTACCGGCAAGAAATTCAACGATCCCGCAAATCCCCTCCTCGTATCAGTGCGCTCGGGTGCCCGCGCATCCATGCCAGGTATGATGGACACCGTGCTCAATCTCGGCATGAACGACGCCACCGTAGCATCGCTCGCCGAAAAGAGCGGCAATCCCCGCTTCGCATGGGACAGCTACCGTCGTTTCGTACAGATGTACGGTGACGTAGTGCTCGGCATGAAGCCCAAATCGAAGACCGACATCGACCCCTTCGAGGAAATCATGGACAAGAAAAAAGAGGCCAAGGGCATCAAACTTGACACCGAACTCGATGTAGAAGACCTCCAGGACCTCGTTAAGCTCTTCAAGGCCGCCGTGAAGGAATTTACCGGCAAAGACTTCCCCGACAACGCATGGGAACAGCTCTGGGGCGGCATTTGCGCCGTGTTTGACAGTTGGATGAACGATCGCGCCATCCTCTATCGCCGCATGAACCAGATACCCGAAGAATGGGGTACAGCCGTCAACGTACAGGCTATGGTCTACGGCAACATGGGCAACAACTCAGCCACCGGCGTGGCATTCAGCCGCGACGCAGCCACTGGCGAAAACATGTTTAACGGCGAATATCTCATCAACGCACAGGGCGAGGACGTCGTAGCCGGCATACGTACACCTCAGCAGATCACAATCGAAGGCTCACGTCGATGGGCTGCCCTCCAGGGCATCAGCGAAGAGACCCGCGCCGAGAAATATCCCTCGCTCGAAGAATCCATGCCCGTATGCGCCGCCGAGCTTATCGCCATCGCACATAAGCTCGAAGCCTACTATAAAGACATGCAGGATATGGAGTTCACCATCCAGGACGGCAAGCTCTGGATGCTCCAGACCCGTAACGGCAAGCGCACAGGCGCAGCCATGGTCAAGATAGCCATGGATCTCTTCCGTGAAGGCGAAATCGATGAGAAGACTGTACTCAACCGCATGGAACCTCAGAAACTCGACGAGCTCCTCCATCCCGTCTTCGACAAAGCAGCCCTCAAGCGTGCCAACGTCGTTGCCAAAGGCCTTCCCGCATCACCAGGCGCAGCCACCGGCCAGATAGTATTCTCAGCCGAAGAAGCCGAAGCATGGTCAGAGAAAAAACGCAAAGTCATACTCATACGTATCGAGACCTCACCCGAAGACCTCCGCGGTATGGCCGTAGCACAGGGCATCCTCACCATGCGTGGCGGCATGACCTCTCACGCAGCCGTAGTAGCTCGCGGCATGGGCAAATGCTGCGTATCAGGCGCAGGTGAAATCCGCGTAGACTACAAAGCCAAGACCGTAGAAATGGCCGGCAAGACATACAAAGAAGGCGACTGGATTTCACTCAACGGCTCGACCGGTGAAGTATATGACGGCCAGGTACCAACAGTCATGCCAGAACTCGGAGGCGACTTCGGTCAGGTAATGAACTTTGCTGCAAAATACACCAAGACACTCGTACGCACAAACGCCGACACCCCCCGCGATGCCAAGCAGGCACGCGCATTCGGCGCACAGGGCATCGGTCTCTGCCGCACAGAACACATGTTCTTCGAAGGCGACCGAATCAAAGCCGTACGCGAAATGATTCTCGCAAGCGACGTCGAAGGCCGTCGTCTCGCACTCGCCAAACTCCTCCCCATGCAGCGCGGCGACTTTGAAGGCATCTTCGAGGCTATGGACGGCTACGGAGTCACCATACGTCTCCTCGATCCCCCGTTGCACGAGTTCGTACCCCATCAGACAGCCACTCAGAAAGAGCTCGCCGAGCAGATGGGCATCACTCTCGAAGAAGTAAAAGCCAAAGTTGACTCACTCGAAGAGTTCAACCCCATGCTCGGACACCGCGGCTGCCGTCTCGGCATCACCTACCCAGAAATTACCGAAATGCAATCACGCGCCATCATCGAGGCTGCTCTCGCAGTCAAGGCCCGCGGCATTGACGTACATCCCGAAATCATGATTCCCCTCGTAGGCTCACTCAAGGAGATTCAGAACCAGGCCAACATTATCCACGCCACAGCCACCAAAGTATTTGAGGAAACAGGCCACAGCGTAGCTTACAAAGTAGGCACAATGATTGAGGTACCCCGCGCAGCCCTCGTTGCCAACCAGATAGCCGAAGTTGCAGAGTTCTTCTCTTTCGGTACCAACGACCTCACCCAGATGACATTCGGCTTCTCACGTGACGACGCCCCCAAATTCCTCAAGTTCTACAAAGAGCACGGCATAATCAAGACCGACCCCTTCGAAGTACTCGACCAGGAAGGTGTAGGCCAGCTCGTGAAGATGGGTGTAGAGAAAGGACGCGCCACCAACCCCGACCTCAAGGTAGGCATCTGCGGCGAGCACGGCGGCGAACCTTCATCTGTCAAGTTCTGCGCCAAGCTCGGCATGAACTACGTATCCTGCTCCCCCTTCCGCGTGCCCATAGCCCGCGTAGCCGCGGCGCAGGCCGCAATAGAGGACTAAAGACGGTTTCTCTAAAGACATCAGATAATTAATAAGTTAGGCTGTAATGGTCGGAAAATCCGAACGTTACAGCCTAATTTTTTTGGTCTTTCTCGTTCATTTGTCATCACTTTCCGAGTACAAATAATCGAAAATGTTGACCAATTGTTGACCAATTGAACAAAGCTTGTTGACCATGTGTTGACCAAATGTTGACCATTGTAATAAAGTCAATATCAGGTAGTTATAATTAAATATTAAACATCAAACAAATATTAATTCAGACATGGCAAATCTAAAAGCTTGTGTCCGAAGGCCGCGAAAAGACGGGTTCTGGCAGGTATATATACGTGTCACCCACAAAAGAAACGCCGGCTTTATCAAAACGGACAAAATGGTCACTAAGAAAGAGCTGACCAAGACTAACGAGATCAAGGATCCGTTCGTATTGAACTATTGTTCAGATGTAATTATCCGATACAATGCACTCCTTAACACTGTCAACATCGATCAGTGGGATGTGAATCAGGTAATAGAGTTCCTGACTACAGAAGCGGGAGACGTGTGTTTCAGCGACTATGCCAAGATTCATATCAATCGTATGATCAACGGTGGTCATGAACGCAACGCCAAGAACTATAAGCTTGCCGTAGCTCATCTTGAAAGATACGTTGGTTCAAACTGCATCATGTTTGGACAACTCACGTCGGCTGTGCTTAAAAATTGGATAGATTCTCTTCGTCAAACCAATCGCGCAAAGGAAATGTATCCTGTGTGCGTCCGTCAGATTTTTCGTGCCGCCATTCAAGAACTGAATGATGAAGAGAAGGGTATCGTAAAAATCAAATTCAATCCCTGGAACAAGGTGAAGATCCCAAAGGCGGATAAGGGTACCCAAAGAGCTATCAGCGCAGAAGCGTGTCGAGAGTTCTTCAACCGTCCGCTGCCCGAGACCAAGATGCTTTCCTCTCTTCCGGAACTTGGTCGAGACGTGGCTATGCTTGTATTATGTCTCGGCGGCATAAATACAGTAGATTTATTCTACATGAAGAAAACCGACTATCGTGATGGGGCAATCTGCTATCGAAGAGCCAAGACTCGTAACAGCCGCGCAGACGGAGCATACATCGAAATGCGAGTCGAGCCTTTCATCCAACCGATATTCGACAAGTATCTCGCAACTGAGGATGACGAATATCTCTTCAAATTTCATCTGCGCTACTGTGACTCCGATAGTTTCAGTGCCAATGTCAACAATGGCATCAGGAAGATTTGTGCTGATATGGGAATGAATAAGGAGGACATGTACTGTGTTTATACTTTTCGCCATACTTGGGGAACAATCGCCCAAAATGACTGTGACGCCAACCTTTTTGAGGTTGCATTCGGTATGAACCATAGTAGTGGGTTCAATATCACACGTGGTTATGTGAAGATAGATTTCTCACCGGCATGGAGACTTAACGCAAAAGTCATCGAGTTCATCTTCTTTTCAAACAAAAAGAGTAAACAGGGAATTGCAAAGGACATAGAGGAGCCAAAGGACAAATTGTTCCGTTTGTCAGCTAAGAAACTGGTAAATGGACGCGCTTATTTCAAAGGCGAGATTCTTGCCGAAGTACAAGACTCTGGTTTCAACACCATCGATGAAGTAATAAAGGCTCTGGTTCCTCAGTTGCCAAACACAATCCCTGACCGTGCTGCTGTTCAATTCCGTATCACAAATGTAGATACCGGAAAAGAGGCTGTCTATGAGCGAACCAAAGGAAAAGGATTTTAATCCACCACGAAGCAACGTTTGAAAAGTTCCACATTAGGGAACAGACTCGCAACACCACCTATCAAGCCGTGTCGGTAATCATAACCGGCATGGCTTCTTCATTTCCCTCCAGTCACGGATTCGGACGGGAAACCACATATCGGCGCCACAGCCAAGCGATACCATCTGCAAGCCTGGCGAATGACCAGCACAACAGCCGATAGGAAAGTATCACTGTCCATTTGGCAAGGAAAAGAGCCAGACGGAACAGACGGACAGCTACCCACACCACTATCCATATTATAAGCAGGAATGGTGAGAGTATAAGAAGGATGACAATATCGTAAGGAATAAACATTGCTTTCAGGTGTTAATTTTACATTGCTTCGAGGTGTAACCCTCTTGTAAAATTAATAAAAAAATCTGACACATGCAACTATTAAACCATTTATTATTAGGTAATTAAACTAATAATTTATGATATTCCGGTTACTGAAAACATGGAACATCAGATACTTTGGGACCTCGGTTGAACTAACTTCAATACCACAGAGAACTACAATATCAGGTTACTGAAGTCATGGGTAATTGACACTCGATAATTCCGAGACTACATGAAGCCTAAGAAATGAATACCGGGAAAATATCAGCCGTTCTATTCAGTAAATTCTATTCCCTATTATTATCAGAACCATATATCTCAGTTGCATTGACTGAATATCTGGGTGTCTGAGATATCGAGCGTCCAAGGACATTCAGATATTCCAACCATTGCTCCGGATATTCGGAGCCTGTGAACATCTGGCTACCCATCGACCGAAGTGCCGAATGTCATAGATAATACGATTCTCTAACAACAAAGCCTTCGGAAATTATAATCAGATTATCCGGTGTTTCAGGTTTCAAGTTATCTCGGTCAGTCATTATCGAGGTATCGGTCAACCGAAGTATCACGGTCACTAAAGACACCGGGATACAGGGCTTTCGGAAGAAAAGTGTTGTGCATTTCTTCGCGTGGCGATGGTTGTCGGTAATTTCGGGGTGTAAAAAGACCCGGGAGGACATCGAACTGCGTTGCAGGATTTGCTAAGCAAGTTGTACCTTTTGCCGTACAAAGCTCCGCTTCGTGCAACCAAAGGTGACTTGCCGACCGCTGCGCGTCGGAGCGATTTTATCGCTGTTTCGCTTTGCGAAAGAGTGTCCGGGAACCTTGGACACCCAGATAATCCAGTTACTATGAACCGAAGAACCAAAAGAATCGAAATCCGGCTGACCGAGGATGAAGCCGCCTTCATCAAGGAAAAATCGTCCTCCTACTCATCTGTAGGACATTATATCCGCTCTGCCATAGCGGAATATTCCGACATCAACGCCAAACAAAAGCTCCAGCTACTCAATGATCTCGGTGAGTTTTACCAAAAGTTTCAGAACGAACTGTCCTGGGCCGGTGGAAACCTGAATCAGTCGGTTAAGAGAGCCAACGAGCTTTCGGTTGCCGGGTTACTGTCAGGAACCTATATATCCGAAGTCCTTATGCCCACAATAGCCGATGTCCGGAAGACCTTGGACGCCATGAAACGGGAACTCCTAATCGTCACGAAAAAGGCTACAAAGCTATGACGGTTATTTCAACCCATTGTCCGGGATATTCAAATATTCAGCATCCAAGACATCTCGATTATCAGAATAAGATGACCGAAATAGCGGGATATTCAGCATCCGACCAACCGAAGTAACCTGAACACTCAATACCAAGATACCAATAAACCAGAAAACCAAGAATGATAGCCACCATACTACCGGGAAGCTCGAACTTCCATGCTGTCGGTTACAATGAACGAAAGGTCTCGAAAGGTGTAGCCCGACTTATCGAGATACTTAACTTCGGGAGCATCGGGACATTCGGTAAGCCGACACCCGACGAACTCGTCAAATATCTTCAGGAATATTCCTCCAGTAATGAACGTATCCAAAAGGCTCAGTTTCATCTCGCCATATCATGCAAAGGGAAAGAAATGAGCGAGAACGAACTTCTTGACTTCGCTCATAAATACCTTAAAGAGATGGGATACATGGAGCCGGGGCAACCGATACTCATATATTCCCACTATGATACATCCAATACCCATCTTCATATAGTGACATCACGAATAGATCCGAACGGAAGGAAAATCAATCACGATAACGAGCGTCGTCGTTCTCAGGAGTTCATCGACCGTATTCTCGGAACGGACAGACGTAAGAAGGTCGAGAAAGACTTTGAGGCTGCCAGACAGTACACCTTCTCATCATTCGCCCAGTTCAAGGCTGTCATGTCCTCCATGGGATATGAAGTCTATGAAAAGGATGACACAGTATATATAAAGAGAGGCGGACGTGTGCAGATGAAAGTTCCTTTTGCCGACTTCAATGCCTTATATAAGTATGGTGCCACCGACAAGAACCGGGCGCGCCAGCTACGCTCCATCTTGATGAAATACCGTGACACCTGCACCGACAAGGAGGAATTGAAGAAAGAATTGAAAAGCAAGCTCGGAGTCGATATAATATTCTTCGGTAAAAAGGACGCGCCCTACGGATATATGCTTGTAGACCACAATAGGAAGATGGTGTTCCATGGAGCCAGAATACTTGCGGTAAATGAACTGCTTGACTTCGCAACACCTCAGGAACGCTTTGACCGCATAGAGGCTTTCATCGACGACCTGTTCACACTCAATCCAAAGATAACCCAGGGAGAGATACATGACAAGCTCTGGAGGAAGCACGCCTATATAAAGAAAGGTGTCATATACTACAACGGTCAGACAAGACCGCTCAAACAGTTCCTCGCGGATGCCATAGCAAGAAATGGCAGAATCAAATGGATAGAGGACTTCAACCCCATGACCGAGGCAGAACGCGATGTACTGTGCAAAGCCGGCAAAGGTACGGATCCATCGTTTGTTTCCCTTTCGTCACATAGATACACCCATTACACGCAAGCCTTGGATATGATGGGCAGCATATTCGCAGATATGAAAATCACAGATGTCAGAGGGAAGCTCAATGAGGAAGGTTATATCATAAAGCAGGACGGAGACAACACCTTTGCAATCAATTTCTCCAAAAGAATCATAATCAATCTGACAGAAGAAGGCTTTGACCTCTACCGGCTCAAACGGCAGTACCCGGCGAAACAGCAGCCGACGAAGCAGCAGCAACAGAAACAGAAGAAGTCTCCACTTTCCGGTGTTCGCAAGCTCAAGGATGTCGGAGGAGGCAGCCAGAGCGAGAAGCGTGAATGGGAGGTCGGCTACAAGGGTGACTATGACCGTATCGACGATGGTCAGTCACTCAAAATGTAAGTACGCTCCCAGAGCTTGGTGACGGATGTAGTCTAAGCCGTGAGACTTTTAGAAGTCACTATTTACGGCACAATAAACCTTGGAATCTCAGATATTTGCACCGTATCACCGAAGTTCATGCAACTGGGGTCAAATAAGTGTTGTGCATTTCGTTTTCCGGGTTGCACGGTTGGTAATTTTGTAAAGAAATCAATAACGCACAACCCACGATGATGCAGACTCCTGTCATAGTGACATTCGCCAATCAGAAAGGGGGCGTCGGAAAAACGACGCTCTGTGTCACCTTTGCCAACTATCTTCTGACAAAGGGTGTCAATGTCGTTGTGGTCGACTGTGACTTCCAGCACTCCATACTCAAATGCCGCAGAAGCGACATCCGTAAATACGGCGAGCAGGCTATGCCATACGATGTGGTCGAGCGCGAAGCCACAGATCGTCAGGAGATGATTGAGCTTATTGAGAAACTGCACAATGACCCGAGCATAGAGGTGGCGGTGATTGACTCTCCGGGAAGTCTTAAAGCCGGAGGTCTGGTACCGCTGTTCGTCAACTCCGACATCATAGTGATACCGTTCCACTATGACCTCGTTACGGTTCCGTCCACAGCGAGCTTCCTGATGTTCCTTGACAGGCTGCGCCATGCCGTAGGCGATGACATGAAGGCAAAACTCTTCATCATTCCCAACCTGAATGACGGAAGGGTCGGCAAACGCTCGGAGCTTGTAATCTGGGACAACACAAGGGAGACATTCTCCAATTACGGATATGTCACCCCCAAGCTGCCCAAGCGAGCCGATATGCAGAGATTCAGCACCGTGGCGGCTCTCGATATGCTGTAAAATTTAATCGAGAAGTGCGCCATGAAATCTAACCGAGAAGTGCACCGGTTCAAAGGAGAATTTTAACCGGGGATTTTGAGTTATATTATAGTAATATCAACTCGGTCCCACAAAATGAAAACTATGGTAGAAAGAAACGAGGTCCTGACACGTTATCATGTCAAGGGTCAGTCGAAGCGCCAGATTGCGGGAGAGATGCACATCAGCCGCCACACGGTAGACAAGATCGTGTGGGAGTATGAGCGTGTGTGTCTGGACGCCGACGGTGTCTGCGACATGAAGGCGTTTGCAACACTTTTAGGTTCGGAGCCTAAGTTCAACACACCGGTGCGGACATGTCCGGTGGTGACGGATGAAATCAAGGGGATTATCCGCAATTGTCTTGAAGACAATCGTGTGCGTCGGGCCACAGGCATGCGCAAGCTTCAGTGGACGTGTCGCAGCATCCACACGATGCTTCTGGAGCGTGGCTTTACGCTCAGTTATCCGAGTGTGTGCAATCATGTCAGACGCATCAGTGCGACCATGGGCACCAGGCCGCAGAAGGAGGTCTATGTCAGGCGCGAGCATGATCCCGGGCAGGAGTGCGAGTTCG
>RIBL01000003.1 GCA_003762875.1 Muribaculaceae bacterium Isolate-110 (HZI) | reverse complement strand
CCGCCCCAAACGGAACGGCTCCCATATTCAACTGTCTCCAGTCTTGGTGCAACCATGTTGCTGGCGAGTTGCTCCTCAGCAGAGCCCGTTTCCTCGTCCGGCTGCACTTCAAAATTACTATTTTTTTTCATCGAATAACGAAACAATGAGAAAAAACAATTAAATTTGCATCGTCATCTGAGGTCTACAGGCTTGAGGGAACTCGCCTCAGACACACTCAGTGAAACACTACCGAAAACGTTTGCCATATGGGGCCGAGTGCAGGATGCAACATTCAAGACCGATCTGCCAAACGCATGGATATGGACTATCGGTCCTGACGGTGAGAGAATCGACTCAGTAATTATGGGCGAGTTGTACAAGGGAGTAGTCATACGAAACACTTCAGAATTTGGCTTCTTCACTACACGCCAAGACTCCACTTATGTGTTTGAAGTCGGATGTAAGAACTATACACCTCAAACTGTTGTCTATCATGTGACCAATGTCGGAGCAAGAGAAAATCATCGTGAAATGCCGATAATATATCTCGAGCGCGCCCCTCATAAACTCGGGGAGGTTATGGTGACGGCTTCAAAAATCAAATTTTACCACCGTGGAGACACCCTTGTTTATAACGCCGATGCTTTCCAGCTTGCGGAAGGCTCTATGCTCGATGTCCTCATAAACCAACTTCCGGGGACCAAACTGTCGAGCGATGGGCGAATATCGGTAAATGGTGAGTTTGTCGAAACACTCCTGCTCGACGGCAAACCATTCTTTGACAACAATAACCGTCTAATGCTTGACAATATCAGTGCATATATGGTGAAAGATGTAGAGATTTACAACGGCCAGACCGAGACGGAAAAGTGGATGAATATCCCTGATGCACCAAAACATCTGACCATGAATGTAAAACTCAAGAAAGAGTATAACATGGGATGGATATTTAACGCTCAGTCCGGCTACGGAACCAATGGTAGGTATCTTGGACGTATCTTTGCATCATGGTTCACACCAACCGCACGTGTCGGTCTTATTGGCAGCCTCAACAATCTCAATGACACGCGCACTCCGGGAAGTGATGACAACTGGACTCCCGAACAGATGCCGTCATACTCGCGACGCTATCAGCTTGCCGGACTAACTTATTCGTACACATCGACCGACAACAAGAGAAGTGTCAGCGGAGACGTGACATATGAAAACATCAGGATGGACAAGCTCACGACCACCGATCACACAAATTTCCTCCCGACGACAGGCAACACGTATGACTACTCGCAAACATTCGGACGAGATAAATCTCTCAAAATACACACAAGCCACCAAACACGCATACAATTGACGCGCATCAATATCAACACTAATATCAACGGTTCATATAACAAATCAGACAACTCGGCTTCGGCAACATCGGCTAGTTTCAATCGTGAACAGTCAGACCTCACGATGCAATCTCTCATGGCAATATATAGCAATGGCTCAGCCGAGCAACTTGAATCAATAATCAACCGTTCGGTCACACGAAGCGATGGCACATCCAAAAATGGCAATATATTATTCAGCACAAACATGCTATACAAGATGCCTCGTTCCAATGATATTGTAAACACAAAAATCACAATAAACTATAAATCCCGAAAAGACGAGTTATGGGATGACTACAACGTAGCCGCCGGAATGCCGATATCATCCACCAGACGCTGCAACTACACCTACAATTCCCCAAATCATGACTTCGACTTAGACAGCAAGTTAGGCTACGTCTTCTTCATAAAACAATTTCGTCTCAACGCCGACTACAATTATATGTTCCATACGCGCACACGCGATTCCTATATGTATGCGCTTGATAGGTTGGCCGACATTGGCATCTATGGCTCACTGCCGTCAGGATACATCGCGTCGTTTGATCCGGGCAATAGCTTCACATCATCGCTGCTGGAAAACAAACATTCCGTAAATCTTGGCATTCAATATATGCGCCTCTATGACAATGGCGATAGGTTGACCATACTGCTGAGACCAAATGTTGGTGTACTACATAGCCACCTCAATTATTACAATGACGGGAAGTTCTATCCGGTCAGACGCAGTTCATTTGTCGCTGCGGTCTCTCATTTTGATGGAAATATCTCATACATTTTCAACCGCACCAAAAACGGAGGGTTGTACAATGATCTGACTTATCTTTATACTCTTGACACCAACACTCCAGATCTGCTGCATATGGTTGATGTTATCAACACCTCCGATCCCCTCAACATTGACCTCGGCAATTCAGACCTCAAAAACGCTCTACACCATAAGCATACCATACAATGGAGAATGCATCCTGCTGTATCAAGATATAACAACACACTACGCCTCAACATAACCCATACCTCCAACGCACTTGTGCGTGGATATGCCTACGATATAAACACCGGCGTGCGCTACAACCGCACCTACAACGCTAACGGCAACTATACGATAAACGGCACAAACACATTCTCGATACAGTTCGGCCGACGTCAACAGTTCACTCTTACATCCACAACCGAGGCTGCTAAAATACATAGCGTAGACATGGTCGGGGTGATTGACGGCTCAGAAACAATAGACCCTACTCCATCAAAAGTCAATACCCGCACTCTTGGTGAAAATCTTAAACTGACATGGCAGATAGGTCGACAATCACTATCGCTAAACGGCAACGTGATTGACCGTCACACCACATCAACCCGCGAAGGATTTGCTGCTATAAATGCCACCCACTACAACTATGGCTTGACAGGACGATTTGTACTTCCCTGCGGCTTTGGTATAGACTCCAATTTCACTTTTTATACCCGCCGCGGCTATGGTCTGAGTCAGCTCGACACTACCGACGCAGTGTGGAACGCCCGCGTCTCCTATACTCCAAACAGTAGACGATGGATATTTACCATTGATGCCTTCGACCTCTTACATCGCCTCTCCAATGTAAGTTATGTAGTCACTGCAGCAGGCCGTACAGTTACCATGACCAATACTCTACCACGCTATATCCTCGCCTCTATACAGTATCGCTTCAACATCAATCCACAAAAACAATAGACTCACCCTTTAAATGATAACGAGCATATTGTGGTTTGAACATCGGACGTCACTCCGACACAAACTCCTCGGCGTTGAGGTAGTAGACTCTCGAGGTGGCGCGGGTGGTGGCGGTGTAGAGCCAGCGGTAAAACTCCAGACCCTGGCCCTCGGGGGCGATGCCGCCCATGTCGACCACGACATTTTTCCACTGTCCGCCCTGTGCCTTATGACAGGTCATGGCGTAGGCATACTTCACCTGCAATGCGTTGAAATACTCGTCGCGCCGCAGCCTCCCCACCCGTGTCGCATAGGGGGTGTCGGACGCGTTGACTTCGGGGTCGGCCATGCGGGCCTCGGCAAGCGCGCGCATATCGGCACCCGACACCGAGGCTCCCTCGTCGGTAAGCGTGTCGAGAAATATCTTGCAGTCAACCTCGGCGTCGCTGTCGGGAAGCCACAGCCTAACGTTGGCAAACCGATAGCCGTAACGCTCCTCGACACCTCTGATGTCCTGCACTATGGCTACGTCTCCGTTGGCTATGAAGTCAAGACCTTTGATCTTGGACGACCACATGTAATTATTCTTGGCCACCAGCAGACGCTCCCCCTTGACAAGCATCTCGTCATAATCCATGATGCGCTGTCTTATGCCGAGGTTAAACTCTCGCGCCCGACGGTTGGAACGCGTGACCACGATAGTCTCCCCGGCCCCGTCGCGACGATAACAGTCACCCACCACATCGGCCACGTCGTTGCCGTCGGTCAGGGCTACGTCGTCATATTCTCCGACCGCTATACGTGCCTGAGGCAGAGGGTCAAGCAGCATGGCACGCCGGAGCCAGGTGGCATTGCGCAGTATGCCTGACTCGCGCGCCTGGCGCACGGTGTCGGTAAGCACCGCGCGGCTCACCTTGAGTCCGAGCCGCTTGTAGCTCTCGGGCATCATGGCCGGACTCTCGCTCGCTCCCACAGGAGGGAGCTGGGCCACGTCGCCGATCACTATCAGACGGCTGTTCTCGCCGGTAAACACATACTCCACAAGGTCATCGAGCAGACTTGAGCCGCCCTCCTCGCCTGTGCCGTCGCCTATCATCGAGGCCTCGTCGACTATAAACACCGCGCTGGTCAGAGCGTTGTGCTGCAAGGCTCGGAAACCTTCGGTCCATCCGCAGCCTCCGTCACCGCGATATATGCGCCGGTGTATCGTATAGGCCGGTGTCCCCGCCTGGCCCGAGAGCACCTTGGCCGCACGCCCCGTAGGAGCGAGCAGCACCACTTCGCGCCCGGCACCCCGCAGGCTCTTTACGAGCGCGCCCATAAGCGACGTCTTGCCCGTGCCCGCGTAACCGTTGAGTATAAACACTCCGTCACCGGCTACCGAGCAGAAACGAGCCAGCGCGCCTATCAGCAACTCCTGCTGACGGTTAGGCGCGTAACTAAGATTGCCTCTCACATCGGCCGCAAACTCTCCTACTGTCATATGTGGTAAAATATTGCACAAATTTACACTTTTTTCTTAACTTTGCCCCCATAATTCATCCAATCATCAATACAACAAACAACAACACACTCTACCTATGTCTACATACACAGCATCAGACCCGCGCAAGGTCACGACACGACGTCTCATCGAGATGAAAGCCAAGGGCGAAAAGATAGCTATGCTCACAGCCTATGACTACTCCATGGCAACCCTCATCGACCAGGCCGGCATGGACGCCATACTCGTGGGCGACTCTGCCTCAAATGTTATGGTGGGCAACACCACCACCCTGCCCATGACTCTCGACCAGATGATATATCACGCCAAAAGCGTGACTAACGGTGTGAAACGCGCACTCGTGGTGTGCGACCTCCCCTTCGGCACTTATCAGGGCAACTCCATCGAGGCTCTCTCGTCGGCTATACGCATCATGAAGGAGAGCAACGCTGAGGCTGTAAAGCTCGAGGGCGGCGAGGAGATTATCGAGAGCGTGCGACGCATACTCTCGGCCGGCATACCCGTCATGGGTCACCTTGGCCTCACCCCGCAGTCAATCAATAAATTCGGCACCTACAACGTGCGTGCACGCGAGGAGGCCGAGGCGGCCAAACTCATAGCCGACGCCAAACTGCTCGAGGAGGCCGGATGTTTTGCAATCGTGCTCGAGAAGATACCCGCCCAACTCGCCACACGTGTGTCGGCCGAGCTGACCATCCCCACCATCGGCATCGGAGCCGGCAACGGATGTGACGGACAGGTGCTCGTGATGCACGACATGCTCGGCATCAACCAGGGCTTCTCGCCCCGCTTCCTGCGTCGCTACGCCGACCTCGCCACCACCATCACCGACGCCGTAGGCTCATACATCACCGATGTAAAATCGTCAGACTTCCCTAACGAAAAGGAGTCTTACTGACCCACACCCCTCTGAACCTCTCTCCAAATGGAATACAATAGAAAACCCAATCCCCTCCTGACATTCTTCTCATCCTCGGCCGGAGACATATGCCTGTATTTCTTCGTCCTCAACATCACCTCGGGACTGACATTTCTATTGTATTCCCCTTCTTTCATGACAGGCACGACCGTCGCCGCCATAGGGATGCTTGTCGCCTGGCTGTCATCCATGATATGCAGGGCGGTGTCGGGCTGCCGACCTGTCTACAAGCTGACGGTCATCGCATTGGCCGTCCTGTTTAACATCGCGATTGTCCTTGATTATTTCATGATAATAAATTTTCATGGCATATTCAATCAGGACGCTGTCGATGTGATCACCGACACCAATCCCAACGAAAGCAGCGGCTTCATACGCAGCTATCTTTCCTTGTCCAAACTGCTCCTCTGGGGAGCGGCAATAGCCGCATATAATATATTGGTATGGAAGGCATGCCGTATCTGCGGCAAATCAGTCATCGTCAAAAGAGCCATACTTCTCACCGTGTTTGCAGCCATTGCCATATCGGGCTACTGCGCGCTTCACTACGTGAGATACGGTAGCGGTATGTCGGTCCCACAGTGCAACACTCTGGTCCGGGCCACATATGCACTCCATATCGCCAACAGGAATCTGGCTGTCCATAATGACATCTTAGCCCGATGCAAGTCAGCGGAAGCAAGTTCATTGACAGACCTCCGGCCCGACATCGTTGTCATAATAGGCGAGAGCCATTCGGTATATCATTCCCAGCTATACGGCTACCGGCTATCTACGGAGCCCCGCATGCATGAGCTGTCATCTGACAGCGGCATGACTGTGTTTCGCGATGCTGTCTCTCCGTGGGATCTGACCATAAGGGCCATGCAGTCAGTTTTTTCGGTCGCAGGAGCCCAACACGGCCTCACCGCCGCCCCGCTGTTTCCGGCACTGTTCAAAGCAGCCGGCTACCACACCGTGATGCATGACAACCAATATCTGGTGAGCGGCGGAGTGTCGGTTCTCGCCGACAGCAATCTGTCAGAAGCAATGTTTGACGAGCGCAACGACCGCAAATTCAGATATGACTCCGAGATGTTGTCATGCCTGACCCCGTCGGCTCACCCGTCACTGTATGTGATACACCTGCAGGGACAACACTACTCTTATGCCGACCGATACCCCGAAGAGCAGCGCGTATTCTCTGAAAAAGATTATCATGATGACATCCAGCCTGAAAAGCGTAAAGTCATGGCTCATTACGACAACGCGACACACATGACCGACCGCAACCTCAGAAGCATCATCGACAAATTTCATGACAGAGACTGCGCCGTCATATATTTCTCCGACCATGGAGAGGAAATATATGAATATGACGACATGGGACATGGCTTTGCCGCCGAAAGCAAAAACCCGGAAATCCAACTGCGGGTGCCATTATGGATATGGCTGTCGCCAGCCTACCGGACCAATCGTCCCGAGATCGCCGGCAATGTATCATCCTCAGCCCTCAGACCGGTGACCACCAACGACATCAGCCACGTAATCCTTGAACTGGGCCGGATACAATCACCGTTTTACAATCCCCGCAGAAGCTTCATCTCACCCGACTATGACGAAGGCAAGAAACGCATCGTGCTTAACACTCTTGACTTTGACAAGATAAAGCCACGGAAGGATGCAGCTCCCCTCTGCGACGTGACAATCTCCCCCTGACATGAAAATACTGTATTGCATAAATACTATCGGAGTCATAGGCGGCACCGAGCGAGTGACAATAGTCAAAGCCAACGCCCTTGCCGACATTGACGGCATGGAGGTCGGGATATGCTTTACCGACAGGGGAGATTATCCCCATACTGTACACCCCCTGAGCCCGAAAGTAAAGATATTTGACCTCAGCACTCCCTACTGGGAGCTGGACACGTTATGGAAAGTAGCCACGGGATATCTCCGTAAAGTCTATGACGGACATCGTGCTCTTAGCAAAGTCATCGACAATTTTCAGCCCGACATACTCGTCACCACCGGCGGTAATGAACGCCATTTCGTGACACTGACTTCACGCAAAGTCCCCTATACGACAATATTCGGAGACCACAGGCTACGCAAAATACGCGAATTTCATTTCGCCAGCACATACGAACTGCTCGAGGCCACCGGCCCCGCATCATGGATTAAAGCGCAGGCCAACCGCCTGATTCAAAGATATATCGTCTCACGATTCTTTGACAAAACCTATCTTCTGACCAGTCGAGACCTCGACACCAACTTCAAGGGCTGTCCCCGTTATGACAGCATGCCCAATCCGTCGACCTATCCGCCTGTCGGACGCATGCCTGACACAAAAGGCCCCATAGTGCTCGCCATAGGACGCATATCTTACCAGAAAAATTTTGAAAGCCTCATACGCGTATGGTCAGCCGTCGAGCCTCATGCCCATGGCTGGACTCTTAAAATACTCGGAGGGCCCGACCCCGCTGCACGCAGGCTGTATGAATATGCCTTGTCAAAAGGATGCCGGCATGTGGAGTGTCCCGGATGGTGCGACAACATCCCGGCCGAACTCTCCAAGGCCTCGATACTGTGCATGACAAGCCGCTTTGAAGGGATGCCCCTCGTGTTGCTCGAAGCCATGAACACAGGAGTCGCCCCGATAACGTTTGATTACGAATTTGGCCCCTCCGACGTCATCACCGACGGGGTCAACGGGCTGCTTGTCACAAACAAAGATGAAAACGAGATGGCCGGCAAGCTGCTCGACCTCATCAAAAACGACGACATGCGTCACTCCATAGGCTCGGCAGCCATGGAGCGCATCAGCGACTACTCGGCCCAATCGATAGCCCGCCGATGGATTGAAAAATTCAACAGCCTATCGTAGACGGTTTCTCATCGTTTTTAAGACGTCTGTAAGCATCAACCATTGAGACAGGAGTACAATTGACGATATCAGCCCCTATCGAACGGGCATAACGCGCCATTATTTCATGTCCTCTGAACAATTTTAATTTATTCTCCAGATATTCACTCACTGTGAACGTACGCAAATCCTCCTCCTTTACATTATCTCTAATCATATATAAAGGTTTCAGATTCTTGTCAGAGCCATAGTAATGGCTATCCTTAAAACACAGTCTATTGTCATCATCAACTGCCAGATTATCAAAATACGTATGGTCAATACCATACATATTTATCCTTTTATAACCGATAACCAGAGCTGCATACAACGAGTATAACACAACGCTGCCAAACTCGCCATTACCCCAACCTTTGTTGTAACTCCAGTTTCTCCATTTTTCCAGGCCTTGATAACTTATTGAATGAACACCTATTACTTTTATATTACCATTATTCCCAAGTATCCCGAGAAAATCTGACTTCAAGTAATTTCGCGGTACAAACAAAATCATCGGCCATGTAACATTGTCGGCAAGAGCAGTCATGACGGCCCGTCCTCGGTCTTTATAGACCGAGTCACAAAAAAATATACCGTCACTAAGACTATAGTATTTAGGCTTTAAAACTGTAAAATGAGAATCATGTACAAAAAAATTGGAAGCAAAATAATCTACATCCGAATATATGGCCTTGCCCTCGTCATATTCTTGAAGGAAACTATTAAATGACGGACCGGCACCTAACACATAAGCCCTCATGTTTTCATTCGGTTGTTTTATATTTTTGAAGGGGTTGTCAAGCCCCTCTCGTATTTTCAACCATACGATATACAGGACAGTTCTGAATGCGCCGGAAAGCACACCTGTACACATTAATATCAATGATACGATTCTTATCATAAATCTCTGATTAATCCGGTTTCTATCCTTTGCTGATTCGCGGCAATATGTATGGCAGAAAGATGTGACGATAGACGCGGCGCAGAAGGGGAAAGAGCAGAGGGGTGGAAAAAATGAGATTGACATACGTGTCAAATCTGAATTTTACCTTCAACGGCATCACTCCCGCATCCTTGAGACGTCGGCCCAAGGCAGCAAACTCGCTTCGTGTCATGTCGGACGACAGTATGCGCGACGTGAACGGCACCATCTCGCAATGTATCAGTGTCTCAAGCCCTCCGGTCATCGCAGGATAATCGGCTACCGCGGCGGCCGCGCCTGTAAGAAGCCGCTCATATCCGGCCACGGCCTCCCTCATACGACGCGGGCAGCGATTGCCTATGGCCGAGCCGGGCCTTATCACATAACGATATAACGAGCAGTCGGTCAGAAGAATGCCTGGATTTTTCAGCGCGAAGTCAAGATTGAATTTTATATCCTCTCCGATGCGCATCTCTGTATCAAACTCCATGTCGGCTATCACCGACCTCCTGTATAGTCCGACCACTATGAGCGAGAGATATTTATTGCCTTGATAGAGAAGTCTGACATCGCCGTCAAACACTACTTTGCCCGACGGGTCGTTATGCTCCACAAACCGACGTCGGGCCACGTCGTCGAGTGTCACAGAGTAAAAGCCCAGATAGTCGACCCGTCTGCCGCCGGCAAGAAAATTGTCGCGTAAAAAGGCATAGCCGCCGGCTATCATATAGTCGTCAGCATCCATGAAGTGGACATATTCGCCACGGGCCATACGTATGCCGAGATTGCGGGCCGAGGAGACTCCGCCGTTTGACTTGTGAAACACACGTATCAACGACGGATAGCGGGCCGCATACTCGTCACATGTCTCTCCCGAGCCGTCGGTCGAGCCGTCGTCAACGAGCAATATCTCATGCTCACCCTCGCGCAATCCCTGCTCCAGAAGCGAGTCGAGACACGCACGGAGATACTTACCCACGTTATATACAGGTACTATCGTAGTCACTAAAGGCATAACAGTAATATGTCAGGTTGAGAAACAGGCTGTGATGAAGAGAGGTCGGAGAGAGGGGGGATGGAAGCGGGCGGTTCCCGTCTATTCGTCGAGAAGATCGGGACGCAGGAGACGCGTGCGGGCGAGGGCCTGCTCGTGCTTCCAGTCGTCTATCCTGGCCTTGTGACCCGAGAGGAGCACGTCGGGCACACGCCATCCGTTATATTCGGCCGGACGGGTATATACGGGGGGCGCGAGAAGATTGTCCTGAAACGAGTCGCTCAGCGCGCTCTGCTCGTCACCGATGGCTCCGGGTATCAGACGCACCACCGCGTCGGCTATCACCACGGCCGGAATCTCGCCGCCGGTGAGCACATAGTCACCGATGGAAATCTCTTTGGTTATCAGATGCTCGCGTATGCGGTAGTCGACCCCTTTGTAGTGTCCGCAGAGTATGATTATGTTCTCACACAGCGAGAGCGAGTTGGCCATAGGCTGGTCGAAGGTCTCGCCGTCGGGCGAAGTGAATATCACCTCGTCATAGTCGCGCTGCTCCTTGAGATGGGCTATGGCACGGTCGACAGGTTCGATCTGCATTACCATTCCGGCCTCGCCCCCAAAGGGATAGTCGTCGACCTTGCGGTGCTTGTTGGTGGTGTATTCGCGGAGATTGTGCACGGCTATCTCCACAAGCCCCTTGTCCTGCGCACGCTTGAGTATCGAGCAGTTGAGAGGCGAATCAATCATTTCGGGAAGTACGGTTAGTATATCTATTCGCATAATGCAACGGAAGTTTTTTAGTGGGGTGTTTCTGGCAAAACGAGTGGTAAAAACGGGGGGACTTATATTCTCAGTTTCCACGCCGGCGGATAGAGCGAATTGGTGCGGTTGCCGAGGTTTTTAACCAGTCCGAGCGGACAGCCGTAATAGTCGAGCACCACAAATCCGCGCGGAGCAGTTTCGGGCAGAGACGGCGACTCGCCACGCAGATAACGCAGAGCCGTCGTCCTGTCTATATCAACGTGCGGGAAAGCCGATTTATTGAACGCCCGCGACATTACCAGCCCGTGGGCCGGAGCATAGTCGCGCCCCTTGAGTGTGGCCACATGCACGCCGTCGTGTATCACATCCGTGACACGACGCACACGCTCCAGCTCCGGCATCCACCGCGCCGGGAAAGCGTTGACCCTGTCACCGTCGGCATAGAGCTGATATGCCGACGGCATGTCGAGCCAGCCCGACAGTTCGGACGGCACCTTTACGACTGACTGAGCTCCGCCTTTGCTTTTCTTGTCTTTGCGGCCCTTCTTGTCCTTACGGCCCACGGAGGTCTCCATGAAGTCGCCGGAGAGGCTTCCGCCCGTTATCTCGCAGTCGCGCGTCTTGCGTATCACGGACACAAAGAGTCCTTCGCCCCGCGTGCGGCCGGGTACGAAACGATAGGCATGTATGTCAGGTTGGCCTATGGACGGCGTGATGCCCCAGCCCTCGCCGACAGGTATCTCCACACTCTCGCCCCCCAGTTCGCCGATGATGCGCGCCACGTTGCGCTCGTCTTCCTCAAGATTGAAGGTACATGTGCTGTAGACCATCACGCCGCCGGGGCGCAATATCTCCCACAGGTTGCACACTATCTCCCATTGCAGGGCGGCGCAGTCGCGCACCAGTCCTTCGCTCCACTGGGCCACGGCATCCTCGTCCTTTCGCATCATGCCTTCGCCCGAGCAGGGCACGTCGGCCACCACGAGGTCAAACATCTCGCCAAGGCGGGAGAGCGAGGCCGTGTCGCCACGGGTGACTATCACCGACGGACAGCCCCACTTGACTATATTCTCCTTGAGCACGGCCGCGCGCGAGGGCACATATTCGTTGGCCACTACCAGCGATCCTTCGGGCAGGGCGTCAATCACGGCCGTGGTCTTGCCTCCGGGGGCGGCACATGCGTCGAGCACGGCCACGGGACCTGTCCATTCACGGCTCAGGCTTCTGACCACATGGCCGACAAACATCGAGCCGGCCTCCTGGACGTAATAACGCCCCTGGTGCCAGCATGGATCGAGTGCAAACACAGGCCGCTCGCTGAGATAACGGCCGTCCTCACACCATGGCACAATCTCGGCCGAATCGACGGCCGACGGCTTATGACGGTTGACACGCACCGACACCTCGGGCGACCCTTCTGCGAGAGCCGCCACAGCATCGCCCAGACCTATGTCTGAAAGCATCTTTACAAATCCTTCGGGGAGCAAGATAATGATTGGTTTTTGGGGGTGGATATTCAATTTCGGACTTCTATCGGCCTCTTCAGTCCCGGAGATTTTCTTCATATTGCTTCAGGGCCTCGCGCCATTCGTCGGTGATGCGCACCGAGGTCATGGTCTTGGCATCGAAGCCCGACATGATGGTGCGGCAGCGACAGCGCACACGGCCGTCGGCGGGCGAATACACCCGCTGCTCGAGCGTGAGGCTCTTGTCGCCGATCGAGATCACTGCGGTCTCCACTTCAAGCTCGTCGTCAAAAAACGAGGGCGCGCAGAAGTCGCAGTTGACATTCACTATCACGACTCCGATATTTCCCCAGCGAAATTTATCGCCCAGCACGGCCTGGAAATAACGGGCCTTGGCAAGATCCATAAACGTGAAATACACGCTGTTGTTCAAGTGTCCGAGCATGTCGATGTCGTTGAAGCGCATCTGCACGGGCATATGGTGGCGGAAATGCTTTATGCCGCCTTCGCAATAATCACTCATAGTCTTTTACTCGGCCTGCGGCCGAAGGTTATATGGTTATGAGGTTATAAGGCTATGCAGGGGGTATATTTATAACCTCCGGTGAATCGGCCTTAGGCCGATAAAAGGTTATGAGCGGAAAAATAAGTTTTGCATCCTGTAACCGCCCTGTCAAAAGAGCCTTATAGCCTCTCTAATGAAATACTATCTCCGTGACCACCTCGACACCGACCTGACGGTTGATGGCCTGGATGAGACGGTCGCGCACAAACCCGAGCTCGTTTTTGAGCGGAGCCGAGGTGAGATAGACGTGCAGCACTCCGTGGTCGACATAGCGGCGCGTGGTGTAACGGTTGATGGAGGGTCCCACCACATCGGCCCATGCCGCCGAGGCCCGCTGCTCGTTGAGCGAGTCGGTCAATCCGGCCCTGTCCATGGCCTCGTCGATGATGGCCGCGATATGCTTGGGATAAGTACGCTTCATAGCTGCGAGAAGCCTCCGCTCTCCACATTCCACAGGCGGTAGTCGCCACCCGTGCGCCCGACTATCTCGTTGAGGTGCTCGCGGTTGGTGTCGGTAATGAATATCTGGCCGAAACCGTCGCCGGTGACCAGCGTCATTATCCTCTCCACTCGTCCGGCGTCGAGCTTGTCGAAGATGTCGTCGAGCAGCAGCAGCGGACGCATGCCGGTGGTCTCGCGCAGAAAATCATACTGTGCCAGACGCAACGCGATGGTGTAGGTCTTGCACTGACCTTGCGAGCCGGTGCGCCGCATGGGCATACCGTCGAGTGTCATCTCTATGTCGTCGCGATGCACGCCCACCGAGGTGTGCTTCACTATTTCGTCATGGCGTCGCGCCTCGTCCATCAGCGTCGCCAGGGTCACACCCTCGCGCTGGAGATGGCTCACATAGCGCAGTCCGGGAGCCTCTGCCCCCTCGCCTGCAATAGCCGCATAATAGCACGCGAAAATCCGTGTCAGAGCCTCGACCCATGAGGCACGCGCGCGGTAGATATAGTCCGCGCTCATCTCCATCATGGTCTCGACAGCCCCATAGAGAGCCGGGTCGACACAGCCGTCGCGCAACAGACGGTTGCGCTGCTCGAGCCCCTTGTTATATCGTATGAGAGCATCGAGATAGCGCGTATCGCTCTGCGACACCACCATATCCATCCATCGGCGGCGTTCCTCACCGCTCTCGCGTATGAGGTCGATGTCCTGCGGAGCCACCATCACCAGAGGGAAAGCCCCGATGTGGCCGCTCAGACGCGAATATTCCTTGCCGCCGCGTTTGAGACTCTTGCGCTTGCCCGCTGCCAGGCCCATCGACAACTCTTCGTCGACATCCTTGCGCACATAGCGGCCCTTGACCAGAGCCCAGTCCTCGCCGCGGCGCAGCAGCATCGCATCGTTCACTCCGGTGAAACTCTTGCAGAAGCTCAGCATATACACCGCGTCGAGCAGATTGCTCTTGCCCATGCCGTTATTGCCTAAGAAACAATTCACCTTGCCCGACAGTTCGAGCCGGGCCTCGGTGATATTCTTGAAATTATTTACAGTCAGTTCGCAAAGACGCATTATGGACTATTACATTTGGAATGCAAATGTACAAAAATTTCCCGATAATTCTCCCCGCTATATTATAAATAGGTATCCCCCCTCCACCAAGCCGCGGGATAGTAAAGGCAGGGAGATGTGAACATGACACCTTATTGTATTTTCTGTGCCCTATTCCCTTTATCTGTCCATAGCCCGGGCCGACACCGTCTCACACATTTTCCTAAATGTCTTTAAGCAACTTTTTACAATAATCCACATTAGTTTTTGCATACCCCTATGTTTCAATGACTTTACAAATGTATCAAATACATTAGATTTCATTAAATCGCCAGTTTTGCAAACATATTTTAACAATCGGCGTGGTTTTTTTACACGCTTTAAGCCTACCTTTGACCACGAAACCTTCCCAAAAACCTTCCAGAAATCATAATCAACCCTAAACTTATCATGAACAAAAGTTTACTATTCCTATTATTTCTACTGACTACAAGCCTGACATCCTCGGCGGCGCGTGTCTCTGTCGGATTTTCCGGATATGCCGACGGCATGCAATTTGACGTTACATCCGGCACAGGCACGACCGCTACCGTAGGACAAATCGACGGAATCCCTGGCAAAGTCCTCATCGTCGACGTAAAAGACTGGAACCAGGTGCCCGAAGTGACCGTCAATCTCCCCGAAGGAATCACACTTGCACAGTGTTCATCTTTATCGGCAAGAATTTACATCCCCTCATATGACAACGGAGGCTGGCCCAACTACAAAAACATGCGTGTGTACATCAACGACACGCAGGTCTACACCGACCGCAATGAGGACGGCAGCGAGGCCTATCCATTCATCGGCAACACCGACCAATGGGTCACCAAGACTTACGACACATCGGCTCTCGAACTCACTGATGAGATGAAGGCCCTCAACTCGTTCAAACTCGGCATAGGCATCAACAACAAGCCTGACGGAGGAGGCAGATACATCTATTATGTCAACGAGTTTACTGTCTCCTACGATCTCAATCGCGAACCGCCGGTGATACCCGCCGAAGGAGCCTACTACACCGACCAATACCGCAACCTCTTCGCCGAGGCCGGATATGACGAGGAAACGGTGCAAAAACGTTTCGACGACCTCTGGGCTACGTACTTTGAAGGTGACGATGACAACGAACGTCTCTATTATCCCGTCAATGGTGGCGACATGGCCTACATCCTTGATGTCAACAATAACGACGTGCGTTCCGAAGGCATGTCATATGGCATGATGATATGTGTCCAGCTTGATAAGCAGAAAGAATTTAACGCCTTGTGGAAATGGGCCAAGACCTACATGCAGCACTCCGAGAGCGACAAGGAGAAGTGGGGTTACTTTGCATGGCAGTGCGGCCGTGACGGCTCGCAGAAGGACGCCAACACCGCCTCCGACGGTGAGGAATACTTCATCATGTCGCTCATGTTTGCCTCCAACCGTTGGGGCGACGGCGAGGGCATATTCAATTATAGCAAGGAAGCCAACCGCATACTCGATGTAGCCGTCAACCGGCCCAAGGAGCCGGCATGGAGTGACTATCAGCCCATCTTCGACAACAACGAGAAACAAGTGGTGTTTGTGCCCTTTGCCCGCTCGGCCATGTTTACCGACCCCTCATATCATCTGCCGGCCTTCTACGAGTTGTGGAGCATGTGGGCCGACAAAGACAATGACTTCTACACCGAACTCGCAGCCAAGAGCCGCGAGATGTGGCCTAAATTTGCCGACCCCAACACCGGCCTCATGCCCGACTATGCCGAGTTTGACGGACGTCCAAGGCATGAAGGCGAGCACGGCAACTTCTGCTTTGACGCCTGGCGTTGCGCCATGAACATGGCCATCGACTTCGCATGGTTCAAGCCTCAGGGAGTAGACTATCCCGAGCTTCTCGGCCGCCAGCAGAAATTTTTCATCTCCAAGGGTGTGGACAGCTATCACAATCAGTATCAGCTCAACGGCACCGAACACCAGTATTACGGCGGAGCCAAGGAGCACTCGCCCGGTCTGGTAGGCTGCAATGCCTCTGGCACACTCGCCTCCTCAAGCCGCGACGCCTGGAAATTTATCGACAACTTTGTCGACACCGCCATCCCCACAGGCCGTTACCGCTATTATGACGGCTGTCTCTACTATCTCAACTGGCTCAACTGCGCCGGCCGCTACCGCATCTACGGCCCCGACAACAACACCACAGGTATCGAGCCGGTCATCACCGACCGCACGGCCATAAGCATCAGCATAGCGGACGACCGCATCAATGTCAACGGAGCCGACAGCGGAGCATACACTATCACTGCACTCCCCTCGGGCATCATCATGGCGTCAGGCGAGTACGCCGCCGGCACAATCCCGGCCTCGGGCCTCGCCCACGGCCTCTATATAATAAGCATAACGTCAGACAACAACTCTTGCGCGACCATAAAATTAAAATATTAATCCTAACACAGTAAAAGACTATGAAAAAGATTTACTCTCTGCTCTCGACGGCCTTACTGGCCATCCCGGCATTTGTGGCTCAGGCCACATCGACCAACGGCACTGTCACCGACGGATGGCTCATGGTCGAGGACTTCCAGAACGCCAAACCCGGCGACACAGTGACCGTTTATGACATATACAACAATCCGGCCGAAGGTACCGGCGAAGTGACATCCGCCCCGGCCGACAGCGAAAACCTCGTCGCTGTGTTCAGAGGCGGTAACTACAACACCGTCCTGGAAATCCCTGTCACACTCCCTGCCGGAAAAACAATCTCAGACTACAAATCCATTGCTTTCGATCTGTACAGATACAGCGATGACGACAACCATAAACAGATGTATATAGGCATCGACAACAGCGAAATCTATATTGACACCGATTATATCGAACAGGCCCCCGAGACCACATGGACCGTGAAATCATATGACATAACCACCGTGACTACATCCGGAAACGCCATATTGCTGCATATCGGTCTCAAAAGCAATAATGCCCACTATGCTATCGACAATCTGCGTCTTGAGATGAAAGATACCGACATTCCCGTAAAGCCGGGAGACTATTATGAGACAGCTAACGGCAATGTGACCGACGGAGTGCTCATGCTCAACGACTTCCAGCACCACGGCGCGACAGACGTCGCTCTCACCGCATGGAACCGCTGGGGCGGCGAAGCTGCCGGTGAAGTAAAGACCGCAGCCGACCCGACCGATGCCAAAAACATCGTGGCCCGATTCTCAGGCACAAGCGACTACAATACCGTCCATGAAATCAACGTGACCCTCCCCGCGGGCAAGACTCTTGCCGACTATACGGCCATCAAGTTTGACCTCTACCGCTATGCCGACGACGCCAACTACAAAAGGATGCGCGTACAGGCCGACGACCATGTGATATTTTACAAGGATGAGGATGGATATGAAGAACAGGCTCCCGATGGCATCTGGACCGAGAAATCATATGCTATTGACAAGACCAACACCGTGGGCAACAGTTTCAAACTGCGTCTCGGCATAGAGAGCGACGCACCCAACTATCTCATCGACAACGTGCGTCTTGTAGATGAAACCACTACCGGAATCACCGACATCACCGTCGCCGACAACGGCGTGAGCGTCGTTCCCTCGGCCGACGGCATCTTCATAACAAGCGAGGCCCGCACCGAAGCCCGCATCTACGCCATTGACGGCAAGCTCGTATGCAGCACCGTCGTTGACGGCTCAACCGAAATAAACCTTGTGAAAGGCATATATATAGTAGCTATTGACACTTGCATAGTGAAAATGATTGTTAATTAATAAGATAGTAGCCGATTGACGCGTCAGGGCAACCGGCGCGATAGCAGACCGCCCCGTTGCCCTGACATTTTTTTGATTTGGTTGGACTTAACCTTCATATCGACATTAATAATGAAACCCAAAAACACATTTAGCCTCCGACACCCAGTTACAGCCGGCGTGCTTATGGCACTGATCCTCTCGGCCTGTCAGAGCGACAGGCTTGAGGTACCCGACAGGCAGGAACTTTACAACCGCGAGTTTATCAAAAAGTTTGGCATATCATCACTCGACCACGAATGGAATGTCGCAGTGCGCGTACACGCCGACATCGAGAGTTCGCTGCTTGCCAAAGCCTCCATCGTCAACGTCTATACTTCCTGGCCGGGCAATCCGGCCTGTGCCGTTGTAGCCTCATATGAAGCAGGCTTGGCCTCATCGATAGAATTTGACTATCCACAGGGTCTCAAAAAAGCCTACGTGCAGATACTCGATGACAAGGGCAAGGCCATCTATGCCCAATACACCCCGATCAACAACGGCTGCATGGCAATAGGCTCACGCGGCTCACGCACCGAAGCCTCATCCGCTCCGGTATATGCCTGGAACATAGGCGAGAACCGCGGTCTTGGCTCCGTGCCCGTCGACCGTGACCACAACTCTGACTTCTGGGGCAAATTCATCACCAATGACGGCAATCCGCTTGGCATCAAAGATGTCAATGTCAAATATAAAGAATACTCCCCGCTGACAGTCAAGGAGGGTGCCGACGGAGCCGGCAATCCAGAAATCAATACTGAAAACGGATACACATTCGGGACGGAATGGAACGTCAACGCACACATCGACGGAGGTCTGCCAGCCGACATGGTGAGCAACTCCGCTGTCTTTGAGCTGACATATTCCACACCCGCCGACCTCGAGACCGATGTCAAGTCACAAATGAAGTGGTCGGACCACAACTGGACAGGTTATCAGTTTACAGGCGCGGACGGACTTATCCTCGAGCCTACCGGCGGTAAAAAAAGGGTTGTCGAAATCACAGCCAGAGGCATCAACAACCTCAAGGGCAACCTAATACGCATACAGGGTATAAATTATACCATCTACAGCCTGCGGTTCAAAGGTGCAACCAACAATGTCGCATACATCAACAACATCTTCAAGCTATACGGACTCGCCGAAAGTCCTGTAACCGATTTTGAGGGTTATCGTCACAACTATCTCAAGCCCGAGAATACAAGCGAGGCTCAGGCCTACTCAGCCGGAGACCTCGTGCCGTTTGTGGGCAGCACCGGTGTGTTCCGGGAAGAAATCAACAAGAGCGACGGACAGTGCAACCTTGAGAAATATCGTGACAGACTGCATATCGACGACCGAATGGACTTCATAGTAGCCGAGGACATGTCGGAGGTATCCATCGACTACCTGTTTGGCAGCACCAGTTACTATAACTCGTTCGGTTATTTCTATTACACCGATGCCGAGGCCAACCTTCCCGAAGAGCAGCGTATAGCCTTGCTGCTCAAGAAGCCCAAGTTCATACTTATGTATGACGCGTGCCCCTTCTCCAACCTGATGTCGACTAATCCCAGAGAAGGATACACCGATTGGGACCGACTCTCCAACGGCCTTGTGGCCGGCACTGCGTCCAATGGTGACGCTCTCGGCATTATCGGCCCGGGACAAGGTCACGAGGAGGGCAAAAACAATACCTGGGACTGGAATATGTGCAAGCGATTTGCCGACTATGTAACATATGCGGAACTGAATCCCGACGATACAGACAACATAGCGGAATTCCGTTCGGCAAAATATCGCCTGGTGTATTACGCTCCCGACCAGTTTGACAGCCACAACGAGCTGAAGCCCGAAGCCACGGGAAGTTACAAATTTCCTCTTGGCACACACATAGCGTTCTTTGTCATCACAAGCGGCCAATATATCTTTGAGAAAGGCCTGGATACATCCATGAAGATTGACAACCGCCGCATACAGTTCTCCGTGCCACTCATGAATAAATATATGGGCAACACCATGAACCACGGCCACTCCCACCATGCCATCGGCGGACAATTTGATTCAGAGATGATCACCGGCGGAGGCTCGCCCGAACCCTGGACACCCTTTGTGGCTTATCAGTGGAACGGCGAGACAATCATGGGCGTCGAGGACGGATATGCCGAGACCGAAAACGGGCTCAACGGCAGCGACCATGACATGAACGACATGCTGCTGAGAGTCAACGGTCGCTTTGTCGATGATCTCGAGGAACTGAAGCCCGATGATAAACCGGCGGCGCAGGGCTGGATCATAGCCTGTGAAGACCTTGGCGGTAGCCTCGACTTTGACTTCAACGACGTGGTGTTCGGCATAAGCCATGTAGCCGGCGAGACTACCGCACGTGTGACAGCTCTCGCAGCCGGCGGCACGCTTCCGGTGTTCATCCAGTCAAAATATCCAATGACAGGCTCGACCGACAGCCCCGACTCCGACGGCTACTATACACTTAAGCCCGAAGGCAGCGACGGAGAGATTCACAGATGGTGGAATCCCGACAACAGCCACTCGACACCTATCAATGCCTTCGCATGGGGCGGAGCCGGCAAGTATGTGACCATAAATGTACCCGAAGAGTTCACCCTCACCGACAAGGCTGAGCTACCCGGCGCGGAGGGCAACATGGGCGGCTTCAGAGTTATCGTCCATCAGCCCGACGGCAAGACCTCAGCCATAACGGCCCCCGACCCCGACAAAGGCACACAGACTCCGCAGATGTTCCTCGCTCCGAGAGCCTGGCTGTGGCCCCGCGAGACACAAAGCATTGACGGAGTATATGGCGGCTTTATCCCATGGTATGAAAAATGGTGGGAAACCCGCGACGGAGCCAATGCCTCTAACGTAGTGCTGCACACCTGGCGTCCCATCCATGACTGACAGTTTCCAAATAATTATATTCCTTACCTATATCCTGAGCCGGTGACCGGCCGATATAGAAGTCGCATCCTTTAAAAGCGACATCCAGGCCCCGCGGTATGGCAACAATCCGCGGGGCTTTCATGCTTCAAACATGGAATACCGTCTGACCTATAGGGATTGTCTTGGCGATTTTTACTAATTTTACAGCATAAATCAGTAATCTTATCCGACACACCATGAAACATATTCTTGCCGTTACCCTGTCAGCATGCATAGCAACAATCAATGCCTCGGCCGACAGGCTGTGGGACGAGTTTGTCACTCCGCCCGACGATTGCCGCACCAAGCTATGGTGGTTTCACGGCGAGACCGAGACAACAAAAGAAGGGATTGACGCCGACTTGAAGGCCTTTAAGGAGAAGGGTGTGGGCGGCGTGGTGTTCTACGACCAGATCCACGGCAAAGCCGCCGGTGCAGCGGAATCAATGTCGGACGAATGGTGGGAGTCACTGAAATATGCCGCCATGAAAGCCCGTGAGACGGGACTGTCGTTTGAAGTGGCGGCAAGCAACGGATATGTGGCCGGGGGCCCGTGGATAACCCCCGAACTGTCGATGAAAAAGACTGTTTTCATCGACACACTCGTCACTGTCACTCATGCCGGCCCTGTCACTATCGACATGCCGTATGGCGGCAAACACTTCAGGGACATAGCCACGGTGATGTTTCCAGACAATGAAGAATATCGGCCGCTGGCGTTTCCCGGCGGAAAGCTCACGGTGACCTCCAATGACACCACCGTCTGCTTCACTCCCGACAAAGTGACCGAAGTCAATGGCATAAGCTACACCATCACTCCGCGCGGCAAAGGCTCGACTGGCTCGATGAACATTCCCGGCAAACCTCAGGAACGATATCTCGGTGCCAAATACATGGAATACCCTCCTGTCGGACAACTCGAATACAGCACCGACGGCCGCACGTGGCTGGCGGCCGCCGACGGACTCATCAACGTGACAGGAGGCATGAGCTACAAGGCCATTATCGTTCAGGACAGGACCCACATCTCGCCTCAGGCCGAGAGCAAACTCCGACAACTCAGTGCGCAGGGCGCAACCGTCATATGGTGCAACAAGGGCGAGGCTCCGGAGACCACACTGGCAAAGGCCGCAATTGCTCCCGACATACATATAGCCAGCGACAATCTTCCCCACAGCAAAGTATTGTTTTTCCACCGCACGGCCCCCGACGAGGAGATTTACTTTGTCTACAATCACAGCGACTCGGCCTACAGCAAGGAATCGCGCGTGCGTGCCAGGTTCAAGACGCTTGAATACTGGCGACCCGCCACTCTGGAGCGAGAGACTATCGCGACCGATGATAACGGGACATTCTCTTTAAATCTCTCGCCCTACGAAAGCACGTTCATCATCGCCCGCCGACGCTGAGCAAGAGGCCGGAGCAAATATATGACATAGTGCCAGACATCAAAATCCGGAATTTATCTGTTATATTATATATAAAATATTACGATGGCAAAAATCAACCCGCGTCAAAAAAAGACACAGATCAACAAGGTGACACTGATGGAGTTCAGTGCCACACACTTCAAAGGCATAAGGTTTGAAAGCGACTCATTCTACACATCGCTCTCCAACAGACTGTATGACATAATACAACAGGCTATTGGCGGCAGCATGGCTCCGGAATACATCAAACGTCTGGCCATCAACCTGGCCTGCTATGTCGAGGACCTTGTGTCGGGCTGCGGTGTATGGTCAGCCTTCACTTCGCTGCACGAGAAGAAATATGGCAGAAAGCTACCGTTTTTCAATCTTGACAAACCGGCCATCCCCGTCCCCTATGACGATGAACTGCCTTCGCTGCATGCCGTGCAGTTTCTCATCTGGTACACGCTCAACGGTGCGAAACCCGACACCGTGATGAGTCCGCTCAATCCTGCATTGTCCATGCTGTCGATACGACTTATGCCCGAACTCACCGACGCCTATGAGAATGCCCCCGACTCACCCGCCCGTCCGGCCATCATGCCCGAGGAAGAGGCGGGTGTGCCCCTGTTCTTTCAGATACGCAATCTATGCTCCTGGCTCTGCACCCGCTGCTATCTGACAAGGGTCAACGACATGCAGTCAGTGTCAGCGGATTACAAAGCATTTATAAGCCATCTGCTCGACAATATCAAATCTCCCGACAAAAAAGGCCAGACGGAATATGCCGTCCAGTCGTTCGTGCCTATGAACGCCCACATCGGACCACTCGCCATTCCGGCCTATGAATGGCTCGCCGAGATTGTAGACCTCTATCACGAGGAGGAAGAAGAACAATATCTGCCGCTGCTGCGCGAGATAAAGTCACTCCCCTATCAGTATTACAAATACAAGAAAGTCGACACACAGACAGCCATATTGGTCAGCCTCGAAGGCCAAGAGATGTCAATGTCGGCAACAACTCTTCCGGGCGAAAAATTCTCGTCTGAAGTCAAAGAGGGCATGTCGGCATTGATGTCACTAGTGTGGTTTGACGGGGCCTGGGTCATGAACAGCATAGGCCTCCAGGCTCTCCCTGAGGAGGCATATGACATGGCTCTGAAAAATTACCGGGAGAAACAGGATAATGACAACAACACGTATCATTATCTGATGAAGAATCTTAAAAACAAACGCCTCGGAGTGTATGCCGACTATAAGGAATATATGGCCAAAGCCTATCCCGACAAGCCGCGCAATGAAAATATCCCTCCGGAAATCATCCGGGATCTCGAGGAGTGTGACAACATGGTGTATTTCATCAACTCGGACAGCACCACATCCATACTGCCGGGATGGGCAACATGCATAAAGCTACGCGGCAACAAGTTTTATGACAAAGCTGAGGCCACAGCCGACGGCATCTCGCTCATATGCAACCAAAGCATGACCACCCCCGAGATGCGCCAATATATGATTGATAACAAAATGCTTACCGACGCTGCGATGAACTCGGTAATATCTGAGACCGCCGGGCGACGGCTGTTTCAGGAAAACATCCGCTTCTTCAACGACTACTACTCGCGCGATTCAATGAAACATTTCATCCTCTGACCCTTACAGCCGTCAGAATGTGAACCTTATAACTCCGGCCGACGTTATCTCTAAAGGAGATTGCCGACGGCCTGAGCGGCATAAATGTGTCGCATTGACAGCCCACGGCACAGGTTTTTTAACTTTTTTAATTAAAAATAACCTGCAACCTTGACAAAATCGCTTACCTTTGTAGTTTGTTAGCATCTCCTCAACGTTTTACTATAAATATGACTAACTTTATTTAAATCATGGACAATAAAGAACTTGACCGCATCAGCTATGCTCTCGGACTGAGCATGGGCAACAACTTCCGCGCAAGCGGCATACAGACAATCAACGTCGAGGATTTTGCCGACGGTGTCGCAGCCGTATTTTACGGAGCCGAACCCAAAATGACATATGACGAAGCCAAGGCCGAGATTCAGAAATTTTTCGAGAGCATGGAAGCCAAGCAGAAAGCCGAAGCCGAGAAGATGGCCGAAATCAATGCCCAAGCCGGCAAGGCCTATCTTGAAGAGAACGGCAAGCGTGCCGAGGTCAAGACCACACCCTCGGGCCTGCAGTATGAAGTGCTCGTAGAGGGCGACGGCCCCACCCCCAAGTCGACCGACCGCGTAGAGGTGCACTACACAGGCAAACTCATCGACGGCACCGTGTTTGACAGCTCTGTCGACCGCGGCGTCCCCGCCACCTTCGGCGTCACCCAGGTAATCCCCGGATGGGTCGAGGCACTCCAGCTCATGAAAGCCGGTTCGAAGTGGCGTCTCCACATCCCCTCTCAGCTTGCCTACGGCCCCAACGGAGCCGGCGGCGTCATCGGCCCCAACGCCACCCTCATCTTTGACGTGGAGCTTATCAAGGTGCTCTGATCGGAAAACATCATTAACACAATCAAATATACTTAACCACACAATGAAAAAAATCTTAGCTGTCTGCGGTCTCACCGCAGCATTGCTCGGAGCCAGCTCATGCAGCAACAGTGGCTCGACCGGCGCGGCCGACCAGGGCTTTGCCGACTCACTCTCCACCTATCTCGGTGCGACCAACGGCATGCGTCTCGCAAGCGAATACAACACCATCCCCGAAGACCAGAAGCAGGCTCTGAGAAAGGATGACATCCTGCGCGGTCTGAAGCAGGTAATCATGACCGACACCACCCAGCAGGGCTATCTGACCGGCCTGTCGTTCGGTCTGCAACTCGCAGGTCAGCTCTACCGCTACGAGCAGGCCGGCATCTCGGTTGACCGTGCGAAAATTTATGAGGCATATGCCAAGGCCTTCAACTCCGACTCGGTAAGCGTCGAGGAGATGCGCGAGGCTCAGACCACATTCCAGATGCTCGCCCAGCAGGCCCAGCAGAAGATGATGGAATACTATCAGGCTCAGGAAGAGGCTGCCAAGGCAGCCAAGGAAAACTCTCCCGAGGCTAAGGAAAACAAGGAGAAGGGTGCCGCCTACATACAGGACGCTATCAAGAACGACCCCTCCATCAAGACCACCGAGTCAGGTCTGGCCTATAAGGTAATCAACGAAGGCACTGGCGAAGCTATAGGCCGAACCGGCAGCGCGGTTGTGAAATACAAGGGCCAGCTCATTGACGGCACCGTATTTGACAGCAACGACGAAGGCGCAACCCTCAGCCCGCGTGGCACAGTGCCCGGCTTTGCCGAAGGTCTCGCCATGATGAAGAAGGGTGCCAAGTATGTGCTCTATATCCCCGGCGAACTCGCTTACGGTGTTGACGGACAGCCCCAGGCCGGCATCGGCCCCAACGCTACTCTCGTATTTGAGGTAGAGGCTGTTGAAGTTACTCCCGGCAAGTAAGGTCTCTTAGAGTTAAAAAAGTAATAAGTTAAAAAAGTCAAGATAATAGTGTGGAGGACAATATCACCTCAACTATTATCTTGACTTTTTTAACTTATTACTTTTTTAACTATAGGATTATAATGAGCTCAGAGCGTGGAGCTGCTCGAGGATATCGAGGCGGGAGAGCGTGCGGCGGGCGGCCAGTGTAGAGGCAAAATCATGGGCCACAGCCTGGACTCCGCGATGGGCAAACACACGGCGCAGATAATTGTAACTCTTGTCAAACAGACGGTCTATCTCGTCATCCTCAAGCGCGCATGCTACGGCTCCTTCCTCATGGGCCAGAGCCTTGAGTTCGAGAGTGAGATTGGCCGGCACATCATGGCCGGAATGCACCATGTGGCGACACATCACATTGGAGATGAGCATGGCCACTCCGAGATTGAAATTCTTGACCAGTTGTGTCCAGGCCGCTTTGGCCGAAACCCCGGGATTGCCGGCAAAAAAGAAATCGGGCGAGAGCGTGAGTATGTCGGCCGGCTCCGCATCAAGATCTATTGAGTATAGAATGTCGTCACCGTCATAGACCACAAGGCCTATCGCCATACCGGCAGCACCATAGGCGCGGTCGGAATCGTCGGCATATCGAAATTTTTCCATATATGTAGTATCTTCTAAGTCTTTATATGCTAAAATATAACGCGTGCGACTGACTATTAGTTGACCACCATAATCTTTGCAACTACATCGCCTGCCGATGTCGAGGAGTAGGACGAGTCGCCCTGACTGGAGGACGCAAGCACATAGTAGACACCGCTGCGCACACGCGAGCCGTTCATAGAACAGCCGTCCCACAGGGCCGTGCCTCCCTCCGACGTGGTCTGATAGACGAGATTCATCGACGAGTCAACTATCTTGACCAGCGAGTTTTCCATGAGCCCGGCTATCGTAATCCATCCCGAATAGTCGGGCGTCACAGGATTGGGATAGGCATAGACCTCGGAATAGTCATCTTTGGTCGGGCCCGATGAAGAAGAGTATTCATAGAGGCCGGCAAGAGTGCCGACAAATATCGAGTTGCCTGTCGGATCGGCATGAAGGGCGGTGATGGTGTTGGAGGGAAGCGGAGAGTTGGTGGTTGTGAAATGCGAGATTATACGGTCGCCGTCCTCACTGACCAGAAAGAGGCCCGAAGCGGCTGTAGCTATCCACTTGCGGTTGGAGTTGTCGACGGCCATGGCTACAATCTTATCGCTCTCCAGGAGATAGTCGGCCAGACCGGAACCGTCGTTGCGCGGCACCTTGATACGGTTGATGCGAAAGTCGCTGTCGCATGCCTTGGACGGATTGGTAATCGAAATAACTCCCGAGGTAGAGCCCATCCATACATGTCCGCGCTTATCCTCGATCATGCATGTCCATAGCATTGGCTTGAACGACTTACCGTCCTGGTCGATAGGTTCGCTGTTGACCAAGGCAATGTCGTCGGACACATTACCGGGAGTGCCTCGCCGGTCGACGGCCAGAAATCCGCGGTTATTATCACTGTCTATTGCAAACAGCATGGACGAGCGACGGCAAAAAAGCAGTTTGATGTCGCGCGAATGGATAAAATCGGCATAATCGGGCACAATCCAGTCATCGCTCTTGAGCCCGCTCAGATCGGCGGCTCTCCGCTTGGCGGCCGGAAGCATGATTATTGATTTGTCAGGAAGCGCGGTCATCGAAGCGACCCAGAGATTGCCTTCACTGTCGATAGTTACAGCCATGGTGCCCCAATAATAGTTTCCATAGAGTTTCATCGGAGCGTTGTTTCCGTCAATCTTCAAGACCACCTTGTCGCCCTCCACGACATAGAGACCCTCGTTGCCGCTGCCGATAAAGAGACGCTCGGGATAGTCTGGGTCTTCGGCTATCTGGGTCGGAGAATATATGTAATCTCCGCCACGGTTAATGGCATTGTTGCCCGGACTCGTATTGCCTGTAGCTCCGGTAGGATTTATGTTTGACACCACCCCTTTACCTACCATATTAAGATACAGACGCTTGGTGTAGAACTCACTGCTCCCGACAGGGTGAATCTGGTTCATACCGAGATTGGCTATGTAGAAGCGCGAGGGGTCATTGGAGGGAAACATGTTGCACACCTCATTGAAGGTGATGGCATCGGACGGCACCGACTTGTCGCGCAACACGGTCACACTGCCGTCGGAAGCCACGGAGTAGTTGCCGAGGCCCCTATCGTCGGCAAGCCATATCGACGACAGTCCGTCATATGCGGCAAACAGATTGCCCTTGAACTCGGTGGGGAGCGACATGTCGACAGCCACAGAGTTATGACCGGTGAAATGACATATGCGGCCGTCATCCGAGATAAAGCATGCCACCCCATCTTTATCGGTTGTAATAGCCGACAGCTTATAGTCACGTGTGTCGCTGTCCTGTATCATGACCGAACCGTCATCCCTGACCTCAATAGTCCCGGCGTGATTATAGCGTATGGTGGCAAAGAGCGTGCGCTCCTCGTTCATAGGCACCGCCTGTCTGAACAGGTCATAATATTCGGCTGTCACCCTGTAATTATCATAATTGTTGATGGGGCGGCCGCGTTCGATACACATAAGTTTGTATTTCCATTCGACATGGGCCGAGGGTGCGAGCAATATGTGACGCGGAGTGACAATGACTGTGCTTATGTCACGGTTATATATACCCGACTCCCTTACCTCCAGACGGTCAAGGTCATAGATAACGAGGCCGAAAGCTGTGGCAACAAACATGTCGTTGCCGTCAAACACGATGTCGTTGAGGCTCTTCTCCACATTGGCTGTCGCGTCCTTAATCTCCGGAAGGTTCACTCTCGAGCCGTCAGGCAATATCATGTCGATGTTGCCGTTGCTGTAAGCCACGGCAAGCATGTCGCGCTCTGAGTTATAACGGACAAACCTGATGGTGAAGTCCGACAGCTCCTTGCCTCCTTCATAAAACCGTGTCTCGTCGTCTTTCTTGTCGTAGTAATAAAGACATCCGCCGGTGACATACCACACCCCCTTGCCTGTGTCTATCAGGTCGGAAAACTCTCCGTGCACGGGATACTGCCGCCAACTGCCGGTGGCAATCTGGGCATGCACAGGCAGTAATGCCATAAGAGACAACAATATATATATTATTCGCTGTTTCATCATAGTCAGTCCATCGTGTCGAGATATTCCATAAGTGCAGCCGTGGCCCGTCCGCGGTGGCTGATGGCGTTTTTGGCATCGGCACTCATCATGGCAAACGACAGTTGGCCCCCTTCGGGCCGAAACACGGGGTCGTAGCCAAATCCGCCCTCACCCTGGGGCTCGGTAAGTATCTCACCTTCCACTCTACCCTCAAAGGTCAGTTCACAGCCGTTGAGTATCAGCGCGATGACTGTGACAAAGCGTGCGGAGCGGTCTGTGACGCCCTTCATATTGTCAAGCAGCAGACGCATGTTTGTCACACTGTCGTGGCCCGGGCCGGCATAGCGGGCCGAATAGACACCCGGCGCGCCGCCAAGCGCATCGACCATAAGCCCCGTATCATCAGCAAAGCAGTCATAGCCGTAATGCTCCTTGACATAGCGAGCCTTCTGAAGAGCGTTGCCTGCAAGAGTATCGGCCGTCTCGGGGATGTCGTCATGACATCCGATGTCAGACAGCGACAATATGTGAAATCTCTCCCCGACGATGCGACGCAGCTCGGAGAGTTTATGCTGATTGTTGGTGGCAAATACTATTTCCTGCATAGAGTGTTGGATAATGCGTTAATAGATATAACGTTCTTATAGGCGATTTATTGAATAGCACGGCAATTATCAGTCTCTGCAGTCGGGTGACACCATTATTCGCAGCGGAATGTCGCCCAACACTGCGGCAAGGTCGGTAAAAGAGCTGTAAAAGCTGCCGAGAATCCTGCTTGTCGACGCGAGAGCCCACAGGTCGGCCGTGGCATGCATCATCCCACGCAGTGTGTCGCGGCTCACATTGTCGTCGCCACATATGATTTTGTCGCCAAACCGGCCGGTGAGTTCTCTCATGACTCCCGCATCGTCGGTGGCGAGAAAAAAACGTGTCAGCGGCTCTTGCCGCAATATCCGCTCCATCTCACCGACAAACAGGTAGAGCGGACTGTCCTCGATTGACCTCACATTGTCGGTGCGGCGTATGTGCACCCCTACCGTATGGGCGTCAAACCGTGACGTGCGGCTTTCTATAATCCTTGCCACAGCCTGAGAGGGCTTGAACATCATACGCATGCGCTCTGCATCGTACCCACCTATCGAAAGGCCCGAAATAATGAGTATATTGCCTTTCATCGAGCAGATTTCCTGCCGCAGAGCCTCGTCACGGCCGCAATATCTGATGAGATTGGACGTGTCGGAATACACCGCCTTATAGGCGAGGGTCTGATAGAGGGCTGACGCATACAGATTTTTTTTTCGCGGCATCTCCCATTTCAGAGCATACTCGACATCCGACGGCTCATAGAGCGTTATATCGTCAGGCAGAGGACAGAACAGCTCGTTGAAGGGGGCCCGCAACTCGTCATTGCTGTGCCATATGACTCTGAGCCGGCGATTGGATGCCGACGCCAGCCTGCATGCGGTGGCTATGGCCCGCATGCGGTTACACAACCCGCCTATGGCGTTGATGTCTAAGTGATCTCTCATATAATGCAAAATTACAGCTAAAAATATATATGACAAAGACGCGTAACGACAAAAGTCACACAAGAAGCATGGTTTTTAACATGTCTCTCGTGTGACTTTTGTCGTTACACGCCTCTTGGAGGAAGTGGCGGATGTCAGCCGGAAGTGGCTTTGATATATTCTCCGTGATATTGGTCAAGGATGTGGCGGATGGCGGTGCCGATGCGGAGATAGGCGTCGCGGTCGAGGTTGGCCAGCGAGGCGCGCACCGACCACTTGGGGCCGTCAAAACCGTCTCCGTTAAGAAGCACGATGGCCGTCTGGTTGGCCATACGTATCACAAAGTCAATCGGCTCGTAGTTTTTATCGAGATAATCGGCAAAATCCTCGCCATAAAACTTTTTGGCCCACACCATGAGGTCAATTTCGCTGTAATAGCCGGCACGGTTGGGGTCAGGCAGCAGGGTGAAGCCGGTTGTGCTCCAGAGGTCGTGCAGACGGCGGTGTATTATCTCTATGAGTTTGGGCTGCAGCTCGTCGGCATGCAGATAGGCCATGGCCGAGAAGAGAGCCATCTGCACCTGCTGGGGTGTGGAGAGTCCGGCCGTGTGGTTGAGCCCCACGAGGCGCGAGTCGGCCACGAGACGGTCGATAAACTTCAGCCCCGAGGGGTCGAGCGTCAGCGAGCTGTAACGGCGGGCGAGGATGGCTTTCTTGTCGTCGGGAAGCTCGGCAAGCAGGTCGTCAAAGACATTGTTGCCCTGACGGAGAGCCATGGCTGCGACTCGCCAGCCCGTAGCTCCGAAATATTTGGAGTAGGAATAGAGGCAGAGCGTGTTGTAGGGGAGCACATACATCAGCGAGCGAAATCCCTTGATAAAGGTGCCGTAGACATCGTCGGTGATAATCATGAGCCGCGGGTTGTCTTTCTTCACCACTTCCACGAGCCGCTCGAGCACCTGTGTGGAGAGACACACGCTCGGCGGATTGGAGGGATTGGTGATGCACACGGCCTTGACAGCGGGGTCGCGCAGCTTGTCGAACTCCTCGGGCGGGAACTGCCAGTCATGATAGCCATACTGCTCCACCTTGTTGGCACTCACGGTGACGACTTCGAGACCAAACTCGTCGAGACGCGGTATCTCGAGATAGGGCGTGAAGCAGGGGGTGAGAAGTGCTATCTTGTCGCCCCGCTGCATGAGGAAGTTGGCCTGGAGAGTGTTGAACACATAACACATTCCTGCCGTGGAGCCCTCGGTGGCAAAGATGTCATAGATGGTGGTGTCATCGCCTCCGCCCATGGCCCAGCGCAGATAGTCGCGGGTGATGAGCTCGGTATACTTCAATATGCGCGGAGGGGTGGGATAATGGTCGCCAAGTATGCCGTCGACCAGCTCAAAGACGAGTTCGTCGGGGTCGGCCTTGTGGGGCTCGCCGGTCATGTAAGTGTAATAGTGGCGCAACACGTGCGAGCCCTTGTCGTCGGCATGGGCGTCGAGAAAGTTAAGAAAACGTCGGGCCACACCCTCCTGTACAGGTGAAGAGGCGATGCCGATGGACTCGTCATACATGCGTCTCTCCGACTCGCTGACAGCAAACTGTCCGAGAAGAAAGAAAGCCTTTCGCGGAAACGACAGGAGCCAGTTGGGATTGCCGCGGCCGGCGTTTAGAAATGTCGCCGTGGAGCATCGGGCATCCTTTTGGGCAAGACTTATGAGTGTGCCTTTGATTTCAAACGGACTCATCTCTGAGAGCTTGCGCTCAAAGTTACGGTCCTCGGGATTTACGGGTAATGACATATGAAAAAAATTTCGATGACTGTTAGACTTTAACTATCTAACAGACATCGAATGTTGAATGTTTATGCCCCGGGGGATACAAATGTTTTGCAAATAATCTGAAACCTTTTGTTCACCCTTTTGTATCCTTATCCCTCACTCATGCTTCACCAGCCCGATATAGTCGGCATATCCGGCCGCTGCCATCTCGTCGAGCGGGATGAAACGCAGGGCCGCCGAGTTGATACAATAACGCAGGCCGCCGTCGTCCTGCGGTCCGTCGGTAAAGACATGTCCCAGATGCGAGCCCGAAGAGGCCGAACGCACCTCGGTGCGCACCCGCCCGTAGGAGGTGTCAGGATGACGGTCTATGAGAGCGTCATCAATAGGGCGCGAGAAGGCCGGCCAGCCGCAGCCCGAGTTGTATTTTCGTGTGGAGACAAACAGCGGAGTGCCGTCGACGATGTCGACATATATGCCCGGACGAAACTCGTTGTCATACTCGTTGACATAAGGCTGCTCGGTGGCCGCATGCTGCGTGACCTCCCACTGGAGCGGTGTAAGACGCGCCTTGAGAGCCTCCTTGCCGGCGGCCCCGGCGCGTGGTTTCATCTCGCGAGCCTCCTTGAAAAGGGCCGGGTCGACGTGACAATAGCCGTCGTGGTGCTTGTAGAGATAGTCCTGATGATACTCCTCGGCCGGATAGAAGTTGTGCAGCTGACCTGTCTCCACAGCAAGCGGCTGAGTGTTGCGCCGCTGTATGGTGGCCATCTGGGCATCTATGACAGGGCGGTCGGCCGGGTCGGTGTAATAGATACCGGTGCGGTATTGCGTGCCCGAGTCGCCCCCTTGCCGGTTGAGCGACAGCGGATCAATGCTTCTGAAATAGAGACACAGCAGGTCGGTGAGGCCTACGATAGCATCATCATAAGTCACTTCGACAGTCTCGGCGGCCTGAGTGCGGCCGGTGCAGACCTCTTCATAGGTCGGTGAGGCCACGACACTGTTGGCATAGCCCGCACGGGCCGACTGCACTCCGGGCACGAGCGAAAAGAGATGGGCTGTGCCCCAGAAACATCCTCCGGCAAGATATATGGTCTTAATCATAAACTGATATTTTTATTGCCGGCAAATATAACTAAAAACCTCCGTGAAACAAAAGAAAAACGGATGATAAGAGAGTATTTAACAACACCCTCTTATCATCCGTTTTATCCGTTTGGGCCACTATCCTATCGGATAACGACTTTGCGTGAGGCGGAGCCCCGGCGTTCGATATAGATGCCCGGGGTGACGGGCGACCCGAAGAGCCTTATGCCCTGAAGAGTATAGTAACTGACAGGCGCGTCCGTGTCAGAGACGCCGATCGAGATTTCATCAAAGCCCGAAGTGAGGCCCGAGCCAGTCATTGAGGCAAGGTCGACGTCGATGGAGGCGGCATAGACGCGCTCGGGATCATAGTATTCGGCGCAACTGTTGACCATATCGGCGAGATTGGGCTGAAGCACTCCGCGGAAGAGTTCACGTCCGTTGACCGTAAGCACCACTTCCTTGCCGAGCTCCACGAGCTTGTCACTGAGATATATCCTGAAACGTCCCTGCGTGGCCGGCGTGTAGGTCTTGTGGATCCTGATCGGGAGGGTCGCGGTGTATTGTGTGAGCCACTCGTCCACCACAGTGCGGGCCACCGACACCTTCATGTCTATGTTGTTGCCATTGATGTCCATCTCGTAATAGGTGCGCTCATAGTCGGAGTCAGCCGAAGCCGACTCGCTGCGCTCTATGACATGAAGGTTATAGAAGCCCGTACGGAAACGTCCGTCCATCGCATAGTTCTCCCAGCGCACATGCTTTGGATTGGTGACACGGGTGCGCTCGGCCAGCAGATGGGAGATGCGATAGTCGCCTCCGAGGTTATGGCCCACGCCCGGGACAATGGTGACATTATGGGCATACCCTTCGGGGTCGCTATGCTGAAGAGCATTGAGATACTCGTCTGCATAGGCTGTGAGTGTCGAGCGTCCGTAGGTGGTGTCGAGCTGGCCGGTGCGTATGGCAAAATAGATGTTGCGGAGATTTTCGGCAGGCGCGTTGACCAGAGGCTCGCCTCCGGCCATCGGACCGACACCGGCAAGATAGTCGGCATAGAACGATGCGAGACGCTGAGTGCCGTAAGCTCCCTCGGAGACACCCATAAAATAGAGGCGGTCACTGTCGATGTCGCTGCGCAGAAAAGCCTGACGGATTACTTTTTCCCACACCCACTGCTTTGATTTAAAAAACCAGCGATACCAGTTTTGTATACCATTGGGGATACGGGGCACAAAATATATGCTCGGGTCGTCATGACCCTGTGCGGCCACCACCTTCATGTTGGCGATTTCGCTCGACACCGGGCCTGAGCCGTGAAGGAGTATAAACATTGGCATCGGACCCGAAGGGGTGCCCTTGGTGCCTATGTTGTATTGCATCTTGGCATCTGGTCCATCATATTTGTAAGGCTCGTTAGGCTCATTGAAATATGGCTCAAGCGAGGTGGGTATGGTGTAGGAGACGAGATTGCCGGGAAACGGCTTGAGCGAGCGGCGCAAATCCTGCTCTTTCTTGTCGACGACAGTAAACTTGTTGTTGGCCTTGGCCCATTCCTCCCATATGCGTGCTGTGACTGCCGCCACATCGTCATGAGCTATGGTGTAGTCGCTCTTGTAAACGGCCGGGGCATATACGCCGTCAATCTGGCCTTCGAGACACTCGATAAAGTGATTGGTTACGGCTGTGTAGTCAAAGTCGGCCGGAAGCGGAGCCGGATCGGCGGCCATGGCGGGCAATGCTAACGCGCCGGTGATAAGCGGAGTGATAAGTCGTTTCATTAATAGAGTAATTAACAGACTGGTATATTTTAATACGTTGAGAACGGGAGCAGTTACTTTAAATATCCACCTCCCGTTCTCTGCGTCCTCTACAGGACTATGTCAGTCGCTGATTAGCGGATGACTACTTTCTGAGTCTTGTCGCCCTGACGACGGATGTAGAGCCCCTGGGTGGGATTCTCCACACGCACGCCATGAAGATTGTAATATTCCACCGGGGCGTCGTTGTCGGCCGTGATGTCAGTGATTGCTGTCTGGTCACCGTCGCCTTCCCCGTCGGCGGGATAAGAGAAGACGAGCATGTTGTAAGGAGCGGGATAGTCAATAAACTCATATCCCTCACCCGAGTCAACCCACTGTGCCACTGAGTCAAACTCAAAGACAAACTTGTAACCGCTGCCCTGCTTTACAGCATAGGTGCGCTTGATCATGTTGGGAAGAGCGGCATCAGTAGTGTATTCGGTAATGCCCCACATCGCGGGCTTTACAAACTGATAGGAATCCTCGCCGCCGGAAACAACGCCCGAACGAAACGCATTGTCCTTAGGATTGTCAGGATTTTCCGGATCCTCGGGATTCAGAACGAAATCGACCTTATTCGAGCCGTTGGTCTTGACGATGCTGCCTTCAGCCGGCTCGGTGTCAGCTACATATTCAATGCCATAGCGGGTAACACCGCCACACACTACGGTCTCGCTTTCAAGAACTTTGAATACCACGTTAGCCTTGTCATAGCCGAGGCAATTGGTGATGGTGTATTGCTTGGTGCCTTCATCATAGCTCACAGGGCTTGTGATGTAGCCGACAAATGCACCGGGCACGAAACCATCGGCCTGCCCTCCCGAACGCTCATAGACTGACATCTTGATGTCTTCGGCCGAAACGACAGGCGCGGCCATGGCTGCTGCGAGAATGAGGGTAAAGATTTTTTTCATAATCGGTTGGTTTATTTATAATGGTTAATAAATTGGTCTCTGTCAGTCGGGAAACTGAGAGGCGATAAACTCGCGGAGCCTCTCTCCACGCAGACCTTCGGATATGATGCGGTTGTTCTCGTCAAGGATGAGCATATAGGGAATACCATACACCTTGTAGACATCGCGTGCGGTGTTGCCCTTGTCAAGCTCGGAAGCATTGTGCCAGTTCATGCCGTCCTTCTCAATAGCCTTGATCCATGCGGCCTTACTGGTGTCGAGCGATACGCTTATGACCTCGAGGCCCTTGGAATGGAAGTCGTCATATATGGCCTTGACATTGGGAGTCTCGGCACGGCAGGGGCCACACCATGATGCCCAGAAGTCGAGAATCTTGACTTTGCCCTTGATGCCGTGAAGGGTGATGGGCTTGTCGTCGGGAGTGAGCATTGTGAAGTCGGGAGCTATGCCGCCGACCGAAATCTGGGATGATAGTTCGGCTTTCTCCTTGAGCATCTTTCCGCGCTCCGAAGCAAGAGCGTTGGGGCCGAGAAGGGAATACTTCTTGTGGAGAGTCTTGTTGCGCGTGAGGGTGTTTAATCTCTGGGCTATTACGGACGCGCTGACCATGTTGTCGTTCTTTGACAGGAAATCATCCTCCGCAGCCTCGAAACGATCGTTCTCCTGCTGGAGCGCGCCTTTGAGCTGCACTACCCAAAAGTAGTCGTTGAGGTCATAGGTGGTGCGATAGTAATTATTGACAGAGTCACGACGTGCAGCGGTCTCAATCTCGAGATTGTTGTAGGCATTGCGGCACTGCTGAAGCGCACCGCCACCGGATGTGCGCACAAGACGGCTGTCAGTCTTGGCGTCAACTTTTATATCGGCACCGTTTTCGATAAACACCGGTATATCTACCTGAGTGCCCACAGCTATAATCTTGGCCTCGAATGGAGCGGTCACGTCACCGGTAAATTTGAAGGACCCGTCGGATGTGACAACGTTGGCCAAAGTGTCGGCCTTTTCGAGTGATGTGGGACGGAGAAAGAGTATACGTCCGCCGTGTCCGCTGATATTACCGCTCACGGTATAGCCGGCCGAAAGAGAAGACACACCGACAGCAGCGAGGAGTGCTGTAATGGCTATGCTTTTAATGTTCATGTTTTCTACTGTATTTATGTTGTTATTTTGCAGGTTCCTTATATACAATCTCGACAATGCGTCCGAAACCGTCAAACTCCTTCTTGAGAGTTATAGCACCGGTATATAGTTCAGGGATATTGTAGAAGCGCACGATGCCACACTCGCTATCGTCCTTACCCTGAACGTTTGAACCGATCACAAGGTCATATTCACGGTTGCGCTGCCAACGCTTGTAGGAGGGATAGTAGAACGGGTTGAACTTAAGTTCGGTAATCTCTTCACCCGGGAAGTCGAGCACCTGAACGGCTGGAACCGACGGGTTAGTGAGGTCAAACTTGTAGACCTTGGAGCCGACACTGTAGAAGAGATAGTTCCACATGTGATGGAAAGCGAAATGCTCGGCACGTTCAACGCCGGGACCTATAATCTGGCAGTATCCTTCCTGGCACTGATAGTTGATGGTAGTCTTTTTGCTACCCTCGGTGACCTCCTTGGTGTAGAATCCGATGCCGTAATAGAACATTTCATTGGTTGCAGGATCCCGGAGCACGGACGAAACTCTATTGAGCTGGCTCACCGGCTCCATCCACACCATTGTGCGGCCACCCGTGGGATTCTCGAAGAGATTGTTGTTTTCAAACGTCATGACTTCGGGATATACGGAGTTGTTGGTGAGTACGAGAAACTGCGAGTTGGTCTCGTCGTAGAGGAGGAACGGATTTACCTCAAAACGTCCGCCCATCGCCCACTTGGGATGTATGCCGATGAAAGGGGCCGGCTTGAACTGCTCCTTGCCTTCGATCTTGGTCATGGGATAGAGAAATACCGCACCGCTCTCAATAGTGCCGTCGTCGGTGACGAGTGTGAGGGTGTAAAGCTCGTCATTATCGTCAATAACCGCCCACACCTTCTTCTTAGCAAGATGGGAGATGGCCGAAGCCTTGATTTTGAGCTTGTCGGGGGTCAGACCGAAGTCCCATGCGAGACGGTTGTCATCACCGGCGTGCAGGTCGTCGGAATCAAGACAGTAGGTGTCCTTGTCGGTGACGAGCAGGGTGGGACGACGGTAGGTAGAATAATTGTAGAAGAGTCCGAGAGGCTTGCCGGTGTCGAAGTCGAAGTCAGCAAGCATATCGCGGAAGAGCATGTCTTCGGTCTCGGTACGGTTGAATATTATGTCAAGACGGGTCTTGTCACCTACGTCACACAACACGAGCCAACCCTCGTTGGTGGCCGAGGTGACTATGATTTTGAAGGGGACGGTCCATGTGACGCTTGTAGACTTATCCTTGGCACTGAAATAACAGTTGTATTTCCCGGGACGCAAAGCAACGAGATAATTGATTTCGCGCTCGCGGCACACTACAACTTCCTCGGGGTCGATGTCCTCCGACAGAGCGTCATTAGGGATTATACGCCACTCAAAGTCATAGGACGCATCGTCGGTGATGCCGAGCGAAGACTCTAATTTCGGAGAGAAGCGCATATAATCGGAGTGGGCCATGTAGGTATATGTCTCACCGCGCACCAACTCGTCGCCATATGCCACATCTACCTCATTTACGGGGGTATAGGTATAGTTGCCAAGATCGTCGGAGCAGGCCGGGGCCGCCATGGCCATTGCCGCTGTGACGATGAGGCCATATATGTGATTGCGTTTCATTATTATACGTAATTACAATTTAACTGTTAGAGGTTGTCAGAGCTGCGACTCGGGCCCCATCACCATTTCTATAGGGTCGCCGTTAGAGTCCTTCTCGTCTTCGTATATAGTGTTGCCGGCAAGTTTCTGCTCGTCGAGATACTTCTGCATGTACTGTCCGGCAAAACGCAGGTAACCTACCTGAAGCTCATCGGCCATCCAACGCTCGCGGTCGATGTTCATTATGTCGCATATGAGCATGGCCTTTTTCTGCGACCATTCACCGAAGTATGGTTCACCGCGTATGCCCCACCATGTGGGTATGGGGAATGACTCATCCATGCGTATGATGCGCTGGAAGTCCATGGGACGCCATGAGAGATTGCCGTCCACGTCATACTCGGGGAGACTGCGGGAGAAAAGGAATTTGAGCGAGGTATTCTCTATGAGTCTTACTTTGAAACTGCGCTTGCATAGATGCAGGTCGTCACGACGCATGAGCGTGATGGGTATGGACACCTCCGCGGCCCCTGCAGGCATTACGAAAGTCGTGCCTGAAATCACATAGTCGATGCCTGGCTCAGCCTTATCGGTAGGTATTTCCGGCTCTACATCGAGAGGCTGTGGGTTGACGACCTCCTCCACCTCCTCCCCGTCACCGGCGGAGGGCTTGTATTGGCTGACATAGGTAGGAGCCTCCTCGATTACTATCTCAAATGGCCTGTCGACCGAAGAGATATTACCGAAAAGCTTTACCACCAGCTCGATCTCCTGTGTGTATACTGAGGAGTTTTTCATGCCCCATGGCACGTCGATGGTGTCGGTGAACGTCTCGGCCCCTTTCCAGAAGGTGTCGAAATACATGCCGTTCTCACCTTTGTAAGTGTCGAGCTCCTTCTCGCAGGAGGTAATAAAGAGAGTGGCGGCGAGTGCTATACTTGGTAATATCTTATAAAGACTTTTCATATCTTTAATAGCTGAAGATTAGTTATACTTTGTCTCGGCATCAGGTATCGGGATGACGTATTTAGCCGTTGACGCCACATAGAACGGGGTTTTGTTTTCAGGGTCGTTGGCCGAACGCATGCCCAGACTGCCATGGCATTTGTACCAGAAGAAAAGCTGACCCTCACCGATGAATTCCTTGATCCACTCCCTGTCGAGCAGAGTGTTGTGGCGAAGATCATCGTGAGTAAGCTCGTTGATGTCGCTTGTACGTTCCGATATGCCCCGATGCTCACGGAATGTATTGAAAAGCTCAAGACGCTCCCCTTCCTCCGGGCCAATCTCTGCGGCAATAAGATATGCCTCGGAGATACGTATCATCGGTATCATCTGGGCGTAGAGCGAATCGGTGCCCTCGTATTTGGTGAACACTCGATAGGGGGTGGTACCGACCGACACCGTGTTGGGGAAGTTGGCTCGGTAGCGATAGTCCTGTCCAGCCTTCGAACCGCCGAATATCTCGGTGATTACGTCATTGCGGCATCCAAGTAGAGCGGCCGGCTTGAGATTGTTGGCATTGAAACAGGAGTTGTAGAGCGATTCGCGAGAGAGATTTTGGAGAGCAAACATCACCTCAGAAGAGAACACGTGGTCTATGACTGTGGATGTAAGAGCATCAGTGGCGTTGACCCAGGGGAAGTATGTCTCCTGAATGTCTATTACCTTCTTGGCATACTCATATGCCAGCCTCTTGTATTCGGCATTACCATCTTCGAGGCCGTCGGGCTGACATATATAGTAATATACGCGGGCCATGAGTCCCTGCACGGCATAGAGGTTCAGACGCAGGTTGCGGTAGGAAAGAAACACGTCCTTGGGATTGCCTGCGACACCATAACGTATGATGGGGTCGTCCTGTAGCTCCTGCTCGGCGATGGTGAGGTCGGCGATGACCTTGTCCATGAACTCATTGGAAGGAAGTGACGGATTAACGTTGAGTGAGAATGCCTCGTAGTAGGGTATGGCAGTTGACGATGAACTGCTACTGTAGGCGTGACAGAACAGCCTGTATAGGTCAAAGTGGAGATAGGCGCGCAGAGCGTAGGCCTCACCCTTGATTATATGATAATACTCGTCGGGGAGCACGGCACGGTTTTCCTCACAGTTCTTTATTATCAGGTTGGCATTGGCTATAAGATTGTAGGCTTTGCCCCAGATTGACTCCGTTATTGACTGAGCCGTCGAACTGCCGAAATTAAGGTTCATAATCTCGGTGGCCGACTTGTTTTCAGCAAATACGGCATAACGCTGGGCCATTGTCTCAATAAATTCGCACGAAAGCGAGCGGCCGTAGAGTTGATTGGAGTTAAGCTCTACGTATATGCCGTTGAGAGCCTGACGGAATCCGGCAAGCGAGGAGAAATTGACGGTCTCGGATATACGGTCGCTTGGCTTTACGTCGAGATAGTCGGAGCAGGAAGTTACCGACAGCAGAGCGATAGCGGCTGATATTATATTCTTGATTTTCATATGTCTCTTTATATAAAGATTAGAAGTTAAGCCCCACTGCGACAGACATGCTGCGGGCAAACGGGTAGGATGTGCCTCGCTCGTCCTTTATCGTGGCCCAGCGGGCTATCTCGTTCATGTAGGCATTGATTGTCATGCCCTGCGCGCCTATGTATCTCACCCACTTGTAGGGCAGCTCGTAGCCTATGCGCACTGACTCGAGAGTGATGTAATCGTTATTTTGGACGAAGCGCGATGACATGGGGTTGCTCGAATAGTGCTCGCGTATGCCCTTGAACTGAGATATGTCACCCGGCTGCTGCCAGCGGTCATACAGGGCTCGCTTGTCCTGGTTGTTCTGTAGGGCGGTAGCCGAGAGGTTCTCCACCTTCTGATAGAGTGTCGTATTGAATGCCTTGCCTCCGAGACTGTAGCGCACATGGACGCTTGCCGAGAAACCTTTCCAGTAGAAGGTGTTTCCGAATACACCTTCTATGTCGGGGCGGGTGTCACCTACCACCACCTCGTCGTCATAGTTGTGTGAGAATGTGTAGGAACCTCCTGCGGTTATGAATATCTCCTTACCTGAGGCAGGGTCTATGCCGGCCGAACGCACAGCGTAGATTGCCGTCGGAGAACCGCCGTCGCGGTAGCGTGTGAAGGTTTTGGTCATATTCTCACGGTTGTACTGACTGAGCTTGGCACCGATCTTGCGGTATTCGGCCCTGTTGGTCGCACCCGAGAGGCTCATTGTCCAGTTAATGCGCTGCTTGGGTTTATAGATTATGGCATAGCGCAGGGTTCCGCTCATACCGGTGTTAATCTGCTGTCCGATGTTCTCAAGACGCTGCGAGATGCCGACGGAGAGTGGTATTCCTATATTAGCGAGAAGCGGGTCTGTGTTCTTGCGGTAGGCGTCGAGGGTGAGGTGCAGACGGTTGAACATACTCAGGTCGAGACCGATGTTAAGGTCGATGGTCTTCTGCCAGTCGAGGTCGGGGTTGCCGAAAGCGTCAATAAGCACACCGGTACCGAAGTTGTTGAGCATCCAGTTGTTGTACTTATAGGTCGTGATCGAGTTGAAGGAACCGAACGACTGGTTACCAGGGTTACCGATGGAGCCACGTATCTTCAGCATGTTGAATATGTCGGTGGCGTTCTGTATGAAAGCCTCGTTGGCGAGGTTCCATCCGAGACCAACGGCCCAAGTGGTGGTAAACTGACGGTTGGAGCCGAACACCGAGGAGCCGTCCAGACGGTAGTTGACATCAAGAAGATATTTGTTCTTATAGGCATATCCACCGTTGAAGTAGAAGTTGACTCCGCGACTCTTTGCCTCCGTATAGGATGGCTTGCCGCCCTGTGTATACTGGTTGGCAAATCCGGGTGTGGTGAAGTCGCCTTCGGGGAATCCCTGAGCCGAAAAACTTTTCAGCTTGCTCTGATTCTCACGGATTGAGGCACCGACTACGGCATTGACCTGATGTGACTGACGGAAGCTCTTACCGAATGTTACGGTAAAGTCTCCGTCGTAGGAGAAGTCGTCGGTACGGTTGTCGGAATATGAGCCTTTCTTAAGGAGTTCTGTACCGTTGAAGCGGGTGTCCTGTGGTGAGGTAAACACTTCAGTCTCGTCCGTACCCTTGCTTACGCTGACACGTGCACGCACCATGAGCTCATCGATAGGACGCCACTCGAGGTTGAAGTTATTGCGTACGTTAAGAGAATTGCCGCGGTTGTAAGAGTTGAGCGAAGCGTTCCAGAGAGGATTGCCCACCGAGGGGGAGGCAGAAGTGAAGCCCTCCATATCGGGCGATTCAAGCCACTTCTCCACACTGCCGTCGGGATTGCGCTTGGGATAATAGGGGTTGGCGTTGGCATATTCGGAGAAGGCCACTATAGGATTATGATTCTCCATATAGTCGACGGTGAGTTTATTCATGAAGCGCAACGAGCCGAGACGGTAGGTGATGTCGAGGTAGCCGCCGCCGGTGGTACGGTCGGAGTTTTTCATCACACCCGTAATCTTGTTGAGGTTGACGCCGAGACCGAAACGGAGCTCGTTGCTACCGCCTTCGAGATATATGTTATGACGTTGGTTGAGCCCGTCACGCAGAGGCTCGGAAAGCCAATAGGTGTCGACTCCTCTCTTGACGTTGGCAAGGAGACGGTTGTAACGCATCACCAAAGCCTCTTGCGAATCCGCGTTGGTATGCTCGAAGTTGCCGGAGAGACGTTCAAACTCGAGTTTCTCGGCTGCGTTCATAAGATTATAATCGGTGAGGTCAGCCCAAGAGTACTGGAATGTACCATTGTAACTCATCTTGAGACGACCCATTTCGGGTGCTTTCGTCTCGACCACAATTACACCGTTGGATGCCTTTGATCCATAGATGGCCGTAGAGGCAGCGTCCTTAAGAAGCGTCACTGACTGTATGCGGTCCATCGAGAGGTCCATAATGGTCTGTAGCGTCGACTCGAAACCGTCAAGGATGAAAAGAGGCTGGTTGGGATCTTCGCCAAACTCCTCCTTGAGTCCTACGATGGAGCTTTTGCCTCGTATCTCGAGGTCAGGCAGACGGTTGGGGTCGGAACCGAAATCATTGCTTTCCAGCACCGTAAACGCAGGGTCGAGAGTCTTGAGCGACTGTATGATATTCTGGCTGCCAACCCCCTTGAGCTCCGAGGAGTCAAACGTCTTGGACGAACCCGTGAAGCTCTCCTTGTTGCGCGAGTAGATACCGGTCACCACCACTTCGCTGAGTTTTGACTCGTCATCCTCCATGATGATTTTGACAGGCTTGCCGGGAGTGACATTCATCTCTACAGGCTTCTTGCCGATGTAGCTCACGGCTATGCGGGTCGAGCCGGAGACGGGCAAACGAAATTTACCGTCAATATCGGTGATACATCCGGCCGATTTTGAATTGACGTTTCGGATGGTCACACCTGCAAGCGGCTCACCGTCGGTGTCAAACACTTGTCCCGAAACCACTGATGCTTTAGTCTGCTGCTTAGACCCTTCGCCACCCACAGCGACTTGCGCTCCAAGGTGTAATGGAGATATAGCCAGCATAAAAAGGATCATGAAAAGCCCTATGATTCCTTTCTTTTTCATAAAATTACTGGTTTTATTTAATGATTGGTTACTATTGTTTTCTATGCGCTTTTCCCATAAATGTTCTCAATACAGGCGTTGAACGGTTGGTTCACATATTTGAAGTTCCATGGTTTGCTGTGTTGTCAATTAAGGAGGGGGCACTGCAAAATTACTAATTAATTTTTTTTAAAAATACCCCCCCCCAATTTTTAACTGTATTTAACTTGTTTTATCAACGAGATTTTTGCAAAACCACCTGCATGACAATAGGTTACCGAGTACGGAGAAACATATGTTAAAATCAGGCAAATCCGAGCAATTTGAGATATTTTAATTAAGAAAACACTATAAACGGGAAGATATATAGAAGTTTTTGCCATAATTTTGCCAAATAGACAACATATCTTACCTGTGACATTATGTATGGAAACGCGAGTGTCATGCCTGTTAACATTTATTACGGATTCATACTGATAGAAAGCCGATTTTCATTGCCTCTTTATCTCAGGGACAGCGTGACGCAAACCGGTCCTGCGTTTGCATTTGTAAACCTTTTAAGCCTCTTTTTAAGGGTTCGTGGCTTTGTGTTAATAACTTTTTATATAATGTATGACTTCTTTTCTGTTTGCTTTTGCAAATTTTTAGTAATTTTGAGGTCTAATAAAAAACGACTATGAGCGACCAGCCCTATCACATCCCGGCCCTGCTGCCGCAATGCCTTGAAGCTCTGGACATAAAGCCCGGAGGAATCTATGTCGACGCCACTTATGGCGGAGGCGGACATTCACGTGCCGTCATCGAGCGTCTCGATGACGCGATGGGCGGACACCTGTATTCGTTTGACCAGGATATGGATGCCGTGAGCCGGGCCCCAAAGGACGACCCGCGCTTCACGATGGTCTACAGTAATTTTCGCTTCATCACAAACTTCATGCGCTATTATGACGTTGATGGTGTGGACGGCGTCCTGGCCGACCTCGGCGTGTCGTTTCATCACTTCGACACCCCCGAGCGCGGCTTCTCGTTCAGAGCCGACGGACCGCTTGACATGCGCATGAACCGCTCGGCCTCGCGCCCGGCCTCGCGTCTGCTGGCCGAGACCGACCGCGACCGTATGAGCGACATCCTCAAAATCTACGGCGAACTGTCACAGGCTCGCCGCATGGCCGACGCCATCGTCAGAGCCCGCGAGGCAGGCAGGCCGCTCGACACCGTGGGACAGCTCATCGACATCGTGAAGCCGCTCATCGACCCGCGCAAGGAGAAAAAAGAGCTCGCCCAGCTCTTCCAGGCCCTGCGCATAGAGGTCAACGACGAGATGGGCGCGCTGCGCGAACTGCTGGAGGGCGCGCTCAAGGTGTTGCGTCCCGGCGGACGTCTGGCCGTCATCACATATCATTCGCTCGAAGACCGCATGGTCAAGAATTTCATCAAGACCGGCAATGTCGAGGGGCGTCAGGACAAGGACTTCTTCGGACGCGTCAACGCCCCGCTGCGCCCTGTCAGCTCACGCCCCGTAACCCCCGACGACGAGGAGGTGCAACGCAACCCGCGCTCGCGCTCGGCCAAGCTGCGTGTGGCCGTGAAAATATAGTGTCAAACGGTTAGAGTTGAGAGTTTATATGGCAAAAGCTAAGACGACTACAGCCAAGAAGAAGTCGCCATACATATTCAAAGTGTTTCGCGGTCAGGTGATTTCGAGCGATTTTTTCGCACGTCACTGGCTGCCCATACTCATCTTCATCATTGTGATAATGGTGTATATCACCACCAAGTTCACCTACCGCACCAACATAGAGAAAATCGAGGCTCTACAGAAACAGCTCGAAATCGTGCAGAACGAAAGCTCGCGCGAGCGCAGCCTCTTCATGAGCCGCATACGCGAGACCTCCATGCAGCATATGGTCGACTCGCTCCACCTCAACCTGCGCGTGCAGCCCCAGCCGCCGTTCACAGTCAAGAAGTGAGCATGACAACAGTCATAACATACACACACAAAAAACGTCGATAGTTTTATGGCAATGAAGAATGACAATCGGAGCAACATACTTTTTCGCTACGGATTCGTAGTGTTCTGGATACTTGTGCTGTCAGGTCTCATATCCATAAAGCTGTGCGAGACCACAGTGGTCAACGCCGACAAGTGGAACCACAAGGCCGACAGCCTCATGTCGCTGTCGCAGGACATCATACCCCACCGCGGCAACATACTCGCATCCGACGGCTCCGTCCTGGCCACCAACCTCAGTTACTACACGGCCCGCATCGACTATCGCGCCGAGAAATTCAACGTCGCCAAGCTCCTCGAGACCATTGACGAGCTGGCCGAGGCCATGGCAGCCAACTTTCCCGAAAAAAACGCCGCCCAGTGGAAAACCTATCTGCTCAAACCGCTCGATAAGGAGCATAACAAGCGGCCCAGAGCCTATCGCATACTCACCAACCTCTCCCACTCCGACATGGAGCTGATGAAGACTCTCCCCTACTTCAAGGGCAACCGCAACCGCACCGGGCTCTACTTCGAGAAAAACATGCGCCGCTTCAATCCCTACGGCAACATGGCCCGCCGCTCCATCGGTGGTGTGGGACAGACTGCCGAGAGCAAGGAGATACACGGCATCTCGGGTCTCGAGAAAGCTCTCGACTCGCTCCTCTACGGACGCACCGGCACCACCGCCAAGGTCAATCTCACCAAGGACATCGCCGACCTGGCCAAGATACCGGCCATCCCCGGCTGTGACATCGTGACAACCATCGACATCAACATGCAGGACATCGTGGAGAGCGAGCTCAACAATGTGCTCGACACCTGCGGTGCCGACTGGGGCGTGGCTGTGCTCATGGACGTGAAGACCGGCGACATCAAGGCCATATCCAACCTTGAGCTCAATCCCCACGGCCCCGGCTACATCGAGGCCCGCAACCGCGCCGTGATGGGCTATGAGCCCGGCTCGGTAATCAAGACCCTCTCGATGATGATAGCCGTGGAGGACGGCATACTCACCGACTTTGACCAGATGCTCCCCACCGGCTCGGGCTGGGCCTATGCCGGCGGACGCCCCATCACCGACTCTCACCACTCGACGGCCATACGCGCCGGCGACGTCATCGAGCAGTCGTCCAACATAGGCATGGCGCGCATCATCACGTCGAAATACGACTCTCACCCTGGCGGATTCTATGCCCGCATCAAGCAGCTCGGATTTCTCGAGCCGCTCAACACCGGCATAGCCGGCGAGGTGATACCGCGCATCGACTCGGTGCCCTCCGACCGCGGCGGACGCATAGCCCTCTCGCGCCAATGTTACGGCTACGCCACCGAGATACCGCCCCTCTACACCCTCGCGCTCTACAATGCGATAGCCAACGACGGAGTGTTCGTGCGCCCGCGACTGGTCAAGGAGCTGCGCGGATCGGTCGACTCGGTGCTTCCCCCCTCCTATCTCGGCAACGGACGCGCATGCTCGCCCAAGACGGCCGAGATTATGCGCGGCATGCTCACCAATGTGGTGTGGGGCGAGCACGGCACGGGACGCTTTCTGCGCAACAAGGTGGTGCGTATCGCGGGCAAGACCGGCACCTGCTACATGATTGAGAACGGACAATACAACACCGCCAAGAAGCGACTAGCCTTCTGCGGATTTTTCCCCGCCGAAGCTCCCCGATATTCATGTGTGGTGCTCACGTGTCACCCCACCAGAAATTTCTTCGGTGCGGCCACCACGTCGGGCCAGGTGATGCGCAACATCGCCATGAAGCTCTATGCCCGCGGGCTGCTGGGCAACAGTTCGGACTACGAGTCGGCCTCCCCCTCCGACATCGGCCCTACATTCTATGCCACCACCGGGGCCGACCCCTACAAGAAGGTGAGATCGCCCTTTGCGATGCCCAACCGCAAGACCATCAAGGGGCCGTCGGCAAAGTCAGGCTCGGGACTGCCCGATGTGCGCGGCCTCAGCGCGCGTGACGCCGTAGAGGTGCTTGAGACTGCGGGTTATGACGTGACTCTCTCGGGAACGGGATTTGTCCACACGCAGACCCCCGCGCCACGCACACTCATTGACCCGGGCCACACGATACACCTGACGCTGACGCGTTAGATGAATTTAAAGTCAAAAAAAGTTCAGAGTTTAAGAGTTAAGTTTAATTATTTGCTGTTATGCGACTCAACAGGATAATCTCTCCCGTAGAAATCACCGAGATAATCGGTGAACAGGACAAGGAAATCACCGCCATCACCTCCGATTCGCGCCGCGTGGAACCGGGCACACTCTTTGTGGCCGTGCCGGGCGTGAGCGTCGACGGACACGACTTCATACACAAAGCACAGGAGGCCGGAGCCTCAGCCGTGGTGTGCGAGCGTCTGCCCGAGCAGCTCTCGTCGGCAGTGACCTACGTGGTCGTGCCCTCGAGCGCGATAGCCCTCGGATATATGGCCTCGGAATGGTGGGGCAACCCCTCGCGCTCGCTCCGTCTGGTGGGCGTGACCGGCACCAACGGCAAGACCACCACCGCCACACTCATCTATGAGATGGCCCGTCTGCTCGGCCACAAGGCCGGACTGCTGTCCACTGTGTGCAACTATGTGGAGACTACCCCCTACCCGACCGACCATACAACCCCCGACCCACTCACCATCAACGAGATGCTGCGACGGATGGTCGATGCCGGATGTGAATACTGCGCCATGGAGGTCAGCTCTCACGCCGCCCATCAGCACCGCATAGCCGGACTGCATTTCGAGGGAGGCATATTCACCAACCTAACACGCGACCATCTCGACTATCACAAGACCGTCGAGGCCTATCTGCAGGCCAAGAAATCGTTTTTCGACCACCTGCCCCCGACAGCTTTCGCGCTGACCAATGCCGACGACAAGGTGGGTGACGTGATGCTCCAGAACACCCCGGCCTCGCGCCACAACTACTCGCTGCGCTCCGAAGCCGACTTCAAAGGGCGCATCGTGGAGCAACGTCTCGACGGCACTCTGCTGAGCCTCAACGGACACGAAGTGGAGACACTCTTCACCGGCCGCTTCAACGCCTACAATCTCACCGCCGTCTACGGAGCCTCGATACTCCTGGGATGGGACAATGAAGAGGTGCTCCGCGCCATCTCGGCCCTCGTGCCTGTGGCCGGACGCTTCCAGGCTTTCCATTCAGCCAAGGGGGTGACCGCCATAGTCGACTATGCCCACACGCCCGACGCTGTGGTCAACGTGCTCCAGGCCATACGCGAGGTCATCGGACCCAAAGGCGAAATCATCACCGTGGTCGGAGCCGGCGGCAACCGCGACAAGGGCAAGCGTCCCATCATGGCACGCGAGGCCGCGGCACGCTCGCAGCGGCTCATACTGACCTCCGACAATCCCCGCTTCGAGGAGCCCGAGGACATACTCGCCGACATGGAGGAGGGACTTGACGAGGAGGCCCGCACACGCACACTCCACATCACCGACCGCCGCCAGGCCATACGCACGGCCGTGGCCCTCGCTCAGCCCGGCACCGTGATACTCATCGCCGGCAAGGGCCACGAGGACTATCAGGAAATCAAGGGTGTGAAACACCATTTCGATGACCGCGAGGTGGTGAGAGAGTGTCTTGAGTCAAACGCATGAAATAAGGACAACCAATGTTATATCATTTAGCCGAATATCTTCAGCAGACATCCGGAGTGCCCGGAACGCGACTGATGACCTATATCACGTTTCGCTCGGGAGCTGCGTTTCTGCTTGCATTGATCATAGCCCTCGTAATAGGGCGCAAGATTATCGACCGTCTGCAGTTGATGCAGATAGGCGAGACCGTACGCGACCTCGGCCTCGAAGGTCAGCTCAAGAAGGAGGGCACCCCCACCATGGGCGGCGTCATCATCATATTATCGCTCATAGTGCCCTGTCTGCTGGTAGGCAATCTCACCAATATATATATGGTGCTGATGCTCATAGCCACAGTATGGTGTGGCACCATAGGCTTTCTTGACGACTATCTCAAGATCAAGAAGCACAACAAGGACGGCATGAAGGGCAAATTCAAGATTGTCGGCCAGGTGGGCCTCGGACTGCTGGTAGGCCTCACCATGTGTCTGAGCCCCGACATCACCCAGCGTCAGGTGACGGTGAGCGACTCGTCGACCCGCATCGAGCAGGCCGGCGAGCACCCCGAGACAGAGTTTGCCGAAGTGTCGGAGTTCACACAGTCGCCCGACGTCAAGTCCACCCAGACCACCATACCCTTTGTCAAGGGCAACAACTTTGACTATGCGTCACTCACCTCATGGATGGGCAAGTATGCCCAGACCGGCGGATGGGTGGTGTTTGTGATAGTTGTGATAGTCGCCGTGACCGCCACAAGCAACGGAGCCAACCTCACCGACGGCCTCGACGGCCTGTGTGCCGGCATCTCGGCCGTCATATGTGCGGCCCTGGCCATCATGGCCTATCTCGGCGGCAATGTCATCTACTCGACATACCTTAATATAATGTATATACCCGGGTCGTCTGAACTGGTAGTGTTTATATCGGCACTCATGGGCGCGCTCATAGGCTTTCTATGGTACAACGCCAATCCGGCACAGGTATTTATGGGCGACACCGGTTCGCTCACCCTCGGCGGCATCATCGCCGTGTTTGCCATCCTCATCCACAAGGAGCTGCTCATACCCCTGCTGTGTCTGATATTCTTTGCCGAAGACCTCTCGGTAATCATCCAGACCGGTTACTTCAAATATACCAAAAAGAAATACGGAGCCGGCCGGCGCATCTTCCGCATGGCCCCGCTTCATCACCATTTCCAGAAAGAAGGTATCCCCGCACTCATAAGCCTGCCGCGCAGAGCAATGGCCGAGCCAAAGATTGTCACCCGATTCTGGATTCTCTCGATACTCTTTGCGGTACTTACATTCATAACACTCAAAATAAGATAACACCCCTCCTTGGGGGAATTAGCAATTGAATACAGATGGACACTCTTGTAATACTCGGCGGAGGTGAGAGCGGCGTAGGTGCCGCCATCCTCGGAAAGACCAAAGGATTCAACGTATTCCTTTCCGACTCGGGCCTGATAGCCGAACGATACCGCACGCAGCTCGATGAAGAAGGCATCGAGTGGGAGCAGGGCGGCCACTCCATGGACCGCATACTTCAGGCCGACGAGGTGGTCAAAAGCCCCGGCATACCCCCGACAGCCCCCGTCATCGAGGCTATCGTGGCCAAGGGTATACCCGTAATCTCGGAAATAGAGCTCGCCGGACGCTACACCGACGCCCGCATGGTGTGCATCACCGGCTCAAACGGCAAGACCACCACCACACTGCTCACCTATCACATACTCAAGGACGCCGGCGTCAACGTGGGCCTGGCCGGCAACGTGGGCCGCAGTCTGGCCCTGCAGGTGGCTCGCGAGCACCACGACGTGTATGTAATCGAGCTTTCGAGCTTCCAGCTTGAAAACATGTATGATTTCCACGCCAACATTGCCGTGCTCCTCAACATCACCCCCGACCATCTCGACCGCTACGACTACGAAATGCAAAACTATATCAATGCCAAGTTCCGCATCCTCAACAACCTCACTCCACGCGACGCCTTCATCTTCTGGCAGGACGACCCCGTGATACGCCGCCAGCTCGAGCGCGTAACCACCGAGGCCTCGATGTTTCCCTTTGCCGAGCGCAAGGAGGAGGGTTCACGCGCATGGGTCGACGAGGAGGAATGTCTCGTTGTGGAGACTCCCGAAGAAAATCTGCGCATGCCTCGCGCCGATCTCTCGCTCAACGGCCTGCACAACCTCTACAACTCCATGGCCGCAGCTCTCTCGGCCTGCATACTCGACATCGACAAGGATGACATACGCAAGGCTCTGAGCGACTTTGAGGGCGTCGAACACCGCCTCGAGCCGGCCGGCACCGTCAACGGCGTAAGATATATCAACGACTCCAAGGCCACCAACGTCAACTCCACATGGTATGCCCTCGAGTCAATGCCCCGCGACACCGTGCTCATACTCGGCGGCAAGGACAAAGGCAACGACTACTCCGAGATACTCCCGCTCGTCAAGGAGAAAGTCAAGGCCATCATATGCATGGGCAAGGACAATCTCAAACTGCTCGACTTCTTCACCGGCCAAGTGCCCGCTATATACGACACCCACTCCATCGAAGAGGCCGTAGCCACAGCCGCCCGCATCTCCGTGAGCGGCGACACCGTATTGCTCTCGCCATGCTGCGCCAGCTTTGACCTCTTCAAGAGCTACGAAGACCGCGGCCGCCAATTCAAGGCTCAGGTCAATGCTCTTAAAGTTGAAAGTTGAAAGTTGAAAGTTTAGAGTTTAACCAACCTCACCGCCCGGCTTGACATGAATTGCCAACTAAATAATTGCTAATTACTAATTAACCAAAAGTGGACATCGCCAAACCCAAGGCCATCGCCAAGGCCGACAAACATATCTGGGGCATATTCATAGCCCTATGCCTCATATCGGTGATAGAGCTTTACAGCGCGTCGTCGCGCGAAGTGGCCAGCTCGTCGCTCGGTGTGATAGGCCCCATCGTGCGCCACCTGTTCATGCTCGCCCTTGGCGTAGGCATAACTTGGATACTATCCAAACGGCATTACAGCGACTTCGCGCTCTTCACCATATTGTTCTCAATACTGAGTGCGGGAGCCATGATATATGTAATGTTTTACGGCAACTATGTCAACGGCGCAAGGAGGTCGTTCTCGTTTCTGGGCATAGGCATATTCCCGGCCGAGATGGTCAAAATCTCGGCCGTACTCCTCGTAGCCCTCATCATGACCCTCAACCAAGACCCTCACGGTGTCGGCATAACCAAAAAGGGGATGCTGTGGTCGGGTGCCGTCATAGCATTCTTCTCGGCACTGCTCATAGAGCAGGGACTCACCAACACCTTGTTGCTTATGGCCATCACCTGCTCGATGATGATTATAGGTGGAGTGAAATGGAAACATCTGTTCAGCGTAGCAGGCATCATCATCGTGCTCGGCGGTGCAGGATATGTATATCTTAAATATTTCTATACCGAGGACGAATCAATCCCCGCCGACGAGGCCCAACGGTCTGAAATGGTGACCGACGGCAAAAAAGCATCGTCACGCATAGCCACCTGGCGTGCCCGCATATTCCGACACAACAACGACTCGATACCCAAATGGGAAATCGCACCCACAGGCGAATATCGTCAGGAGATACTCGGCTACATGGCACAGGCCAACGGCGGCATCTATGGCGTCGGACCCGGCAACTCTCGCGAAGCCGCACGTCTGCCCCTCGCCTTCTCCGACTACATCTTTGCCATCGTGGTCGAAGAGCTCGGCCTGATAGGCGGTCTGGCCGTACTTCTACTCTACCTCTGGCTGCTGGCACGCGCCGCTGGTATAGCCTCGCGGTGCACCATCACCTACCCCGCCCTCATAGTCATGGGCATGGCCGTGATGCTGGCCTTCCAGGCCCTGTTTCATATGGGCATCGTCACGGGAGTATTCCCCGTGTCGGGCCAGCCGCTGCCGCTTATATCCAAGGGCGGCACATCGATAATTGTCACGTGCATGGCCTTCGGCATAATGCTCTCGGTGAGCCGTACCGCATCGCGTCACGGCAACAAAAAGCAGGACATCACCGAGGAAAAGGAGTCGCTCCCCGAGCAGCTCCGCGACGAAAACAAAATGCAGTTAAACTAATCCGCTAATTCAGCAACAATGAAAGTTCTTATCTCGGGCGGTGGCACCGGAGGCCACATCTTCCCGGCTCTATCAATAGCAAACGCCATACGCCGACGTCAGCCCGACGCCGAAATCCTCTTTGTCGGCGCACTCGGACGCATGGAGATGGAGCGAGTGCCGGCGGCAGGCTACGACATAGAGGGTCTGCCCGTGGCCGGATTTGACCGCAAACGGCTGTGGCGCAACTTCGGTGTGCTCTGGAAGCTCTGGAAGTCCATGCGCAAGGCGCGCCGCATAGTCCGCGACTTCCGGCCCGACATTGCCATAGGCGTGGGCGGATATGCGAGCGGACCGGTGCTCAAGCAGGCCCAGAAACACGGCATCCCCACGCTCATACAGGAGCAGAACTCCTATCCGGGTGTCACCAACAAGCTCCTTGCTCACAAGGCCAAAGCCATATGCGTGGCCTACGAGGGCCTGGAGCGGTATTTCCCGGCCGACAAAATAATCATGACCGGCAATCCCGTACGCAAAGACCTCGAGGAGTGTCCGCTCTCGCAGCGCGAAGCCAAGCGCGAACTCGGCTTTGACCCTGACCGTCCGCTGGTGCTCTCGGTGGGCGGAAGCCTGGGCGCACGCACTGTCAACGAGGCCATAGCCGCATCGCTCGCCACACTCCGCGACAAGGGCGTGCAGCTCTTGTGGCAGACGGGCCGCTACGGTGCCGACCGGTTTCAAGGCATAGCCAAGGATTATGACAACGTGCAGGCCACCACATTCATCACCCGCATGGACCTCGCCTACAAGGCCGCCGACCTCGTGGTGTCGCGTGCTGGTGCCGGCACTATCTCCGAGCTCCAGATACTCGGCAAACCGGTCATACTCATCCCCTCGCCCAACGTATCGGAGGACCACCAGCGTCACAACGCCGAGGCTCTCTCCACCCGCGGAGCGGCCGTGATGATTCTCGACAAAGACGCCGTCAGACAACTGTCCGAATCCATAGTCAGCCTCATCGACAATCCTGAGGCCCGCGAAGACCTCTCGGCCAGAATCTCCCGGATGGCCATGCGCGACGCCGACGACAAGATTGTCGACCTTATAGTCAAAGCCGTCGGCAACGACCGCTGACCCCCACCCCACATGTCAACACCTCTTCACACTCAAAAATACATTATAAGCCATGGCGAATAACATATACTTCATCGGAGCCGGCGGCATAGGCATGGCCGCCCTCGAACGCTACTTCCTGGCCAAAGGCAAGAAGGTGGCCGGATATGACCGCACATCCACACCCCTCACCGACGCTCTCGCGGCCGAGGGCGTGAACATCTCGTTCAGCCCTGAGGCCGACACCATACCCGCCGCTTTCCGCGACCCCTCCGACACTCTGGTGATATACACCCCCGCCGTGCCCGACGACCTGCCCATACTCACCTACTTCCGCGACGGAGGTTTTGAAATCATGAAGCGCGCCAGGGCTCTCGGTCTCATCACCCGCGACAGCAAAAGCCTCTGCTTTGCCGGCACCCACGGCAAGACCACCACATCGTCGATGGCCGCCCATATACTCCACTGCGGCTCTATTGGCTGCAACGCCTTTCTCGGCGGTGTGCTGAAAAACTATGACAGCAACTTCCTGTTGCGCCCCTCGTCGCCCTACACTGTCATCGAGGCCGACGAGTATGACCGCTCGTTTCACCATCTCACCCCGACCGTGGCCGTCATCACCGCCACCGACCCCGACCATCTTGACATCTACGGCACCGAGGAGGCCTATCTCGAGAGCTTCGCTCATTTCACCGAACTGATACAGCCCGGCGGCACACTCATCGTGCATGAAGACCTCAAGCTCAAGCCGCGTCCAGCCCAAGGGGTCAAGGTCTACACCTACTCGCGCGACAAGGGCGACTTTCACGCTTCCTACATACGCCGCGACACTGGTTCAATAACTTTTGACATCGTGACACCACGCGGCACCATACGCAACGTGAACCTTGGAGTGCCCGTAGAGGTTAATATTGAGAACGCCATAGCCGCAGCGGCGGCTGTGTGCTGCACCGAGGCCTTCGAGCCCGAGGTGATACGCACGGCTCTCTCGTCATATCAGGGCACCAAACGACGTTTCGAGTCGTGGCTCAAGGAGCGCAACGGCAGCGGACGCGTCATCATCGACGACTATGCCCATCACCCCGAAGAGCTGCGCAGTTCTATAGCCTCGGTCAAAGCCCTCTATCCGGGACGTCATCTCACCGTGGCTTTCCAGCCCCATCTCTACAGCCGCACACGCGACTTTGCCGACGACTTTGCCGACGCTCTCTCGGCCGCCGACTCGGTGATACTCCTCGACATATATCCAGCACGCGAGGAGCCTATCGAGGGCGTGACGTCCGACATCATTTTCCGAAATGTTAAATCGGCCGATAAGATATTAATAACCAAAGAAAAATTGGTGGAAACGCTCAAAAATCGTAACTTTGACATCCTGTTGACCGCCGGAGCCGGTGACATATGCAATTACCTCCCCGACATCGTGCGCAACATTACAGAGTAAGAAAGTTTAAAGTTTTCTGACAGCCCTTCGGGCCCAGTTAAATGAACCGATATTTACAGATAGCCTTCTCACTTATGCTCGTCACCTACCTGGTGGTGGCCCTGACCATGACGGCTCGCGAAAGCGACGACGCCATGTGTACAGGCATGACCATCACCGTGGAGGATGCCGACGGCGACAACGGTGCCCGGCGTTTCGTCAGCCCGGCCGAACTGGCTCGCGAGCTCGACAATCTTCCCGACAAGGCCAAGGGTATAGCTCTCTCCAACATCAACACCCAGGACATACGCCTGCGTCTGCTCGACCTCGACAAAATCGAGGACGCAAGCGTGTTGCGCTACACCGACGGCAGCATACGCATCAAGGTGACCCCCATAGTGCCGGTGTTGAGAGTCTTTGACGGCAACGAGAGCTATTATGTCAACCGCGCAGGCAAGCGTGTCAAGGCCTCGGCCCGCTACCATAAGAATGTGCCGCTGGTCCAGGGACATTTCAATCCCTCCGACTCATCCTTCACTCCCCTCTCGCTCATGCCTCTGGTAAGCTATATCAGTTCCGACTCGATATGGAGCTCCTACATAGGCATGATCAAGGTCAAGAGTCCGACCGACATTCTGCTCATACCCAACATACGCGAACACGTGATCAATCTCGGCTCGCTCGACCGGCTCGACGACAAGATGGAGCGTCTGCGCACATTCTACTCCAAAGTGCTCGTCAAGCAGGGCTGGGAGAAATATGACACCCTGACTCTGAAATGGAACGGTCAGCTCGTGGCCACCAAGCGTCACCGCCGGCCGCCGGATGTGCCGGTAATCTCAGGCGAGGATGACGAGACCGTGCCCATCGACGCCATGCTCGCCGGCGACAACGTGGCCCCCGGCCAGACTGTCCCCGGCGTCAAAGCCCACTCCGAAAAGCCAATTCCAGCCAAGCACTCCAATTGAGTAAACTCAATTGAAAGGTTATAAGGTTATGAGTTTATAAGGTTAAGACAAGCACTATCAACCACCGACACAAGCCAAATACATGGATTATTTTTCTTTTGAGAATCTGAGAGCATACAAAGCCGCACGAAGCCTGGTTAAAGATGTCTACACAGTCATCGATACATTTCCGGCCTCCGAGCGGTATTCCCTATGCGACCAGCTCAGAAGAGCGATAATATCAGTCCCGTCAAATATAGCCGAAGGCAGCGGACGGAGGTCCATAAAAGAAAAGATTCATTTTCTTGAAATCTCATTCGGCTCACTGATGGAAGCCTACTGTCAGTTGGAGATAGCACTTGATCTTGGATACATCACAACTGAAACTCATAGCTCCATCAAAAATAAATTTTATGATGTCTCAAGACTGATAAACGGACTCAGTTCTCACTTTGAGCAACAAATCAACAATCATCCATAAACGCAACGCCAAAACAAATCCAACCTCTCCTCATAACCCGTAAACGCAAAACCCGGGCAAAGCCGCTCCCCCCTCATAACCTTATAACCTCATAACCTCATAACCTTTAATTTTCGCAGAAAATTAAGTAAACATGGAAGAAAAAGTCATCATCGCTCTTGAAATAGGTAGCTCGAAGATTAAAGGAGCTATCGGCACCGTGAGCCCCGACGGAGCACTCAACGTCAAAGCCGTTGAGGAGGAACCCATCTCCGACATCGTGCGCTACGGATGCATACGCAACATTGTGGAGACCGAGCGCGCCGTGCGCAACGTCATCAACAGCCTTGAACTGCGCGAGACACCACGCAAGATTCAGGGAGTGTATCTCAGTGTAGGCGGTCGCTCTCTCACCTCTCAGCCTGTAGAGATCGAGCGACATCTGCCTTCTGAATCGATTATCTCCGAAGAAATCATCCAAGACATCACAAGAGAGGCTCTGGATGTTCCCCTCAACGAGCGAAGCATTGTCACAGTGACTCCACGCGAGTTGCTCGTCGACAATGAAGTGACTCCGCGTCCCATAGGCGTGATGGGTTCCCATATCGTGGCGCGCCTCAATCTCGTGAGTTGCCGCACTCAGCTCTTGCGCAATCTCTCGGTGGTGATTGAGGAAAGACTCGGGCTTAAGATTATGGACACTTTTGCCCGCCCCATCGCGCTGGCCGAACTGGTGCTGCTCAACGAGGAGAAAAAACTCGGCTGCATGCTCGTCGACTTCGGTGCCGAGACCACCACTGTAGCCATCTACAAAGGGGGTATGCTCCTGCATCTTGCTGTACTACCCATGGGGTCGCGCAACATCACCCGCGACATCACGACCCTCAATTATCTCGAAGAACAGGCCGAAGAGCTCAAAAAGACCGGCGGCTCGGCATTCCCGACTCTCGACGCGCCACATGCTTCGGGACAGCCCGATTTCGTGGCCATAAACAACTACGTCTCGGCGCGTGCAGGTGAGATTATAATCAACATCACCGAACAGATAAAATATGCGGGACTCACGCCCGAAAAACTCCCCGAAGGCATAATCATCGTGGGCAACGGTGCGAAACTCAACGGATTCAACCAGCGTCTCGAACAGATATCGGGCCTTAAAGTACGTCTGGGCGCGCCGGGCAACCGTCTCCGCATCCTTGACGGTCGCATCCACTCAGTCGACTCGGTTGACGTGCTCTCGATACTCAACACCGCGTCACGACAAGACCCGCAGGAATGTCTGAGCGAGCGTCCCGCCCCGGTTGCACAGCCGCCTGTAGTCGAGCAGCCAACAGCGACACCTCAGGCCACCCCGCAGCAACCCATGCAGCAGCAACAGCCCCTGTATCCGCAACAGCATGTCGGCGGAAGCACCGATGTGCGTCGCCCTACCCCCACAGGTACGGACACGCCACCAAGACCGGTGCCCCCCGTTGTGCCTACAACCACCGACACAACCGCCAACACTGGTAAAAAGAAAACCAATATATTCAAACAAGGCTACAACAATCTTGTAAACCGCGTGGCCCGAATAATCTCCGACGGATTTGAGGAGGAGGAAGACGAAGAATAACTTTGTAGAGGGAGACCGATAATCTCCCCGTTTTACAGTTTTTAAAATTTAAACACAAAGAAAGAAGATGGACAACCAGAATATAGACGACGTATCAGCATTCACCACTCACCGCATGGAGGAACCCGAAAAAATAATCATCAAGGCCATAGGTGTGGGCGGTGGCGGCAACAACGCCGTCAACCACATGTATCGCGAAGGCATCAAAAACGTATCGTTCGTCAATATCAACTCCGACTCGCAGGCCCTGCGCCACTCCGAAGTGCCCAACATACTCGAGATCGGCGACGGTCTCGGTGCCGGCAACAAACCCGAGAAAGCCAAAGCATTTGCCGAAGAAGCCACCGAGGAAATCAACCGCCTCTTTGACGACGACACCCGCATGGTATTTGTCACAGCAGGTATGGGCGGCGGCACAGGCACAGGCGCGGCCCCCGTCGTGGCCCGCGTAGCCAAGGAGCGCGGCCTGCTCACCGTAGGCATCGTCACCATCCCCTTCCTCTTTGAAGGACAGGTCAAAATCAAAAAAGCCATCGCCGGAGCCGACGAAATGGCAAAATATGTCGACGCTCTGCTCGTTATCAACAACGAACGCCTTACCGAGATATACGGCGACCTCGACTTCATCAACGCCTTCGGCAAGGCCGACGATACTCTCTCGATAGCCGCACGCTCAATCTCGGAACTCATCACTCACAACGGCAAAATCAACCTCGACTTCAACGACGTCGACACCACACTGCGCAATGGCGGTGCGGCCATCATTTCGACAGGCTACGGTGAAGGCGAAGGCCGCGTGACAGCAGCAATACAGGACGCACTCAACTCGCCCCTGCTCAAAAACCGCGACATAATGGGATCGAAGAAACTGCTCTTCTGCCTCTTCTTCAACCCCAATGCCGAGGACAAATTCCTCATGAGCGAGACCAAACAGCTCACACAGTTTATCGGCTCAATCAACACTGAAGTCGACGTAATCTGGGGTGTACGCTATGACGAATCGCTCGGCAACCAGGTAAAAATCACAATCCTCGCAGCCGGATTTGACATCACTCTGCGTGGTGAGGAAGACCAGATAATAAACGGCGAGAACGACAACAACGGCAACGGTCCACAATTTGACTTCGGAGGCCGCAGACAGGCAGGGACATCCTCCGCTCCCAACGTCCCTCTGAAATTTCAAGTGCCAGCATCACAGCCCCGACAGGTAGCCGAAACACCTGTAACACAGGCTCCCAAGGTCGAGAAACCTGAAGAAAAAATCTCCGACAGACGCATCAGCGAGGAGTATGGCTTCGATAAACTCCAGAACCTCAGCCAGGACCGAACAGCTATAATACTCGGCCCCAACCAGCTCGACGACGATGCTATATGCGATGCCATCGAGAAATATCCCGCCTACAAGCGCGACCGCCGTATCATTGACGACATACGCAACGGAGCCTATGATGCCGGCCATCAGCCGAAACCCGTCTCACCCACAGGACAGGGACAGACATTCTCATATTACTCATAAACCATAAACCATCGGTCACAAGCATTTGTATATATAAAGAAAATCCGTATCTTTGCGCGAATTTTCAGAACAACAAGTCATAAACAACAAATAAACAAAATAACGACATGTACTGGACACTTGAACTCGCCTCCAAGCTCGAGGACGCACCCTGGCCCGCAACACGCGAGGAACTCATCGACTACGCCATGCGCTCAGGCGCACCTATGGAAGTAATCGAAAACCTCCAGGAGATGGAAGACGAAGGCGAAACCTACGAATGCATCGAAGACATCTGGCCCGACTACCCCTCCAAAGAAGACTTCTTCTTCAACGAGGAGGAGTATTAAGCCCCTGCAAAAGAATTAATCCAAAGAATACCAAAGAGTTGAGCTTCGCACCACGCGACAGTCCAACTCTTTTTTCTTGCATTTTACTCCCTTTTACAGCATAATAAACCGGCGTAAAATTAGCGCACCGACAAAAAAGGGATATAGACGTATATTAGCTCAGCATAGTCACAAGGCGACTTTATAGGCTCGACCTCCGACTTTAACGATTACAATATTACGTGTTCCATCAATTGCGACTGTTGATTCACAAGTCTCTGCAATCATGCTGCCGTTTATATCGTAAACTTCAACCAGTGCATCATCAGGCTTATTAAGTATCGATATTGTATGGTTGAATACAGTTATCTTTATATTTGACACTTCCTGATTGTCAATCCCCGATTCTACTGATTCAACATATACGACATTGAGCACATTATCACCATAAAGAGACGGCAAAACAAACGTATTATCATCTTTGATTTCCAAAGATTCGCCATTAAGTGTAAGATGTACAACGTATGCCCTTCGACCGGGGTCAGTGTGACTGTCGGAGCTTCTCCATCGCGATACATAGTGGTCACCGAGTGTTGGCCGAGAGCTGCAACTGTGAGTGTGGCATATCCCGATTTGACGAAGTTAACTGAAAGTCCTGAACGAGTTTCGGCATTTACCCGCAGATGACGGTTTTCAACCCTATCGGTGACATCTTCATCATTCCACATCACCTTATCAATCGAGGCATTGCAATCGGGAACAATATAGAAAACTCACTCCCGGCATTTCAAATGGCATGTATAAATAAGTCGTATTTAAATTATTGGATTTTGTTTTTAACTATATTCTGCAAAGTTAAACATTATTTTGCGATTGACCAAACCATTTTTTCAATCAGACTGTCAGAGGGTGTTTATGCTGTTTATGCGGATTGTAGGATTTTGTGTAACTTTGTAGCCGTTTTTCATATGTATAATCTCTCATTATTAAAAATATGCACACCGACTACCAAGCCATAGGCGTATATGACAAAGAGCTGGACCTGTTTGAAAGCCAGTATGTCACCCCCGAAGGCATATCCTACAACTCTTATATAATCTTTGACGAGAAGACAGCACTCATCGACACCGTCGACCAGCGCATGGCCGACGAGTGGCGCGACAATCTCCTCTCGTCGCTCCCCGAAGGCAAGACCATCGACTATCTCATAGTGCAGCACCTCGAGCCCGACCACTCATCACAGATCGAGTGGGTGATGGAGCGTTTCCCCGAGTGTCGCCTCGTATGCACGGCCGTAGCACACAAGATGCTCCCGCTCGTGGCCGACAACGCCCCGTTTGACCACCGCATCATGGAGGTAGCCGAAGGCGACACTCTGAGCCTCGGCTCTCACGAGCTTCACTTCATCACCGCCCCCATGGTCCACTGGCCCGAGGTGATGATGGTCTATGACTCCACAGCCAGGACACTCTTCTCGGCCGACGGTTTCGGTCGCTTCGGTGCGCCCGACCCCTCGCAGCCCTGGGCATGCGAGGCACGCCGTTATTATTTCAACATCGTGGGCAAATACGGACTCCCCGTGCAGACCGTACTCAAGAAGCTCGCCGGCAAGCAGATCGACGTCATCGCACCCCTCCACGGCCCCGTACTCGAGGGCGATCTCACCGACTATCTGCGCCTCTACCGCACCTGGGCAGCCTATGAGGTGGAGACCGAGGGTGTGCTCGTGGCCTATGCATCCATCCACGGCATGACAGCCAAGGCGGCCAAGGAGCTGGCCGAGATACTCCGTAAAAAGGGCGCACCCAAAGTTTCGGTCACCGACCTGTCGCGCGACGACATGGCCGAGGCTGTCGAGGACGCGTTCCGCATGAGCCATCTCGTAGTGCTCTCCCCCACCTACGACTCCGACATCTTCCCGCCGATGCACGACTTCATCCACCATCTCGCCATCAAGGGCTTCCGCAACCGCCGCGTGGCTATTGTCGAGAACGGTCTCTGGGCCCCGGCAGCCGGACGCAAGATGCGCGGCATGTTTGAGAAGATGAAGGACATATCCATCGTGGAGCCCATCGTGACCCTCCACGGACGCCTCACCCCCGCCGACATCGACCATCTCTCCACCCTCGCCGACAACCTCTTGAATTAAGAGATACAAGAGATACAAAAGTTTCAAAAGAACATAAGAAACATAAGTTTTTAATTTTTTTAGACAGGAGTGAAGTTAATGACAGGTGTACAGGAGTAATTACTTTTTTTATTCTTTGACACTCCTCTACGCCTGTCTAAAAAAATTAAAAACTTATGTTTCTTATGTCCTTTTGAAACTTTTGTATCTCCCTGTCGTAGACCTTCTTTCCGGCCACGTATGTAGCGTGCACGAGGCGGTCGGGTGCTAGAGTCTGGAGTATGAACAGACGGTCAAACACGCTCTCCACCTCCCTCATTCTCCACTCTATAAACTCGTCGGGCTTCATGTCGAGCACCACAATATCGGCCTCCATACCCGCGCGCAAGGCACCCACCCTGTCATCGAGATGCAGAGCACGGGCACCGCCGAGAGTAGCCATATAATAACTGCGCATGGCGTCGAGCGCGTGGCCGCGCAGCATGCCCACCTTATAGGCCTCACCGAGCTGACGCACGAGCGAGAAACTCGTGCCGCCCCCTATGTCCGACCCTATGCCTACCCTGCACGGACGCCCGGCATCCTTGGCCTCCCAATAGCGAAACTCGCCGTCACCGAGAAATAGGTTGGACGACGGACAGTGGACCACGCCACACTCCGCCTCATAGAGCCTCTGCCACTCGCGCGGCTCCACTATACAGCAATGAGCCATCACCGACCGCGGCCCGACAAGCCCATAGCGGTCATACACGTCAGTGTAATCGCGAGCCTCGGGAAAGAGCGATTTCACCCACTCTATCTCACCCTCGGCCTCGTCAAGATGAGTATGCATATACACACCCCGGTCGAGATATTTCTGATAAAGCCCGCCGGCCAGACGCAACTGTTCGGGAGTGCTTGTAGGGGCAAACCGCGGTATAACGGCATAAAGCTGACGGCCGCGCCCATGCCACTTCAGAAGCAGACGTTCCGACACGGCCACCGACTCCCCGGCATCGCTGTCACGCAGATTATCGGGCAGATTGCGGTCCTGAAGCACCTTGCCGGCTATGGTACACGCATTGTAACGCTCCGATTCCTCAAACAGCGCGTCGACCGACTCCTCAAACGTCGTGGCAAACACGTTGGCCGTCGTAGTGCCATGGCTCAGCGTCTGACGGAAAAACATCCGCGCCACCTCGCGCGCATAATCCTTGTCTCGATAACGGGACTCGACGGGAAACACATATTGGTTGAGCCACTTGAGCAGCGTATCGCCATACGACCCCACCATGGGCGACTGTACATAATGCACATGACAGTCCACAAACCCCGGCATGATCAGCGAGTCGTTCCACACATCTATGTCGGTCAGTCCCGGCCATGCGGCTGCCGTGGCGGCATAATTGCCGACAGCCACAATCAGCCCGTCACACATCACCACGAGTCCGTCCTCATAATGGTCATAACACTCCGAGGCCCCGCATACAAACGGGTCAGCCTTAAACGTAAGCACCTCACCGCGAATCCCTTTGAGCTTTCCTTTCATACTTCTGTAAAATGCATTTTTAATATACTTAACCGCCCGCCCGACACAAAAGTTTGAGACTCGGGAGATACAAAAGTTTCATAAGGACATAAGAAACATAAGTTTTTTAATTTAAGACAGGAGTACAGGAGTGAAGTTAAAGACAAAGGACAAAAAATAAAAAAAAATAATTACTCCTGTACTCCTGTCTTAAATGTTTCTTATGTCCTTATGACCCCGTATCTCCTGTAAAGTACTCTCTGACAGCCCGCGCGAAATGCTCTTTCTCGAGAGCATGCACCTTGGCCTCGACAGTCTCGGGCGAGTCTGACGGCAAGATCTCAACGCGGGCCTGACGCAACACAAGGCCCTCATCACACCGGTCAGTGACCAGATGGACAGTAATACCCGTCTCACGTTCGCCGGCAGCCACCACTGCCTCATGCACATGACGCCCATACATACCCTTACCGCCATACTTAGGCAACAGCGACGGATGTATGTTGACCACCCTGTCAGGGTAACGTCCGAGCAGAAAGTCGGGCACCATCAGCAGAAAACCCGCCAGCACTATCCCGTCCACGCCATACTCATCCATCACTGGGAGCATACACGCCGGGTCGCGTATATCGGCAGCAGGCATCACCCTGACAGGCACCCCGAGTCGTCCGGCACGCTCTATCACACCCGCACCGGCCTTATTACACACTATCACAGCCACTTCCATGCCACAATCGTTGTCACGGAAATAACGCACCAGATTTTCGGCATTAGACCCGTTGCCTGAAGCAAACACAGCCAGTCTCTTTACACACTTTTCCATGCCGTGAAGATACAAAAAAATCAGATACAAAAGTTTCAGGAGATACAAAAGTTTCAAAAGGACATAAGAAACTTTTGTATCCCCTTTATGTATCTGACGGTTTGTTAACTCAATGTTTGTTAATTGTTAAACCATTCGTTATATAACATCCGGGCTAACCTCCTGATACTAAACCATATTTAACATTTAACACAGTTGCGTGAAACATCAGCTTATTGTTAACGAATGTAAATTTTTAAAAATCTGCTTATTGTATCATTACATTTGCCATCGACAAGTCTGACCTTGCATACATCACATTTCAACTAATGCAAACATTCACGACTCTCTTACCTATTTGACACTTCTTACTTATTATTAATTTTAAATTCTAATCAACATGAGAAAATCGTTACTCTCTCTGTTAGGTATCCTATTAAGCCTGACAGCCTATGCAGCTCCGGCCGAGACCGTCCTATGGGAAGGGGAAGTATCCCTTGATTATAAAATCAACCCGGAAATCAAAGCCAGCCAATGTGCCGACTTTGAAGAATGGGGTGAAATCGTAATACATTACCAAGCCGACCCCAAAGTATCAGATTATACGTCACTTGCTCTTATCAGACCATCCTGGGCAAACTTCAGTTGGGGCGGTGCTGACGCAGTGGTTGTAAGTGCCGGCAAGAAGAGCTTCTTCCTGACAGCCGAAGATGCAAAATTGGCGATATCAGGTGGTATGGGCGTAATGGGCCATGGTCTTATAGTGACTAAAGTGGTATATCGCGCGAGCCAGGGCCCGCTCGATCCCTCTATACTTCAGCGCGATGAGATCGTTATCAGCCAGGAGCAGAGCTCACTCGAATTTGCCTATGATAATATCGTAGCTGCCGGCGGTAAGGTCGGTGGAGGTATTGCCGTGTCATACTCCGTGCTCAATCCCATGGCTTACAAAATCAACTTCAAGCACCAGGGCGTAGCCCCCGGTGGTGAATATGACGAAGAGTCAGCTCAATATGTATGGGCCGAATTTACATCTCCTCGCATCATTGAGGACGACGAAAACGGGCGCGTGATACTCCTCCTCTCCGAAGAGACAATGGCCGAGCTCAACAGCTACTCCAAGCGTCTCATCCTTGAGGTAGGATTTGTGAAGATCAGCAAAGTGCAGGTACTCACCGCCGCTGAGCTTCCCGAAATACCCGATTTGGCAGTAGTGGCATTCGATAAGGAAAACTTGACTCTCGAGGTTGGTGCCACCGACAAAATCAACGCCACCATCAAGCCCGCGACAGCCGTAGCCACCTGGACCTCATCCGACCCCGCTGTTGCCACAGTCGACAAGGACGGCAACGTTACAGCCGTAGGCGGTGGCAAAACCACCATCACTTGCGAGATCGAAGGCGCGAAAGCATCATGCGAAGTTTCTGTCGTTATGATTAAGGTACAGTGGCGCGAGAGCATCTCCGGCCAGTATATCTACGGCGATGAAGAAAACATCACATGCTACATCGGTGATAATCCACGCCTCATTATCACCACTATTCCCGAAGACGCCGCCATAACTCTCTCAGCCACTCAGGATCCTGAAAAATGTGCCACTTTCTATGACTATGCTAAATCAAAAGAAGCAGAAGTGAGCTTCAGCGACGGCAAGACAGGCAAAGTGGATATCACAATAAAACTCAAAGATATCGAACTCTCCAAGACTGTATCCGTGACTGCTATCGACTACCCGGAAATGTGTCTGCGCCTCAACACCTCTCTTAACGGTAATCCCGACTACAGAAACATCCTTGCAGGAACCGACTTTAAGATCGAAGCTTCTGTAAGAGGTCCCGGCTATGACAGATATGATGATTCAATGGACAAACCATATACCAAGCAGACTTATACCTGGACCATTTCCGACCCCGAAATCGCGATGATCAAAGAGCAGAAGGATGCCACATCAAGTTATAGCGCATACTCCACAGCTGTCATAGTAGGCCTCAAGACCGGTACTGTTACCGTGACAGCCACCGTGACATCAGCCGACGGCACTTCGACCATTACAGGCAAGCACGAGCTTACATTCTCAGGCCACGGTGAACTCAGCCATGAGTTCTACTTCCACAATGACCGCGGCGGCAGTTGGATGGGCACATACGGCATTAGCAATATTCCCGGCAATGACGTGATCAACGACATCACACTCCACGGCAACGGTGTCGACATGATACTCAACAGCGCGACCACCGTCAGCTACATACCCAAGTTCACAGCCGGACAGTCGTTCACTTTCAAGGTATCCGACCCCAACGTGCGCATCATGGGCATCGGTGCATCGCCCGTACAGAGCGCGACAGCCCTCGTGACCTTCGGCGACAAGACCACCTGCACCACAGGTACAAGCGACAAGACCTACTGGAGCGCAGATGCCGAATATGGCGTAGAGGAAGTAACCTTCACCGTACTCGACAACAAGGAAGTGAACAGTCTCATCTACTGGAATCCCAAAATGTATCGTTACGCCACTCCCGAACTCGTCCTCAGCGACACCGAACTTAACGGCAAAGTCGGCGAAAGCAAGCAACTCACACTCGAAGTAGCCAACAAGGACACCGAAAAAGTGCTCCCCGCCACTACCGTATGGACATCGGCTGACCCCGCCATCGCAAAAGTTGACGCCAACGGATTCGTGACCTTCGTATCTAATGGCTCTACCGAGATTACAGCCGACTACAACGGCACCAAATCCGTATGCAAGGTCAACGTGCTCGGCCAGACCGCCATCGAGTCGATCGGCACCGACGCAGCCAACGCCCCCGCTGAATACTTCAACCTCCAGGGCATCCGCGTTGACGCATCGGCACTCACCCCCGGCGTATACATCGTACGAAAAGGCAACGAAGTCAACAAGATTGTAATAAAATAATCGTGACGATTGTTGTTAAGTAACTTAAGGTAATACAAATCCGACCAAGGTAAAAAATACAGCCTATAGAAAACTAATGGACTGATTGTTTAGGTAATATCATTAATAGGTACACACAACCCCAAAAGAGAGCGAGCCGCCCGGCCCGCTCTCTTTCATTCTTTGATACAGAAGTTTCAATTTTAAGACAGGACTACAGAAGTGAGGTTAAAGACATCAGAACAAAAAATAATGACTCCTGTCTTTATTACTCCTGTCTTAAAATTAAAACTTTTGTTTCTTATGTCCTTATGAAACTTTTGTATCTCATATAGATTTCGTAAATTTGTGACAGGTAAGATTAATCACATGAACCACTATATAGTATCGGCGCGAAAATATCGCCCATCGACATTTGACAGCGTAGTAGGCCAGAAAGCCCTCACCGCAACGCTCAAAAATGCCATCTCCTCGGGTCGACTGGCCCACAGCTACCTGTTCTGCGGCTCGCGCGGAGTAGGCAAGACCTCGTGTGCGCGCATCTTTGCCAAGACCATCAACTGTCTCTCGCCCACCCCGGCCGGCGAAGCGTGCAACCAATGCGACTCATGCCGCGCCTTCAACGAAGGCAACTCGCTAAATATCATAGAGCTCGACGCCGCATCCAACAACAGCGTCGACGACATACGCCAGCTCGTCGAGCAGGTGCAGGTGCCACCCGGACAGGGAAAATACAGAGTATTTATCGTCGATGAGGTCCACATGCTGTCGTCGGCCGCATTCAACGCCTTTCTCAAGACCCTCGAAGAGCCCCCGAGCTATGTGATATTTATCCTCGCCACCACCGAGAAACACAAGATAATCCCCACCATACTCTCACGCTGTCAGATCTACGACTTCAACCGCATCACCGTACGCGACATCGTTGACCACCTCGCCTACGTGGCCGCAAGCGAAGGCATGACAGCCGAGCCCGCGGCTCTCAGCGTCATCGCACGCAAAGCCGACGGAGCCATGCGCGACGCCCTGTCGATATTTGACCAGGTAGCGGCATCCTCGCGTGGCAACATCACATATGCCGGCACAATCGAAAACCTCAATGTGCTCGACTCCAACTATTACAACCGTCTGCTCGACTGCTTCCTTCAAGGCAAGACTCTCGAGACATGGCTCATATACAAGGAGATTCGCGACAAGGGATTTGACTCACACTTCTTCATCAACGGCCTGGCCGACTACATGCGCGACCTCATGGTGGCGCGCGAACCCTCGACCATAGTCCTGCTCGAAGCCGACGACGAAGTAAGAAACGCCATGGCACAACGAGCCGCCAAATGCCACCCCGAGTTTATCTACCGGGCCATGAATCTCTGCAACGAGGCCGACCTCAACTACCGCACAGCCTCCAACAAGCAATTTCTCGTCGAGCTGACCCTCGCCAAGATATGCCAACTATTAAGCCCTTCTCCGGTCAATAGCGGCGAAGGAGAGGGGCAGTTGCAAAATATCGCCGCCAACGGAGCCGCCAACGCCACCCGGCCCCAGCAGCAACAGCAGCAGCAACCTCAGCAGCCCCAGCAGCAACCTCAGCCGGCGGCCCGCCCAGCGGCCCCATTAGGCACATCCCGCCCATCGGCGGTCCCCTCCCGACCCACCGTAAAGCTCGGCACCGGCAAGACCTTCTCCATCACCGGGCGCAACACCGCCAACGGAGCAGCCAGCAATGCCCAGGGCCAAGGCACATCCGCGACACAGCTACGTGACGCAAAATACACCGTCGAACAGCTCAACGCCGGATGGCAAGCCTTCATGAAAGCCAACCCCACCTATCACATACTGGTCAACACCATGCGCGCCTCCTATCCCGCGCTCGTCGAGGGCCACACCTATCGGGTGATGGTCGAGAACGAAAAGCAGCGTGAAGAGCTCGAGACCCACATGCAGCCTCTGCTCGCCACACTGCGCGACGCCACGGCCAACGACCACATAAGCATCATCATAGAGCTCAACCAAGGCGAGGCTTCGCCCCACACATGGAACGAGCGCGAAGTGCTTCAGCACATGGTGGAGAAAAATCCCGAGATGCGCGACTTCATCGAATCGCTCCAGCTCTCCATAGGCTGACACACTCTAAGGCTTGCTTATATACCGCTCGTAATAGGTCATGATAAGCGACGTGAACGGCAGAGCGATAATCATGCCGATAATACCGAGCATATAGCCCCACACCGACAGCGACAGCAATATCACCGCTGGATTCAGACCCATCTCACGCCCCATCACATGGGGCGTGATCACATAGTCACACACGCTCTGGCTCACTACATACACCAGACAACACTTGCCAAACTCGGGCAGAAACTCCACCGACCCGCCAAGCGAGAATATGAAACACACCGCAGCCACAGGCACCAGCGTGACATACTGAAAGTAAGGTATCATATACAGCACACCCACAAGCAACCCCAACGGGATGGCCAGCGGTATGCCGACAATAGAGAACCCCGCACAGTAAAACACCGCCGCACACAGGGCCACGACACCCTGCCCGCGGAAATAACGGTTCATACTCGACTCGACATCCCTCACCACACTCATCACCTGACTGCGGTAACGCCCGGGGATTATCAGCTTGAACCCCCTCGTGATCTGATGATAGTCTATGAGTATGAAGAGTATATACACGAGCGTCAGCAGCCACTCGAGCGTGTGGAGCACGATACCAACCGACTCGGCCACAAGCGACGACCCGCGCCTTATCAGAGTGTCCATATGCTGGAGGCTGAACAGCTCCTCAAAATTGTCGGGCTCGAAATAGCGGCTCAGAATATCAGTCATTCTCCTGTATGACTCCGGCATAGGCTTACGGCCCGACGATAAATCCTTCACTATGTCGGCCATCATATTGACCTCGCTCACCACCGAAGGCAGAAACATGTATATGACTCCGCCTATCACCACCGTCACCTCGAGCAGTGTCACTATCACCGCCACGATGCGCCCGTCGAGACGTATCCAGCGGCGGTTGAGCTCTACAAGCGGCTGAAGCATATAAGCGATGAAGCATCCCACGAAAAAAGGCAGCAGCACCTCGCTCAGATAGCCCAGAAGCCAAATGATGCCCGCAGTGAGCACCAGCCCTATGATCAGCCGCATTATACGGTCGGAAGTCCAATAAGTTACGGAAGGCATCGACATGACGATTGTGTTTTTGAAACGCGTTTATATCACCATAACACATCCCCGCGCGTTACTGTTTACGCCACACCGGCCTCACAATCACGCCCGGCCCTGAAAAACTTTTGTATCTTCTGAAACTTTTTTAACCTTTTGTATCCCCTGTTAAATATTATCTGATTTTTTTGACTAATTTTGTACCTTGAATAAGAAGTGATTTTGCCCAGATGAGATTTGACGAATTGGAGCTGAGCGACGATGTGCTCGACGCACTCGACGCCATGCGGTTTGGGGAGTGTACCCCCATACAGGAACAGGCCATACCTGTGATATTTCAGAAACGCGACCTGATAGCCGTGGCCCAGACAGGCACCGGAAAGACTGCTGCCTATCTTCTGCCCGTTATCGACATGCTTGCCGACGAGCCCGAGCCGGCCGACTCGGTGAGCTGCATAGTCATGGCCCCGACACGCGAGCTCGCACAACAGATTGACCGCCAGCTCGAAGGATTCTCCTACTATCTCCCCATCTCGAGTGTGGCCATCTATGGCGGCACCGACGGCAAAGAATTTGCACGACAGCAGAACGGCCTCAAGCGCGGAGCCGACGTAGTGATAGCCACTCCCGGCCGCCTAATAGCCCACCTACAGCTCGGAGGCATCGACCTGAGCCGCGTGCAATACTTCATACTCGACGAGGCCGACCGAATGCTCGACATGGGATTTTTTGACGACATCATGCAGATAGTCAAGCATCTGCCTCAGGAGCGTCAGACACTCATGTTCTCGGCGACAATGCCACCGAAGATTCAGCAGCTCGCCAAAGCCATACTCAACGACCCGGCCGAAGTCAAGATAGCCGTGTCGCGACCCACCGAGAAAATCGACCAGAGCGCGTGTATAGTCTATGAAAACCAGAAGACTCCCGTGTTGCGTCACCTCTTCAAGACCATAAGCCACAAGCGCGTCATCGTCTTCGCCTCATCCAAGCTCAAGGTCAAAGACCTCGCCAAATCGCTGCGTAAAGACGGATGGCGTGTCGGTGAGATGCACAGCGACCTCGACCAGGAGAGCCGCGACGAAGTGATGAGAGGTTTCCGATCTGCCAATCTCGACATACTCGTGGCCACCGACATACTCTCGCGAGGCATCGACATCGACGACATCTCGCTCGTGGTCAACTATGACGTGCCCCACGAAGCCGAAGACTACGTGCACCGCATCGGCCGCACGGCCCGCGCAGGTGCCGGCGGCTCGGCCGTGACCCTCGTAAGCACCGCCGAGCAGCGCGCTTTCGGACTGCTCGAAAAATTTCTCGGCTACGAAGTGGCCAAGCGAGAGCTCCCCGCATCCATAGGCGAGACACCTGACTACACCCCCTCACGACGCTCCTCAGGCACAGGCAGCCGCCGTCCTGCCGACCGCCGCGGCTCAGGCCGCAACTCCAAGCCGGCCCGACAGACACCGCGCGACAAGCAGCCCAAGCCCTCGACACCGCGTAAGCAGACTCCAGCTTCCAACCCCTCACAGGCATCCGAAACAGCCAAAACTCCCAAAGCATCCAAAAACAAACGACGCTACTATCACAACAAACGCAAGGAATCATAGCCGCCTCATCTTCCCCCTCCCGCCCCACCCTTCACGACTCCATTTCACACTGTTAACATCCACTCCACCAACATAGATATATGATGAATCCACTGTCGTCAATTCTTACCGTCGCTGCCCTGGTCATGGCACCGGTAGCCTCGGCTCAGGTCACAACCCTGCTGCCCAAGCACACACGCTCTGTCATATACAACTACACACCCGCCGAGACCCCCGACTCCACAACCGTCGCCGCACCCGACGCCGACAGCGAGCCCGAACTCAACATGATGTTCTTTGACGGCGAAGAGATGGTCATGGACAACGACAGCCTCTACATGGAGTATGACTCCTTCAACCCCTACCCCATCCCCTCGACCTACTTCAAGCCGACAGTCTTTGACAAGCTCCACATACTCAAATCGTTCGGCATCGAGGACAACACCGTCCTCTCGCCCGGCATAGACCCGCTCGTCACCGAGTGGATCACCCGTTCCGAAGCCCACGCCCGACTCATGGAGCGTGTGCGACAGCGTTACATCGTCGACTACCCCTACCTAATACAGTATGACGAGGCCCACCTGCCCGAGCCTCCAAAAAAATACACCGCGACAGTCGACCCCTCCACCGCACGCATACTCATACGCGAAGTGGTGCCCACCAAGGAAATGCCAAAGACCGAACTCGGAGCTAAATTCGGCAAAAAACACTGGCTCAAGACTTTCAACGCCAATCTGCAATTCTCCCAGGCCTACGTCTCACCCAACTGGTATCAGGGCGGCAACAACAACCTCAACGCCATCCTCAACCTCTACTACAACGTCAAGCTCAACACAGCATTCCACCCCAAATGGCTGTTTGAAAACACTTTCCAGTACAAGCTCGGCATGAACAACGCCCCCGACGACGAGCTCCACGACTACAACATCTCGGAAGACATCTTCCAGTGGAACATGACCGTCGGCTACAAGTCGACCAAACGCTGGTATTACTCGATGAGCACCCAGTTCAAGACCCAGCTCCTCAACAATTACAAGCCCAACACCACCACACTCAAGGCCGCATTCATGTCGCCCGGCGAGCTCAACGTCGGTGTCGGTATGACCTACAACTACACCAACCCCAAGAAGACCGTCACCTTCGACGCCTCCATCTCGCCCCTCTCCTACAACATGAAGACATGCTTCCGCAAACGCATGAACGAGACCTCCTACGGCATCGAGGAAGGAAGCAAAAGCGTGAGCGAATACGGTTCGAGTGCCGAAGGAAAGCTCCAGTGGACCATCTGCGACAACATCTCGCTCCGCTCGCGCCTCTTCGTCTTCTCCGACTACGACTACATCCAGAGCGACTGGGAAAACACCCTCATGTTTACCATCAACCGCTTCCTCACCACCCAGATCTACGTCCACATGCGCTACGACTCCACCTCGCCCGTCATCGAGGACACCGACTGGCACAAATTCATGCTCAAGGAGATACTCTCCTTCGGCTTCACCTACAAGTTCAACACCTGATAACACACCCCACATCCCCTCTTCCCATGCCCTCTCCCCTGCCCACAAGCCACACATCAGGCCATAGCTCCTGCCACAGATTCAGGACATATGCCGCATGTGTGGCTTTCCTTATAGCCTCCATCCCGCTTATGGCCCGCAGCGTGCTTGACACCCTCCCCGACGAAGACTGCCTCCCGGGCTACGAATCAATAGCCAAAGTCACCTCGCGCATGGCCGCCTCACCACTCCACGACATCGAAGGAATATGGGAAATGGCCGGCGAAGGCACATTCATGGCCATAGAACGCGACCCCGCCACCGACGGAGCCTCAGCCCTCTACCGCATGATAGTCATCAACAGTGCCTCTATATCCACACGCCAGGGCACCGTAATAGGCTATCTCACCCCCACCTCCCGACGAGGCAGCTATGACGCACGCATCTACACCGCCCTATCCGACGACCACCGACGGCTCATACGCCCCTCGCGCAACATAATCTCACTCTCCGACGACGGCTCGCGCATAACCTTTAAACCATATGGCCGCACTCTGCGTTTCAACTGGAGGAGACTCCTCCTCCCCTACATGTATCGCAGCGTCATCACCCCCATCGAACACCCAAGGGGCGACCTCGACGGCTGTGTGCGCGTCTACCCTGCCCCGGCCACACCACTTAACCCACGTTATCTATGAAGCCGCCACGACACATATCCCTCCCCCTGACAGCCCTGCTTCTGACAGCCGTGTCACTGCTCTCACCCCCAGCCCAGCCTGTCCGCGCCGACAACACCCTGCGCGGCAAGCGGCTCACACTCTCATCCTCCTCACGCGACGCCATCGCAGGCATAAAAATATCACCCGTCACACCATCCGACACTTTGCGCAACCCCTCGCGCGACTCCATACAAGCCTCAGGCTACGACAAACCGCTCCGCACCAACCGCGAGACACTCCTCATCACCAACACCACTGCCCGACGGCTCAGCGGCCTCGCGCTCACCCTCACCTATACCGACCTTCAGGGTCGTCAGCTCCATCGGCGCACCGACACACTCCACACCGACATACCGTCCGGTCACACACGCATGCTTCGGCTCGCCACATGGGACACCCAGCAATCCTACTACTACCATCGCAGCCGCTGCCCCCGCACAGCCAACGTCACCCCCTACGACGTCACCTGCCACATCGACTTCATACTACTCCCCCCTGACACCATAAAATAAATCACCCGCCCCCCAAAAAACCACCCACCCGCAGCCCATTAGCCCCATCCCGCCCACAGTCCGAAGAGTCACCCCACCCAGGCTCACCCCCAAAAAAATTACGAATTACTAATTCACACAAATGACCTCCATATTATCCCACTACCATCTTCTCGGCCTTGCACTCGGCCTCTGCACATTTCTCATCATAGGCATCTTCCACCCTATAACCATCAAATGTGAATACCACTTCGGCCACAGATGCCGATGGTGGTTCCTACTGTTAGGCATAGCAGCCGTAGGCGGCTCCATATGGGTAAGTGATCCCTTCTGGTCCTCCTTGTTGGGCGTCCTCGCCTTCAGCTCCTTCTGGACCATTGGAGAAATCAAAGAGCAGCGTCAGCGAGTACTCCGCGGCTGGTTTCCCATGAATCCCCGCCGCCGCGCCGACTACCTCCCCGACCACCCCGACCCCAAATCCCCCCAAGAAAACTAAAATCACATACACCCCTCAGCATAATGCCCCGACAAAGATTCATCTCCCTCAGCAAAACACCAAGACTGAGACCGCAATCCCATCGTCAACAAGATGCCCCGACAAGGATTGCATAATCCATTATGCTCTCTCCCTGTCAACAGGATGTCCCGACGGGACATCAGGAAATTAATAGCCGTATGCATCCGAGCCTGGAAGGCTCAGGATGCATACGGAAATAAGGAATCAGAATTGAAGATGTCTGAAAGACATCCCCGTAACATATATACCAACCTCCTCATGAGCTACATTCGTCACTACTTTCACATCGTATTCTCTACAAAATACCGGCAACCCTTGATATCACAAAAAATCGAAAAGACCGTATATCATCTGATTTACAGCCAGATTATGAAATATCAAGGCTATGTACACCGTATCAACGGAATGCCCGACCATATACACATCCTCGCAAGCTTCCCTCCAAAATACCCCCACTCCGAAGTGATAAAAATCATCAAACAGGAAACATCAAAAAACATCAAATCACTTGGAATAATCCCATCATGGAACGGATGGGAAGAAGGATATGCAAGCTTTTCATGCAGCTATCGGGAGGTAGAAACAATAAAAAATTACATCATAAATCAGAAAAAACATCATTCAACCATTGGTTTTGCTGATGAATACAAGGCATGGTTGACTGAAAACGGAATACATGATGATATCCCATACATGTAACAAGATGTCTTTCAGACATCTCCAATGCGGCTTCCTTGTTCCGTATGCATCCTGAGCCTTCCGGTCTCGGATGCATACGGCTATCAATATCCCGATGTCCCGTCGAGACATCCTGTTGATACATTTCAACAATAATGAGAACGCATTTGACCGATTGACAAGGTGAAAATCAAAACTAAAAAAATCCTCTACCTTTTTTGTTCGGGTACTGCGGCTTTAGCCGCAGTGTAAACACCTTAAGCCATAGCTTATATTTATGCCATTAAAGCCTGTATCTCAGACTTCAGGACCTGTATATCCTTCACCACAATACCCCATAATATATCCTCTCGCAAGCTGTCATAGCCATGTATCACATAATTGCGCGTATTGACAATCTTGCGTGCCGACGAGATATTTATTCCCGGTTGTTCTTTTAATATCCTACTCATTGCCTCACCTATGATGGCAATATTCATCTGAACGGCACGAAGATAAAACAGATCAGAGACAAAATAGTCAAATCTCTTTGGCTTTGCCTCATAGAAATATTCTATCTCACTGATAGCCTTTAATATATCCTCGAGGCGTTTGTTTACACAATCATTCATATATCAAATGTTTGGTGCGATCAACCTCCTTACGGAAATAAGAATTCTTTATTGCATCATCACACACCAGATCAACACGTCGGTGAAACATATCCTCCAGTGCAAACTGTAAACCAAAAAAATTATCGCCAAATTCAAGCAACGGGATTTCATTATCCTTAAATCTTACAAGTAAATCCACATCGCTTTCATCATTAAAACGATTGGTAAGGATCGAACCAAAAACATACAAATATTGAACCTTGTATTTCTTACAAAGCTCAACTATCTTGTCCATATTTATATCTATCAGTTTCATATCTCACATCGTTTGTTCGCAAATATACATCTTATTTATATGTAAAACAAGTTTCCTCCCTCATTTACCATCTTTTCATTTTTAATTTTCATTTTAAATCTTTAACTTTGTGGTGCATATCGTTCGCAGAAGCCCGATACGGGCTCGGTGGCGGGTGCTGACATTTTTATTTTAAAAGCGTTTACTCGACGCTCAATCTTGTCATATAGAAATCTCGCAAATTTCACAGAATTGGTCAAGACTGAAGCAACGGTAGATGCCCCTGGTGATATGTATACAAGTCTATGACATAAGTCATGGTGCTCGTGTGCCTGTCTTTGCGTAGACATATCCATATCAAGCGTGAGGCTTCTGCGACGTTGCTCGTTCTTCCAATTCGGGCAATGCGAGAGCCTCTATATGTGGAACGAGCAACATAGTACGGCTCTCGCGCTTTTTTGTTGATTTTAATTATACCCTTTGTGGAGAGCGTGAGGGTAATATTTTTACACACAGTGTTATGAAATTTAACTGTTACCTATGCAGTATCGGCATGATTGCCGCAATCTACCTGCCAGTGAGCTCCCAGACACACAATCAGCCCAAAGCCGTCGACCTCGGACTCAGCGTATTATGGTCCGACACCTATCTCGACGCCGAGATGGTCAATCTCGCCAATGCCGGCTATTACTGGGCCTCCACAACCCCGCGTAAAGACTTCATCCAGCCCAACGAAGAAGTGCCCTACAACGTCAACGTAGGCCTCAACATCTCCCACTCCAACTATGACTGCGTGACCGCTGCTCTCGGTGACGGATGGCGTCTCCCCACAAAAGCCGAATGTGAGGAACTCGCCAAGCTCAAACTCACCTTCACCTCAAACTATGAAGAAGTATGCGGCTTCACACTCACAGCCGACAACGGCAACAGCATATTTATAGAATACGCCTCCGGCGGCAACATTATCGGATTGAATACAACATTCTGGACCGCCGACGCATGGCGCGAGTCAGACCTCTCCACCGACTTCACAAAAGCCTGGGCATGTCGCATATCCATAATTAAAGGCGTGGAAGTCATCGACATGACCCGCAAGGACACATACCTCTTCGTCCGTCCCGTCAAGGACATCAACCCCACCGGTGTAGCTGTGACCGACATAACGCTTACCGAGACAGACCTGACCCTTCCAGTGGGCGAACAGACCGGTATCTACGCAGCCGTGCTCCCTGCCAATGCCTCCGACAAACGCATGACCTTCACCTCCTCCGACGAATCAGTCGTCACCGTCGACACCAAGGGACAGCTCTGTGCCGTGAGCGCAGGCACAGCCACCGTCACAGCCACCGCCACCGACGGCAGCGGTGTCTCGGCCGTGTGTGAGGTCACCGTGCCCTCCCTCGCACAAAGCCGTGAAATCGACCTGGGTCTCAGCGTCATATGGGCTTCACATAACGTAGGTGCCGAATCATCTCAAGAGATTGGCCACTACTATCAGTTTGCCAACCCCGAACTCCTCACCAAATGGTCTATCACCACATCACCCTACAGAACTTCGGGCGTCATCCCCGTGCTCAACATGGCCGGAACAGAGTATGATCCCGCCACCAAAGTCCTCGGCAAGGAATGGATGACCCCGACCAAAGAACAATTCCAGGAACTCTTTGACAACTGCGATTACGAAAGCTTTGACAACGGTGTGAAATTTACCTCTAAAATCAACGGCAACAAGATATTCTTCCCCAACACCGGCTTCATGTATGTATCGGCACTCAACGCATCCGACTACGGATGCTACATGACAGCCGAGATTGACAACACCAGCCTCGACACCGCCAAAGTCACCTATGCACGTCTCACCAAAGGCTTTGTGCCCCGGTTCACCGCCAATCCCCAGGCCTACAAGGGCTATCCCATCCGCGCCATAAAGCAAAAGGAAGGTGAGACAGGCATTGACGACATCATCGGAAACGACACCGACACCACTGTCGACGTCTACACCCTCACTGGAGTCAGAATCCTCACCCGAGCCGACCGCAACAGCCTCTCCGACCTTGCTCCCGGCCTCTACATCCTCCGCACCTCTGCCGGAAAGACCACCAAAATCCGCCTTTGAACATAGATACAAAAATATCATAATTACACTTGATTGATATAAAAGGATTAATTTCTCCCTATACTCACGCTATTTGTTTCGGGTGCTGCGGCTGAAGCAGCAGTGAGTCAGCCTAAAAAGACAGGAGCACAGCAGGTTACTTATATAATAACCTCCTGTGCTCCTGTCTTTTATATTAAGAAAAACTTATGATTCTTATGTCCTTGTGAATCTTTTGTATCCTTCCTTATCCGAGGACGATGTTGACAATCTTGTTGGGTACCACGATGACTTTTCTCACAGCGTGGCCGTCGATCCACTTGAGCGAGCTTTCATGGTCAAGAGCTATGCGCTCCACCTCTTCCTTGGGAGTATCGGCGGGCACCTGGATGTTGAAACGGGCCTTGCCGTTGAACGATACGGCATAATTGACCATAGACTCCACGAGATACTTCTCGTCCCACTCGGGCCATGTTGCATCGCAGATAGTGCTGTCGTTGCCGAGAGCCGAATGCCACAGCTCCTCGGTAATGTGGGGAGCGAACGGCGCGAGCACCACCAGTAGATCGGAGAGCACAGCGCGTGAATGGCATTTGAGCGATGTAAGCTCGTTGACACATATCATGAAAGCAGCAATCGAAGTGTTGTAGCTGAACGTCTCGATGTCGCCCGTAACCTTCTTGATGAGCTTGTGGATAGCTTTCAGAGCCTCGGGGGCAGGGGTGGAGTCATCGACAAGCAGTGTGTCACCCTTATAGAAGAGAGCCCACAGTTTCTTGAGGAAGCGGTTCACACCGTCTATGCCGTTGGTGTCCCAGGGCTTGCTCTGCTCGAGCGGACCGAGGAACATCTCGTAGAGTCTCAGAGTGTCGGCTCCGTAACGCTCCACGATGTCATCAGGGTTGACAACGTTAAACATCGACTTTGACATCTTTTCCACAGCCCAGCCGCACACATACTTGCCGTCCTCGAGGATAAACTCGGCATCCTTGTAGTCGGGACGCCATGCGCGGAAGGCGTCGAGGTCGAGTAAGTCGTTGCTCACGATGTTTACGTCGACATGGATAGGGGTCACATCATACTCTCCCTTCAGACCGTGCGAGACAAATGTATTTGTGCCCTGTATGCGATATACAAAGTTGCTTCGGCCCTGTATCATGCCCTGGTTGATGAGCTTCTTGAAAGGCTCGGGCTCGCATACATAGCCGAGGTCATAGAGAAATTTGTTCCAGAAACGCGAATATATAAGGTGGCCTGTGGCGTGCTCCGTGCCGCCTATATACAGGTCGACATTGCGCCAATACCCGTCGGCCTCCTTGCTCACGAGAGCCGAGTCGTTGTGGGGATCCATGTAGCGCAGATAGTAGGCCGACGAGCCGGCAAAACCGGGCATCGTGTTAAGCTCTATCGGACAGCCGTCCTCGGTGACCCATCCCTTGGCACGTCCCAGCGGGGGCTCGCCGGTCTCGGTGGGCAGATATTTGTCCACCTCGGGCAGCAGCAGCGGCAGCTTGCTCTCGTCCATGAGGGTGGGGATGCCTTCCTTATAATATACAGGGAAAGGCTCGCCCCAGTAACGCTGACGCGAGAAGATGGCGTCGCGCAGACGATAGTTGACCTTGACACGGCCTATGCCTTTCTCTTCGATAAATTTCTTGGTGGCGGCGATAGCGTCCTTGACCTCCATGCCGTTGAGATCAAGCTCGGCCGAGGCACTGTTGATCATCTTGCCGCTCTTGGCGTCAAAACTCTGTTCGCTCACGTCGCAACCCTCGATAAGAGGTATGACGGGGAGGTCAAAGTGACGGGCAAAGGCATAGTCGCGCGAGTCGTGGGCTGGCACGGCCATGATGGCTCCTGTGCCGTAGCCGGCGAGCACGTAGTCCGATACATAGACGGGTATCTGCTTGCCGGTAAGCGGATTGACTGCATAGCTGCCAGTGAATACACCCGACACCTTCTTGTCAATCATACGCTCGCGCTCAGTCTTGTGCTTGATCGAGTCGATATACTCCTTCACGGCCTCGGCCTGGTCGGGAGTGGTGACCTGAGCCACATATTCGCTCTCGGGTGCGAGCACCATGAATGTCACGCCAAACACTGTGTCGGCTCTTGTGGTGAAGATGTCGAGCACTACGTCCGAGCCGGCGATGGGGAAGTGCATCTCGGCACCCTCCGAGCGGCCAATCCAGTTGCGCTGGGTCTCCTTGAGCGATTCGGTCCAGTCTATGGTGTCAAGACCGTCGAGAAGACGCTGGGCATAGGCCGATACACGCAGACACCACTGATACATCAGCTTCTGCTCAACGGGATAGCCGCCGCGCAGCGACAGGCCTTCGCTCACCTCGTCGTTGGCAAGCACAGTGCCCAGTTCGGGACACCAGTTGACCATCGTGTTGCCCAGATAGGCTATGCGGTAGTTCATGAGCACGTCGCTCTGCTGCTTGGGAGTCATGGCGTTCCACTCGTCGGCCGTAAAACTCATCTCCTCGCTGCACGCGGCGTTGAGACCGGCGTTGCCATGTCTGGCAAAAGCCTCGACAAGCTCGCTGACGGGGCGGGCCTTCTGCTCGTCCTTGCAGTAATAGCTGTCAAACATCTTCATGAATGCCCACTGTGTCCACTTGTAGAACGAAGGATCGCAGGTCTTGATTTCGCGGTCCCAGTCATAGCAGAAACCTATCTTGTCGAGCTGCTGACGATAGCGGGCGATGTTCTGCATGGTGGTCTTCTCGGGATGCTGACCCGTCTGTATCGCATACTGCTCGGCAGGCAGACCATAGGCATCATAACCCATTGGATGAAGCACATTGAAGCCTCTCAGACGCTTGTAGCGCGAAAAGATGTCGGATGCTATATAGCCGAGAGGATGGCCTACGTGAAGTCCGGCTCCCGAAGGGTAGGGGAACATGTCAAGCACATAGTACTTGGGCTTGTCGGCATTGATTTCAGCCTTATATACATTGTTATCGCGCCAATACTGCTGCCAGCGTGATTCGATTGATTTATGGTTGTAATCCACGTGAAAATTTTATTAAATGGATAATGAGTTGAATATTCTATGAATGATTTTGCCAGTCAGGAGAGCGAAAGCATGCGTGTGATGGGAAGGCGTGCGCGGTCGATGACGGCGGGGTCGACATGCACCTCGGGAGCCTCGTGGAGCAGCGTGAGATAGAGCTTCTCCATGGTGTTGAGCTTCATGTAGGCGCAGTCGTTGCATGCGCAGGTCGAGTCATCGGGTGGGGCGGGGATGAATCTCTTGTCGGGACACTGACGCTTCATCTCGTGCAGAATGCCACTCTCGGTGGCCACGATAAACTCATCGGCATCGGTCTCTGAGGCCCACTTGAGCAATACGGCTGTCGAACCCACCTTGTCGGCCACGAGCCGGACGGGTGCCGGACATTCGGGATGCACAAGTACTTTGGCCGAGGGGTGCTGACGCTTGAGCTCGATGATTTTTTCAAGCGAGAACTTTTCGTGCACGTGACAAGCACCGTCCCACAGCAGCATGTCGCGGCCCGTCTCGGCGTTGATGTAATTGCCGAGATTGCGGTCGGGGCCAAAGATGATTTTCTCGTCGGCCGGAAGCGACTTGATTACCTTCATGGCGTTGCCTGAAGTGACCACGATGTCGGTGAGAGCCTTGACGGCGGCCGACGTGTTGACATACGACACCACCGTGTGACCCGGGTGTTCCTTGATAAATTTTTCCAGCTCCGAGGCAGGGCAACTGTCGGCGAGCGAGCACCCGGCGTTGAGGTCGGGCACAAGCACCTTTTTGTCGGGACAGAGTATTTTGACTGTCTCGCCCATGAAGTGGACTCCACACATGACGATGATGTCATTGTCAAGCTTCTCGGCAATCTGGGCCAGGGCCAGAGAATCTCCCACAAAGTCGGCCACATCCTGAATGTCGCCCACCGTGTAGTAGTGGGCAAGGACGATGGCGTTTTTTTCTTTCTTGAGTCGGATTATCTCCTCTCGCAAATCGACACCCTCTGGGACCGGGGCGACAACACAGCCGTTTTCGACTTTCATTTATTTATATTTGAAAAAAATTTTTTTGTAAAAGAAGTTTAAAAGAAGAAGAATAAAGGTTGTAGAAACGTAAGATAACTTTTCAGCCGTTTGCTTGCATATATGGGTTATTGATGCAGACTTACATTATCTGACGAGTTATTAACATCGCAACTACCTGATATTCATTTGATTTTTATAGTTATTAACATTGTGTTAATAATGTGCAAAGTTAATAAGTTTTTGTGAGTTTTACAACGCAAAAATGTTGAAAAGGGGCTTGAAAACGCATTGATAGTAAAACAATAACTATTTTGGCTATGAGCGGAGTATGATTATACGGCAACAGGGGGCTTAATGTCAATAGTAAGTTATTAAAATCTTTTGAAAAGTTTTTGACAGTTTTCTACACAGTTATCAACACTGTTGAAAAGGGCGTTTTTTCACTCTCGTGCGTGCTCTGTAATCAGGGTCCCGGGCTTATTGAGGAGAGGGGTGATGCGGCTGTTCCGGCCTCGTGATTTGAGGGCGTTTTTGCGGTGGCGGAAGAGATGAAAAAATTTTTTCGAGAGAATATTTGGAGGAGTGAAAAAGGTGTACTACTTTTGTAGTGTACTAGTGCACTAGTACACCAATACACTATTACACCACAATCTTAATTTTGCCATTTATGTTGAAAGTAAAAGATGTCACATTTTCCTACAGCCGCAAGAAGTGGCCGGTGTTGCGCGACCTGTCGCTCGACGTCATGCCGGGCGGAGTGTATGGACTCATGGGCAAGAACGGTGTGGGCAAGAGCACGCTTCTCTATGTCATGGCCGGATTGCTCACCCCTCAGTCGGGCGTCGTGACGATGAACGGTGTCAGCACCCGGCTCCGTGAGCCCGCGACCCTCGCCGACATTTTTCTTATGCCCGAGGAGGTGATGCTCCCTGCTATAAAACTGAAAGAATATGTGAGGCTCAACGCTCCGTTCTATCCGCGTTTTTCCGACGAGGACATGAGCCGTAATCTCGACATCATGGGCATGAGAGGCGACGTGAATCTCGGAGAGCTGTCGATGGGTCAGAAGAAAAAAGTGTTCATGAGTTTCGCGCTCGCGTGCAACACGCCGCTGCTGCTCATGGACGAGCCTACCAACGGTCTCGACATCCCGGGCAAGGAGATGTTTCGCAGTTTCATAGCCGGCGGCATGACCGACGAGCGTGCCATCGTGATATCCACCCACCAGGTGCGCGACATAGATTGTCTGCTCGACCATGTGATAATCATGGATGATGCCAAGGTGGTGTTTGACCGCAGCATGGTCGAGATAAGCGAGCGTCTGAAGTTTGCGCTCACCGACTCGCCCGAGGATATAAAGCGCGCCTTCATCTCGCGTCAGACCATAGGCGGAGTGGCGGTGGTGCTGCCCAACGACGGAGGAGAGGAGACCAATGTGGACATAGAGATGCTGTTTGATCTGGCCACTTCCAATCCGGGACTGCTGGAGTATGTGTTTAGGAGCGGAGAGCCTGACAGGGGATAGGACGTAAATTCTTTTATAATTCAGACAATGGATATGAATACTGACAATATTTTCAGCCCTTCGAGGACGATGTGGCTGATGAAGAAATATTTTGTAGAGAACCGCGGCACTCTGCTGATGTCGGGAGCGTTTGTCACGCTGGTGATGATGCTTATCGCTGTAATCAACGGCCTGTCGACAATGCATAAAAGTGATCCCGACTTTGGTATAAGTACGGAGATTGGTTTTATGCTCGTGGTGTTTGGTGTCACAGGTTGTCTTATCGCCTCGCTGGCTTTCAGGCAGATGTGGGACAACAAGAGCGCGACGGGAGTGCTCATGACCCCCGCCACAGCCTTTGAGCAGTGTCTGGTGAGATGGATTTTCGTGGTGCCGGGCTTCGTAGTGTGGTCGCTGGTGAGCGCGATGTTTGCCGATATGGTAAAGTATCTGACGGCCAATTATGTATTTGGCCGCGAATTGAGTATGATACCGTGGCTCAGACTATCGGGCATCGGTGAAGCAGAGTATCTAATCAATTCATACACGATATTGCTGATATTTCTTGTCACCCAGTCGTTTTATTTTCTTGGTTCGGTGGTGTGGCGCAAGCATAACTTCGTGAAGACATTTTTAGTGGTCGGATTGCTGTTTATGGCCTATTTTTGTGTGTCGGCCATTATAACCGACATATATGCCAATAGCGGTTACATAAGCATGGGCAAAAGAGATTATCTTCTCTATGCACCGTTTCAGATATTGCTGTGGCTGACAGTGATAATCAATTACACTCTCACTGTGATGCGTCTGCGCGAGTCGGATATAATTCATCGTCTTTAAATCAAGAAGAGGAGGATAGCTACATGATATTCAAACAGAAAAACAAAGCCATCTATCTTCAGATAGCCGATGGTATATGTGACGCCGTGATAAACGGGACATTTATCGAGGGAGAGCGTATGGCGTCGCTACGCGAGTATGCCGCCTCGATTCAGGTCAATGCCAACACGCTTATGCGCACGTATGAGTATCTGGCCCAGGAGGGTGTGCTTTACAACAAGCGCGGCATAGGCTATTTTATAGCCGAGGATGCCAAGGCACGCATAAGAGTGATGCGCCACGAGGCATTTTTCAACGGAGAGATGCAGGAATTTTTCCGTCAGTTGAGTCAGCTCGGTGTGTCGCCCGACGATCTATATGCATATTATGTAAAATACTTAGAGCAATAAACCAATGAAGAAGACAACATATATAATGCTCGGGCTTATGGTGGCCGGAGTGGTGTGTGCGATGGGAGTGATGGCTGTGTTCATGCACAGTTACAAGCTGGATGTGGCACGTTATAAAATGAGCGGTGAGACTGTGAGTCTTAAGTTTGACAACCCTGTGCATAAGGTGGTTTATGTCGACAATGACACAACCGACGGCGGGGTAGTGATAAGGGGCATAAAAGGGCTCAAGGTCAGGGAGAGTGACACGGCGACGGAGGTGACAGTGGATGTTGCGTCGGACTGGGCCGGTTTTCTTGACTGTCGCGTCGACAGCGGAGCCCTCACGGTGAGCATCAATTATGAGGCCATGCACAGATATTATGATGTGGATGTAACCAAGAGGCGTGTGTTTCTTAATTCGGAAGATTTTGTCATAGCCTGTGTCAATGTGCCCAAGGGAATATTGAGGGAGGTTGATGCACGATGGGGCACGGTCTATGTCGATTCGCTTAAGACCGATGTGCTTGTGACCAAGGTTGATGATCGCCTGGTGCTGAACCATTCGCATATCGTCAGGCTCGAGAGCCGCTCAAAGACCATAAGTGAGCTTAAACTTGAGGACTCGACTGTGGGAAAGGCTGATATTCGTTCGGTGGGCAAGAAGTTTACAGTGGTATGTAAGGATGATTCGTCGATGATAGACAGTATGTATATCGACGGTGCATATCGCAAGCCCAAAAAGGTTAATCTTAATTTCAGAAAGGCTAATATCGGTCACTTCAAGTATAATCCGGCCGATAAGAATACGGTGGCTAATGTTTACTTTTAGGGGCTGATGTGTCGCGCTTGCGCGCTACCACTTTTTCAAAGAGAAGTAAGAGGGGGTGCTTTTTCAAGGGTGCCGGCATGAGGGCGAGCTGAAGCTCGTGGCTGGGACAAAGCTTCGCGCTGCTGTTGTCGCGCTCTCGCGCTTCCGTTTGGCTCACGCGCAGCTAAAGCTGCGGAGCAAGGGACAAAATAATGGCAGGATACAATCAAAAGCAGGATACGAATCAAGCAAGGGACAATCATAGAGAGGAATAATTAAAAAACGCGCTTCGCGATGCTTTTTAGAGCTATGTCGCGGGGCGCGTTTTTTATGTTACGGCTATTTTTTATGCTATTTTTATGGCTATTCTGTTTATGCCTGGACGGAGAGGAGGGTGGCGGTGCCGCGGGCGGAGAGTGAGGTCATGACGGCGGGGAAGAGGAGTGTCTCGCCGCGGGTGACGGGGAAGGTGCGGCCATCGGTGTTGTTGATGATTTCGGCCTGTCCGTCGAGACACATTATGATGGTGAATGAGCCGCGGGGATTGGCTATGGGCTCAGGGGTGTCGGATGAGTTGAGGCTGAGACGGCGTGTGTCGAAGTATTGACATTGGGCCAGGAGGTCACCCTCGGGGTGGCTCTTATAGTCGGGATAGACGGTGTAGTCGATGGCGTCTTTGGCCTGGGCTGTGTGGAGTTCGCGGGGATTACCGTCTTTGTCGCGTCGGTCGTAGTCGTAGATGCGGTAGGTGATGTCGCTTGTCTGCTGTATCTCGGCCAGGAGGTTGCCTGCACCGATGGCGTGGATGCGTCCGGCGGGGAGGAAGTAGGTCTGTCCGGGAGCGGAGTCGTAGGCGGCGATGACGTCCATGATGGTGTTGTCGGCTACACGACGTTCGTAGTCGTCGGGAGTGATGGATGTGTTGAGGCCGGCATAGATTCTGGCGTCGGGGTCGGCGTCGATGATGTGCCACATTTCGGTTTTGCCGGGTGAGTTGTGGCGTGCCCGGGCGAGAGTGTCGTCGGGGTGAACCTGTACGGAGAGGTCGGCTTTGGCGTCGATGAGCTTGATGAGGAGGGGAAATGCCGAGCCGTAACGCTCGTAGATGTGTCGGCCTACGAGGTCGGCTCCGTATGTGTCGATGAGCTCGGTGAGCGATTGTCCGGCGAGCGGGCCGCGGTCAACGACCGATATGTGGCCTGGGACGGCTGAAATTTCCCAGCTTTCGCCTATCTGAGTCTGGTCGGTGGCGATGCCTTTGAACGGTGCGATGCGTTCGCCTCCCCATATTACCGATTTGAGGTAGGGGGTGAAGTGAAGGGGTTGATTGAGCATATGAAAAGTACAACTATTGGATAAATAATGCAATGTATATCTATATAATACGATGCAGGTTGCTAAATTACTCAATTTGTTTTATTTTGCAAAATAGCGTGGTGGTTTATTGAGATGGTTAAACAGTTAAAAGTCCGGGCACATCGAGGTGTGATTTCGATGTGTCCGGACTCGTAGGCTAAGCCTCGGGGATGATGCGCATATGGGCTGTGGGGTAGCGGAGAACGAGACAGGAGGCTTCGGTGAGGACTACGGCTTCGGTGTTGCGTACGCCTTGCTTGTGGAAGCTGATGCGGTCGGCCGAGAAGGGGATGTGGGAGTATTTGGTGATGTACTCGGGGTCGATGACCATGCCGTGGTTGTCCATGCCACAGAGGTCGAAGACTTCGCTTCGGACTACGTAGAGTGTGCCGAATTTTGAGACTATGAGGTCGAAGTCGACACCCCATTTGACTACGCGGTCGTTGACCGACATTACTTTGTGGTAGTTTTGGTTGCTGAGATGTTCGATGAGTCCCGAGCCGGCAAGGAGTACTTTGCGTGTCGATCCGTTAGAGCCTGAGAATGCTTGTCGCATCAGGGATGTCATTGTGGGGTTGTCAATGGTCTTGTAGGTGAAGTCGTGGTCGGTCTGATGCCATATGCCGCCTGTGAGCATGATTTCGGTGCCTTCTTCGAGTGATATTTTGGCTTTGTTGCCAAACATGAATGATCGCTCCATGCACATGCGCATGTCGAGGATGGCTACTTCTTCCTGGTCGGAGAATGTCCAGCCTACTTCTTTGTCGGAGAGACGCTGGAGGAGGGATTCTTCAATCTGGCTCTTGAATATCTGACAGTAGTTGGAGTTTTTGACTGGCAGGGCGTTGTAGCGTGGCGTCTGGACGTCGAGCTCGCCTGCTGCGCGGCCCATGCGTACGATTTTGGTGTCTTTTGTGATTGTCGGGAGGTTGTATTGTCCGTCGTCGTTATATTCGATGTTGATGGGATGGATGGTGACTGAGCGTCCGTCTGATTGGGAGATGTAGCCTATGAGCTGCCGGCCTTCGTCGGTTTTTACGGTTGGGAAGAATACTGTGTCGGACTCGGAGAGGTAGGAGTTGTCGATGACTGATAGGATGAAGGGCTCGCCTTTGGCGTAGCTCCGTGAGTGGAGTGTGGTTTTTACGGCGGTTGTGCCGGGTTTTATGTCGACGGAGTAGTAGTCGACTTTCATTGATCCGCTGTTGCGCGCACCTGCCATTCGTGAGATCTGGTCGAGGGGGGTGGAGGAGGGACGTATGCGGGCTACGCGTTCGTCGATGTGGCTGCGGAGAAGGGTGGGGGAGACTTGCTGGGTTACTTGTGTTGTTGTCATGGTTGTTAATTTGGCCTTCGGCCAAAGGTTATGAGGTTATAGGGGGGCGAGCTGAAGCTCGCGGCTTAGACAAAGCTTCGCGCTGGTGGAAGTCGCGCTTACGTGCTCTTACTTTTTAAAAGGGAGGCCGGGGCGTGGTGAGGCTCTATAGGTCCCAGATGCTTGGCCGGGTGGCGGTGAGGACTCTTGACGTGGGGTCGTCGGGGGTGGGGGTGGCTTCTTTTCGCATCAGTTCCCAGAGGCTGAGGGCCGGATGGGTAGGGGCCGGGTGGGGTGGCTCTTCGGACTGTGGGGCTAATGAGCCGGATGGGGCTGATGGGCTTTGAGGCTGGGGGACAGGGTGGGGTGGCTGGGGTGATTGCTGTTGGTGTGGGGTGGGGGTCATGGATGGTGTTTTTAATGGGGTTATGTTTGATGTTGCAAAGTTAGGGTGGGTTTTGGTGGGAAATGGTGCGATAATGTCGCGTCGATTGGTGGTAAGCGAAAAATTTGTATTAAATTTGTGGATATTTTGCTGTGTGTGGCTGTATGCACGTGGCCAGATATTTACAGACTATGGAAAAAAAGAGTATTCTTCCGGCTCTCCTTCTTTTTTTCGTGCTAAGCTGGAATGCTTGCCGACAGCAGGATGTAGAGTTTAGAGCTGATTCGTCCCACATTACTTATATGGGTCGTACTTATGTTACCGATAATGGCGGTGTGGCGTTCAATTATCCGGGTGTTACGGCTTTGCTTTCTTTTGAGGGGAGTCGCCTGGATATGCTTGCGAGCCGTGGCTGCGGCGATTTTATGGTCGAGGTTGACGGCGGTGTGCCCCGCAGACTTCATTACGGAGAGAATGATTCGCTGCTGACGGTGGCTGATTCGCTTGGCGAGGGCCCCCACAGTGTACGCATCACGTATGCTATAGAGGGCTATGAGAAGAGTCCTGTGATAAGGGGCTTTGTGATGCCGGGCGGTTCGCGTCTGCTGGATGCTCCGAAAAAGGGTAAGCTGAAGATGGAGTTTATCGGCAATTCGATTACGTGTGGCTATGGTGCGGCTGCTCCCGACGGGGCGCGCGGTTTCAGCTATGACACGGAGAATCATTGTCTGACTTATGCTTATCTGACTGGACGTGCTCTTGATGCGGATGTCAATGTCGTGGCCCGCTCGGGTATAGGCATGTATCGCAACTATAATGGTCCGCTTGAGGGTGACAGCGTGGGTACGATGCCTATGGAGTATGACCGCACGCTACTCTATGATGCTGAGCATAAGTGGGATTTCAGCCGTTTTCAGCCTGATGTGGTGTGTATCAATCTGGGCACTAACGATACGTCGACCGATAATTATGATATATCGCTCTTTGAAAGGGCTTATGACCGTTTTCTGACACATCTGCGGGAGGTGTATCCTTCGGCCAAGATTGTGTTGCTGACGGGGTCTATGCTTCAGGGGCAGCCGCTTGAGGATGTAAAGAGTGCACTCGACCGACTGGCTTCGCGACATGAGGGTACTTATCGTTTCGATATGTCTCCCCAGACGGGTGAGCTCGGTATGGGTGCCGACGGGCATCCTTCGGCCCGGCAGCATGCCAGGATGGCTGAGGAACTGACTGAATTTATACAATTAGTAATTAGCAATTAGCAAATTTTTTAATCCATAATCAAAATATCTATTATATAATTCAACATTTCAACATTATGAAAAAGGTAACTACGATTATTGCCGCTTTTCTTATGATGATGGTGGCAGTGCCTGTGAATGCACAGTTTAAGGTCGGTAAACTTGTCGGAGCAGCCGCTAAGGGGGTTCAGGCTCTGACAATCACGGATGCTCAGATGGCAGCTTATGTCAAGGAGTCGGTCGACTGGATGGATACCCACAACAAGGTGTCGGATGCCGACAGCCCCTATACTATCCGCCTCAACAAGCTCACCGAGGGATTAAAGGATGCCGACGGTATACCTTTGAATTTCAAGGTGTATGAGGTAATCGATGTGAATGCTTTCGCATGTCCCGACGGCAGCGTGAGAGTGTTTTCGTCGCTGATGGACATTATGGACGATGACGCTCTGATGGGTATTATCGGTCATGAAATCGGTCACGTGATGAAGCGTCACAGCAAGAATGCTTTCAAGCAGGAGTTGCTTACAGGCGCGCTCAAGGATGCCGTGGCCTCGACCGGCGGTGTGGCAGCAGCCCTTACCGAGTCGCAGCTCGGCACTCTCGGCGAATCGCTCGCCGGGGCAAAGTTCTCGCAGAAGCAGGAGAAAGAGGCCGATGACTGTGGCTATGACTTCCTGGTGCAGAATGGCCGCAACCCCTGGGGTATGGTCAAGGCTTTTGAGAAATTTCTCGAAATGGAGCAGGGCGCAGGTGCGCAGGCCAGCTATATCGATAAGATGTTCTCGTCGCATCCCGAGACCAAGGCCCGCATCAAGCGTATGAGCGAGCGTGCCACCAAGGACGGGTTTGAGAAGCCGTAAGATGTTAAATAACAACAACTTTTAATGTCAAGCCCGTCAGGCTCCAAGGGTCTAACGGGCTTGATTTATATAAATTAAGGTAGATGGAAGACAGGATATTGATACTCGACGGTGCGATGGGCACCATGATACAGCGTCGCGGGCTTACGGAGAAGGATTTTCGCGGCGATCGTTTTGCCGGATGGCATGTGGACCTGCGCGGCAACAATGACCTGCTGTGTCTGACGCGGCCTGATGTTATCGAGGATATAGCCCGCGAATATGTCGGGGCCGGATGTGATATTATCAGCACCAATACGTTTAACGCCAATGCCATATCGCTTGCCGACTATGACATGGCCGGACTTGCCCGCGAGATAAGCCGGGCAGGGGCCGAGATAGCCCGTCGGGCTGCCGACTCGTCGGAGCGCAGGGTGAGAGTGGCCGGTTCGATAGGCCCTACCAACAAGACGGCCTCGATGAGTCCCGACATCAATGACCCCGGCATGAGAGCCGTGAAGTATGACGAGCTCTTTGACGCTTACAGCGAGCAGATAGAGGGGCTGATGGACGGCGGGGTCGATATGCTGCTTTTCGAGACAATCTTTGATACGCTCAACCTCAAGGCCGGCCTTGACGCGGCTGTGTCGGTGATGAAGGCCAGAGGGGTGAAGCTGCCCGTAATGCTGTCGGTGACCATTGCCGGCAGGGACGGGCGCACATTCTCGGGCCAGACGCTCGAGGCGTTCATAGCATCGGTGAGTCATGCGCCGATAGCGTCGTTGGGACTGAACTGTTCGTTCGGCCCGAGGGAAATCAAGCCATGGATAGCCGAACTGGCCCGCAAGAGTCCGTGGCCGGTGTCGTGTCATCCCAATGCCGGACTGCCCGACGCCTCGGGCAATTATGGCGAGACCCCCGAGAGCATGGCTACCGTGATGAGCGAGCTTGTGGACGAAGGGCTTGTCAATATAATAGGTGGCTGCTGCGGCACCACGCCCGAGCATATAGCCCGCTATCCGGCCATAGTGAAGGGCAAGGCTCCGCATGTGCCCCCGTCGGTGAAGCCCGAGATGAGGCTGTCGGGCCTCGAGATGCTCGAGGTGACCCCCGACAAGAATTTTATCAACGTAGGGGAGAGGTGTAACGTAGCCGGCTCACGCAAGTTTCTGAGACTGATCAAGGAGGGAGCCTATGAAGAGGCCATAGCGATAGCCCGCAAACAGGTCGAGGACGGAGCGCAGGTGATAGACATAAACATGGACGACGGACTGCTTGACGCCGGGCGCGAGATGTGCAGATTTCTGAATCTTCTTGCCGCCGAGCCCGACATAGCGCGTGTGCCCGTGATGATTGACTCGTCAAAATGGGAAGTGATAGAGAGCGGCCTCAAATGTGTGCAGGGCAAGGGTATAGTCAACTCCATATCGCTCAAAGAGGGCGAAGAGACATTTGTGAAGCGTGCGCGCCGCATACGCCGTCTCGGGGCGGCCGTGGTGGTCATGGCATTTGACGAGAAGGGTCAGGCCGACACGTATGAAAGAAAAATCGAGGTGTGTGGCCGGGCCTACCGTCTGCTCACGGAGCAGGCACAGTTTCCGCCCGAGGACATAATCTTTGACCCCAACATACTCTCCATCGCCACCGGCATCGAGGAGCATGACCGCTATGGACTTGACTTCATACGGGCCGTGGAGTGGATCAAGAGCAATCTGCCGGGAGCCAAGGTGAGCGGCGGAGTGAGCAACCTGTCGTTTGCCTTCCGCGGCAACAATCGTCTGCGCGAGTCGATGCATGCGGTGTTTCTCTACCATGCCATAAGCAAAGGCATGGACATGGGCATAGTCAATCCGGCCACGGCCGTGACATATGCCGATGTCGAGCCGGAGTTGCGTCAGTTGCTCGAGGATGTGGTGCTCTATCGCCGCAAGGAAGCGTCGGAGGAGCTGGCCGCCCTGGCTGCCTCAATGGCAGCCAAAGGGGCCGAAGAGGCTAAAAACGACACGCCTAAGGCCGAGCAGTGGCGTGCACTGCCGCTGAACGAGCGTCTGAGCTACGCACTCGTGCACGGGACGGGTACTTATCTCGCCGAGGACCTGCGCGAAGCTCTCGAGGCAGGCATGGAGCCGGTGGCCATTATTGACGGTCCGCTCATGGAGGGGATGAACAGGGTGGGCACCCTGTTTGGCGAAGGCAAGATGTTTTTGCCCCAGGTGGTCAAGACCGCCCGCACCATGAAGAGCGCGGTGGCCATACTGCAGCCCGAGATAGACCGCCGCAAGAGTGTGGCGGCCGCCTCGACAGGCAAGAGCGGCAAGGTGCTCTTTGCCACAGTGAAGGGTGATGTGCATGACATAGGCAAGAATATAGTGTCGATAGTGCTGGCCTGCAACAACTATGAGGTGATAGACCTTGGTGTGATGGTGCCGGCCGAGACTATTGTGGAGACCGCTCTGAGAGAGAGGCCCGATATAGTGTGTCTGTCGGGCCTCATTACCCCGTCGCTCGACGAGATGGCCCATGTGGCCGAGGAGATGCGCAAGGCCGGGCTGCATATACCGCTGATGGTGGGCGGAGCGACCACTTCGCGTCTGCACACCGCGCTTAAGATTGACCCTCGGTATGAAGGGGCCGTGATACATGTAAGAGACGCCTCGCAGAATCCTCTGCTCGCAGCGCGTCTGCTCAACCCCGAGGTGAGGGAGGCTTATATCGCCTCGCTCAAGGAGGAGGCCCGCCGTCTGCGCGAGGAGCATGAGCGCGAGACAGCCGCCCGAGAGATGGCTACGCTCGCCGAGGCCCGCATGCGGAGTGTGCGCGGAGCGGGTGACACATATGTCTCCCCTGCCCCTGCCTGTCCGGGCCGCACTGTGACAGATATACCCGGTGAGGAACTGCTGCCACTGATCAATTATCGAGCCTTTATGAGTGCATGGAAACTCCCGGCCACGCTTGCCGATGCCTTTGGTGTGCACGGCTGCCGGGCCTGCGAGGAGGCGTGGTTGCAGTCGAAGGAGGAGAAGGAGGGGCGCGACAAGGCCTCGGAAGCACTCAGACTTGCCCGTGACGCGCGTCGCGTGATAGAGGAGATATGTGGCACGCCGGGCAAGATATGCGGCGTGACGACAATTGTGGAGGGCCGTTCGGAGGGTGACGATATAGTGGCCGGAGAGGTGAGATTTCCTACTCTGCGCCGTCAGCAGCCCGATGAGTCGGGCCGTTATCCGGCTGTGGCCGACTATGTGGCCCCCAAGGGTGATTATATAGGAGCGTTTGCCGTGGCCGTGCATACTGAGGATGATGTGGCTCGTCTCGAGGCCGAGGGCGACAGCTACGGATCGCTGCTGGTGCAGACGGTGTCGCACCGTGTGGCCGAGGCTGCGGCCGAATGGCTGCACCGCCATGTGCGCCGCGAGCTGTGGGGTTATGCCAAGGATGAGCCAGACATGAGTCTTGACGAGCTTTACGAGGGTAAATATTCAGGCATACGTCCGGCTATGGGTTATCCCTCGATGCCCGACCAGACTCTCAATCTCGAGCTTGACAGACTGCTGTCGATGGGTGAGATAGGCATAACGCTGACCGAAAACGGTGCCATGCACCCCTCGGCAAGTGTGAGCGGTCTGTATATATCCAATCCCGCCGCCCGATATTTCATGCTCGGCTCAGTGGGTGATGACCAGCTTGCCGATTATGCCCGCCGCCGCGCCATGCCGCTTGAGCGGGTGCGCAGGTTGCTCAATAAGTGACACAAAAAAATGACAAAAGTATCGTCGATACTTTTGTCATTTTTTTGTGTCTTCAGAATTGTCGTTTTTCCCTGAGCCTTTGAATGTGAGCCTGTGAAGCGGGGTCAGACCGTGGGCGGCGATGGCTGCGCGGTGGTCGCGGGTGGGGTAGCCCTTGTTGATTTCCCAGTGATATAGCGGAAACTCTTCGGCCGCGCGTCTCATCCACTCGTCACGGTGGGTTTTGGCCAGGATTGACGCGGCGGCGATGTTGCCCAGTTTGCCGTCGCCTTTCACGATGGTCTGATAGGGGATGTCGCGAAACGGCTTGAAACGGTTTCCGTCGACCACAATCTGGCCCGGAGTCACCTCGAGAGCCTCAAGAGCGCGGTGCATGGCAAGGATTGAAGCGTTGAGGATGTTGATGGAGTCAATCTCCTCGTTGGAGGCCCATGCCACAGCCCATGCGACGGCGTCGCGCTCGATGACCGGCCGCAGCAGCTCGCGCTGGCGTTCGGTGAGTTTTTTTGAGTCGTTGAGCAGAGGATGTGTGTATCCGTCGGGCAGTATCACGGCAGCCGCGCACACCGGTCCGGCCAGACATCCACGTCCGGCTTCGTCGCATCCGGCTTCGAGCACAAACGATGCGGTGGCTGCGGGCAGTGGTTCAGATTTCATCGAGGAAACCATATCCGAGGCCCGACTTGTTGACCAGATTGCACGAATAGGCCGAGAGCTTTTTGCGCAGACGTGAGATGTTTACGTCGACAAGGCGCGGGTTGTTAAACTCCTCGCCGGGCCATGCCGCCGCGAATATCTCTTCGCGCGAGAACATCTTGTTGCGTGAGCGCAGCAGCAGTGTTAGTATTGAAAATTCGGTGGGGGACAGCGATACCGACTCTCCGTCGATAAGCAGACCGTGCGAGTCGATGTTGAGTATGAGAGTGCGATATTCGATGGTGCGCAGATTGGCGGCGGGAGCCATATTGCGGTGTCGTCGCAACACCGAGCGCACTCGCGCCAGCATCTCGCGCAGGGAGAACGGACGCACGATGTAGTCATCGGCTCCGGCGTTGAGGCCCTGTATGATGTCGTTTTCGCCGTCACGCACGGTGCAGAACATCACAGGCACAGCACATGTGACGGGGTCGTCCTTGATGCGTTCGAGCAGTTCAAACCCGTCAATCTCGCCCGGCAGCTCCACTTCCGATATTATGAGCGCGTATCGGTCAAGCGGCAACATCAGAGCCTGGCTTGCGTCAGATATGGTCTGTACGCCATAGCCTTCGCTCTGGAGATTCTCAGATAGCAGTGACAATATGGTCGGGTCGTTATCTACGATGAGTATTTGCGGGGAAGATATGTTAGAATGTGTGTTCACAACTGCAAATGTACAAAATGTGCGAAATATCGGCAAATGAGTAACTGAATTGTGCATGCTTTGTAATGGAATTGTAATTATACGACATCCGAGGGTAAGTAAACTTTCAACTGAAAATTTGGAGTTAATGTGTTATTTTGTCTAAATTTGTGATATGGAAACAAAGTATAAGCGAGTATTGCTCAAACTCAGCGGCGAGTCGCTGATGGGAGCGCAGGGTTATGGCATAGACACTGTCAGACTGGGCGAATATGCCCGTCAGATTGCCGATATAGTAAGCAAAGGTGTAGAAGTGGCTATCGTGATAGGTGGCGGCAACATATTTCGCGGCATCTCGGGTGCGGCCAAGGGATTTGACCGCGTGAAGGGTGACCAAATGGGTATGCTCGCCACTGTCATCAACTCGCTTGCCCTCTCGTCGGCACTCGAGGACATAGGCCAGCCGGCCCGGGTGCTCACGGCTATCAACATGTTTCCTATCGGCGAGCAGTATTCCAACCGCCGCGCCATCGAGACCATCGAGGGGGGCACTGTCGCCATCATGGCTGCCGGAACCGGCAACCCCTTCTTTACGACCGACACCGGCAGCGCGCTACGCGGCATTGAAATCGGTGCCGACGTGATGCTCAAGGGCACACGTGTTGACGGCGTGTATACGGCCGACCCCGAGAAAGACCCGACGGCCACCAAGTTTGACGAAATCACTTATGACGAAGTGCTTGCCCGCGGACTCAAGGTGATGGACATCACAGCTACTGCCATGTGCAGGGAAAATCATCTGCCCATCGTGGTGTTTGACATGGATACCCCCGGCAATCTTGCCAAGGTGATAGCAGGCGAAAATATAGGCACAAAAGTGTATTGATAAGATGCGCAGACCGGTGTGCCTGACATATAAATCGTAATACTAAATTAAAGCAAATATAATGGAACCCTCCGACTATCTCAATCCGGCCGAAGAAAAAATGGAAATGGCCGTGGCTTATCTTGACGAGGCTCTCGCCCACATCCGTGCCGGCAAGGCCAATCCTAAAATCCTCGACGGCATACGTGTGGAGTATTATGGCTCGGCAATGCCCATCTCGCAGGTGGCCAATGTGGCTGTCCCCGATGCGCGTACCATAACCATTACACCTTGGGAGAAGGCCATGTTTAAGGAAATCGAAAAGGCTATCATAAACTCCGAGCTCGGCATCATGCCCGAAAACAACGGCGAGGTGATACGTCTGAGCATCCCCCCGCTCACCGAGGAGCGTCGTAAGAATCTTGTGAAGCAGTCAAAGGCTGAGGCCGAGACCGCCAAGGTGTCGGTGCGCAATGCCCGCCGCGATGCTATCGAGGGTCTGAAGAAAGCTATCAAGCAGGGTATGAGCGAGGATGTCGAGAAGGATGCCGAGGCTCAGGCCCAGAAACTTCATGACCGCTACATGAAGAAAATCGACGAACTTTTCGCTGCAAAAGAAAAAGAAATCCTTACCGTATAATCATAATAGAATATATCATTCGTCAATAAGGGTTCTTGAAAGTCTTTTGTCGGACTTTTAGGAGCCTTTGTTGTATTATTCAGGTACAATTATCATGAAAAAAGTAGTTTTGATGTGGTTCATGGCAGCTATGGCCATGAATGCAGGAGGAGTGGAGTATCGCCTCTCGTCGCCTGACGGACACATTACCGCCACAATTGCCGCCTCCGACCGGCTCACATGGAGTGTGGAACGTGACGGTGTAGTGGCTTTTGCGCCCTCGCAACTCGGCCTCACGCTGTCGGACGGCAGTGTGGTGGGTGAACGTGTCAAAGTGAAACGCGCCTGGCGAGGCAGTGTCGACCGCATGATGGCCTCGCCTTTCTATCGTGCCGACAGCATCCGTGAAAACTATAACGGACTGACTCTCGGGCTCGGTAAAAACTGGAGCGTGGAGTTCAGGGCTTTCAACGACGGCGTGGCCTACAGGTTTGTGACCCGTGAGAAGAAACCGTTTGAGATTCTATCCGAGACCGTTGAGTTTCAGTTTCCCGACGATGCCATGACGGCTGTCCCCTATGTGGCTACGGGTAATGACGGAGACTTCCGGTCGCAGTTTTCCAACTCGTTTGAAAACATGTATACCCAAGCACCATTGTCGCAGCTCAACAATGCCCGACTTGCCTTTCTGCCGCTTGTCGTTGAGCGTCCCGAGGGGGTGAAAGTGTGTATCTCCGAGTCGGGGCTTGACAATTATCCGGGCTTGTATCTCAACTCGACAGCTCCGTCCACCACTCTCAAAGGTGTCTTTCCTCCCTATCCGAGCGAGATCGAGTCAGGAGGCTACATACAGTTGATGGTCAAGGATGTGGAGAATTATATAGCTAAGGTCGACGGGCCGCGCGAGCTGCCGTGGCGCATGGCCGTGGTCACAGCCGACGACAAAGACCTTGCCGCCACTGACATGACCTATCTGCTTGCCGCACCCTCAAAAATACAGGACATCTCGTGGATACGTCCGGGCAAAGTGGCGTGGGACTGGTGGAATGACTGGAATATCGACGGCGTGGACTTTGTGAGCGGCATCAATAACGATACATATAAGTACTACATAGATTTTGCGTCAAAAAACGGTATAGAGTATGTGATTCTTGACGATGGATGGTCGGACAATGACAATGCCGATCTTTTTAAGGTCAATGACAATATCGACCTGCCGATGCTCATAAAATATGCCTCCGACCGTAATGTCGGACTCATACTATGGGCCGGATACCGTGCTTTTGACAAGGATATGGAGCGAGTGTGCAAGCATTATGCCGATATGGGTATAAAGGGTTTCAAGGTCGATTTCATGAACCGTGATGACCAGCCGCTTACCGAATTTATAGCTCGCGCCGCCGAGACTGCCGCGCGTCATCGTCTCGTGCTTGACCTTCACGGCATGTACAAACCCGCCGGTCTCAACCGCACTTATCCCAATCTGCTCAACTTCGAGGGGGTGTTTGGTCTTGAAAACATGAAGTGGGCCGACAAGGACTGCGACCATCTGAAATATAATGTCATGGTGCCGTTTCTGCGTCAGGTCGCCGGCCCGCTTGACTACACTCAGGGAGCCATGCGCAACGCCGCTCCCGGCAACTATTATCCATGTCACAACGAGCCTATGAGCCAGGGCACACGCTGTCATCAGTTGGCTCTCTATATGGTGTTTGACTCGCCGGTCAACATGCTGTGTGACACGCCGTCCAATTATATGCGTGAGCAGGAGTGTACCGACTTTATCGCCGAGGTACCCACCACATGGGACGAGACACGCGTTCTCGCCGCCTCTATGGGCGAATATATAGTGACAGCCCGCCGAAAGGGGACTACGTGGTATGTTGGCGGCATTACCGACAAGACTCCGCGCGACCTTGCCGTAGACCTCTCATTCCTTTCTCAAGGTTCTCATAAGGCCATAATGTTTGCCGACGGAGTTAATGCTCATCGCAGCGGCCGCGATTACCGTCGCAGTGAGATTACACTGTCGCAGGGGTCGCCTCTGTCAGTCCATCTCGCTCCGGGTGGAGGGTTTGCCTTGAAAATAGAGTGATACAACAGACGCAAAATTGATAAAAAACCAGGAGTACGGGAGTAGAAATTTTTAACTTCCGTACTCATGTTTTTTGGCTGGAATTTTTTGAGATTTGTGTGTTTTTGTGGCTAACTTTGCAGCCGAAAAATTTTAAGGTTCTCAATAGGTAATGAATAAAGGTTTATACGCGCTTGCCATCGGCACGTTCGCGCTTGGGATAGCCGAGTTTGGCATGATGGGAGTACTTGGCGAGGTGGCATCGGGAGTGGGAGTAAGCATCACCGAGGCCGGGCATCTGATTTCGGCTTATTCGCTCGGAGTGGCTGTGGGCGCACCGATGCTCATCGTGTTGCGCCGCATGCCGTTGAAGCGGCTTATGCTTCTACTGAGTGCGGTGATATTTGTTGGAAATCTCGGGGTAGCATTGTCGCCGGGTTATGTGACGTTGTTATGTGCAAGGTTTGTATCGGGCTTGCCTCACGGTGCATTTTTCGGTGCCGGGGCCATAGTGTGTGCCCGTCTTGCCGAGAAGGGTCACGGCGCGCAGGCAGTGGCGGTGCTTGTCGGCGGCATGACCATAGCCAATCTTTTCGGAGTGCCGTCGGCCACGTTTGTATGTAATCTCTTTGGCTGGCGAGTGGCTTTCGGCATAGTTGCGACGGTGGGATTGCTGTCGCTGGTGTGCATACGCGTGTGGTTGCCTTATCTTGCTCCGCTGCCCGACAGCGGTATCAAGGGACAATTCAGATTTCTGCGCAACGCGGCTCCGTGGCTGATATATGGAGGCGTGTTTTTCGGACAGGCGAGTGTATACTGCTGGTTCAGTTACATAGAGCCGATTATGACCAGGGTCACTGGATTTTCCACGCCGTCGATGAGCTGGGTCATGGTGATAGCCGGAGCTGGCATGGTGGTCGGCAATATGCTTTCGGGCAAGCTGGCCGACCGTTACAAGGCTTCGGTCGTGACGGGGTGTATATCGGCGGCACTGGTGTTTGTAATGGCGGCAGTGTATCTGTGTGTGTCGATGAAGGTGCCGTCGCTCATACTGATGTTTGTCGCTACTGCCGGCCTCTTTGGCATCGGCGGTCCGTTGCAATATATAATAGTGAGGTTTGCCAAGGGTGGCGAGATGCTCGGCGGGGCCGGAATACAGATCGCGTTTAATGTGTCAAACGCGATGTCGGCTGCTCTCGGCGGCCTGGCCATACAGCATGGTTTCGGCCTGGCGTCTCCGGCTCTTGTCGGTATTCCTTTTGCGGCGGTGGGGGCTGTGATGCTCTTCGCGCTGAGCAAGAGGGAGTGAGGCGGGATACTTGGCTATCTTGGCTTTTTGTGGCTAATGGATTGGTTATAATTCTCTATTAAACATCCCTTTAGGCCTCGTAGTGTATTGTCGTTGCGGAGGGGGTGATGTCGAGGGTTACTGTCGAGGAGCATACGAGAGGTATGTTGTGGTCGACATGACCGACAGGCACTCCGAAGGCTACGGGATAGTCATACGCGCTGACCATGCGGGCTATCATCTGTTCCATGGTCTCGTCGTCGGCTCCGGGCGTGTAGTCTGTGAAACGGCCTACGATCAGTCCTCGCAGTGAACTTAGCGTGCCGTTGAGCCGCAGGTTATAGAGCATACGTTCGATTTTATATACAGGCTCGGCTATATCTTCGATAAAGAGGATTGTGTCGGGCCTGAGTGCGTCAAAGGGTGTGGAGATGAGTCCGGCTATTACCGCGAGATTTCCGCCGAGCAGACGTCCCGTGACGCGTCCGTGGCGGTTGTGACGGTTGGGGGAGAGTGTCACGTCACGGCGTGTGCCCTCGAGCAGCGAGAAGAGCCGGAGCGAGTCGTCGTCTTTGCCTTTGTGTGAGGCTATGTGTCTGCACATCGGGGCGTGGATTGACTCTATGCCGTGCTTTGACATGAGTGCGTGGAGGGCCGATATGTCGGAGTAGCCCACAATCCATTTGGGGTCGTCGCGCAGAGGCAGACGGTCGAGCCGCTCAAGCAGGTGGACGGCCCCGTAGCCGCCGCGCGAGCATATGATGGCACGAGTGTCGGGGTCGAGCAGGGCTGTCTCGAGGTCGGTATAGCGGGCGTCGTCGGTGCCGGCATAGGTGCCGTGGCGGTCAAACGTATGCTCGCCTACATAGGTCACCCAGCCGCGGTCGGCAAGGATGGGCAGGGCGTTGTAGACTGTCTGTGGTTTGATGATGCTCGATGGGGAGAGCACTGCTATACGGTCGCCGTGACGAAGCGGGCGCGGGGTGAGGATGTCCATTGTCAGGAGGGTGGGGCTGATGGGGCGAAAGAGCCGAATGTTTTTTGGTTATATCAGGCTATCTGTACGGGAATGCCGGTTTCAGCGGTGATGCGCGAGCCGATGACCTCGAGCTCTTCGCGTGGCACTTTGACAAGCTGTCGGGCAGGGGTGGCGCGGTCGATGGAGTATATCATCACTTCGCGCGGACCTATGCGGCGATAGGCCTCGATGAGAGCGTCGATTTCCTCGGGGGTGGTGTTGTCAATAGGTTTTCCGTCATATTCGCCCCGCAGCAGCATGGTCTGGACTATGCAGTCGGTGCCGAAACGGGTGAGATTTTCAATAATAGTGTCTGCGTCGAGGTGGGGTAGGGTAGGGCGGTCGACCTGTCGGATGGTGGGAGTGAGGGCTGAGTCGAGCTTGAGAATGTTATTATCGACTTTAAGTAATGCTTTAAATATTTCGGGCCGGTCGATGCGGGTGGCATTGCTCAGGACGCTTACCTTAGCTTCGGGATAGTATTTGTCGCGTATGCGGATGGTATCGTCGATTATTCCCGGAAAGTCGGGATGGACGGTAGGCTCTCCGTTGCCCGAGAAGGTGATTACGTCGAGCGGGCTTCCGGCAGCTTTCATTTCGGAGAGTTTCTGCTCGAGCAGTCGGGCGACTTTCTCGCGCGGGGGCAGACCTGTGGTGCCGGTGCCTTGGGCGTTGAAACCGGCCTCGCAATATAGGCAGTCAAAGGTGCATACTTTGCCGTCATTGGGCGTTAGGTTTACTCCGAGCGATACGCCCAGTCGGCGTGAATGTATGGGCCCGAATATCGTTGAATGAAATAATACAGTCTGCATATTTTACTTGGCTTTCAGCCAAAGGTTATGAGGTTATTAGTTGCCCCACGGGCAAAGGTTATTGAGTTGGTTATTGTTTGGCTTTCAGCCAAAGGTTATAAGATTATAGAGTAATACGGTTATATGTCTTTAACCTTATAACCTCATAACCTTTGCCCGTAGGGCAAGTAATAACCTTATAACCTTTGGCTGAAAGCCAAGTTTTTTACAAAGGTAATCAATTTTTCGTTTGGTTTTTGAGATTATTTTTCGCAAATTTGCACATAGACATTAACCTTAAATGTTTTTCGCATGAAACTTGCCCAAAACTATTACGATATTTTCTTTGCGACGACAAAGAAGTATCACGAGACCGACCGTGTAGACGCTGTGGTCGAGAATCCTTATGCCGAGGGTACTATAGAGCATACACTGTTTGCCAAAAATTGGATTGATGCCGTGCAGTGGCATCTCGAGGATATAATCCGTGACCCGGAGATTGACCCGGTGGCCGCACTCGCGCTCAAACGTCGCATTGACCGCTCCAATCAGGACCGTACAGATATGGTGGAGGAGATTGACACTTACTTCCGCGAGAAGTATGCCGATGTCAAACCGCTTGCTTCGGCTACTATCAACACTGAGTCACCCGCCTGGGCTCTCGACCGTCTGTCGATACTCGCGCTGAAGATTTATCATATGGCTGCCGAGGTGGGCCGCCCGGATGCGTCGGCCGAACATAAAGCCAAGTGTGAGGCTAAACTCAATATCCTCCTCCAGCAGCAGGTCGACCTCACCACTGCGATCGACACTCTGCTCGACGACATCGCCGCCGGCATAAAATATATGAAGGTGTATCGGCAGATGAAGATGTATAATGACGCCGATACAAATCCGGTTTTATATAAAGGTAAGTAAAAATCGGTTTTACATATTTTAACAAAATGCATCCGAGATTTTGCCTCCACACCCACGTGAGGCTGTGAATATTAAAATCTCAGAGGGTTAAAATCGGCTCAATGCGTTAATATATAGCGTGTTGGGCCGAGATTTTTTGTTCGGGATTTTTGGTGAAATAAAAAAGTTGGCTCCGTAGCGGCCAAGCTCTCCAAATTTTCACTAACTTTGCTCTCATGAACGATATACAATGGCTCACTGACGCGCAGACTCCGATGCCTGATATTGACACGGAGAAGTTGGGACGCTGGGTTGACGAAGTGGCCCGGAGGCATGACCGCATACTCGGGCCGTTGACTTATATCTTTTGTGATGATGAGAAAATCATCGAGGTCAACCGTCAGTTTTTACAGCACGATTATTATACCGACATTATAACCTTTGACTACACGCGCGGACGTCGTATCAGCGGCGATATGTTTATCTCGCTCGACACCGTGGCAACCAATGCCGAGACGGTGGGGGCGGACTATGCCACCGAGTTGCGCCGTGTGATTGTCCACGGGGTGCTTCACCTCTGCGGCATCAATGACAAGGGCCCGGGTGAGCGTGAGATTATGGAGCGTCACGAAAACGAGGCCCTCGCTCTTCTGGAGCAGATGTAGTGTCGGCATGACGAACACGCCCCGGGATGCTCCGACACAGTTTATGCGGCGGAGTGAGGAGCCTGTGGTGTGTCTCTTTCCATTCGGAATATATCTGAAATTCGCTATATATGAAATTTTCATTTGATGTGATAGTGATCGGAGCCGGTCATGCCGGATGCGAGGCTGCACATGCTGCCGCACGCATGGGCGCGTCGACTCTGCTCGTCACTATGGACATGAACAAGATTGCCCAGATGAGCTGTAATCCCGCCATAGGGGGTATAGCCAAGGGGCAGATAGTACGCGAGATTGACGCGCTCGGCGGCATGACCGGTGTCATTACCGACCGCACGGCCATACAGTTTCGCATGCTCAACCGTTCGAAGGGACCGGCCATGTGGAGTCCGCGTGCCCAAAGCGACCGCATGAAATTCTCGCAGATGTGGCGCGAGACTCTCGAGAATACTCCCAATCTCAATATGTGGCAAGACTCCGTGAGGGCAGTCAAGGTGGATGACGGACGCGTATGCGGCATCGTCACCGCACTCGGAGTGGAGTTTTCGGCGCGTGCCGTGGTGCTCACGGCAGGTACCTTTCTCAATGGACTCATGCACACCGGTCCGGTCAAAATCGAGGGTGGCCGAGTGGCCGAGCCTGCTGCCTATGGATTAACGGAGCAGTTGTGTGAATTAGGTTTTACGACCGACCGCATGAAGACCGGTACACCTGTGCGTATCGACGGCCGTTCCGTAGACTGGTCAATGACCACCCTGCAGGAAGGCGACAATGATTTTCACAAGTTTTCCTATCTTTCCGATGTGGCGCGAGAGCTTCCGCAACGCGCGTGTCACACAGTCTATACCAACACGCAGACCCATGAAATATTGCGTCGCGGACTGCCCGACTCGCCGCTTTACAACGGCCAGATACAAAGTATCGGTCCCCGTTATTGTCCCAGCATCGAGACCAAAATAGTGACCTTCGCCGACAAGAACGAGCATCAGCTCTTTCTCGAGCCGGAGGGCGAGACGACCACTGAATATTATCTCAACGGCTTCTCTTCATCGCTCCCGATCAACATACAGATTGAGGCTCTGGAGACGATACCCGCGCTGCGTGACGTGATGCTTTTCCGTCCGGGTTACGCGATAGAATATGACTTTTTTGACCCCACGCAGCTTCATCACACACTTGAGACGAAGCTCGTCAAAGGGCTCTATTTTGCAGGTCAGGTCAACGGCACCACCGGTTATGAGGAAGCCGCGGGGCAGGGGCTTGTGGCCGGAGCCAACGCCGCTTTGAGTGTGCAGGGAGCCGAGCCTTTTACTCTTGCGCGCGACGAGGCATATATCGGAGTGCTTATCGATGACCTTGTGACCAAAGGGGTCGACGAGCCTTACCGAATGTTTACATCGAGAGCCGAACACCGTATACTCCTGCGGCAAGATGACGCCGATATGCGTCTCACTCCGCGAGGCCATGCCATAGGTCTTGCCACCTACGAGCGTTATGCCGCCATGCTATCCAAGCGTGAGCAGCGCGACGGACTGATAGATTTTTGCCGCTCTTATTCGGTCAAGTCGGCCCTCGTAAATCCTTGGCTTGAGGAGCGAGGCGAGCAGCCTCTCAAGCAGGGGGTGAAGCTCGAAGACCTCGTGTTACGTCCGGGGCTTAACCTCGCGCTTCTGCGTGAAGGAGTGCCCGCGCTTGACAGTTATATCAATGAAAATATTGAAGAGGCCCGTCGCGAGGAGATAGTCGAGGCGGCCGAGATATTAATGAAATATCAGGGCTACATCAAGCGCGAGCAGCTCAATGCCGAGAAGCTCCACCGTCTTGAAAATCTCAAATTGCGCGGCAAGATCGACTATGCTTCGGTCAAGGCACTGTCGACCGAGGCTCGTCAGAAGCTCGAGAAGATTGACCCCGAAACCGTGGCGCAGGCTTCGCGTATCCCGGGTATATCTCCGGCTGATGTCAACATACTGCTGTTGCTCTTAGGAAGATAGCGAAAAATTGTTTCACGTGGAACAATCGCACCTTTTTTGTCTGCGATTTTGTTTACTTTAACACGATAACATCATTAGAAAATATAACATTCAAAAAACATAAGATATGGAATACCTGAAATCACACATCCGTGACGTAGTAGACTTCCCCCAAAAGGGAGTAATCTTCAGAGACATCACCACGCTGTTCAAAGACCCCCGCGGTCTGCACATCGTGGGCTGGGACCTGTCGCAACTTTACCGCGACAAAGGTGTTACTAAAGTAGTGGGTATCGAGTCGCGTGGCTTTATAGGCGGGTCAATGCTGGCCTTTGAGCTCGGTGCAGGATTTGTGCCAGTGCGCAAACCCGGCAAGTTGCCTGCCGACACCATACAGGCTTCGTATGACAAAGAGTATGGCAAGGACACCATCGAGATTCACCGCGATGCAATCACCCCCGATGACATCGTGGTGATACACGACGACGTGCTCGCGACCGGCGGCACAATGGCTGCTGCCTATGAACTCGTGAAGCAGATGAACCCTAAAAAGATTTACATCAACTTCATCATTGAGCTGTCGGCTCTCAACGGCCGCGCCAACCTTCCCGCCGAGGCCGAGGTGTCATCGCTCATCACTTATTAAACCTCTAAAAAGAACATGGAGAAGGGGTGTGTCCTTGTCGGTATGACGGGACGTGCCCCTTCTCTGAATTAAGCCACCCTCTAAACTTGAAACATGCCCAAGCACCGCAAGTCAGCCGCTCTTGAGGAGAAGATATCCATCCTTCCCTCCACCCCCGGAGTGTATATGTATTACGACTCCGAGGGCTCTGTCATATATGTAGGCAAGGCCAAGAATCTGAAGCGGCGCGTCAGCTCATATTTCAACCGCACTCACGACTCGCTCCGCACCAATCTCCTTGTCCGTGCCATCACTGACATGTCATACATAGTGGTGCCCACCGAGCAGGACGCACTCAATCTCGAGGCCTCCATGATCAAGGAGCACCAGCCGCGTTACAATGTGCTGCTCAAGGATGACAAATCCTATCCCTGGATAGTGGTTACCAACGAGCCTTATCCGCGCGTGTTCATGACCCGCCAGCGCATCAAGGACGGGTCGAAATATTACGGACCTTACACCGACGCCGGCTCGGCCCGCGCGACGCTCGAGCTGGTGCGTCGGCTCTATCAGTTGCGCTCGTGCCGCCACCTCATCACGCCCGATTATATACGAGCCGGAAAGGGAAGGCTGTGTCTCGACTATCACCTCAAACGGTGTAAGGGGTGCTGCACCGGTCTGGTCAGCCCCGAGCAGTATGGAGCCGACATCGACCGGGTGCGGGCCATACTCCGCGGCGATATTTCAGAACTTCTCGATTATCTATGCGGCGAGATGCAGAGGCTGTCAATGGAGCTGCGTTTTGAGGAAGCTCAGGAGCTCAAGGAGCAATATGACCTCATAAAGCGTTACCAGTCCAAGAGTGTCATAGTCTCGCAGACCATCGAGGATATTGACGTCTTCGGTGTGCACGACGAGGATGATGAAGTCAACATAAATTACATGCACATCCGACGCGGCGCGGTGGTCAAGTCGGTCACTCTCGAGTATCGTCGCAGACTTGACGAATCGGTGCCGCAACTGTTGGGGTATGCCATGGCCGAGATAGCCGAGAGTCTCGGCGTGAAATATGACGAGGTTATCGTGGCACAGGAGCCCGACTGTGAGATGGAGGGCGTGAGATTTATCATCCCCAAGCGCGGCGACAAGGCCAAGCTACTCGAGGTGTCGGAGAAGAACGCGCGCCAGCATCGGGTGGATAAAATCAAGAGCATAGAGAAGCGCGACCCGGCAGCCCGCACCGACCGTATACTTCAGCGTATGCAGTCGGATTTTCGTCTCTCTCAGCTTCCACGCCACATAGAGTGTTTTGACAACTCCAATATTCAGGGCTCAAATCCTGTCGCATCGTGTGTGGTGTTCAAGGATGCCAAACCGTCCAAAAAAGATTATCGACATTTCAATATCAAGACGGTCGAAGGCCCCGATGATTTCGCTTCGATGAAGGAGGTGCTCACACGCCGTTACACCCGTCTTGTCAACGAGGGTGAACCCTTGCCTCAGCTCATAGTTGTTGACGGCGGCAAAGGTCAGTTGTCGGCCGCTGTCGAGGCTCTCGACGACATGGGGCTGCGCGGCGTGATAGCCGTGGTCGGTATTGCAAAACGGCTCGAGGAAATCTATTTTCCCGGAGACAGCATACCTCTTTATATCGACAAGAATAGCGAGAGTCTGCGCATCGTGCAGCAGTTGCGCGACGAGGCTCACCGCTTCGGCATCACCCATCACCGCAATCGCCGCAGCAAGACTCAGGCAGTATCGCAACTTGACGGCATCAAGGGGATCGGCGAGAAAACCCGCACTTCGCTCCTGACGCATTTCAAGAGCGTAAAGCGTCTGCGCGAAGCCGATCTCGACGCAATAGCCGACCTCATCGGTCCGGCCAAGGCATCGATAGTATACTCCTCGCTCCATCCAACTGATTAGGTAGTTTGAGGAGATGCGGACAGGCCTCTACGCGTCATTATCGCACCTTTTGTGTGGGCTGTAACGTTAATTTTGCAGAAGTGTTTTAGCAATTCCAATCAACAAAACATTGCGAGCTGAAATCACGACAGGCACTATAATTCACGCGCTCCGGGATTTTAAGCAAGTAATCTAAAAAAACATTTCCGCATCATGTCATCCCACACCTTTTCATCGCTTCTCGCACTTCTTGTGGTCGAATATCTCGGCATATTTCTTGCCGTCTCCGCAGACCTTGTAAGCGGGCTCCGCAAGGCCCGACGTGCCGGCCGGCCGTGCACCTCGCGCGGTCTGCGGCGCACCGTAGCCAAACTCTCGTCATACTATCTCGCCCTCTTTTGCCTTACGGTGGTCGACGGCATGATTATTGCAGCCCTAATCACGTTTGCAGGACTTGACAGAGCTGCTATAGCCCTCCCTCCCTTTCCTTATCTCACCACCCTCGGCGCACTCTCGCTCGCACTCATCGAAGCCCGAAGCATCGCCGAAAACTCACCCCACCGCACCGACATTTTTTCTGCCCTGCGCCTCCTTTCCACGCTTTGGAAAATGCGCCGTTCTGGCTGGAAAAACAATATTTAAAATTTTCATCCATTAAATATGATGATGTATAGCTATGCTGTCGTTTGCTGTCGTTTGTTTTTTCATAGAGGGTTTGCATCTGTAATGTTTGTGGAAGAGGAGTATTTTCACTAATTTTGTCCGTATATTATCTCACAGACCAAGAAATGGATTTTAACTATATACACGTAGCCATTCGTGGCGAGGCTCAGGGTGCGACACGCACTCTTTATTCCTACTCTCCGGCCGGTAGTGACATCGATCCCCGCTGGGGGAGCATGATGGTAGAGCCCGGCGCGGCTGTCAAGCGTTTTCTCAACGCGTCGGAGTGTTATGTGCTCCAGCAGTCGGAGGCGGGACATTACATTTCGCTCATCACGCGCAACACTGTGGCCCCCGAGCGGGGTTTCATGATGATATCGCTGCTTATATCCAATGGGTGTGCTCTCACCGGCCGTCAGGTTCTCAACACGTTTACCGCGCTCAAGAAGGCTTTTATCGAAGATGAGAATCTTACCGATGAAGCTGTGGAGGCCGCGCTTCTCGAGGCCGGTGTGCCCCTCGAGCCGCTCATGCTCGAGGCGTGGAAATATACTGCATCGGCCGAGGGCAATACCGAGCCTAAGGGCGAGGCCGCCTATCGCACATATATCTCCGTGCAGGAACTTGAGTCTATCTTCTCATTTCCCGGCCAGCCCGAATATGCCGCCTATCGCTGTATCATAGTGGTGTCGGCCACCACATCGCTCCGTCCGGGTGTGAAGATGCCGCGTATCACGGTGTCTATTCGCAAGCAGTATGGTGTGGTGTGTCCCGATGGGGTGACCGCTTCGGCTCCGCTGGTCTATGACGGCGACCGTCTGGTGCTTACCTATAGCAAGGAGGGTTTCAACACCCACACCGAGACTGTCGTGGTGGGCAATCCTGCGGCCTATACGAAATATGAGGGTTCGACCATACAGGTGCGCACAGCCGCCCAGACGGGCATACGATTCATACGCCGCATCCCGGTCAAGGTGACTTCGACCAAAGGGGTGCCCCTCAACGGCTATACTATTTCGGTCAACGGTCACTCCGTGAGTACGGCCGACCCGTATATCGACTTTACCGAGCGCGACCTGGCTCCCGACGAGGATGTGGAGATACAGGTAGCGTCAAACAATTATCGCCCGCTTAAGCTCAAGCGTCCCTCGGCTGAGATGCTTACCACCGAGGAACTTGTGCTCGAGCTTCAGCCGGTGGAGCAGGGAGTGACGTTGCGTCTCGATTTCGGCGAAGGCCGTGTGTTTGAGCAGCAGATTTCCATCGAGAAAAACACTCCGGAGTATAATCGCCTCCATTCGGGCAATTTCCATGGATTCCGTGCCCACCGTCAAGTGACATCCGACCATTCGGAGGTCTACAATGTAGATGTGCGTCTGACCAATCCGCCTGTGGCTCCCAACTTCGAGACCGCGCGCTTGGAGAACGGAAGCTCGGAGGTGAAGAAAAACGCGCCAAAGTTTGTCAACGTGTCTGACGAGGCTTCCGACCCGCGTCCGCGCATTGACACCACCGTGCCTACCGACCCACGTCGCCATGAGGTTCCGGCCGAGACACAGGGTTATGATTCGGCCGAAGAGGAGGATGACGACGAGGCTCACACCCGTCCCTATCGCCGCAAGGCTCTGATGTGGCTTGCCGGCGGACTGGTGGCCATACTTGTTGTCGTTGCAGTGGTGTTTCTTCTGCCCGAAGGTGACAAATATGATGTGACTCCGGCTGCCGAGACCGAGATGATTTCGGAGGATGGCACCCCCGGCCAGACAGCCCCGGCACCGGCTCCTATGACTCCCGAGGAGACTGCTGACGTCGAATATCTCAACAACAATGCCGCCTGGGTGCTTGCCAAGCTGACCAGCCCTATGGGCAAGGCTCTCGCACAGGCTCTCGTTGACGGAGACCTCAACGCCCTTGCCAACAACGACTATTTTGCGGTGAAGGGCCGTTGCACCAATACTCAGGCTATTCAGATTGCCGACATGGCATGGCAGGCAATCGGTTCGCCCAACGAACGCGGCAATTCGCGCAAGATGCGTCAAGGTGTCAAGAACGGCTCGGTAGATCTCCGTGAGATGGTCAATCTGCTTGCCAGAGTGCGTCCCTCGGAGAATGTCAATACTGCTCCGAGACCTGCCAAGTAGAGTTAAAAATTAATGTAAAAAATTGCCAATTATGACTATCAACGAAATACAAGACGATATTGTAGCGGAGTTTTCCGAGGTCGACGACTGGATGGACCGCTACGGCATGATTATAGATCTCGGTAACAGTCTGCCTCCCATTGATGAACAATACCGCGACCCGGCCCATCTCATCGAGGGATGCCAGAGCCGCGTGTGGGTCAATGCCGAGCTTACTCCCGAGGGACGTGTGCACTATACGGCCGACTCCGACGCTATCATCGTCAAGGGCATCATATCGCTTCTTGTCAAGGTCCTTGACAATCAGACCCCCGACGATATAATCAACGCTGACCTTCACTTTATCGACGACATCGGCCTCAGCGAGCATCTTTCGCCCACCCGTTCCAACGGACTGCTGGCCATGCTCAAGCAGATGCGTCTCTACGCGCTGGCGTTCAAGGCCAGGCAGGGACAGCAATAATCAGCATGTGAGAAACAAAAGTTTTTGACAATACATATGCACAAACTCACCTTCGCCGTTGTTATATTTATCCGGCGTGGGTGAGTTTTTTCTTATCACCAAAGTATTCCGCAATCCTTTCAAGACATGTTTATACTCGTAGTCTGCATTATTCTTCTTGTGCTGGCGGTCGCCCTCACATTTTATTCATCCACCTACGGCACGGCGGTGGCTTTTCTCGCGCTGTGTACGTCGGGGCTTATGCCGGGTGTTCATCTCGGGGCGTCCACCTATATGTTCTGGGGTGTGGCTATGCTTATAGTCATAGCTCTTAACTTCATATTGCCACAGGGAGTGACGGCTTCGCGTCTCGGGGTGCCATACATCTTCACCGCCTCTCTGGCGGGTATGCTCATCGGATTGACCGTCTCGCATGCGGCGATGATTGTCGGGGCCTTTTTCGCGGCCATACTCGGAGGGGTGGCCTACGGACGAACACCCAAGGGGCTCCAACTGGCCTATCCCTCTCACAGATTCTGGAACTATCTGTGTGCCAAAGGTCTTCCCGCGGTCATATCGTTCAGCATCATAGGCACCACAATCCCCATACTCACAAGCGGATTCTAATTACACGGGGTGCAATTATTATGCCATTACTGGCATGCAATCGATGCAACGTAAGTCGGGGTGGGGTTGTTATAATGTCGTGCTCCCGGGCTCTTAAACTTTGTTAAGGGTGATTGAGGCGGGGAGATGTAATGAATAAAATTGTTAACTTTGCCATATGACCCGAATATTCACTCTCATAATCATAGCCATTGCGGCATGTGTGGGCTCGCAAGCCCAGGTGTTGCCGCAACTCAAACGCGAGAAGCCAGATCTTGCGGCAATACGTCAGGCCACGCTCGACCGCACTTCGCCCTATTACTATCCCCGTCTCATGAAGGAGTTTCAGCGCAACGACACGCTGATGAAAATTGACAAGTTTCGACACTTGTATCTCGGTTATATGTTTCAGGAGGACTATAATCCCTATCGGTCAAGCGAGCGCACCATCACTTATGACGCCACACTCAATCGCTCCAAGGAGCTGACACGTCAGGAGTGTGACTCGGTCATAGCGTATGCCGAGCAGGCTCTGGCCGACAATCCGTTTAATCTTGGCGAGATGGTGATGCTCATCAACGCTCTGCGCGGCAAGGGCAAGAATAATCTTGCCAACATATGGCAATACAAGCTCAATTATCTGCTCATGGCTATCGTCTCGACCGGCACAGGACTTGACGAGGAAAATGCATGGTATGTCATAGAGCCGCAGCATGAGTATGTGCTCCTCAACATGATGGATTACAGTGTGAGCGACCACGTGTTTTACGACCCCTCATATGAATACCTGACCGTCAAAAATTCGTCGGCCAAGGATGCCGGAGGCTATTATTTCAATATCGGCCCTTTGCTTGAGGAGTATTACCGCAAGCATCCCGACGAGCTTTAAGCCCGCATTAAAAAGTTTATTCAGCAGCCACTAAAAACACCCGTTCTGAGTCATGAATTATACGCCTTTGGTACGACCATGGTTTATTCACAAGGCCGGACAGCCTCTCACGTGGCGAGGCAGGGTCGAGGATGTGCAGCGCGCCACATTGTCATGGCTGATTTCGCACGGCTCTCACACTAAATGGGGCCATGAGCGCGGACTGGACCGTGTGCAGGACTATGAGGGTTACAGCCGCGCGGTGCCCGCTCCGCAGACATATCCTCAGATAAGAGAACTTGTGATGCGCATGGTGGGCGGTGAGGCCGACGTGTTGTGGCCCGGAGTCACGAAGCGTTATGCCCAGAGCTCGGGCACGTCGGACGGCAAAAGCAAATACATTCCGATTACCGACGATTCGCTTCGTCACAACCATTATGACGGCGGGGCGCAGGTGGTGGCGCAATATCTGCGTCTATATCCCGACAGCCGTCTGTTTTCAGGCAAGAGTTTCATCCTCGGCGGCAGTTATGCCAACGAGCTGTCGCTTCCTTCCGGAGTGCGTGTCGGCGACCTGTCGGCCACACTTATCGACTGCATAAATCCTTTGGCCGAGAGAGTGCGTGTCCCCTCCAAGAGCGTGGCACTGATGCCCGACTGGGCTACCAAGCTGCCGGCTCTCATCGAGGCCTCGCTGCATGAGAATATCACCAATATCTCAGGGGTGCCGTCGTGGTTTCTCACGGTGCTCAAAGGCGTTATGGCCAAGGCCGGTGTGGATTGCATACATGACGTGTGGCCCAATCTTGAAGTGTTTTTTCACGGTGGTATCTCCATGCTTCCTTATCGCGGGCAGTATGCTCATATCACTCGTCAGGGCATGCGCTATCTCGAGAGCTACAATGCGTCGGAAGGTTTTTTTGCCGTTCAGGATACGCTTGAGTCACACGCAATGCTCCTGCTTCTCGACAGCGGGGTGTTCTACGAGTTCATACCGCTCTCGCAGGTCGACAGCGACCGTCCTCAACTGATACCAGCATGGCTGGTTGAAGAGGGTGAGGTCTACTCGCTTGTCATCACATCGTGCAACGGGCTGTGGCGTTATACTCCCGGCGACACGGTGAGAGTGGAGAGCGTCGACCCGCTGCGCATCACCATTGCGGGTCGCACCAAATCGTTTATCAACGCTTTTGGCGAGGAACTGATGGTGGAGAATGCCGAGGCCGCCATGACGCGCGTATGCCGCGAGATGGACTGCGAGGTGGCCAACTATACGGCCGCGCCTGTCTATGCCTCCGACAATCGTCGCGGACGTCACGAATGGCTCATAGAGTTTGTGTGTGAGCCGGCTTCGATTGACGCTTTTGCCGAAGCCCTCGACCGGGCTTTGCAGGATGTAAATTCGGACTATCAGGCCAAACGTGCCCACGGCATATTTCTCGATCCTCTCACGGTGGTCAGAGGTCGCCGCGGCGTGTTTGACGACTGGCTCGCTTCGACAGGTAAGCTCGGAGGCCAACGCAAGGTGCCGCGTCTGTCCAACAACCGCGACATCATTGACAGGATACTCCGCATCAACGGTGAGACCTGACGCTCAGACGCTATCAAAAACAACCTTAGATATACACAATGAAAACCGGAATTATCACGTTTCTGCTTAGCCTTTGGGCTGTAGCCTCAGCCTGTGAAGCCTCAGCTCCCAGGTATATATTCTATTTCATCGGCGACGGCATGGGCATGGGCCAGGTGCAGGCCGCACAGGTGTATAACCGCACTGTGCTTGGCAATGACGAGCCTCTGCTCATGATGCAGTTTCCGGTAGCCTCACAGTCCACCACCCACTCGGCCTCCTCGCCGGTAACCGACTCGGCTGCCGCAGGCACCGCACTTGCCACAGGCCATAAGACCAACAACGGCATGCTCGGCATGACGCCCGACTCAGCGGCCGTAACATCGGTGGCCAAGGAGCTCTTTGACCGTGGCTACGGAGTGGCACTCGTAACATCCGTGCCGCCTGACGATGCGACGCCCGGTGCGTTTTACGCCCATGTGCCGTCGCGCTCCATGTATTACGAGATCGGTCTCCAAGCCGCGGCGTCGGGCTATGACTTCATTGCCGGCTCCAAACTGCGCGGCAACAAGGATAAGGATGGTAATCCCAATGACCTCATGGACACATTCCGTGCCAACGGTGTCGACATTGCCCGCGGGCTTGACCAGCTCAAGGACATGAAGTCGCGCCGTGTGCTGCTGCTCAATCCCGAAGAGATAACCGAGAGCCAGATCAATTTTACCATCGACTCGGTGAAAGGGGCCATGAATCTCCCCGACATGACTCTTGCGGCTCTCGAGCACCTGAAAAGAAACGGCCGGGACCGCTTCTTCATGATGGTCGAAGGTGGTAATATCGACTATGGCGGACATGCCAATGACGGCGGCACCATCATCAAGGAGGTGATTAACTTCAACCAGGCTCTGCGTCATGCCTATGACTTCTACCTTGCTCATCCCGACGAGACCCTTATTCTCGTCTCTGCCGACCATGAGACCGGCGGCATGGGATTGGGCAACAATTCGGTAGGCTATGACCTGCATCTGCGTTATATTGACTGGCAGAGGATTTCCAAAGACCGATTTGCCGACTATTGCCGTGCCATGCGCCGCTCGCGTCGCATCTATGACTGGCCCGACATGAAGGCGTTTCTTGAAGAAAGAATGGGATTCTGGCACGCAGTGCCCGTGACTGACGAGCAGACCGCGTCGCTCGAGCAGGAGTTTGAGCGTTGTTTCAAGGGTGAACTGCCGGCCGACAAGCATACGCTTTACAACTCGTTCAATACCTTTACCGAGATGGTCTACAGGATTCAGGACAGTGTGACAGGACTCGGCTTCACTACCAACGGCCATTCGGGCGGCCTTGTGCCCGTCTATGCCGTAGGAGTCGGCTCGGAGCTCTTCATCCCTCTCACTGACAATGCCCTTCTCCCGGCGCGTATCCGTACGATATGCGGCTTAGAGCAATGACATGTTATGACGTGGATGTGACCCGTCACCGCACTTAATAAAAACACTGATGAGGTGCAAAAATGTATGACATCTTTGCACCTCATCAGTGTTTATTTTTGTTTCTTATTATGTAGCAGTCAATGTACCGACCACTCGGCACCGTCCTTGGTGTCTTTGATTGTGAAGCCAGCCTGGGCGAGACGGTCGCGTATGAGGTCGCTGGTGGCCCAGTCCTTGGCGTTTTTGGCCTTGGCGCGCATCTCGAGGATGAGTTCCATGGCTTTTTCAAACGGTTTCATGGCCTCGGCGTTGTCGGCACCTCCGGCTATCTCGGGACGAATGCCGAGAATGTCGATGAGGAAGGTGTCAAACACACCCTTTAGCTCGTCGATGTCGGCCTGAGTGGCTGTGGCCTTGCCGTCCTTTACGGAGTTGACGATGCGCAGCGCGTCAAAGAGGTGGGCTATGACTATCGGGGTGTTGAGGTCGTCGTCGAGAGCTTCGTAGCAACGCTCGCGTATGCCCTTGACATCGACAGTCGAGGCGGGTGACGGAGTGAGTTCCTGAAGACGGCGATAGCCTTCGAGCATGCGTCCGAGAGCCTTTTCAGAGGCCTGGAGGGCTTCGTTGGAGAAGTCGACCGTGCCGCGATAGTGGGCCTGGAGTATGAAGAAGCGTATGGTCATCGGGCTGTAGGGCTGTGTGAGCAGCGGGTGTGAGCCGTTGAAAAACTCGTCGAGCGTGATGAAGTTGCCCAGCGACTTGCCCATCTTCTTGCCGTTGATTGTAATCATGTTGTTGTGCATCCAGTAGCGCACGGTCTCGTGGCCGTTGTGGGCCATTGACTGGGCTATCTCGCACTCATGATGGGGAAACATGAGGTCCATGCCGCCGCCGTGTATATCGAAGCTCTCGCCGAGATATTTCTCGCCCATGGCCGAGCACTCGAGGTGCCAGCCTGGGAAGCCTTCGCTCCAGGGCGAGGGCCAGTGCATGATGTGTTCGGGTGATGCTTTTTTCCACAGCGCGAAGTCGGCGGGATTGTGTTTCTGCTCCTGTCCGTCAAGGGCGCGGGTGGTCGAGAGCAGTTCGTCGATATTTCGGCCCGAGAGCTTGCCGTAACGGTGGTCGCGGTTGTATTTGGGCACATCGAAGTAGACTGAGCCGTCAGATATGTAGGCATATCCGCTCTCGAGTATCTTCTTGACATATTCTATCTGCTCGATGATATGGCCAGAGGCATGCGGCTCGATCGAGGGGGGCAGCACGTTGAGAGCCTCCATAGCCTTGTGATAGCGGGTGAGGTAGTGCTGTACCACTTCCATCGGTTCGAGCTGCTCAAGGCGCGCTTTCTTGGCAATCTTGTCTTCGCCCTCGTCGGCATCGTGCTCGAGGTGGCCTACGTCGGTGATGTTGCGCACATAGCGCACCTTGTAGCCGAGGTGGCGCAGGTAGCGAAACAGTATGTCGAACGTGATGGCCGGACGGGCGTGGCCCAGGTGGCCGTCGCCATACACTGTCGGGCCGCACACATACATGCCCACGCGTCCCTCGTGGAGAGGCTTGAACTCCTGCTTGGTGCGGGTGAGGGTGTTGTAAATAGTCAGACTCACGGGGGTTGGATTTAAAATTGGAAAAATGGAAAATTTACCTCGCGGTGGATGCGAAGCCCAATTTTCCATTTTAATGTTTATTGTTTTAAAACTCTATCAGGCTTTGCCACCCATGATAAAGGGGTTGGGTATCTCGCCGTTGTTGCCGTTCTGGCCGCTTACGGGACGCTTGGGTACGATGGGACCGAAGGTCTGCTCGTACTTTTTCACGTTGTCCATGAGTGCGCCGAGGAGGTTTTTGGCGTTCTCGGGGCTCATGATGATGCGGCTCTGCACCTTGGCTCCGGGCATGTTGGGGGCCATGGTGATGAAGTCAACGAAAAATTCGTTGGGGCCGTGGGTGATTACTGCGAGGTTGGAGTAGATGCCTTTGGCTACCTCGGGAGTGAGCTCTATCTTGATTTCCTGTTGCTTATCCATTTTATTTATGATTTTTAATGTTGTATATTTCAGGGTGTGTATTGTCTTTATCCAGCCTTGCGGTTAAGAGACTGCTTCATAGATTGTGCATACGCCCATGGTGAGTGGTATTGCGCGCGCCTGAGAAAATCCGGCCTCGAGCATTATGGCTGTCATGGCGTCGCCTTGCGGCACGGCTGCAATCGACTCGGGCAGATAGCTGTAGGCCCGCACATCTTTCGACACCAGGCGTCCGACTGTCGGGATGACATGACGGGTGTAGAAATTATAGAGCGGTCTGACCATAGGCGATGTCGGTGTGGAGAGCTCGAGTATGACGGCCCGTCCTCCGGGACGGAGCACACGGTGCATCTCGCGATAGCCGGCCAGGAGGTCGGCAAAGTTGCGCACGCCGTAGGCACATGTCACCGCGTCAAACGAGGCGTCGGTGAACGGCAGCAGCAGACAGTCGCCGATGCCGAGCGTCACCACTTCCTGCAAGCCTTCTTTAGCCACTTTGGCACGTCCGATTTCTATCATGCCTTCCGACAGGTCAACGCCGGTGACGGCTATGGGGTCGAGCTCGCGGGCCAGCTTGATGGCCAGGTCGCCCGTGCCGGTGGCTATGTCGAGAATATCGTCGTGCTGACAGTCACGCAGCAGTCTCACGGCTTTGTGTCGCCACAGTCGGTCGATGCCCATGGTCATGGCCCGGTTCATGAAATCATAAGCCGGGGCGATGCTGTCAAACATCTCGCGCACTTGCCGGGTCTTGTCGCCCGAGCCGTCGCCGTAAGGGGTGATGCGTTCTACGTCCAATTTGGGTTAGAGTTGATTGAGACAGTCGAGCACGTTTTTGGCAATGCGGTCCTCGAGGTGCTGCTCTGGAGCTTTCTCGAATTTCTTGCCTGTGATGTGCTCGTAGAGCTCGATGTAACGCTCCGAGACCTCCTCGCAGAAAGCGTCGGTCATCTCAGGCACCTGCTGGCCTTCCTTGCCCATAAATCCGTTGGCCATGAGCCATTCGCGTACAAACTCCTTGGAGAGCTGTTTCTGGGGCTCGCCTTTGGCCAGACGCTCCTCATAGCCTTCGGCATAGAAGTAGCGTGACGAGTCGGGGGTGTGGATTTCGTCGATGAGTATCACCTTGCCGTCGCGCAGACCAAACTCATACTTGGTGTCGACGAGTATGAGGCCCTTCTCGGCGGCCATCTCCGAACCCTTCTTGAAGAGGGCGCGTGTGTAGGCGGCCATGGTGTCAAACTGCTCGGCGGTGACGATGCCCTGTGCTATGGCTTCCTCGCGCGAGATATTCTCGTCGTGACCGGCATCGGCCTTGGTGGTGGGGGTGATGATGGGCTCGGGGAAACGCTGGTTTTCAACCATTCCCTCGGGGAGTTTCACTCCGCAGAGTTCACGCATGCCGGCCTTGTATTCGCGCCACGCGCTGCCGGCGAGATAGCCGCGGATAATCATCTCGAGCTTCAGACCCTCGCAGCGGTAGCCTACGGTGACCATGGGGTCGGGCACGGCTATTTTCCAGTTGGGCACAAGGTCGGCGGTAGCGTCGAGCATGGATGCCGCTATCTGATTGAGAGCCTGTCCCTTGTAGGGGATGCCTTTGGGGAGGATTACGTCAAAGGCCGAGATGCGGTCGGTAGCGACCATCACCAGGAGGTCGTCGCCTATCGAATAGACGTCACGTACTTTGCCATGATATACCGCCGTCTGGCCGGGGAAGTTAAATTCGGTATTAACCAGTGTTGTTGCCATAATATATGCCGTAATAATTGATTTTAGGGCAAAATTACAAATTTCCGTTTTAATCTCCTAATTAAAACACCCTCTTATTATCTATTCATCTGCGGGTGTCTGATAGGCTCCGGGACGCGGGGCGGGGAGGCGCGGAGTGCCGTAGGGGTCGAGGACACTCTCGGGTGAGGTGAGCGACGAGTCGGCGTAGGTCAGGGCAGGGGAGTCGTGTTTCAGGCGGTAGTCGAAATGATATTCGTTACGCACGGTGGCATAGAGCGGGTCGGTGTCCCACAGGCAGTTGATGAAGTTGGCGTCGTCGGAGCCCTTGCTCTTGAGCACGCATGAGCGTAATGTAACGTCCGTGCCTGTGAAGTCGCCCACCGAGAGGTCGGTGCCGAGGCCGTAGACTATGCTGTTGGTAATCGAGGCCCGTAGATAGGCGAGGCCCGAGCCGTCGTCCGAATCGCGGTCATAGTGGTCAAACTGCACGATGGCTCCGCGCGGCGTGGTGAAGAGGTAATAATTGGCAAAGGTGCAGTGGTTAGCCAGCACGTCGCCACCGTGCATCAGCATCGCGCCATAAGATGCCTCGGCCACTTCGCATCCATATAGCCTGACCTCGGCGTGACGGGTGGAGAGTGCGTAGCCGGCCGAGTTGCGCAGGCGGCAGTTGACCATAGTCACGGCCGACAGGGAGTCGAGCGAGACGCCGCTGACAGTGTTGCGGACTATGGTGTGTGACAGCATGTTGCCGCGGCTCTCGGGCGAGAAGCGTAGACCATTCCATTGCGAGGCCATGAGGTCAAACGATATGTCGCCCACCACGTTGTCGGTGCGGTCGCCGCTCAGCTCCACGTTGTGTTGAGGGGTGCCGTCACAGATGAGCGACCCGTATACGGCCATATAGGCTCCGTCATGAAAGTGCAGCCGCACGCCCGGGTCGAGGCGCAGTGTGGCTCCCGGAGCCACGACAAGCGAGTCGAATATCTGGTAAGGGTAGGTGGCGTCCCAAGTCTCGTCGGCCGTTATTTCGACCGCCTCGCGCCTGATTACGTTCTGGCCCCGCGCGCTGAGCACGACTGTCGAGCTGACACCGTTGGTGAGAAAATCGAGATGGCCGCGCACGTCCGAGGGCTGTGGCGATGAGTTGACGGGGAGTGTGGCCTCGACAAACACATAGATGGAGTCGTTGGGGCGTATCTCGACGTCGGAAAACTGTGATCCCGCAAAGCCGTCGACATTCACGCGGAATGAGCCCTCGCTCCCTTCGCGGAGCGAGATGCTTGAGATGCTGAGTATCTTGTTATGGCGGTTGTGCACCACAAACCGTGCCGTCGGTGTGGGCTGCCCGGTGAAGTAGGTGCCCATGTCGAGGGTGTCGACCGAAAACACCGGCTGCGACAATGCCGAGGTGGCATATCCGTCCTCTATACAGCTTTGGGACGAGAGGAGTATAACGATGGCCGCAATGGCCGCATAGAGCTTTTTCATCATAATCTTAACAACGTGAAAAAGCCTTGTTTAGTATATCGTGTGGCGTCAGTGTGCGGCTTTGCGAAGGCCTGCTATCTCCGAGGCGGGAATCCTTGTGTGACATATGCGGTAGCCGTCGTTGACATCCGGGTCGAGTCGTGTGACCACCTGTTGCGGGCAGCTCCAGGCAACACCCTTGTCGGTCGAGCTCAATAGTGTGCACATGCGCCTCATTTCTCTGATGCAGCTGATGTGCTCGTCGGCCACGTTCACAAGTGAGCCGTTATCGAGAGCTACGATAGTCGGGATACGGTAAAACCGCAAGCCGTAATCTTTTCGGCAGAAGGGTCATCGGGTGGTTTCGGGAGTTATTGAGTCGGTAGTGGCCTTGATGGTGTCGGCGGGGGCTTTTTGAGGCATACGCGAGCGTATCAGCCTGTCGGCCTCATAGGCCGATGTGCCTCGGTAGAGCTGCGCTCCGGAGCTGTCGGCCACGATGTAGAAGGGGGTGCGTGGTATGGCCAGACGGCGTATCTCACGGCCTGAGGTCGAGCCGGGGGCCCAGGCCTGATACCAGTTGATGCTGTCGCCTTTGGAGTAGGCATGCCACATGGCCGAGTCGGGAGCCACCGAGATTTCGATAATCTTGAGTCTGCGCTGTGACAGGGCGCGCCGCAGCGAGCGCAGACGGGCAGTGATGCTGTCGGGACGGGCGGCGTCGCTGAACATCAGCAGCGAGTAGCTCTGCATGCTCGGTACATATCTCACTATGGTGTCGTGGCCGAGCGAATCGAGCCCGGTGCGGAGCGTAAACGATTTGACATCGCCACGGGCCGAGGTGGTCACCTGTTCGCCAACGGTCGAGGCATAGGCCGATGCGAGTAGGGCGGGGCGCGCCTCGGGAGCTATCTCGTTGAGCAGCGAGTCGGCCAGCAGTTCGTGGCCCGCCGCGCGAAACTGTGTGACCATGAGCAGGGTCGACGCCATGCTCGAGGGGTTGGAGCGGACGGCCTCGGTGATGAGGCGGTTTACCTCGCTGTCCGAGCCGTGGGCGAGTATCGAGTCGTGTTGGGCCACAAAGGCGGCATAGTCGCGCGAGGCGTCCTGGCCCGTGACTTTAAGCGATGAAGGGTCGCCGAGCTTCATCCTGACCTTCAGCCGGTCGCCGTCCGAGGCCACGCAGCTCCACAGACGCGAGCCGTCAAGCGCGAACACTTCCACCAGTGTCGGCTGGGACGATGTGCCTTTAAGTTCCACCTTCCCGTCGACCGGGTGAAACGAGGCGCGCGACACTCCGCCGCGGGTCATATATACCATCTCGAGGCCTCGTGTGTCGAGCCCCTCGATTTCGCATTTGATTACAAAGCCCTCCTCGCCGCCACAGGCCGTGACGGCCAGCAGCACGATAAATGACAGTATGGTGAAAATTTTTCTCATCGCGGTTGTGCGGATTATCTGAAACTATTGGCAAAAGTAGACAATTTTTTCACTTACTGCCAACTTATTTAGCGGTTTTGCGTAATTTTGCATCACAATCACTCACAACAATGAATCTCATCACCCGTCTGCTTCTGCTCACGATATCGTTGACCGTGCTGTCGGCCCCGCGCGCTGTGGCTCAGATAGTCAACACCGAGTCTGAAGCCCCTGTCAATTCCGACAGCATACGCCGGGCCTTTGACTCGGGGCCTTATTTCGGTCTTTACAAAGACAATTATTTTATCTTCGGATGTCCCGTCGGCCAGCATATATCCAAGACCAACACTAATATAAAGTTTCAGATTTCCATCGCGCAGCGTCTCACCAAGAGTACACTCCCGCTGGGCACCTATCTGTTTCTGTTCTATTCCCAGAAGTGTTTCTGGAACGTGCTCGAGAACTCCATGCCCATGACCGACCTGAATTTCAATCCGGGCATCGGTCTGACCAAACCGCTCTTTGTGCGCAACCGTTTTGTCGGCAAGGTCAATCTCATACTCGAGCATGAGTCAAACGGCCGCGACGGCACCGCCTCGCGCTCGTGGAACCGTGTCTCGCTGGGCGGAAGCATCATGATCGACCCGCAGATTACGGTGCACGGCAAATTCTGGATACCTATCATCGACGGCATGGAGAACAAGGACATACTCGACTATTGCGGCATCTATCAGATAGGCACCTCGTTTACCACGCGCAACGAGCGGTTTGGCGCGGCCGTGACGCTGGTCAAGCGCAAGGGCTGGCGGCTCAATTACAACACCATCATCGAGCTCAACTATCGCATCTTCAAGCGCGACAACCAGTATCTCTTCCTCCAGTATTATAACGGCTATGGCGAGGGCCTTCTCGCCTACAAGGAGTTTCACTCCACCATTCGCATCGGCCTTGGCATCAAGCCCCGCCTGTTTAGCGATTATTAATAAACATCTTTGGGGCCGTTAAGAATATTTTATTTTTTTAAATTCAGTCAGTTAGATTGTTGTATTGTAGGATTATTTATTGTATTTTTGTCAAAAATTTAAATAATATACAATCCTACTTATATCTGTCTTTGTCAATATGAGGCTTAAAAAACTTTATTTCAAAAATCATAAGACCGGCTGGTGTCTTGAAGATGTCAAATTTGGCTCTCTAACACTTCTGGTCGGAGCATCAGGTGTCGGCAAAACCCAGATACTAAAGGCTATAGGGACGTTGGGCCGTATTGCTGCCGGATGTTCCTACAATGGCCTGGAATGGAGTGTGGAGTTTGATGAAGACGGAGAAAGTTATATGTGGTCGGGTCGCTTTGAGTATGATCCATATAAGAACGAGGACCCAATTTTTGGAGGAGAAGTCAATCTTGCAATAGAGAGAGAAACTCTTGTAAATAAGGCTGGAGAGGAAATATTTGTGAGAGATTTCGGACAATTGAATTATCACGGAGTGCCGACAGTAAAACTGGATCAGACACAAAGTGCGGTGGAGCTGCTGAAAGAGCAGGATGATGTAGCTCCGATAAATAGAGCGTTTAAAAAAATAAGCTGGTTGCATCTTGAATCAGCCGGTTTCCCGAGTATGATTCCACATCAGGATGATATTAATGCTCCTCTCGCCCGAAAGGACATTAAAGAGCACGGGATGTTTACTCCGATAGATAAACTTTTCCTTGTGCAAAAAAATGATCCGGAGTTTTTTGAGTTCATCAAGGAGATTTTTATAGATATTTTTCCGCTTGTCGAAGATATTGATTTTGAAATTACAGCGTTTTATAAAGATAAGGTCCTCCCTCTGCTTAAAATCAAAGAGCGGAACGTCGAAGCATGGATTTATATGCCTGACATATCGGCCGGAATGTGTCGCACACTCTCTCAGATTGTCGCGCTTGCTCTTGCTGACGACGGAGACGTGATACTTATAGATGAATTTGAAAACGGATTAGGTATTAATTGTATAGACCGTCTTGCCGATATGGCAAAGGATCCTGATGTCAGCGTCCAGATAATCATGACAAGTCATCATCCTTATATAATCAATGCGATACCGTTAAATGACTGGAGGATCGTATCGCGTAGCGGGAGTGTTGTGACCGTACATACGGCCGGAGAGTTACGCATCGGCGCACATTCCAGACACGATGCTTTTATGCAATTGATGCAGACATCGGCTTATCGCACAGGGCAGTCATGAATGCATATATCATAGTTGAGGGCGCGTGTACCGAGTATATCGTTTATCCGCGATGGCTTGATATTCTTGCGCCCGGCCTTGTCAGGGTTGACAACGTGTGTGATATGCAGGATAATAACTATTACCTTTTCAGCGGTGGAGGAATACCGTCAATATATAGCCATATCGCCAATGCGGTCGAGGATATCAACAATATCAATGCTGCCGGGGACGTCAGGATTGACTGGCTGTTGGTGTGTATTGACACGGAGGAGGAGTCGCGTGAATATATACTTGACCGGATTAATGACACCCTGGTTCAAAGAAAGATAAGTGTAGAATCATTTGGTCTTGAAGTATTTGAGCAGAAAGTCAGCATGGAGTCATGGTTTCTTGGCAACCGCAGGATATTCAAGTCCAACCCTGAAGATGCCGAATTGCGACGTTACATATCACATTATAACGTCAGGGAAAATGATCCTGAATTGATGGAGAATATAAATGTGGAGGAATTTTCTACAAGAGCGCGGTTTCATCATTCATATCTGAAACGTATTTTTCGCGAGCAACACATTATCTATTCCAAGGCCCGGCCCGGAGATGTATGCGAAAAGCATTATCTCGACAGGATAATACAACGGTGGCACGATACAGGCCACATTGCTTCGTTCGGGAGGTGGTATATGTTCGTAAAAGATAAATTAGCTGTCTCTGAGTGATATTTTGACACCTGAACATGTGATTTTTGATGAATTTTGCTGAATTTTGTGTACTTTTGCAGAGTCATGAAAATAGCAATCATAGGATATGGAAAGATGGGTCATGCCATCGAGCGTATAGCTCTAGAGCGTGGCCATCAGATAGTGTCGGTGATAGATGCCGACAACACCGCCGAGTTTGACTCCGACGCCTTTGCGTCGGCCGATGCGGCCATCGAGTTTACCACCCCCTCGACCGCTCCGGTCAACATTGTGCGTTCGGCCGAGCGCGGAGTGCCTGTGGTGTGTGGTTCGACCGGCTGGGCCGACCGTCGCGCCGAGGTCGAGGAGGCTGTGCTCAACGCCGGGTCGGCATTGATAGCTTCAAGCAATTTCAGCATCGGCGTGCATGTGTTCAACAGCATCTCGCGTCGTCTGGCCCGCATCATGGACAAGCTGGAGCAGTATGAGCCCTCGATGACCGAGACCCACCACATCCACAAGCTCGACCATCCCTCGGGCACGGCCATCACCATCGCCGACGGCATTCTGGAAGAGTGTCCGCGCATCAAGTGCTGGGACGAGACCGGTGTGGTGTGGAAGAATGCTCCCGAGCAGGAGCGCGACGCTCAGATGGCTGCCGCCGAGGCCCGCGCCCGTGAGCTCGGCGACGACAAACTCGGCATACTCACCTATCGCGACGGCGAAGTGCCGGGCATACACAAGGTAAAATGGGAGTCGGCCGTCGACACCATCACCATCGAACATTCGGCCAAGTCGCGCGACGGTTTTGCTCTCGGAGCGGTAATCGCCGCCGAGTGGATAGCCCACCGCAAGGGTATATTTACAATTGACCGAATGATGGAAGACATCCTCTGAAACATCATCTATGGACTCTAAAACTTTTATTGACGGTTTCAAGCGTCGCGTGCGCGAGAACAGTGTGTCGCGATGGGTGCGTTTCGGCATCGTCTCGCTCATTTTCTTCCTGTGGGTCGCCTGGCTGGGCAACTGGTGGGTGGCTCTGGCGTGGATATTGCTTTTTGACATCTACATCACGGGCTATATACCCTTCACGTGGTGGAAGAAGTCGAAAAACGCCACAGTGCGGGCCGTGATGAGCTGGGTCGACGCGATAGTCTACGCGTTGATTCTCGTCTATTTTGTCTTCACTTTCGTCGGACAGAACTATCAGATACCCTCCTCCTCGCTCGAAAAGTCACTTCTCGTAGGCGACTATCTGTGGGTCAACAAGATGGCCTATGGCCCGCGCGTGCCTTTCACCCCGATTCACTTCCCTCTGGTGCAGAACACTTTCCCGATACTCAACACCAAGAGCTATCTTGACTCGCCTCAGTGGAAATATCATCGTCTCAAAGGGCTCGGTCGTGTGGAGCGTGGCGACATCGTGGTGTTCAACTTCCCTGCCGGCGACACTGTGGCTGTCAAGATTCAAAACCCCGACTACTATACGCTCTGCAAGATGTACGGGCGCGACAATGTGCTCTCCAATCCGCAGACCTTCGGTGAGATTATCTATCGTCCCGTGGACCGTCGCGAGAACTATGTCAAGCGCGCTGTCGGACTCCCGGGCGAGCGGCTCAAGATAGTCGACGGTGTGATATATATCAACGGTGAGCCTATCGAGCAGCCCGAGATGGTGCAGTTCAACTATTATTACCAGCTCAAGAACGGCCGCATGAGCGACGAGACCTTTGACGCGCTCGGCATCTCGACCGACGACCGCCACATGGTGCCCGTTGGTCCGGATGACGTCGAGGCTCTGCGTCAGCTCGGCTTTACGGTCAATCCCGACGGCACTGTGCCCCAGGTCTACGCCTCGCCTCTTACTTCGGCTATGGTCAAGGCTCTCGAGGCCGATCCTGCGGTGGCCAAGGTGATGAAAATGCCGGCCACGCACGAGGAATATCTCTATCCCGAAGGTGTGTCATCCTCATGGACCCGTGCCGACTATGGCGAGATATGGATTCCGGCCAAAGGCTCCACTCTGCGTCTCTCGCCCGAAGCATGGCAGCGTTACGGACGTGTGATACGTGACTATGAAGGCAATCCTTCGGCACGTCTGGGCGAGGATGGCAAGGTGTATATCGACGGCAAGCCTGTCGACACCTATACCTTCAAGATGGACTATTACTTCATGATGGGCGACAACCGTGACAATTCGCTCGACTCGCGTTACTGGGGTTTTGTCCCCGAAGACCACATTGTAGGTCGTCCCGAACGTGTGCTCATCTCGTTTGACAAAGACCGTTCACTCTTTGACGGCGGCATCCGCTGGAACCGCATACTTAATTCAATTAGTAATTAGTAATTATCAATTAGTAATTCCGGGCATGCCAATGATTATTGGCCGGAGATTACCGACTGTCAATTGCGAAATCCTAATTACTAATTGCTCATTACTAATTAAAAAAAGGGGCTTTGCGACCGATACTTTATCCTTCCGTTCATCTGACTCTTCCTCCCCGTCTTTGCGGGGGGATAGAACTGTATGTCAGAGCGTGGGCGGCCGGGAGTTATGCCATGGACTGGGATACGGCTTTTGACAAGCGCGACAAAGCCACCCATCGTTTCACCATAGCCGACACCCGCGGACGTCTTGACCTGACAGTCCCGATTGCCAAACCGGCCTCGAGCCGTTGCCGGTGGAGTGAAATCGGAGTCTCGACCCACGGGGCATGGTGGGACGTACACCGTGTGGCTCTGGAGAGTGCCTATGGCCGCACACCCTACTTCGAGTTTTACATCGACCGCTTCCTGCCCATGCTCTCCGTCGGAGTCACCGACCGCTATCCCCGTCTCTGTGACCTCGCCTCGGCCTGGGATGAGCAGATAGCCGACATCCTGGGGCTGACCCGTGACAACCAGCGTGAGGCGACGGAGCACGACAGCCGGCTTAAAGAAGCGGCCGACCTGCAGATTCCCCCCTACCGTCAGGTCAGAGCGTCGCGACTCGGTTTTCTGCCGGGACTCTCGGTGCTCGACCTCATATTCAATCTCGGCCCCGAGTCACAGATATATCTCAACGACCTCGCAAACACATTATATAACGACCTATAACGACTCACACATCTGACTAACCGATGATTCCCAAGATAATTCATTATACATGGTTTAGCAATGAGCCGCTCTCAGCCGACATACAGGCCTGCATCGACTCCTGGCAGCGACATATGCCCGACTACACCATAATGAAATGGGACCTGGAGAGCATAGCCGACATCGACAACATATTCATGCGCGAAGCCATTGCCAAGCGCAAATGGGCATTTGCCGCCGACTTTGTGCGTCTTCATGCCATCTATCATTACGGAGGCATATATCTCGACACCGATATGAAGATGCTGCGGCCGCTCGACCCTATGCTCCGTCATCGCGCGTTTATCGGGCGTGAACATTCGTTTCATCTCATCGAGCACCGCACCGAGCACTTCCTTACCTCACACTGTTTCGGAGCCGAGCCCCGTCATCCCTATATCAAGAGGTGTCTCGACTATTACGAAGGACGGCGATTTGTCACCGGCACATGTCCCGACCTGCCCGTATCGCTCACGTTGGATATGACACTGATGCCCTATATCCAGAGTGAGATAGCCAAACAGTGGGGCTACAGCCCCTCGACGCTGCGCGATGAGTTGCAGGAGCTTCCCGACGGTCTCACGGTCTATCCGAGCGAATGTTTCGACCCTCAGCCTCCCGGTCAAGGCAGCTACGGACAGCATCTGGCACTCGGCTCATGGCGCGAAAGCCGCATAGCGCGTCCTAAAGTCGACTGGCGTTATAAGATAGAGTGGCATATCGTGGCCATGCTCAGAGCCATTCTCTCGACAATAGGCTATGATTTAATCAAGAAAAATTAGAGGGCGTTATCAAACACCCTCTTAGAACTGAAATAATTAATGAGAGTAATAGACCACCTTACACGCAATGACGGGCGCACGGCATTCTCTTTTGAGATACTTCCCCCGCTCAAGGGCAACAATATATCGCGCGTATACGGCATCATCGACCGTCTGCGTGAGTTTGACCCTAAGTACATCAACATAACGTCACACCGCAGCACCGTCGAGTATCAGGAACGCCCCGACGGCACTATCGTCAAGAAAAAGATACGCAAGCGTCCCGGCTCGGTAGCCATTGCCTCGGCTATACAAAACAAGTATGGCATCACGGCTGTTCCCCATATCATATGCAAGGGATTCACTCGCGACGAGACCGAATATGCCCTCATCGACCTCAACTTTCTAGGAGTGCATGACCTGCTGCTCCTTCAGGGCGACGCCAAAGGGCCCGACAAGTCGACCGACCCGTCACTGGTCAATCTTCATGCCACCGATCTTCAGGCCCAGGTCAACGACTTCAACCGTGGCATCTATGCCGACGGCGAGCCCTTCGAGGCCAACGCCACACCTTTCAGCTACGGCATGGCCTGTTATCCCGAGAAGCACGAGGCCGCGCCCAACATGGAGAGCGACCTGCGTTACGCGCGGATAAAAGTCGACAACGGAGCGTCATATCTCGTGACCCAGATGTTTTTTGACAATCAGAAATATTACGATTTCGTAGCCCGCTGCCGTGCAGAAGGCATCACTGTCCCCATCATTCCCGGTATCAAGCCTGTTGTCACATGCAGCCAGCTCACAGTGTTGCCGAGGGTGTTTCGCAGCGACATTCCCGAGCCTTTTGCAGCCGAGCTCGCCCGGTGCACCACCGACGAGCAGGCCAGAGCCGTAGGTGTCGAATGGTGCATAGCTCAGTGTCGCGACCTTATGGCCCACGGAGTCCCCTCGCTCCACTTCTACACGCTCATGGCCACTGACTCAGTGGCCCGAGTGGCAAAAGAGATATATTGAGAGGCTGAAACAGAATAAATGACAACCGGCGTCCTTATCTACGTCTTGGCGCATGGTTGCGGCCGGCGTGAGCTATTTGTTGGCATTTTGACCGTTTTGCAAGAAAAATTCATGCGTCGGTACCAATAAAATTGACATAAAATCACAGTCTGTCATGAAAGTGTCGGCCTGTGGTAAAATAGTATTATTTACGAGGGCAAATTTGTACTAAATTTGCCCTCGTAGTTTTTAGTAAAAGAAACCTGTTGAATCTATTACCGCAAATACCCATTACCTAATATCGTTATATTTTCCTCTACAGGACCACAAGTTTTTTTGCCTAAATCTGCATCCTTTTACCAAACCGACACATTTTTGTCAATTTAAAACCTTAAATGCTTATGATTAAAAATTTACTCTCAATCGCCGCAATGACATTCTTTGCTCTCGGTGCAAGTGCCGAGACGTTGGATCTTACTCTCGCCGACCTTGGTTCCGGATGGGGTAATGCCACATATGATGCCGCTACTAAAACTATAACCTACGTAGACGCATGGACTGGAAAAGGTTGGTGGCTCGGAGATGTGGATTATAGCAAGTATGACGAGGCTGTAATCGAGTTTGAGCCTACTGCTTTTGATGTAAAACTCGTTGTTGAATATGTGTCTGACGAAGCCCAAAGTTCTGATGCAACTGTTATGGCTGGAGCAACAAAAGTGACATGTCCGCTTAACGAGACCTATAAAAATGCTGTAAAGCAGATATATATTCAAAACTCAGCCGTCGGCTCTCTGACTCTCAAGTCTGCCTATCTGCAGAACTCAGTTCCTTTTGATCCCACCATGGATGTCGAGTTGTGGAGTGGCAATCATAATCTTGGTGGTTGGAGTGACGGTAAACCTCTTCAGATTGCATGTTCACAGTTTACCGCCAATAAGATTGCTGTTGGTGACAAGATAAAGATTTCCTATACCACTGCCACTGGCGGTTCGTTTAAAGTGCAGTATGTGACTCAAGGATGGACATGGACCGATCTTCCTCCTTTCCTCGCTCTTGAAGGGGTAAATGCTGAATATGGTACATATTATTCATCAGCATCAGGCTCAATTGAGATTCCGGTTGATGCTGCGACTCTTAAGATCCTGCAGGAAGAGCGTAGTGTCCTTATTGCCGGTGAAGAGAGTGTCAATATCACACAGGTAGATATTGTAAGAGCTGATGGTGGCGGCAGCACAGCCATCACCGACATCGAGGCAGCCGACGAGAACGCTCCCGTGGAATACTACAACCTCCAGGGCGTACGTGTGGAGAACCCCTCCAACGGTCTCTACATACGCCGTCAGGGCAACAAAGTGACAAAAGTCATCATTTGATCCGCTATAAGACGATTATAGCCATATACATAAAAACACTTTTCATTGACTTTCCAATAGGTTCGACATACCATTGGCACGAACGACGTGCTTGACATAGAAACACTATTCTTTTTTGGATAGACGTAGTGATTACGTCGCCCCCATCGACAGCAAAGCCGTAGCAACCTTTTCCCTTGGTCGCTACGGCTTTATTTCTTGTCAATTATATGGTAATAGGGTGTTTAATAACCTATTGACATTTGTGATTAAAAACCCTCTTAAACCTTGTTGATTGACTCTTTTCAGCTCTCTATTTACAAGAGGCACTCCCCGGGCTTAACTCTTTCAAATAGGTCATAATAGACTACCGTTTGCCGCGTAGGCGGCGCATGATGCTCATACCCCACAGATAGATAGTCGACGGCGCAGCCGCTATGTCGGTAGCCATCGTCTCGGCCATAGTCATGGGGGCCTCGGTGCCAAACTGACTCGGATAGATAATCACCAGGTTGGTATTGGCAAAATATTTGTGCAGAAACTCGGGCATAGCCTCCATGTCGCTGTCAAACGACACCGCGGCACGTCGCGAACTGATTACCACCAGCAGGTCGTCATCGGAAATCTCGTTGGACTTCACCACAAAATCATCGTAATCATCCACCGTGGCAAACGACATCGGTATGCCTATCTTGGCCTGGGCAAGCACGGTGCGTATCATGGGGACGGTCGCCGGCTCGCACCAGTATTCTACCTCGCAGCCTATGTGTCGGCACAGATTGCCCGTAGCCTGCACCCAACGGCGGAAACCTGTCTCAAACTGTGCGTTCTTAGGCACAGCCACCACCATGCGCGTCATGGTCTGGAGCGGTATGTAGCAGCGCGTTATGACCACCATGCGGTTGGTGGTCTGGAGCAGACGCTCTATCTTGTCGCCAAGAAACGAATCGATGAAAGCGTTGCGCCTGTGCAGACCGATGATTACCTCGGTGATGTCACGTTCGGCCATAGTGTTGAGCACTCCGGTGATGAAATTGAGATCAAAACGCTCTATAGGTGTGAGCGACACCTCCACCGACGAAGCGGCTCTCTCAGCCACCTCGAGCGAACTGTGGCTGATGGCGCGCGCCGAGGCCGAATTATCGTTGCGCACATGCAGCGCGTAGAAATCGCCAGGCACCGACGAGTCGGGAAAACGCATTGACAGAGCCAGGTCGACGATGCCGGGAGCCGTCTGAGGGCTCGACACGGCTATCAGTGTGCGCGGCATGGTGCTCGACTCGTCGCGGGTCAGCTCCTCGTCGGTCTGCTCGATAATCTGCACCTTCAGACGGGCAGCGGCCGCAGCGGTGCCCATTGACGAGACCGAGCAGGTGATGAGTATCATCACCACTGTGCCGTTGAGTATCTCCACGCCGAAGAGCCCCATGCTGTAACCGATGGTAACCACCGCCAGAGCCACGGCCGTGTGGGCGTTGGAGAGCTGATACATGATGGAACGGTCGGTGGAGGTGAGTCCGAACACCTTTTGTGTCAGCAGCGCGGCGAGCCATTTGGTCGACATGGCCACGGCCGACATCACGGCAGCTATATAGATGGTGGCCCATCCGCTTGTAAATACCTTCACGTCTATGAGCATGCCCACGCCTATGAGGAAGTAGGGGATAAAGATGGCGTTGCCTACAAACTCCAGTCGCCCCATCAGTGTAGACCTGCCGGGGATGAAGCGGTTGAGCACAAGGCCGGCGAGAAATGCGCCAAACACGCCCTCCAGCCCTATCCACGAGGCCAGGGCGGCGGCAAGAAACACCATCACCATGACGTAGATAAACTGCTGTATACCGTCGTGATATTTCTTGAAAAAGTAGCTCGTGAGGCGCGGATACACATAATAGATGCCCGCGCTGTAGATCACCAGATAGCCAAGCACTCTCACGAGCGACAGTATGGAGCCGTCTCTCACCACTCCGAGCACTCCGGCCAGCACGATGAGCGAGCCGAGCACGGTCACGATGGTGCCCGCGATGGCTATGATTACGGCCGGCGAGCGTGTCAGGCCAAATCGTGCCACTATCGGGTAGGCCAGCAGTGTGTGTGCCGAAAACATAGACGCCAACAGTGTGGCTTCTGGCAGTTGCATCCCAAGCACGAGTATGGCCACGACGGCTCCGATGACCAGGGGGATGCCGAAGGTAAACAGGCCGAACACAAGCCCTTTCGACAGGTTTTTCTTCAGATGATACATGTCTATCTCTATGCCTGCGAGAAACATCAGATAGAACAGTCCTACTTGTCCGAACACCTCGAAACTCATATCCTTGTCGAGCAGTCCGAATCCGTGCGGACCCACAGCCACGCCGGCAAGTATCAGACCGATGACGTGGGGTATCTTCAGCCGGTTGAGCAGAAGCGGAGTCACAAGTATGATGGCCATTACCGACAGAAATATAGGCACAGGGTCGGAGATAAGCGGCGTGCGCGCAAGGATAGCAGTAAGGAGTGTCATTCTGAGTGCAAAATTACTCAAAATACACCATATTTCCAATAACACGCCGCCTCACAAACAGACAGTCAAGGGATAAGGCTGGAGTACGATTATCAAGGTCTGTGGTGAGATTCAAAACTTCTGTGAAAGTACTCCTGTCATTTTTAATGTCCTGTGACGATGATTTTCTTTCCCCCCGCTATGTAGATGCCGGGACGCAGCCCCTCGCCTGCCTGCGAGAGTGGAGTCTGCGACTTGACTTTCATGCCCTGCATATTGTAGACGTCTACAAGCTGAAAGCCGGTCTCGGCGGTTATCTCTCCGATGCCCGACGGCCCGTCGGGACGGTCGCTGAGATAGACACGGGCGATTTTAAACGGTTGATTGCCATACGACCAGAAGCCCGCTATATAGATGTGTGACGGGTCAAGACTCTGTCCGTTGGCGTCCCTGAGGGCCGAGAGGTCAAATACCGCAAGGCGGTTGTTGCCGAAATCAACGGTGGCCGGCTGGCTCCAATAGTCGTTTTTGTCAAAGAGTCTGAATGACACTCCACACGTGTTGGCTCCATCCAATTCGGCTATTAGATACTTGTGGGCCGAGAGGTCAATGCCCTTGGGATACTTCCATCCGGCAAATCCGTATTGACCTGTCACGAATGTATGGGAACTCTGGTCAAACGACCCTGTTTCCCATATCGAAGGATTGATATATCGTGCGTGCATAGGAAATGCCTCGCAGTTGAGGGTCATCCCGTCGCTGTGTGTCGTGCCGTTGAGTGTGTAACTGATTGTGGCATGAGTGGTGCCTGTGGCGTTGCCTGTTATGCGGCCGTTTTCATACGACACAACCTCGGGGTTGTCGATCATGACGTCAAAGTTGGTGACTGCGTTAAGCTGAAAGCCCCCGGCATAGTCGGCCACCATGGCCGGCACAAGCGACGTGCCTGTCGCGATGAGGTAGCAGTCGCCATCGGAAGGCAATGACAGCTCCATAGACGTCGGGGCCGATCCGAGCGACTCGCCGGCATAATCTTTATACCAGTGGTATACAGGCCACGGACATGCCTCCGGGTCGTTGAGAAAGCTGTAGCTGCCCGCGCTGCCTTGAGTGCCGGTAAATTTGGCGAGATGTTCGCAGCCCGTGAACAGCAGCCAGCTCACGTTGCCACAATTGTCGGCTATGACCTTGAAGTTGCCGCCAAATCCGTCGCCAAACATTTTGCCGGTAATACTTTTGCCCCACGAAGCATTATATTTCGACGGAGCCCAGTCCATCTCGGTCACCATTATCGGGGCAAAGGCGGCTACGGGACCTACCTGTGCGTCCCATCCGGCCGAGAATGCCTCGAAGCCCCCACCATAGCTTCCTCCAAGCTCCTGGCTCGGCTCCATAGCGTCGCTGCCATACCATCCCGGATAGACGTGTACGGCATAACCTATGTTGTCACCTTTGACGGGATATTTGGCAAATCCCGCATATTGCGACTGATAGCCTGTGCCGGGTATCCATAGTATGTTGTCACAGCCGTTGCCCCTCATGATATCGACAATTTCCTGAAAAAACTGTGACAGATTTTTGAAACTTCCGTCCGACCATGACGTATAGTTGCCATCGGTGCCTTTGATTTCGATTGGTTCGTTGGCAAGCTCAAACATTATGTGTGGGTTGCCGGTCAGACGGCTGTGTGATGACACATGGCCCCACACTTTTTTGAGATATTTGTGATAGTCATCGCCCACGGCTATCTTGGATGGGCACACGCCCGGCGGACGCATCACCACATAAAGCCCTTTTGAGACGGCATATTCAGCCATCGGGATAAATACTTCATCAAGATATCTGGTGAAGCGTGAGAAGTCAAACGCCGAGATGTCATGTTCGCCCTCTGTCTTGACTCCCGGAGTGTTGGACCAGTAGGGATCCATGTGCAGTCGTATGAAACTCATCTTCCATCCGGCCGCAAGGAGTTGGTCGATTTTCTCTTTGTTGTATCTGAGACACGCGTCGACGTCATAGTTGCCCCACTTGGTGTTTTGCTCGTTGAACCACGGACTGTAAGTCTGGGCAAAGCCGTGGAGGTTGACCACATTGCCGTCAGAATCTTTCAGGTATCTTCCCTCCACATGTAGGTGGGGCATCGGCATTCCCGGCCATCCCCACGCCGTGACTGTCGCGCATAGCAGCGACACGCCGGTCAAAAGGTTTCTTATCAAGTGCATGACTGTTATGATATTTGGTGTGACGTAAAGGTATGACAAATCCCACACATCGGCATGTGTCGATGTGTGGGATTCGTATGGATTTGTAATATGCCTTTGGATATGTGTAGGGGAGGGTCAGGTATGGATTAACGTATGTGTTTGATTTGGTTACATCTCGGTCAGATCGCTCAGTGACCGCAGTGTGACAGTCTCTTCGGGGAGCCGGGGCGTGGGGCGCGAGGCATCCCACGGCACTCCGGGCAGCAGGGCCGTCCGGCATCCGAGACTGTGGGCGGGCAGTATGTCCTTGTCAACGCTGTCGCCGACCACGAGCACCTTGCCGGGGTCGGTTATGCCGAGCGCGCGCAGTCCTGCGCGGAATATTTCGGGGTCGGGTTTGCGTATGCCGGTCTCGCCGCTGTCGATGACTGCACGGAAGAGGTGTGACACTCCGAAGTCAGCGAGCACCGCGCGCAGGTTGCCGTAAAAATTCGAGACTATTGCCAGGGGATAGTCTTCGGCCAGGCGGTGCAGCGTCACGGCCGACTCGGCCACACATTCGCGCGCGCTGTCGTAACACCTGCGGCCTATGGCCTCGTGCAGCTCCGGTGTGTATATGCCGAGATAATCGAGCTGGAGGCCGATTTTCTTGCGCATGACATCGCGAAACGTGTCTTGCGGTCCGATACTCTTGTCACGGTCGAGAGCGCGCTCAGCGTGCACGTATGCCTCTCTGAACGCCTCGCGTGTCACCTCGGCCCTCTCCGACACATAAGCGCGCCATATCACCTCGCTCCAGTGGTCGCCGCGGCTGTCGAGCGTGCCGCCGTAGTCAAATATTATGCCCTCGGTCTCTTTCATCGCGCTGTAAGCTCTCGGGTCAGACTGCGGCATATGCTCTCGTGACGCCACACCATGTAGGCATAGATGGCGTTGAGGAGGGTGAGCTCGTAGACAAAGTAGAGCCATGGCTCTCCGAGCAGGAGAGTGATGAAGAGGCCTATGGTGCGCCAGTTGAAGGTCAGGATGTTGGTATACTTCATCAGCGGGAGCGAGAGGCTGCGGAAACGGTCGCGGAACTCCACTGGGATGCGGCCGTCGGGATAACGCTCTTTGAGCGCGCGGCGCAGCCCCTGCATGGCGGGCGATGACGCTTCCTGGCGGCGTGTGTAGCCGAGATAGGTGGTCATGGTGAGCCGACGCCAGAAGTTGCCGCGCCACGTCATGCCCGACTCCTCGAGCTGGCGACGCAGATCGGCGGCATTGTCAAGCTCGCTCCCCTCCTCGCCCTTGAGAAAGTAGAGGTGAAACTGGCGGTAATAGTCGGCCATCGAGGCCTGGCGTGCATGGCATATGCCCGCCGCTATGGCCATGGCCCACATTATCCAGAGGTGTGACTCGAAGAGGGGGACAGCCTGGTTTTCGCGCAGCACGATGGCTATGTAGATAGCGGCAAACCAGAAGTCGCCGCTAAGGCCGTCAAGTATGCGTCCGAGGCGTGAATATTGCTTGGTGAGCCGGGCCAGTTGTCCGTCGGCACTGTCAAACGAGTTGGCCCACACGAGCAGCAGCATACCGATGACGTTGATCCACAACTGAGGGTAGTAGAAGAGTATTCCGGCTCCCACTCCGAGAAATATCGAGGCGATGGTGATGGCGTTGGGGGTGACACCGACGCGTGCGGCCAGACGCGCCCACATGAATCCTATGGGGCGGTAGAAGGCCAGGTCGATATGCTCCTCGGTGTCCATCGACTTGAGCGACTTGCGATATTCCTCTCTCCAGCCGCTCACCGTGCTATGTAGTTTTTATAAGCGTTGATAAAACGGCCGAAGGCTCCGATGCGCATGAGTCCCTGCTCGAATATTAGCCAGCCGACGATGGTCACGCCTATGCCGGCGAGCACGTCGATGATATAGTGGTGGGAGGTGTAGACGGCTGTAAACCATATGCCGAGACATATCACGGCAAAGAGCACCCGCAGCCACACACCACACCGCGCACGCAGCGAGTAGATAAACGCTATGAGCATATAGGCGGCATGAAGCGAGGGGAGGGCGGCAAACACGTTGGAGTTGCGCGAATAGAGACCGTCAAAAATCCCTACGCCCATCATCTCGTCCCAGCGTCCGAGACCGGCTGTCTCGCCGTGTGTGCCGGGGATGAAGTCAAATCCGTGCATGGCCACATACCACGGCGGAGCGGCGGGATGCACATAATAGAGGGCAAAGCCTAAAAGATTGACAAAAAGGAATACGAGTGAGAAGTGGAGATACACCTTGTATTGTCTGTCGAAATAGAGCCACAGGCCGAAGAGTATCGGCACCGGCACCCAGCACAGGTAGAAACATCCGGCCAGAAAGTCGAGCACAGGGGTAGTGTGCATTGCCCACCACTCGTTGGGGGTGACGATTGTGCCCGCCACGGCCTCGTTGGCGGCCGGCAGTGTGATACCGAAGAGTGACGACTCGGCAGAATAGAGTCCGAAGATGTCCACCGGGTTGACCTCATAGTTGGGGCAGATGTTCATCCAGTCATAGGAGATGCCGAAGACTATAAACGGCAGCAGGGCCACGACCAGTTTTCTTGTAACGCCTGTGACAAGAAGCATGGCCGCGAGAAACACCGCGATATACAGGTGTTCGGGCCGGAATCCTACAAAAGTGGCGGTGACGGCAAGCCACACCACAAGGCTGATGACTATGATGGCACTTTCGCGCTTGGAGGGAAACTGCATTTTACGGAATATCTTCAAATTTCTCGGCCGCTGACACAGCGGCTAAACTCTAAACTCTCTAAACTACAATTGCTTGCGTACATGGTTGATGCGTGCAAAGGCCGTAATGTTGGCAAACACTGCGATGATGCCCATGCACACGATGAGAATAGTGGTGGCGTCAAACTCAGCCGGGCTGACACACTGGCCGGTGATGCCCGTGGCGAGCGCGCCGATGCTGGTCACCACCACTCGCTCGGGACGCTGCATGAAGCCCACCTTACACTCGAGGCCGAGGCCTTCTGCGCGGGCGCGCACATAGCTTACCATGATTGAGCCGACAAGAGCTATGAAAGTGATGAGCGCACCGCCCACATAGCCGGTCTGGATGAGATAATAGCTGATGCCGCCGAGAGTGAAGAGCTCGCAATAGCGGTCGAGCACCGAGTCATACATCGCGCCGAATGTCGAGGCCATGCCGCCAAGGCGTGCCACCTGGCCGTCAAGCATGTCAAAGAGCGAGAATAGTATGATGATGGCTCCGGCCCATGTCACAAGTTCATAATTCATGTCGGTGGCCGAGCCGGTATATCCGGCATAGACGAGTAGGGCCGCGGCGGCGATATTGCCGAGCAGACCTATGGTCGTGACAATGTTGGGAGTGATGCCCATGCGTATGAGCAGTCTTACGAAGGGGTTGATGACACAATAGATGCCCTGCTGGAGAGCATCGCGCATCTTCTTGAAAGTTGATGTCTTGGGTTGCATTGTGATATCTGAATCGGGCATAGAGATACGTATGGAAAATGATTGGTAGCGTTGGATATATATATTGATGTGATTTCAGCCGTGGGGATGTCTGTCACTTGTCTGAACCGTTCTTGCCGGGATGCATGAACAGGTCGACAAACCTTATGGCATAGGGGTCGATGCGGTTGTGACGGTATACAAAGTTTTTCTGCATTAGGAAGTTCCAGAATATCGACACTATGAGCGAGACGCTCAGTCGGGCCGCCGCGTAATATCCGTTGGGTTTGAAGCCCATCTCTTCGAGAAAACTAAGCTGGTTGAGCAGCTCAAAGGCGGCCTGTGTGCCGTAGACGTTGAGCATGAGCGAGCCTAGCCATACGAGCGAATATTTCACGGCCACGGCCTTGACGGGGATGTCGGTGGCATGGAATGTGAAGCGGTAGTTGATGCAACAGTTGACTATGCCGCCACACACCGCGCCGATGGCTGTGGATATCCACGGAGCCAGATGGACAAAGGCAAAGAACACAAAGCCCACGCCCATGTCGATCCACGAAGCTATCTGTGATGACACCGACGAGCGCAGAAATGTCGACACGATGTCACCGCCGTTGATAAATTTATCCTTTATTTTTGATATGCTTTTTGTAGCCATTTTTGTTGTCGGGTTTGTTATTTGCGCTTTTTGATTTCGGCGAGAATCGCACGGGCTATCACGCCCGAGGCCTCGACGCGACAGGGCGCGAAACTGGGCCAGTCGTTGAAGTCGATGATGGAGAAGTTACCCTCGGGGTCGATGATGGCGTCGCCGCCATAGATGCGTATGTCGAGTATATCGGCCGCGCGGTCGCAGGCGTCGCGAAACTTGTCGATGTCAAATCTCGCCTCCTCGCCTCCTCGTCTCGGGGCTTTGTCATCGCCTTTTGACGAGTAGGTTTTCTCGAAGGGGTAGAAGCAGTAGAAGTAGTCGGTGTCTCTCACGCCGTAAAATTTCACCTGGTCGCCATCCAGGTGACGGTTGATGACGGCACGCTTGATGCCGCGCAGAAAGTATTCCTGAAGCACTTCCTGAGCCTCTTCTGGATGACGCACATAGGTGACGTCCTCCTTGTGCATGGCATACGTGTCGCCGCGCTTGATCCAGGCGCGCTCCATGCCGATGCGCTCCATCTGCTCGGTGACAGTCTGGTTGGTGTTGACCATGAGGCTTTCGGGATAGGGGATGCCTGAGCCGAGGAGGATGCGTGTGAGGCGTTCGCGAGTGCAGTTTTCCACTCCGTAGCCCGAGTTGATTACGAGGCGGCCCGAGTCTTCCATGGCCTGGAGTATGGGAAACGAGCGTTGGTCGCGGCACATGTGTATGACTATCGGCTCTTTGACGGCTCCTGCTATGAGCTGTTCCTCCGAATAGGTCTTCACCTGGCAGCCACGCTTGCGCAACTGTTCGCACGTGAGGTTGATTATGGCCGCATCGTTGCCTATGTGGTTGGGCGAATAGGCTCCGGCGCGGAGTATTGCTGCTATTTTAGTGTCGGCCATACTGTTATTTGCCCTGCGGGCAAAGGTTATGAGGTTATAAGGTTATGAGGTTATGCAAGAGAGCTTTGTTTTGCCATGTGGGCAAAGGTTATGGGGCCAGGGAGAGGAGGCGGGCCGCTTTGTCGATGTCGGAGGCGTGGTCTATGTCGATTATGCGTCCGAAAGGCCACGCCTTGAGCCGCATGCCTGAGGCTACGAGCGCGCGCTGAAAGTCGCGCATGCGCGTCTTGCCGGCGGCCATGCATTCGTCGAGTATCTCGAGCGCGCTCTCGGGCAGTGCGTATATGCCGCCCGAGATGTAGTCGGCTCCTTCGACGGGGGTGTCGAAATAGCCGGTGACGGTGCCCTCTCGGTCGGCTGATATGTAGAGAGGCTTTTCGTCGTCGATATAAGTCGTGACTCCCATATAGCCGTCATACGTGCCTGTGTCGGCGGCATAGGCGTCAATATAGTGGTCAAACTCGGTCGGGTCAAACACTGTGTCGACTGTCGTGAGGCAAAACCGCCCGCACCCTTTCAGGCAGGGGGCGAGCCGGTGCAGACTGTGCATTGAGCCGGAAGTGGAGGCCGTCACCACGTGGTCGGCGTCAATCTCCGGGGCACAAGCAGCTACCTCTGGACTTATGACTACACTCACGCTCTCGCAGTCGTGTCGCGAGCGGAATATCCCTGTCAGCCGCTCTATCAGTGTGCTTCCGCCAATACGCACCAGCGGCTTGGGGACATTGATGCCCTCATGCTTCAGGCGTGAACCTTCTCCGGCGGCGATAATGGCGTAGTGCATGATTGGTTGATGTGGTGTGATGACGGTCCCGGCTGTCAAGAGCAAACGGTTAAAAACCGGCGAGTGGTTAAACTCCTCAATTCTCAACTCTGAGTAATCGCGTTCACGCGATTACTCATTGCGTCCGCGGTCGAAGTTCTGCTTGCGCAGCGGATTGGCTGTGGCGTCGGCTTCGCGACGGCGGTTGCGATAGATGTCGAGGGCCATGTAGATGGCCTCGCGCAGCGACTGTGGGTCGGCCGAGCCTTTGCCGGCGATGTCAAAGGCTGTGCCGTGGTCGGGCGATGTGCGCACGGCCGGGAGTCCGGCTGTGTAGTTGACACCGCGCTCGCCTATGAGCAGCTTGAAAGGGATGAGGCCCTGGTCGTGATACATGGCCAGGATGCCGTCAAACTTTTTGTAGGAGCCGCTTCCGAAAAATCCGTCGGCCGGATAGGGACCGAAGGCAAACACCCGTTTCTTGTAGGCCTCGGCCACCGCGGGCGTGATGATATCGTTTTCCTCCGAACCTATCACGCCGTTGTCTCCTGCATGGGGGTTGAGCGAGAGCACGGCTATACGGGGCGAGTGGATGCCGAAATCGGATATGAGCGAGCGGTTAAACCGCATGATACAGTCGGCCACAGCCTCTTTGGTCACCTTGGAAGCCACGCCCGACAGCGGTTCGTGGATGGTGACGAGGGCCACTCTGAGTTCCTCGCCGGCCATTATCATCATGGCTTTGGCCGAGCCTTGGCCCAGACGGTCTTCGAGATACTCGGTGTGGCCCGGAAAGGCAAACTCTTCGCCGTGGATAGCGTCTTTGCTTATAGGGCAAGTCACGAGCACGTCAATATTGCCCTCGCGTAGATCGGCCACGGCGCGGTCAAGCGCGGCGAGAGCGGCGGCACCGGCGGCCGGCGTGCATTTGCCCGGCTCGGGCACCACGGTCTCGTCGACTACATTTATTATATAGTTATGGTCGCCGTTGGCCTGGGTTGCGTTTTCTATCTGAGTGAACTTCACCTCGGGCAACTCCATCATCTTGCGGTAGGACGCCGCAATCTTGGCCGAACCATACACCACCGGGGTGCATATCTCGGCTATGCGGGGATCCTCGAGGGTCTTGAGGATTATTTCATAGCCGATGCCGTTGATGTCTCCGTGGGTGATGCCCACTTTTATCTTGTTTTCCATAAAATAGTCTGTTGGGCGGATAGCCCGGCTTATCGTTGTTCGATTATCGAGACGATGCGGTCAAAGTTGACTCCCATCTCCTCGAGGTCGCTGATTATTGCTTCGGCGTCACCTCCCGCGTCGGCATAGTCCTGAAGGAGATACACCATGTAGTAAGTCTCGGCAAAGCGGTCGGTGTCCTGAAGTGTCGCATACTGCCAGGGCGCGAGGCTCTGGTAATATTTCACATTGGCTCCGTAGCGGCGCAACTCCTTCTCGAGAAGCTCGAGGGCGTGCTGCTTCAGCTCGGGACGCTCGGTGGCCATGCCTATGCGGGCATATATCTGGGCCATCTTCTGAGGTATCTGTACCGCGTAGGGTGATGCAGCCTCGGGGAGTTTCTCCTCCATGAGCTTGAGCAGCGTGTAGGCCTTCTCGTAGCGGTCAGCCTTGTAGGCTGCGAGAGCCGCGCGGTCGGCCTCGTCGGTGACGGTGCTGTCGGAACGCTCGGCCATGACAGCCTCGTTGATGAAGGCGGTGGCTGCGGTGAGTATATAGGAGCGGTGGGTGGTGACCATGCGGCGCACTGTCTCGTCGAGATATATCTGGCCCGGCTCGGTCACTTTGTCGAGACCGCCCCAGCGGAATTTCTCGGTGATGTTGCGATAGGCCTTGTCGGTGTTGACTGCCACGATGTCGCGGTCGGAATTTTCGTCGTTGACCACAGGGGTGAACTCATAGGCCATACCGGTGGAGCGCATGTAGGGCTGGAGTCCGAGATAATAGTTGGAGGGTACGGTCGACGCGATGTAGACCGGTCGTTTCCATCCGTTCTTGATCGAGGTGTTGAGTATGTCGAGACTCAGCACCTGGCTCAGAGTCATGCCTCCGTGGCTCATCGACTCGGGGTCGTTGTGCATGTTGGCTATCATCACGGGGTCACACTGGGCGGCCTCCTGCTCGGTGATGCGTCCGGCCTTGACTGCGGCTTCGAGATCGACGGGGATATACATGTTGGTATACTTCATCATCGGCGCGTTCCACGAGTTCTGACTCGATTTCAGGTCATAGAGCTGTGCGAGCGATGAGTCCACGAGCACGGCTGTGGTGTCCTCGTCGGAGGCGAAGTAGTTGAAGTTCATGCGGTCATAGGCATAATTCTCGGGTTTGGCGAGGGTCTCGATACCTGCGGCCTCATAGGAGGGATGCTTGACCTGATTGGCATACCAGTCAGTGGTGAGATAGCTGAGGTTGACCACCTTGACGTCGGTGCGGTGGCCCTCCACTTCCTGAGCATACCACAGGGGGAAGGTGTCGTTGTCACCGTTGGTGAATATGATGCCGTTTTCGTCCACCGAGTCGAGATAGTTCATGCCGAAGTCGCGTGTGGTGTAGCGTCCCGAGCGGTCATGGTCATCCCATGTCTGCGATACCATCTGCAAGGGCACTGCCAGACCGATCACACAGGCTATGACGGCTGCGATGAGCGACTTGTCGGCTGGGTTGGACGATGACGACTTCTCTTTTGACGGCTTGGGAGCCATGAGACTCGTGAGTATGTGCCACAGGCCGGCAACACCCATGCCCACCCATATGGTGTAGGCGTAAAACGAGCCGGCAAACGCGTAGTCGCGCTCACGGGGCTGCGAGGGTGTCTGATTGAGATAGAGCACAATGGCGATACCCGTCATGAAGAAGAGGAAGAATATCACCCAGAACTGCTCGATGCCGCGCTTTGACACGAATGCCTGCCAGCCGAGACCGATGAGGCCGAGGATGAGCGGGAGCATGTAGAACACGTTGTGGCCCGGATTGCCCTTGCCCTCCGAGTCGGGCAGAAGACTCTGGTCGCCCAGACGGGGAGTGTCGATGAAAGGGATGCCCGAAATCCAGTTGCCGTGGTTTACCTCGCCGTTGCCCTGGATATCGTTCTGGCGGCCGGCAAAGTTCCACATGAAGTAACGCCAGTACATATGGTTGAGCTGATAGACGAGGAAAAACCTCATGCTCTCGCCGAATGTCGGCTTGATGCGGTCGGTGTGCTGGATCACGTTGCCGTTTTGGTCGACATACTGTGTGGCCTTGACAGGAGTGCCTCTGAGTCCGCCTATCCATTCCGAATAGGCCTGGGTGTGCGCTCCGCTGTATATGCGGGGGAAGAGCATGTCGAGCTCGGGGCTCATGCGGTAGTTCTTCTTATAGCCCTGGAATACATAGCTGTCCTTCTGGTCGGGCGAAGTCTTGGTGGTTTTGGCATACTGGGGCGCACCGTCGGAGTATTGCGGGGTGAGCTGGCCCGAGGGCGACGCTTCATAGACCACCGACGAATTGTTGGTCTGGCCGTAGAAGAGCGGACGCTCGCCATACTGCTCGCGGTTGAGGTAAGAGGCGAGGGCAAACACATTGTCGGGCGCGTTCTGGTTCATCGGCGGATTGGCCGACGAGCGTATGAGCAGCAGCGCGTAGCTCGAGTAGCCGATGAAGATGACAAAGATGCTCATCACCACGATGTTGAGGATTCTCACCGGGAGCTTCTTGGCCCAGAACAGATAGGCCAGCAGGCCACCCATGATAATGACGGGTATCCACATGCTGTTGCCGATGAAGGGAATGCCCGAGAGCAGAATGCTGAGGGCCACGCTCCAGCGCAGACGGCTCACGTTGTTCTGCTTGTAAAGTTCGCTGATGGCCCATATGAACGAGCCTACAGTGAGGATAGCATAGATGAGCACACCGATGTTGTAGCTCAGACCGGCCACATTGACAAAGAAGAGCTCGAAATACTGTGACACTTCGATGAATCCGGGCACGAGTCCGTAGAGTATCAGACCCACCACTACGGCCGAGAGGCCGAGTGCCACGAGCGAGCCTGTCGCGGTGGTGTCTTTCCACAGACGGTAGTAGATGACCAGGCCTATGGCGGGGATACACAGCAGGTTGAGAAGGTGTACGGCTATTGAGATGCCTATCACATAGGCTATCAGTATCAGATATTTGTCGCTGTGGGGCATGTGGGCACGGTTTTCCCACTTGAGTATCAGCCAGAACACCAGCGCGGTGCAGAACGACGAGAACGCATAGACCTCGCCCTCGACGGCCGAGAACCAGAACGTGTCGCTCCACGTGTAGGCCAGCGCGCCACATATGCCCGAACCGAAAATCACGAGCATCTGCACGAGCGATACCTCCTCGGCGTCATCCTTGACTGTCAGACGTTTCACCAGATGGGTGATGGTCCAGAAGAGCAGCAGTATGGTTGCCGCCGACAGCAGTGCTGACATCGAGTTGACCATGAGTGCCACCTTGGTCACGTCGCCAAAGGCGAAGTTGACAAAAAAGCGGGCGGCAAGCATGAATATGGGGTTGCCCGGCGGGTGGCCTACTTCAAGTTTGTAACCCTGCGAGATAAACTCCGGGCAGTCCCAGAAGCTGGCTGTAGGCTCGACGGTGAGCAGATATGTCACCGCGGCTATGGCAAAGCACAGCCAGCCCAATGTGTTGTTGATGAGATTGTATCGCTTCACGATTATAAATTGAGCTCTAAACTCTTGATCTTTTAACCTTTAAACTTCAAAATACCCATGGCCTCGCGCACTTCGGCAAGGGTCTTCGACGCGCGCTCGCGGGCGCGTTCCGCTCCCTGACGCACCACCTTGGCGATATATGCCTCGTCGGCGCGTATCTCCTGATAGCGTTCGCGTATCGGGGTAGTGACTTTGAGTATATCGTCGGCCAGTTGCTTCTTGAGGTCGCCGTAGCGTATCGAGCAGTCTGCATAGGCGTCGCGATACTGCTGCACCATCTCGGGGCCCGATGTAAGCTCCATGAGGGTGAAGAGGTTTTCTACAGGCTCCGATACGGGCTGATTGGGCTCCTTGGGGCCTTCGTCGGTCTTGGCGCGCATCACTTTCTTGCGGAGCACCTTTTCCTCGTCAACGAGATATATGCAGTTGCCCTCGCTCTTGCCCATCTTGCCCGAGCCGTCTAGTCCGGGCACCTTCACTGCATGGTCGCCGAAGTTGAAGTTCTCGGGTTCGGGGAAGAGGTCTACGCCATAGAACGAGTTGAAGCGGCGTGCAAAGCGGCGTGTCAGCTCGAGATGCTGCTCCTGGTCCTTGCCTACGGGCACCTTGTGGGCCTTCTGGATGAGGATGTCAACAGCCATGAGAGTGGGATAGGTGAGCAGGCCGGCGTTGACGCGCTTGTTGGTGTCGGCTCCGATTATCTGCTTCTCGATGTCCTGGCCGTCGTCGGTGATGCCGAGCTGCTTGCGGGCCTTGTCTTTGAATGAGGCTGTGCGCATAAGCTCGCCGATGCCCACGTGCATGTTGAGCAGCAGATACATCTCGGATATTTCTGGCACATCGCTCTGGACGAATATATTGGCCTTGTCGGGGTCTACGCCGGCGGCGAGATACTCGGCCAGGATGTTGCGCACGTTCTCGTGCAGGGCCTTGGGGTCGGGATTGGTGGTGAGTGCGTGGAGGTCGGCTATGAAGAAGAGGCAGTCGTAGTCATCCTGCATCTTGACAAACTTGCTGAGAGCGCCATAGTAGTTGCCCAGGTGCAGATTGCCGGTGGCACGGATGCCCGAGAGCACGATTTCTTTATCTTTCATGTTGATAGCGTTAGTTTATTTGGGTGACAAAGTTACAAAAAATCCGCTAAACACTGTAGTTAATCAAACTAAAAGTGACAGTCAGACCGGTATATCTCCCGTCTTGACAAAAAAATCACCCTCGGCCGCCATTATCGGCCGAGGGTGATTCATATCCTTTTGTTTACGGGATGCTTACTTATAGAAAATGTTCATGTTGTTCTTTACTTTCTTGTTGCCGCGGAGTATGGCGGGGAGGTTGCCGGCCATGCGCGATGCGCCGCGCTGCTGGTCAAAGCGTACCGCGCTCTCCTCACGGTTGTAGGGGCGGCCTTCGTTGTCGATGGCTGTCACCTGGAGCACTACCACGGCGTTGCTGCCCTGCATGGGACCGATGAGGTCGCCTGCCTTGGCTGCGGCCACACGGCCCTGGAGCTCGCTCTCGTTCATGCCGATGCCGGGCACGAAGGGCTGGCCGAAGTTAACCGAGGTGGTGTCGACCGATGCGCCCATGAGCTGGGCATATCCGGCTATGTCAGAGGCCTTGCCCTGATAGTCGGCGATGAGTTTGGCGGCCTTCTTGTTGTTGAGGGCGCGGCGGGTCAGCTCGTTGTTGAGCTGCGGGTCGCGGGCCGGGGTGAAGTCCTCATAGATGTCGTCGACTGCCACGGCGAGGAGGTGGCCGGTCTGGATGTCGCCGAATACGGGCGATACATCACCCTTGTCGGCCTCCATGGCCCATGCCACTGCCGCATGGCTGTCGGTGAGGTTGCTGATAGAGGGGGTTGATGCCGACACGTAGAAGGGGAAGGCGGTGTAGCCGCCGGCCTGCGCGCTGTCGGTAAACTCTTTGGCTGAACGGTGTCCGGCCACATAGTCCTGAAGCGATGCCTCGAGCTCGTTGATGGTGGCGTTGGAGGGCTCGGTGGTGAAGGTCACGTTGGCGATCTCATAGACAGTTGTGGGAGCGTTGAGCTCGGCCACACGCACGATGCGTCCGCCCTCGGCAAGTGTGTCGGGTGCGAAGTATACTCCGGTGGCGCGGTCGGCGATGAGCTCCTTGATCATGGCCGAGTTGGCGTCGAGGAGCGATACCTCCATCTCTTTCTGTGACTGGGCCACTAAGGGCGAGGCTGCGATTGAGTCAAACGCCGCGCCGCCGTTGAGGAGGCTTACGAGCGAGTCGATCTGAGCCTTGGTGCCCTGCACGGCCATGAAGTCGAGCTTCACTTTGTCGGGCTGCTGGCTCTTGTTGAGGAGCTTGGCGATGGTGTAGTCGTTGCCGTTCTTGCTCACGAGCACTGCACGGCCCACTGAGAGCGAGTCGAGGGCTGATTTCAGACGGGCTTGACGGTCTACGTCGGCCTGTGAGAGCATCTGACGGTCGGCGATAAACTCGGGCATGTCGGCCAGACCCTGTGTCTCGGGCTGGTTGTTGAGGGCGAGGATTGCGTCCTCGACTTTCTTCTGACCGGCGAGCACATCGGCCTGTGAGGGGATGATGTTGACGGCTATGTAGCTCACGAGGCGCACGGGCTCGGTGAGGGCATAGCGGTTTTTCTCCGAGTTGTAGATGGCGTTGACGTCGGAGCTTTCGACGGCATATTCATCATCCTTGAGCGATGAGAAGTCTTTCTTGGCATACACCACGTTGGCTGTGGGTGCGTTCTCGTCATAGAGAGCCTTGGCGTCAAGGTTGTTGGCGGCGATGAGACCTGTGAAGAGAGTCTGGAACTTCTGCTGGAGGAGCATCTTCTCGACGTTCTGCTCCATGTCGAGCCAATACTGCTGGAGCTGCATGGCCTGTTCCTGGGGCATGCCGTATTTTGTGGGGTTGAAAGCCATGTCGTGGGCGGTGGCTGCGTCGGGCAGGCCGAGCTGCTGCTGCACCATGCGGTCTACGTAGGCCGAGTTTTTGCCCACCATCATTTCGGTAAGCTCTGCGTCGGTCACGGTGATGCCGAGGTCGGCTATCTCCTGGTTGAAGAGCTTTTCAGCGATCATGGCATCGAGCACCTGCTGCTGGAGCACGGCGTTGTCGATGCGCTGGCCGCTCTGCTGGGCCTGCTGTGAGGCCTGCTGCACGCGACGCTGAAATTCCTGTACATCTACTTTCTGGTCGCCTACTTTGGCGATGGTTGTTCCGGTGCCGAAGAGGGTGCGGCCCGAAGTGAAGAAGTCACCGATGATAAAAGCCAGCAAGGCGGCTCCAACGATGATCAGCAAGAGCACTGACTTGCTACGGATTTTTTCGAGTGTTGCCATTCTATGTTTAGATGATTTTTGATTATTCGGTTTGGTATGTTAAGGCGGGTGCGCGGGAGCTATCCTGCGCAATTAACGCACAAAGGTACAATATTTTCGCTTTAATTCAAATAATTTGACCGCTATTTCATGAGGCTAATATGGCAAATGTGGCCAATCGGCGGTTTTTTCAGATAATTCGGCGTATGGCCCACGACACGAGATAGGCCCCGGCCATGGTCAGCACTATCAGGGCCGAGCACGGCACGTTGACCACCGTGGCCAGCAGCAGTCCGGCCAGCGAGCATGTCAGCGAGATGCCGATTGACAGCCGCATTATGGAGCCGAAACGCTTGACAAACAGTTCGGCGGTCATCTGGGGCAGCGCGAGCATCGACATGAGCAGCATCACTCCGACAAGCCGGATGGTGAGCACTATACACACGGCCACAAGCACGGTCATGGCAGTGGTGACAAAGGTCACCGGCAGACGGCGTACCCGGGCGAAGTCAGGGTCGAAGGCACAGATGACAATGTTGCGATACATGGCAGCCATAAATCCTGTAAGCACGAGCGTGAATATCAGGAATGCCCACAGGTCGCCGCGGGTGACAGTGAGGATATTGCCGAAGAGAAACGAATTGAGTTCAGGCACGTAGCCCGGAGTCAGGAATATAAAAAGTGTGCCTATGGCCATACCTATGGCCCATATCACGGCTATGGCCGAATCTTCGCGCACACGGTGTCGCGCCGACATCCACTGAACGCCCAGCGACGAGGCTATGGCAAAGACGGCTGCCATGATTACGGGGTTGATGCTCAGATAATAGCCGAGACCAAGACCGCCGAAGCAGGCATGTGTCACGCCGCCCGATATTGACACCAGACGACGGCTCACTATATATGTCCCTATGATGGCCGACGCAATGCTCAGCAGCACCACCGCCATAAGTGCGTTGCGGAAAAACTCGTAATTAAATATATCCATTTTACTTGCCCTGCGGGCAAAGGTTATAAGGTTATTACTTGCCCTATGGGCAAAGGTTATGAGGTTATTATCTGGCCTTTGACTAAGGGTTATAAGATTATAAGTTATCAATAAATCAGTCACTTTGCTCGAAGAGCAAAGATTACAAGGTTTTGTCGGTCGCCCATCAGGCCCATCAGGCCCATTCGGCTCATTAGCCCCATCGGCCCCATTAGCCCCAAAAACGTTCCGTCAGGCTTAACCTTATAACCTTATAACCTTATAACCTCATAACCTTTGCTCGAAGAGCAAGTCAAGAGACAAGCATGAGCCACTCGTCGCGCAGGGCGTCGGGCAGAGGTATATCGCGCTGAGTAAGAGCGACGCCCCACTGATACACCTCCTCGGGGCGCAGAGTGTAGAGTACTTCGCGAAACTCCTCAATTTCTTCTGGGGTATAGCTCCCAGGCTCGCGACCCTTGTAGCTGTCGAGTTCCTCATCGTTGTAATACAGCTCCTCGGAGGTCAGTAACCCCTTCTCGCACACCGCATGCCGCCCGCAACACACCTCTTCCTCCTCAATCTCCTCTTGCGGAGTCGTAGAGTCGGCCACCGTGGCTGACCTGTCACGGGTGATATAGAGTATCAGGCCCGTCAGAAGAGTTATGCCGAGTATTATGAAAGCTCCTGTCATGGCTGCTTATGCTTCGTTTTCGTTATCGGGAGTCTCGGCGTCGGCATCGGCGATGGTAAAGCCGGCGGCGCGCAGGGCATCCCAATAGCCGGGATAACTCTTGCTCACCACCTCGGCGTTACGTATCACAATGCCGGGGATATAGAGCGACACGGGCGCGAGACACATGGCCATGCGGTGGTCGTCATAGGTGTCAAAGACAGGCATGCGGCTGATGGGTACACGGCGTCCGTCCCAACTGAGCGCGCCCGCCACCGATGTGTCGAGCATCACGCCGGTCTTGGCAAGTTCGTCGTGCAGAGCCGCCACACGGTCGGTCTCCTTGATGGCGAGAGTGTGAAGTCCGGTGAAGTGAAACGGTATGCCCAGCATCACGCAAGTCACCGTCACATACTGTGCAAGGTCGGGACAGTCGGAAAAATCGATTGAGGCCCTCGCGTCGGCATCCGGATTGGCCATAAGCTCGGTGCCACCCTCCTCGCCCTCCCACTCGGTGTCGACACCCAGGCGGGCATATATGTCGGCCAGACGTCGGTCGCCCTGACATGAATCGTCGGTGAGATTGTCGATGGTGACCATGCCGGCCGAGAGAGCTACGATTTCATACCATGCGGCCGCCGCGCTCCAGTCGCCCTCGATGGGGCGGGGTGTCGCGGGTACTTTGTAGCTGCCCGCGGGCACAGTGACGGTGTTGAGATAGAAATCGCTCTCCACGCCGTGGTCGCGCATCATCTTGAGAGTCATGAGTATATAGGGGCGCGATGCTATCTCGCCGAGCAGTGTAAGTTTCAGACCCTGTTCCATGACGGGAGCCGTCATGAGCAGTGCCGAGATATACTGCGAACTGACCGAAGCGTCAAGTTCGAGTTCGCCTCCGCGCAACCGCTGTCCGCGTATGCGCAGCGGCGGGAAACCCTCTTCGCCCTCATAGCTTATGTCGGCACCGAGCTGACGCAGAGCCTCGACGAGCACCTTGATAGGGCGTTGGCGCATACGCTCAGAGCCGTCGAGAGTGATGTCACATCCCGGTGTACAGGCGTAGTAGGCGGTGAGAAACCTCATGGTAGTGCCGGCCGCGCCTACATTGACGGTGCGGTGGGCGGGAGAGAGCGGAGCATCGCGCAGAGCCGCAAGCATGGCGTCGGTGTCGTCACACTCAGCCACCTGTCCCGGCAATACGGCTCCGGGAGTGAGAGCACTGATGATGAGCGCGCGCGCACTCATGCTCTTGGACAGCGGCAGCGACAGCCGCGCCTCAAGAAATCCTTCGGGGGGAAATAACTTTATATCCAATCCTTCTTACTTTAAACTTCAAATTAGCAATTAGCAATAAATAATTAGCAATTAGTAATTAGCAATTAGCAATTTTTTGCAAGCCAAGCGGCAAGCCGATTAAGCAATTTGCAATATAATAATGATGGCATTGAATTGACAGCCAATATCACTGATAATATCAGCATTAGTTAATTACTAATTACTAATTGCTAATTACTAATTGACAGAAATGTTCGTTATGACAGATTTTTGGGAGCCGCGCCAGGGCACGGTGCCGAAATATTTTTGTGTGGTGACGGTGACACGCTTGCCCGTACCCTGATAGGACTGCACGAGCCGCCCCAGAGAGTCGTTGGGTATGGAGAAATAAAAATCGCGCGAGTACACCTTGGAAGTATCGGCAAGCACACTCTCAGAAATCATCTCTCCTTCAAATGTCTTGAAAAATATGCCCCTCTTCTCCACAAGAGTGATATAGCCCGTGGTGAGAGTGTCGGACGTATAGGGCACGAAATAGCGTATGTAGAAAGCCACGGCCAGCACGGCAAACACTATAATGAAAAACCAGGCCAGACGCCGGCGGCGACGTCGGCGACGGCTCCGGGCCGGAGCGTCATCATCGGCCGGAGATGCGGCCGGAGAGCCATTGGCGTAACTTTGGCCCGAGGGGAATGTAAACTCGTTGCTGCCGCCGCCGTTCTGCGATGAGGGTTGATTGTCAGCGGCCGTAGCGGTGTCGCTCCCGGCGGCAGGAGCGGCGGGAGTGTCTGTGCCTTCAGCCGGGGTGGCGGTTTTGTCGCCATCCTTGTCGTTGAAGTCGCGAAGGAAATAATCCTCCTGGTCGTCAATCCATTTCATTTCTTCGGGTTTTTGGTTAGGGCTATCCACGCGAAAGTGAAAAGACCGAGTATTATAGATGTCACGGCCTGTACGCCGAGCGCGAGATTGGCAAATGATGCCATGTAATCTTTGGTCAGGCCCGGGATGCCGTCACAATAGAGGCTGAGGCCGAATATCATGGCCCACTGCCAGGGTCCGATGCCGCCGTTGGATGGAACAAGCATCGACAGGCTTGTGAGTACGAAGCAGAGCTGTACGGCTGTAAGCCCGTGGCGCACCATCACCTCGGCTACGAGCGGAAATGACATGAAGGCACACACGAGTCCCACAAAGTAGCACGTCCATAATATTAAGGTGTAGAAGAGCCACAGACCTTTGCCTCTCATGCGGCCTATCACGGCAAAACCTTCCCACAGCCCTTGCCACAGACGGCGGCATGTGGCCACAACCTTGTTTTCGGGATACCTGACAAATATCCACACCGTGACGGCAAGCACCGCTGTCACGCAGCCCCACAGCACGGGCGAACAGAGCAGGGCGATGACGCGGGCCATGAGCCCGGGGTTCTGGCCGAGATATGACATCAGTTGCGGGCCTGCGAGCACAAAGGCCGAGAGCGAGATGAGTCCGACCATAACGGTGTCGGAGAGGCGGTCGGCCACCATCGAGCCGAATACGGTGGTGAAGGGGGCTTTCTGACGCTCGGCCACAAAACCGGTGCGCCACACTTCACCAAGACGCGGAAACACCAGATTGACCGCATAGGTGCCGAATACACTCAGTGTCAGCACCCACACCGAGGCCTTGATGCCAAGAGCTCTGAGCTGGAGCTGCCAGCGGGCGGCGCGTGCCCACATGGCTCCGATGAGCAGGAGGATGTTGACGGCTATCCAGCGGAAGTCACACTGCGTGCATATGGTCTCCCACATCTGACGCAGGTCCATCCCCCTGACCAGCAGGTAACACAGACCTACGGTTATCACTGCGGGCACGCAGTAGCGCAACAGTATTTTGGTGAAGTTTGCCAATGTCGGACAGTTGTCTAAAAATATCTGTTATTGGTGTTATAGTTGTAGTTGCCGTTGGTGAGATTGCCGTTGCGGGTGGCGTTGTTCATGAAGGGGTCGTCAAAAAATTCGTCCTCTTCCTCTTCGTCACCGTTGCGTGGCTCCTCAGGATCGCCCTTCTTGCGCTTGGGCTTGTTTTTCTTGATTTCCTGCGGCTTCTGCTGGTCGACGGGCAGCTCGTTGATGTCCCAGCTCTGCTCGATGGTCCAGTTCTTTTTGAGAGTCAGCTTCTTGGGATAATAATATGTCTCCTCGGGCTGGCGCGGTATTGAGTCGGAGAGTGAGCCTGTGGTCCACTTGCCGTCGCCGTTGGCGTCGATATACAGGCGTGCGTAGTAGGTGCCGGGCGGCAGATAGGCTATGGTGGCTATGTTGCCCTCGACGGGGGCGTAGCCGGCGGGTTTGTCGGACGTGTTGAGCACTTCCACTATGGCCGGACGTCCGTCAAGTCCGGTGATGGTGAACGATACGGTCGAGTAGTCGTCGCTCTTTTTGGTGGTGAACTCATGGGTGAGCGGTTCGTTGTCGAGTCCGTAGATGTCATGTACGGCGGCCGAGTCGACCGTCAGACGATATTTCGTGCCCTCCTCCCATTCATAGGGGGCGGTGTAGGTCATGGGCTTGAGCGAGTCGAGACGGTGAAAACGCGGCGGCTCTATGGGATACCATAGCGTGTCGACCTGCATCTCGAGTTTCACAGCCGTGGTGTCGAAGCTCACTATCGGAGTGCCTCCGGTGATGACGAGTCCGCGGTTGAGCTCCTGGCTGGAGCCTGACGATACGCGCAGGTCCATATGTGGTATCTTGGGTATTGAGTCCTCCTCCTCGTCGTCTTTTTTCTTCTTTTTCTTTTCCTCCTTTTTCTTGACGGTGCGTATGTTGAAGCGCAGGGTGTCGGTGGTCCAGCTCAGGCAGTCGTTGGTGTCGGTGCGCATGTAGCTGGCCTCGAGGGTGATGGAGTCGATGGCTACGAGCGAGGTGTCGGCTATCCAGTAGGTCAGCGTGTCAAGTGTGGGCGAGGCGTCGAGCATGCTCCAGGTGGATATTTCGTCGCCTGCGCGGTGGGTGTTGAGCAGACGGATTATGGGGAGGGTGTCGGCCTTGGTGCCGAACTGAAAGGTTATCTTGTTGCGCTCGGGGCGTTTGTAGTCCTTGAGATATTGCGAGGAATATCCTTCGTTAAACCATGTGAGGAGCACATCGTCGGGCAGATAACGGGTGGCGTCGCGGGTCACGAGCGAGTCGCGCTGACCGTTCTCGCGCACGAGGGTGTCGGTCACGGTGGTCGGGGTGGCTGTCGGACTGATGGTGGCGTCATAGAAGGCTACGTCCTCCGAACGGTCCCAGTGATAGTCGCGGTTCACGTCGTTGAGCGCGAAGATGCGATAGGTCCCTTCCTTGAGATTGCGTATGGTGAACTGTCCCAGTTGGTTGGTCTTGGTGATGCGGTCCATCGGCAGAGTGTGTATGGCCGAGTCCTCGAGATTGGAGTATACGCCCACGAGCATGCCCTGTGCGGGCTCGAGCGTCTGTGCTTCAAACACCATGCCTGAGATGCGCAGGGTGTCGATGGTATCGCCTGTGGCAAAGTCAAGGGCCAGACCGTCAAGCACATTGCCTTCGTTGAGGTCTTTGACTGCGTCGGCAAAGTCGATGGTGTAGGTGGTGTTGGGCAGCAGTGTGTCGCGCAGCTCTACGGTCACGCGTTTGGCGTTTGACGATATGGCGGGGGTGGTGCGCTGGGCCGGTGACACGACTATCTTGTTCATGGCGTCGTCAAGAGCGATATTCTCGTCAAACTCGACTGTTATCTTGTTGCCTTTGACATTGAGCTGGCCCATCGCGGGGGTGGAGCGCACATACACGGGAGGCAGCTCGTCGCGCGGGCCACCTTCGGGCCGGCCCATATTGGCACAGGCGGCCACCAGCATGGCTGCCGCAATCATTGCAAGGAGCAATCTTAACTGCTTGATAGGATGCATCGTCTTTAAAAACTGCCTGTTAGGAGGGTTTATCTTGCAAAAGTACTAAAAAAACAACATTTACCCCATATTTTGGTTTAAAAAACGATAGACTGGATGGTGTACTACCCGTCTAAGACACCCTCAAAGCCTTTGGGGCGGATGGCGTGCGGGGGTGTACTAAGGAGATAGTACACCCCGCTTACAGTGCTCTCAGAGTGATGCGGGTGTCGCGGAGGATGACTGCCGACTGTGAGGCGAGGTCGCGGATGGCCTGTATGACGGTGTCGCGTCCGTAGCGGGGCGCGAGGGTGTCGACTGTCTCGCTGACGTCGGTGCCTCCGGGGCGCGAGGCGTGATAGATGATGGCGTCGCGCAGATTGGACTGCTCTGCATCGGCGCGCCGGGCCTGGCGTCGCGAGCGGCAGACGTCACATTTGCCGCACGGCTCGGCCGGCGATTCGCCGAAATAGCGCAGCAGGGTGTTGGCGCGGCATTCCGAGGCGTTGAACACAAACTCCTTCATCGCGTTGACCCGCTGCTCCATGCGTTCGCGCTGACGCTCGTAGACGTCGATGGGGATGATGATGTGGCGCGGCTCCTCGCGCGAGGTGGTAAAGACGAGATAGGGGGTGGTGGCGCGGGGGATGTAGTGGATTACGTGCATGCGCCCGAGCGTGAGCAGGGAGTTGTAGACCTGCTCGGACGAGAGGCGCAGACGCTCGGCTATCATGAGTTCGCTTATGTAGACATAGTCGGCAAACAGGCCTGTGTATTGCCGGAGCACGCATTGCAACACTTCTTCGGTGTCGGGGTTGAGACGCAGCGAGTAGAGGTCGTCGCGCTTCATTATCACCATGATGCGTGAGCGCGAGGTGGTCTCTTCGATATACTCCACATAGCCGGCGCGTGTGAGGATGTGGAGCGCGCTGCGTGTGGTGACGGGCGGGAGGCTGAATGTGTCGCAGAAAAGGTTGAAATTAAACTGGCATACAGTCCCGTAGCCTTCGCCCACGGGGATGTTGAGAAAGTTGCCTGCCATCTCGTAGACGTGGGCTATGAAGTCCTTGGGCGGGAAGGCTTCGTTGACGCGTCGTGTGAGCAGTCCCTTGTCGGAGCGCGAGGCTATGACCACGGCGAGCGACTCCTTGCCGTCGCGTCCGCCTCGCCCGGCTTCCTGATAGTATTCTTCGAGCGATGGGGGCAGGTCGTAGTGCACCACCAGGCGCACATCGGGTTTGTCTATGCCCATGCCGAAGGCGTTGGTGGCTACCATGACTCTCACTTCGCCGCGTTTCCATCGGTCCTGGCGCATCTCTTTGTCCTCGGGGTCGAGACCGGCGTGGTAGGCTTCGGCCGATATGCCGGCGTCGGAGAGGAGTGCGGCGAGTTCGCGGGTGCGGCGTCGCGAGCGCACATATACTATGGAGGTGCCTGAGGTGTTGAGGAGCACGCGCATGAGTGTCGGCTCCTTGGCGTCGGCATAACGCACTATGTAGCTGAGGTTTTCGCGTGTGAAGCTACGGGCAAAGACTCGCGGCTTGTCAAACGACAGGTGGCGCATGATGTCGGCCGTGACTTCGGGCGTGGCCGAGGCGGTGAGCGCGAGCACCGGCACGTGCGGGCCTACTATGCGTCGCAGGGCTGCTATGCGCAGGTAGGAGGGGCGGAAGTCATAGCCCCACTGCGATATGCAGTGGGCCTCGTCGACCACGAGCAGCGAGACGGTGAGTGTGCGCAGTTCGGCGAGAAAATGTTCGTTCTGAAGGCGTTCGGGTGAGACGTATGCAATCTTGGCTTTGCCGAGACGACATCGTGTCATGGCGAGGTCTTTTTCGCGCGGTGTGAGTCCGGAGTGAAACAATACGGCCCTTATGCCACGGTCGGCCAGGTTGTCCACCTGGTCCTTCATGAGCGAGATAAGTGGGGTGACTACTATGGTCACTCCTTCAAGCATGAGTGCCGGCACTTGAAACGTGAGGCTCTTGCCGCCCCCTGTGGGGAGCAGTCCGAGGGTGTCGTGTCCGGCGAGCATGGAGTCGATTATCTCTTCCTGCATGGGCCGGAACTCGTCATAGCCCCAATATTGCTTCAGGACACTTAGTTTCAATTAGTAATTGGCAATTGATAGTGTGTATAATTTACGGACTGCTGTGAATTGCTGATCGTCAGCCTGATAATTACTAATTGCTAATTACTAATTAACAGAGGATTCCTTTTACGAGGAGCTGTACGGAGTGGGATGTCTTGCGCTTGTTTTCCTCGATGGTGTAGCAGATGTCAAACGGCTTGCCGGCGTGGATGTGGGGGAAGTAGGCGGCCGAGTTAAAGGCGATGCCGTTGTAGACTTTGCCCGAGGTGTCATCGACCACTTCGAGTTTGATGTGCTCGCCCTGCTTGCCGACGAGTTTGCTGGTGCCGAAGTCCTTGACACGGAGGGTGCAGAACACAGGTTTGGAGTTGCCTGGCCCGTAGGGGTTGAACTTGCGCAGCAACGTGAGAAACTCGGGTGTTATCTCGCTGAATGTCAGATAGGCGTCAATGTCGTGCTGGGGCGTGAGCTGGTCGGTGCGGATATTGGTCCTGACATATTCCTCAAACCGGCGTGTGAACTCGGGGATGTTTTCCTCCTTGAGCGAGAGGCCTACCGCATAGGTGTGTCCGCCGAAGTTTTCGAGCAGGTCGCGGGTCGACTCGACCGCACTGTAGACGTCAAAACCCTGCACCGAACGGCTCGATCCGGTGGCCAGGCCGTTGGCATGGGTGAGCACTACGGTCGGCTTGTAGTAGAGCTCGGTGAGGCGCGATGCCACGATGCCGATGATGCCTTTGTGCCAGTTTTTGTTGTAGATGACTATCGACTTTTTCTGCGAATGGCTTACGTCGCGCTCTTCGAGTATAGTGTTGGCTTCTTCGGTTATCTGCTTGTCAAGCTCCTTACGGTCCTGGTTGTATCCGTCGATATCCTTGGCGCGAGCCAGAGCGTCGGCCATGTCGCGGCTCACGAGCAGGTCGACGGCCTCTTTGCCGCTCTGCATACGTCCCGAGGCGTTGATGCGCGGTCCGATCTTGAATATTACATCGCTGATGGTAATCTCCTTGCCCGAGAGTCCGCAGGTGCGTATGATGGCGCGCAGACCCATGTTGGGGTTGGAGTTGAGGCGTTTGAGACCATAGTAGGTGAGTATCCTGTTCTCACCTACCATCGGCACGATGTCGGCGGCGATTGACACCGCCACAAGGTCGAGCAGTCCCTCGAGGTCGCCCATAGGAAGGGAGTTGGAGATGGCGAAGGCCTGCATGAGTTTATAGCCCACTCCACACCCCGAGAGATGGGAGCACGGGTAGGTCGAGCCTTCGAGTTTGGGGTTGAGGATGGCTGCCGCAGGGGGCAGCACATCGTCGGCCACGTGGTGGTCGCAGATGATGAAGTCGATGCCGAGTGAGCGCGCATAGGCAACTTCGTCGGTGGCCTTGATGCCGCAGTCGAGTATGATGAAGAGACGTACTCCGCTCTCGGCGGCCATGTCGATAGTGGCGCGCGAGATGCCATACCCGTCCTCGGTGCGAGTGGGTATGTGATACTCGATGTTAGAGTAATAGTTACGCAGATATTTGTAGACGAGAGCCACGGCAGTGGTGCCGTCCACGTCATAGTCTCCGTAGACCATTATTTTTTCTTTCCTCCCCATGGCGAGGTTGAGCCGCTCCACAGCCCGGTCCATGTCGGGCATGAGGAACGGGTCGTGCAGATCCTTGAGCGAGGGGTAGAAAAATTTGTCAGCCTCCTCGATTGTGGATATGCCCCGTTGTGCCAGCAGCTCGCTAACAGGCGGAGTGCCCGAATAGCGTTGCGCCAGTCGGGATTCCGCTTCTTGCTCGTCGGATGTAAGAGGACAGTAGTTCCATTTACTTGTCATTTATGTAGTTTTTTTCTTTTTCCAAAGAGGGTGGCACCGGGCCGGATGAGGGAGAGGTGTGGAAGATGGAAAATTTAAAATGGAAAAATCGGAAGGTCATTTTAAATCTTGCATTTCGCGAAGTTACAGTCCGTTATATACGGCTTTTCCCCTCAGTCAGAGTCCTGAACAAAGGGGGCGAGGGGAGAGTCGGGTCACGAGAGGGCACGAATCGGCATGAGCCTATTCACCCTCTTTTGCAAAGTTACACAGAAATACTCACATTATACATATAAATAATGTTAATCTCAGTGCCGGCGTGTGGAAAAATATGACAATAAAAAGGTATAAAATGCAAGAGCGCGGGAGTGATAATTCTCATATCAAAATTATCACTCCCGCGCTCTTTGTTTTCGTATGTCGCGGCTCTGTGGGCGGGATTATCGGAGCGAGTCGAGCAGGGCGGGTGATGGGTTGGTGTAATTGTCTATGCCGAGGTTGATGTGCTTGAGGTCGGGGAGGGTGTGATGGATGGGGTAGACTTCGGGCGTGGGTGCCTGACTTGAGAATTGGCTGAAATAGAGCACACAGGCGTCTTTCCACCATTGGGCGTCGCGGGCCTGTGTGATGAGGCGGCGGTTGACGTCGGTCCATATGGCGGGGCTGACGTAGGGGCGTGCGTCGGCCCATACATGCTGATAGCGTGCGGCGCGTGCGGCTCCTGTAGCGTAGCGGTGACACAGCTCCTGCCACATGGTGCGGCCCGACTGCATGCGGTGGTCCCAGGGGACGTGGTGAAACCACAGGAGGAGATTTTCGGGACATGTCGAGATGTCGGCATAGACGGAACGGAGGGAGTCGGGATATTGCGACACGGCGTCGCTGCCCGAGGGTGTGCGGTCAAAACCGAGTCCGGCCTTGTCGGCGCGGTGATAGTAGGAGGGCATCCAGTCGGGACGTGCGCCCTCGATGTCACACCAGGGCTCGGGGCCGTAATGGTGGCCCCATGCGAAGATGTGGTGAAGTCCGAGCGGCATCATGTAGTCGACTACGGTCTCGCGCGAGGTGGTGAACATGTCGATGAGGCTGCGGCGTATGTCGGCCGGAGTCTCGGCCGGGTCGATGAGCCGGGAGTCAATCCACTCGCCGGCGATGGCTTCGGGGGTGAGCGTGGGGTCCCAGGCCAGACGTCCGAATGCATACCAGTTGGCGTCGGCCAGCGGATGGCCTGTCATATTGGGGTCGTCACCCACATTGGCGACTCCGGCCACGGCTTTGAGCGAGGCGGGGGATACCTGGCTGAAAAATTCCTGCCACATGGGGGCGAGAAAGGCCAGGTGGTTGGCATGGCCGAGGTATTCCTGCGTTACCTGAAACTCCACCATCTGAGGAGTGGCCGGCATGGCTCCGAACAGCGGACTGTAAGCCTCGCGGGGCTGGAAGTCGATGGGGCCGTTCTTGATCTGGATTATGACGTTGGGGTCAAAGCGGCCGTCGAGTGGTTGAAACTCCATGTAGGCCTGCTTGGCGCGGTCGGCGTCGATGGGTGAGTAGACAAATGCCCTCCACATCACTATGCCGTGATGAGGGCGCAGGGCACGGGCGAGCATATTGGCTCCCTCGGCATGAGTGCGGCCGAAATCCATCGGACCGGGCTGGCCTTCGGAGTTGGCTTTGACGAGAAAACCGCCGAAGTCGGGGATGAGACTGTAGATTTCGTCGGCTTTTCGCTTCCACCACTTCTGCACGGCCGGGTCGAGAGGGTCGGCTGTGGGGAGCGAGTCGAGGGCCATTGGGGTGGCGAAGTTGACCGACAGGAATACTTTTATGCCGTAGGGGCGGAATGTGTCGGCCAGTGCTTTGATTTTGTGGAGATAGGGGGTGGAGAGGATGAGGGGCGAGGCGTTGACGTTGTTGAGCACGGTGGCGTTGATGCCGATGCTTGCGTTGCGTCGAGCATAGTCGGCATATCGCGGTGACATGACGTCGGGGAGCTCGTCCCATTTCCACATCGAGCGGCCGGCATAGCCGCGCTCGATGGTGCCGTCGAGATTGTCCCAATGGTTGAGTATGCGCAGGGCGAAGGCCGGTGACTCGGAGATGTGAGAGGGCACATGTGCTCCGGAGGCCGATAGTCGGGCCAGATGATATGCGCCATAGAGTGCGCCGAGATCGGTGGGGGCTGTGATGGTGATGCGGTCGTCCTGTCGGGTGATTTCGTAGCTGTCGTTTCCGTCGGAGGGGCGGCTGCGGGTCTCGACTCTTATTTGGGTTATGTCGGGGAGTATGCCGGGGGCGGTGAGTTCCTGACGTGCGAGCTCAAGAGTGGGGGACAGACGTTTTTTGTTGAATGTGACGTCGCTTACGGCCTGAGATGTGAGACAGGAGCATATGAGGCAGACTGACAGCAGGGTCTTGATTACTGTGGTCATGATTGGTAAGGGTAGATATAGAGGGTTGGGAAGGAATAAAAGTAGCCGCAACGGGCTTTATTCTGTAATAGACGAGTCAGGACGGTATGTTTGTTGAGAAAATAGGTCAGTGAGTATGGCTCCGAATACGAAAAGTCTACGCACATGAAATTTATGGCGTAACTCGGATATTTTGGCTATGTTAATTTCAATCAGTTTCATAAGTTGGTTGAGATTTGTGTCTCTGACGGCGGTCAGCTGATGCGGGAGGCGAGTCGGATGGCCGAGTCCATGGCTACGTCCATGTTGAAGTATTCCCAGAGAGCCGAGCGGCCTGTGAGATATAAGCCGACCGGAGCCAGACGGTCGCACAGCGATGAAATCATGGTGCGAGTGTCGGCGTGCTGTATGGGATAGGTGCATGGGTTGTAACGGTGGGTGATGTAACGTGGCGAGAATGGTATGGAGGGGAGCTGTCGCAGAATCTCGTCGTGTGATATGGAGTCGGTAAATTCGACGGTTGCGGTCATGTGGCCGGGGGTGTTGTTGGTGGCCGAGAAGTTGCCGGTGCATATGATGCGGTGGGCGTCATAGCGAGAGTCGGGGAGGTAGATCCAGCTATAAGGGTTGGGGGTTATCTCACAGAAGACGGATGTTGTGCCGTGTGACTCGAGGCTTTCGATGGCAGAGGTGTAGCCCGAGATGTCGAGTCCGCGCAGCATGGAGGGGAGCTGACGTATGTTGCCGCAGAATATCACGGTGTCATAGGGGGTGCCGTTGATGTCCCAGGAGCCCTGAGGTGTGAGGGTGAGGGTCTCGACGGGAGTGTTGTAGCGAATGTCGAGACCTTGGGCGAGGGTGTCGGCGAGAAATTGCGAGCCGTCGTGACGCTCGTAGTAGAAGGTGCTGTGGACAAAGGCTTTCTCTTTGACACGACGTATGTTGTTGTATATTATCTCCTCGGGTGTCGGCATCGGGAGCTTGCCTTCGAGCCACGAGAGGGGCACAGAGGAGAGGTCGCGCCGCCACACCTTGCGGTTGTAGGGTCCGAAGTAGAGGTCGTAGAGGGTGGGCCCGAACTGTTTGCGGAGGAATTGCTCGAAGTTGTGGGGCTCGTCGGCTTCGGCCCTCATGCGGGCCACGTCGGCAATGACGGCGTGGAGGGTGTCGTCGTCGAGCATATAGGCGTGGTTTTCGATCGGGTAGGGAATCTCGGCACCGTCGGGCATACTGACGGCCGAGTTGCGGTCGGCCTTTACGAAGTCGCGTTCGCGGTCAAAGAGGCTCCAGAACATGTCGAGCACCTCCTGCCGGCGGGTGTTGAAGACGTGGCCTCCACACGTGTGGAAGAGGTTACCCTCCACGCGATCACACTTGATGAGTCCGCCCGGGCGGCTGTCGGATTCGTAGATGGTGACTGTTGCGCGTGGGGCGAGCAGACGGCCCATGGTGAGGCCGCTGACTCCGGCTCCTATGATGGCTATGCGTTTCATAAATATACGATGCTTTTGATTACCTGTGATGTGTAGCGGGGAGCGAGGTAGGCTGCTATGGCGTCGAGGTCGAGGGGGGTGGAGAGTATGCGGTCGGCCTCGGCTTCAAACTGTGCATAGGTGTCGATCGAGGGGCCGAAGTCGCTGAGGCGGTAGTAGCGTGTGTCGGGGTTGTCGGGATAGCGCATGAGTGGGCGGCAGCCGCAGGCGAGGGCTTCGAGAAACCGTGGTGTTACCTGGGAGAAGCCTTGGGTGGGTTTGCCGTCGTCGATGCCGGGAGTGGAGTAAAGAAAGAGGCGGCAGCGTCGCATGAGGGCGAGGTAGTCCCGGCGGCTGTCGATGTCGGCCACGGGGTGTCCCTCGAGGTCGTAGACCCAGGGGTGTCCGTCTCGTTTGGGGCCTTTGACCACTACGCGGAGTCCGGGGTGTGAGTCGACGTAGCGTCGGGCATACTCGAGCAGGAGGCTTGTGTTGCGTCCTACCAGGGCGAGGTCGATGTCTTTGTGCATCTCGGCCGAGGGGTCGAGACGGTAGCGGTCGGGGAGTGATAGCGGCAGATGGCGGTAGCGGCCGGGGTCGGCTCCGTTGGCTGTGAGCCGCTCGTAGGCTTCGCGGCTTGATATGAGCACTTGCTGACAGTGGCGCGTGGAGTGGAGAAATGCCGGGATGTCGCTGTCGGGGAGAAACCAGTCGATAATCCACGGCACTGTGTGGCGACTGTAACGGCCGCGGTTGTCGGGGGTGGCTATCATTACAAATTCGAGCATTGGGTGAAAGTGTCTTGCCGGACATTTCAGCCCGAGCCTGCGGGCCAGTGAGCGCGCCCACCATCCGGGACGGGCGGGGGCGTGGACGGGGAGTGAAAGGGCGCGCGAAATCTCGTCCTCCCACTCAAACACCAGATGCCACGAGGGTCTGTGCTTTACCTTGCGCCGTGACAGTATGCCTGATAGCTGTATCATAGGTGCAAAGGTAATTAATAAAGTTTAAAGTTAAAAGTTTAGAGTTTACGGAACTCGTTCGCGCGATGCTCTAAACTTTTAACTTTAATCTTTAAACTATAAAGAATCTCCTCCTCCGTCGATGGTGAGGATGTGGCCTTCGGAGTCGTAGGTGATGGGGCATACTTTGAGGGAGCGGAGCCATGATTTGCCGCCCGAGGGTATGCTGTCGTGGTGGAAGAGATACCATTTGCCTTCATACTCGATGATGCAGTGGTGGGTGGTCCAGCCTACGACGGGTGTGAGGATTACGCCCTGATAGACGAAGGGGCCGTAGGGGTTGTCGCCGATGGCGTAGCAGAGCAGATGGGAGTCGCCGGTGGAGTAGGAGAAGTAATATTTACCGTTGTATTTATGCACCCAGGAGGCTTCGAAGAAGCGATGAGGGTCGTTGGCTTTGAGTGGGTTGCCTTCTTTGTCGAGGATTACGATGGGACGAGGCTCTTCGGCAAACTGGAGCATGTCGGCGGTGAGGCGCACGCATCGGCTGGGGAGTGCGGGGACGTCGCCTTCGGGGAGGTCGGCACTCTCGAGGGCTTTGTTGTCGCGGTAACGCTGGAGCTGTCCGCCCCAGAGTCCGCCAAAGTAGAGATAATAGTGTCCGTCGGCGTCGGGGAGCACGCAGATGTCCATCGAGTAGCTGCCGCGTATGGGGTCGGGCTGTGGTATGAAGGGGCCTTCGGGACGGTCGGCTATGGCTACTCCGATGCGGAAGATGTCGTTTTGGTCTTTGAGGGGGAAGTAGAGGTAGTAACGACCGTCTTTTTCGGCGCAGTCGCAGTCCCAGAGCTGTCGTCCGGCCCAGGGTATGTCGGCGATGTCGAGGGCTTTGCCGTGGTCGGTGACTTTGCCGGTCATGGGGTCGCCGTCGATGGAGAGTACGTGCATGTCTTTCATGACGTATTGGTCGCCGTTGTCGTTTTCGACGTTTTCACATTCCCAGTCGTGGGAGGGGTAGATGTAAATTTTACCGTTGTATACGTGTACGCTCGGATCGGCCATGTAGTCGTCCGGGAAAAGATAACGTTTGTCGGGTTGGAGTGGATTCATAAAATAATCGGGTTAAAGATATGGGAGATATGGGGTATAGGGGATACAAAAGGACAAAAGTTTTTAGATACAAAAGTTTCAGAAGGACAGAAGAAACATAAGTTTTTTAATTTCAGCTAAGTTTTTTGTTTAGGAATTTGCGTTTGAAGCCGACCGGGAAAGTGCCGAAATTAACAATCAATCCATCTTCGATGTTTGTCGCACGCAGATAGTTGACAAGTTGGTATTCATGTGCCGGAGCTATGCCGTCTGCGACTTTAATCTCGATGATTACTTTTCCTTCGACTATCAAATCGGCACGATATGCTCCGGCTATACGGTCGAGGTAGTATACCTTTATGTCTTTTTCTTTCTCACATTTGTATCCTCGGTGTTGCAATTCAAACATGAGGGCATTGTGATATACGGCCTCAAGAAATCCATGTCCGAGAGTACGTTTGACAGTGATGGCTGAGTCCACAATTTCTTTGATCAGGTTTTCGGTATCCATGGACGTGAGGTTATGAGATATGAAAAACTTATGTTTCTTTTGTCCTTATGAAACTTTTGTATCTTAGTATAGTGCCGGTTAGCGGGTGGTGTAGGGGCGAAGGAAGGGCTTGAGGTTGTAGACGCGGTCGAAGAGCAGGGGATACTCTGTGCGGCCAGCTACGGGCCAGTTGTTTTTCCATGAAGAGGCGTCGTCGGTGCCCCAGGCGTTGACGCGCGAGATTACGTCGGCGTTGGCTATGAAGAGGTCCATCATCTGACGCATGCGGTCGTTCCAGCGGGCGGCCACGTCATCGGGGAGTCCGTCGGGATAGGGGTTTAGGGCTGCCTGATAGGCTGCGGTGTCAGAGACGTTTGCGCCGGTGTTGACTGTCGGGAGTGCCGACATGTCCCATTCGGTAATCATGACTTTGGCACCTGTCGAGGCGAAGGCTTTGATGGATTTCTCAAACTCGGCTATGTCGGGATAGTCCAAGCCCATGTGGCCCTGCATGCCGATGGCGTCGACACGGAGTCCGCGCGCCTTGAGGTCGTTGACCAACTGTACGTAGCGGTCGCGTTTGCCTGGCGCGGCCATGGAGAAGTCGTTGATGTAGAGTTCGGCGTCGGGGTCGGCTTCCATGGCGTATTGGAAGGCCAGGGGTATAAACTCCTCTCCGAGTATATCGTAGAATGGCGACTGGCGGTAGGAGCCGTCGTCGAGAATTGCTTCATTGACTACGTCCCAGCCTTGTATGCGACCTTTGTAGCGGTTCATGACTGTAGTGATGTGTGTGCGCATGCGCTCTTTGAGCACTTCGGGGGTGACGGGCTGGCCGAGCGAGTCGACGGCAAACCATGGTGCGAGCTGTGAGTGCCATATGAGTGTGTGGCCGACGATAAACATGCCTCTGTCCTGGCCGTATTTCACGAAGGCGTCGGCGTCATCCCAGGCATATATGCCTTCGGCGGGGTTGATTTTCTCGCTTTTCATGCAGTTTTCGGCCACAATGGTGTTGAAGTGACGGGTGACTATGGAGTCGCCTTTGGGGTCGTTGCCGTTTACGACGTCCATGTTGATGGCTCCTCCGATGAGGAAGTTGTCGGCAAAAGCTTCTTTGAGAGGCTTGTCTCCGGGCGCGCTCGATGCACACGAAACAAGCAGCGCGAGCAGCGGGAGGGTCAGAAGGTGTTTCATATTGTTAATGATTGGTGAGTTGATTATGGGGCAATTGGGCCTTGGATGTCAGGAGCGCGATTCGATCTCGCGGTTGATGCGGTCGATGACGTCGTCGTCAAGCTCGTAGCGCGAGATGATGAACATTGCGAGCGCGAGAAGTATGGCGGGGATGACGGCCACGAGCCAGAGGATGCCTTGCTCGGCAAAGGGGGTCTGGGTGGGGGCGGTTTTGTCAAATCCGACAAAGGCGAGCACGAGTCCTGGCACTACGCCTCCGAGGGCCATGCCGGCTTTGTAAAAGATGCCGGTGAGGGCGTTGACGATGCCTGAGATGCGTCGGCCGTGTGTGTATTCGCCAAACGAGATTACTTCGGGGACGAGTGCCCACATGTAGCCTGTGGCCACGATGACGCCTGTCGATTTGATGAACTGGGCTATGTAGACCATCCACATGTGCTGACGGAGGGCCGGGATGACTGAGATGGCATAGAGCATGCCCATGCCGATGATGGCTGTGACGAGGAAGATGTAAAACATGCCTTTCTTGCCTACCATGCGCTTTATGGCGGGTATCATGGGCATGAATATGAATGCCGGAATGGAACCGAGGCCCATGAAGATGGAGAGCTCTTCGGCCGAGCCGGAGAGGTTGTAGTTGATGTAGTAGGCTCCGGCTGCGTTGCCTATGGCCATCATGGCGAAGGCGGTGATGAAGAAGAAGGCGAGGATGCGCAGGGGACGGTTGTGTACAAACTCCATCCAGAGGTCGGAGACTTTGACGTTTTCGGTCTCGCTTTTGTCCATGACCACGCGTTCGCGACACTGGCTGAAGCAGAATATGAGCAGCGCGAGGCCGATGCTGCCGTAGAGGGCCATGGTGGCAAACCATGCCGAGTCGCTCATGGACATGTCGGTGGTCTCGGCGGGATCGAAGAATTTGAGTATCATTGGTATGCCCATGCCTACGGCGAGGCCTCCGACATTGGCCATGAACATGCGCACCGATGTGAGTTTGGTTATCTCGGCGGTGTCGCGAGTGAGCGAGGCGTTGAGCGCGCCGTAAGGCACGTTGACGAGCGTATAGCACATGGAGAGTCCGACGTAGGTGAAGTAGGCATAGAAGAGCGAGCCTGAGAAGCCGTTCCAGAAGCAGAGTATGGCAAAGGCTGTGAGCGGTATGCCTCCGAGTATGAGATAAGCGCGGTATTTGCCGAGCTTAGGGTCGTGTTTGTCGACATAGGTGCCTACCAGGGGGTCCCAGATGACGTCGACGATCCGGACTATGAGAAACATAACAGCGGCCACGGCCGGGTCGAGCCCGTAGACGTTGGTGTAGAAGAAGAGAAGATACATGCTGATGGTCTGGTAGATGAGGTTCTGGGCCAGGTCGCCGGAGCCAAATCCGATGCATTGCAGCATGGAGAGCTTATAGAAGCCCTTGGATTGTCGGGTAGTTGCGGTGGTTGCGTTCATATGGTTTTAAGGTAATAGTTTTCGATTAAATGGTGTCAGTAGGAGTAGAGGGTGACGTGGAGTATCCTGAATCCGTCCACTCCGATGCGCACGTGGCGTCCCTGGTGGGTCTCGTCGCCGTTGAGGGTGCGCAGACGGGTGAGTGTGCCGTCGGGGTTGACCGAGACTTCCTCTACCGACGCGAGTCCGACGCGCTTTTGGGCTGACGTTTTGGTCTGCACGTCCGGAGTTGCTGTGTCGGAGCCTGTGAGGAGGAATCCGTCTTCACCGAGCCGGGCTGCGGGAGCTGAGTCGGCGGCAGAGTCGGCGGGGTCGAAGGTGAGCACTATGCCCGAGCCGGCCACGATGTAGTCCATCGGCGCGAGTTGCAGGATGAGTCCGCCGGTCTCGGGCCAGACAGAGCCGTCGGTGGCGCGGGGGTCCCAGGGGAGGGTGAAGTAGTGGGATGCGCGGATGCGCAGGCCGTCGCGGATGATGGTGCGGGTAGTCGAGTCGGGGGTGAAGTAGAGTCCTGCCGACGGAGCGTGTGTGAATTTGCCGGAGCCTTTGGCCGCGGTTCGGAACAGCAATGGGGTGAGGGATGAGAGACAGAGATTGCCTTCGCGCTGATAGGCGCGGTCGGCCTCGGGGCGCAGATTGTAGGCAAAGGGGGAGAACCCGATGGCGTGGTGCTCGCCTATGGCATAACAGGCCTGTGAGGCGTTGGCTGGAGTGGTTTTGATTTCGGGGACGAAGAGGGGATTGTCGGCAAGGGCATAGGCCGCGAGCCATGAAGCGATGTCGCCGTCATAGAGGTCGGGGGCGAGAATGTCGATTGTCGGCGAGCCGGCATGCCACATGTCCTTGAGGTGGGCGAGGGGGCCGCCCGAGGGGTATTGTCCGGGCTGACGTCCGCGCGAGTTCATGGCCGCGTTGACATAGAGCGGCATGGTGGGAAATATTTTGCGGGCCTCGCTGGCGAGCCGCTCGACATAGAGGGCATAGCTGTAGGCCTGGAAGAGTTCGTCGGTGTAGATGTCGTCGCCAAACACTTCGGTCCATGAGCCTGAAGACCTGAAGCCGGCGTCGCGCCATTTGTTCAGCAATGAGGGGTGGAGCGATGACAGGTGTTTTTTGAGATATGACATGAGAGATGAGGGCACTCCCTTGTCATACTCGGCCTGAGCGAGCCCGGAGTGGTCGCGGGCATCCTCGAGCATGCCGATTTCGTTTTCAATCTGTATCATTATGACGGTGCCGTCGGAGTCGGTCTCGGCGATGTGGCGCAGGAGCGCGCGGAAAGCGTCGGCATCGGCTTCATGGACTGCCGGAGAGAAGGCCGAGGCAATCTCAAGGGGCTTACCGCTGCGCGTGACGGCACGCGGATAGGTAGCGGTGTCGCGCTTGAACCACGCGGGGGCGTAGCATGACATTGAGTTTTTCCATGCACCAAACCAGAGGGGTACAACGCGGAGATTGCGGGCACGTGCGGCCGAGATGATGGAGTCGACGCTCGCGAAGTCATACCGGCCCTTTTGCGGCTCAATGAGTTCCCACGACACGGGTATCAGCACTGTGTTGTAACCGTGGGCCAGAGCGTCGGCCATGCACCGGTCAATGTCGGCGGCGCAGGAAGCCATCGAGTTGCCCGTCTCGCCACCTATTATAATGTAAGGGCGGCCGTCGACCACGAGAGTGGCCGAGCCGTCGGGGTGTCGCTCAAGCCGTGATTCGGACCGGGCAGAGGCGGTGAGTGAGACGGTTAACAGCAGTAGGAGGCTTAGTAGGGACTTCATAAGGCAAATTTATGAATTATAGTCATATGTGACGTTTACACATATTTCAAATGTTTTTCTTTTTGTCACCACGGTGGCGCAAATGGATATAAAATAGGGGTTAAAGGTAGAATATAAAGCGAGGGGGTGTATCGTGACGGCGTTTTAGCTATAGGATACACCCCCCGCGGGATTACAGGTTGCGGATGTCCGCAGCGTTAATGTTTAGCGTTAATGTTTGGAGTAGTCGGGGCTCTCGAACTCTTCGCTGAGGTCGCGTCCGGCTATGGCGTCGCACACGCCCTTATATGCGTGCTTGCGGCCATACTTGGCGTCGAAGATGTTGGGGGCGTCATCGGGTATCCAGTATTTGTGTTCGTCGGCGTTGTCGGAAAGTGTCCACATAGTGACTGCACTCTGCTGGGCTACGGGTACGTTCTCGAAGTAGGAGGCGAGAATCATCCTGTAGCACTCGGACTGCTGTGCAAGTTGCTCGGCTGACGGAGAGGCAGAGCCGATCTTGATGTCGAGCTCGGTGATGCGGACGAGTTTGCCGGTCTCAGCCATAGTCCGGAACATAGCGTCGACCTGCTCTTTGGTTATCGACATCGAGACGTGCATCTGTGTGCCGATGCCGTCGACGGTGGCTCCGCCTTGCTCGATTTTATTGACAAACTCGATGAGCTTGGCGAGCTTGCGGGGGCTGGTCTCGAGGTTGTAATCGTTGACAAAGAGTTTGGTGCCGGCGGGAGCGTACTTACGGGCGTATTCAAAGGCCTTGACAGCGTAGTCAAAACCGCAGAAGTATCCCCAGTAGAAGTGCTGGTTGCCGGAGGCCGAACGCCAGTTGAGTTTGAGTCCGTCCTCCTCGGTCTCGACTGGAGCTGAGTCGGGCACGGGATTTTCGTCGTCGGAGTTGGACATCCATCCGCCGTCGATGCCACGGAACGAGATGTCGTCGCCAATGGGCTCGTTGATGACGTCCCAGGCCGAAACGTTGGTGCCCATGTGTTCCATACATTCTTTAATCCAACGCTCCATTGCGTCGAGCAGGAGAGCTTTCTTCTCTTCAGCCGACTTGAGCACATATTTGATCGATTGTGCGCGCGAGCCGCGTGCGGCAGAGCGAGCCTGAGCCTCGGCGGTGCTGAAAGGGGTTGTGGAGACTACGATGTTGTCGATATAATATGTGTTGGGAGCGGCGGCGATATCTATGCAGAGGCCGGTCTGCTCGCCTGAGGCGGTGATCTCCCACTCGATGCGTGTCCATGCCGGTGTGACGGTCTGGTCGCCCTGATAGTGGGATGAACCGGTTGTGGAGAAGCGCACCGAGCCGGCACCTTCGGCCGTGCGGATGTAGTAGGAGATGTAGTATGTGGCGCCAGCCTCGACGGGCTGGGTGAAGTCGGCGTGTATCTGACACTTGTACTGGTTGTTGGGTTCGGTGAGAACGTTGACAATCTTCATGCAGCCTGGGGCAAACATACCCTCTTCGGCATCCCAGTCAATGGAGCAACCATCGGAGCCACCGTTCCACATCGACCAACCGTCGCGGTTGGCGTCAAAAGTGCCGTTGGCGAGAAGGTTGGGACGGAGCAGGTCGGGGTCGGCCGGCTTGTCGGGAGCGTCGACTTTCCTGCCAAACTGGAAGCCGTCAAGAAACAGAACGGATTCCTGACCGCCAAACTGGAGGCCTACGCGGGTAATGCCGTCAAAGCCGTCAGGACATGTGAACTCGCCCGTGTAGCGCATCCATGTCGAAGTCAGCTCGTTGTCGGCACCGTAACCCTGCTGAGAACCGGTGTTGTCGGGATTCTGGTAGAGAAACTGTATTTTCGTGCCGGGGGTCTCTGTTCTGGCCCAATATTCATAGGCATAGGTCTCGCCGGGAGTCAGGACGGTGACATCCCAGAACCGCTGGTCTTTCCAGTTGGCTGTACTTTCGGCCGACACGTCAAGTCGCATGCAGTAGTCGCTGTCATGGCCGGGCTGTGACACGGAGGCGGTGTGGTTGCTCCATCCGATACAGGGCGATGTCTCGCCTTTCTCAAAGTCGCCGTTGACGATGATGTTGTCACACACACGGTCGGTGTCGGGATCTCCCACCAGTTCCATGGCCGGCTCGATGAGGCTCTTGAGATAAGACTGGTTTTGCTGTGTATGCCATATGAGGTTGTGGCCATATATGTCCAGACCGGTGTTCATGGCCAGGAACTGGTCGACTTTGGTCCAGTCGATGGAGCCGTTGGCCTTGACGAGCGAGCCGTGCTTCATGGCGTTGCCGAAGGTCACGCCCTGATAGTTGTCGAGCACCACCCGGCTATATTCCGGCGAGGCGAGGAAGTCATCAAGCCCCATGCCTAGGAATATCTTGGCGTCGGGACGATATTCGGCCATGTAATTCTTGAGGTAGTCGTAACGCGATAGGGTCTCGGCGAGTTTCAGAGGTATCTCGGTAGGCTTGACCGTGGGGTCGCTCTCGCGCCACTCCATCACCTGGTCGTCGCAGGCCGACATGAGCAGACCCGCTGCGATGAGGGGAAGATATATCTTGGTAGATTTCATTGTGGTAAACTTTAGGTGTTAAATACTCTTGACGTTAATCAGTCCTCCTCATCTTCATCGGGGAAGTCGGAGACCTTATATGTCTTGTAGGGGACAATGCGCCAGTTGTCGACATAGACTTTCTGGCTGAAAGCCTCGGCGGGGAGAGTTGTGCTTTCGTTGTACTTGACGTCGCTGTTGACCAGCAGCATGAGGAAGTTGCTGTAGGAACCGTTGTTGCGGTCGTTGACCACATCGTTGAACGTGTAGGCCGCCGCGGCATCCTGATATTTGCCTACGTTGCTGAAGGGAACGGTGACAGTGGTCCATCCTTCGGTCGAATAGGGTTTGACCTCGCCTTTGTCATACCATGGTATCCAGACATATGCTGTGGGATATGTGCACCATTCGGTGATGTCGGGCTTGGTCTCGGCGGTGTTCCAGCCATAGTTGGAGAGGTTGTTCTGCAGGGAGAACTCTATGACGCCTGTGGTCATTAGGTCGGGACAATAGATATCATATTGTAAAGCGACATCTGCCACGGGGGTGTCGGCCGGAATCAGACCGAAATATTTGCTCCAGTCATCGTTGGGGTCGTCGCCGCGTCCGGCGGTAGCCCAGTAGAGGCTCTTCGCGCCGGTCTGTAGCGGGCCGTCGGCCAGGGTCGACTCAGGCACGAGGGGTGCGACGTTGCCGCGTCCGGTGCCGAGGGGGTCAGACTCGAGATCGGCGGAGCCGTAGGTCGCGCTCCAGGAGCCCATCTTGCCGTTGTCGTCAAAGTCGAGGAATATGCCTCCGCGCTCGTTGAAGCATGCTGGGCTCTTGATGCGTCCGTTGGCGTTGACCGCCTCGATGGAGCCTGAAGCGTTCATGCCGGCGGGCATGGTGAATGAGAACCATTCGCCGTCGCGGTCGCTGTCGATGCCTTCGGTGATTTTAGAGCCGTCGGGGAGGAGTATCTCGGAAGTCTCCTGCATGTTGCTTCCATACACAATCACCTTCTCGCCGGGGTTGGGGAGAGTGTTGCTGAAGTGGGAGAAGAGTGGTGTGGCCGCGCGTATTTCGAATGAGAATACGTATTCATTGCCTCCGTCCTTGTAGAGATGTATGGTGTTGCGCACGTTTTCGGGGCAGTCCGATACGGGAGTGTCGCCGTTGAGGGTTATGAGCAGGTTGTTGTCGGTGACATAGGCACGGTTGAAGTAGGTCTCGTAACCGTTTATTTCGACTCTGCGCACTCCGTAGAGACCTGCGCCTTCGAGACGGAGCATCTGGCCGAGGCGTGCAAACTCTACCGGGCGGTCGGGCACGGCTGACTCATAGTCCTCGAGATATACTCGTGTAATCTGCATGGGTGCCTTCTGGGAGTCCTCGTTGAAGTAGGCGTCCTCGCTGTTGCAGGCTACCGACCCGAGCGAGAGAACCGTGAGAAGCGGCAGATATATATGTATTGGTTTCATATCTTTAACTGTGTTGACTCGTTACGTATGGTTACTGGAAAAGAGCGGTGTGTGACACTTCGCGCTCGCCGAAGGGATAGGCCACGGGGGTGGACTCGAGAAGGGGGTTGCGTGTAAGGTCGACGTTGGAGATTGAGAGGGTGAGGCTGGCGGCAGTAGCGGTGGCCACGTCGTCGGCATCGGCGGTCTTGGCATACTGACAAGTCTCAGTCTCGTCCCACTGGTAGGATGCGTTGCGCTCCTGGGCGTTGAGGTAGTTGATTACCTCCTGCTGACAGTAGTAGCTGCGGTTGAGCAGGTCATACCAGTATAGGCCTTCGAGAGCAAACTCTATGCGACGCTCATACTTTATGTCCTCATAGGTGATGGCCCCGGTCTTGGGGTTGGCCTTGGCGCGTGTGCGCACGTCGTTGAGAAACTGAAGGGCGGTGGCGTCGGAGGTCGAGGCGTTGTTGCCGAGCACGGCCTCCACATAGTTGAGGTATACCTCGGCCAGACGCATCATGTAGGTGTTGACGCCTGATGACTGCTTGTAGCTCACGCCGTTGTCCTCGTATTTGCCCACTACATGCTTCTTGATGTTGCACTTCTTCTCATAATCTTTCTCGGTGACGTTGTAGGTGTAGCCGCCGTTCTTGACGTTGAGGTCGGGATAGTATGCGCCCACGGTGCAGATGGTGTGGTAGCGGCGCACTGCGAAGTCGTCGGGACGGTAGGTGCGCACCAGGTCATAGGAGGCATAGGTGGCGTTGCCCCAGTTTTCCTCGCCGACCATTGTCGACCACTGGAAGAAGATGCTCATGGCGTTGTTGGCACCCCATCCGATGGCGTCGGTGCCGCCCTGGAGCCACTGGAGCTGGAATACTGACTCGGAGTTGTTGTTCCAAGTGGGGACAGCGAACAGCGAGCCGTAGGTGTCCATGAGGCGGTAGGGACCCTCTTTGATGCACTTCTCGGCGGCTTTGCGGGCCAGGTCGAGATAATATTGGTTGCGTGAGCCGCGGTTATGGTCGGTGGCAATGTTGTTGCCGTCATAGATGCCGTCGGTGGTGAGTCCGGCCATGGTGAGGTAGAAGCGCGATAGCATGCCGTAGGCACTGTGGCAGGTCACGCGTCCGGGCTGCTTGGCGGTGGGCGAGAGGTTGGCGGCGGCATACTCCATGTCGCGTATGGCAAACTCTATGACGTCGGTCTGGCGGTGGGGAGGCACGACGGTGTTTTTCTGAGCCTCCTGAGTGTCGGTGTATATGATGCCCTTGGCCCATACCTGTCCGATGTACCAGAAGGCGAGTCCGCGCATGAAGCGTGCTTCGGCTATGCCCTGAATGCGTGCGCGCTCGCTTGCGGCCTGACCCTTGTCGATGATGGCGTTGATGGTGTTGTTGCTCTGAGCGATGACCGAGTAGAACGAGCCCCAAGCGTCTTCAAGGCCAGGCGATGCGGCATTGTCGGTAAAGTTGGTGTAGGGATAGATGTAGTCGCTCCAGCGCGCGGTGATGTTGTTGGCACGGCCGTCGCCCACGCTGTAATAGAATTTTTCATTGAACGTGCACCACACGTAGTTGTAGAGCGGTGCGGTGGCATTCTCGATAGCCTCGTCGCTATCAAAGAATGTGTCAAGGTTGCCCTGGTAGGTATTGGTCTGGTCCAGGAAGTCGTCACATGAAGTGACGGCCATTCCTGCGGCGGCCAATGCGGCAAGGATGAATATCTTGTGTTTCATTGTAAGATTCTTTTGATTTGATGGGGGAGACAGTGGTTAGAATGACACGTTCAGACCGAATGTGTAGATGCGGGGCGAGGGATAGCGTCCGTAGTCGAGGCCTGTCATGAGGGCGTCGCCATACATCGCGCCGACCTCGGGGTCGAGACCCTTGTATTTGGTCCAGGTGTAGACGTTCTGAATGTTGCAGTACACGCGCACGTTGTCGAGGCATATCTTGCGCACCACGGGACGGGGCAGAGTGTAGCCCAGCGAGATGTTTTGCAGGCGTATGTAGGATGCGTCCTCGATAAAGCGGTCGCTCACCTCATTGTAGGCATAGTTGCTGGCGTTGAGCGTGAGGCCGATCATGTCGGTCGAGCCTGAGTTGATGACATAAAGGTTGCGGAAGTCGTCGTCGGGACCGTTGGGGTCGAGTTTGCCAACGCGTGCATAGTTGAGCGACGAGCGCAGGATGTTGTTGTTGTCGCGGGGATTCTCGATGCGCATGCGTGTGAGGTTGAGAGCCTTGCCGCCATATGAGCCCTGGAAGAAGACGGTGAGGTCAAGACCTTTCCATGAGAATGTGTTGCCGAAGCCCCATGTGAATTTTGGCTCTGGGTTGCCAATGAACTGATAGTCGCCGGCGTCAATGACTCCGTCGCCGTTGACGTCCTCATAGATGTAGTAGCCGAGCCATGTCTGGGCCTTGTCGATGGCTTCGCCTTTGGGGCGTGCCACTTCGCAGAGGTTGCCCTGTGCGTCGTGATAGTAGAAGTCGGTGGGCTTGTCGAAGCGGCCGATGACTTTGAGGCCGTAGAACTGTCCGATGGGCTGTCCTACGACGGTGCGTGTCACGATGAGGCTCTTTGACGAGGGCTGGAACGACTTGTCGAGGGTGGCGTTTTCGGTGTCGAGGCTTGCCACTTTGTTGCGGTTGAGGCCAAAGACAACGTTGGAAGTCCACTGGAAGTCGCGGTTGGAGATGTTGGTGGTGTTGAGGGTGAGTTCGACGCCCTTGTTTTCGATTGAGCCTACGTTGTCCCAAGGGTTGGAGGCCGCGCCGTGGCCGGAAGAGCCTACGAAGCCGGGTATCTGTACCTGAAGCAGAAGATTGTTGGTCTTCTTGTAGTAGATGTCGGCTACGAGTTCGATGCGGTTGTCGAGCACTCCGAAGTCAAGACCGAGGTTCCAGGAGGTGGTTGTCTCCCAAGTGAGCTCGGTGTTGGGGGTGTTGCCGGTGAGGACACCGGTGCCCCAGGGTGTAGTCTTGTAGCTGAGAAGAGCGACAGTGGCCCAGTCGGCAACATTCTGGTTGCCGGTCTTGCCCCATCCGGCGCGGAGCTTGGCGTTGTAGAGCCAGGGGAGCTCGCGGAGGAATGATTCCTGCGATGCGCGCCATGCGAGAGCTACCGAGGGGAACCATCCCCATCGGTGGCCTTTGGCAAACTTTGACGAGCCGTCGCGGCGTATGGTGGCCGTGAGGAGGTAGCGGTCGTCAAACGAGTAGAAGGCGCGTCCGAAGAACGATGATATGGCGTTGGTGTTGCGGTAGCCTGTTGTGGTCGATGTGGATATGTCGCCGGCCGAGAGGTCGGGGGTGGTGTTGGTAAGGAAGCCTGTGGCTGTGCCTACCTGAGTCTCCCAGCTGCTGTGTGACATTTCCTGGCCCAGCATCACGTTGACGCTGTGCACTTTGTTGAATGTCTGGGCATAGGTGAGGATGTTGCGCCACGACCAGTATTTGGTGTTGGTCTTGGTCCACTTGGATGTGCGTGTGTCCTGTGTCTTGACGCCGAAGTGGTAGGTGGGCTGGAAGTAGTAATAATTGTTGTAGTTCCAGTCGCCGGATACTTCGGTCTTGAGTGTGAGGCCTTTGTAGAGGGTTGCTTCGAGATAGGTGTTGAAGCGGAAGTTGGTCTTGCGGTTATTGTTGGTGAGCATGGCCGCGAGTCCTACGGGGTTGTCGGGCATCCACACGTCGTCGGGACCGTCAAACGAGCCGTCGGAAGCTCGAGCCGCGAGCGATACCGTCCTGGCTGAGATAGCCGCCCGAGAATGCATAGGTGGTCTTCTCGTTGCCGCCCGACACGGAGATGTTGTGACTGGTCATGAGAGCTTTGCGGAAGAGTTCGTCCTGCCAGTCGGTGCCTTCGCCGAGCAGTCCGGGGTTGATGAATGCGTTGGAGAAACCTGTGGTGATGCCGAGGTCGGAACGCACGTTGTGGTGGGCTGCATACTCGCGGAGGTTGAGCATGTCATATTTGGTGGGCTGTTCCTGCCAGCCTACATATCCGTCATAGGTGATGGTGGCGTTGCCTGCCGCGCCGCGCTTGGTGGTTATCATAATCACACCGTTGGATGCCCGCGAGCCGTAGATGGCAGTGGCCGAGGCGTCCTTGAGGATGTCCATCGACACGATGTCGGAGGGATTGATGGAGCTCAGAGGGTTGGATGACTCGTCGTCGGTGGCCGAGTCGATGACCACGCCGTCAATCACGAAGATTGGCTGGTTGGTGGCGTTGAGCGAGTTGACACCGCGGATGCGTATCGATGATGATGCACCGGGAGTACCGGAGTTGGCCTGTATGGTGACACCGGCCGCGCGGCCCTGGAGCACCTGGTCGATGCTTGTGGGGACCGATTTCTTGATGGCGGCATCGCTCACCGACACTACCGAACCGGTCATGTCGGAGCGTTTCATCTGGCCGTAGCCCACTACCACCACTTCATCGAGCACTTCGGCGTTCTCTTTGAGAGTCACCGTGATGGATGTGCGTCCGTCGACGGATACGCTCTGAGTGGTGTAGCCGACATAGCTGACGACAAGTGTAGCGTTTTTGGATACATTGAGCGAGAAATTACCGTCAATGTCGGTGGCTGTGCCGACATTCGTTCCTTTCTGCTGAACTGTCGCACCGATGAGCGGATCGCCCGCTTCATCCTGCACGGTTCCCGTCACAGTGATGTTCTGGGAAAGGGCCCATAGCGGCGTCATGCAGACGAGCCATAGCACTATGGACCTCAATAGGTTTACTGTGCACTTCATGTGATTTAGGATTGTGTTTTATAATTTAAGGTGATTGGTTGGTTATAAGGTAAGAAGAATGGCGGTTATTGTATATTTAGGCTTCATAATCGCTTGCGCGAATTGTGATTATGGAGGCTTGTCGACTTAGGTAATGGTAGTTTGTACGCAAAGGTAAACATAATTTTTTATAATGCAATAGTTATTAACAAAAATATGTTCAAAATTATATAATAAAACGGTACGGAAATGATATAATATTAACTTTGGACGGCCGTAGGCGCAGGATGTGTCATATTTTACACACTCCCGTTTCCATATTATGCCGATAATCACTATCTTTGTGTGCTTTAAAAGAAAAATTGTGTAAGTAATGCGAGATTTTATAATACGGTTAACATCATTGCTTTTTGCTTTCGTGACTCTTTCGGCCTCGTGTGTTGATGAGAAGGACGATGTCATTGACCCCGCGCCCGGACCTGTGGCGACGGTTGGCCGGACTGTGCTCGTGTATATGGTGGCTGACAACAGTCTCGGCACCCAGTGGGGGTGTGACGACGCCGACATACGCGAGATGCTCGATGGAGTGAAGGGCGGCGCGCTCAACGGCGGACGTCTGCTGGTGTATCACAACCGTCCCAAGACCGCGTCGGGCAATCCGCCGCAGATGCTCGAAATCACCGAGCAGGGGCTCAAAGTGGTCAAGACCTATCCTGATGATCCGTCAATATATTCGGTCGACCCCGAGCGCATAAGCCTTGTGATGGACGACATGAAGAGCATCGCGCCGGCCAATGAGTATGGGCTGGTGCTTTGGAGCCATGCCAACGGGTGGCTCGGCGGGATAAATGAGAATGACGACCGTTACAGGGCTTTTGGTGACGACCGGGGTTATCACATCACGGTGCAGTCGCTGGCTCGGACGCTTGCCGACGAGCGTTTTGCCTTCATTTATTTTGACTGCTGTCTCATGGGCAATGTCGAGACCATATATGAGCTGCGCGACATCACGCCTTGGATTGTGGCGTCGCCGACCGAACTGAGCATCGACGGTATGCCTTATGACAGGAATGTGCCTGTGATGTTTGACCCGGAGCTGAGCGATGAGGATGCCGTGGTCAGGATGGCCGAGAACACGTATAAATTTTATGAGGCTGACGAGAACGGCTATGACGACGGTTGTCAGATAGCTGTCTACAATATTACAGAGCTCGAGGGGCTTGCCGATGTGACAAGGGACATCTATGAAACGGTGACTGTAATCGATCCGTGGGTGTCGGAGATACAACGCTATAATAAGCCTTATGACACGGGGTATGTCTATGATATGGACAACCTTATGGAGTATTTCACTACCACGACGCATCGCCAGGACCCCGATGACCCTGACAATCCCGACAATCCTGCCAACAAGGAGCATGCCGCGTCGCTCGCTCTGCTCGAGGCATGGCGCGCACAGTGGCGCAAGGTCGTGGTCTACGGGGCTGCCACGCGTAACGGCATCGGCGGTCTGTATATCGCCCGATATTGCGGACTCGGCTCATTTGCCATCGAAAAGCCCTCCGACATCTCGTGGCGCGGCTACAACACTCTCCAGTGGTGGAAGGATGTGGTCTGTGTGACACCAGCTTACTTGCTCGCTGAGCAAAGGTTATGAGGTCGGGCCTGCGGGGTATTTTCCGGGGCAAATGGGCCGAATGGGGCTAATGGGTCTAATGAACGACCGACAGAACCGTATAATCTATGCCCCTCAGGGGCTTAGCGACTGACCTTATTGATAACCTCATTTGCTCGAAGAGCAAGTAATAACCCCATAACCTTTAGCCGAAGGCCAAGTAAACAAGACTTATTGATAACCTCATAACCTTATAACCTTTGCTCGAAGAGCAAGTAATAACCTTATAACCTTTGGCCGCAGGCCAAGTAATAATTATGTTTGATCCAATAGCTGATGCAATTATGGGAGCGCATGGGGCGGATGCCTCGTCGGTCGATCTACCCAATCCCGCCGAAGAACTCTCACAGTTTAAAAACATGTCGTTTGACCAGGTCATCAACGCAATCGCCACCGACCTGGCCCACTTCGCCATTTCGCTCGCGGCTGCAATACTGGTATTTTATGCCGGTAAGTTTGTCATCAACCGTCTCTACAACTTCACAGACCGTCTGCTGCGCCGACGCAATGTCGAAGCCTCGTTGCTGACGTTTGTGCTGAGTTTTGTGAGGATAGTGCTCTACTTTATACTCATCGTGGCAGTCATCGGCATCCTCGGCATAGAGACCAGCTCGTTTCTCGCGCTCTTCGCCTCGGCCGGTGTCGCTATAGGCATGGCACTGAGCGGCACGCTTCAGAACTTTGCCGGCGGAGTGCTCATCCTCGCCCTCAAGCCATTCAAGGTGGGCGATTACATCGAGGCACAGGGATTTGCCGGGACGGTCAAGAAGATCGAGATGTTTTCGACCATCATCACCACCCCCGACTACAAGACCATCATCATACCCAACGGCGGACTCTCCACCGGGGCCATCAACAACTCCACCACCCAGCACTATCGCCGTGTGGAGTGGAAGATCGGCATCTCTTACGGTGACAGTGTGGAGCGCGCCCGCGAGGCCATACTCGAGATACTTGCCGCTGACCCGCGTGTGCTCTCCGAGCCGATTCCGGACGAGGGTGTGGTGCCCCCTGCGGTATATCTCGCCTCGCTCGACGACTCGGCCGTGACCCTCTCGATACGCGCCTGGGTCAAAAGCGACGACTTCTGGAGAGTGTTTTTCGATATGAACGAGACCATCTACAACCGTCTGCCCGAACGGGCCGGCGTCTCCTTCCCCTTCCCGCAGGTGGATGTCCACATGAATTGAGACTGACGGGCGGTGAGGGGCATGTGAACCCTCGCGGTGACTGAACGGTTATACAAGGAGGATGACACCGGGCTTAGGGCCCGAGTGGCATCCTCCTGTCGCAATCTCACGTCCTCTCAGCTATGAAACCTTCAGCCGCCAACGCCGCCACAACCTCTTCGCTCCACCGCCTCTCGGCCCTGGGGCTGCTCGTCACCATGGGCATAGTATTCGGCGACATAGGCACATCGCCCCTTTATGTGATGAAGGCCATAATGGGTGTCAATCCCGCCTATGACGCCGACTATATCATCGGAGCCGTGTCGTGTGTGATATGGACGCTAACGCTCCAGACTACGCTCAAATATGTGGTCATAGCCCTCCGGGCCGACAACAAGGGCGAGGGGGGCATCCTGGCTCTCTACTCGCTGTTGAGACGCAGGGGTGCGCGATGGCTCTATGTCGTGGCCGCCATAGGCGCGGCCGCCCTGATAGCCGACGGGGTGATTACGCCCGCCATGACCGTGACCTCGGCCATCGAAGGGCTCGCCCCCATTGACCCGTCCATTCCCGTAGTGCCCATAGTCATAGCCATAATCTCGCTCATATTTCTCATGCAGCGGGCCGGAACCGGCAGCATCGGCCGCCTCTTCGGGCCCTATATGCTCGTGTGGTTTCTGATGCTCGGAGTCATGGGGGCGGCGAGTGTCCACCTGTGTCCCGCGATATTCAAGGCATTCAATCCGTGGTATGCCGTGAAGCTGTTGGTGGCCTATCCGGGATGGTTTCTGGTGTTGGGCGCGGTGTTTCTGTGTACCACCGGAGCCGAGGCCCTCTACTCCGACCTCGGCCACTGTGGACGCCTCAACATAGCGGTGAGCTGGATTTTTGTCAAAGTCATGCTCATACTCAACTATCTCGGACAGGGAGCGTGGATGATAGCCCGCCGGGGCGACATCGACCCTGCCGTCAACCCTTTCTACGGGATTATGCCTGACTGGTTTGTCGTGGCCGGAGTTGTGATGTCGGCATGCGCGGCTGTCATCGCGAGCCAGGCCCTGCTCAGCGGGTCGTTTACCATTTTCAGCGAAGCCATGGGCCTTGACTTCTGGCCGCGTATGGTCATCAAGCACACCTCCGACCACCGCGGTCAGCTCTATATACCCGCCGTCAACCTCGCGCTTTATGCGGGTTGCATCGTGACGGTGCTCGTGTTTCGCTCGTCGGCCCATATGGAGGCGGCCTACGGACTGGCTATCACCGTGACCATGCTCATGACCACGGTGCTCCTTGGCGTCTATCTGCGTCTGCACCGCACTCCCGGATGGGTAGTCGGCATATTTTTCGGGGGATATGTGGCCCTGGAGGGATGTTTCTTCGTGGCCAATATGTTCAAGTTTGCCCACGGCGGATGGTTTACCATGCTCATTGCCGGCGTTGTATGCTTTGTCATGATAGGGTGGCGCAAGGGCGTGAGAGTGCGCCGCTCCATGCTTGAGTATGTGAGGCTTGACGACTATGCCGGAGTCATCACCGACCTCAAGGCCGACACGGAGATACCCAAGTATGCCTCCAATCTCATCTATCTCTCAGGCGCGCCGGCCAACGGCACTGTCGAGAGCAAAATCATCTATTCGATAATCAACAAGCAGCCCAAACGCGCTGACCACTACTGGATGATACATATAGATTATACCGACGCGCCCGACACGCTCGAGTATGAAGTGAGGACCGTGGTGCCCGACACGCTTTATGATGTGAGGATGTATCTCGGATTTCGCATCTCGCCGCGTGTGACGGTCTATCTGCGTCAGATAGTCGAGGACCTTGTGGCTCAGGGCCGCTTTGATCTCACCAGCACTTATCCCTCGCTGCGGCGGCGTGGCATAGCGGGCGACTTTCATTTCATTGTCATCCACCGGGTGTTTTCGCTCAACAGTTCGTGCAGCCCCTCTACAGTGCGGCTCATGAATCTCCACCGTCAGCTGAGCCGCCTGGGCCTGACCGACGAGGAGGCCTTGGGCCTCGATACCAGCATAGTCACCTCCGAGACAGTGCCGCTGGTCATCAACACCACCCCAATGCGCCGCATCTCGGCTGTGGCCGATGGCGTGATTCCAGAGCCGTAGCCGGATATTCCGATAAAATTTGCCCCGAAGTGTCAAATTTTTCACCGTATCTTTGTCATATAATCATGAAAAACCTGAAAACTTTTATCAAATCATTATAATACATTTTTACTTTTACTTAATTTTACCATGAATAAAATCAACAAGGTGCTTGTCGGCATCGCCTCTCTTGCCGTTACGGCCGGGATGGCTTATGCGGCGGGCTCTGTCTTGTCTGAGCCACAAGTCCCGACAGTAGGACGCTCAGTCTCACGGGCTGTAGATGCCAAATTTACAATCCCTACCGCCGAGGGGACTTACATCGACCTCTCTCTGGCGACATATGAGAATGCAAAGGTCGAAAACTCTGCCGGTGCAGATCAGTGTTTCGGAAGCACAAGCTCAAAGACCAAAGTCACATTTGCGTTTGAAAACAGTGTAGCACAACCCTATACATTCAAAATGTCGACAGGTCACAAAGGCACCTGCACCATAAATCTCACTCTTCGTGACAATAACGGTGACGTTGTGGCGCAGACCAAGAATCCTATACCAAATACCGGTGCATGGAACCGCACCTACAACTGGGAATGGTTTCTCTCCGAGCCGCTTGCCGTCGGCAACTACACACTTGAACTGACAACCTCCGATCTCCAGGGCAGCAATTATGCCGGCAACTGGGGCAAAATGGGCTTCTATGCCGGCATCAACGACAACCGAGACCATATCCCCGGCCCTATCTCGCTTGAAAAAGGCAATTATACAGGCATGAGGGTGGAAAGTGCAGGCAATGTCGGTTATGTCAAAAACGACTGCTCGGGCTCATATAATATTGTGTGTGATGAAGCTGGTGTGTATGACCTCGTGTGGGGCATATCACGCAGCGGCGAGGGTACGGCCCTGATCACAGTCGCTGACAAGGATGACAATGTCACAACCTCCACTTCATGGGCCATAGAAAATCTCGGCAACTACACCCCTGCCACCGTGCATCTCGAGGGTGAAGTGGCCAAGGGTGACAATGTGCTCAAAATCCTCTTCAAAGCCGAACATGGCGGTTATATTCTTAACTTCAAGGATGTAGAGCTCAAACGAGTGGCCGACCACTATGCCTGCCTGCGTAATTTTGCCATTGAAGGCCAGAGCGTGACAGCCGGCGAGGGTTACGATTACAATTGTAATCTCCCGATGGAGTATGACGGCAGCGATGTCACATTATCATTTGACCGCGTGCATGGTTCTACTGCGGTCACAGCAGTCAGAGACGGTGAAAATGTCACTGTGACCGAGATTGCCGACGGCCGATACTCAGTGCCCGCCCCTGCGGCCAACGGAGAGACTATCGTCACCGTGACACTCACACCCGAAGAGGGTAGTGTGGTCGCCTATAAGACTGTGTATACAATGCGCATATTCCACATCGGCGACATAGTGATGACCGGCCTCAATATAGGAGGTACAGGTGTCGGAGCCGATGTGATCGATGCAGTCAATGCCCAGACCCCCGGGCTGACCATCAGCGATATGGTGTTCACCTCGATGCCTGTTGTTACGGCCACATTCGCCGACAATTCTACCGCCGAAGCGGTGCTCAAATCTATGGACGGCACCAAAGCCACCTATCAGATTGACGGCAAGGCCGTAAGCGTAAGCAAATCGTTTGAGTTCATCGTCGACGGCATACACCTCTATACTCCCGCCGACACCGACAAGTCGACTGTCATAAAATATGACGGAGCTCTCAAGCAGGCAGATGGATCATGGAGCAACGGACTCTACACCATCAACCCCTGCAATGACGGATGGGACGGCAAGCAGTTTAAACTGAAACCTCAGGCCACAACCGTGACCGCACCCTCCTATCATAAGGTAAAACAGCTCATACTTCACCAGCTTTATGATAACTATAAGGCCGGTAAAGTCGCCTCGGTGACAAGTGAGGGTGCTAAGGTGTATTGTCCCACCAACGGATATTTTATCCAGGGCAATACTCGTCCTGTCGATCTTGTGGTCAATGTCGAGAATCACGTGCCCGGCACACCGTTTGTGATAGATTTCGAGGATGGACAGCAGCCTGTCATGTGGTTTGAATTTGTGTATGACCAATTAACCCCGACTACAGCTCCGCAACTTCAGAATATCGCAGTGACCCCCTATGAAGGACGTAACCATGCCGTGGTGACATTCTCTTTTGACCGCGAGATGACCGATTGTGAGATTTCCGTGGCCGGCAACAAGGTAATAGCCTATGGCGGAGGCACCAGCCTGAGCTTCCCCTTGTGGAATCTTGCCTGGAATACGGATGTTGTCGTCTCGATACCTGCCGGTGAGGCTTCAGATGTGTTCGGCAACAAGACTGCCGAGGAGCACAAGACCACTCTCACCATCGGCTCGGAAGCTGCTGTAGAGGCTATTGCCGCCGACCGCTTCATCAATGTAAGCACTGTGGCACAGCTTCGCGACGCCGTGGCCTCACTTAGTGCAACCAACTCATCGGCCGATGCTGCAACTACCGTGATATATATATATGACGGAGACTATGATCTCGGTTCGGACGCGCTTCTCATCAATAACCGCTATAACGTCAGCCTCATCGGCGAGAGCCGTGAGGGTGTGCTGATCCACGGCACCAAGACAGGTATCTCCGACCCGATATTCTCCACCCGCTATTCCACCAATATCTATATGGAGAACTTAACCCTGCGCAATGATCTTGACTTTGGCAAGCCTCAGCGTGCCGGCGTCGGTGTGGCCCATTATGGAGGTAATCTCGATATCATGAAAAATGTCACACTCCAGAGTATTCAGGACACCCAGGTTACGGGCGAGCGCGGTTATTATCTCAACTGTACTATCCACGGTTCGGTCGACTACATATGCGGAGGCGGTGACCACTTCTATGACCACTGTACTATTGTTCATGAAATCTCCGGCGGATATATAACCGCACCCTCCACATCGCCTTCGCTCAAGCACGGTTATGTATTCTCCAATTGTGTTATCAAGGGCCAGGGCGACTATAGTCTCGGTCGTCCGTGGCAGAACGAGCCCCGTGCATTCTTCCTCCATACTACAATGGAAGCTAAGCCCGATAATGGCGCGTGGGGTCCGATGGGCACTCTTGTCACCCATTTCTTTGAATATGGCTCCAAGGATGCCTCCGGCAACCTGCTCGATCTCTCTGTACGTAAGAACTCTCCCACCAGCATCAATTCATATTCGCCCGTGCTGCCTGAGCAATATGCAGAATATTTCACTGTGGAGAATGTGCTCGGAAGCACTGACAGTTGGCTTGCCACCGAGCTTACTGTTGAGCTTCCCGCCCCCGGCTCTCCCGTTATTAAGCCTGGTGTGCTTTCCTGGGAATCTGTAAACGGTGCTGCCGGCTATATGATATATGCCGATGGAAAGCTGATTGACTATACCACCTCGACATCCTATACGCTCTCCAATGCCCGCGAGACTATGCCTGACTATACCGTCCGCGCTATCAATGCCAACGGAGCGCAGGGCCATCTCTCCGACGTGGCTGTCGACACGACTACCGGCATCGACTCTGTTGGAGCTGACATAAACGAGGACGAAATACAATACTTTAACCTTCAGGGCATACGCGTGGCCAACCCCTCCAATGGCATCTATATACGTCGTCAGGGTGACACCGTGGAGAAGGTATATATAAAGTAATATGTGATTTCTAAAAAAGAAGATTGTTTTAGGAATATACAGCCATCTGGCTGACCGATTCTTGACCGCTGTCCCTGTTATGGTATTCATGCTATCTCATGGACAGCGGTTTTTTAGTGAAAGTCATGTGGATAACAGATTGATAGTGTTAATGTGGGTTAAAAAATTGTGACGGGTGGTTTTTTATCGTAAATTTGCTGATACATTGTGAAAAAGCCTTTCAAGCATTAGTTTTGAAAACACACCAGCACACACTCACAATAAATCAACCTTAAACACACACGTATAACTGTTATTTAATATCAAAAAACAAATGCTTATGAAGAAAATTTTTACTCTTTTTGCAGCAGCCGTAATGGCACTTTCAGCTTCAGCCGACACTGTTTATCTCAGCAATCCCAACAAAGTTAAGCAGAACATTCTCACCGGTGAGGATATGGGTGCTCCCGAAGGTTGGACTCTTCAGTGTATGAACACAGGTAAGAACCTTGAATCTGGCAGTTCGATGACCATCAATGATGAAGCTATGGTTACAATCAAGTTCTCCAATGGTGCGCAGAACACTCTTACTCTTCCCGAAGGCTTTGTCGTGACCAAGCTTACATTCTATGCCACAATCAACAAAGATGCTGCTACTGAGCGTCCATGCTATTGGGCCGAAGTTGGCGGTGTTCAGTATACTGTTGATGACAATAAGGGCATCATTGACTCATATAAGGATTTTGCAAATCCCAATGTTCAGTCGTTCGACATTGACAACCAGCGTGTGGTTACCTTCAAGAACACAGGTGAACAGCCTTTTGCTATAATTGCTGTTGATTACACAAAGGCTTCAGGTATCACCGACATCAATGTCGACAACGCCAATGCACCTGTTGAGTATTTCAACCTCCAGGGTATCCGCGTTGAGAATCCTGCCAACGGTCTCTATATCCGTCGTCAGGGCAACAAGGTTGAGAAAGTTTACGTAAAGTAATCTCCCCGATTCCGTATACACATAGAAAATAGTCTATAAATCAAGCATCCGCAACTCATGCAATGGGTTGCGGATGCTTTTTTGGTGGTCAAGCCGAAATATCGGTACATCATATATTAATGCCGGCCCCAATTATTCCAGACATATGCGTCCTGCGTACGCATAATGTCTTAACTCTGTTGACTTTTTTAGACTTTCTAAACAATGAGAGACTTAGATGTTGGGGCGGGGGAAGGTTGTGGTCGATGTGCAGCGGACGGGGACGGAGAGCTGGCCGACGGTGAGGGTGAAATCGCCCTCTTCGAGGGTCCAGCGGCCGTCGGCTCCTACAAACGCCAGATCGGTGGCCGGGATGGTGAATCGCACTTCGCGTGTCTCGCCCGGCATAAGCGCGAGTTTGGTGAAAGCGCGCAGACGTTTGTTGTCGGGTACTATCGAGGCCACATGGTCAGACGAGAAGAGCAGCACCGACTCCTTGCCGTGCATTTGTCCGGTGTTGGTGACGAGCAGTGTCACGGTGAGTGAGTCGGAGGCGTCAAACTCGGTCCTGTCGACCTTGAGGTCGGAGTAAGTGTAGGAGGTGTAGCTGCGGCCGTAGCCGAATGGCCACTGCACGTTGACACGCGCGTCATAGTCATATGCGCCCTCCATGCTGCCAACTTCCTCGCTGGTCTTGTAGTCGTAGGTGACGAGCGAATTGATCTCGCGCGGATAGGTGAAGGGGAGTTTGCCCGAGAAGTTGGCGTCGCCGGCCATGAGGCGGGCCAGTGCGTCGCCGCCGAAATTGCCCGGGAGCATGATGTCGATGACTGCCGAGGCGAGCGGCTCGATGTCGGCGATGATGCGCGGACGACCTTCGTTGAGCACGAGTATTATGGGGCGGTCGAGCGAGGCGAAGCGTCTCACCATGTCGCGCTGCAGGGGCGAGAGATGGAGGTCGGAGAGGTTGCCGGGAGTCTCGCAGTAGGAGTTTTCGCCGATGCAGAGGATGAGCGCGTCGGCCTTGACTGCGCATACTGCGGCTTCGGCAAACTCTGCGTCGGTGCAGCGCAGCTCGCTTTGCCAGGAGCCTTTTTCGTCAAATGTAACGGTGGGGCGATAGATTATGTTGTCGTTGCCGAAACGCTGTTGCAGGGCCTCGAGGATGGTGTTGTGGTCTTTGGCGTAAGCGTCGGCTATGTGTCCCTGCCATGAGTAGCTCCATCCGCCGTTGAGCGATCGCATGGAGTTGGCTGTCGGGCCGGTGACGAACAGTTTCATGCCCGGGCGCAGGGGCAGGAGGGAATTGTCGTTTTTGAGCAGCACCATCGACTCCTCGGCGGCGCGTAGGGCGGCCTCGGCGTGGTCTTTGGATGCAAACTCGGGATAGTCTTTGAGATAGGTGTCGGGGCGGTCGAAGAGGCCGAGGCGATATTTGAGGCGTATCACCCGTGAGGCCGCGTCGTCGATGCGGCTCATGGACACCTTGCCCTCCTCGACGAGTTCTTTGAGCAGCGTGCAGAAGTCGCATTTGTATGGCTCCATGGCCATGTCGATACCGGCGTTGATGGCTATGCGTATGGCGTCTTTCTTATCTTTGGCCACATGCTCGCGCGTGTAGAGGTTGTTGATGTCGGCCCAGTCGGTGACTATCATGCCGTCCCATTGCAGGTCGTTTTTGAGCCATTGGGTGAGGAGTATGGGGTTGGCGTGGACGGGGGTGCCGTTGATTGACGAAGAGTTGACCATGAGAGTGAGCGCGCCGTTGCGTATGGCTTCGAGGTAGGGGGCGAAATGCTTCTCGCGCAGGTCGGAGGGGGAGATGTAGGCCGGGGTGCGGTCTTTGCCCGAGAAGGGTATGCCATAGCCCATGAAGTGCTTGACTGAGACGGCGATGTGGCGAGGCCCTACGTGGTTGGGGTCGTCGCCCTGGAAGCCTCTGACGGCGGCCGCGCCCATGAGTGCGTTGACCAGCGGGTCTTCGCCATAGTTTTCCCAGAAACGCGGCCAGCGCGGGTCGCGGGCGAGGTCGAGTGTGGGCGAGAATGTCCAGGGGCAGTCGGAGGCACGTGTCTCGTAGGCTGTGATTTCGGCGGCCGTGCGTGCCAGCGAGGTGTCGAATGTCGCCGCTACGTTGAGGTTTTGCGGGAAGAGTGTGCCGTCGGCTGTGTAGGTGGTGCCGTGGTTCTGGTCGAGGCCATAGATGGTGGGTATGCCCGTGAGACGCAGCGATGTTTCCTGTATCTTGGGTATCAACTGACACCATTCTGCGGCGGTGAGGCAGGTGGTGCCGGGGGTGTTGAGAAATGAGCCTACCTTGTAGGTGCCGATTACGCTGTCGGCTTTGGCTTGTGAGAAATGAAACACTCCGTCGGCGTCATGGTCGCCGATGATGTCGATCTGGAGCTGTATCATCTGTCCGATTTTTTCGTCAAGGCTCATGGTGGCGACCTTTTGGGCCACCTTTTTCTCGAGCTGCGGGTCGGCGGGGATGACGGGCAGTGTGATCGGTGTGTAGGCTGCGGCACTCATGGCTGTGGCCGCGGCAAAGAGCAATGGAAGTAATTTAGGCAACATTTGGGGTGAATTAGTAATTATCAATTAGTAATTAGTAATTTTTGCATGCCGGGGAGGGTGGCTGAGGGCTTAATTTTGTGACTTTATAAACTTTTTGAACTTTATAAACTCTCTAAACTCTTTAAACTATAAGCTTTCAACTTTATTGACCGGCTCGGGATAGGATATGCGCGAGTGATACATGGTGCGGAGACGCTGTATGAAGGAGGCTTTGACGGCCTGGACGTCTCTGAACGACAGGGGCGACTCATTGTGCAGCCCTTCGGCTATCTGGCCGTCGATAATCTTGTTGACGAGCGCGGTGATGGCTTCGGGCGAATGTTCCTTCATGGAGCGTGAGGCGGCTTCGACGGCGTCGGCCATCATGAGCAGTGAGGTCTCGCGGCTGCGGGGGTTGGGGCCGGGGTAGGTGAAGGGGGTGGGGTCGACCTCTTCGTCGGGCTGAGAGTTGCAGTAGGTGGTGTAGAAATATCGGGCCTTGCCTGCTCCGTGGTGTTCGGAGATAAACTCGCGTATCTTGGGGGGCAGTTTGGCCTTGTCGGCCATTGCGAGGCCGTCGCGTATGTGGCCTGTGACCACGCGCGCGCTCTGGATGGGGTCGAGGGCGTCGTGGGGATTGACACCGTGCTGGTTTTCGGTGAAAAAGGCGGGGTTTTTAATTTTGCCTATGTCGTGATAGAGCGCGCCTGTACGCACCATCTGCACGTTGGCACCGATGGCCTGTGCGGCCACTGAGGCGAGATTGCTCACGGCCATGGAGTGGTTGAAGGTGCCGGGACACTCTTCGGAGAGTTCGCGCAGGAGCGGATTGTTGGTGTCGGAGAGCTCTACGAGTGTCACGCGCGATGTGTAGCCAAACACTCGCTCGAGCAGAAACATCAGTACGTAACTGAACGAGATGAGTATGGCGTTTATGCCGAAGCATCCGAATATCCTGCCCTCGGTCTTGGCCAGCGAGCCCGACTGCATTACTTCGATGGAGATGTAGCATAGCGAGTAGGCCACGAATATCAGGGCTGCGGTGCGTATGAGCTGGCTGCGGCGCGCGAGGTCTTTGAGCGAGTCGATGGCCACCACGCCGGCTATGAACTGGATGAATACAAACTCGAGCGGGAACGGGGCGACGATAGTGCATATGAGCACCTGGATGAGGTGGGCAAAGTAGGCCGTGCGCGAGTCGAGAAACACCAGCACGAGTATGGGCACCATCGTGAATGGTGATATATATAGGCCCGAACGGAAAGCGGCCTGCATGGCAAACGTGAAGAGCGTAAACACCGTCAGGAGCGACATCAGAAACACTACGGTGCGGTTGTCGCTGAAATAATCGGGCCGGAAATAGTAGAGATAGCTGTAGAGCGCGGCGAAGAGGATGACCATATAGAGTATCTGGCCGGCCACCGGATAGTGGTGCTGGGAGATTTTGCCGTCACCGCGGTCGTTGATCATCTGCTCGTAGGTGTCGAGTATGGTGGCCAGACGTGTGGTGACCACTTCGCCTTTGTCGATGATGCGCTCGCCCTGCTGTATGACACCCACCGGGGCCATGGCTTTCTGATAGGCCTCGTCAATGAGGCGGCGCGAGGTCACGGTGTCGAGCGTGATGGTGGGCTGGAGCATGTCGGAGAGGCGTGTGGCCGTGAGTGCCGCCCTGACGTCGCGGTCGCGCAGGGTGCTGTCGAGGTGCTCATAGGCGCGGAAGGCCGAGAGATAGCGGTCGGTGGGCATGGAGATGGCCACGTTGTCGTGAATGAACCTCACGGACGGGAGCTGGCCCGAGGCGATGCGCTGATAGGTGTCGCGGTCGACGATGCCGTTTTCATAGATATTACGTATGGCGCGGATTATCTGGTTTTTCTGCGCCGGAGTAATATCCAGTCCTTTGGCGGAGTTGAGCCGCGTGGTATAGTCGGAGATGAGGGTCTTCTCGGCGGCCAGGTCGCGTACGTACACCGGCTCGAAATTGCGGTCGATGCTGTCCTTGAGCACAGCGACGCTTGCCGAGTCGAGGTGCACGGGGATGTCAAACGGAGCGGTGAGCAGCGCGTAGCTCCAGGGGCGGTTGACTTCGTAGATATAGTGGTTCTTGTCGGTGCGCGGCAGGAAATACACTATAAGGGTCACCGCCGCAAAGAAGAGGAGGGCACGTAGCGTTATCTTATGTCCGGGAAGGATATTCATGTTGCTTGATGAGATAAGCGCGAGGCTTAGATGTTTAAAATATTGCGTATTATGGTCCAGCCGATGATGGTGGCCAGGAGCGTGACTGTCAATGAGCGCGAGTTGAGGGCTGCATGGAGTCGCGGGAAGCGTCGGCGCATGGAGCCTGCGGCCAGCAGGAGTGCTATCAGCGGCATCTCGACCAGGAGCAGGGCATTGTAGCCCCAGGCCTCGGCCACGTGGCCGTGGAGCAGCGCGTGGATGGCGCGTTGCGAGCCACACCCGGGACAGTCAAGCCCGGTGAGCTGGCGGAACATGCAGCGGGGATACAGGCCCGACTCGGGGCCGAGCCGATAATAGGCCGCGATGAGGGCGGCGGCAGCTATGAGCCCCACGGCTGTCCATACGCGCCGGCTCACATGGTGAGCAGCGACCATATGGCTGAGAACGGTGCCCAGATGAGACCGGCCACAAAGGATATTATCACCCACCAGCAGGCTTTTTCGGAGGCTTCGCGCGAGCCTCGGTAGTCGCCACGGAGGTAAAGCGGGCTTACTTTGGATGCATACACAAGTGCCACGATGCCTGTGGGCAGACAGCAGCATAGAGTCGACAGCACGGCCCACACGAGATAGGTGGGAGGCATCTGCTGCTCGTCGGCCGGAGCAGGGCCGCCGGGGGCGTAGGTGTGGACATAGGGTTGGGCCGGAGCGGGGCGTGAGAAGAGCACGGCCAGCTCGGGCACACGTGAGGCCGTGGTCCAGTCTGACAGCCCGTCATGCCATATCGGGGTGTCGGGGCCAAAGCCCGGAGTGTTGATGACCTGCTCAAGATCCATAGGGCCCAGCCGGGTGTCATTGACAATAATCCAATATTTCATGCAGAAAGATATGAAAACGGGAAATTGAAAATTTGAAAACAGGGATTCATTGCGCCGGGATGGCGCGATTGCTGTGAAATTTTTCAATTTCCCATTTTTATGACGGTTTAAAAGAATTTTGTCTCGGTGCCGAGAATGTCGGAGAGCAGGTTGTTGGCCAGACGTGAGGCTCCGATGCGGAACAGTTCGTTGGAGCCGCACCACTTCTCGCCGAGCACCTCCTTGACGATGGTGTAATACTTGAGCGCGTCGTCGGTAGTCGACACTCCGCCGGCCACCTTGAAGCCCACGGGCTGCTGTGTCTTGGCATAGTACTCCTTGATGCACTGACACATCACATAGGCGGCCTCGAGCGATGCGCCGGGATATTCCTTGCCTGTCGAGGTCTTGAGGAAGTCGGCACCTGAGTAGAGGCTGAGCACAGAGGCGTTGCGTATGTCGCGTGCGTTTTTGAGCGCGCCGGTCTCGAGGATGACTTTGAGGAGTGATTCGCGGCAGGCGTGTTTCATCTCGCTGATCTGGTCGGCCACCTCCTCATAATCGTTGTCGAGGTAGTCGCCGATTGGAAACACGATGTCGATCTCGTCGGCTCCGGCTTCGACCGCGAGTGCTATCTCGGCCATCTTGACTTCGATGAACGACTGGGCCGAGGGGAAGCATCCGGCTACGGCCGCTATGTCGACCGAGCTTACGTCAAGCACGGTGCGCACGATAGGCACGAAGTTGGGGTAGACGCATATGGCGGCTACGTTGGGCAGCTCGGGGTGTTCCTGCTCAAAGGCGTTGACACGCTCGGTGAAGTTAGCTACCGACTGCTGTGAGTCGGTCGACTTGAGTGTGGTCAGGTCGATGCAGTTGAACAGTTGGCGCAGCACTTCGGGAGTGCGGTTTTCCTCAAGATGCTTTTCGAGTATCTCGTTTACTTTTGCGGCGACCTGAGCGTCGTCGGTAATGACCTGTGAGTCGGCTATTGCCTGATTGTATTTATCCATAATTGTACTTGTCCTGCGGACAAAGGTTATAGGGTTAAGGGATTATAAGGTTATGTGGAGGCCGGTCTGGACGTTGTCGCGCACAGGGGCGGTCAGCGTTGCTTTGAAGGCATCCTGGCATTACCTTATGATGTTGGCTCCGGATTGGCGGATTGAAATCTGTTCTTGTCTCTGAGGTTCTTTTTATGAAGATTGGCGGCGAAGGCCTGTGTCAAGTCTACGCCTGTCTGATTGGCTATGGCTGTGAGCACCCACAGCAGGTCGGCGAGTTCGTCGGCCAGCGAGGTCTTGTCGCCCGGTTTGGCCTTCTGGTCACCATAAAGTCTGGCCATCACGCGTGACACTTCGCCGGTCTCTTCAGCGAGGATTACGGCATTGGTCAGCTCGGAGAAATATCCGCATCCGGTAGAGCGTATCCACTCGTCGACTGTGCGCTGCACGTCGGCAAGGGTGGGGGAGACGGCGGGTGAGTCGGTCGGCATGGCGGTGATGTTATTCCCTGAGGCGTGAGTCGATGATGATGGTGACCGGGCCGTCGTTGATCAGTTCGACCTGCATGTCGGCACCAAACACTCCCGTGGCCACTTCTCGGCCTGTGAGCCGCCCACATTCAGCGCAATAAAGCTCATAGAGCGGGATGGCCACATCGTGGCCGGCCGCACGGATGTAGCTGGGGCGGTTGCCTTTGCGCGTAGAGGCATTGAGCGTAAACTGGCTTACGGCCAGAATGTCGCCGCCACAGTCGATGACCGAGCGGTTCATCACTCCGTTTTCATCGGAAAATATTCTCATGGACGCAGTCTTGGCTGCGAGCCACAGGGCATCCTCTTCGGTGTCGCCTTCGGCTACCCCTACAAGCACCATCAGCCCCGGGCCTGTCGAGGCGCGGAGCTGACCGCTGATGCTGACTGATGCGCGGCTTACGCGCTGTATGACCAACCTCATAATCAATTGATAATTATTAATTAGTAATTAGCAATTACCGGCCTCGGCAGGTCAGGTTAATTGCTAATTACTAATTTATAATTGAAAATTAATTTCAGATGCCCAGATCTTTCTTCAGGAGTTCCACCTTGGCATGGGCGGCTTCGTTGCAAGCGTTGTACTGGTCGGCCGACTCCATGGGTATGCGTACCTCCATGTAGAACTTGATTTTAGGCTCGGTGCCCGAGGGGCGTACCGACACCTTTGAACCGTCGGCGGTGAAGTACTGGAGCACGTTGGATGTGGTGGGGAAGTCGAGCTTCTCGACCGATCCGTCGGCCTTGGTGGCGTTGAGCGACAGATAGTCCTTCACCTCCACAACGGGGCTGCCGGCGAGAGTCTTGGGCGGATTCTCGCGGAACTGCTTCATGAGGGCCTGGATTTCCTCTGCGCCGCTCTTGCCGGGACGTACCACCGACACGCCTACCTCGAGGCTGAAACCATAGGTCTTGTAGATGTCGGCAAGCATGGCCTGGAAGTCCATGCCCTTGTCCTTGGCCCATGCGCAGGCTTCGGCCAGAAGCGAGCATGCCGACACAGCGTCCTTGTCGCGCACGAAGGTCTCGGCCAGGAAGCCGTAGCTCTCTTCGCCGCCGCCGATGTAGCGGAGCACATCCTCGTTGTCGCGCATCACGGCTGCAATCCACTTGAAGCCGGTGTAGCAGTCAAACATCTTCACCTTATTGGCGTCGCAGATGCTCTTGATGGTCTCGGTGGTCACGATGGTCTTTACGACAAACTCGTTGCCCTTGATGAGTCCGAGCTCGCGGTTGCGGGTGATGATGTAGTAGAGGAGTATCATGCATATCTGGTTGCCGTTGAGCAGCACATACTCGTTGTTGTTGTCGCGTATCACGCATCCCACGCGGTCGGCGTCGGGGTCGGAGGCCATCACGATGTCGGCTCCTACCTCCTTGGCCTTGGCGATGGCGAGAGCCATGGCCGAGGGCACTTCGGGGTTGGGCGACTCGACGGTGGGGAAATCACCGCTGGGCACGTCCTGCTCGGGCACGTGGATGATGTTGGCGAAGCCGTAGTTCTTGAGCGAGGCGGGTATCAGTTCGACGCCTGTGCCGTGGATGGGGGTGTAGACAATCTTGAGGTCTTTGTTGCGCTCGATGGCCTCGGGGCTGAGCGAGAGCTCCTTGATTTTCTCGAGATATATCTTGTCGACTTCAGGCCCAACAATCTGGATTTTCGACTTGTCACCCTCAAACTTGATTTCGCTCACGCTCTTGATGCGGTTGACGTGGTCGATGATATTGACGTCGTGGGGTGCGATAATCTGGGCACCGTCTTCCCAATAGGCCTTGTAGCCATTGTAGATCTTGGGGTTGTGTGAGGCGGTGATGTTGACGCCGCTCTGGCATCCGAAGTGACGTATGGCAAAAGACAGCTCGGGAGTGGGACGGAAGCTGTCGAAGAGGTATACCTTGATGCCGTTGGCCGAGAAGATGTCGGCTACGATTTCGGCAAACTTGCGCGAGTTGTTGCGCACGTCATGGCCTACGGCCACGCTGATTTCGGGCAGATCCTTGAAGGCTTCCTTGAGATAGTTGGCGAGGCCCTGGGTGGCGGCACCCACGGTGTATATATTCATGCGGTTGGAGCCAGCACCCATGATGCCGCGCAGTCCGCCGGTTCCGAATTCGAGGTCACGGTAGAAGCATTCTATCAGGTCGGTCTTGTCATCGGCGTCAAGCATACGCTGCACTTCGGCGCGGGTCTCCGCGTCGTATCCTTCGCCGAGCCACACCTTGGCTTTGGCTGTTACTTCCTGTAACAACTGGTCGTTTTCCATATTGTTGTAAGGTTTTATGTGAGTTATTAAGTTAGAATTGATTTCGTTGAAAAGCAAAGGTAAGCCTTTTGGTGCAAAAATCAAAATTAAAAAACACAAAAGAGAACAAAATAGGCATACAAAAGTTTCGCGGCGGCCACAGGGCGCAAAAGGCTACGTTTACGGCGTGTCGGCAAGCAAAATTTTTGTAAAAATACGAACTTTTGTGACACCTGTATGTTTAAAAACTTTTATGCCATACTTTTGACCATGTTATAAATAATTGCTAACTTTGCACCCAAAGTTGCCAAAATGAAACGAAAGACATATCAGGGTCTCACATTTCGTCCCTTCATCACAAATGATGCCATCAGCGCGCAAGTAGCGCAGCTTGGCCAGCGTATTTCGGCTGATTATGCCGGAGAGTATCCTCTCCTCGTGTGCGTGCTCAACGGTGCGGCACCCTTTGCCGTCGACCTTTTCCGCGCGCTCGATATTGATGCCGAAATCACCTTCATACGTCTGAAGAGCTATGAGGGCACAGGCACCACCGGCGTGGTAAAACAGATAATGGGCCTCTCGGAGAATCTCGAGGGCCGTCACGTCATCATTGTCGAGGACATCATCGACACCGGCTACACCATGCAGCGTCTGCATGCCGACATCCAGGCCATGAATCCCGCTTCGGTGCGCATAGCCACGCTCCTGTTCAAGCCTGAGGCTCTGCAGGTGCCCGTGTCGCCCGACTATGTGGGTTTTGAGATACCCAAGAAGTTTATCATCGGCTATGGCCTCGACATCGACGGCATGGCCCGCAACCTCAAGGATATATATGTCCTTGACGAGCAGTCAGAATAAGTTATGAGTGTCGGGCGCAGGATGTTGTGAGGCCCCTCTTCCTGTCGGGGCGTAACATTCAGACGTCCGCACTGTACAACATAAGAGTAAGGTAAGAAAAGAAAGATGTTTAATCTCGTAATTTTTGGTGGCCCCGGCAGCGGCAAGGGCACCCAGAGCGAAAAGCTCATAGACCGTTATGGCCTGACTCACATTTCAACCGGCGAAGTGCTTCGCCGCGAAATCGCCGCCGGCACAGAACTTGGAAACATTGCCGACAGCTACATCTCAGGCGGAAATCTTATACCCGATGATCTGATGGTGCGCATACTTGCATCGGAAGTCGACCGTCTCACCCCTTCGTCCAAGGGCTTTATCTTCGACGGATTTCCCCGCACCATTCCCCAGGCTGACGCGCTGGCCGAGATGCTCTCGGGCCGCGGTGAGAAGATTCATGCCGTAGTAGGCCTCGAAGTGCCTGACGACGAGCTGACAAAGCGTCTCATAGAGCGCGGCAAGTCATCGGGCCGTGCCGACGATAATGCTGACACTATCCGCCAGCGTCTGCAAGTGTATCACAACACCACTTCGCCCCTGCGCGAATACTACGTGCGCGACGGCAGCTACAAGGCCATCCACGGTCTCGGCTCGGTCGATGAGATTTTTGACCGCATCGTGAGTGCGATAGGCTGACCGCATATTCCCGCAGAAAAAATTTTTTAAACAGTAATTAGCAACAGGTAATCTGTAATTGTGTATCTTTGCACAGCTATCTGATTTCCCGATTGCTAATTACTGTTTATAATATAATAAAGCATGGAATTTACACCAGTAAGTCAGCTTACATATGCCCAGTGTGTGGCCGAGCTCGATAACATCGTGCGCATGATGCAGGGCGACCGCTGCGACATCGACCATCTGGCCGACTACACCCGCCGTGCCACCGAGTTGCTCGGCGAATGCCGCTCGCGCCTCACCACCACCGAGGAAAGTCTGCGCGACACCCTCGCGTCGCTCCGTCAGGAATGACATCACACAAATATAACATACACTCTATTCCAATCATTAACATGAAAGCGTTTCCACTTACAGCAATCGCTATGACGCTCTCGCTCGCTTCCGTATCGTGTGGCAGCGGCAATTCAGAGCATCTCGCCAGCCTGAATGTCAATTACATTGACACAACCATTCCCGCCGGCCAGGACTTCTACACCCGCATCAACAAGGGATGGATGGAGGCTAATCCTCTCACTCCCGAGCATGCCCGCTATGGTCAGTTTGACATCATCAGCGACACATGCGAGGCCCGAGTGAAGAGCCTTGTCGAAGGTCTCGGCTCTACCAATCCCCAGCCCGGCACAGTGGCTTACAAGGTGTGGACTGTCTACTCGCAGGCCATGGACACCGCCCGCCGCAACGCCGAGGGAGCGACCCCCATTCTCGCCGACCTCAAAAAAATCGAGGAGACTCCCCACGAAGGCATGAACGACCTCTTCCTCTGGATGCACGGCAACTATGCTTCGCCTTTCTTCGGAGCCGGCCCGATGGAAGACCTCGCCAACTCGACGGTCTATGCCATGTATCTCGACGGTGCTCACCTCGGACTCGGCGACCGTGACTACTATCTGCTCGACGACGAGCGCAACACTTCGGTGCGCGAGGCTTACAAGACTCTTATCTCCACTCAGATGCAGAATGCCGGATATGCCAAGGCCGATGCCGACCGTATCATGGCCAATGTCCTGAAAATAGAGACCGCGCTGGCCAAGGACTCCAAGACACGCGAGGAGAGCCGCGACATCCCTGCAATGTATAATCCCTACACTATCGCTCAGGTCAAGGAGGCATATCCTTCGGTCAACTGGGACCGTTTCTTCATCGAGACAATGAACATCCCGACCCCCGACACTATCATTGTCTCCTCGCCCAAGGTGATGGCCACCGCTTCCAAGCTCATGGCCTCGCTCTCTGACCGCGAAATCAAGGACTATTATCTCTGGGACTATGTGAGCCAGGCTTCTTCCAAGCTTTCTGACGACTTCATCAATGCCAACTTCGAGTTCTCCAAGGTGATGAGCGGTGTCCAGGAGCTTCGTCCCCTCTGGAAACGTTCGCTGTCGGCCACCGAGAGTGCTCTCGGCGAGGCTGTGGGTGAGCTCTATGTCGAGAAATACTTCCCCCAGTCATCCAAGGACTATATGGTTGGTCTCGTAGAGAATCTCCGCACGGCTCTCGGCCAGCACATCGACAATCTCGACTGGATGAGTGACTCCACCAAGGCCCGCGCCCACGAGAAGCTCGCTGCCTTTACAGTCAAAATCGGCTATCCCGACAAGTGGAAAGACTACTCGTCGATGGAGATTGACCCCAAACTCAGCTATTATGAAAACATGCACAATGTGGCTATGTGGCATCAGGCCGACACCTACGCCAAGTGGGGCAAGCCCGTTGACCGCACAGAGTGGGGCATGACTCCTCAGACTGTTAACGCCTACTACAATCCTCTGGCCAACGAAATCGTGTTCCCGGCCGCTATTCTCCAGGCTCCCTTCTTTGATCCCAATGCCTCCGACGCGGAAAACTATGGCGGCATAGGTGTCGTAATCGGTCACGAGATGACTCACGGCTTTGACGATCAGGGCTGCAACTTCGACGCTCAGGGCAACATGGCCAACTGGTGGACTGCCGAGGACGCTGCCAAGTTTAAAGAGAAGACCCAGGGTCTCGCCGCTCAGTTTGACGAGGTGGAAGTGCTCCCCGGTCTCCATGCTAACGGTGCCTACACTCTCGGAGAGAATATCGCCGACCAGGGTGGTCTGCGTGTAGCCATGACAGCCTTCCTCAATGCTCAGGACAAGAAGGGTGTCGACATTAAGTCGCCCGAGGCTCTCATAGACGGCTTTACTCCAGAGCAGGTGTTCTATATGAACTATGCTAACCTCTGGGCCAACAATATCCGCCCCGAGGAGATACGCTCGCTCACTACAGGCGACGTCCATTCGCTTGGCATCAACCGTGTTAATGTCACTCTGCGCAACATCGCTCCCTTCTTCGAGGCATTCGGCATCACTGAAGGCCAGCCCATGTATCGTCCGGAGGCTGAGCGCGTGATTATCTGGTAAGCTCTTGCGATAAATACTAAAATAAAAGTCAAAAATAATAGTTCCCGAGACTGCCTTGGGAACTATTATTTTTGACTTTTATTTCAGGCTCTGAATCAGAAGTTGTAGCTGATGCCTATCGAGGGGATGAAAGCATGGAGCTTGTAGTCGGCTGTAAACTTGCCTGTCGGTTCGAAACCATAGCTTGCCACTTTGGCCTGGGCCATCGCGGCTGCTGTTTCGGCAGGAATGCCATTCTGTATGAGCGCGCCGGTAATGGCCGGGGTGAGTTTGGCGGGCATCATCTTACCGAGCAGGTCGGCATATTCGCAGGAGGCTCCGTTGATGCCGAGTCCTGCGACATACATGAAGCCGAGGTCAATCGACAGGCTGGGGATGGGGCGGAACGAGAAGCCGATGGTCGGTTCAATCTTGGTCATGCCGGGAGTCTCGGGATTGTAATAGTTGTCATCGACGGGCGATGTGTCCACCATAAGTCCGAGGCGGAGATCCATACGAGGTGTGAGTGCGTATTCTGCACCGAGCGAGAAGCACCATGAGTTTTTGTAGTTCTTGGTGATGTATTGGTTGTAGCCGGTGAGCTGTTCGCTGAGAAACTCTATGTCGAGAGTCTTGTAGGCTTTCCATCCGGTGAGTCGGGCGTCGAGTGCAAGTGTCAGGCGGTCGACAGGCTTGTAGGATGCGCCGAGCGAGAGCACCCACGGACAGGGCATCTCGGCTGTGAAGTTGGCTTCGTTAATGAGGTCGAGGGACTCTCCGAGTATGCCTTGGGCGATAGCGTTGGCATATTTCACGTGGGCGTTACCGGCTTTGACCTTCATGCCCATTTTTGAGCGGTAAGAGGCTCCTACAGTCCACTGCTCGTTGATGTTGTACATCGCGCCTACATTAAAGCCTACGGCTATCTCGGATGTGCCGTTGAGGTTGACTGACGCGGGGGTGGTAGAGCCGAAGCCCGGGGTTTCTTCGGGAAGTTGGCCGAGCTCTTTGAGCGCGGTGATGGCTTTGTCGGTGGTGGAGGGTGTGACGAGTCCTTTGTTCAGGTCGACATTGCCCCATGTGACCATGAGTCCCGCTCCGATTGAAAATTTGTCATTGATGGCCCAGGCCAGGGTGGGCTGGATGGTGAAGACTTTGAGCGATACGTTCTGCGACAGCACCGAGCCGGGCCAGTTGTCAGTCCAGTTGATTGATGACCCGTAGGGGGTGTAGAATGAGATGCCGCCTTTGAGGTTGGGATAGATTGAGAATGCGGCGTTTACGCTGATGGGGGTCGACACGCCGTTGTCGGTCTCATAGTCCTTGCCGTCGACTGTTGCGGTGGCTGTAGGCATGATGCCTGTGAATGAACCTGTGAGGTCGAGAGTCTTGTCCATATAAGCCATGCCGGCGGGGTTGAAATACATGTTCTCCGCTCCGAGCTTGAGAGCTACGCCTGTGTGACCCATGCCTATCTGTTTGGTCGATAAAGAATTGATCTGATAGCCCTCGGCCATGGCCACACCTGCCGAGAGCAGACCGGCAACAGCCGTGATAATGATTTTTTTCATATGATAGTGTGTTGTAACGTCGTGGCCTCTACGGCCTTGGACGCTTGTTGAAAAGCGGGGCAAAGGTAGGGCTATAGGCTGAGAAGCCCAAAAATATAAAGGTTTTTTAACAATAAAACTTTTCTTAATTGCGGAATTATTGGTCTGTTTTTCCTCGGAATAGCAGTCGGAATATTATGAATAAAACGGCTCAAGAGGCATAAGATACGTAAGAATTAATGAGTTTTTGTAATCTTAAATCTCAAATGAAAGCCTTGATGCGGAAAAGAAGGCATATGGCCTGTAGGGACCATATTTTAAAACTTTCATTTAAAATTTAAAATTTTTTAATTCTTGTGTATCTTATGTCTCTTGAGCCGTTGTCGTCCCTGTTATTCTTTCACGATGCCGTCGGCACAGCGGGTGCGTCCCGAGGCTATGGTGTAGCGGAGACGTTTGCCGTTGCCCTCGATGGAGCCTTCGTCGCGTCGAGTCTTGTGATATAGGTGATACTGGAGGCCGGCAAAGAGCATGTTGCGTCGTTTCAGCCCTATGTTGTAGAGCCGGGCGGCAAATTCCCGGTCCTCTTCGCCCCATGTAGTGAACGACTCGTCATAGCCGTTGACTTTCAGCGCGTCCTCGCGCCAGAAGGCCATGTTGCAGCCTATGAGCTGGCGCACCGAGCCTTTGTGATGGTTGCGCAGCAGTGACGACAGCCACGGGGCGCGGATGGTGTAGATGCGCAGCCCCTCCATCGGAGTGGACCACCATGCGAGGTGGCCGCTATACTTGCCGCTGCGTATCTTTTGCGAGACAATCGGAGCGAGTTTGGAGCGCATGCCTGCGACAAAGGTGCCTCGACGGGCAAAGCGTGCATGGTCGCGTACGAAGTGGTGGTGGAGTATCACGTCTCCGTCCACCATTATTATATAGTCGGATGTTGCGGCGGCGATGGCTTTGTTGCGTATGCGTGACAGTTGAAAGCCGTCGTCGGGTTGCCAAATGTGTTTCAGACGTTCGCCAAAAGTTGGGCGGAACGATTCGATCATCTGACGGGTCTCGTCGCGCGAGCCGTCGTCGGCAATGATTATTTCGTCGGGCCGTAGGCTTTGCGCGGCCACGCTGCGCAATATCAGTTGGAGATCGCGCGGGGCGTTATAGGTCGTGATTATTATGGCGGTGGTCATTGATGGGAGTTTGTGGTTTAGAGTTTATAGCTAAGACAGGAGCGCAGGTGTTTTGATATATTTCCTGTACTCCTGTCTTATTTTTTTAAGGTAGAGGTCTAAACTTCTAAACTTTAGACTCTAAACTTTCAACTTTATATGAGATTAGTCGATTTCCTCGTCAGCCTCATAGCCGCCCATCTCGCGGATGGCGTTCTTGAGCATTACATACTGCTTGAAGAGGTGGTTGACGGGAACTTCACCCTTGGTGTAGTCGTGCATCGGGCTCTTGAGGAAGAAGCTGAGGAAACGCTGGATGCCATGACGGCCGGCGCGGGCAGCGAGGTCGCTCAGAAGCACGAGGTCGAGGCAAAGGGGTGCTGCGAGGATAGAGTCGCGGCAGAGGAAGTTGATCTTGATCTGCATGGGATAGCCCATCCAACCGAAGATGTCGATGTTGTCCCATCCCTCCTTGCTGTCGTTGCGCGGGGGATAGTAGTTGATGCGTACCTTGTGGTAGTAGCCTTCGTGGCCACCCTCCTCGGCACCGCCGCAGTTTGCGCCGTAGAGGTCGGGCTGCTCCTCAGCTACGAGGATTGACTCGAGGGTAGAGAGCTTGCTCACCTCCTTGGTGCGGAAGTTGGCTGGCTCGTCGAGCACGAGGCCGTCGCGGTTGCCGAGGATGTTGGTCGAGAACCATCCGTTGAGACCGAGGCAGCGTGTGCCGATGATGGGGGCGAAACCACTCTTCACGAGGGTCTGGCCGGTCTTGAAGTCCTTGCCTGAGATGGGCATGCCGGTCTTCTCGCTGAGCTCCCACATGGCGGGGATGTCAACGGTGGTGTTGGGTGCGCCCATGATGAAGGGTGCGTCTTCGCAGAGGGCTGCGTAAGCGTAGCACATAGAGGGTGCGACGTGCTCCTTGTCGTCGGCCTTCATGGCTGCCTCGAGAGCCTCAAGTGTGCCGTGATACTGCATATCGATGGGCACGTAAACCTCGGTCGAAGCGGCCCAGAGTACTACTACGCGCTCTACACCCTTCTCCTTCTTGAAGTTGCGGATGTCCTCGCGGAGCTGCTCTACCATCTCCCAGCGGGTCTTGCCGGTCATGACATTGTCGCCGTTGAGACGCTTGGCGTAGTTGTGGTCAAAAGCGGCCTTCATGGGCACGATCTGCTCGAGCTCGTCCTTTACAGGCTCGATGTCCTTTTCCTGGAGCACTTCGGCATAGATCGCGCTCTGATAAGCGTTGGCAGGATATACGTCCCATGCGCCGAACACAATGTCGTCGAGCGATGCCATGGGCACGATTTCGTCATATTTGAGATATTTCTTGTCGGCACCTTTGCCCACGCGGATTTTGTCATACTGGGTCATTGAACCCACGGGCTTGGTGAGACCCTTACGGGCCATAAGGACGCCGGTCATGAATGTTGAGGTGACCGCGCCGAGACCTACTACGAGTACGCCAAGTTTGCCGTTGGCGGGTTTTACAGTAGAGTTGCTCATGATTTTTGTTTCAGTAGTGTTGATTGATTGATTTGTTTTCTGTGGTATGTGAGGGCCGGTGTGCGGGAGTGCGTGTGTGATGAATGGAGAGAGATTGTGCACACTATGCCCTATTAGCGTGGCAAAAGTAGTGGGATTTTTTCTAAGTGTGAAAACTTTTTATTTTAAAAATCCCTTTATTTTGTAAAATGTTGTTAAGATTTAAGGAATTTAGTGAAAATATATAAATTTAACGTGTTTTACATAGGTAATTGTTAATTGTTGTTTTGCGTGGTTTCAACTCTTACGAGGTCAAGACGAGTGGCCGAACGCTCCTTGATGGTGAACGTGATGTCGTCGATGACCACACATTCTCCCTGTGCGGGCAGGGTGCCGGTCTCGTGCATGATGTAGCCGGCAAGAGTCTGATATTCGTCATCCTCGGGTATGTCGAGGCGGAATTGCTCGCGGAGTGTGCGCACTTCGATACGTCCCGAGAATTCATATATGCCCGGGGATATTTCAGTGGCTGTGATGCCGTTTTTGTCGTGTTCGTCCTGTATGTCGCCGAATATCTCTTCCACGAGGTCCTCGAGGGTTACGAGACCGGCTGTGCCGCCAAACTCGTCGACCACCACGGCCATGGAGCGTTTTTCGCTGAGCAGTCGGCGCATCATAGTGTTGGCCAGAAGGGTCTCGGGCGCGTAGAGCACCTCTTTGATATGTTCTTTCCAGTCGCTTGTCGGGTCAAAGAGCTCCGACACGTGCACGTAGCCCACCACGTTGTCGATGTCCTCGCGATAGACGAGTATCTTGCTGCGTCCTGACGATGTGAAGAGCTCCGAGAGCTCGTCGCGCGTGCAGTCGTCGAGGTCGACGGCCACGAGTTCGTTGCGAGGGGCCATGCAGTCGCGTAGCTGTGTCGATGAGAAGTCGAGTGCGTTGTGAAATATCTTTACTTCGTTTTCTACCTGAGTCTCCGCGGGATTGTCGAGGTCGTCGATTTTGGTCTCGAGATACTCGTTGAGGTCGGAGATGGAGAGTACGCCCAGACGTGTGTCCTCGGCCTTGAGTCCGGCCATGCGCATGAGCACCTTGGAGAGCCATGAAGTAAACCATGCCACCGGATAGAGGATGATGTAAAACAGGAATACCGGCAGGGCCGACAGCTTGAGCGACCTGTAAGGGTTGATGCGGAATATCGATTTGGGTATAAACTCGCCCGTAAAGAGTATGACAAGCGTCGATATGAGTGTCTGGAGCAGGAGTATGAGTGCCTGGTTGGAGGTGATGTGTACGGCTATCCAGGGCTCAAGCAGCGCGGCCGCTCCCATGCCGTAGATTACGAGCATGATGTTGTTGCCCACGAGGATGGTGGAGATGAAAAACTCCTGATGGCCGTAGTAGCGCGATATGATGCCGTTGATGAGACCGCCGCGGCTTGAGTCAAGACCTACACGTACGCGGTCGGAGGTGATGAATGCTATCTCGACCCCCGAAAAGAAGGCCGACAGGATGAGTGAGATTATAGTGAGTAATATCCAGAACACTGCCGTTTTATTTTATCGGTAATTAGCAATTGGTGCGGTCATTGGTTTTATACAGATGTCCGGCTTTCAATTTTCCGTTTCGACGGAGTCGGCGGGCTCCTCTTCCGCTTGCCGGCCTTTGCTCTTGAATTCCGAGGCGGGGAAGATGCCCGACACCTTCTTGATGGTGTAACGTGTGAGCTGTTCGTTTGATTCGAATCCGTAGCCTTCGAGCACACGGTCGGTGCGCTCGATGTGTATGAACGAGTCGGAATAAAGTTTATGTGTGCGCTGGTCCCAGAAGAGCTGCTGTGTCAGAAACTTCTCGTTCATGACGTTGGATATGCTGACATTTCCGTCGAGCTGCCATGTCTGCTTGCGCTTCAGATAGATGGCCGAGTCGGCGCGCACGGTGGCTTCGGTGCGGAAAAAGTTGTCATACTTGTTGAGGTTAAGCCCTTCGGGAAACCGCCAGTAGGGCTCTTCCACTTCGTCGTAGACATACCATATCGGTGTGACGATGCGATAGCGTGTCACTCCCGAGTCGGAAATGAGAGTCTCGACGTCGCGAGTGAGCATGGTCGGTATCACCACCGAAGTGTCGACGTCGGCGGTGTCAAGCGAGGAGTCGTCTTTGCATGATGTGGTGACCGTGGTGCTCATCGCTGCCGCGGCCATGAGGGCTGCAGCGGGGAGCAGGCGCATGTGTCCTGTCCGTCGGCTCATTAGCGGAGTTTGTTGTGGTAGAACCAGTTGCCGTTAAAGTTGACGCCCAGAGTGATGTTGAAATACTTCTCTTTGAGCAGTGCCACGGGGCTTGACTGACGCTGACGGTAGTCAAAGCCGATGTTGACGATGGTGCGGCTGCTTGATGTCGGCAGACCGAAGCCGCACGAGATGCCGTAATCGTTGACATTGTTGTCGCCGGCCATGATGTAGTCGCGGTTGTAGAAGACTCCGGCGCGATAGGTGACGCGCTTCAGATATGAGCCGCGTGGGTCGGGCATATAGCTCGCGCCTACACCTATCTTCCAGCGGTTGTCAAGGCGTGTGGCCGAGAAGTTTTCTATCTGGGCATATTTGGCATTCTTCCAGGGCTGGTAGGTGAAATCGACCTCGGCATGCACGCGCTCGTTCCAGTCCCAGGCAAGGCCTACGCCATAGGAGGGGGCAAAAGAGAAAAGGTCGCGCATCTTCACTACGCCTGGAGCGATAGTGTCGGGGCTGGCGGAGTTGCTTTGCAGATATTTTACCACGTATGTCTTGCCGAGTACACTTTTGCCGGGCTCGTAGGATACACCGAGTGTCACGGAGTTTTTGGACGATAGGTTGCAGGTGTATTGCGCTCCGAACCGCAGCCGGTAGTCCTGTATCTCCATCGTCTGCTCAAACACTGCTCCGGTGCCGCCGGTGTGGGTGGCATAGAGGGTGTTGTATGTGTTGCCGAAGAGGTAGCTTACGTTAAAACCTATAGAGAGACCTTTGAGGGGCATCCATCCCGCTCCGAGATAGAGCTGGTTGATGCCGCCCGAGCCCTGGTGGCTGGTGGTGCCGTTGTCAAGGGTGGAGCCGAACGAGTAGCCTACCGATGAGAATGGTACGAGTCCCGCACTCACGCCTACGGTCTTGCTTACGGGGAAGAGCATGGTTATGTAGTCGATGCCGCCGCCCCAGTCGCGCTGCTTGCCTGAATTGTCCTGGCGCCAGTAGAGCGACACATCCACGCCCATGTCGAAGAGAAAGGTCATGGAGTCGACCGACGCATATGAGGCGGGATTCATGACATTGATCTGACGGCCCGAGTGCATGGCATAACCGGTAGAGCCCATCTGACGCTGTGCCGATGTGGCATTGTCGCCCATCAGGCCGTAGCCGAATTTGGAGTAGGGGCTTGTTTCCTGAGCCGAAGCTGACAGGCAGGTGATGGCCGCGAGGGCACACGTGAGGGTGATGATGGTATTTCTAAAGAGTTTCATTGTAAAGCAATATACGGTTTAGACCTTTGCTCACCAGGTGCTCGTCCACCCGTGTGTCAAAGTCGCAGACTGAAGCGAGGTGATGGCCGCATCCTCCGCCGAGCACTACGATGGTGTTTTCGGGCAGATGGTCGCGGTAATAGTTGATTGACGACACCACCGAATAGACGGCTCCGAGGGCTATGGCTGTGCGGGTGTCGTGACCGAAGAGCCTGCGGCATAGCCGGGGCATGTTTTCGGGAAAGGGCACCAGTGGCAGACGTGCCGTGAACTCATGGAGGGCTCGCAGCTCCATAGATATGCCGGGAGCTATGTTGCCTCCGTGATATGTGCCTTCGGCGTCCACATAGTCATAGGTGACGGCAGTGCCGGCGTCTACCACCAGTATAGGGTGTCCGGCATAGTCGGCCCATGCTCCTACGGCAGCGGCCACGCGGTCGGCTCCGAGAGTCGTAGGGGTGGCGTAGTCGATCCGTATGGGCAGATGCGTGTCGGGGGTGAGGCGCATGGCCCGCGGGCACAGGTGTAACAGACGGCGCAGTATGTCCACGTCCTCGCGGGCTACGGAGCAATACATAGTACCTGCCAGAGTGCGTCCGCCTGCAAAGTCGCTCACTTTATTGGGGGTGAGTGCCGGCTCCATGCGGAACTCCTCGAGCTCCGAGTCGTTCCACAGGGCTATCTTGGCCTCGGTGTTGCCTTGATCGATGGTGAGATAATGGGCCACGTCGATTGATGGTGTTTAGAGCTGCAAAAATACTAATTACTTGTGAATATACTGTAATTTTCAGCTTTTTTTACTTTTTGGGACGCTTTTTAGCTTTGGATTTCACATCGTTTTCAGTCGTGTTTTCGAGCTTCTGGCGCGGTATCATGATGGATGTGTAGAGTGTGAGCACTCCTCCGGCCAGTGTGAACGCTATCCAGTCGTTGCCTTCTCCGGCTCCAGGCTTGACGGGAAGAAAGAGAAACACGGCTCCGGCTACAAACACCAGTGCGGTCCATATCTCCATGCGCAGCAGACGGCGCAGTTTGAGCGAGGCTCCGGCGGGGGGCTTTTGCATGAATCGTCCTATGATGAGCAGCAGTGCTCCTGTGGCGTAGGTCCATGTGACTGCCATGCGGGCAACGTGGAGCACGGGCAGGGCTACTGCCGCCATTATCAGCAGCAGTCCCAGCATTGCGAGAATGGTGGCTATTCTGTTTTTTGCCATTGTTTTTACTTGGCCTGCGGCCAAAGGTTATAAGGTTATGAGGTTAACCTGCGGGGTGTTTGTCCTTCGGGCAGGGGTTATATTATCATTCAAATATATACACGTCCTCGTCGGGGTGCTGCATGTGGTGTTGCTCACGCACTATGCGCTCCATCGTCTCGCGGTCATTGTTGAGCGAGCGGTTGAGTTCGCGATAATAGGTCAGTGTGTCGGTGGCATCCTCGATCTGGGCTTTCAGCTCGTCGATGCGCTGCTCTTGGTCGATAGTGCTTATGAGGGAGTTCTCATTGAAAAACAATACGACCGACAATACTATCAGCGCGGCAAGCAGCGTGAAAGAGAGGTAACGCCGGCACCAGTTTATAAATTCGCTCATCGTCAGAATGTCAGTTCCGTTATGATGTCTTTTAAAGTTGAATGTTGAATCCTGAATGTCGATGTGACGGCATCCAAAATCCAACATTCAATTATTCACTCTTTTTCTCAGAGGCTCTTCTTTACCTCGACTTCTTCGAAGCCTTCGATGATGTCGCCTTCCTGGATGTCGTTGTAGCCTGCTATGGAGAGACCGCAGTCATAGCCCGAGGTAACCTCTTTGACGTCGTCCTTCATGCGCTTGAGCGAACCGAGTTCGCCGGTGTAGCGTACGATGCCGTCGCGGATGAGGCGCACCTTGCTTCCACGCTTGATTTTGCCCTCGCGCACAATGGCTCCGGCGATGGTTCCCACCTTGGAGATGTGGAATGTCTGGAGCACTTCGGCTGTACCGGTGACTTCCTCCTTGATTTCGGGAGCAAGCATGCCCGACATTGCGTCCTTGACCTCTTCGATGGCCTGGTAGATGACTGAGTAGAGACGTATCTCCACGCCGTCGTGCTCGGCTGCACGGCGTGCGGCCTGCGAGGGACGTACCTGGAAGCCGATGATGATGGCGTCGGATGCGGCGGCCAGTGTGACGTCGCTCTCCGAGATGGCTCCCACGGCCTTGTGGAGCACATTGACCTTGATTTCCTCGGTCGAGAGCTTGATGAGCGAGTCGGAGAGGGCTTCGATAGAGCCGTCCACGTCGCCCTTGACGATGATGTTAAGCTCGTGGAAGTTGCCTATGGCGCGGCGGCGTCCGATTTCCTCGAGAGTGGTGCGCTTGGCGGTGCGGAGTCCGAGTTCGCGCTGCAGTTGCAGACGCTTTCCGGCTATCTCGCGTGCTTCCTGCTCGGTCTCCATCACGTTGAAGGTGTCGCCTGCGGTGGGCGCGCCGTCCAGACCGAGTATGAGAGCCGGTTCGGCCGGTCCGGCCTCCTTGATGCGCTGGTTACGTTCGTTGAACATGGCCTTTACCCTGCCGAAGTGTGTGCCGGCGAGTATCACGTCGCCCACGCGGAGCGTGCCGTTCTGCACGAGCACGGTGGCTACATAGCCGCGACCCTTGTCGAGCGACGACTCGATGATTGAGCCTACGGCGCGACGATCGGGGTTGGCCTTGAGGTCAAGCATCTCGGCCTCGAGGAGCACTTTCTCCATGAGCTCGTCCACACCGATGCCTTTCTTGGCCGATATGTCCTGGCTCTGATATTTTCCGCCCCATTCTTCGACGAGATAGTTCATCTGGGCCAGCTCCTCCTTGATTTTGTCGGGATTGGCTGTGGGTTTGTCTATCTTGTTGATGGCAAACACGATGGGCACACCGGCTGCCGAGGCGTGGTTGATGGCCTCGATGGTCTGCGGCATGACGTTGTCGTCAGCTGCCACGATGATGATACAGAGGTCGGTCACCTTGGCTCCGCGGGCACGCATGGCGGTAAAGGCTTCGTGGCCCGGGGTGTCGAGGAATGTGATGTGGCGTCCGTCGGAGAGTTTCACGTTGTAAGCTCCGATGTGCTGGGTGATGCCTCCGGCCTCGCCGGCGATTACGTTGGCGTTGCGGATATAGTCGAGCAACGAGGTCTTGCCGTGGTCTACGTGGCCCATGACGGTCACGATCGGCGGACGTGTGGTGAGGTCTTCCTCGCTGTCCACCTCCTGCTGTATGGCGTCCGATACTTCGGCCGATACATATTCTGTGGTGAAGCCAAACTCTTCGGCCACGATGTTGATGGTCTCGGCATCAAGACGCTGGTTGATCGATACCATCACACCTATGTTCATGCAGGTGGCGATGACGTTGTTGATGGGCACGTCCATCATCACCGCAAGGTCATTGGCTGTCACAAATTCGGTTATCTGGAGCACGCGGCTTTCGGCTGCTGCCTCGGCTGCCGCTTCGTTGGCGCGGTTTGCAAAGGCTTCGCGCTTCTCTTTACGCCACTTCGCGCCCTTCTTCTGGCCCTTGTCTTTGGAGGTGAGGCGGGCAAGAGTCTCGCGCACCTGCTTCTGTACGTCCTCCTCGTTGACTTCGGTGTGTACGGGACGCTTGTTGCGGTCTTTGCCGCGTCCGCGGTCATTGCCGCCGCGATTGTTGCCGCCCTGTCCGCCCTGATGGTTGCCACCGCCGCCTTGTCCGCCGCGGTTGCCGCCTTCGGGATTCTGCTTGCCGGCCTTTTCGATGTCGATTTTCTCTTTGCCGCCGATGCGCTGACGCTTCTTGCGGTTGTTGTTGTTGGAGCCTTGTGCGCCCTGACCACCCTGTGCGCCTTGCGCGCCGGCCTGGCCATTGCGGCTGTTGCGACGCTCTTCTTTGGTTTTCTTTTTGGGGCGGGTCGACTGGTTGAGCGATGTGAGGTCAATGTGGCCGAGCACCTTGGGACCGGTCAGTTGGGGTTCGGGGCTGTAGCGGAACACTTCGGGTTCTGCCGATGCCGTTGCGGGCTCAGCCTGCGGCTGGGCCTCGGGTTTCTTCTCTTCTTTGGGAGTTTCGGCCTTTACGGGCGCGGGAGCCTGGGGTTTCTTCTCCTCTTTGGGGGTTTCGGCCTTTACGGGCGCGGGGGCTTCGGGCTTTTTCTCCTCTTTGGGAGCTTCGGCCTTTACGGGCGCAGGAGCCTCGGGTTTCTTCTCTTCTTTGGGAGCTTCGGCCTTTACGGGTGCGGGAGTTTCGGGTTTCTTCTCTTCTTCGGGAGTCTCGGCCTTTACGGGCACGGGAGCCGGAGCGGCAGCCTCGCGGGCTGGGGCCTTCTCCTTGACGGCATTGTTGTTGGCGTCAAGGTCAATCTTGCCGAGCACCTTAAATTCTATGCCGGGACTGGGGGCGGCTATCTTTACCTCATCCTGCGAGGCAGGGGCAGACTTCTCGGCCTCCTTGTCGTGACGCTTCTTTTCGATGAGCTCGCGCACTTTGCGGTCGGGCTGGAAGGCCTCCACAAGTATGTCGTAAGCGGCTTCGTCGATACGTGTGTTAGGGTTGGCATCGATGGTGATGCCTTTTTTCTGTAATTGCTCCACCACGGTGGGGATGGAGACGTTAAATTCCTTGGCGGCTTGACTTATTTTTATTCTCGGCATATAATGTTGTTAACGAAGCTGTTGTTTTAATCGTTGATGTGATGGGGCGGAGTGCAGTCTAAAGTTTAAACTCTAAACTCTAAACTTTATAAAGTCTCCTGTCCCTCTGATTCAGATTCGGGCTCTGACTCAGTCTCGGGTTCGTCCTCAAACTCAGCCTTGAGCACGGCGATGACATTGTCGACGGTGTCTTCCTCGAGGTCGGCCTGATCGATGAGCACCTGGCGCGGAGTGTTGAGTACGTTTTTGGCAGTGACACAACCCATGTTCTTGAGGGCGTCGATGACCCAGCTGTCGATTTCGTCCTTAAACTCGTCGAGGTAGATGTCTTCGTCCACCTGCTCGGGGGTGTCGCGGTAAACGTCGATGGTGTAGCCTGTGAGCATCGAGGCGAGCTTGATGTTCATACCCCCCTTGCCGATGGCGAGTGACACCTCTTCGGGGCGCAGGAACACTTCGGCTTTCTTGGCCTCTTCGTCAAGGTGTATCGATGATACTTTGGCGGGGCTGAGTGCGCGCTGTATGAAGAGCGAGGGGTTGGCTGTGTAGTTGATTACGTCGATGTTCTCGTTGTGGAGCTCGCGGACGATGCCGTGTATGCGCGAGCCTTTCACGCCCACGCATGCGCCCACGGGGTCGATGCGGTCGTCAAAGCTCTCTACGGCTATCTTGGCGCGTTCGCCGGGGATGCGGGCCACGGCCTTGATGCTGATGAGGCCGTCGAGTATCTCGGGGACTTCCCGCTCGAAGAGGCGGCGCAGAAACACGTCGCTTGTGCGCGATACTGTAATCTTGGGATTGTTGTTTTTGTTGTCGACGTTGGAGATTACGGCCAGCACTGTCTCGCCCTTGCGGAAGAAGTCTCCGGGGATTGATTCGTGCTTGGGCAGAAGCAGCTCGTTTTTCTCGTCGTCCATGAGGAGGGTCTCGCGGCTCCAGGTCTGATATACCTCGCCCGACACCAGTTCGCCTTCCATTTCCTTGAATTTAGCATAGATGGCTTCTTTCTGGAGGTCGAGAATCTTTGACTGGAGGGTCTGGCGCAGATTGAGGATGGCACGGCGGCCAAAGTCGGCAAAGAATATCTCTTTGGTGTGCTCCTCGCCGATCTCAACATCGGGGTCTTCGTCGGCGCGTGCGTCCGACAGTGATATCTGGAGGTTGGGGTTGGTGACCTCGCCGTCGGGCACTACCTCGAGGTTCTGGAATATCTGCACGTCGCCCTTGTCGGGGTTCATGATGACATCGAGGTTCTCGTCGGTGCCAAACATCTTGGCGAGCACGTTTCTGAACGACTCCTCAAGCACACTTATCATAGTGGTCTTGTCGATATTCTTGAGTTCTTTAAATTCGGCAAACCGCTCCACCATGTTGGGAGCTTCCTCTTTTCTGGCCATAATATATTATATATTAAGGTATATTTGTTTTTATATTGTTTCGTTGATAATCGCTTGGTTATTTGAAGTCGAAGTGATATGTCACCTGCTTGCAGTCGGCTACGGCCAGAGTCTCGGGCTCGGTAACCATCACGGGACGTTTGGTTCCCGGCTCCTTGACTTTGCGGGTGATTTCGACTGTAAAAGTCGAGCCGTCCTCGCTCACTGCCGTGAGTGTGCCCTTGAGCTTGCGGCCGTCGCGGGTCAGGACATCCACTTCGTCGCCTATATGCTTGTCATATTGCTGCTTCACCTTAAACGGGGCCGACAGCGATGCTGTACCCACTTCGAGCGAATAGTCCTCAACGTCGCGGTCGAGCGCGTCGTTGAGCTTGCGGCTCACTTCGGTGCAGAAGTCAAGGTCGACGCCGGTGGCCGAGTCAAGCTCTACCACGATGTCATTGTCGGCCGACACTGTCAGCTCCACCACATATGCGTCTGTATTTTCTATGGCCTGCTCTACGAGTGCCGCGATTTTCTCCTTGTCAATCATAATGGAAAACATAAAAAGGAGGAGGAAGCTGGGTGGCCTCCTCCGTGACTTAGCGTTTGCAAAGTTACTAATAATATGTGTAAAAGCCTCGAAATAGGGATATTTAGATAAAAGTTTTTGGTATTTTTAACATTATTTCACTCTGCTATCGTGCCATATGTGGCTATCGTTATCGCATAATGTGCACGACGTCAATAATTTTACACTTTAAATTTTCCATTTTAAATTAATTTATGTACCTTTGCAGTCTGTAAATCCGCAATCTCTGGACGGGACATGCTGCCCGCTACATTGCGGCATTGTTAACATTTTTAATATACGTATAGAAAAATGGACTTAATTAAGGTTGTCAACGAGGCATTTGCCACCGGCAAGCAGCACCCCGACTTCCAGCCGGGCGACACTATCACAGTAGCTTACCGCATCAAGGAAGGCAACAAGGAGCGTATCCAGCAGTATCGCGGTGTGGTTATCCGCATCTCGGGCGAAGGTGACAAGAAACGCTTCACAGTACGCAAAATCTCCGACAACATCGGTGTAGAGCGTATCTTCCCCCTCGAGTCTCCCTTCATCGACTCGATCACTATCAACAAGTATGGCAAGGTGCGTCGCGCCAAGCTCTACTATCTGCGCAGCCTCACAGGCAAGAAGGCCCGTATCAAGGAGCGTCGCATAGTGAAGAAGGACTAATCCCCTGCGGGATTACAAAAGTCTCAAAAGGACAAAGGATGCATGAGCCCTGTGTGGCTTGTGTCTCTTTTGTCCTTTTTTGATTTATCAGGAGCCGTTTGAAATTTGTTGAGGTTTTTTAGCAAAACTGTGAACCATTGTCCGCCTCGCGCCGTTGTATATAATGAACGTACCAACTATTGTTTATGAAAGGGATAGCAAGATTGTTAATGGTGTTAGCAGCGTTAAGTCCCCTGAGCCTTTCGGCCCGGGGGATTGCTGACATTATAGAGGGTCTGTCAGCGGCCCCCGCCTATAATGCATCTGTTACTTACAGTGTCACACTTCCCAGCCGTGACGACGATGTGGTGTATCGGCTTAGTCTCTCTTCTGTGCCGACTCCCGCCGACACGCTGTCACCCTGTGCTTATCTCATAGGATGGCAGCTCGACACGCCGTCAGGACCGACCGAGGGGTGGACTTCCTACTTTACCGGCAACCTCTATCGCTATCGTGACCATCGGCTGCGTGAATATCACACATCCTGGGACCCTGCGCCGTTCATGCCGGCCACAGCTTCGCGCCGACAGCCCGGAGTGCAGGAGGCCACACAGTTTGTCGAGCTCCTTCCCGCCTATATCGCACGCGATCTCCGAGCTATGACTGCCGATACGCTCTATACGCTCTCCGAGCCTAAGGAGACCACGCTCGACGGACATCCGGCCTTGTGTCTCGAGGCTGTGATGGATGTGCGCGGCGAGCGTGTGCGTCAGGCTTCCTATTGGTTTGACCGCGATACGCATCTGCCTCTGCGTATTGACATCGAGAGCAATCCGGCGTCTATCACAGAGCAGACCATCACTGTGAACTATGCCTCTGCCCCGGCTGCCGATACCCCCATGGGTGAAGAGGCTCTGCTCGCCCTCTATCCCGAGCACTTTGAGAAATATCGCGAGAGCAATTTCCGCATCGAGAATCTCCGCGATACGCCGCTTCCCACCTTTACTCTCCCCGCCGTCACGGGCGAACGTTATGCCTATCAGCGGGGCGAGGCCTTTTGTGCACCTACGGTAGTGGCTCTGCTTGACCCCGATACGTCGTTTTCGTCTGATATAGTGCGCGACCTGCGTGCGGCCATAGATTCATCGACAATCCCTGCCGATATTATCTGGGCTGTGGCCGGCACCAATGCTGACCGTGCCGAGGAGCTTGTTGGGCAGACGCGTCCCGGCGAACATCTTCTGCTCAATGCCCGCTCGCTTGCCCGCGACTGCGGGGCCTCGTCGCTCCCGGTGGTTATTATCGCCGCGCCTTCGGGGGTGGTGAAAAATGTGTTGCTCGGCTACAACTCCGACCTCTCTACAGTTGTTTTACAGTCAATAGCCCTCCTGTGAGCGGGCTCTGCTTTTCTTGAAAACTACCAAATCAATAACTCTCAATAATATGGAAACCATTCTCTTCAAAGGCCAGCCCTGTCACACCTGTGGCACCGTGCCCGGTGTGGGCGAGACCGCACCCTGCTTTCATCTTGCCGGTCCCGACCTCTCACAGATACTTTGCTCCGACTTTGCCGGCAAGCGTGTAGTGCTAAACGTATTTCCCAGCCTCGACACCGAAGTCTGCGCCCGCTCGGTAAGACGCTTCAACGAAGAGGCGGCCAAGCTCGATGACGTAGTGGTGATATGTGTCTCTATGGACCTTCCCTTTGCCATGGGGCGTTTCTGCACAATCGAGGGCATCAAGAATGTGCTCTTCGGTTCGGCATTCCGTTCACCGATTTTCGGACAGAAATATGGGCTTCAGCTCGTTGACGGACCCTTGGCCGGACTTCTGGCCCGTTGTGTGCTCATTCTTGATGAAAACCGTCGTGTTATCTTCCGCGACCTCGTCCATGAAATCACCGACGAGCCTGCTTACGATGCCGCTCTCAGTGTATTAAAAGTTTAATGTTAAGAGTTTAGAGTTTATGTATAGGTGTGTCGCACCTGCACATAGACTCTAATTTTTTTTGGGTATGTTCTCGCTCAGCCTTGCCATGGTCGTGAGACGGAGCTATGCATAAACTCTAAACTTTCAACACTCTAAACTAAAAAACTTCAGCATAAAAAAATCCCGAAGCGCGACATTCGCGCCTCGGGATTTTTTTATGCTGAAGTTTTTTTACTTCTCAATGTGGGGGCCAGCAGCCACGAGAGCCTTGCCGGCCTCGTTGCCTTCAAACTTCTTGAAGTTGTTGATGAACATCTCGGCGAGCTTGTCAGCCTTTTCGGTCCACTCTGCGGGGTTAGCGTAGGTGTCGCGGGGGTCGAGGATGTTGGGGTCAACGCCGGGAAGAGCGGTCGGAACCTCAAAGTCGAAGATAGGCATCTTCTTGGTAGGGGCGGTGAGGATTGAGCCGTCGAGGATAGCGTCGATGATGCCGCGGGTGTCGCGGATAGAGATACGCTTGCCTGTACCGTTCCAGCCGGTGTTAACAAGATAAGCCTTGGCACCGCTCTGCTCCATGCGCTTAACGAGCTCCTCGGCATACTTCACGGGGTGGAGTGAGAGGAATGCTGCACCGAAGCAAGCAGAGAATGTCGGGGTGGGCTCGGTGATGCCGCGCTCTGTACCGGCGAGCTTGCTGGTGAAACCTGAGAGGAAGTAATACTTGGTCTGCTCGGGTGTCAGGATAGAAACGGGAGGAAGCACACCGAAAGCGTCGGCCGACAGGAAGATGACGTTCTTGGCGGCGGGACCGCGTGAGGGACGTACGATGTTCTTGATGTGGTCGATGGGGTAGCTTACGCGGGTGTTCTCGGTAACGCTCTTGTCGGTGAAGTCGATCTTGCCGTTGGCGTCAACGGTTACGTTCTCGAGGAGGGCATCGCGACGGATAGCGTTGTAGATATCGGGCTCGCTCTCTTTGTCGAGGTTGATAACCTTGGCATAGCAGCCGCCCTCGTAGTTGAACACGCCGTTGTCGTCCCAGCCGTGCTCGTCGTCACCGATAAGGAGACGCTTCGGGTCGGTCGAAAGGGTGGTCTTGCCTGTGCCGGAGAGGCCGAAGAAGATGGCGGTGTTCTCGCCTTCCATGTCGGTGTTGGCCGAGCAGTGCATCGAAGCGATGCCACGGAGGGGGTTGTAGTAGTTCATGATCGAGAACATACCCTTCTTCATCTCGCCGCCATACCAGGTGTTGATGATGAGCTGCATGCGCTCGGTGAGATTGAAGGCTACGCAGGTCTCTGAGTTGATGCCGAGTTCCTTCCAGTTCTCAACCTTAGCCTTGGAGGCATTGAGCACTACAAAGTCGGGGGTGAAGTTTTTGAGTTCCTCTTCGGTGGGGCGGATGAACATGTTGGTCACGAAGTGAGCCTGCCATGCAACCTCCATTACGAAGCGTACAGCCAGACGGGTGTCGGGGTTGGTGCCGCAGAATGCGTCTACTACATAGAGAGTTTTGTCAGAAAGCTCCTTGTCGGCGATAGCCTTGAGGGCCTTCCAGGCCTCGGGTGTGATGGCCTTGTTATCGTTCTTGTACTCCTCTGATGTCCACCAGATAGAGTTTTCGCTGGTAGCGTCCTTTACGAAAAATTTGTCCTTGGGTGAACGGCCGGTATAGATGCCGGTCATTACATTTACTGCGCCGAGCTCGGTCTCCTGACCTTTCTCGTAGCCCTCGAGGCCGGGCTTAACTTCGTCGATAAACAGCTGGTCGTAGCTGGGGTTGTGGATCACCTTTGCGCCGGTGATGCCATACTGAGATAAATCAATTGTACTCATTGTAAACAGTTAGAGTGTTGGTTGATATATGTGTGGAAATTGATATTTCTGAAAAAGAAATTAGAATTGAATGATTATCTTCTTATCCGAATGCAAAGGTAGTGACTTTTTTGCGAAATAAACGCATAATTAAAGAAATTTTTCTTTATTGGCGCGTGAATAGTTACACATCCGCGTCAGCACCCCCTACACTGCATCATATTGACAACACACGGTCGTGGAGGGTAGTTCGTCCGTGCCAACCTTCCTTAACGCAAATTAACACCTGCCAAGTCCTATACTCTATATTAAAAGCCGTCTCCCCCGCAACATCAATTGTTGCCGAGGGGAGACGGCCCGGTGTTTTAGATTAGTATTAGGTTTATACCTATTTATTTACAGCCTCCGCCTATTTCAGTTTATCGGCCAGATTGGCGGCGGCACCGGCTATTGAATCGAGTGCGCTGGCCGCGCCCGATTTTACTTTGTCTATGATAGGAGCAGCCTTTTCCTTCAGGTCTTCGGCCGAAGCCGACAGCGACTCTTTCGCGTCGGCCACCGTCGATGCCACGGTGCTCTTCACATCATCTATCTTGTCGCCGACCGCATCCTTGGCCTGAGCCACTTTATCGGCCACAGCCTCCTTGTCGGCTTTAACCCTGGCATCGGTCGCCACTTTGGCTGCCTCTGCGCTTACCTTTGCAGCCTCTTCCGAGACCTTGCTTGCGCATTTTGCTATGTCTGCTTGTTTTGAATCCATAATCTTTTATTCTTTAGAGTTAACGTTTATCTCTACAACACGTCGTTCCCCACACAGGTTGAGCCACGGCTTGTTTCTTAAGAATTTTTTTGAAATTGATATTGCGTCTGTCATTTTCAATGTGTATCTTTGCATTATCGAAACAATTGACAATTCAACAATAATCATTAATATCACTACATTACAATGAAAAAGAAATTTATATGCACCGTGTGCGGTTATGTGCATGAGGGCGAAGCAGCCCCCGAGAAGTGCCCCCAGTGTGGCGTTCCCGCTTCCAAGTTCAAGGAACTTGACGAGAATGAGCCCCTTAACTTCGTTACGGAGCATGTAATCGGTATCGCTGCCGACACCGACGACGAGATGAAGAAGGACCTCAACGCTCACTTTATGGGTGAATGTACCGAGGTGGGCATGTATCTCGCGATGTCGCGTCAGGCCGACCGCGAAGGCTATCCCGAAATCGCCGAGGCTTTCCGTCGCTACGCTCTCGAGGAGGCCGACCATGCATCCAAGTTTGCCGAACTTCTCGGCGACGTGGTGTGGGACACCAAGACTAACCTCGAAAAGCGCATGAACGCCGAGTCAGGAGCATGTGCCGACAAGATGCGCATCGCTTCCCGTGCCAAGCAGCTCAACCTTGATGCTATCCATGACACCGTTCATGAAATGGCTAAGGATGAAGCCCGTCACGGCCGCGGCTTTGAAGGCCTCTTCCGCCGCTACTTCGGTAAGTAAAAAATACGTAACATAAAAAATCAGGACAGGAGTGCGAGAACTCATTTTAACTCTTCCGTACTCCTGTCTTTGTTATTAACGCACTGCTAAAAACAAGGAGCGCAAGAGTCTGATCTGGACTCCTGCGCTCTTTGTTTGTTATTAAACACGCTCTTGATGTTGTTGATTATAACGCGGCCTTGATGTCTTCAATCATTCTGGCATACTCCTCATCGGAGAGGTATACCTCGCCGGGATTCATGCGGAAAGTGCCGCCATAGTCGGGGCCGTCCACATACTTGGGCGCGAGATGAAAGTGCAGGTGGGAAAGCTTGTCGCTATATGCGCCATAATTGATTTTCTCGGGGTTGAACACTCGCTGCATGGCGCGGGTCACACGGGCTACATCCGCCATAAAAGCGTCGCGCTCAGCATCTGACAGCTCGTTGAGGTCATTGACATGGCCGTTGTAGGCCACGAGGCAACGTCCGCGATAGGTCTGCTCTTTAAAAAGGAATGCTCTTGATACGCTCAGCTCGGCGATAGGGAGCATGAGACTTTTAAGTGTTTCGTTATTAGTGCAATAAAGGCAATCTTTAGGGTCGCTGTACATGTTGTGTTCTGATTTAAGGGGTTAGTTTATTGTGTGTCGCAAAGTTAATCAAATATTCAGTATTATAGAATTTTTACTAAATATTTTCAAATTATTTATTAAAACGCTTGGAAATATAATAAATGTGTAGTATATTTGCCGTATAATTAATATTTCATAATTACAGCTTAACATTGATGATTGGATATTAGACCTATCCACCCACTCTTTTCAAACTCCTGCCGACCGAGTGGCCATGCAGGAGATTTTTTTTGTGGTTTTGGCAGAAGCCTCGTTGCCTGAAATAAAAACAAGGAGGCTTATCCGGCCTCCTTGTTTTATAGATAGGATGTTTTAAATGCTTTCGTTGTATATCACATTGAGCACTGTCTGGCCGGCGGCTTTGAGCGAAGAGCGGTCAATGTTGTCCATATTGTCGTCTACAGTGTGCCATGTGGGGGAGAATGACTTGGTCACTTCGTTCTTCGATTCAATTATGTCGATAGCCGGGATGCCTGCACGGTTGAGATACAAATGGTCATCCACCACTGCGCCGCCGTCCAGGTTTACAAAACGGTCGCTGTAGCCCGAGCGGGCTGCGATGCCCCACACCTTGTCAACGATGTTGCGTGCATGGTTATTGGAGAAGTACTCGCGGTGAAATTTCGCGTCGATACCTCCCACCATATCCAGAAGTATGGCATAGCGAGGCATATTGTCCTGGGTGTAGGGCATATGTTCCGTCCAATATTGTGTGCCGAGAGCCCATGTCTCGTCATGGTTGGAAAATCCCGACGACTGTCCGTAATCCTCCGCGTCGACCAGCAGCATGTCTACTCCGATGGCCGGTTTGTTGACCGAGAGATGTCGGGCTATCTCGAGGATGACGCCCACTCCGCTCGCTCCGTCATTGGCTCCTGGCACGGGCTCGAGGTGATTTATCTGCTCCGGGTCGCTGTCGGCCCAGGGACGTGTGTCATAATGAGCCACAAGGAGTATTCTTGCCGGAGCCTCTGTGTTGAAGCGACCCATCAGATTGTTGATGGGCAGACGGTCGCCATTATAGGCTGTCACGGTGGCGCGCTGCTCGGTCACTGTGTCGGCCCCGTGACGCATCAGTTCGGTGCGGATATATTCGGCACATTCGGCATTGGCGCGGGTGCCAGGTATGCGGGGGCCCATGGCCACTTGCCGGGCTACGTAGGCATACGCGCTGTCGCTGTCAAATGTCGCGGGAGATTTGATGACGCTTCCTGACATTTTTTCTGTCTGAGTGTCCTCGTTCCCTGTCGTGCGGCAACTTACCGCCGCCACGCAGAGTGTGGCTGCAATGATGCAGGTAGCTTTGCCTATGCCTTTCATGATGGTTTATCCTTTTTTGCTCACCGCATTAGGTTACGGTGGTATTGTATTGCAAAGTTACAACTTAGTTACAAAACCCCGACAACTTCGTTACAAAAATCTCGCTTGTGTTAACAATTTATAACATGCATATATTGTTGCGTCCGGATCGATATCCAATCGACCCGGCACGCTTTTGTTAGATTATTCAGTTGAAAAGATTCTAATATTATATACCAATCATTATATCGGGGCGCTTCTTCACAGGAGCTTGTATGTCATTTAGATCTCTATATTAAATTTGAATACGATTCGCAAATAAATAGTCCGTGATGGGGGAGGGGAGAGTGGTGTGGGGGGGCGTAGCCTAACGATAGTCGGCAAACTGTGCCTGAAGTTTCTTGCGGGCAAAGAATATGCGGCTCTTGACGGTGCCGAGCGGAAGATTCATCTTTTCGGCAATCTCGTTGTATTTATATCCGGCAACGTGCATTGAGAACGGCACGCGATATTCTTCGGGAAAAGCGTTGATGGCAGAGGTTATCTCTGATGCTCCATAGGAGCCTTCGGGACTCTCGAGGCCGGAGTCCTGGGAGAGATTGAGGTGATACAGGTCGTCGGTCTGGTCGACCACGGTCTGCGATCTTACATTACGGCGATAATTGTTGATGAATATGTTGCGCATGATAGTGAACACCCAGCCCTTGAAGTTGGTGTTGTCAACATATTTGCTCTCGTTGTCGAGTGCTTTGAGCGTGGTGTCCTGGAGCAGATCGTGGGCGTTATCCTTGTTGGAGGTGAGCATATAGGCAAAGTTGAGCAGATTGCCTTGGAGGCTCATCAGTTTAGCTTCAAATTCTTTGTTTGCCATAATAGTTATGCTATAAAAAGTTGAACGTTTGAGGTTTGTCGAATGGTGTAGAGTCCGTCGACCGGGCTTATTTCCTTCCGATAGTTCAAAGTTATAACCTCCCAGGATAATAGTGTGATTTGTGTTTGCTGAAAAAATCACAGAAGTGTAAAATTAATTTCAAAATCGGAATATATATTTATTAATCAAGGTGATGCGGGGTAAATTTAAATATTACAAAATTGTTACAGCGCAGCAAAACGTAACAAAAAATGCACAAGACATAAAAAAGCACGGCGGGGACTTGGAGTCGCCCGTCGCGCATCACACTGATAAGCACTAAAGTCAACAATAATAAGTGTATGCGTTTAAAGCCGTGACGCCACTGCGCGTGGTGTCATGGCCAGCATAGAATACCGTAATTCCTTATGATTAGTAATGTTTGAGTTGACGGCCTGCATCATTATGTCTTGAAGAATCATGTAGCGTCAACATTGCCGTAAGACAAGAGTCTGAATGGGCTCTTCTTACGGCTGACGCTGGGGCGTTGATTCTGCAAGACGGGACGCAGATATGTCACATAATTATCTTAGCAACCTAAGATTTGGGGGAGAAGAGCCGTCCCATCACTTTTGGCCTCATATAATATATATTAGGTATAGCCAAATTGCCGAGGTGATGTAATCTCCCGTCAGAGAGCGAGGCATGAATGCTGTTCGCTCTGATTTGCATTGCAAAGATACAATGACAAGGACGATATACAATTATCTTTATGTTAAAAAATATTAACAAGTAAGCGTGCGCGCCTGTTCTACAAAGAATAATGTAGCATATGGCGATGTTATAGCTTTGATGCCACAACGGTTGATAACCGGCATGATTATATTTGGCATTCTGACAAAATAATCTTAACTTTGCTTTCAATCACTCAGCTCAGGCTGTAAAATCACAACATAATGAAAGTTTCCATCATCGGTGCAGGAGCCATGGGCGGAGCTATAGCCCGCGGACTCCTCTCTCGGCCGGCCCATGAGGTCTCTCCGCAGCAATCAGCCAGGTTGTCTGTGGCCGTCTCCAATCCTACCGCCGCTAAGCTCGAGCCGCTTGCCGCCGAGGGGGCACGCGTGACCCTTTCCAATGTCGAGGCTGTAGGCGCGGAGTCCGACCTGGTGATAATCTGCGTAAAGCCTTGGCTGGTAGAGCAGGTAATCAATGAGATAAAGCCATATATCGACTACTCGCGCACCGAGGTGGCGGTGGTCGCTGCCGGCATTCCCCTTGATAAGATAGCCGGTTGGCTTGTCCGTCACACTGACGACAGCGAGTACCCTCTCTTGCCCCCCTATTGTATCATTATGCCCAACACCGCAGTGTCGCAATGTCAGTCAATGACCTTTCAGGTCGACGGACCGAAGGCTTGTACGCGCTCGCTGTTGGTATTCTCGCGCCTTGGCACAGTTATGGTCATCGAGGAAAAGCAGCTCCCTGCAGCGACATCGTTGGCTTCGTGTGGCATAGCTTATGCCATGCGTTATGTGCGTGCGGCTATGGAAGGAGGTGTCGAACTCGGATTTCGCGCTTCCGACGCCCAGCATATCATCGTCAGGACACTCATCGGAGCCGCAACGCTCCTCTCGCAGCCCGGAGCGCATCCCGAGAGCGAGATTGACAAAGTCACCACTCCTGGCGGCATTACCATACGCGGGCTCAATGCCATGGAGCACTCCGGATTCTCATCGGCGGTAATCGACGGTCTAAAAGCCTCCTGTAATAAATAGCATCCAACAAGGCTCTCCAAAAATTACAAATTGCTAATTACTAATTAAAAAGAAGTGCGTATAGTGATAAAGGTCGGGAGCAACATCCTCACGCGTTCCGACGGCAAACCCAATGCCACCAACCTCTCGGCGTTGGTCGACCAGATAGCGGCCATCCGCGCGCTCGGCCATCAGGTGATACTCGTCTCCAGCGGAGCCGTAGCCTGCGGGCGCGGAGCCTTTACGCCTTCGCGTCAGCTCGACAGCGTGGCCGCGCGTCAGCTCTATTCGTCGATAGGCCAGATACATCTGATCAATCTTTACAACCAGCTTTTCGCCTCCTACGGCATCACGGTCGGGCAGGTGCTCACGCAGAAGGAAAACTTCTCATCGCGCACCTCTTATCTCAACCAGCGGGCATGCATGCTCACCATGCTTGAGCACGGAGTGCTCCCGATTGTCAATGAAAACGACACCGCGAGTCTCACCGAACTGATGTTTACCGACAACGATGAGCTTTCAGGACTCATAGCCGCCATGCTTGATGCCGACACACTGGTGATACTCTCCAACGTCGATGGCATCTATACAGGCTCGCCCTTCGATCCTGACTCAAGTCTTATCCCCGAAGTGGCTTCGGGGCGCGACCTGAGTGAATATGTCGTCGCCGCCAAGAGCGGATTTGGCCGCGGAGGCATGGGCACAAAGTGTGGCATAGCCCGTAAAGTCAGCGATGAGGGCATCACAGTGATTATAGCGCGGGGCGACCGTCCGGGTGTGCTGGTCGACCTTCTGCAGTCGCCCGACACTGTGCCTCACACCGTGTTTCGCCCCTCGCCTCAGCCTCTGAGCAACATCAAGCGATGGATAGCCCACAGTTCATCATTTGCCAAGGGCATAATCCGTGTCAACCGGGAGGCGGCCCGCGTGTTGCTTAGCGACAAAGCCGTGAGTCTTCTCCCGGTCGGCATAACCTCGGTCGAGGGTGAATGGGAGGAGGGCGACATCGTCAATATCCTTGCTCCCGACGGCTCCGCTATCGGAGTGGGCCGCGTATCACTCTCATCGTCCGACACTCTCGCTGCGATGGGTCGCCATGGTCATCGGCCGGTGATACATTATGATTATCTATATAATTTTGAATCCTGAATGACCCGGGTCACGGGCTCATTCTGTTTTGCATATCCGACATGTCCGAAATCAACTCTCTGTTCCAGCCTGTGCGAGAGGCGTCCCGCACCATCGCCAATATCAGTGACGCCGAGCGCAATGCAGTCATCCTGACGCTTGCCCAGTTTATCGAAGACAATATCGGCCACTTGCTTGAAGCCAATGTCGCCGACCTTGCGCGCATGAGCCCCGACTCGCCTATCTATGACCGCCTGCGGCTTACAGCCGACCGTCTCGGCTCCATAGCCTCCGATATGCGCAACGTGGCAGCCTTGCCGTCGCCCGTCGGCGAGGAGATAGAGCGGCGCACACTTCCCAACGGTCTGCTCATACGGCGGGTGAGAGTGCCGTTTGGAGTTATAGGCGTTATATACGAAGCCCGGCCCAATGTGACTTTTGATGTGTTCTCGCTCTGCTTCAAGAGCGGCAATGCTTGCGTGCTCAAAGGGGGACGCGACGCCGAGACATCCAACGGTGCGGCTATCGCGCTGATTCATCAGGCCCTCGAAGCCCACGGCATCAGTCCTGACGTAGCGGTGCTCCTTCCCTCCACCCATGAAGCAACGGCCGAGATGCTCAACGCAGTGGGCTATATTGACGTGTGCATACCGCGCGGCGGACGCAACCTCATAGACTTTGTGCGTGACAACGCCCGCATCCCTGTCATCGAGACGGGAGCCGGGGTGGTGCACACCTATTTCGATGCCGACGGAGACCTTGCCATCGGTACCGCTATTGTCGACAATGCCAAGACGCGCCGGGTGAGTGTATGCAATGCTCTTGACTCCCTGCTTGTCCACCGCTCGCGTCTGTCCGACCTTCCCGCGCTCTGTGCCCCGCTTGCCTCCAAGGCTGTGGAGCTACACGCCGATGCCGACGCGCTCGCGGCTCTCCGGGGGCATTATCCGGAGGCGTTGCTTGTCGAGGCCGCGGAGTCTGACCGCGACCGTGAATGGATGGACTATAAAATGGGCGTTTATACGGTCAGGTCTATCGGTGAGGCCATCGATCATATCGCGCGTCACGGCTCGGGCCACAGCGAAAGCATAGTCACGGAGTCAGAAGAAGCCGCCGGGCGTTTCCAGGCCGAGGTCGATGCGTCGTGTGTGTATGTCAACGCGCCTACATCATTTACCGACGGTGCGCAGTTTGGTCTCGGAGCCGAGATAGGTATCAGCACGCAAAAACTCGGTCCGCGTGGGCCTATGGGACTAAAGGAAATCACCACTTACCGCTATCTCGTCACCGGCCACGGCCAATGCCGTAGCTGAGGCTAAAGTATAGGGGGTGTAAAAAAGTTTAAAGGTTACAGTTTACAGACATAAATATAGTGATAAAAAGAGTCGAGGAGCGATGCCAAAAATTTCAGCATTGCTCCTCTAAACTTTAACCTTTAACCTCCTCTACACTCTCCTCAGCGTCATGTCGTTCGTAGGCTTCGACTATGCGTTGCACGAGTGAGTGGCGCACGATGTCCTTCTTGCCAAACTCGATGCGTCCGATGCCGGGCACATTCTTGAGCACATGCAGAGCCTGTATCAGACCCGACTGGACAGAGCGCGGGAGGTCAATCTGCGTAGCATCACCTGTGATAATCATCTTGGCATTCATGCCGAGGCGTGTGAGGAACATCTTGATCTGATGTACTGTCGTGTTTTGCGCCTCGTCGAGCACGATCACGGCATCGTTGAGCGTGCGGCCGCGCATAAACGCCAGCGGAGCTATCTGTATGACATTGGTCTCCATATACTCTTTGAGTTTCACGGCTGGTATCATATCCTCGAGAGCATCATAGAGCGGTTGCAGATAGGGGTCAATCTTGTCTTTCATGTCGCCGGGCAGAAAACCGAGCTTCTCGCCTGCCTCCACGGCCGGGCGCGAGAGTATGATTTTGCGCACCTCACGGTTCTTCAGAGCCTTGACAGCCAGTGCGATGGCTATATAGGTTTTACCTGTGCCGGCAGGTCCGAGGGCAAAGGTGAGGTCGTTTTCGCGAAACGCCTTCACAAGCAGGGCCTGGTTGGTGTTGCGGGGCGAGATTGGCTTGCCGTTCACACCATATATTATCACGTCGTCGTGTTTGGGCTCGGTCGGCACATTGCCTTTTACGATGTCGAGTATGACCTCTTCGGTGAGCTTGTTGTAGCGTGAGCAATACTCCTCCAGCTCCTTGATTTTCTTTTCAAACTCGGCTGTCTCGGCATCGTCGCCTATCACCTTGATTACCGAGCCTCGGGCGGCCATGCGCAACTTGGGGAAAAGGTTGCGTATCAGGTGCATGTTGCTGTTGTTTACGCCGTAAAAGCTGACCGGGTCAACGTTGTCGATGATTACGATGCGTTCTATCATGTGGGAGTCTGGGATTATTTTGATGAATACAGGTGGTCACGGAGGCCGGAGCGGCGTTAAATACCGTTTAAGCCTTCTTCTGATTGTTTAACCTCGGTGGCTGTCTTTTTGTTTATCGGGATGGTGTACATAATGGAGAAATTGCCGCTTATGGCACCGTTGCGTTTGCCGTAGCCGGGGATATACATCGGATTGCCATAGGCCGACTTGGATTCGTGCAGTATGGAGTGATACACGATGGTCCATCCGGCCGAGAAGTTGCCGGCGATTTTCACCTTGATGCCAAACGTCACTTCGAGATATCCGGCCGTGTTGCCGATGTCCTTGAGCGAATAGGTCGAGGGAGTGCCCCAGTAGCCTTCGTCGACAGTGACGTCAAGCGCGCTCCACTTGTAGGTGGTAAACCCGTAACGCAGACCCATCTGCAGCCGGTAGTCAGGATTGGAGTTGTAGAAGAAGTTGTAAGAACCTCCTATCTTGAAATAGGGAGCTACCGGGCTCTTGAAGGTGAAGTTTTTGTCGACAGGTGTCTCGTTGATGGTGCCCAAACCAATGGCAAAGAAGGGAAAGTAGCGGTTGTGTATGCTCAGTTCGGCCCACACGTCTCCGAGGCCGTATTTCTGGCCGAGTGCGCGCATTATAGGGTCCCACACGTTGACGCCGGCTATGACCTCGTGCAGCAGCGGATATTCCATCTTGGGGGGAGCTTTGAGCAGCGTCGAGTCGACAAATTCGAGACCGGTCACAGTGTCGACCATCACGGTGTTGCCGTGGGCGTCGATAGTGGTGACAAGGCGCGATGAGTCCACCTGTTGCTTGAGATTGGTGGTGACCTGCGGAGTGCTGCCCGGCTCACGCGGTGTCACGGGGGTGACTCTTCGCTGGGCCGAGAGGGGCATGATGACTGCGGCAAACATGAGTGCCGTCAGGAATGCAAGAAGTCTATTCATGGCGCGCTACCTCCTGAAGCGGATAGTTGGCGGCCTGTGACCGGGAGATATTATAATAAAAGGTGTCGTCAACGTTCTCGCCCGGTTCTTCCGGCTCTTCAGTCACTTCGGGGGTCTCCGGTGTGTCGGGAGTCTCCGGCTCGTCGGGCTCGGAGGTGCGGAAATAGAGTCCTATGGTCTCGCGTTCGATATTGGTTATGAGCGAGTCGGCCACCCCTACCGAGTCGAGCAACTGGGTGGTGTGTGACACTCGGGTGATGCGGTAGTGATACATCGCTCCGCACTCCTCGGAGGCAAACCACGGGTGAGCCTCGTAATAAAACGTTATGCGGTCCTCGACTCCGTATTGGGCGAGTGATTTCTGCATATATTTTATCACAAAAGTGGTCGATGTCTCGGTGGCGCGCAGAGGTAGGTATACCTGAGAGGCTCGTTCCGACGGTCCTACAAGCAGCGAATCGTTGGGCGCGCCCTCTCCGCTGATAGCGAGCGAGTCGATGGCAACGGCGTAGCCTGAGGAGTAGGAGTAAAATCCAGCCAAGGGCACCGAGTTTTGATTCTCGGTACACCCTGTGGTGTTACAGCCCGTCAGCAGTGAGGCCGTCAGGAGTGTGGCGACAGAGATGTAAAATAGGCTTTTCATTCAGAAAATTTGCCACGGCGCACGATGTCGGCGAGGTGGAGACGGTTTTTGTCGGGTATCTGAGAGCCTTCGGCCGGATATCCGAGCGGGATGATGGCGATAGGCTCCATATTGTCGGGCAGGCGGAAAGCCTCGCGGATTATCTGCTGGTCAAAGTTGCACACCCAGCATGTGGCGAGGTGCATCGATGTGGCGGCCAGACACAGATGCTCGACGGCTATCGAGACATCGACGTCAGTGTGGTCTTTGCCGTCAGACGGACGGTGCCAGGCCTTGTCGTGAAGACCGCAGGCTATGATGTAGACCGGAGCCGACTTGATCCAGTCGCGCTGATAGCTTCTGACCACAGCCTCGCGCTCGTCATCGCTGTCAGCGATAATGAAGAGCCACGGCTGGCGGTTGCATGCCGAGGGTGCCAGGCGTGTGACATCGAGTATGGCCATCAGTACATCCTCAGGCACAAGGGTGGCTGCATATGAGCGGCAGGAATACCGCTGCTGAGCCAGAGCGTATAGTTCGGGATATGAATTCATCGTTGTATAAAATGCCAATTATTAATTGACCTCAGATTTGTTCTTTTATTTCGTAACGGTTGCGTGAGGGAGAGTTGCGCACGATGAGCTCGCCTATAAAACCGGTGAGGAAGAGCATAGTGCCGAGCAGCATCATGGTGAGCGAGAGATAAAAGTAGGGCGAGTCGGTGACCAGACGGTAGGGATTGCCGTGATACATGTCCCACAGCTTGCCGAAGCCGACTACCATGACTGCGATAAAACCGACTATAAACATCAGCGAGCCAAGCAGTCCGAAGAAATGCATCGGCTTGGCTCCGAATTTGCCCGTAAACCACAGCGTGGCTAGGTCGAGATAGCCGTTGACAAAACGGTCGAGACCAAACTTTGTCGAACCATATTTCCTCGCCCTGTGCTGCACCACCTTCTCGCCTATGCGGTCAAAGCCGGCGTTTTTGGCAAGATAAGGTATATAGCGGTGCATGTCGCCATACACTTCGATGTGCTTGACCACCTCGAGACGATAGGCCTTGAGGCCGCAGTTGAAGTCGTGCAGATTGTGAATACCGCTCACCTTGCGTGCCGTGGCGTTGAAGAGCTTGGTGGGAATAGTCTTTGACAGCGGGTCGTAACGTTTCTTTTTCCATCCCGACACCAGGTCATAGCCGTCGCGGAGTATCATGCGGTAAAGCTCGGGTATCTCGTCGGGCGAGTCCTGAAGGTCGGCGTCCATGGTGATGACCACATCGCCCGCAGCGAGGCCGAAACCTGTGTTGAGGGCGGGCGACTTGCCGTAGTTGCGTCTGAACGACACTCCGCGCAGGGCCGGATTGGCCGCCGCCAGGTCGCGTATCACGCGCCAGGAGTCGTCGGTCGAGCCGTCATCGACGAGTATCACCTCATAGCTGAAGTCGTGCTCCTTCATCACACGGTCTATCCAGGCCGTGAGCTCGGGCAGAGACTCGGCCTCGTTGTAGAGGGGCACTATGACTGATATATCCATTTGTTTTATAATGGCAGTTATAACTTTTTTATACTCTATGCTTTCTGTGAAGGGCAAATATGCCGCTGATAGTCATCGACAGAAGAGAGCCTGTGACGATGGCAAGCATTATCATCTCGGTCACGATGTCGATAGGGGCGGGGATGAAGCGCGCCTCGAGCATCCTGGCGGCGACATCGGCGGCGAAATCCACCTGTGTGCCGGGCATCGAGTCCTTGAGCGCGGCCACTGCTGTGAGCTGCTCGACCACAAAGCCGGGATGAATCCATTTCATGTACACCACCAGCGCGGAGCCGGCGATGAGCATGCCGCAGAAAAATATCATCACTCCCTGCATCCACAGCATCGCAAATGTGCCCGAAGGGCCGAGGCTACGGTGATAGGAGCGCATGAACCGGTATATCACCACAGGCACGCTTACCATCATGACGAGGGCGAGCAGCGACAGCGGTGCGAAACTTCCCGCGAATATCGACGCGAAAAACATCACAGTCAGGTATATGCCGAAAAGAAATCCGTCATCGGCTCCACGACGGTAAGGAGACTTAATCATATCTGCAAAATTACACATTTTTTTTTGATACACAATGGCCTCGCCCCGACAATGAATGTCGCGCCCGGAGGGTGGCTCCTCTCTCTCAGGCTCTCTGCCGGCATGCGCGGTGTGGTCGGGCGATATGCCGGATTATTGCAAATTCTTTTAACATAAATAAGCATTTAGTAACTGTTGTGATTGGTCAAAAGGTCGAATAATTGGGCCTTTTGGTATTTATACTCGAAAAATGTTGATACTTTTTTCCAAAGTCGGAGATTTTCGTTGTACCTTTGCGTGAATTTTTGGCTCAAAACCGAAAAGAGGGATAACCATAACGTCAAAAAACAATTAAAACATAGGTATAATAAACAAAGACGAAAACGAAACAATGAAACCAATCTCGTCAATCAAACTGAGCAGTATGGCCGCGCTTGTCGCCACTGCCGCACTCGCCTCCTGCTCGGGCAACCAGGGTCAGCAGATGCAGATGCCCGCCCCGTCGATCGCCACCGTGACTCTCTCGCCTGAGAGTGCGGACCTTCAGTCGACCTTCCCCGCCACAATCAAGGGAAAGACCGACATCGACATCCGTCCGCAGGTGACAGGATTCATCACTAAAGTACATGTTGACGAGGGTCAGCGTGTGCGCAAGGGTCAGGTGCTTTTCACGCTTGACCAGGTACAGTTCCAGGCTGCCGTTGATCAGGCCAAGGCTTCGCTCAACTCGGCCCAGACTGCCGTAAACACAGCCAAGATGACCGCCGACTCCAAGAAGGCTCTTCTTGACAAGAACATCATCTCGCAGTATGAGTATCAGTTGGCCGAAAACTCGCTCCAGCAGGCCAACGCCCAGCTCGCTACCGCCAAGGCTGCTCTCGTGAACGCTCAGAAAAATCTCGCCTACACCACCGTCACTTCTCCAAGCGACGGCGTGGTGGGTCAGATTCCCAACCGTGAAGGCTCGCTCGCAAGCCCCTCGTCGGCACAGCCTCTCACCACTGTGAGCGACAACTCTCAGGTATATGCCTACTTCTCGCTTACCGAAAAAGACCTTCTCAACATGACCGGCTCGGGCAAGTCGCTCGACGCTGCCATCAAGGCTATGCCCGCAGTAAGGCTCAAGCTCAGTGACGGCTCTACCTATCCCCTTGAGGGCAAGGTGGCCACTGTGTCGGGTGTCATTGACAACAACACCGGTTCTTCGAGTGTCCGTGCACTCTTTGCCAACCCCGAGGGTGTGCTCCGCAGCGGTTCGACAGGCCAGATTATTATCCCCGATCTTCAGGAGAACGTTATCGTCATACCTCAGAAGGCCACATTCGAGCTTCAGGACAAGCGTTTCGCTTATGTCGTAAACGATTCCAATAAAGTAGTGGCTACCCCCATCGTCATCGAGACTGTCAATGACGGCAAGAACTTTGTGGTAAGCTCGGGTCTCAAGACCGGCGACCGCATCGCTGTCGAGGGTGTGGGCACCAAGCTCAGCGACGGCATGGTCATCAATCCCGTCGATGCAGCCGCAGCAGCCGCAGCCCAGGCTCAGCAGGCTCAGCAGGCTCAGCAGCAGTAATCCTCCGCTCGGGTTAACAATTCACAGAGTATATTCAAAAGTATAGAGTTTTCGAAGGTGGCGTGTCGGCTACGTCCCGCCATCCGCAATAACTTACTGTAGAAACAATGAAATTAGATACCTTTATTAACAGGCCGGTGTTATCGACGGTGATTTCGATATTCATCGTGCTGCTGGGTCTGATCGGCCTTTTCTCGCTGCCTATCACCCAGTTTCCTGACATCGCGCCGCCTACCATCCGTGTGTCAACCACCTACACGGGTGCCAATGCCCAGGCTGTGCTCAACTCGGTGATTGCTCCTCTCGAGGAAGCTATCAACGGTGCCGAGGGCATGACATATATGGAGTCGACCGCCACCAACACCGGCTCGGCCGACATCACCGTATATTTCGAGCAGGGCTTTAATCCCGACATGGCTGCCGTCGACGTGCAAAACCGTGTCGCCAAGGCTCAGAATCTTCTCCCCTCCGAGGTGACCCAGGTGGGTGTGCTCACTCAGAAGCGTCAGTCGTCAATGCTCATGATGGTGGCTCTCTATGACCCTTCGGGCCGCTACTCGAGCGAGTTTATCGACAACTATGCCAAGATCAACATGATCCCGCAGCTTCAGCGTGTAAGCGGTGTGGGCGACGTCATGTCGTTTGGTGCCGACTATTCGATGCGTATCTGGCTCAAGCCAGAGGTGCTTGCCCAGTATGGCCTGATGCCTACCGACATCAGCTATGCTCTGTCGGAGCAGAACATCGAGGCTGCCCCCGGTGCCTTCGGCGAGCAGGGCGACCAGTCGTTCCAGTACACCATGAAGTATCGCGGACGTCTCTCCACCCCCGAGCAGTTTGAAAACATTGTCGTTGCCGCCAAGCCTACAGGTGAGGTGCTCCGTTTGGGCGACGTTGCCACAGTTGAGCTCGGCCGTGTGACCTACGGATTCTCCAACGCTCTTAACGGCTATCCGTCTACTGGCTGTATCGTGTTCCAGACTGCCGGCTCCAACGCCACACAGATCATCAACGACTGTCTCAAGGTGGTCGAGAATATGAAAAAGGAACTTCCCGCCGGCCTCGAAATAGCCGTGCCGATGAACAACAACGACTTCCTTGACGCCTCTATCCACGAGGTTATCAAGACTCTCATCGAGGCGTTCATACTTGTGTTCTTCGTAGTTTACGTGTTCCTTCAGGATATCCGCTCCACCATCATTCCCGCCATCGCCATCCCTGTGGCTCTTGTGGGCACATTCTTCTTCATGAACCTCATCGGGTTCTCCATCAACCTTATCACCCTCTCGGCTCTGGTGCTTGCGATTGCGATTGTGGTCGACGACGCCATAGTCGTGGTCGAGGCCGTGCACGCCAAGCTCGATGTGGGCTACAAGAGCGCGCGCAAGGCCTCTATCGACGCTATGAGCGAGATCGGCGGTGCCATCATCTCGATTACGCTTGTCATGATGCTCGTGTTTATCCCTGTGTCGTTCATGAGCGGCACCACGGGTGTGTTCTATCGCCAGTTCGGTCTGACCATGGCCATCGCCATCGGTATCTCGGCCCTCAACGCGTTGACGCTCTCCCCCGCACTCTGCGCCGTGTTCCTCAAGGGACATGACGATTCGACTCTCAAGGAGCGCATGGGCACAGCCTATAAGGCGGCCGGCGAGGCTGTCGTGGGCCAGGCCAAGCGTCGCTTCACTCTCGACCTTCCCCCGCTCATCACCTTTGCCTTCCTCGTGGCCACCATTACATTCATGGTGCTCGGATGGTATAATATTCACAAGCCTCTCCAGTTGGCAATTGCAGCCGTGTGTGCCATCGTCACAGTGCTCGGCATCTTCGGCAAGCGTTTCCACCGAGGCTTCGAGATCGGTTTCGGCCGCATCCTCAAGGTGTATGACAAGTGCACCACCTTCTTCATCAACCACAAGATTACCTCATTTGGCATCGTGGCCGCTGCCGTGGCTGTGCTCGTGTGGCTCATGAGCATCACCACCTCGACCCTTGTGCCCAACGAGGACACCGGCACGCTCTTCTGTATGATTGACATGCCCCCGGGCACATCGCAGGAGCGCACAGAGAAGGTGATGGACCAGGTTGACCAGATTCTTGCCACTGTCCCCGAGATTGAGTATCGCAACAAGATTGTGGGTTACTCCTTCATGGCCGGACAGGGTGCCACATACGGTACATTTATTATCAAGCTCAAAAACTGGGAAGACCGCAAGCGGGCCGACCAGACCTCCGATGCTATCCTCGGCAAGCTCTATGCCATGACAGGAGCGGCCATCAAGGACGGACGTGTGGTGATGTTCGCACCTCCTATGATTTCGGGTTACTCGCTTACCAACGGTTTCGAACTCAAGATGCAGGACAAGACCGGCGGCAGCGTCGATGACTTCTTTGCCGTGGTTCAGGGATTCCTCGCCAAGCTCAACGCCCAGCCCGAGGTACAGGTGGCCATGACAACGTTCAACCCCTCCTTCCCTCAGTACATGATTGACATCGATGCCGCCAAAGCCAAGCAGGCCGGCATCTCGCCCCGCGACATTCTCACCACCCTACAGGGTTACTACGGCGGTATGTATGTCTCCAACTTCAACCGCTTCGGTAAGATCTACCGTGTCATGATGCAGGCTTCACCCGAGGCTCGTATCAATCCCGAGACTCTCTCGGCCATCAAGATACGCAATGGCGCGGAGATGGCTTCGGTTAGCAACTATGTGACGCTGACCAAGGTCTATGGCCCTGACCTTCTCAACCGATTCAACATGTTCCAGTCCATCTCGGTTACCGGTCAGCCCGCTCCGGGCTACACCTCGGGCGACTGTCTTGCGGCTGTCGAGCGTGTCGCCGCCGAGACTCTTCCCCCGGGCTTCGGCTATGAGTACTCGGGTATGACCCGCGAGGAGGCATCTTCGGGTGCAGGCAGCACTACCGCCATCATCTTCGGTCTCTGTCTGCTCTTCGTCTACTTGCTCCTCTCGGCCCAGTATGAGAGCTACATTCTGCCATTCGCGGTAATCTTCTCGATTCCGTTCGGTCTCATGGGCACATTCATCTTCGCTCAGATATTCGGCATATCCAACAATATCTATCTCCAGATCGCGCTCATCATGCTCATCGGTCTCTTGGCCAAGAACGCCATCCTTATCGTGGAGTTTGCCGTCGAGCGTCGCCGCACCGGCATGTCGGTGGTCAACGCTGCCATCCAGGGTGCCTCCGCCCGTCTGCGACCCATCCTCATGACCTCGCTGGCCATGATTATCGGTCTTCTGCCTATGATGTTCGCCACCGGTGCGGGTGCCAACGGTAACCGTGCCCTCGGCACAGGCTCAATCGGCGGTATGCTCATCGGTATGGTGCTTCAGGTGTTCATCGTGCCTGCCCTCTTCGTGATATTCCAGAAGATTCAGGAACGCTTCACCCCGCTCAAGTGGGAGGATACCGACAACGAAGGCATCGAGAACGAAATCGAGCAGTATTCAGCTAAATAATCGTAGTCTACAGTCTTGGATGTCGTAAAAGCCGGGTGCACACCCGTAGCCCCGGCTTTTACGGCCCTTCCCGACAAGTCAATCATCTGACAATATGAAAATCAAAAATATATCACTCCTTCTGGCCGCCTCCCTGAGCATGGGCGCGCTCAGCGGCTGCGGGATATACTCCACTTACAGCCCCGAGAAGGTCAACAGTGCTGTCGTCAACGAGTATGCACAGGCTCTCGAGCAGACACCCGAGGCTGATGCCCTCGGTAATCTCGACTGGCACAAGGTGTTTACCGACCCTATGCTCACCGACCTCATCGAGCGCGCGCTGGCCAATAATAAAGACCTGCGCAACGCCAAGCTCAACGTCGATATCGCCCACGCCCAGCTCAAGGGTGCGCGTCTGAGCTATCTTCCCTCGGTGGCCTTCGCTCCCAGTGCCAACCGTTCGTTTATGATGAGCCAGTGGAGCGACTGGAGCTACCAGCTCCCCCTCGCTGTCAACTGGGAGATTGACATCTTCGGCAAGCTGCGCAATGCGCGTCGCACTGCTGAGAGTGCCGAGCTTCAGGCCAAGGCCTACGAGCAGGCTACGCGCTCGCAGATTATAGCCGGCGTGGCACAGTGTTACTATACCATCGCCGCCCTTCAGAGCCAGCTCGAGCTTTCGCGAGAGACTGCTGAGCTTTGGAAGCAGAGTGTGCAGTTGATGCGCGATCTCAAGGAGGCCGGACGTCTCAGAGAGAACGCTGTCGTGCAGAGTGAGGCCCAGTATTACAGCATCGAGTCGTCGATTGCCGACATTGAGATGTCGCTCCACGAGGCCAACAACACTCTCTCGCTCCTGCTCAACACGATGCCCCAGAAGTGGACAATCCCCGCAAGCGCCAATCTCTCTATGCCCGCCATCGCGCGCACTTCGGTGCCAATGTGCGAACTGGCCGCCCGTCCCGACGTGCGTGCTTCCGAGATGGCTCTCGCCACAGCCTACTATACCACAGCCTCGGCCCGCGCCGCTTTCTATCCCTCGCTTGCCATCACGGCCAACGGCGGATTCACCAACCTTCTCGGCTCCATCATCAGCAACCCCGCCGAGTGGTTTGTGCAGCTTGGCGGACAGCTTACGGCTCCCCTCTTCTCGCGCGGTCAGAACATCGCCCGTCTCGAGGCTGCCAAGGCCCAGCAGAAGCAGGCTCTCAACAACTTTGAATACACCATCATGAGCGCGGCCGCCGACGTCAGCGATGCCCTCACCACCTATGAGAAGTGCAAGGAGAAGCAGCAGTGGCTCGCCCTCCAGGTCGAAGATATGTCCAAGGCCGTCGACATCACCAACGAACTCCTGCTCTTTGACGGTTCCACCACCTATCTCGAGGTGCTCACTGCCCAGCAGAATCTCCTCGGCGCGCAGACTTCGCAGATTACCACCAATCTCGCCGCCTCACGCGCCCTCATCAACCTCTATCAGAATCTCGGCGGCGGCCGTTGATTCTTTGCAGTAACTCCTTAAACCATAAGAGACATGATTAGCGACAAAGCTCACATCGACCCGTCGGCCAAAATTGGCGACAACGTCACCATCCATCCGTTTGCCTACATCGACAAGGACGTGGAGATAGGCGACGGCTGCGTGATTATGCCATTTGCAAGCATCATCCGCGGCACCCGCATGGGTAAAAACTGCAAAGTATATCAGGGCGCGATTGTAGGTGCCGACCCCCAGGATTTCCGCTGGAAGGGTGGCTTCACCTACTGCTACATCGGTGACAACGTGGTGATACGTGAAAACGTCATCATCAACCGCGGCATCGAGACCGAGGGCGGCACACGCATCGGTTCCGGCTCTTCGCTCATGGCCAACTCTCACGTCGGCCACGATTCGCACATACAGGACGGTGTGGTCATCGGCAACAACGTCTCGATAGCCGGCGACGTGGAGATCGGAAGCAACACCATCCTCTCTTCGAGCGTCGTGGTCCACGAGAACTCCAAGATCGGTGAATGGGTGCTCATCAAGGGCGGATGCCGCATTACAGGCAACGTGCCCCCTTTCTGTATCATGGCCCACAATCCCACAAGCTACTTTGGTGTCAACGCCTATCTGCTGCGCAAGCACGGCGGTCTCACCGAGGAGCGAGTCGACGACATCGCCAAGTGTTACCGTCACCTCTATCAGACCGGCACATCGGTATTCAACGCCCTCAAGCGCATCGAAGCCGACGTTGACGAGTCGCCCGAGCGTACCAAGATACTCGAGTTCATCCAGGGCTGCAACCTCAAGATTGTCGCCGTCCCCAAAGACCTCGAATAATCCCGTGACATAAAGCCTGCACAGGCCCGTTTGAAATAACAGACAGGAGCACAGGAGTGAATCAACCCCCACTCGCCGTGCTCCTGTCTGTTATTTATTTTATATTGTAATAAAAAACCTCCTGTACTCCTGTCTCAAGATATAAAGACTTATGTTTCTTCTGTCCTTATGAAACTTTTGTATCTCCCGGGGAGTGATGCGCATATTGCCACGTAAAAGTCTTGAATTTTAGACAATGGATGTTAAAGCCATGTTTTATGCGTGATTGAAATGGTTTATTTTTGCCGGATACTAAATTTCGCGAATATTCATCACATAAACCACGCATAAAACAATGAAGAAATCATCAGTTCTACTCTCGGCGGCACTCATGGTGCTGTCGTCGTTCAGCATTCAGGCTCAGGAGACACGCAGACTTATTGAGCCCGAGCGCGCAGAGTTCAATCCCCATTGGTCGCTCCAGCTTCAGGCCGGTGCCGGCTACACCATCGGCGAGGCCAACAAGACCAAGGACCTCATCTCGCCCGCAGCCGCCATCAATGCGGGCTACTCCTTCTCTCCGGCATTCACCTTGCGTTTCGGCGTGAGCGGATGGCAGGGCCGCGGAGCTTGGGTGTCACCCTATGCCACCTATAAATACAATTATATTCAGGGCAATGTAGACGCAGTACTTTCGCTGACCAACCTTATCTGCGGATTCAATCCCGGCCTCACACTCGACCTCTACGGTTTTCTTGGCGTAGGCCTCAACGGAGCTTTCCATAACGACGAAGCCGTGGCTTTGGCCAATGCCGGTGCCGGATTTGAGAAACTGTGGCATGGCCATCGTCTGAGCGTGGCTCCCCGCGCCGGCCTCGGACTCAACGTTTGGGTAAGCCCACGTGTGGCTATCAACGTCGAGGCTAATGCCAACATGCTCTCTGACCATTTTAACTCTAAGCGCGGCAGCAGCTTCGACTGGCAATACAACGGCCTTGTGGGTGTCACAATCCGTCTCGGCTCCAACACACGCGTGATTCCAGCCGTCTATGAGGACATCCCTGCGCCAGCTCCCGCCCCTGCGCCTGTTCCCCAACCCGCTCCCGTGGTTACTCCCGAGCCCGCACCTGTTGAAGTGCAGAAAGCCCAGCCTATGAAGATTGACGTCTTCTTTGTCATCAATTCATCGCGTGTGCGCGGAGAAGAGATGTCCAAGGTTGACGAGCTTGTCAGCTACATGAAAGCCAATCCCGCAGCCAAGGTGGCTGTCACAGGCTATGCCGACAAAGGTACAGGCACCGCCGCTTACAACATGAAGATTTCGCGCATGCGCGCCGAATCCGTAGCCGACGCGCTCCGTGCAGCCGGCATATCGGCCGACCGCATCTCGGTCGATGCCAAGGGTGACACCGAGCAGCCGTTTGAAGTAAACAACCGCAACCGCGTGGCCATAGCCATCGCCGGCGAGTAAATAATGCAGGGGACCTTTTGTCCCTTCCCGTTAAAGACAGGAGCACAGGAGTGAATCAACCCACTCGCGGTGCTCCTGTCTGTTATTTATAATGTAATGAAAAATACTCCTATACTCCTGTCTCAATATATAAAGACTTATGTTTCTTCTGTCCTTATGAAACTTTTGTGTCATCATAAACTTTTGTATCTTTCAGAGAATTTTACGAACTTTACACCCCCTACATCAATTCTAAAACTATATGGACAAGAATAATCATATCGATACACCCGCCACTCCTGTCAAAGTGCTGTTTGTCTGCCTCGGCAACATCTGTCGCTCTCCGGCCGCCGAAGGCGTCATGCGCCGCATTGTCGGTGAAGCCGGTGAAGACTCACGTTGGGTCATTGACTCGGCCGGTACGGGCCGTTACCACATCGGCGAGCTCCCCGACCACCGTATGCGCATCCATGCCCGACGTCGCGGACTTGAGCTTACCCACCACTGCCGCCAGGTCACTGAGGAGGATTTCGAGCAGTTTGATCTCATAATCGGCATGGATGCCTCCAATATCGCCAATCTGCGCCGTATGGCCCCGTCGCCCGAGGCCGAGGCCAAAATCCACGCCATGGCCGAGTATTTTTCTCCCTCCGCGCCTTATGACTATGTGCCCGACCCCTATTATGAAGGGGCCGAAGGCTTTGAACTGGTGCTCGATTTGCTCGAGGACGGGTGTGAAAATCTTTTCAGAACATATAAAATCTAAAACGATTATGAAGAAGTTTAACGTCTGTGTGCCTGTGATTGAGATGAGTTTTGACGAACTTGACGCCATCGACCGCCGCCTTGTCGACGAGGCCCGAGAGGCCACAGACCGGGCCTACGCGCCTTACAGTAAGTTTCACGTCGGAGCGGCCATACTTCTCGATAACGGCGAGGTAGTGACCGGAGCCAATCAGGAAAACGCCGCCTTCCCCTCGGGCACCTGCGCCGAGCGCACCACCTGCTATTACGCACATGCCCGTTGGCCCGAAGCCCGTTTCGAGGCCATAGCTGTGGCCGCGCGGGGCACCGACGGCGAGTTTGTGGCCGACCCCGTGGCTCCCTGCGGTGCATGCCGTCAGGCATTGCTTGAATATGAGACGCTTGCCGGCCACGATGTGCGTGTGCTCCTTGCCGGCCGCGACAAGGTCTACATTCTCCCCTCCGTACACTCCACACTTCCGCTCGCTTTCTCGGAATTTTAGTTTTTTTATTAAATTTTGCTATTCTTCGGGTGGATAGTTTGATATAATGTAAAAAATAGACTATCTTTGCATATTAAACATATAGATATATTTTCCATACGGCCCATTGGCCGAGCAAAGACCTTAAAACACCGATGAGGGTAAAGATACACCGTGAAGGTACCAACATACTTGTAGTGCTCATGCTGATACTGGTAATAGTCAATCTGTCGGCATGGATGTTCATACGTCCTGAGGCGATTCCTATGACATTCTCGGGCATATCGGCTGTGTTGTATCTTCTTGTGGTCAACTTTTTCCGTTCCCCGCGCCGCACTTTCAAGGGCAACAGGGAAAATGTGGTGGTTTCCTCTGTCGACGGCACTGTCGTGGCTCTTGAGGAGGTCTTTGAGCCCGAGGTGCTCCGCCGCAAGGTGAGAATGCTCTCGGTGTTCATGTCGGTGTTTAACGTGCATGCCAACTGGTTTCCGACCGACGGTGAGGTCCTTATGGTCAAGCATCATTCCGGCCGCTTCCTGAGTGCCTATCTGCCCAAGGCGAGTATCGAAAACGAGCGTTCCACCGTGCTCATACGCGCCGCCAACGGCCAGGAGATACTCATGCGTCAGATTGCCGGTGCGGTGGCCCGGCGCATCGTCACCTACGCGCGCCCCGGAGAGCCGTCCAACATCGAAGACCACATGGGCTTCATCAAATTCGGCTCCAGAGTCGACATATATCTCCCGCTTGATGCAGAGATATTCGTAAAAATCGGTGACAAGACCACCGGCGGCATCACCGAGGTGGCTCACCTAAAGAAACAGCAAAAGTGAAAAGCATAAAGACTTATATTCCCAACACCATCACCTGCCTCAATCTGCTGTGCGGAAGCCTGGCAATCGTTCTTGCCTTTCACGACGGCATGGCCTTCGGCCCGCTCGGCGCGCGTCAGTGGGCATGGGTGCTCATCGGAGCCGCCGCGGTGTTTGATTTCTGCGACGGACTCTCGGCTCGCGCGCTCGGAGCATATTCGTCTATGGGCAAGGAGCTCGACTCGCTCAGCGACCTTGTCAGCTTCGGACTTGCTCCCGCTTTTTTGGTAATGAATGCCTATGTGGCTGCCGGAGCCTCCATGTGGCTCAGCCTCGTAGCCCTGATGATAGGCCTGTGTGGCGCGTTGCGTCTGGCCAAATTCAATGTTGACACACGTCAGACCACATCGTTTATCGGACTCCCCATTCCCGCCAATGCCATATTCTGGATCGGAGTCCTCGGCTGGATTGAATCGCACGGATGGCCAGGCGACGTAGTCATGACCGTCATCGTAGTGGTGTTTTCGCTGCTCATGGTCAGCGAGCTCAAGATGTTCTCGCTCAAGGTCAAGAGCCTCGGATTCAAAAGCAATGTGCGCCGTTACACCGTCCTGCTTGCAGGCATGCTCTTTGTAGTCACCGAAGGTGTGGCCGGTCTGGCATGGACCATCGTGCTCTACATCCTTATCTCGCTTCTTGGCAGGAAGAATTTTGACGAATAGGGCGGGGAGTTAGAGTATAAGAGGCCGCAGGATGGGAAGCCTCGCATTGCATTGTTCTCTCTTATTATTTATTTGTATATTATGTTTACAGCGATTATAACTATTTTTGTTGTCTATTTCCTGTGGCTTGTAGCGAAGCCATGGCTGGCCCGCTATATGCGAAGGAAGATGCAACAGAAAGTCAATGATATGTTCCGTCAGTCCTTTGGCGGTGCACAGGCTCAGGGTTTTCCCTTTGGCGCGCAGAGCGATCCTCGTCAGCAGCAGTCGCGTCAGCGTCAGGAACCCCCGCGAGGCCCCAGACGCAAGATTTTCAGTCGTGACGAAGGCGAGTACATCGACTTTGAGGAAGTCACGGTCCGTACCGGCGACCCCGCATCCTCTCAGGCCTCAGCCACCGGCAAGCGTGCCTATACCCCCCGCGAGCCACAGATTACCGACGCCGAATGGGAGGAGGTGTAGAGTTTAAAAGTTAAAAGGTTAAAGTTTATGGAATAGCCCGGATTGCATCAAGCAGCCGCAAAGCTATTCCCTAAACTTTAACCTTTAACCTTTAAACTCTAATTATTTCATTGACTGCATTTCCACGAGTCTTGTGTAATAGCCGTCGAGAGCCAGAAGCTCGGCATGCGTGCCATGCTCCACGATTTCGCCCTCATGCATTACACATATCTGCGAAGCATTCTTGATAGTAGAGAGCCGGTGTGCGATAACCAGAGTCGTGCGGTCCTTCATGAGACGTTCCAGAGCCTGCTGTACGAGCTTTTCGCTCTCGCTGTCGAGAGCCGAAGTCGCCTCATCGAGAATGAGTATCGGCGGATTTTTGAGTATGGCACGGGCGATGGAGAGACGCTGACGCTGTCCGCCCGACAGGCGGCAGCCGCGGTCACCGATACAGGTATTGTAGCCATCTTCCGTCGCGGTTATGAAGTCATGGGCATTGGCTATCTTGGCAGCCTCGACTACCTGTTCCATTGTCGCGTTCTTCACGCCGAAAGCGATGTTGTTGAATATCGTGTCGTTAAACAATATGGCCTCCTGATTCACATTGCCCATCATGCCGCGCAGGTCATGCACCCGCAGCGAACGTATGTCATGGCCGTCCACCGTGATAGATCCCCCGTCTATGTCATAGAATCGGGGCAACAGGTCGGCGAGAGTCGATTTGCCACTTCCGCTCTGTCCCACAAGAGCCACCGTCTCGCCCGGACGTATGGTCAGGTTGACACCCCTGACCACGGGAACCGACGGATTGTAGCCAAATGTCACGTCGCGATATTTGATTTCACCCTTCAGTTCGCTTATCACCTCCGGTTTGGCAGGGTCCTGAATGGGATTTGTTGCACTGAGTATGGCATCCACGCGCTCCATCGATGCCAGACCGCGCTGGATGCTGTACATTGCTTTGGTGAGGTCTTTGGCCGGATTGATGATGGAGTAGAATATCACCATATAATAGATAAACGATGCCGCATTCATTCCCGAAGTGCCATGGAGTATAAGTGTGCCACCGAATACGAGCACTATGGCTATGGTTATCGTGCCGAGAAACTCGCTCATTGGGTGGGCGAGCGACTGTCTGCGCTGCACGGCGCGGGAGATGCGGAAAAACTCTTGGTTGCCGTCGTGAAAGCGTGCCTTCACCTTATCCTCGGCATTGAAAGCCTTGATGATGCGGAGGCCGCCGAGCGTCTCCTCGATGTTGCTCATGAGCACGCCCCACTGGCTCTGAGCTTCAAATGACGCGCGTTTCAGGCGTTTGCCGATGCGTCCCATCACCGAGCCGGCTATGGGCAGGAGCAACAGCACGAAGATGGTGAGCTGCCATGAGAGTAAAAGCATCATGCTCAGACACACGATGATCATGATGGGGTCTTTGAAGAGCATGTCAAGTGTCGACATGATTGAGTTCTCTATCTCGGCCACGTCACCCGTCATGCGTGCCATGACGTCGCCTTTGCGCTCGTTGGTAAAATATCCTATGGGGAGCAGCACGATTTTATCATACACATAGTTGCGTATGTCGCGCACTATGCCTGCTCGCATCGGGATGATGAAAAAGCTGCTCAGGTAAGTGGCTCCTGTCTTGAGCATGGTCATGAACACCAGGAGCCCGGCCATCGCGGCGAGCGTGCCTATAGGGCCCCAGTCCGAGATGCACTCCTGTGTGTAATAGTAGAAGTTGTTGATTACCACATCCTTGAACGAGCCGTCGCCCCATGCCATGAAGTGATAGCTGGCTTCGCGTATCTTGAATAATATCTCCAGTATGGGGATGATTATTGCAAACGAGAATAGGGTGAGAAAGGCTGCGAGAAAGTTGCAGAAAATATTTAATATCAGGTATTTTCTATATGGCGGGACAAATCGTCTGAATAATGACCAGAGTTCTTTCATGCTTCGGTGGTTGCTTGTGGGGCTGATTGGTGAGGCCTGAGGCCGCGTTTTGACGGTGCGGTGCTGACCGCGGGAGTAGGTTGCGAGTGGTATATACACTTTAAGCCTACGCCGATGCGCGTGAGTTCACGACGCGTCAGTGCAGGCCATATGGTGTGTCGTCCGATAATGGGAGGTAATGCTGATTACTCGGCGGGCTCTGCGGGAGCCTGGGGTGCTTCAGCTGCGGGAGCTGCGGGAGCTGCGGGAGCTGCCTCGGGTGCCGGTGTGTTGAAGTTGCCGGGAACGGTCTGCTCGGTAGCTACGGGGGCTGTCACGCGCGAGTTGCCTACGATGGCTTTGGGCATGCAGAAAGTCGAGAGTACTGCGAGGACGCAGATGGCTCCGGCCAGACCCCATGTGAGTTTCTCGATGAAGCTGTTGGTGCGGCGTACGCCCATTATCTGGTTGGAGCCTGCGAATGTCGATGAGAGGCCTCCGCCCTTGGACTTCTGCACGAGCACTACACAAATGAGCAATACGGCGCAGATGAGCGTCAGGATAATCAGTACAATGTACATAGTTATATAGGTGATTTTTAGTTATTTGCTATTGTTCGCACTGTCGCGGTTGAGGATGAGTTTGCGCAGGAAACGCAATTGGTCTGCAAAGTAAGCACTTTTTTTTGGATTATTCAAACTTAGAGTGTGAATAATTTCAAATGCTTTGTCATATCGTTTCTGCCTGATATATATTTTTGCCAGACTTTCGCTGAGCGATGTGTCGTGCATCGGTGCAGGAGCCGGGGTGGGCGCGGTTGCCACGGGAGTGGTGGCGGCTTCGGTCGCCTCGGTTTGGGGACCGGGCTCTTCCTCATGGGTGGAGGGGGCTGTCGGCAGCAGGTCTGACTCGTTATCCTTGTGCTTGAGTATGAACGAGTTGATTAACGCGTCCTGCGAGTTGTCGGCCGGGTCGGCGGGGGCTTCAGGCATATCTTGCTCTTGCTCGCGGGCGAGCAGGGTGGAGTAGTCAGGGGCGGGGTTGAATATCAGACGCTCCAGCAGGGCCTCCTCGCGCGGGTCGGTGTGGCCGTATGTCTCCAGAAACTTTGTGATGGCATCGTTGGTGGTCACGCCTGTGGATGCCGCGGGATAGAATTGTGCCCAGTCCTCATATGCCACATCGGCAAGCATAAACATTGCCTGCGGGTCGGGCGAGTTGAGGGCTATGATATTCATCAGTTTTTGGCGCAGCGGCTCCGAAATCTCTTGGCTCCGGTGGCGCAGGGCAAGCACAGCCGGGAGTACAAAGAACGGGTATTCCCTCGTCAGAGTCTCCACATCGTCAATGGCCGGCCCCGCTGAGGGGTCGGTAAGCGTTGCGAGTACTCGAGTCAGGGCTTCATTCATGGTGTATAAGTGTGGGGGGAGATTTTACCAGTTGCCGAGAGTGGCGTTGAATATCAGGTCTACAAGTTCTTTGGATATTTCGTTACAGAGCTGGTCTTGCACGTCGGTGAGCATTTCGCTCGAGTCAAAGTCGCGATACGCGCTGAATGTCTGGTCTACGTCGTTGCTTTCCTGGCGTGTGTCGGTATACTTCACGCGCACCGTGATGGTGAGACGGGTCTTGGATGCATAGGCATTCTCCGTCACGGCCTGGGGTGAGAGCGAGTAACCGGTGATTTCGCCTTCGAGTTGCAGATCGCCCCCCGAGTCTACTGTCGACAGGCGCGTATTGCGGGTTATATAATCCAGAAGCTCGTTTTCAAACGTCTGCTGCAGTGGTGGATACACCAGTGCGGCGCGTATCGGAAACTGTGACACGTATATGGTCTTGTACACCTGATAGTCTATGGCCGCTCCATTGAGCTTGTAGCTGATGGTACATCCGCCCATGGGTATGAGCAGCATCAGCATCATGAGTGTGCGGAGCAGATAGGTACGTATCATAGCGGGAGGTCAGGGATTTTTCCTTGCAAAAATAAGGAAAATTATTGTAATTGTCAAAATAGTTTTGACTTGCGTTCGCGCTGTGTGTCTCTCACGGCCGGTCGGGCACTTTGCGCATGGGCATATAGCGGACTATGCAGTAGATTGAGGCGGCGAGGGTGATGGCTCCCCCGATATAGCCTATGTAGGCCATTAGCGAATGGTCGCAGACTATGCCGCCGACAAACGCTCCCGCTCCGATGCCGAGGTTGAAGATGCCTGAGTAGAAGCTCATCGGCACAGCCGAATCGGTCGGGAAGAGTCCGACTATCTCGCTCTGGAAGGCTATGTTGTAGATGGTCATGCACAGGCCCCAGGCTATGCACAGCGCACCAAGCAATATCGGTGATATGTGGCCGGCAGGAAGAAGCAGGGCCATCACGGTCGGAAATCCTATGCAGGCCGTGAGTATCAGGGTGCCCGAGTGGCGGTAATAATAGCGCGACATGATGTAGCTGCCGAGCAGTCCGGCCACGCCGAAGAGCGATAGTGTTAGCGTGACGGCCTCTTCGGTCATGCCGATTATCTGTATCATGAACGGCTCGATATAGCTGTAGCCGGTGTAATGGCCTGTGACTATGACAGCCGTGATGATGTAGATTACGATGAGCGGACGGCATGTCACCAGGCTGCGGAGCATCTGACGTCGTGACACGTCTCCGTCGGCCTGGGGCAGTGTCGGAAAAATCGTCAGCAGGCCTATGATGATAAGTCCCGACAGTCCTCCGAGGGCGGCGAAGGCCATGCGCCATCCGGCCACCAGTCCGAGCACACGCCCCAGCGGAAGCCCTGCTATGAGGGCTATGCCGCCTCCGGCCACAAGGGTCGAGAGGGCGGTGGCCCGCTTTTGCGGCGGGGTGATGGCTACGGCCATTGCCGGTGCTATCGACCAGAACAGCGAGTGGGCCAATGCCACACCGATACGCGAGGCCATGAGCGAGTAATAGCCGGTGGAGAGCACTGTGGCTATGTGGCTGACAAAAAAGAGCGTGACGACTCCGGTCATGAGCCTGCGATATTCCACTCGGGCAAACAGCAGCATCAGGGGCAGTGACATGAGTGCCACGACCCATGCGTAGACCGTGATGAGCAGGCCGGCGCGGGCTTCGCTCACACCAAAAGACCCCGCGATGTCGCTGAGCAGTCCGATGGGTATCAGCTCGGAGGTGTTGAAGGTGAATCCTGCCAGGGTGAGCAGCAGGAGCGGAAACCAGAAGTTCGATTCCTTACTCATGAGTCTGGAGGGTCTGGCCGGCGGTTGGTTGTGTGGCGGCTGATTGTTCACCGCTGAGCATTCCGCAAGCGGCCTCGATGTCTTCGCCGCGCGAGGCGCGTATGGTGGCCGTGATGCCAAGCTCATTCAGGCGGTCGCGGAAACGTTCCATGGCCTCGCGGGTGGCCGGGCGGCCTTCAAAGTCGGGGATGGCGTGGAAACGTATCAGGTTCACGCGGCAATCCGTGCCCTTGAGCACTCGGGCCAGCATGTCGGCATGCCGCATATCGTCGTTGACCCCGCGCCACATGATATATTCGGCCGAAAATCTGCGCTGGTGGGCGAAATCATAGTCGCGCAGCAGTCCGATGACGCGTGTGAGCGGAAACGCACGCTCCACCGGCATAAGGCCTTCGCGCTCGGCGGTATAGGGGGTGTGGACACTGATGGCTATGTGCACTTTGGTCTCGTCGAGCAGACGGCGCAGTCCGTCGAGTTTGCCTATGCTCGACACGGTGATGCGTTTGGGGCTCCATGCGAGGCCCCACGGAGCGGTGAGTATCTCGATGGCGCGCAACACCTCGTCCACATTGTCCATCGGTTCACCCATGCCCATGAACACTATGTTGGTCAGCGACTCCGAGTCAGGTATGGAGAGTATCTGATTGATGATGCCGGCCGCACTCAGGTCGCCGTGATAGCCCTGACGTCCTGTCATGCAGAACCTGCACCCCATCCTGCACCCCGCCTGGGAGGAGACGCAGAGAGTGGCGCGGTCGCGGTCGGGGATATATACGGCCTCTATGTCACGGCCGCCGGCCCCGCGTGTGAGGTAGCCTTCGGTCGAGAAGAGATACTTGACAGTGCCGTCGGTCGAGCGCGACGCAAGCCGTGGAGCGGTGCGTCCCACGGTATAATTCTCTTCGAGGGCCGCGCGGGCCGCCTTGGGCAGCTCGGTCATCTCGGAGATGTCGGAGGCGCGGCTCACGTAGAGCCGGCGTGCTATCTGCTTGGCGGCGAAAGGCCGCAGCCCTATCGAGGCGGCCACCTCCTGCAACTGGCCGAGCGTAAGGCCTATGAGTGGCTTTTTGGCAGTGGTCATATGACGAAATGTGAGGAGTGAGTTTAAACTTTAAAACTCTCTCTAAACTTTTTAAACTTTCTTCTTAAAGGCCGGGTCACAGGTGAGTCCCACGCCGAGTTTTTTGAAGATTTTGTGGTCCACTTCGCCGAGCATGACGGTCGAATGCACCTGGCAGCCGTTAAGTTCGGGAAGACGCTCCAGCGCGCGGCGGCAGTTTTCATCCTGACGGCTGAGTACCGAGAGAGCCACCAGCACCTCATCGGTGTGCAGGCGGGGGTTATGACTGCGGAGATAGCTGATTTTGGTGTGCTGTATCGGCTCGATAAGATCCTGTGGCAGAAGTTTGACGTTGTGGTCTATGCCGGCGAGGTGCTTGATGGCGTTGAGTATGAGAGCCGCGCTCGGACCCAGTAGCGGCGATGTCTTGGCAGTGATGATGGTGCCGTCGGCAAGCTCTATGGCCGAGCAGGGCACATCCTCGGCCTTGGCGCGGTCGCGGGCGGCGGTTATGGTGCGGCGATAGTCGAGATTTATGCCGGCCTGATTGAACAACAGGGCTATCTTGTTGATTTCGGCATCGTTGCTCTCGCCTAAGGCCATGCGGTTGAGGGCGGTGAAGTAGCGGCGTATTATCTCGTTGCGCGAGGCGTCACAGCAGGTCTCGTCGTCATCTATACAGAAGCCGACCATGTTGACGCCCATGTCGGTGGGTGACTTGTAGGGGTTGGAGCCGTAGATTCCCTCAAAGAGTGCGTTGAGCACAGGGAATATCTCGATGTCGCGGTTGTAGTTGACAGCCTTTTCGCCATAGGCGTCGAGGTGGAACGGGTCAATCATATTGACATCGTTGAGGTCGGCGGTAGCGGCCTCATAGGCTATGTTGACCGGGTGACGGAGCGAGAGATTCCACACGGGGAAGGTCTCAAATTTGGCATAGCCCGCTTCGACGCCTCTCTTGTGCTCGTTGAAAAGCTGGCTCAGACACACGGCCATCTTGCCGCTGCCGGGGCCGGGGGCTGTGACGATGACAAGAGGCTGGGTAGTCTCGATATAATCGTTGCGGCCGAAGCCCTCGTCCGATGCTATGAGGCTGACATTGGCCGGGTAGCCGTCGATGATGTAATGTACATAGCTTTTGATGCCCATGCGCTCGAGGCGTGCGCGGAAAGCGTCGGCACTGGCCTGGCCGTTGTAGTGGGTGATGACGATGGAGTTGACCGTAAAGCCGCGCTTCTGAAACTCGCTGCGCAGTCGGAGGGCGTCCATGTCGTAGGTGATGCCGAGGTCCTGACGCACCTTGTTCTTCTCGATATCGACCGCGCTGATGACGATTACGATTTCCGCATGGTCGGCCAGTTGGCTGAGCATGCGCAACTTGCTGTCGGGCTGAAAACCGGGGAGCACACGGCTTGCGTGATGGTCGTCAAATAGCTTTCCGCCGAGCTCCAGATAGAGCTTGTTGCCAAACTTGGCTATCCTGTCCTTGATGTGCGAGGACTGGATTTTTACATATTTCTCGTTGTCAAATCCGTATTTCATAACGGGTTGCAAAGTTACGGATTTTTTGCGGATTTATAGCGGCAAGCCCTTAAAATTTTCAATCCCCGTGCACAAAATTAGGCGAAAATCGTGATGGCGAGGGTGAAGGCGCGCAGGGATAAAAATTTGTGCGAGGGTTGGATTAAACAGGGTGCGTTCTAGCATGTGTCCACGGCTCGGTCTGCGAAAAAAACACCTGTCGCCTGTCTCTAATTTGACGCGTTGCTGTCTTTAAGCTGCTTTTTGGCCGCGGCGATGTCGTCCTTGACCTGCGCGGCAAGCCGGGCCGTGGTCGGGAAAGCCTTCTCGGCCCGGAGATAGCTGATGAAATCGACGGTTATCTCCTCGTCATATATATAGCCGATAAAGTCGATGATATGGGCCTCGATCGAGAGTGCGCGCGACGACGCGCCGTCCTCGCTCACGGTGGGGCGGTAGCCGATGTTGACCACAGCCTGCCGGCGCACACCGTCCGGGGTGGTCACGCAGGCCGCATAGACGCCTGTCTTGGGTATGAGTGCCGGGGCCGGCGGCAGAGCGAGGTTGGCGGTGGGAAATCCCAATGTCCGCCCGAGTTTCTTGCCGTTTATGACCTTGCCGCGCAGCCTGTAGGGCGAGCCGAGCAGCTTGGCGGCCTCCTCGGGACGTCCTTCGATGAGGTGACGTCGTATGGCCGACGAGCTGACCGGCGCGAACGGTCCGCGATATTCCGGTGCGGCGATAACCTCCACGCCTACTTCGCGCCCTATGGTGCGATACTGTTCAATGCTGTCGACGAGGTCGTGACCCAGACGGTTGTTGAAGCCGACCACGAGGGCCTCGATGGCAAATTTCTTCCGCAGTATCGACAGGAAGTCTCTCGCGCTCATGCGTCGGAGCGATTCGTTGAAACTCAGCAGTATGACATCCTGCGCGCCGGCCTGTGAGAGCAGCCTCACGCGGTCGTCGAGGGTGTTGAGCAGGGCCGGGGCTTCGAGCGGGCGCACCACCGAGAGCGGATGGCGCGAGAAGGTCACGACCGAGGGTACGAGCCCGCGGCTGCGGGCTTCGACTCCGAGATAGTCGATGAGAAACCTGTGGCCGGCATGAACGCCGTCATACATGCCCACGGCCGCTATGCGGCGCGATGAGGTGTCATATTTGGTGATGAGATTCATTGGTGTGAGAGGGGAGGTGTGTGTGGGGGAATTTACAATACGTCGCAGAGTATGTCGGTAAACTCTTTGCCGGGAGCCACATGGGCGGCGTTGAAGCCGAGACGGCGCGCGGCGTCGACATTGGCCTGGGAGTCATCGAAAAAGAGGGTCTCCTCGGGCTCGATGCCACAGTGGGCGCAGGTGTAGTCAAAGATGGCGCGGTCGGGCTTGTAACACTTGGCCTCATAGCTTGTGACGATGCCGTCGAAATAGTCTGTCATCTCCCGGCCCTCCTGACGGAACTGCTCGGCTATGTAGCCGTCCATCATGATAGGGTTGGTGTTGGAGAGCAGATACACCTTGTAGCGGCGGCGCAGTTCGCGCAGGGCCTTGAGGCGGCCGACGGGGATGCCGGTGAGAAAGAGGTCAAAGGCACGGTCGATTTCGTCGTCGGTCACAGGGCGGTTAAAGAGGGGGCGCATCTGGTGGTGAAACTCGTTGGGGGTTATTTCGCCCTTTTCGAGTGCGAGGAAGGGACCTTTCTGGCCATATTCGCCGAGCATCTCGGCGGCATCGGGCATGCCGAGAGCTTCGAGGGCACGCACGCAGCGCATGCGGTCAAGATTCATTATCACGCCGCCCAGGTCGAAGAGCAGATTTTTTATCATAGTCATTATCTCATTATCCGGATTTCTGCAAAGTTACAACAAATATTCCAATTATGATGTTTTGGGACGAAATTCGTGGGGGTTAGTTTGCGGCACTTGTGTAATTTTTTGTAATTTTGCACCTTGTTAAAAAGATAGCAATCACTCACACCTATTATCAGCGTGGAAACAAAATACATATTCGTTACCGGCGGCGTAGTGTCTTCACTGGGCAAAGGCATTATCTCCTCTTCGCTCGCCTGTCTGCTGAAAGCCCGCGGTTACAAAGTTACAATCCAGAAGTTTGACCCGTATATCAATATTGACCCGGGTACGCTCAATCCCTATGAGCACGGCGAGTGCTATGTGACAGTGGACGGCCATGAGGCCGACCTCGACCTCGGACACTACGAGCGTTTCACCAATATCCAGACCACACGCGCCAACAATGTGACCACCGGTCGCATCTATCAGAGCGTAATCGACAAGGAACGTCGCGGCGATTATCTGGGCAAGACCGTGCAGATTATCCCTCACATCACCGACGAAATCAAGCGCAACGTCATGGCTCTGGGCAAGACCGGCGATTTTGACTTTGTCATCACCGAGATCGGCGGCACCGTGGGCGACATCGAGAGCCTGCCGTTTCTTGAGGCCGTGCGCCAGTTGCGCTGGGAACTTGAGGACGACTGTGTGTGCATCCATCTGACATATGTGCCGTTTATTCACGCAGCCAAGGAACTCAAGACCAAGCCGACCCAGCACTCTGTAAAGCAGCTGCAGCAGGTGGGCATCCAGCCCGACGTCCTGGTGCTGCGCACGGAGCACGAGATTCCGGCCGGAATGAGAAAGAAGATTGCTCAGTTCTGCAACGTGTCGCCCGACGCGGTGGTGCAGAGCGTCGACGCTCCGTCGATTTACAAGGTGCCTGTGCTTATGCACGAGCAGCATCTCGACGAGATTGTGCTGAAAAAGTGTGAAATGCTCCCGCAGGGCGAGCCCGACATGACTGACTGGAACCGTTTCCTCTCGCTCATGGACTCGGCCGAGAGCACCGTGACCATTGGTCTCGTCGGCAAATATGTCGAGCTGCAGGATGCCTACAAGTCGATAGACGAATCGCTCTTCCAGGCTGCCACCTATTGCGGCCACAAGGTGAAGATACGCTACATCCACTCCGAGAAGGTCAACCCCGACAATGTCGAAGGTCAGCTAGAGGGCCTTGACGGCGTCATTATCGCACCCGGCTTCGGCCAGCGCGGCATCGAGGGCAAATTTGTGGCTCTCGAGTGGTGTCGCACTCACGACATTCCCACCTTCGGCATCTGCCTGGGCATGCAGTGCATGGTGATAGAGTTTGCCCGCAATGTGCTCGGGCTCAAGGAAGCCAACTCTACCGAGATGAACCCCAACACCCCCGACAATGTCATCGACCTGATGGAAGAGCAGAAGAGCATCCACAATATGGGCGGCACCATGCGTCTCGGGGCTTATGACTGTGTGTTGCGCGAAGGCTCGAGAGTGGCAGCCGCCTATGGCAGACCTCAGGTCAGGGAGCGTCACCGTCACCGCTTCGAGTTTAACAACGATTACCGCGCCCGTTTTGAGGAGGCCGGCATGAAGTGTGTGGGCGAGAATCCCGACACCCGTCTGGTTGAGGTTGTCGAACTGCCCGACCACCGTTGGTTTATCGGCACACAGTATCATCCCGAGTATTCTTCGACCGTGCTCTCTCCCTCACCGCTCTTCCTCGACTTTATCAAATCGGCAATCGCATATAAAGAAGAAAAGAATAAATAATGGATAAGAACACCCTTACAGGCCTGTTGCTCATGGGCCTCGTCATCTTTGGTTTCATGTGGCTCAACCAGCCTTCGGCCGAAGAACTTGAACGCCAGCGTCAGGAGCGCGCACGTATGGAGGCCGAGGCCGCACAGAAGGCCGATGACCCCTCGCTTCTCACGCTCGACTCCATCACTCCGGCCGAAGTGGCCTCGATAGCCTCGACCATCCGCGAGCTCGGCCAGGCCGACACTACGGCCCATACTGCCCGTCTCAGTGTCGAGGGCATGAACCTCACGCTTGACGCCGAGGGCAATGTCGGCGGCACTGTCGAGGCTAAAGGACAGGCCGTGTCGGTGGCGCAGTTGCTGAGCAATGACACCTCGTTGCTCGGCACACCGCTTGCCGCATCGGCTCTCAAGGCTCTGCGTCAGGGTCTCGCCACAGCCGCGCGCTATCGCGGATTTGCCCGTCATCTCTCGGGTGACAGCACTACCGTCAAGCTTGCCAACAAGCTCGTGACCCTCGAACTATCCAACAAGGGCGGTGTCATATCGCGCGCTTCGCTCAACGATTATCGCAGCTATGACTCGACCCAGGTGACACTGCTCGATCCGGCCACCGACATGTATTCATTCACACTCACTTCGGCCAACCAGCGTTTCGAGACACGCGAGTTTTACTTCCAGCCCGTGGTCGAGAACGACTCGACCGTGTGCATGATGCTCGATCTCGGCGACGGAGCCAAGTGGGGCATACGCTATATGCTGCCCTCCGACAGCTATCTGGTGAATATCGATGTGGTGCAGGAAGGCATGCAGGCCATCATACCCACTTCGGTGGCCACGATGGATATGACCTGGAGCCAGAAGATGCGCCGCCTGGAGGCCGGACGCGTGTTTGAGGAGCGCAACTCGGCCCTGTACTATATGTATCCCGACGGTGATGTCGACAATCTCAGCGAGAGTGGAGATGATTCGGAGGATATAACGCAGCGACTCAAGTGGGTGAGCTGCAAGAATCAGTTCTTCTCGGCAGTGCTCATGTCTCGCGGCAACTTTGCCGCCGCCGAGCTTTCAAGCTCAGAGCTTAAGGACAATCCCGACTTTATCAAGCAGATGAATATCGCGCTCACGCTCGATTATTCGGCCTCGCTTGCCAATCCGGCTTCGTTTGTGATGTATCTCGGTCCCAACTCCTATCCCGTGATGAAGGAGGTGGAGAAGACGGTCTTCCCCGAAGAGAATATGCATCTCACCAAGCTCATCCCGCTTGGCTGGCCTATATTCCGCTGGATCAATACGCTGATTATCATCCCCGTGTTCAGCTTCCTGGGCTCCTTTATCAGCAACTATGGCATCATCATCCTGCTGCTGACCATCTTTATCAAGATAATCCTCTATCCGTTCACTTACAAGAGCCTTATCTCACAGGCCAAGATGCGTCTGCTCGCGCCTGAAATCAAGGCTATCAATGACAAATATCCCGGAAATGAGAACGCCATGAAGCGTCAGCAGGAGTCGATGGCACTCTATTCGCGTGCCGGGGCCAACCCGATGTCGGGCTGTCTGCCCATGCTGCTGCAGATGCCTGTGTTGGTGGCCATGTTCTGGTTCTTCCCGTCGGCCATCGAGCTGCGCGGCGAGTCGTTCCTGTGGGCCAAAGACCTTGCGGCTCCCGATGCCATCGTGTCATGGACTGCCAATATCCCCTTCATTTCATCGACATTCGGTAACCATATCAGCCTCTTCTGTCTGCTGATGACCGCCACCAATATTATATACACCTATCTCAACATGCAGAGCCAGGCCTCGTCGGGCATGCCGGGCATGAAGTGGATGATGTATCTGATGCCGGTGATGTTCCTGTTTATCTTCAACAACTATGCTGCGGGCCTGAGCTATTATTACTTCCTGTCGCTGCTCATCACTATCCTCATGACTTTCACTTTCCGCAAGTTTGTGTCGGAGGACAAGATGCGTGCCAAGATGGCCGAGAATGCCAAGAAACCCAAGAAGAAGGGCTGGATGGCTCAGAAGCTCGAGGAGGCTCAGAAGCAGCAGGAGGCTATGCTCCGCGAGCAGCAGAGACGCAATAAGAGGAGATAGTTTAAAGTTTAAAGTTTAGGCTATCCTACCCCCCCCTTATACTGAATAATGGCAAGGCACTTGCATATGGCTCTTGTCGCCGTCATGGCTCTTGTGGCCATGACGGCGGGAGAGGCTGCTGGGCAGACTTATGAAGTCGTGCCCGGGCAGCTTGCGGCCGAGTGTGCCGTGCCTTCGCGTGCCGGGGTTATCACTGTCACGGGGTCGGTCGATGCTTCCGACCTGGCCTATCTTGCGGCGACAATAGAGGAGCTGCATACGCTCGACCTGTCGGGCGTGACGGTGGCTGCCTACAAGGGGCCCCGGGTTGGGGCTAATGTGTATTCCGCTCCGGCCGATGTGTTGCCCCCTTATATCCTTGCGGGCCTCAGGGCCGCGCATGTGAGGCTTCCGGCCTCGATTACGGCTATCGGGGAGGGTGCGCTGATGGATTCGCGCATCGAAGAGGTGGTGATACCTCAAGACGTGACCCGCGTCGGAGCTGACGCTTTCGCGCAATGCCGTCGTCTGACCCGCGCCGAGCTGTCGGAAGGGATGGCTACGGTCGAGGCGAGGACTTTCGAGGGGTGCGGACTGCTTGCCGAGGTGAGCCTGCCCGGCTCGCTGAGTGCCATAGGTGACCGCGCCTTTTTCGGATGTCGTTCGCTCGGGGAGATTTCGATGCCGGAGTCTCTGACTTGTATAGGGCATGAGGCCTTTGCTCTGAGCGGTCTTGAAAGAGTGTCTCTTGACGGCTGCGGGCGATTGGTCTCGGTTGGCAAGAGAGCTTTTGCCTCATGTGCCCGCCTGGTGTCGGCCACACTGCCCTCGGGGGCCGCGGAGCTTGGCGAGGGAGTGTTTTTTGACTGTGAGTCGCTTGCCGATGTGCGTCTGCCGTCGGAGGCAGTGAGTGTCCCCGCCCTTGCCTTGAAGGGGGCTGTGAGCCTTGCGTCGGTCAATCTGCCCGACGGAGTGAGTGAGATAGGGGTGCTTGCTATGGCCGGAATGACGGCTGTGGAGACTGTGGCACTGCCTGCGTCGCTGACACATATAGGCGATGGAGCGTTTGAGGGCTGGAGCGGTGTCAGGGAGATTGACGCGCTGCGGCTTGAGACCGTGCCCTCGTTGGGCGATGAGGTGTGGGCCGGAGTGGAGCAGCCGGATGTGACACTCAATGTGCTCCCCGAACTTGAAGAAGCGTTTCTTGCCGCCCCGCAGTGGCAGGAGTTTTCCATAAGCCGCTCGTCGATCACACTGCTTCCCTCGACCTCAGGGGCCGCCGGGCATGTGGAGGCCGGTTTTATGGGCATGACTTTGAGAGTCAGCTCGGACACTGAGCTTGAAAGTGTCACGCTCTATGGCGTGGACGGACGTGTGCTCGAGACGGCGGTCCATATCGGGGCCGACAGTGTGAGTCTGGACACGTCGCGTCATGCGGGAGCCTTTTTTATAGTCAGGGCCGAGACCCGCGACGGAGGCCGCGGAGTGACGTTCAAGCTGATGCGCCAACCGTAGATAAAATCCTTACAATCGTTATAAATCTCTCACCCCACACTCTTAATAAACCCATGGGAAAGAACAAGCTAAAGAAGTTTGCCGAGATGGAGACACTGCCATGTGTCTACCAGTATCCATTCGCTCACCTCAAGGAGACCGGCGGCTGTCCGCTGCGCGGCCGCTGGGGCGGGGAGGTGTTTCACAACAATGCGCCTCTGACGCTTGAGCTCGGCTGTGGCAAGGGAGAATATGCCGTAGGCATGGGCCGCACCTATCCCGACCGTAATTTCATAGGCATTGACATCAAGGGCGCGCGTATGTGGACGGGAGCCAAGCAGGTGTGTGAGGCGGGGATGGACAATGTGGCATTTCTGCGTACCTCGATACATCTGCTGCCGGAGTTTTTTGCTCCGGGTGAGGTGTCGGAGATATGGATAACTTTTCCCGACCCTCAGATGAAGAAGGTCAACAAGCGTCTTACAGGGACGCATTTCATGGAGATTTACCGTAAGGTGCTTTCGGCTGACGGTACCATAAGGCTTAAGACTGACTCGCCTTTTCTCTATGCCTATACTCTGGAGATGATACGCCATAACAATCTGCCTCTTCTTGCGGCGACCGATGATCTGTATCACTCTCCGCTTGCAGCCGAGGTGCCGCCCATCACGACGTTTTATGAGAGCCAGTGGCTGTCACGCGGCATACCGAGCAAGTATATCGCCTGGCAACTGCCTCAGGATGCTGTGCTGACGGAGCCGGAGGTGGAGATTGAGCCTGATACGTATCGCTCGTTCGGACGCGGATCGCTTTGAGGTGTGGAGTTTATAGTTTATAAACTGCGGTGCTGATGAAGTTGTTACAGTGTTGACTGTAAATCATTAATTATAAGAAAAAATAATCATAAGACATGACATTATATCCTTCACTTATAACCGAGGCTCTCGCTACAGTGCGTTATCCCGGTAACGGCAAGAGTCTGATCGAAAATTCAATGGTGGCTGATGATATACGTATCGACGGCGAGAGTGTTAGTTTTACGCTTATCTTTGACAAGCCGACCGATCCGTTTATGAAGTCGATGGCCAAGGCAGCGGAGACTGCGATACATACATATGTGTCACCGGAGGTAAAGGTTACGGTGCACACAGCGTCGCGCCAGCCGGCTCCGGCCAAGGCTGCTCCCGTGTTGACGGGCGTGAAGAATATCGTGGGTGTGTCGTCGGGCAAAGGCGGTGTGGGTAAGTCGACTGTCGCCGCCAATCTTGCCGTGGCTCTTGCGCGCGAGGGTTATAAGGTGGGATTGCTTGACGCAGACATTTTCGGCCCTTCGATGCCTAAGATGTTTGGTATCGAGGACCAGCAGCTCTATATACATGATGTCGACGGCCGTCAGATGATAATCCCTGTGGAGCGTTACGGCGTGAAGTTGCTGTCAATAGGTTTTCTGGTTGACAAGGACAAGGCTGTGATGTGGCGCGGGTCGATGGCGTCGAATGCTCTGAAGCAACTTATTTCGGAGGGTGACTGGGGTGAGCTTGATTATTTCCTTATAGATATGCCTCCCGGCACGAGCGATATCCATCTGACGCTTGTGCAGACGCTGGCCATGACGGGAGTGGTGGTTGTAACCACTCCTCAGGAGGTGGCTCTGGCTGACGCACGTAAGGGTATCTCGATGTTTAAGGATGATAAGGTGAATGTGCCTATACTCGGACTTGTGGAGAATATGGCGTGGTTTACTCCGGCTGAACATCCCGATGAGCGTTACTATATATTTGGCCGCGAGGGTGGCGTGAAGCTCGCTGAGCATATGGGAGTGCGTCTGCTCGCGCAGATACCGCTTGTGGCTTCGATAGCTGACAGCGGTGACAACGGTTGTCCGGTGGCTATGACTGACAGTATCACGGGCCATGCTTTCGCTCATCTGGCTCATGAGGTAATCGATGCTGTGGCTGAGCGTAACTCTATGCTGCCTCCGACTCAGAAGGTGCAGCTTAAGTAATTCAATTTGAGCGAGCTCAAATTGAGGGTTATAAGATTATAGGGTTATATCACCTAAGATAATTATATTTTGAAAATATTTCTTAATCTTGGCTCCAATCTCGGTTGCCGGGAGGAGATGCTTGGCCGGGCTGTCGCGCTGATAAGGGGCGCGCTGCCCGGCCGTGCAGTGTGTTCGCGGATGATAGAGACTCAGGCGTGGGGCTATGAGTCGGATAACCCTTTTCTGAATGTCGGGATGACTGTGGAGCCTGAGTGCGCTCTGTCTCCGATGGAGGTGCTGCGCATGGTGGAGGGGATTCAGCGTGAGCTTGACCCGTCGCCCCACCGCGATGAGGCGGGGGGCTATATTGACCGGGCTATCGATATAGATATTATCGCTATAGATGATGTGGTGATGGATACGCCGGAGCTTACGTTGCCGCATCCGAGGATGCATCTGAGGGAGTTTGTGCTTGTGCCGATGGCTGAGCTTGCTCCTGACTGGTGTCACCCGAGGTTTGGACTGCGGGTTGATGAGATGGCAGGTGATGAGCCTAATGGGGCGGATGGCTGACGATAAATTAAAGATTGGCTGCGCGGCGGGCGCGGAGCCAATCTTTAATTTTTTGTTGTTTTTTGTCAGCAGGGGAGGGTGGCTTCGGCTCCGGGACGGTCGAGACAGAGGCATTGGGTGTCGCTTCCGGCGGGTAGATAGGTGGCGAAGTCGCATGCTTTCTGTGGCTGGCCCCAGAAGTGCATGGGGATGAAGTAGTCGACCCGGATTTTGCTGAGGAATATGTTGGCCCCTCGGGCGAAGTCGGTGCCCAGACGTGCGTCGACGGGGAACATCACGATGTGCATGTCGGGGTAGTCCTGAGAGATATTGTTGACGATTTTCTCGAAGTGGGCTTGTGCGGCCTGTGATTCGGCGGGTGTGGAGACGTCGCCCCAATGCCAGTCGTTGAGGTCGCCGGCGTGGAAGATGACATGGCCGTCGGGGAGGGTGATTGCGTAGGCTACGCCGGCGTCGGTGGATTTGTAGGCGCGGACTTTGCTTGTGCCGGGTATTTGGTCGAGGATGTCGCCGGGGCTCATCCATGCTACCGAGAGTCCTTTGTCGGGGACTAATTTGGAGAAGATGTCGTAGGAGAGGACGTAGGTGCGTCTGTGGTCTTGTGCGAGTTCGAAGATGGAGGTGTTGAAGTGGTCGGGGTGGTAGTGACTTACGAAGAAGATGACGTCGGCGTCGGGGGATTCACTGAGGACTTTCTCGAGCTTTTTGTCGGGGTCTTTGTAGTAGTCGAATACCATGACGGCGTCGGGGGTGGTGACGGTAAATCCGCTATGGTCGAGATATGTTATTTTTATCATGACGGTTGTGGGGTTGGTTACTTATATTTATATAACGCCGGAGGTGGTTGATTGTTTGTGTGTGTGCAGTATGTCAACGGTCGCTTACCGTGCGGTTTAGCTTTGGGCTGCGGAGCACGGTGTACCGCTAAAGTGGGTGGGGCGGGTCGGATGGGCCGGATGGGGCCGATGGGTCTGATGGGGGGAGT
>RIBL01000029.1 GCA_003762875.1 Muribaculaceae bacterium Isolate-110 (HZI) | reverse complement strand
CGAACTCGCACTCCTGCCCGGGATCATGCTCGCGCCTGACATAGACCTCCTTCTGCGGCCTGGTGCCCATGGTCGCACTGATGCGTCTGACATGATTGCACACACTCGGATAACTGAGCGTAAAGCCACGCTCCAGAAGCATCGTGTGGATGCTGCGACACGTCCACTGAAGCTTGCGCATGCCTGTGGCCCGACGCACACGATTGTCTTCAAGACAATTGCGGATAATCCCCTTGATTTCATCCGTCACCACCGGACATGTCCGCACCGGTGTGTTGAACTTAGGCTCCGAACCTAAAAGTGTTGCAAACGCCTTCATGTCGCAGACACCGTCGGCGTCCAGACACACACGCTCATACTCCCACACGATCTTGTCTACCGTGTGGCGGCTGATGTGCATCTCTCCCGCAATCTGGCGCTTCGACTGACCCTTGACATGATAACGTGTCAGGACCTCGTTTCTTTCTACCATAGTTTTCATTTTGTGGGACCGAGTTGATATTACTATAATATAACTCAAAATCCCCGGTTAAAATTCTCCTTTGAACCGGTGCACTTCTCGGTTAGATTTCATGGCGCACTTCTCGATTAAATTTTACAAAAGCTGGTACATTTGTGGTACTTTTTTGTGGTACATTCACGAAATCTGTACCAAAGATAATGTGCTAATTCCGAACTAACAAATGCTAACTTTGGCTATCGGCAGGAAATACGGTTTGTGCTAAATCTTTCTAAATCAAGATTTTATAAAATTGCTAACACTTGCACATCAGTCACTTACGGACACGAAAAAAGGGCCACTGAAAAGTGACCCTTTAGTGATCCGGATGCGACTCGAACGCATGACCGTCTGCTTAGAAGGCAGATGCTCTATCCAGCTGAGCTACCGGACCATCATTCCGTATCGGGCGGCAGAGAGGGGGTGACTTTTACCACGTTCATCCCATCTGGCAGAGATGCCACACGCTAACGGATGTGCAAAGGTAGATATTTTTTATGTCATATGCAAATATGCATTTTCTTATTACACGCCATTTTCTTGCAAAACACTCCAAATTACGCCTTCATCACGCTGTTTTCACCATTTTTCTTGCACAATAATAAGGTTTTGATTAACTTTGACTTGACTTGTATGGCAAAAACTTTTCGTTATCAATCTCTTCATTTTGCCACTGCGGTCATCACATGACCTTATTTCTAATAATTCTGCTATCTTCATCATGCTAAAACTATCCCGACTGGCTGCACTATTGGCTATGGCAGGAATCCTTGCATCCTGCTCCAAAAAGACAACCAATGCCGATTACCATACCATCCCGCTCCCCCGGGAAATCACAGCCACACCCGGCGGAGGAGAATTCATACTGGACAGCTCGACCAGAATCATCTATCCGGAGGGTAATGAAATGATGCGGCGCAACGCAGGCTATCTTGCCGACTATCTCAAGACAGCCACAGGCTATAACTATGCCACAGCACCCGGCCCGGACGACAAAGCCGCCGGCAACATACAACTCCGCCTCGGACTTGAAGCCGAAAAGCCCGAGGCCTACAACATGACAGTATCGTCCGAAGGCATCATCATCACAGGAGCGAGCGAGGCTGGAGTATTCTACGGACTACAGACCCTGCGCAAATCCCTGCCTGTAGTGCCCGGCAGTGTTCCCGTGTTGGCCGCCGTCGAGATCAACGACTCTCCACGCTTTGACTATCGCGGCGTACACTTCGACATCTCGCGCCACTTCTTCTCGGTCGACGAGGCCAAAAGCTACATCGACATGATGGCACTCCACAACATGAACCGTCTCCACTGGCATCTTACCGACGACCAGGGCTGGCGCATGGAAGTAAAGAAATATCCCCTGCTGACCGAAATAGGCTCCCGACGCAAGGAGACTGTAATCGGACGCAATTCAGGCCAATATGACGGCACACCTTACGGCGGCTTCTACACTCAGGAGCAGATCAAGGAAGTGGTCGGCTATGCCGCCGACCGCTACATCACCGTCATCCCCGAGATAGACCTTCCCGGCCACATGCAGGCCGCCCTTGCCGCCTACCCCCATCTCGGGTGTACGGGAGGTCCCTATGAAGTGTGGACCATGTGGGGCATCTCTGATGACGTGCTCTGCGCCGGCAACGACAGCGTTCTCACATTCATTGACGATGTTCTCTCCGAAGTCATAGCCCTCTTCCCCTCGCGCTATATCCACGTCGGTGGCGACGAATGTCCCAAAATCAGATGGGAAGAGTGTCCCAAATGCCAGGCACGCATCAGAGAGCTGGGCATAAGGGGCGACTCGCATCACAGCAAGGAAGAATATCTCCAGAGCTACATAATCAACCACGCCGAGAAATTTCTCAACAGTCACGGCCGTCAGATCATAGGCTGGGACGAAATCCTCGAGGGAGGTCTCGCGCCCAACGCCACCGTGATGTCATGGCGCGGAGTGGGCGGAGGCATCGAAGCCGCTGCACAAGGCCACGACGTAATCATGACCCCCAACACCTATCTCTACTTCGACTACTACCAGACAAAAGACACCGATGACGAGCCGCTGGCCATAGGCGGCTACGTGCCCATCGAGCGTGTCTACAGTTTTGACCCCGTGCCCGACCGCGTGGCTCCCGAAAACCGCAGCCACATCCTCGGCGTCCAGGCCAACCACTGGTCGGAATATTTCCCGACGTTCTCCCATCTGCAATACATGGCACTCCCCCGCTGGGCCGCGCTTGCCGAAATCCAGTGGACCGAACCCGACCGCAAGGACTATGCCGACTTCCTGTCGCGTCTGCCTCAACTGATAAAATCCTATGACGCCGAGGGCTACAACTATGCAACCCACGTGTTTGACGTCGATGCCGACTTCTCGACCGACAGTGCGTCAGGGACCGTCGACGTGGCCATGCGGACCATCGACGGCTCACCGATACACTACACTCTCGACGGCTCCGACCCAACGGAGGCCTCACCCGTCGCAGCCAACATTCTCTCGATTGACACCGACTGCATCCTCAAAGCAATGGCCATACGTCCGACAGCCAACAGCCGCATACTCTCCGAAAAAATCTCTTTCAGCCGCTCCACGGCCAAACCGACAGTGGCCAATCAGCCCGTCAACAAGCAATATGAATACAACGGCATCACCACCCTGACCGACGGACTCAAAGGCAACGGCAACTACAAGACCGGACGGTGGATAGCCTTCTACTGCAACGACATGGATGTGACAATCGACCTGCTCCGCCCCACCGAAATATCCAACGTCGCTTTTACATCATGCGTAGAGAAAGGCGACTGGATTTTCGACACACGCGGCGTGACCATACAAGTCTCCGACGACGGCACTACTTTCAGGAAAGTATTCTCCGAAAACTATCCCCCCATGAAAGAGACCGACCGCAACGGCCTTTATGAACACAAATACTCGTTCTCACCCGTCACAGCCCGCTATGTACGCCTGACAGCCCTCTCCGAACAATCCATCCCCGACTGGCATGGCGGCAAGGGCAGCCCGGGCTTCCTCTTTGTCGACGAAGTAACCATCGACTGACACCATCCCAAGCCCTCACCGAGTTTGCAGCCTGGCGTCCCGAAGCCAACTGGAAAGCAGGCCGACCTGTGGGCCGAATACATAGAGACCGACAGCCATTACGAATACATGCTCTATCCCCGCGTCATGGCCCTTGCCGAAGTGGCCTGGAGCGGCCCGTCCCGCAAGTCATATGCCGACTTCCCCCCTCGCACTCCGCGCTACATACGCATCCAAGCCCACTCCGACAAAAACATGGGAGGCTGGATATTTACCGACGAAATCGTCATAAACTGACATCCCATTATGAAAAGCAAAGTACACTTCAGCACCTACTGCACCATTATCACAATAGTGGTGCCAGCCGCACTCCTGACAGGCATCCTCACCCACCTACATTCCATCGACCAGCCCACTCTATTGACAATGGCATTAACCGTAGCCATCGTCGCGGCAGGCCTTTACTACTGCCCCGTAAGTGTCAGTGTCAATCCAAGTGAACTCATAATCCATCGTCTGCTTTCGGGCGACAAAACATTCCCCCTTGCCGACATCGTGGAGGTCGACACATGTTATCCCTCGGCCGCAGGTATCAGACTCTGCGGAAGCGGCGGATTTTTCGGCTACTGGGGATATTTCAGCGACATCGTCATAGGTCAGTATTTCGGCTACTACGCCGACCGGAGCCAATGCTTTTACATAAAACTGAAAAACAAACGGCAATACGTGATCAGTTGCAAAAACCATGTCGGAATGGTCGAGGCCATTCGGAAAAATATCGGATGACACGGCCTGTCACGCCTCACATATGACAGCTTGCCATGCACATAGGGGTGTTTTTTCGGGTTAAAATACATGTAATGTGCGAGAATCTTTGTAATTTTGCGCCTCAACTTCAGTCATGACACCATGAGCGACAATAATTACAAAAAACTTGGGGTAGCCCCCCGTTTTCACGAAATCCTCTCCACCGGCCTCTACACAGGCCTGTTGCCCGGTGCGCCCGGCACCTATGCGGCATTTGTCGCTCTGGCCATATGGTACGCGCTCTATCTTGTCCTCTCGCCCCTGGCACTGACACTTGTCACGCTGGCACTGATAGTCAGTGTCACAGTGGTCGGCGCATGGACATCATCGGTCATGGAGCGTTACTGGGGTCCCGACCCCAGAGCTGTCGTAATCGACGAGTATGTAGGCTGCTGGATACCGTTGCTCGTAGCTCCGTGCGGCGAGTACACCTGGATATTCGCCCTGCTCGGATTTGGGCTCTTCCGCCTCATCGACATCACCAAACCGCTCGGATGCCGCAAAATCGAAGAGATATGTCCCGGCGGCTGGGGCGTGATGATGGACGACGTGCTGGCCGGCTCATATGCCCTTGTCATTGTCTATGTGTTAAAGCTGATAATCTTCTAAACTGCCGGAGCGGTTTTTAGAAAAATTCTGTGTAAATTTGCATTTCAACAACTAAGCATCACATTCCGCATATTTTCAAGATATGGATACAAACGCTACTCCCGTAACCCCGGCCGAAAATGAGGCCCGCGGCATGAACTTCGTAGAGGAAACAGTGTACAACGACCTGCAGGCAGGCAAGAACGGCGGACGCCTCAACACGCGTTTCCCGCCGGAACCCAACGGTTATCTCCACATAGGCCATGCCAAGGCCATATGCATGGACTTCGGTATCGCCGAAAAGTTTGGCGGCACATGCAACCTGCGTTTTGACGACACCAATCCCGTAAAAGAGGATGTGGAGTATGTGGATGCCATACGCGAAGACATACACTGGCTCGGATTTGACTGGGGCGACCGCGAGTATTACGCCTCCGACTATTTCCCCAAGCTCTACGACCTTGCCATCCGTCTTATCAAGGAGGGCAAAGCCTATGTCGACGACCAGTCTTCGGAAGAGATAGCAGCCCAGAAGGGCACCCCCACACAGCCCGGCACAGAGAGCCCCTACCGCAACCGCTCGGTGGAGGAGAATCTCGACCTGTTCACACGCATGAACGCCGGCGAGTTTGAGGAAGGCTCGCGAGTGCTGCGCGCCAAGATTGACATGGCCAGCCCCAACATGCACTTCCGCGACCCCATCATGTATCGCATCATCAAGACACCCCACCACCGCACCGGCACCACCTGGAAGGTCTACCCCATGTATGACTTCGCCCACGGCCAGAGCGACTATTTCGAGGGTGTCACCCACTCGATATGCACCCTTGAGTTCACCGTCCACCGTCCGCTCTACGAATACTTTGTCAAGGAGCTGGCCGACGAGAGCTACTGCCCGCGTCAGATCGAGTTCAACCGTCTCAACCTCACCTACACCGTGATGTCCAAGCGCAAGCTGCTCCAGCTTGTCAAGGAGGGACTCGTGGCCGGATGGGACGACCCCCGCATGCCTACCATCTCGGGTCTGCGCCGACGCGGCTTCACTCCGCGCTCCATACGCAACTTTGTCGACGCCATCGGCTATACCAAATATGAGGCTCTCAACTCCATCTCGCTCCTCGAGCACGCCGTGCGCGACGACCTCAACAAAGTGGCCACACGCGGCATGGCCGTCATCAACCCAGTCAAGGTAGTCATCACCAACTATCCCGAGGGGCAGACCGAAATGGTGGAGATGGAAAACAATCCCGAAGACCCCAATGGCGGCACTCATCAGATGCCCTTCTCGCGCGAGCTCTACATCGAGCGCGACGACTTCATGGAGAATCCTCCCAAGAAATTCTTCCGTCTCGCACCCGAAAGCGAAGTGCGTCTCAAGGGAGCTTATATCGTGAAATGCACAGGAGTCAAAAAGGATGCCGAAGGCAACATCGAGGAAATATACTGCACATACGACCCCGACACACGCAGCGGCCTTCCCGGCAGCTCACGCAAGGTCAAGGGCACACTCCACTGGGTGTCGGCACCCACGGCTGTCAACGCCACAGCCCGCATATATGACCGCCTGTTCTGCGTCGAGAATCCCGCGGCCGAGACCGAGCGCGACTTCCGCGAGATGCTCAACCCCGACTCGCTCAAGGTCGTGGAAAACATCAAGGTAGAGCCCTATCTGGCCGAGATAGCCAAGCCCGGAGTGCCACTGCAGTTCCAGCGCATAGGCTACTTCACGCTCGACCCCGATTCGACCCCTGGAAGCCTCATCTTCAACCGCACCATAGCACTCAAGGACTCCTGGGAGAAAATCAACAAGTAAAAAACAACTCATAAACCTCTATAACCCCTCCGCCCCGCGGAATGACAATGGACGATAACACAAACGGAAGTGGCGGCGAGGATTCGCGCCAGGGACTATATAATGAGTTTGAGTCGGAGATAGTCAAAGCCGGCAACACCGAAGCATATTTCGACGAGACTGATCTCATCGAGATATTTGACTACGCGTCCGACATGGACAATTACATAGTGAAAATGGAAGTGCTCCTCTACGGAGCACGCCATTATCCCGCAAGCGAAGCCCTGGCCACACGCCGCGCATGGTTCTACTCCTCGTTTGGCGAGATGGAGGCGGCCGCCGATGTCAACAACCGCGTGAGCAACGGCGGATTTCTCAACCGTCTTCTCACACTGCGGGCCGAAGGTGCCACCGACACCCCCGAGACACGACGTCGCCTCGAGGAGATGGTGGATGCCTCGACCGAACTGGGCGACGAGGACGTGATACAGCTCGTGGACTTCTGCGCCGAAAACGGCATGCTCGACTGGGTCGAGACCAACCGCCGGCGCGTGGAGGCCAAAAGTACCTACACCCCGACATTCATCTACGAGTATGCCGACCGCGCCGAGGATATAAGCGACCTCACAACAGCCCAGCGGCTCTTTGAGGAGCTGACGATGATGGAGCCGTTCACCATCGACTTTTGGGTGAGACTCGCAGGCGTGCAACTGGCCTCGGGCGACTATGACGACGCTCTGGCCTCGGCCGAATATGCCCTGGCTGTCGACGCCGGCTGTCTCGAAGCCATGCGGCTCAAGGGGCGGGCCATGTATCGCCGCGGCGACACCAAGGAGGAGGTGAGCCGTGTGTTCAAAGCCATCCTTGACCTGCGCGACGCCAACGATGCCGACGCCTCGGCCTATGCGGCAACCCTCATCGAGCTGGGACGCAACGACGAGGCGGCCGCTCTGCTCGAGCAGACCCTCGCGGCCTATCCCATGTCGCAGTTGCCCATCGACCTGCTCATGAACATTGACTTCACACGAGCCACTCCCCACATACTCCGTGTGGCCGAGCAGGCGTCATTCACACGCGAGACCGTCATGGCCTGGGCCAAAGAGCACATAAGCAACGGACGGCCCGACATAGCGGCTCTGATTGTAGGCCTGTTTCGCGACAAGTTTGTGGCCTCGCCCGATCTCGGTTTTCTCACCGAACTGTGGTATATCAACAAGATGTATCAGGAGACGGTCGATATAGTCGAGGAGTCTTTTGTAGAGTTTACCGACCTGGGCCGACCCGACCCAGGGGTAGCGTTTCCATATCTCATGAGCCTCGTCCGCACCGGCCGTGCGGCCAAGGCCCTCGAGCTCTCGCGCCGTCACCTCTCCGACATCGAGAAAATCCTCCAGTCACCCCACCCCATCGACGCCCGCGGATTTCTCACCCCCGGCACATCCCCCTCGGCCACCGCATGTCTCGACATCGGCTATGCCACACTGTTGCGCAGCATCATCAATGCCCTGACATCATCCTCGCCCATGTCGCCCGACACCTACGACCCCATGTCGTAACAACATATCACCGAGCGCGATTACACTCCCCTCTCTCCTTGCTCTTTCCCCTCTCACTCCGGCTTACAGCTTTCTATTTCCGATTATATCATACGTATTTATTTGTTTCTATCATGAAAAAAATTCTTTCCACTCTCGTGGCATTGATGTGTCTTGCCGTCATGCCGGCGGCCTCACAGACAGTGACCACCACGCCAGCCACCGTCACACGGTCGGCGACAGGCATCGTCATCACCTTTCATGCCGACGGAGGCAACAAAGGACTGATGGGTGTCGCCTCAACCACTCCCGTCTATGCCCACACCGGCGTAATCACCGGTCTGAGCAAATCGGTGACGGACTGGAAGTATGCTCCCACATGGGGTGACAACGATGCTAAATACAGACTCACATATGTCAAGGCCAACACCTGGTCGCTCACCATACCCGACGTGCGCACCTACTACGGCATCACCGACCCGACGGAAACCGTGGAGAAGCTCATGTTTGTGTTCCGCACGGCCGACGGCTCACGGGAGGGCAAGACCGCTACTGGGGGTGATATCGCGGTAGAGATATTCCCCGACAACTTCCCCTCGTCCAAAACCGCGGCCTATCCCGGCGGCTCACCCGAGATGGGACCGAAGAAAAACGCCGACGGCTCGGTGACGTTCTGTCTGGGCGCGCCCGGCAAATCCAACGTGCTCCTCGTAGGCTCATGGAATGATTATGCCGTCACACCCTCGCAGGTAATGGACTATCAGGACGTCGACGGCATACGTTATTTCCACACCACCGTGGCCTCGCTCGCCGACGGCAAGGACCATATGTATTATTATATCGTTGACGGCTCCACACAGGTTGGTGACCCTTACGGACGTCTCATCCTCGACCCGTGGAACGACGGCTTTATCCCCTCTGACGTATTTCCCGACATGCCGGCCTATCCTTCCGACAAGATTGCCAATGTGCCGGTGGCCGTCTACAACTCGTCCCGCGAGGACTATGACTGGAACGTCACCTCTTTCAAAGGCGTCAAGCAGAGCGACCTCATCATCTACGAGCTGCTCCTGCGCGACTTCACAGGCACGGAAGGGCAGGCCAAGGGCGACGGCACAGTAGCCAAAGCCATGGAGAAACTCGACTATCTCAAAGAGCTCGGGGTCAACGCCATCGAGCTGCTGCCCATCACCGAGTTCAGCGGCAACAATTCGTGGGGCTATAACCCCAACTTCTATTTCGCCCCCGACAAAGCCTACGGCACCCCCGAGGCCTACAAGGCATTTATCGACGGTGCTCACGAGCGCGGCATGGCGGTGATACTCGACATGGTGTTCAATCAGAGCGACTCGCAGCATCCGTGGTATAACATGTATCGCCAGACCGCGCCCGAACGTTTCTTCAACGGCTCTGCACCCCACTCCTACAACGTATTCAACGACTGGAACCAGGACTATAAGCTCGTATTCCGCCAATGGTGTGACGCGCTCGACTACTGGCTCACCGAATATAAGGTTGACGGTTTCAGATTTGACCTCGTGAAAGGCCTCGGCGACAGCGACTCATACGGCATAGCCTATGACGCCGCCACCAACACCTATGCCACTCCTAACGAGACGGCCACCAATGAATATAACGCCACACGCGTGGCCCGCATGAAAGCACTTCGCGACCATATAATCCTCACCCGTCCCGACGTATATTTCATCAACGAAGACCTTGCCGGAGCTCAGGAGGAGACCGAGATGGCCGAGGATGGCGAAATCAACTGGGCCAATGTCAACAATGCTTCATGCAAGTATGCCATGGGAGTTGTCAAAGAAGCTCCCCTCGACCGCTTCTACGCCCCGCTTGACGGCAACCGCCCCTGGGGCTCCACCGTCAGCTATTCCGAAAGCCACGACGAAGAGCGTGTGGCCTATATGGCCGCCAATGACAAAAATTCATTAGTCAGCGGCAATACCAACAGCAAAATCAACACCCGCTGTCTGCGCCTCGGCTCGCTTGCCGCACAGATGCTCCTCTCGCCCGGCGCGCATATGATATGGCAGTTTGAGGAACTCGCCGTGAAAGAGTCGACCAAAAACGCCGGCGGCAACAACACCTCACCCAAGATTGTCCCCTGGTCATATCTCAACAACAAAAACTACAAAGGGCTCCACGACACCTATGCCGACCTGTGTCACATACGCTCAGAGTATGCCTACATGTTTGACAAAGACGCCTCATGCCGTCTCGACCTCAACTCAGTCACAGCCCGCTACATATCGCTTGTCTCGGGGACGAGCGAGCTCTATCTCGTAGTCAATCCGGCGGTCACAGGCACAGCCGACGTGATGCCCGTCCACCCCGTGACCGGCGCGGCAGTCGACCTCAGCGGCTATGAGCTCCTTGCAGCGAGCTACAACACTACCCCGACCGTCTCGGGCAAAGGCGTCAATCTGCCCGGCGGCACTTTTGCCGTCTATGGCAAAGAACTGAAATCGGGCATCAGCGACATCACCACCACTCCGGCCGCCACGCCGCAATTTGACGTGACCGACGGCATAGTCACCCCGCTTGGAGACTACGGCTCATTTACCATCCACACCCTCACAGGCACATCGCTACCGGTCGACACCCCCCTCGTTCCCGGCCTCTACATCATAACCATCGACGGTAAATCCATGAAATTAAAAATCTGAAATCAAATCACATAATCCCCCACTGCGCCCCATAGATGCATCGGCAACAGTCAAAGCACCTATGGGGCGCATCATCATAACCAATCACCATCAGCCATCCCCCCAGGCCCATTCCCCCCGCCGTGCAGCAGTGTCCCATGCTCGCGAGCTTCAGCTCGCACCACTACTTTGAATAAGTCTGAGCGCGAAAAGCCCGCGCGTCATTACCGCACCCTTTTCGCCAAAATCCTCGCTACCTTTGCCATCAGAAAAAAGGCGAAAATGCGGCTCATCACCACCAACCACCCACGACCGCGACGCATCCCCGACATCTGGTGTCACGGATTCTCGCGCTATCTCGGCAGGCAACTCACCCCCGCCGAGAAAATTGTCATATCCGCCCTCGAAAAAAGCCGCACCGCCCGTCCCACACCCCTCCTCATCATCGACAGCGGACACCACGACTCACGCCCCATCCTACGCGCCTATCAAAACTACCGTCTCGCCACCTCACCACAGGGCGCGACAGCCCTCCTGTGCACCCCCGACAACCCCAAAAAGAACCGGCGCATCCCACGTCTGCGACACATCACCTACCGGCGCATCGAAACCGTCCGAGGCTCCACCCCCTCATTCATGCTCCTGCTCGACGCCCACCTTGCCCGCACATACTCACCCCTCATACGCGACACCCGCAACTTCCGCCGCGTCTGCTCCACCCTCTACCCCATCCTCGACCCCTCCGGATTCCTCGTCATCCACCTGCGGCTCGACCCCTGGTCACCCTACGGCTGCGACACAGGCCACATCACCCGCCTCACAGTCACAAAGACTCCCCCGCCCGAACCACCGCAACCCGTCACAGTCATCACCATCCCCGTCATTGACCGCATCGTCCCCCTCCTGCACACACTCATTGACGACAAAAAAAGAGAAGGAGCGCATCCTCCCTCTCTTTAGCGGTACGCCGTGCTCCGCAGCCCAAAGCTAAACCGCACGGCAAGTGTTCATTGACGTATTTTTCTAAACCATCGGCCCTTTAGAAGTGATAGTAGAAGCCGAGCATGAGGTTGTTGGAGTTGAGGTCGAGGCCCCAGTTTTCGGGAGTACCGTTGCGCTTGGCGGGACGGTTGCCGCTCTGATAGCCGAGGAATCCGACGTGGGCCACAAGGCTGAAACGGTCAGAGACGTTAAATGCCACACCGGGACGTAGGCCGATGCCATACTCTACGGCACAATGTCCGTCGGCGCGTCCGATGCCGAAGTCTACGCCACCGTCGACGAAGAGGTCGACACGGTCAGAGCTGAAATAGGTGTAACGCGCATAGGGATTGACCTTGAATACAGTCAGCTTCTGGTCGCCGGTCTTCTTGTAGGACACTCCGAGCACAGCTCCGAGTGCGAAATTGTCGGTGACATTATAGCCGAGCTCGGGGAGCACGGTGACCTGAGTGGTCTTAAGTCCGCTTACTTCCTGGGTGGTGCGTCCGAATGTAACCTGACCACCCGAATACCATGATCCGCTCTGAGCCGAGGCTCCCAATGCTGCGACGGCCATGACGGCCATAAGTAAAAACTTCTTCATAATTGTGAGGATGTTAATTAATTGTGAGGATTTTAGTTAATGACTGTTCACTTGTCAAAACGTAATTTCACCTTTCTAAACAACCTCGGGATTAATAAAGTTGAAGAAAAAGCAAAAACTTGTCATTGTTTTTTTGTAATTTTGCACTTTAAAACTGAAAAACTGACAATTAAACAATTATCACCTCATATGGAAGAAATAGCCTCAAAGTATGATCCCCGCGCAGTGGAGGATCGATGGTATGCCTATTGGATGGACCATAAACTGTTTCACTCCGAGCCTGACGCCCGCGAGCCGTTCACTATAGTGATTCCCCCGCCTAACGTCACAGGTATACTCCATATGGGGCATATGCTCAACAATACTATCCAGGATATACTCATACGCCGCGCCCGTCTGATGGGCAAAAACGCGCTGTGGGTGCCCGGCACCGACCATGCGGCCATCGCTACCGAGGCCAAGGTGGTCAACAAGCTGGCCGCCGAGGGCATCAAGAAGAGCGACCTCTCGCGCGAGGAGTTTCTAAAGCATGCCTGGGAGTGGAAAGAGAAGCATGGCGGCATTATCCTGGAGCAGCTCAAGAAACTGGGAGCGTCGTGTGACTGGGACCGCACCGCTTTCACCATGGACGAGATACGCTCCAAGAGCGTGATTCACGTGTTTGTCGACCTTTACCGCAAGGGCCTGATATATCGCGGCAAGCGTATGGTCAACTGGGACCCCAAGGCCAAGACGGCTCTGTCGGACATCGAGGTAGTATACAAGGAGGAGCACTCCAAGCTCTACTATCTGCGCTATAAGATTGTCGGTGAGGAGGGTTATGCCATCGTGGCAACTACCCGTCCCGAGACCATCATGGGCGACACGGCGATGTGTATCAACCCCGAGGACCCGAAAAACCAGCATCTGCGCGGCAAGAAGGTAATCGTGCCGCTGGTAGGCCGCGAGATACCCGTAATCGAGGATACCTATGTGGACATCAACTTCGGCACAGGCTGTCTGAAGGTGACTCCGGCCCACGACATGAACGACAATATGCTGGGCGAGAAGCATGGCCTGGAGACTATCGACATATTCAACGACGACGCCACCATCAGCGAGGCCGCCGGCATGTATGTGGGCATGGACCGCTTTGCCTGCCGCGAGCAGATAGCCAAAGATCTGCAGGAGGCAGGTCTCATCGAGAAAATCGAGGAGTATGAGAACAAGGTGGGATACTCGGAGCGCAATCAGGACACCGTGACCGAGCCGCGCCTGAGCGACCAGTGGTTTCTCAAGATGCAACACCTTGCCGAGCCGGCCTTGGCTTCGGTCGAGGAGGGCGTAATCAAGTTTGTGCCCGAGAAGTTCAAGACCACCTATCGCCGCTGGCTCACCGACATACGCGACTGGTGCATCTCGCGTCAGTTGTGGTGGGGCCACCGCGTGCCGGCCTATTATCTGCCTGACGGCTCGTTTGTAGTGGCCGAGACGGCCGAGGAGGCTCTGGAGCTTGCCCGCGAGAAGGATGCGTCACTCACAGCGGCCGACCTGCGTCAGGACGAGGATTGCCTCGACACATGGTTCTCGTCGTGGCTCTGGCCCATCTCGCTCTTCAACGGCATACTCGACCCCGACAACGAGGAGATAAAGTATTACTATCCGACATCCGACCTCGTGACCGGTCCGGACATCATATTCTTCTGGGTGGCCCGCATGATTATGGCCGGATATGAGTACATGGGCAAGCAGCCTTTCAACAACGTATATTTCACCGGCATCGTGCGCGACGAGATAGGCCGCAAGATGTCAAAGCAGCTCGGCAATTCGCCCGACCCGCTCGAACTGATTGCCGATTACGGAGCCGACGGTGTGCGCATGGGCATCATGCTCGCCGCTCCCGCAGGCAACGACATCTTCTTTGACAAGAAGCTGTGTGAGAACGGACGCAATTTCTGCAACAAGATATGGAACGCCTTCCGTCTGGTCAAGGGCTGGGAGGTAGACCCGACACTCGAGCAGCCGTCAAGCTCGGCCACAGCCGTGAAATGGTTTGACAGCCTGCTGAGCCGTTCGATCGAGGAGGTCAATGACCTGTTTGACAAATATCGCATCTCGGAGGCATTGATGGCGGTGTTCCGCCTGTTCCGCGACGAGTTCTCGTCGTGGTATCTCGAGATGGTCAAGCCCGAATATCAGAAGCCTATCGACCGCGCCACCTATGAGGCGACCATCGGATATTTCGACTCGCTGCTGCGCATGCTGCATCCCTTCATGCCGTTTATCACCGAAGAGCTGTGGCAGCACATGGGCGAGCGTCGCGAGGGCGAGTCAATCATGTATGCCCCCATGCCAGTAGCCGGCGAGGTGGACGAGGCTCTGCTCGCCGCTGTGGAGAAAGCTAAGGAGATCGTAAACGGTGTGCGCGGAGTGCGTGCACAACGCAATATCCCCAACCGCGAGCTGCTGACCCTTCTCGCTATCAACGAGAAGGTGGAGCTGGCCGACGTTATAGGCAAGCTCGCCATGCTCGAGAAGGTGGAGACAGCTACAGAGAAGGACCCTGCGGCCGCTTCGTTCCTGGTGGGCACGACCGAGTTTAACGTGCCTCTGCTCAACAATATCGACATTGAGGCCGAGAAAGCCAAGATAGCCAAGGAAATCGACTATTACGAAGGCTTCAGGAAGTCGGTGGAGAAGAAGCTCTCCAACGAGCGTTTTGTGGCCAACGCACCGGCGGCTGTAGTCGAGGGCGAGCGCAAAAAACTCTCTGACGCCGAGACCAAGCTCGCGGCTCTGCGCGAGACTCTCGCATCGCTGGCATAAGTGAATATATAGCCTTGTGGTGACGGGGGCTTCCCCCTGTCACTGCAAGGATATGTATATATTCCGGCACAGCCTTGTGAAATGACAATCCTAGCCCGGGCGTCGGCTGACGCTCCATGGCCCGAGTGCGGTTAATGATTTTTGATACATATTTCATCGAACCAAAGATTCATGCTTGATGTAATTATAATAGCGGTAGTCGTGGCGGCGGCCGTGATGGGTTTCCGAAAGGGATTCATCGGTCAATTGGGCTCGGTGGCAGCCATTATCATCGGAGTGGTGGCATGTCGCCTGTTTGGTCCGCAGGTCACCGACATGATTATGCCCGCCGGCCAGGGCCCCGAGGTCAACTCTATGTCGAAGTATGCCTATTCGATACTGGCCTATGCGGGAGTGTATATCGTGGCATATTATGCCGTGATACTCGTAGCGCGCCTGCTGCGCACGGTGACCCACACTCTGCTGCTCGGTCCGCTCGACCGTATGGCCGGCGCGGTGGTGAGCATCGTGAAATGGCTCCTGGCCCTGAGCGTGGCTCTCAACCTCTATGCGATAATCGTATCGGGCTCCGACCTCGGCTCACGCTCGCGTCTGGGCAAGGAGACGGTGCAATTTATAATGGAAATCGCCCCCGCGGCATGGGGGGCGTTTACCCAAAACTTTCAAGAAGCACAACATGGAAGCTAACAAACACGATAACGACGAAATACTCAACAACGCCACGTCGGGCGAATACAAGTATGGGTTCACGTCAGACATCGACACACATATCATCCCCAAAGGTCTCAATGAGGATGTGGTGAGATTTATCTCGGCCAAGAAGGGCGAGCCGGAGTGGCTGCTCGACTTCCGTCTCAAAGCATTCCGTCACTGGCTCACACTGCCCGTGCCCGAATGGGCTTATCTTGACATTCCCCCCATTGACTTTCAGGACATCAGCTATTATGCCGAACCGGTCAAGAAGGAGGGCCCCAAGAGTCTTGACGAAGTGGACCCGCAACTGCTCGACACGTTCAACCGTCTGGGCATACCGCTCGAGGAGCAGAAGGTGCTCTCGGGCATGGCTGTCGACGCCGTGATGGACTCGGTGAGCGTCAAGACCACCCACCGCGAGAAACTTGCCGAGAAGGGTATCATATTCTGCTCCATCTCGGAAGCCGTAAAGGATTATCCCGACCTGGTGAAGAAGTATCTTGGCTCGGTGGTAAGCTATCGCGACAACTTCTATGCCGCACTCAACTCGGCCGTGTTCTCCGACGGGTCGTTTGTCTACATACCCAAGGGTGTGAGATGTCCGATGGAGCTGTCGACCTACTTCCGCATCAACGCGGCCGGCACGGGACAGTTTGAACGCACGCTCATAGTGGCCGACGACGACGCCTATGTGAGCTATCTCGAAGGATGTACGGCTCCTATGCGCGACGAAAACCAACTGCACGCGGCCATCGTGGAAATCATAGTCGAGGACCGTGCCGAGGTGAAGTATTCGACCGTACAGAACTGGTATGCAGGCGATGCCGAAGGGCGAGGTGGCGTGTATAACTTCGTGACCAAGCGAGGACTGTGTCGCGGCGACCACTCCAAACTGTCGTGGACTCAGGTGGAGACCGGCTCGGCCATCACATGGAAGTATCCCTCATGTATACTCAAGGGCGACTATTCGCGCGGCGAGTTTTACTCCGTGGCCGTGACCCGCAACCGCCAGCAGGCCGACACGGGCACCAAGATGATACATCTCGGCAAGAACTCTACGTCGACCATTGTCTCGAAGGGTATTTCGGCCGGATATTCCCAGAACTCTTACCGCGGACTGGTGAAGGTAGCCCCCGAGGCTTCCGGCTGCCGCAACTACACGCAGTGTGACTCGCTGCTCATGGGCAGCCACTGCGGCGCGCACACTTTCCCCTATATAGACATTCTCAACGACACTGCCATAGTGGAACATGAGGCCACGACGTCGAAGATTTCGGAGGACCAGTTGTTTTACTGCAATCAGCGCGGCATTCCCACCGAGGAAGCCGTAGCCCTGATAGTCAACGGCTATGCCCGCGAGGTGATGAACAAGCTGCCGATGGAGTTTGCCGTCGAGGCTCAGAAACTGCTCCAGATTTCACTGGAGGGAAGCGTCGGGTAAAAATCAATTAGTAATTAGCAATTAGTAATTGCTGATGTGAATGACTATTGATTTTTTACCTCTAATTAATTTGCTAATTGCTAATTGAAACAGATGGCTGCTCTTTATCTGATACCGTCAACGATGAGCGATGCGCCCGTAGGGAATGTGTTGCCGCCTCTCAACATAGAGATTATCCGTGAGATACGTCACTATGTGGTGGAGAATGTGCGCACAGCCCGAAGGTTTCTGAAGCGTTGCGACCCGTCGATTGACATCAATACACTGACATTCACCACTCTCGACGAACATACCGACCCGGCCGAGGTGCCGGCCATGCTCGCGCCTATAGCCGAGGGCCATTCCATCGGTGTCATCTCGGAGGCCGGCTGCCCTGCCGTGGCCGACCCGGGGTCAGACCTTGTGGCTGTGGCTCAGGAGCGGGGTGTGAAGGTGGTGCCTCTCGTGGGCCCGTCGAGCATACTCATGGCTCTGATGGGCTCGGGATTTAACGGACAGTCGTTTACCTTTAACGGCTATCTGCCCCACGACGGACGTGCCCGCGCCGAAAAACTGCGAGAGATGGAACGCCTCATACGCTCTCGCCGCCAGACCCAGATATTTATCGAGACCCCCTATCGCAACAACCGTCTCATAGCCGAACTGTGCTCCTCACTCCCCTCAGGCATCAAGCTATGCGTCGCCTCTGACATCACAGGACCGGGACAGGAAATAATCACACTGCCACTCTCAAAATGGGCCAAGCGGGAATATAACTACGACAAAATCCCGACAATATTCCTGCTCTACAGTTGAGGCCTTATTAACAAAACCACAGAAAAACCGTACCACGAATATGCGCCGCAAATATAGCCCGCCTCCACAGCAACCAGGACTCTTTGACAGGATTGACGATTTCAGCGAACGTCTCGACAGTGGTTTTGAAATAATCCCGCCCGAGAAGATGGAGCACATCGCCAAGACCTATGCCAGGCCTACGATTATCGACGAGCTGCCCCCGCTCGAGGCCTCCGACAAGGTGTTTTTCATGAGTTTCGGAAGCGGCAGCAGCGGCAATTGCGCATATATCGGCGACCGCAAGAGCGGATTTCTCATAGATGCGGGCATAGATGCCAAGAAGGTGACATCGTCGCTCGTGGCCAACGGCATCACCATGGACCGCGTAGCTGGAATCATACTCACCCACGACCATCACGACCACATATCGCAAGCCTACTCGCTGTTGCGCGCCAACCGCCACATGAGGCTCTACTGCACGCTGAGAACGTTTAACGGCATACTGCGCCGCCATAATATCTCTCGCCGCATCAAGGACTATCACACTCCTATATACAAGGAATTTACGTTCAAAATCGGAGGATTTGAAATCACTCCGTTCGAGGTGATGCACGATGGGTCGGACAACGCCGGCTTTCACATCACACACGGCGACCGCGCCATCACAGTGGCCACCGACCTGGGCTGCATATCGCCGCGAGTGGACCACTATATGCGCCTGGCCGACACTATAATCATCGAGGCCAACTATGACCTGCATATGCTGCGCAACGGTGCCTATCCCGAGCATCTTAAGGCCCGCATTGTGGCTGACAACGGCCATCTCGACAATGCCGTGACCGCACGTTATCTCGCGATGATACATTCAGAAAAGATGCGCAATATCTATCTTTGCCACCTGTCGCATGACAACAATATCCCCGAACTTGCGCTCGAGACTGTGAGCGATGCCATTGACACCGTACGTCAGCCCGAGGCTGCTCCTCTGCGCATCATCGCCCTGCCCAGATATGCGGTGACGCCACTCTATTCACTATAGTTTAAAGAGTCTAAAAAGTAAAAAATCAAGATAGCAGCTCGGTCGTCAGCTAATTACGACCGAGCTGCTATCTTGATTTTTTTAACTCTTTAGACTTTTTAGACTACTAAGAATCAAAGACCTCCCTTGGTGGAGATGTCACCGCCTTGGGCCGGAGTGGACGATGGGATGAGTCCGCGGTTGCGCAGGAGAGCGTCGACCGAAGGCTGATGTCCGCGGAAACGCACATAGAGTTCCATGGGGTCTTCGCTGCCGCCCATCTCGAGGATGTTTTCCTTGAAAGAACGTGCGGTCTCAGGGTCAAAGACACCTTTCTGGGCAAAGAGTTCAAAGCCGTCGGTGTCGAGGACTTCGGCCCAGAGATAGGTGTAATAGCCCGAAGCGTAGCCGTCACTGCCAAACACGTGTTTGAAGTAGGGTGAACGATAGCGGTAGGCTATCTCCTTGGGCATGCCGAGACGGTCGGCCACCTGCTTTTCAAAGGCATCGACGTCGATGTTGTCGCCCTCGGCGGGATTGACAGCACCCCATGCGAGGTCGAGCAGTGCGGCTCCGGCAAGTTCGGTAGTTGTGAAGCCCTGATTGTGGGTCGAAGCAGCCTGGAGCTTGTTGATGAGTTCGGCGGGTATCACTTCGCCGGTCTTGTAGTGGAAGGCAAAGTCCTTGAGCAGTTCAGGCTCCATGGCCCAGTGCTCGGTGATCTGAGAGGGAAGCTCAACAAAGTCACGGTCGGTGTTGGTGCCCGACTGTGAGCGTAGTCTGGCGCGGCTGAGCATGCCGTGGAGTCCGTGGCCAAACTCGTGGAACATGGTCTCGACCTCATCGACAGTCAACAGTGCGGGAGTGTCGCCGGCAGGACGAGTGAAGTTGCCCACATTATATACGATGGGACGCTGCACGGTGCCGTCAGCATCGGCAAACGAGCCGCGAAGCTCGTCCATCCATGCGCCCTGACGCTTTGTGGCACGAGGGAAGTAGTCGGTCATGAAGACGGCCACATGCTCGCTGCTCTTGGCGTCGGTGACGTCATAGACAGTGACCTCCGGATTGTATTTAGGAGCGTCGGGCATCTCGGTAAACTTCACGCCATAGAGCTTCTCGGCGAGGGTAAAGATGCCTTTGCGCACATTGTCGAGGGCAAAATAGGCACTTACCTCGTTCTCATCGAGATCGAATTTTTTAGCGCGTACCTTCTCGGCATAGTAATAATAGTCCCATGGCTCGATGGTGATATTCTGACCCTCGCCGCGGGCATAGTCGGTCATCTCGACAATCTCTTCCTTGGCGCGGTTGACAGCCGGGGTCCATATCTTCATGAGCAGGTCGGTGGCAGCCTCGGGAGTCTTGGCCATGACATTGTCGGTCATGTAAGAGGCAAAATCCTTGTAGCCAAGTATGGCGGCCTTGCGGGAGCGGAGCTTGACAATCTCGCCGATGATGGGACGGTTGTCATAAGGAGCCTGAGAGGCAAGGTTGATATATCCCTTGTACATCTTCTCGCGCACGGCACGCGAATCGGCATACTTGAGCACGGGCAGACGGCTGGGGGCATGGAGAGTGAACACCCACTTGCCATCCTTGCCGCGCTCCTTGGCCTCGGCGGCCGCTGTGGCCACGATGCCGGCGGGGATGCCGGCGAGGTCGGCCTTGGAGTCAACCACAAGCTCAAACGAGTTGGTGGCGGCAAGAAGATTTTTATTGTATTTCAGGAAGAGGTCGGTCAGAGCCTTGTTGACCTCCATAAGAGCATTCTTGTCGGCCTGGGAGAGAAGCGCGCCGTTGCGGACAAAATCCTTGTAGGACAGCTCGATGGCACGCACTTCGTAGGGCTTGAGACCCAGTTTGTCGCGCTTGTCATAGAGTTTCTTGACGCGCTCAAACAGGCGGGGATTCATCTTCACCTCGTCGGAAGCGGCCGACACGAGCGGATAGATTGTTTCGGAAAGCTCCTGCATCTCGGGAGTGTTGTCGGTCTCGCAGAGCGAGCCAAAGACTCTCATGACCTCCGAGAGCAGTTTGCCCGACTTCTCCATGGCAAAAATGGTATTCTCAAATGTAGGCTCGGCCGGATTTTCGGCTATAGCCTTGATTTCACCACGCTTGATTTCCAGGCCCTTGTTGATGGCCGGCAGATAGTCGGAATACTGTATCCTGTCGAAAGCAGGGATTTCATACTTAGTGCCGTAAGGCTCCATAAACGGGTTGACCCGCTGTGACTCTGCATTCATTGCTGTCGGGATTGTGAGCGCGGCCGTAAGGAGGGCGGCTCGGATGAGTGGTTTCATGTTGATAAAAACTAATTATAGATTTAAGTGTTGATGAGTTACTTGTCGGTGTGAGATGGCGGTTCGTCAAACACAAATGTTGTGAGCAACGGGTAATGGTCGCTCGAAGGCACGTCGCCACGCTCAATGTCGACCGCCTCCATATCTCCACCATAGAGCACATGGTCGATGCGGAAATAGAAGCGGTTGCCATGATAGGTTATGGTGGGTCCGAAGGCGTTCTGAGCATATGCGTCATGCATGTCGTCGCCCTTGATAGTGCGCACGGCATAGCAGCCCTGTATGTCGTTGAAGTCACCGGCCACGATGAAGTCGCCCCCTATCGAGTCGATGGTCTTACGGATGAAACGGGCCTGGTCGGCACGCTTGTTGAAGGCAATGGAGAGTTTGTCGATGAGCTGGTGTTTCACATCCTTGAGCTCCTTAGTCCACTGCCGCTCGCTGCCGGGGGCCTTTTCAAAAAGACTCTGATAAAGCTCCTTGTCGGCCATGCTCAGCCCTATCGACTCGAGATGCACATTGAAGAGCCTGACGGTGTGGCCCATGATGTTAAACTTGAAGAGAGCCATCCTCACGTCCATGGGCTGCGGGATGGGAATATTTTCATACTCGAAGGGGTATTTTGACAGCACCGTGAGCTGATTGTTGACATTGACCACACGATAAGGGTAACGCGCGTCGAGAGCGCGCACCTGCTCGGGGGTGATGCGCCACAAAGGCCACGACTTGATAAACTCCACCTCCTGCAGACTCACGATGTCGGCATCGGTCTCGAGGATATAGTCGATGGTGGCGTTGCTCTCAAGGTCGGGCACATTGCCGCGGAAATCCCAGAAGTGTAGCACATTGTAGGTGAGAAATGTAAACGAGCGTGATTTCTCTTCGGGAGTAAGCGACGAGGAGCCTATGTTGAGCGGCGAATAATCGAGCAGCGAGGGTATCGAAATCACCCATGCAACCACGGGTATCCACGCATATCTGCGCTTGACAAACAGGTCGACGGCAAGCACCAGCACTCCGGCTATCAGAAGCCCCGGAAGCATCATGCTCACAAGAGCCGGGATGACAAAACGGCCTGGATCGACATTACCCCCATAGGCACCCATAATGGTGACTAACGCCACAAGTACATTCACAACAAATAATATGGTGGTGAGAGTGGCTTTGGTGGGACGTGTTACGAGATGATGAAAACGAGAATTTGTCATGTCCTTTTTTGCAGTTAAAAAATCAAGACCGACCTGATTATTTAATGATTGTGTGTAGTTAAATGATGAATGGAAGGCTGTGCCGGTCCGGCCGCACTTCAAGCCTGTTATTATTTTAACATTTGACTCTACACTTTTAGCTATGAGGATTTATCTATTTAACTTTATTTAATTTTTCGGCTTACGCTAAACAGTCGGTCACGCTCGGATGAGGTGAGCGAGGTGTAGCCCGACTTCTTTATCTTGTCGAGGATAGCATCAAGCTCGGCACGCTCGTTGGCAGAGAGTCCCGCGTCTGATGACAGCGAAGGCGAAGGAGCTTCGGGCGGAGTCTGACGCCTTGACGGACGACGAAATGAGAGTCCGTGCCCACGCTTGATCCACAGGCCGCAGAGCACTCCGGCTATCCCCCCCCCTATATGGGCAATCTCTCCGCCGGCGTTGCTTCCGGTGACACCCACGAGCACCAGCACGATGGTGACGATGGCTATCCACTTGACCGACACGCTGCCTATGAGCAGCAGATGCATCTTGAAATGGGGCATCAGTATGGCCACAGCCGTCACAACGGCTATCACCGAGGCCGAGGAGCCTATGAGAGAGCCATATGAGCTGTGAAACATAGGCAACACCATGTAGCCCAGCATGAACAGCACCGCTCCGGCCAGACCTCCGCAGAGATAGAGGGTCAGCAGACGGCGCGATGAGGCCGTCATCGTGAACATTGTGCCGAACCAATAGAGCCACAGCATATTGAACACGACATGAAGAAGGTCGTATTGCGCGAACATGTAGGTCACAAGAGTCCACGGACGCGTCATGAATACGGCCGGCGACGAAGGCAGCTCGACCTGCTCAAGCATAATGTCGATGTAATCGGGCCTACCCGAGAATACAAACACTATGGCGATGAGGCGCAGCAGCACGAAGACGGCCACGTTGACCCACACTATCTTCATAAGTGTGGAGGATTGTCTGAATCCTGTGCGCAGACGATCAATAGCCTCCATAACCGCCCCCTCCGAAGGTGCCTTTTTTCTTCCAGTAATATATGATGAGGAAGCCGAATATCATGCCTCCGAGATGGGCGAAGTGGGCAATACCGTCAGAGCGTCCGGCCGATTCGCTCAGACCGATGAGAAGCTCTATGGCTATCATGCCGGCCACCATCCATTTGGCCTTGACCGGAACGGGGACGAAGAAGAGATAGAGAGGCGCGTTGGGATACATCATGCCGAAGGCCAGAAGGATACCGTAGATGGCACCCGAGGCACCGATGGTCACGAATATGTTGAGCCACTGCGACACCTGCTCGTGATAGAGCGGCGAGGTGAGTATCTCACGGGCTTCGGGAAAATCGACGCCCACACTGTTGGCGAGCATCGGGGTCAGAGTGTTTTCCCACGTAAGCATCCAGGTAAACTCCTGAACGAGTCCGGCACCGATGCCGCACGACATGTAGTAGAACAGAAATCGCGCGCTGCCGAAAGTGCGCTCAAGCACGGTGCCAAACATCCATAGCGAGAACATGTTGAAAAATATGTGGGCGAAACCGCCGGTGGAGTGCATGAACATGTAGGTGACAAACTGCACAGGGTTGAAGCCTGAGGCCGTGAAATAATGCAGGCCGCCAAACTCCTCGAGCCGCGCGCCAAGCCGGCCGGGCAACACAAACATGGCCAGCCACACGATGAAGTTTATAATAATGAGGTTTTTGGTCACAGGGGGTATCTGACCGAAAATCGAGCCTCGTGTATTCATTTTTCAGAGTTGCTTATGTGATGTATATTTTTTAAAATTACTTATTTCGTACAAAAGTACGAAATACGAATGACAAGACATCTATTATTAATACTTTTTGACATGATTTGGTTCAAAAGGCATTTCATGGTTTTAACATTTGTTATAGGACTCCGGTCAGGACATAGCTAAGAAAATAACTAAATTTGCAAGACTTTCCTTATATCAATCATAATCATCACATAATTAAACAGACTTACCATGCAAAAGATTCAGGCAGCGATAGCAGCGGCCTTGACAGCCGGGAGCCTGAGTGCCGCCCCGCTGACCGTATGCGACTTTGAGAATTATGACATAGGTACAAAATGGACGTTATGGCACTCGGGAGGGAGCTCTACCGCCACAGTTGAGACCGACCCTGTGAACCCGGCCAACAAAGTGCTCCATATCGTGCTAAAAGAATGGGGGTGCCATCCGGAATTTACCCTCCCCACCCCATTGCGCGGCAAGGAGCTGACCGACCGCTACACGATGGTGAAATATGACTTGTATCGCGTGGCTGACGATAATGACGACTGGAAACAGTTTGCATTGTTTCTTGGTGAACAAGAACTGTATCGCGACGAGGGATATCCTCATCAGGGTAACCGCTCGGAATGGGTAAGCAAGACCTATAATCTCAATGCGGCCGAGGGCTCCAACAATTCAGATGTTATACGCCTGGGCATACATCACAACAATTCGGAGTTTTACATAGACAATATCGCTCTTGCCGGACCGTTTGACGACTTTGTGACCACCGACAACGGCGGACTACTCGACTATTGCATAAACAACACATCGAGCAATTACAGTGATATATCCGACAATATACTTATACCTCATGGAATCACAACCAATGTAAGGACCTCGCGTTACTCGCAATGGACCGGTAAAGTATATGGCCAAGGCAGACTAAACATATATACCGGCGGCGAACGCAGTTACATAGGCTCTCAGTCAAGCAAGGGCTCGACCACACCCGACTGGAGCGGTATGACAGGCAGCGTGCATGTGTATCCCTACAAGGATGTAATCGACAACTGCGGATTTTACGGTCTGCTCATGAACAGCGGCACCTTCCAGCCCGACAACCTCGACGGGTCACGCATCAATGAAGTGTTCGCGCCGTCGGAGGTGACACTCCATGCAGGAGCAACGATAGCCGTCGAGTCAGGAACCCGAGGGATACGTTTCGGATTGCTTTCTACCGAAGAGGGCAGCACACTCGACGGATATTACAAGAAAAGTTCGGCAAACTCCTATTATATCATAGGCTGCAACGGCAAGGATGCCACTCTCGCCGGAAAGATATACAACTCGCAGGCCGGCAATAAAGTCGGGCTGATAAAGGAGGGCAACGGCACATATACAATCAGCGGCAATGACAATAACATCGCCGCAGGCATACGTATCTTAGCCGGCAAAGTGTCGGCCGACAACAACGCCGCCGAAGCCGAAGCCGGCAAGAAGAGCGGCGCGACTGGAAAAAACGGCACAGTGACTGTATTCAAAGCGGGGACGCTCAGCGGCACCGGCAGCGTGGCGTCACGCACCGAGGTCTATGGCAAGATCATCCCCGGCTCAGAGAATCCCGGCACACTGACATTTGCCGACTATGAGTCAGCATCCTCTGACGTAAAAGTAGTGATGCATCCCGAGGGCAATATCATATGCCGGGTCAGAAATACGTCGGACTATAGCCGCGCCGTCATAAAGGGCAGCATTTCCTATAGCCACAAAACCGAGGATTTTGAAGACTCCGACATCATGCCGCGCATTACCATCGCACTCACCGAGGATGCCTCACCCGCAGTCAACGACGAATATGTGCTGCTCACAGCCACAGCCAAAGACGGAGAAGACTGGAACTTCCGCATAGTCTATCCCAAGGCCTGCACATGGGTTGTGGAGCAGCAAGCAGATCAAGACGGTTTGTTCTCGATAGTAGCCCGAGTCACATCCACCGACTATAGCGGCCAGGGAGATGCAGGTGACGGCGATAACGAGAATCCGGGCGACAAGGGTGAATGGCCCGATGATGACTGGAGCTATGACATTACTGACCCCACCCCGTTGCGCACATATGCCGAAAAACTCGGCAAACACATAGGAGTGGCCTTTGCCTCGTATCGATATGACAGCAACAACAGTCAGGAAGCGGCCCTTGCAGGACGCGAGTTCAGCATGCTTGTGGCCGAAAACGAGATGAAATTTGACGCAACCGAGCCAGGACGCAACCAGTTCAGCTATGGCGGAGCCGACGCCGTGACAGGCGCAGCCTCACGCAACGGTCAGGCGGTGCGTGGCCACACTCTCGCATGGCACAAGCAGGTAGCGGCATGGGTGAGCCAGGACGGTGTGAAAAACAATAACAATTATTCGCGCCGCGAACTGCTCGATATTCTCAAAAACCATATATTCAACGTGGTGGGCAGATACAAAGGCTCTGTAAGAGAGTGGGATGTGTGCAACGAAGTGCTCGATGACGACCAGAGCATAGTACGCACCAATCCCGATGCCTATACCCTGCGCCCTTCGATATGGGCCACACATATAGGCGAGGAATTTATCGACTCGGCGTTTGTATGGGCACATCAGGCCGACCCGGAGGCAAGGCTGTATATCAACGACTATAATGTGGAGTTTGCCGGCAATGCCAAGACCGAAGCCTATTACAATCTGGTGAAACGACTCCAAAAGTCAGGAGTCCCGATTGACGGCTGCGGACTGCAATGTCACCTCACCACAGGGCAGCTCGATACACTCAAACTGGAGAAAAACATATGCCGGTATGCCGACATGGGCCTCGACTGCATTATCACCGAGCTTGACATAGCTCTTGCCAATCCACACGCAGCAGACGCACTAACATTACAAGCCAAGGAATACGGAGCCGTAACACGAGTGTTTCTGCGCAATGACAATTGTCCGTCCATGCTTATGTGGGGCATTTCAGACAATCATTCGTGGCGTCAGAACAAACCTCTGCTTTTTGATTCCGAACTCCAACCCAAACCGGCCTATTACAATGTGCACGCTCAGATGAGGCTTGCCGCCGAAAGAGCGGGGCAAAGCGGCATTGAGGATATAAATGGGGACAAAACGATCGTCTCGACCCGTTATCTTGACCTCTATGGCCGACCGACCTCACAAAACGGTCTCGTTATCGAAGTCAATACGTATTCCGACGGCTCGGTCAAAACCGTAAAAAGAGTTTATTAAACATCCTCTAAAAAATAGTCCCTGCCTGGCGTTTTTGTCCGACAGGGACTATTTAACTGAAAATCAGCCTACAACCAATATTATTAACACTATTTAACTAATATTTCTTATCAAAATATTTGGTGGGATATAAAAAAGTGCCTACCTTTGCACCACGAAAACGAAACATCGCGGGGTGGAGCAGTGGTAGCTCGTTGGGCTCATAACCCAAAGGTCGCAGGTTCGAGTCCTGTCCCCGCCACCAACAAGAAGCGGATTCAGAATTGATTCTGAATCCGCTGATTTTTATACTATTACCCCCAAGTCGATATTTATTGGCGTCAGCTGATCCCGCATGGGCGTCCTACGGACGCCCATGCGGGATAGGGGGCGGCATGCGTGGGATGCCTGCGGACGCCCGTGTGGGATGGGGAGTGGCATGCGTGGGACACCTGCGGACGCCTTCTGCCGCTATTTTACCACAATCTTACGGCTCTTAATACCCTGTCTGATTATATATAATCCCGGCGTGAGACCATCAAGATTATTACCAACATAACGCCCATTTATGTCAAACACTCTTATCGTGTCATCGACAAATATGTCTGAGTCAATATTATTGATGCCTGAAAAATCAGACACCTCTCTGATATCGTTAAAATATCGGCTCCATTCAGACTCCCGATAAGATCGGCACAACCCTCCGGCACATACAATGTCATTTCCGACTCTATGGCTCTATGTCTTGCCGATATTTCCTCCTCCGAGAAAAAAACATAATCATCAAGTTTCGGAGGCATTATGGAATAAATATGAAATACCTTTAAACTTGGACATTTCTGAAATGCAGCATTAGCTATGTAAAAACATTCTGATGGAATCACCACTTTCCTCAGAGAAGTACACCCACAGCAGAACTTTTCAGGAATAGCCAAACCGTGAAGCATATTCTCAGGGTCATAATCAGCCTTAGGCGTTGTCAACTCCTGAAGTGAGGAACAATCCCAAAACATACCTTCAGGCAATAATGGGCTCAAGCCGAAATTCCGGTGCATATGTTAAATTGAGCAGAACGAAGTGTTAAATATTCAGGCGTATAGTTTGACCAGGCGGAAGATGAAGAAATCGCGATCTCGGACACCGCGCATTTGCGAGCGGAAGATCTTGACTTTAGAGTTGAAGGCTTCGGCGGAGGCATTGGT
>RIBL01000028.1 GCA_003762875.1 Muribaculaceae bacterium Isolate-110 (HZI) | reverse complement strand
AACGCCTACCCAATAGCCGCATGTAGCCCCAAGCCACGTGCTAATCTTTCGTTGTGTCTAAAAACATATTATAAACACGAAGTGTTGGAAATCAGCACTTCACAATAAAAATATTTTCGAATGAAAATCTGTATAACGCTCTCTATTTTGTTTAGCGACAATCAATATCTCTTGGTAAGAGAAATTATATAATTTAGAAGCGTTGAAAATCAATATGATAGAATGTTCTATTGCCGATATTTGCTAAACAAGACCTGTTACAATGAGATTATTTTGAACATTTCTCCTTATTTTATTGTTATTTTATATTTCTAAGATTGTGATAGTTCGAAAAAAATTCCTTAATTTTGCGCACCAAATAATCATCTCTTACCAAGAGAGAACTTTCGAACGCGATATTTTTTAACCTAAATGTTGTGTGATAAATCTGATTCCAAAGAAGTTACGTCGGTGTTGAATAACGTTGGCGACGCCGTAGGCGTGGAAAAAAGGCTATGGTATGTTGCGATTGTGAACAACAACCACGAAAAATCGGTACAGGAACGTCTTGAGAGACTCGGTCATGAGTCGTATGTTGCAAAACAGCGGGTGGTCCGAATATGGAAGAACGGACGCAAGGGCAAAGTCGACAAGGTGGTGCTTCCGTCGATGGTCTTTGTGAAGTGTACCGAGCAGGAGAGGAAAGAGATTGTCACACTCCCTTATATCAACAGATTTATGACCAACAAGGCCGGAGGCTTGACTAACGGCCTGTCTAAACCGCTTGCCGTCATACCACAGAAGCAGATAGATACTCTACGCTTTATGCTCGGCCAGTCGGATGTACCAGTAACTCTTGTTGACACTCCATATAAATTGCATGACCGCATCGTTATAGTACGCGGTAGCCTCAAAGGTCTTGAAGGCGAAGTCCTCGAGACCGCCGAAGGCAAAAGCGAACTCATCGTAAGGATTGACATACTCGGTTGTGCAAGAATGTCAATAAACACCATTGACATCGAACCGGTCAGATAAACCAAAAATTATGAGCATAAAATTCATCACGCCATGCATTGTATCAGCAACCCTGCTGCTTGGCGCGTGTTCCACCCCCAAAAACATAACATACTTTCCGGAGCTCAGCAACGGGTCGTCCATTCAGACCGGCCGGGTGCTTGACATACGTGTCAAGCCTGAGGACAAGCTGTCAATAGTGGTCAGCACTCAGGATCCGGCCCTGTCGAATCTCTTTAATCTTGTCACGGCGCAAAACCGTCTTGGACAGACAACGTCGTCGACCACTACCGTCGGAAATTCCTCAAGCAACAGCGGCGGCCAGGTGGCTTATTATACCGTCGATTCATACGGCGACATCAATTTTCCGGTAATAGGCAAAATACATATAGCCGGTCTGACAAGAGAGCAGGTGGCGGAAACCATCAAGGATGATCTGGTCAAGGCCGATCTTGTCAAAGACCCGATTGTCACAGTGGAGTATGTCAACACCGGCGTATCGGTCATCGGAGAAGTAAAATCACCCGGCCGATATGAGTTCAACAAAGACAAACTGACGATAATCGACGCCATAGCGATGGCCGGAGACCTGACAATGAACGGTCTGAGAGAGAACATACTGGTGATGCGAAATCTCGGTGACGGTCGTCAAGAGGCATATCGCGTGAATTTGCTTAACGCTCAGGAGCTCGCATCGTCACCGGCTTTTTATATCCAGCAGGACGACGTGATATATGTCGAGCCCAACGACAAAGCCAAGCGCGAGACCACACCCAACGGCAACACTCCCTACACCCCCTCGTTCTGGGTATCCATGGGGTCGTTTGGCGTGACTATAGCCACTCTTGTAATAACATTGACAAAGTAACAGCATGGCGGAAGTAAATAAAATCCAATCAAACAAAAAGTCTGGAGCGGCAGGTGCAGTTCCTCTTTCTGACATTATTTATCGCACACTACACTATTGGCCATTGGTGCTTTTGTCATTGTTTATATGTGTAGGTGCAGCTGTAATGTATCTATTGTGTACCCCCAAAATATACACCACCTCAGCTTCGATTCTGATAAAAGATAATGCCAAAAGCAATACTCCATCAATGAGTGTCGGGGGGGATGAGTTTGCTAATATGGGGCTGTTTCAAAACAAGACCAATATACAGAACGAGATGACCACTTTCATGTCATCCGATTTGATGACGGAGGTTGTCAAACGGCTCAAACTTGACATGAATTATTTTAAAGACGGGACATTCCATAAAGAAATTGCCTATGGTTATACACTTCCGATTTGTGCTGAACTAATAGACTTTTCAGCATATGGGACCTTAAAATTTGATTTGATGGTAAACGGAGATGGGAATGTCACAATTTCAGGCATGAAGATCGGAGAAAAAGATATTATAAAAGCGGATTTCTCAGGTAAACTAAATGATACTATCAAAACAGATGCCGGTCCGATAGTTATCTTACCCACTGATTATTATAAGCCCGGAGATTTAATTGATCTTGAAATCGACAAGAAGCCTCTCGGATGGGCTGTGGCAACATACTTAGGTAATCTTATGGTGTCACTTAATAATAAGGAAGGAACTGTTATAGATTTGACTCTTAATGACCGGTCTACCCAAAGAGCCCAGGATTTACTAAACACACTGATAGGTGTATATAATGAATATTGGATTAGTGATAAAAACCAGGTTGCCGTATCTACCTCTAATTTCATCAACGAACGTCTCGGGGTGATAGAGGGAGAGCTTGGTCATGTCGATTCTGATATATCATCCTATAAGAGTGAAAATCTCATACCTGATGTTGATGCTGCGTCAACATTGTATATGGGTGAGAGTCAGCGCATATCACAAGAAATAATGGGACTGAGAAATCAGCTACAGATGACGCGCTATATACGCAATTACCTTTCAGCAGACAATGATAATACAAAGTTATTACCAATACCTTCGGAGGTTGAGAATGTAGACGTGAAGTCTCAGCTCACAAATTATAATGATCTTATACTACAACGTAACTCATTAGTGGACAAATCATCTGATAAAAATCCACTAGTTGTCTCAATCGATGCGCAACTATCCTCGATTCGTAGTGTTATACTCAAGTCGATTGATAATTCGATAACCGCACTCCAAGCGCAAATCAACTCACTAAACAGCGCACAGGTATCGACAACATCTAAGATTGCATCAAGTCCTACACAAGCCAAACATCTGTTGTCAGTAGAGCGTCAGCAAAAGGTCAAGGAATCACTCTATCTTTTTCTTCTTCAGAAACGGGAGGAAAATGAGTTGTCACAGGCATTTACTGCATACAACACTCGTGTGATCAGAAAACCTGCAAGCTGGGGCCCTACAGCTCCTAACAGCAAGAAAATAGTTCTTGTCAGCATTTTTATGGGACTTGCCATCCCATTCGGTATTGTTTTTCTGCTTGAGACAAACAACACCAAAGTACGAGGACGTAAGGATGTAGAGCATCTTGCAGTCCCATTTTTAGGGGAAATTCCCCAATACACACTAAGTTCACAGTCAGCTAAAAGCAAGTCATACACTCACGCCAATGGCATATTGGTCAAAGAAGGAGCCCGCAATATTATAAACGAAGCGTTCAGGGTGTTGCGAACAAATGTAGAATTTATGTGTAACACAAGCGAGGGACATAAGATTATTGCGTTGACGTCATTCAATCCCGGATCTGGGAAGTCATTTATCTCAATCAACCTTGGCATGTCATTAGCTTTGAAAGGCCGGAAAGTTTTGGTGATTGACGGTGATATGCGTCATGGTTCTACATCGACTTATGTAGGTTCACCATCCAAAGGCTTATCAAATTACCTAAGCGGAGCTGACACAAACATAGATGCGTTGATAGTCAAAAATGACACATGTGATGACTTCAATCTACTTCCTATCGGAGCTATTCCGCCCAATCCAACAGAATTACTTGAATCAAAACGCTTTGAGACACTCATCGCTGCTCTCAAGCCTCATTATGATTATATAATTGTCGATTGTCCGCCAATAGAGGTTGTGGCTGATGCTCAAATTATCGATAAATATGCCGATCGTACATTCTTCATCGTTAGAGCAGGCTTGTTTGAACGTTCAATGCTTTCAGAACTTGACCGTCTCTATGAAGAGAAGAAATATGCCAACATGGCTTTTGTTCTCAATGGCACTCGTAATAATCAGGGGCGTTATGGCTACAACTATTCATACCGTTATGGATACGGCTACGGTTATGGATATGGCTATAATTATGGTGAGGAGAATAATCATCAGCAACATGCATAGTATCAGCAACATACAGACTAGGGGGGGTAAAAGAATCGGATACATCGATGCAATGAGAGGGTTTTCGATGATTCTTGTTGTATTCGGTCATGTGCTGTTATCAATGGGGTTTCCCACAGACAGTACGATACTTGGTTCAATACTCCTTACATTCAGGATGCCGCTTTTCTTTTTTGTTAGTGGATTCTTTGCATTCAGAGTAATGGACAAGTGGACAATCAAACTTTTAAAATCGATACTTAAAAGGAAAATACAAGCTCAGATAATTTGCACGATAGTTTTCTATTCACTATATCAGTTATGTCACTCGAAGACACCATTATTATTTCTTACAGACGGCTTTTCCTGGTTTTGGTTTACAATCGTACTTTTCCAGATGTTTCTTATCTATATGATACTTGCTGCGGTTGAAAAGGTGCTTAGAAAACCGATTGTAGTAACTCCGGGGCTTGTAATATTGTCAATACTGTTTTTTTTCATATTTGTAAAATGTTCGGGGAATGACAATAAGATGTGGACAATTTTATCATGGTATTATCTTGTAGAGTATTTCCAGTTTTTTGCATTTGGGATACTTGCCAGAAAGTATTATCACAGATTTGAACAATTGTTGTTATCAAATTCATTTAGAACAATAGTTATAGTAAGCTACACATTTCTTTTGCTGGCTGTATATGGGTTTGACAAGGCGTTTGCAAATTACAACAGTGCCGTTTACAATATATTCAGCATGGTATTGATTAGATATGCCGGCCTGTCTACTGTTTTCGTGCTATTTTATAACAACAGTACATATTTTGCCGGAGATGAAAAGCCTTGTCGCTGGCTGCGATTTGTTGGGAGACGCACTCTTGATATTTACATGCTGCATGTGTTTTTTCTTCCCAATCTTCTCTTTATGAAACCGCTGTTGTCAGAGAGCGGCATGTTATTGATGCAGTTGACTGTTGGTATTACAGGTGCTGTACTGAATATTGCCTTATGTCTGTTTATAAGTACAATTCTACGGAGCTCTTCGACATTGGCCAAATGGCTGTTTGGAGAGAAAGGGCAATCATCACTCAAGCAGTCAATCCTTGTACCTTGATAACGAATGCTTGTTACCATATTGCTATCCCCGGTCTTCATGTGGGCAATAATACATACATTCCAGCCTGATATATGATCTGTTTACAAAAATGATAGAAAGCGACCGGCTTAGATTTATTGAAATTATTATGGGTGATTCTGGCATTTTCCCGAAAATGTCATCGGACATAACGTCAAAATGATTGATTTCAGCGTTCATTAGATCTCAAACAGCTAGTAATCATGAGATATATGACAATTCTATGGATCTATAATATGCCGCTTGAGCCTGAGGCGGGTGGAACCGAAAGAATAACATCACTTGTGGCAAAGGGGCTTTCGGAGCGTGGCCACAAGTGCCTGGATATCTTGGTATTGACCGAGGACGGTTCGATGACTTATAAAGGAAATCCATTATCAGATTTGTATATGTTTCTTAAAGAGAAAGAGGTTGATGTGGTAATCAATCAGATAGCATATGCAAAATGGTTATTATCTGAATTCCTTTCACGCGGTGGTGCCAGATGGCATGCCGAAGGAGGCCGAATAATCTCGTGTCTGCATTTTGATCCGTGTAATCCGTCATATATACACCTGTTGCGCTCATATGAGCATCTTTCGTTAAAGCAATACGTGTCGCTGATACGGCAATATATGCTTAAGCCATATTATCGGAACAAGCAACAACAATCAGAAGGAGAAATCTATAATTACATATATGAGAACTCCGATATGATGATCTCCCTTTCAGAGACGCATTTCCCATACTTGAAAAAGGTGATGCAGCGTAACGAATATATGAAACTTCATGCGATAGGCAATATGCTTACATTTCCGTATGTTGCTGAGACTGAGATTCTCAAAACGAAATCAAAAACAGTTATGGTATGTGCACGTATGTCAGAATATCACAAGCGCATTACATTAATTCTTAAAGCTTGGGAACTGGTAAAGCGTTGTCCTATTGCTGGCGATTGGGTACTTAAAATTATCGGAGACGGACATGATTTACCTCGTTATAAAAGGATGGTTATGAAACGAGGAATTGTTGATATTGAATTTTTAGGACAACAGTCTCCGAAATCATTTTATGAAAATGGGGCGATTCTGTTGATGGCTTCAAGTGCCGAAGGATGGGGCCTTGCAATTACAGAGGGGCTTCAGAATGGGGTGGTTCCAGTTGTGATGGATTCGTCTCCGGTATACTCGGATATTATTCAGAATGGATATAACGGCATCCTCACTCCTGACAATGACGTCAAGGCATTTGCAAAAGCTGTTATATGGTTGATCTCAGATGATGAACAACGTCGAAAGATGCAAATAAACGCTCTTGAATCGGCGATGCGTTTTACTTCTGAGAAAACTATCGAAAAATGGTCTGAAGCACTGTCTTTGTTATGAAAAAGCGTCTGGAGTATATCGACAGATTGAAAGGGCTTGCGATGATCATGGTAGTGGCAGGCCACATTATTGCTTTTTGCGGTATTGGATATAATAATATCTATATGGATAATATAGTCCTTATCAATATGCCCCTGTTTTTGTTTCTCAACGGACTTGTAGTTAATAAACCATCCATGGCAAATGGGCTATGGTATATAAGAAAAAAGATTTGTCAAATATTAATTCCGTTTCTTGCATGGGGATTAGTAATAACGCTCTATAAAGGAGAAAATTATATTAACTTTCTGTTCCATTTCTGGAAATTTGGATATTGGTATCTGATAGTTCTGTTCGAATTCTACTTAATATACATACCAATTAGCTTGTTTTCACAGAAAGTTGGGAAGTCAGCAAAAAGCAGCAATGTGATATTTGTTGGGAGTATAATTGTCGGCTATCTGGTTGTTCGTGCCGTTTCACGTTTTTTGCCAGATCTGGCAATGTCATTTACAAGTTATTTTCAAATACTTGAGTATTATCCATTCTTTTTCACAGGAGTACTCATAAAAAACTATGATGTGGAAAAGGTTTTGATTTCACATAGAAATGTTGTTATGACAATTCTTTTGTTGGGCATATCTGGATTTTATTATCTTTGGATGGAAGATATTTACTTGCCAATATCAGAATTCATTCTGAGGATTGCCGGAATCATGATGCTGTATGTTTGTTTTATGCTGTGGGATAATAATCCGCGGCACGATATATCCCTTTATATAGACCGTGTTTTGAAAAGAATCGGGATGCATACATTGTCAATTTATATGATTCAGTATTTCTTTTTTAGAATGATTGATCTGAAAACATTTATGCAGATACTTGATATTGGTGGCAATTCATTGTTGTTGATTGGATTATGTGTATTCATGTCGGTATTGGTATGCTATCTGTGTATATTGGTCGAGAAAGTTATTTCAACGTCTGATGTATTGAGTGTGATTTTTCTAGGAAAAAATAATTATAAATATGCCTGAACTAGCCGGATATAATGATTGTACAGGGTGCCAGGCTTGTAAGTTTATATGCCCTAAACGATGTATTGAAATGCGAGAAAATGACGCTGGTGTAGTATTGCCTAAGATTGATGCGTCATGTTGTATTGAATGCAAGACATGTGAAAAGATTTGTCCGGCACAGAATCCAGTTAAATTTAATTCTCCAAAAAGGGTCTATGCGGCATGGAATACATCACCATTTCAAAGAAATATAAGCGCATCAGGAGGCATTGCATCCGCAATTTATATGTGGCTTAAGAATATAGGTGGGATATCAACAGGTGCATTTATTGATAGTGACTGGTCAGTTAAGATTTGTATATTCAGGCCTGGTGATAGTTTCGATCGTTTGAGTAATTCAAAATATTCATATAGCGATCCGTCTGAGATATATGAAGAGGTAAGGCCTTATATCAAGGAAGGAAAAATTGTTGTGTTCATAGGGTTGCCATGTCAGATCGCAGGTTATAAAAAAACTTTTGGCAATAAGGATAATCTTTATTATGTCGACTTAGTATGTCATGGAGTGGCTCCTAATTCATATTTGCGTCAGCATATCTCGAAGATAGAACAAAAAGTTGGTGTCAGAGCGGCAGAAATGTCGTTTCGTGCTCCAGAAATGGGCACTGCCAATTATTATTTCACGTTATATGATAATGATGGCAAAATCAGTTATGCCAAACGGTCTATTGATGGAGACAACTACAATATAGCATTTCACAGAGGATATTCTTATCGTGAGAATTGCTACCATTGTCATTATGCGAGACCTGAGCGATGTTCAGATCTTACAATCGGAGATTATCATGGTCTGGGGAAATTGCAACCATGCGATTTTGACAACGACAATGTATCAGTGATTCTGGCGAATACCGATAAAGGAAATGAACTGTTGAAAAGGTTGATTGATGCAGAATTGGTTGCTGTCTACGAACGTCCTGTCGAAGAACCAATACAGGGAGATTCCCAACTTCGACATCCAACGTTGAAATCAAAGTTCAGATATGATTTCGAGAAATATATCGTAAGATATAACGGAAACTTCGAGATGACAGTAACAAAAGTTCTTAAGAATCAAAAACAGCGTGAAGCAGCAACCAGAGTTTATTCTTTACCCAAACGCGTTGTTAAGAAAATCTTGCGTATCTGTCATATTTGCAATTGATGAAAAAAGTCGGTATCATAACAATACATAATTCTCCGAACTATGGTGCTTGTCTTCAAAGTTTCGCGCTGTATGAATATATTCGTCAGCAGGGATATGATGTGTCGATTATAGATCTTCACCGTCCATATCACTATGATTATAAGCCGTCGAAGAAATATGTGCCCTACAAAAATCGTTTCGAAACATTTACACAGAAATGCAAAAGATGTATCAAGAGAGTTCTGCATTCTGCCGTGTCATTTATGCGAAAGGAGGGAAATAAGCCTATAATTCTCTCCCTCCACAATGAGTTAACTCCATTTGATAAGTTCAACACCAAAATATCGCTATCCAGACCGTATTATGGTATTGATGAGCTTTATGCCAATCCACCTGTGTATGATACATATATTACGGGAAGCGATCAGGTCTGGAATCCGACACAGTCATATTGTATTGAGCCATATTTTCTTACATTTGCAAAGAATGGCCGTAAAATTTCATATGCATCAAGCGTAGGCATTAAGACTCTTACTAAAAAAGAAAAAAATGATTTTTCAAAATGGTTAAGGCAGTATGAAGCAGTTTCGGTGAGAGAACCATCAGCCCAGGAGCTACTGTCGAGTATCAGTGGAGTAGAAATTGGACAGGTGTCAGACCCTACATTTCTTTTAGATATTGAATATTGGAAAAAGCTTGCCGTGACACCATCGTTTTCAGAATATATCATGGTTTTTACGCTGTCGTTTGATCAGTCTATGATTGAATATGGTCTAAAGATTGCAGAAGAAAGCGGCAAGAAACTTATTTCAGTCAATATGGTACAGCCTGATGATGATCGTTACATAGTTATCAGGGACGCATCACCTGAAGAGTGGCTGGGACTCATAGAAGATGCAGACATGGTGCTTACTGATTCGTTTCACTGTACTCTTTTCTCAATCCTATTGGGCACTGAGAATTTCTTCACATATATAGCACCATGGAATATCCGCGGTTCTCGGATAGAAGATCTGTTACATAGTGTAGGTTTGTTGGATCATCTGCTTGACATCGGTCTGAGAGATGATTTTGCAACCCTTTCACACAAAATGATAAATCATGATGAGATAGCAGCAATAGTCGATAAGGAGAGAGCCCGTTCAAGGTCATTTCTGCTGAATAATATATGATTTATGAATGAGAATAATAAAAAAATAGCCCAGAACACGGTTTATCTATATATTCGGCAAATTACAATCATGGCTCTCAGTTTTATAACTACGAGAGTTGTACTGGAGAAACTTGGTGCGGCTGATTATGGTATAAATAATCTGGTTGCTGGATTTGTGGCAAGTTTTGCTGTACTTAACAATATTCTGAGTTCCGGTACGCGTCGTTTTCTTGCACTATATATCGGCAAGGGGGAGAATGATAAACTCACGCTGACGTTCTCAACTGCTTTAGTTATACATATTGTCATTGCGTTTGTCGTGGTAATCGCGCTTGAAACCGGTGGACTTTGGTTTTTGAACTCAAAACTGAATATTGCATCTGACAGGATGTATGCTGCCAACTGGGTATTCCAGCTCGCTATGATTAGTACGTTTTTCAATATTGTGCAGACCCCATATATGGCGGCAGTGACAGCGCATGAGAAATTTACACTATATGCCACGATGAGCATTTTTGATGTAGTTGCAAAACTTGCTGTTATATATATGCTCATATATATTCCTGGTGACAAGCTTATAATATATTCTGTCCTTCAGACTGCCGTAATATTCATAGGATTGGTAATATACAGGATTTATTGTGTCAGGCAGTTCCCTGAATGCAAATGGTCTCTTAAAGTTGAACAGCCATTGCTTAAAGAAATGCTTTCATTTTCAGGATGGGGCATTTTAGGTCATGTGATAACTGTAGCAAACAGTCAGGGAATTTCAATCATTCTTAACATCTTCTTTTCTACGGTTATGAATGCCGCCAGAGGGTTGGCCCAGACTGTGAATGCTGTAATCTCACAGTTTGTAGTGGGTTTTCTTACAGCTGCACAGCCACAGTTGATTAAATATTATGGATCAGGAGAGATGGATAAGTTTGTGAGGCTGATTTTCAATGTGACTCAATATACATTGTTTCTGCTGGCATTAATCGTTGTCCCTTGTCTACTTGAGATCGATTATGTGATAGGTTTGTGGCTTGGGAGCGATATTCCCCCGTATACATGTGGATTTGTTAAAATAACATTGTTCTGTGGGATTATTTATCGCAGTAATTCTATGGTGGAAAACGGGTTGCAAGCAATCGGTCGTGTAAAGGAAAACAATATGTATTCAGTCCCAGTGTATCTTTTGTCAATACCAATGGTATGGGGGGTGCTTAAACTTGGCTTCAGTCCTATTGCTGCTTACTGGGTTGGCAGTATCCCCCCGTTAATTTCATTTATGATAAACATGATACTATTGTCTAAATATTCGATTTTCCCAGGTTGGAAATTCTTTACAGAGATTTTCTTGAAAAACACGGGGCTGATAGTATTGTCAGCAATAGTGCCATTTATACTTCAGAGATTTATGGGGCCTGGTTTATTGAGATTTCTGGTGGTATGCACTGTCTCAGTTATGTGTACGTTTGTCACAATCTGGACTTTAGGTATGAATAAAGCTACCCGACAGATGTTTATTGATAAAATCAGCAATAGGTTTCAGTGGTTAAAATTAAAAAGATGACTGGCGGAGAGATTTGCTCAAATAAAAAATGCACTGGGTGCTGGGCATGTGTAAATATTTGCCCTAAGTCGTGTATTTCTATGCAGCCCGGGATATTGGGACATTTATATCCAGTTGTAAATCAGAGTAAATGTATAGATTGCAAGTTATGTTATAAAATCTGTCCTGAGAATAACGGATTTGTGAATCTTTCATATCCATTGACGGCCTACGCTGCATGGCATAAAGTGGAATCGGATTATCTCTCCAGCACATCCGGAGGAGCCGCAACTGCATTCGCCCAATATATTTTGAAATCCGGAGGGGTGGTATATGGTTGTGCATCGTCAAAAGGTCTTAATATCGAACATGTAAGAATCGGATCTGTTGTAGATGTGGCGTTACTTAAAGGTAGTAAGTATGTGCAAAGTTTCATCGGAGATGTCTACCAACAGATCAGACAGGATCTTAATCGGAATCTTCGAGTTTTGTTTATCGGTACTCCCTGTCAGTGTGCGGGTCTTAAAAATTTTCTTAAGGAAATATATGAGAATCTCTATTGTGTTGATCTGATATGTCATGGCGTTCCATCGCAAAAACTTCTTAAATCTCATGTCAGAGATGTTTCTATGAGCAGAGGGGCGTTGGTGTCATTCCGGAAAGGGAATGACATGGGGTTAAGGATTTTTGATAATGAAAACAGGCTGATATATTATAGTAATGTCTGGTATGAACGATTTAAGGATACCTATTATAACACGTTTATTGACGGTTATACATACAGAGATAGCTGTTATAGATGTAGATATGCAAATCCTAAAAGATGTTCGGATGTTACAATAGGAGATTTCTGGGGACTTGGAGAGGATTTGAAACATGACAACATAAATGGTTGCTCTTGCATTCTGCCTATCTCAGAAAAAGGGTTGGAACTTGTGAAAAGTTCCGAACTTGAACTACATGAGCGATCGATCAATGAAGCTATAAATGGAAATGCGCAGCTCCGTACTCCCAAAACTGAAACCAGCAGAATCAAATTGTTCAGGGCGATATACAGGACAGTTGGAATAAAACGGGCATACCTGTTGTGTGAAACTGATAACATATTCTTATTGAAGGTGATTAAACCGATAAAACGAAGATTAGGTTTATGAATGTCGGCATACTTACTTTTCATGCATCGCATAATTACGGGTCAATGCTGCAGGCTTACGCATTACAACGTATACTGGATAAGATTGGCGTAGACAACGAGATTATAAATTTTAGAACTGATATTCAGAAGTCTTTAACACCTCCTCCGATTTCACTGTCTCACCCGAGATCATCTGCGTTGACGTGTCTCAAAAATCCTACACGCACATGGATGCTGTTAAAGAAATATCATCGTTTTGAGCAATTTCTGAATACATTTCTTAATACCAGCAAAGAACTCCACTCAGCCAAAGAGATTGAGGATTACGTCCGTCTTAGGCAGTTTGATGCAATCATTACCGGGAGCGACCAAATATGGAATCCGGCCTGCTGGGATTTTGATATGAGTTATCTGATTGATTTTGATTATGGAGGCAAGCGTATTGCATATGCACCCTCGTTAGGCTCCCATCCCGAGGATATCACAAATAATGATATGAATAGGCTAATCAAGGCTTTAGAACGATATGATTCTCTGTCGACGCGGGAATCTCGGGGACAGAATTTTCTTTCACAGTTTATAAATAGAGAGATAAAGGCCGTTTTGGATCCGACCATGCTATTGGATAAAACCGATTATATGGAGATCGCAAATGTAAGAATTCCTGTAAAAGAACCATATATTTTTTATTATACACCCAGAGAAGAATCAGGATTCTTCCGAAAAGCTCGAGAATTTGCGCAAAAGCAAGGGATTAAGATTTTGGTGACTCAATCATATGAAGAGTATTGTGGAGACAATGTTGTCAAGATGCTTGATTGTGGGCCACGGGAATTTCTATCAATTATAAAAAATGCCACTCTTTGCATCGGAAATTCGTTTCATCTGTTGGCTTTCTCTCTTATTTTTTTGCGTGAATTTATTTTGCTATCAAATGAAACTGACAGTAGGATGATGAATATTCTTTCGCTAGTGGGGCTTACAGACAGGCTGATTGTCGGTGATGCTTCTATATCGTATAATGACCAGATTGATTTCGGAGCCGTCTTGAAAAAACTCTCGTCATTAAAAGATGAATCTATGCGATATCTTGAAAACGCATTAGTTTAATTTTATGAGAATTCTGTTCATATCAACATCTCCAACATCTGATGACCGCCGAGCCTGGTCTGGGACGGTCTATCAAGCGTTCAAAGGGCTGGAGCGAGCCGGATTCGAGGTCGATTATTTATCGGCGATGCGAGACTACAAGCAGACATTCAGAGATAAACTTATTTGTACTTATTGGCTGCGTGTCCCTGGCAAGTTTGGCAAGCAGACCAGAATGGATGAATCATTTTATTCTGTCGGGATTTTCAGACATACGCTCAATAGTTTTGATTATTCGAGATATGATGTGATTTTTGTTCCGACGCATATCGCAATAGTTAATGCACTGCCAAAAAATATCAGAGCCAAGATTGTCCATCTGGTTGATGCTACAGTTGATTCTCTTTTTGGCTATTATACAGAATTTTCCAACTTGTGGTTTCACAACTATTGGGAAGCACATATTCTTGGGAAAAGAGCATTCCGTCGATCTGAAATGATAATAGCATCAAGTGAATGGTGTCGACAGAATGCAATTAAGCAATATGGTATTAATCCCGAAAAAATAAAAGTTATAGAGTTTGGAGCCAATATCGATATGAAAGATATTCCGGCAATATCTCGACAATATGAATGTACAAAACCGCTACGGATTTACTGGAGCGGTGTCAATTGGAAACGCAAAGGCGGAAACGTCGCTCTTGACTGCTGCAAAGAACTTATAAGCCGCGGATATAAAATAGAGTTCCACATTACCGGCATGCGCCAACTGTCTCAGGAGATTTACGAATTATCTTGGGTTCACAACCATGGTTTCCTCGACAAAAACAATCCTGACGAATATCGCCAACTCATAGACATAATGTCTAAACAAGATCTATTCCTTTTTCCGAGCAGAGCTGAATGCTCAAGCATTGCATTATGCGAGGCTAATGCATTCGCTCTACCCTGTTTCGTCTATGACACCGGCGGAACAGCCAATTACGTCGAAAACAATACGAACGGTGTCATGTTGCCTTTGTCGGCGACTGGAAAAGATTTTGCTGACATGATTGACAACAGCATAAGAAACGGCAGACTTGCAGAGATGTCAGTGGCCGCAAGAAAGAAGTATGAGATAGATCTGAACTGGAAGAGATGGAGCGATAAAATCAAACATATACTTGAAAATATCTGATTATGAAGATTGCGACTTTGATCTGGGAGTGTTTGCTGACGATGGTGTCACGTATCGGCATACGATATAATAAGACCGGAAAGCTGGCTCTGTGTTGTATGGGCAAGTGTGAAAACGCTTATATAAATGAATGGGTGGAATATCACATCGCACAGGGCTTTGACAAGATTTTTATTTACGACAATAATGATGTTGATGGCGAACGTTTTGAAGATGTTATTGGAGACTATGTGAAGTCTGGTAAATGTGAAATCATAGATTACAGAGGACGTAAGTGCTGTCAGGAGGAGGCTTATCATGACTGTTATCTGAAAAACAATCATGATTATGACTGGATTGCAGTGTTTGATATTGACGAATTTCTTACGCTTAAACAGCATCCCGATATCAAGGCGTTTCTATATGATTCAAGATATGCTGATTTTCAGGTAATTCATCTTAATTGGATGTGTTATGGCGATAATGACATGCTTGATTCCGACGGACGTAGCTGTCAGGAGCGTTTTCCCATCCCGTTGCCTTATACGACACGTCGCTTCAAAGATTTTCCTGAGAACAATCATATAAAAAGTATTGTTCGTGGTGGTCTGAAGCATATCAACTGGAGGTATATTACACATACGCCATGGTGTTTTTACAAGTGTTGCAATGGAGAGGGTAAAGAATGTAATGTGCGTTCGCCGTATAATCCATATAATTTCGATGTTGCATATTTCAGGCATTATTATACCAAAACCATTGGGGAGTGGATTAAAGTGAAACAAGCTCGTGGATATGGAGATATGGGGGATGAGGATGCAAAAAAGAAACTTGGCCTTGATGTTTTTTTTATGCTGAATGAACGGACAGTCGAGAAAGAGGAATATGCACGAAAATTGATTGGTAGCCTCTGAGAATATATAAGATGGACATAAGCACTGGGGACGTCTATGCTTTTAGAATAACTAGCATAAAATGAGACTATTCGGAATTATAAAAAAACAGATGAAAAGACTCGTCACGATCAAAACTATTCCGCTCGGAATCGTTTGGGTCGGTTAGAAGATATCACATATGAAAATATCTGTAATTATGGCTGTGCATAATGCACGGTCTACAATGGACAGGATGTTACAGGGTCTGCAGGAGCAGACGTTGGATGATTTTGAGATTATCATAGTCGATGATGGTTCTACCGACGGTAGCAGTATGATATGTGATGAATATGCCGCTCATGATAAACGAATCAAGGTGATACATCAGGACAATGGCGGGGTCAGTGCTGCCCGGCAGACGGGATTGAATGCTGCTTGTGGCAAATATGTTATACATGCTGATGCCGATGACTATGTTGAGCCAATGATGCTTGAGAGGCTTTATGCTAAAGCGGAGGAAGAGAATGCCGATGTCGTATTCTGCGATTATTTTGTCGATGAATCCGATGGCAAGGTCGGTTTGCGAATCCAAAAACCGTTGAACACGTCCGAAGAAACCCTTGTAGCAATGCTGTCCGGCCATCTGCTTGGCTGTTGTTGGAACAAGTTGGTCAGACGGACTACGCTTCTTAAGTATGGTATAAGATTTCCCAAGGGATTGAACTATTGCGAAGATCTTCATATATGGGTTCAATTGCTTCAACATCCGAATGTAAAGACAACATATGTCAATAAGGCTTTTTATCATTATGTGACAAACTACAATAGTGCTACCAGAAAAGGATCTGTCAAAATGTTACAGGCCATACGATTGTTTACTAAAAAGATGGCCGAAAGCCTGCCTCGAGGAAATGCTGTCATAGAGCGATATATAGCCACTCTTCCAATAGCACCATTCCAATATGCATTCCAAAATCGACTTGTTTCTGATAATGAATCAAGGGCCGAATATAAACGGCTTCGCCGTGTTATATGGTCTGACACACGCTCCATCAGGTGGAAAATTGGATACATAATGATCGAATTACATCTGATGCATTTGGCACGAAAGCTTTTACGACTATAATGACTAAGGATTCTCATAAGAGTCGTAATCTTTCATTAGATGCGATTGCAGGATTTTTCATCCTGTTGATGATGTTCCAGCATTTTAACATCAATACGCGAGCTCCATTTACAATCGGACATATATTTATGTTCAATACAAGTTGGTTCTTCTTCAAATCCGGGATGTTTCATCGCCAGCAAAAGTTCAACGGAGAAACTATCGTCAGGTGTTTCAAACGTTTTATTGTGCCGTTTATTATCTTTTCTTTTGCAGGATGCACCATACAGATGTTAGTTAGCGACTGTGGAGTGACAGTGTATTATGGCATGGTTGCTCAGATTGTGCATTATGGTTCTCCATGGTATAATATACCGCTATGGTTCTTGCTTACATTGTTTATAGTCAAGATGCTGACTGTGACATATTCCGGTAAAAATGATTCCACTGCCATGATACTACTTTCTGCATTGGCTGTCGCAGCATCACATCATTGGTTAATAACTGACCGTTTCAATTATATCGGAAACACTGCTCTTGCAGTAATATTTTATATTATCGGTTATAAATCCAATTTTTGGACTCTATCGTATGCAAGAGTTGCTACTATTGCCATATTGTTTACGGCCTCGGTATTTATTGTGCCAACAGCTATTGATATCTGGGGAAATACCGCCTTGTATGGCAATTACTTTTTGGCGATCTTTGGCTCTGTTTGCGGCATAATGCTAGTAAATTGGCTGTTCTCAGTCTGTAAGTTTTTACATATAAGAACATTCGTTTTTTTTGGCCGGAATTCCATGGTTTTCCTTATATGCCATGTCCCCATAGCACTCGCTGTGAGAGATATTCTATCTCGGCACATGCTTAATGATTATCTGATTCAGTGGATAGGGGCTGCGACATCAATCCTCGTCAGTTTCGCCATCTGTCTGCTTTTTGACCACCATCCGCGTTACAAGTGGATAATAGGAGCTTGAATATCATGAAAATTTACGTAGACCCTGCATGTAATATTAATTATTGCTCCTTTTATATCAAAGGGCTGTGGGATGTGTATGGAAAGGACAATGTAATTCTCACATCAAGGGGATTTGAATCGCTGCATTATACTACAGACAGCCATTATCTAGCATTCAGAATTGACAATACAAAATATGTAATTGACTGTGCTGATTCCAACGCGCTGTTTTATAACCATTTTTTGGAGTGGGCTGATGTATATGGTAAGGTAAACTATCTTTCCGATATGCTACCGGAAAAATGGCGCAATAAGATCAAGCCCGTAGGCGCGAATTTTGGTATAGGATGCTTCGGAGCCAACAAATGGTCAGCCACTGCGCACTGCATTAAAAACTATCTGAAGAGCTATCGCCGACTTGACTATGGTTTCGGTAGCTATCTAAGCGCATATCTTTGGTTATACAAACGAGCATCAATCCGCTGGAAGCCACAACAGAGCCGGGTAGGCCTCAAGAATATATTTATGGTTTCGCGGTATTGGCATGGACAGCCCTGGGTAAACGATGCTCGAATAGCTTTTATTAGGGCCTGTCGCCGACTGGAGAGTGAAGGCGTAATTAATTTTACTGGCGGCATGGTACCTGATCATAAAGAGAATGAATGCCCAACCGATGTAATCCTCCCTCATGAGATTCCATTTGATGAATATGTATCCGGAATGCGTGACTCCCTGTTGGTGTTTAACACCCCGGCCTATCACCATTGTCATGGATGGAAACTCCCGGAATACTTAGCGACTGGAAAAATCATACTTTCCACGCCATTTGTAAACGAGCTTCCCCATGCCTTGGAGCATAAAAACAATATCTATTTTTCCGAAGTCGATGAAGAGTCTCTTTACCAGTCAATAAAAGAGATTGTCCTTGACTCCAGACTCCAAGGACGACTTGAGGAGGGTAGTCGACGTTATTGGACCGAGTATGCATCACCCCGTTCCTGTTTATATCATTTCATTTATGACTAAAGAACGTCTTCATTATATTGATGTAGCTAAGGGGCTGTTGATCCTGATGGTTGTGTGGGGACACTATGAGTTGATGTGCCGATTGTGTTATGGGATAAAAGATCCGATTATCGACCGGCTTGACAGTGTGGAGATGCTATGGGTGTCGTTCTTTATGCCAGCATTCTTTTTTATCTCCGGCTTATGCTCTAATTTCAGAAAGCCATTCATCCCATTTTTTACTGCCGGATTGAAAACACTTCTGATTCCTGCTATTGTTATCAATTATGGTACAAGCCTGATTGAATATCTGTCGTGGGGTGAGAGTCCGGTGTGGATTATCAAAACTATCGGAAAAAGTTTTCTGCTTAAATGTGCGGGAGAGTGGTTTATCCCGTCAATGTTCATCTCTCGTCTTGTAGTATGGGGATTGGTAAGGCTTGGTAGAACGGATGTCCGAATTCTCATCTCGCTTCTGTTGCTGATAGTTGGTGTGTGGATGTACGATTATTCATGTCTCCCCGAAATATGGGCATATAAGCACGCATTGATGGTTGTTATTTTCATGCTTGTGGGTAATATCGTAAAAATTGATAACATTACAGTCCCGAAGATTCTGAATTGGATTTATTGGCCATTGTTACTTGTCGTGATATTTTCCGGTTGTTGTGTGCCATATATTACAAACAGGGTCTGTGTTACCATGTGGCAGATTCCTATCGTGTTTATTCTTGCTGTTACAGGGACATTCATGATTCTTGCTGCAAGCCGCAGAATTGGAGCCTGTAGTATGCTTGAATTCCTTGGAAGAAACTCATTAGTGATATACCTCGCACATTTCATATTCTATAGAGCCTATCTGTCATTGGTTGCCGGGTGGTTTAATGGATCTGTATTAATGTCTGTAGTGCTGTTTTTGGGACTAATTTCAGTTAATATAATTTCATGCTGCATTTTAGCATATGTTTTAAATATGCGCTATATGAGGTGGATTTTGGGTAAATTCTAAAAATGTATTAATAATGATTCCTAAGATAATACATTACTGTTGGTTTGGAGGGGCTCCTGTTCCGAAAGAATATCAACGCTATATTGAGAGCTGGCGAAAATATTTGCCCGATTATGAAATCAGACGTTGGGATGAGACCAACTATGATGTGCGTTGTATCCCATTCTCGGCAGAAGCTTATGACGTGGGCAAATATGCCTATGTCAGTGACTATGCCCGTCTCAGACTACTTTATGAGTATGGAGGTATATACTTTGACACAGATGTAGAGGTTATCAGCCCCCTTGACGATATCATTGCCGATGGCCCGTTTATGGCATTCGAGAAGGATTCTAATGCCCGTAAAGGAGAACTTCTGAATGTTGCAGTTGGACTAGGGTTTGCCGTAGAGCCCCATAATCCGATTTTACGGGAGACCATTGATTTCTATGAGAGCCATCATTATATATATCCTGATGGACACATGGAGCAAATAACTATAGTAAAAATAGTTACGGATATCTTGAAAAAACGAGGCCTCAACCGTTCGGATATCCCTGTCAAAGTGGATGGTATAACTATTTATCCCTGGGATTATTTTTGCCCGATTGAATTTCTGAGCAGTAAGCTTGAGATTACTGAAAATACACGAACTATACATCACTATTCTGCCTCTTGGATGTCGTGGACTGATAAGTTCAAGATGCGAAAAGGATATTATGCGAATAAAATACGAAAAATTTTAGGAATTAAGAGGTGATGAAAGTCCTATATATTGGAGAGACAAAAACTCATGAGCAATACCAAAAAGGTAATGTCCCTTCACATTGGTTTTATGGAGCCATAGAGATGGAACATGGCGGACATAAAGTAATATGGGCTCAAGAAGGAGTTGGTTTGTTTGATGATATGAAAATTATTCGAACACATGAGCATGACATTGTGTTTATTCCTAATCTTAACCTTCATAATCATCTGATGCTATTACTTATGTCTGCCATAGGACTTTATAGAAGACCAATATATGCCTATCTGCATCATGAACCGTCGGCTAAGAAAGGGGTCAAATCAAAGCTTTACAAGTTGCTGCTTGGGGCTCTAAGTCATATATTCTTTCTTTCAGAACTGACGCTTGAAGAGACTGTCAAAGCCGGTCTTGTGTCAAGAGACAGATGTTCGGTTCCGGGGTGGGGACCTGATATGGACTTTTATGGGAAAGTTGATCTGGACGATAACGGATGGTTTGTCTCTACCGGTAAGGAGAATAGAGATTTTGAGACTCTTATAGAAGCGTTTCGGATCACAGGTGCGCCATTACATATAATCACAGCGAAAAGTCACAATGGGGTATATTATGATGATTTGAAACGAAAATGTGAGAACATACATAATATAAAGGTTACTATTCTTGAAAATACACCAGCCAACTATCCGCTGATGATACATGAGATGGGGGCTGCTCGGGCATTAGTTTGTCCGCTACTTAAGGACAAACTTACTTATTGTGTCGGTCTGTCAACAATTGTTGATTCGGAAGGATTAAGAAAACCTTTGATTATTACTGAAAATCCCTATCATGGACCTCGGACTTTTGACGATAATATGTGTGTAGTCAATTCAGTCAGTGATTGGGTTGATGCAATATCTGCAATTCAAAGTTCCAAAGTTGAGACAATGCAGTCATCTTATTCTATGGAGACTGCATACAATCGGATGAAAGAAGTAATAAAAATGTAGTGAAGGATTGAACCATGTTTATAATTGATATACTCATATATGTGTTTTTTGCATTCTTCAGTTCTTCATTGGCAAAGAAGTCAGAAAATTACATTGGAGAAAATGACTTGTCATCAGACAAATGGGATAAATATCTTATTTGGTTTGTGGTCTTTTTTACAATAATAGGAGGTATAAGATGGAATGTTGGATCTGACAGCATTTCCTACGCTGCGATATTCAATCATGCTGATCTGGATTTTGAAGAAAACAGGGAAATACTGTGGAAATTATTAGTATACTCATTTCAGTCTCTTAATCTTCATTGGACATTTGGCCTGGCGTTTTGTGCTTTTATTCAGATCTATTTTATAACAAAAACAACAATGCCATATCGGTGTCTGTTAGTCTTTTTACCGTTTGTTTTGTTCGGCGGCAGATATTGGATAGACTGTATGGGAGCTGTTCGCCAAATGATAGTAGCATGCGGTTTCTTATGGGCTTCAAGGTTCATTTATGAGAAAAAATTACTCAAGTATATCCTGTTCATTGCAGTCGGAGCTATGGTTCACCAGTCTGCGGTTATATTGTTGCCATTTTATTTTATGCCTAACAATCTAATGGTTACAGATAAACGGTTACTATTGATTGGAATATTCCTTGCATGTGTTGTCATCGGTCAGGCTCCTGCTTTTCAAGGAATAGCCGATTATGTTCAGATTATTGCGGGTGCATCGAATTATGACGCTAAAATTGACAGTCTGACCGAACTACTTACATCCGGGGAAACAGATGAATCCCTTAGTTTTGGTCCGATGATGTTGTCATACCTGTTAATTCCCATTTGTATTATTTGGTACGGATCAGAACTTGAAGAAGAGTACTGTGAAAAGATACCATATTTTAATTTGTGGTTCAATTTTGCCTATTTATATGCATGCGGATATTTCCTTGTATGTAACATTGGTCATTATTTTATCCGTCCGGTTATGTACTTCAGTCTTTTCCAGATGGTCATCGCCGCGGGGCTGCTGAGATTTCTTTGGTGTGATTATGTCAATATTGGCCGACGTCAGATTGCCACTTTGTTTTTTTGTGTGACTATAGCTGTAAATACTGGATGGGATATATACAAAGCGTCCGGAAAAACATTTGAGAGTTCAACTTATAAAATATTTCTCTTCCATAAATACCAACGTAAATGGTTTAACTTATGAGTGTCAGACTTGATTATATTGATGCCTCTCGCGGATTAGCTATTTTTACTGTTGTATATAGTCATATCTGTTTGTTTTGTTTACCGGCTTACGAGCCATCTGTTATATTAGACTTTTTACGGACATATTTTCTTAATGCGTTCTTTTTTATCTCGGGGTTTGTTGCATATAAGCCGGTGAAACAATCTGCTCGATTCTATATTGTCCAATTGTTCAATAAAACAGGACTGTTGCTGGTGCCGACTTTTACTGTAGGTATTATATATGCTGTAACACATAATATTGAAATTGTAAGATTCCTCTTTGACGATGCAAAATATGGATATTGGTTTACATTTGTTCTTTTTGAAATGTTTACCATCTACTACGTCGTTTGCATATTATCAAGCTTAATATCAAAATCATGGATTGCCAACGGTATTTTGTTCTTGATTGCTGTCGGTCTTTATTTGACTAATCGATCAGGCTATAATATAAGCAGAATATATGACATTTTTTGTTTTGGCAATTTATCTAATTATTTTATATACTTCTCGTTTGGATAAGTTACACGCGAATATAAGCCCTTGATAAATAAACTATCATTCAATTATAGCAACACGATTGTCGCATTGGCATCAATACTCATGCTGTCAAGTTATATAATTTATATTCCATCAGTTCTAAAGAGTATATCTATACTTATAGTTGTGATGTATCTTATGAAGACCATATATGGTCAAAATCAAGCACCTGATTTTATAAGCCCGTTAAAAAATGGATTGTTGATATTAGGTAGATACACACTTGAGATATATTTCATACATTATTTTCTGTTGTTTCCATTGCCTTTGGCTCTTGGTAAATATTTTGAAGAATTATCCGTTGGTGGGAAATCATTAAGTTTCCCAGAGTTCATGATTATTGGAGTTATTGTTATTTCGATTAGTTACACTTGTATACTCCTTTCATATTTTATAAAAAAGATACCTTTCATTTCAGATATAATTTTTGGAAAAAAATTTATACGCAATGCCTAAAGTTTCAGTTATTGTTCCTGTCTATAATGTAGAGCGATATCTTGAACGATGTGTGGAATCAATACGTAATCAGACATTACAAGATCTCGAGATTATTCTTGTCGATGACGGAAGTCCGGATAATTGTCCGGCTAAGTGCGACAGATACACACAAATTGATAAAAGAATCAAAGTCGTACACAAGAAAAACGCAGGTTTGGGAATGGCCTGTAACTCAGGAATTGAAGTTGCGACCGGCGAATATATTGCATTTTGTGACAGTGATGACTGGATAGAACCGGAAATGTATGCAACAATGTATGACGCGGCCATCAAGCATGATGCCGATGCCGTTTATACCGGGTTAAGGAGAGTAAATGCAGACGGCAAGATTCTTGGGTGGATGCCTCATCCGTCAAATGAATGTGTGTATTCAGGTGGTGAGGTCTCGAGGCTTGTTTGCGATATAATTTGCTCTGAACCTCGCGAGCGTTACGATCATGCCATTCAGGTTTCAGCTAAGGTTGTGCTTTATAAGAAGAGTCATTTATTAGCCAATAATCTTCAATTTGTGTCAGAACGGGAATATCCTTCCGAAGATTTGATTTTCAATGTATCTGTGCTAAACTGTGCAAAAACAGCCGTTGTCCTCAATTCTTGCTTTTACAATTATTTTGTAAATGACGATTCCATTACTACCACACTTAAAAAAGATAGATTTGATAAGATTGTACGGTCGGTACAACTCATTCGCACCATTGTTGGAGAATACAATATCAACCAAATAGCTGATGTCGAGACTCGACTGCACAGATTTATAATTGGAGAAGCGAGGATGCAGGCTCGATTAATCATAAATTCCAACGAATCAACAGTTCGGAAAAGACTCCTTATAACGGAGCTGACCAACAATGAACATCTAAAAATAGCTGCTCGCAAGTATCCATTGAAAATAATGCCGTTAAAACATCGAATTATGCTTCATATAATGCTATCAGGTAACTATTGCCTGTTAAAGTATCTTTTCAAATTTATTTGAATATAATGTCAAGAGTTTTAGTAGTTGCGACTTCTCGCAAGACTCGCGGAGGGATTACCTCTGTTATCAAAGCTCATGAAACCGGTGAGCAGTGGAAGAAATTTCATTGTCATTGGGTGCAGACTCATCGTGATGGTCCGGCTTGGAGAAAGGTACTTTATTTTATTACGGGAATGGCGGATTTCCTCATAAGATTACCATTTTACGATATTGTACATATCCACACAGCCGACTATGGCACAGAGAAACGTAAACGAATATTTGCAAAGCTCACTAAACTGTTTGGCAAAAAACTCATAGTTCATCTCCATTCCTCCGGGCCTGAATTTTCAATAGGTGGTATGTATCGTGATTTATACAAGTATTCATTTACACATGCTGACAAAGTGATACTTTTGTCAAACACGTGGAAACAAGAGGCAATCAAAGCGTTCCATTTGCCTGATGATAAAATGGTAGTTCTCTATAACCCGTGCCCTGTAGTAAAGCCGTCATCTATTGAAGAACGAGAGGCATATATCCTTTTTGCCGGGACTCTGACACACCGCAAAGGTTATGATGATCTCATTAAAGCATTTGCCCGAATGGCATCAAAATATCCAAAATGGCGATTAAAACTTGCCGGCAACGGAGAGATTGAGCAGGGTAAAGCTCTAACACGTGAACTCGGTATTGAAAATCAAGTTGATTTTCTTGGTTGGGTTAATGGAGAAGAAAAAGATAATGCATTCCGCCACGCTTCGGTATACTGTCTGCCCAGTTATTCTGAAGGTTTCCCGATGGGTGTACTTGACGCATGGGCCTATCATCTTCCAGTTGTGACCACTCCGGTTGGTGGTATTCCAGATGTGGGTCTTGATGGCAAAAATGTTTTATTATTTAGCCCTGGAGATATAAACGGTTTGGCTCATAAACTTGATGAATTAATCTGCAACCATGACTGTTGTTTTAGGCTTCAGGCTGCCTCCGAAACCTTTGCAACTATTAATTTTAATATCAAAACAATTTCACATCAGCTTGGTCTAATTTACAAATCTATACTAAAGTAATTCATTTCTCAGCAATGCTAAATGTTCTTATTAACGCCTATGCCGTCAGTCCCAACTGGGGAAGTGAGCCCGGGCTCGGTTGGAATTGGGTTGTGAATCTTTCCAAATATTGCAATGTGTTTGTTATTACGGAAGGAGAATGGAAAAATGAGATAGAGGAAGCTATTCAGAATTTACCTCAGTGTGACAATATACACTTTTACTATAATCCGGTATCTCCCAAGATTAGAAATATGTGCTGGGATCAGGGCGATTGGCGATTTTACAAATACTATCGACAATGGCAGGAAAAAGCATTAGATATTGCTAAGGACATAATTTCTGATAATCGAATTGACATTATACACCAACTCAATATGATTGGATTTCGGGAGCCTGGATCTTTATGGAAGATTGAAGGAATTCCATTTATATGGGGCCCGGTAGGTGGATACGGTTGGACGACATTAAAATATTTGAAAGGTCAGCCACTCGGTGTAAAGTTTAAGTCGACAATCAAAAATATCATCAACATAATTCAAGGCAAGATATATCCTCTTTCAAACAATGCGATGAAGCGAGCATCGTGTGTAATGGCTGCAAATTCTAATGTGTACATGTACATCAAAGAGAATTTCAGAAAGGATGTAATACTGCTTAATGAGACTGGTTGCTATGAGAAAAACGTGCCGCTTTCTGAGAGAAAATATAATCAGGAATTTAATATTCTTTGGGTCGGAAAGTTTGATTATAGAAAGCAGTTAGAATTGGCAATCAGATCTGTTTCTCAACTCGGAGGTGCTTATCCGTTTATAAAACTAAATATAGTTGGTGATAACGATAATTCCACTTATTCAAGACTTTCAAAATTATGCTCAATACTCAATATAGAGCACAATGTCGTTTGGCATGGAAAGATTCCGAATAAAAAGGTACATCAACTCATGCAGGAATCAGATATCTTTTTATTTACAAGTATCGATGAAGGAACCCCCCATGTTGTTCTTGAATCCATACAAAATAATCTTCCAATAGTGTGTTTTGATACTTGTGGTCAGGGAGATGTGGTAAATGATTCTGTCGGAATAAAAATTCCACTGAGTAATGCAACCCAAAGTCCGTCAGATTTTGCAAGGGCTATTTCTAGTTTGATAAATGACCGAAAAAAGTTGCATCAGATGCGGATCAATTGTTCATCCAGACAGAAAGAATTGTCTTGGGATACAAAGATTCAGAAAGTAGTTTCGATATATGACCAAATTATCAGTCAAAAATGATTTATTTAAGAGTTCAGTTCAACTCTATCAAGGATATTTCGTTATTGAAAATACTATTTTGCCATTCTTTATATAAGAACACATATTTGGAGAGATCTGTCAGAATTTTGATTTAGTATTTAATGTTATTTTTGGCTTTTCTATATGGATGGGCATGCCATGCTATGTACCATTCATGACTAATTTATGAAAACTTTTTTCAACATACGTTATGAACTTGATCGTCAACAAGTTCATAAACACATTGCACGACGACTGGAAGAGGACGGTTCGGATTATATCTGTGTGGCTGATGGTGTGATTATGAATACGGCCAACCGTTCGGATAAGTATCTTGATGTGGTAAATGGCGGCATGTTCTCCATCTGCGACAGCAGCTATGTCCCGCTGTACATCAGATGGATTTACGGTCAAAAATACGAACAGTATTGTGGCAGTGAGATATTTATGGACATAGTGTCAAGCCGCAAGTATCGCATGATATTCCTCGGCACCCAACAACACATTCTTGACGGATTGAAGAAAAATCTTACAACAGTCAATCCGGATGTCGAGAATATGGCGTTCGTAGAGCTCCCGTTTCACACCGTCAGCCAGTTTGATTATCCCGAAATCGCCGGAATGATCGAAGATGACGGAGCTGACATCGTATGGGTGGCACTCGGAGCTCCCAAACAGGAAATTTTCATGTCGATGCTCAAGCCCCATTTGAAACACGGAGTCATGATAGCCGTCGGGGCCGCATTTAAATTTTACAGCGGAGTCGACACCTCGCGGGCTCCGGGATGGATGGTGCGCAACCACCTCGAATTTGTACATCGTCTCACCAAGGAGCCTAAAAAACAGATCAGACGCTGCTTCCACATCGTCCGCACCCTCCCCGTCCTTTTATATAAAGAATGGAAATATTCCCGTGAAAAGGGCAAACTGACAGTAATCTGAGATATGTCAGGACAAACTGACTGACACCTGTCGATACACGACAGAGCCCTACATAAAGTGATATTCAAATAATGTTCTCGTTATCCGCTCGATTCCGAAAATCACGCACTGCCGGTGTTCCCGGCTCGGTGTATTATGTAATCCGAAAGGGGAAGGAAGAACGGGACATTACCGGTCGTGTAAGGGGCATGGATGAATCGGTCATGACAGAGGAGAAGGCCAGGATAGCGTTTGATCTGATGACCGTTTACTGTGTGATAGAGACTCGGATTGCAGACAACAACGATGCCACGCTTGACGTGATAGCCGATGCGGCAGCCAAAGCCATACTGGAGCATAATCCATACGAGGAACGTCTGAGACTGTATGACGGAAAATATCCAATAGACAATAATGTCGCAGGAATCTCCAAGTTGTTCTCCGCATTTTTCATACACGAAAAGAAACCGCCAACAGATTTTGACAAATCCACATTGCAGGGTTATATTTCATCATTGATTCAGGAATACGTTTCCGAGGGTAAGCCATATTCCAAATCGCTCCGCAGCACTCGGCGGAGTCTTGACGGATACCTTGACGGCAAAGATATATGCATAAAGGATGTTACTGAACGTTTTATCACAGACTATAAGGCATATCTTGACCACCGTGTCACTCCTGTGACGGTATCGTTCTATCTCCGCAATCTCCGCACGGCGTTAATCAGAGCGGAACGTGAGCAACTATTGTCGCCGGACTATTCCTGGCCGGAAGCTATAAAGACCAACATGCCCCGAAGCAATATGAAAACCTTGCCGACCGGACTTGATATAAATATAATCCGTATGATCGAACGGATGGATTTATCCTCCGACCCGACCCTCCGGCTCGCACGCGATATGTTTATGTTCGGATTCTACAACCGAGGCATGGAGCTCATTGACATAGCCATGCTCCGAAAGGAAAACCTGGTCGGGAACACATTGACCTACCGACGCCGGCAGAAGGGCAAAGAACGCACGATAACACTCGGAGACAGGTCCATGTCAATAGTCAGAAAATACAGTGACAATGATAAAGAATATCTATTCCCGATCATACAACGGAAATGGATGTATTCCTACACCACAGCACGAACCGAGATAGCCGACTCCCTGACCAAAATCGGGCGTATGCTCACACCACCACAAAAACTGACATTCAGCATGAACATCCATTCATGGGAGTCAATCATAAAACAAACCAATATCGCCGAAGCATTAATCTCATGACATATCGAAACATCACCCCTCGCTACAATTACATTTATCAGCCGCCCGATTGGACGGCTATTTTTTATTCCTCAAAACCATCACATTGAACCATAAGAATGCCTGCATGCAGTTTAGACATTCAGACATTAATACATACGTCGGTAGTGTTTCACTGAGTGTGTCTGAGGCGAGTTCCCTCAAGCCTGTAGACCTCAGATGACGATGCAAATTTAATTGTTTTTTCTCATTGTTTCGTTATTCGATGAAAAAAATAGTAATTTTGAAGT
>RIBL01000027.1 GCA_003762875.1 Muribaculaceae bacterium Isolate-110 (HZI) | reverse complement strand
AATGAAAGAAACCAAGAAAACACTCCAAAATCAACTATAATTGTATCTAATTTTTTAAATTTGCATGTCCTATGAAACGGTGCACTTCTCAATTAGAATCTGGCGCACTTCTCGATTAAATTTTACACCTTATGCCTTTTACCGTTACGATAGATGTCCAGAAATAAGCTGATGTTCCCATTCGACAACTTCTTCTCTCGAAGTTTGACGGGTTCTTTTTGATTCGTTGTTTTCTTTGCCATAGCCTGCTTCCTATTTTTATTGTGGGGTTGATAAAGTTGTCTATTTCGTGATTCCCGGGGGACAGAATTTTGTCCCTCGTAAATTTTCGGGGCACAATCTGGGGACAAAAATACAATAAAAATATGAAAACAGACAGAAAAAACGGAGAAAAAGAGAAAATATAAATCTTTCAAAAATCGCTGATTTTGCGCGTTTTACGGACTTATATTTTCTCTTTCTTAGCTTTTCTTTTCAGTACATCATTTTCCGATGCAGAAGCGGTTAATCTATTGATATACAGATGGGTATAATTCTAATCCGTACAAGTGACGTGCATTTTCTACGTTTGTAAGTAGTTAACCGTCTGCTGCTTAAATTATTACAAGCCGCACTTGCCAAACCGACAACAGTGACTTAATGCAAATTTAGCTATAATAATCCGATTATCAAAGGGATATAGCAACTTTAACTTTTTGCGACATACAGATGCGCGTACAAAACCGGCGAAAATCAGCTTATCTTGAATCTCTACAATAATCACTCCGATTCTCTGATAAATCGGGTTATTCGCTCGTTGACGATACGGGTGTAGTTGCGCTTAGCTTTGTCTGGGAGGTAGCTTTGGGCAATGAGTTTTATTGCGCCATCGGGTAGAGAGGTGTACTTGTTGAGGATTTTATCCATACGTCTATTTACCAAGCCGATTTTGTTGCCGAATCTCTCAAAGTCAAGACGGCAGGGATGACCGGTTCTTTCAAATACATCACTTTTCTCAATGTCGGGTGATAGTCCTCCGTCAAGCCCAAGATCATCTCCGTTCACATGAAGGCTGGTGTTCAGAAGGTCGTATGCGGGAGCTAAGCGGTAATCTTGCCCATTAAGAATCAGTGAGAAATTTTTAAGGTGAGCATCGCCGTTTGCATAAATATAGTTGAATACGACTAATTCAAAGAATCGTTCCATATCAACCATCCATGCGGCAACGTTTGCCCGAATTGCCTTGGCAATATCCTCGTAGCTACCATTATATTTGAAATGAAGGCCGGCGGTCTGTTCGTTTTTGCCGACTAACGAAGCGAAATCTTCCATCGGCAGTTTTGAGCTGTCGGGCAGAATATCGAAACGGCGTGTGATATATACCGGCTGACCTTTGGATGTGAAACACAATCCATTAGCTGCTGTATGTATGCCATAGACCTGCGATGCTATCTGCATGGTCAGATGCTCATTAGCTGGAATAAGTTTGCGATCACGAAGCGTTTTATCCCAAGGTGCAGGTTTCAGGATATGAGTAGAGCGTTCATCGTTCCCCGCAATTCTGATTTCGCCCGATTTAATTATTGCAGGGAATTTTTCTTGCACACCGGAGACAGAAATACGGTGCATCGCATCGGCAATCTCACCGGCATTTCTAAATTCATCAATATCAAAATTGAGAATAGGATTTACCTTTACTCCGTTAAAGAGCATTTTTGTCGCTTTGGGGCTATATGTATTAAAGCCATCTAAAAGTAGGGACGGACAGTTTTTTATTTCAGTCATTGTTAATCCTCCTTATATTTACCGCTCCGATGAAGTCTTTGTCGGCCATAGCTTCAAGAATCCCGAAAAAATCATTCTCATCAATTCTTAGCGAACGGCATATAACCCGTCGATTGGCTCCTTCAGGAACCATATTAGAAAAAAATGGGAAAAGATGCTCGGAATTGAATGCGGTGCTTTGCTTGGGTAAAGTCGCTGAAATCGGAGGCAATGCAGAATTTATATAGTCTTCTTTGTACTGGAACGTATAGTCTGCACCGGGATATTTTTCAGTAAGTATTCCGGCTTCTGTATCATTGTAATATACTGCTAATTCTCTCATCTGTCAACGGTAATTATATAGTCTGTCGTACCTTATAATCTATCTCAATACCAAGCACTTCAAGAATCTTCTTTACGGTGTTTAGTGCAGGATTTCCCTTGCCACGCTCAATATCCTTGATTGTGGCAACTCCGACCTGCGCCATTTCAGCGAGATCCTGTTGTGTGAGGGATAGCGTTTCCCGACGTTGCTTCATTATATCTTTAAGCTCCATAGTATGACATAATAAACTTTTGTGCAAATATAGCAAGAAATCCTGACGCAAGCAAATAAAAGTACAATAAAGCATACTTTTATGAATACAATTGCACAGTAAAAGTCTTTGGAACGAATAGAGTATGATATGTTGTACTTTTATGAACGAGATTAGGCGTAAAGTATTCATATTCTAAAAATAATTTGGTTGAATTGTGAAAAAAGTGTTAACTTTGCGCCCACAAATTATGAAACAGATGTTTAGACAGCACTATAATATACCAACAACAACAGCCATTCAGAGCTTAAAACGCTCCGAAAGCATGCCTTGTGTGCTGTCAGCAAATACTACATCATTACGCGGAAATTCCCGACTGCGTTGTTTCAGTGGCCCTACCGAGATAAATTAATCGTCAAAACAGACGAACTGAAATACACCAACTGTCGGAAAGTCTTTACCAACTTCCCGACAGTTGTTTTTTTGTGTTCATACTGGTATAACCTTCTCCACCACGATTAGCTGCGGACACAGTAAGTACCAACGTTTCAACAACTAAACAAAAGAATGTATGAAAATCCAATATGCATCTGATTTACATCTGGAGTTTCATGAAAACAGCAGATGGCTCAAAGATAATCACTTACTGCCCGTTGGCGACATACTCGTTCTTGCCGGTGACATCGGTTATCTCGGAGATGAAAACTACGAACGGCATCCGTTCTGGGATTGGTGTGCCGAGAACTTCCGGCAGACAATAGTCATTCCCGGTAATCACGAACTCTACAAGAGTTTCGACATCAACGAGCTTCATGAAAGGTGGGAACTCAACATTCGCCCAAATGTAAAGGCGGTCTATAACTGTGTTATTCCCATATCTCAGGATATAGAGCTTATAGCATCTACTCTTTGGGCAAAAATTCCTCCCCATGAGGAATTCCAGACTGAGCGAGGTGTAACCGATTTCCATAGAATACGCAACGGACAGTTCCGACTTTCTGCTCAGCGTTTCAATCAGGAACATGATGCGTGTCGTGAATTCATTGAGCGGAGTGTAGCTGAAAGTAAGGCTCGGCACGTGATTGTCGCAACTCACCACGTGCCGTCTTTTGCACTGATGGCTGATGAGTTCAAAAGAAGTCCAATCAACGGCGCATTCACCGTGGAATTGGGCAACTATATAGCCGACAGTCGTATAGACTATTGGATATACGGTCATTCACATCGAAACATAAACAAAATAATAGGCAATACCCGGTGTATCTGCAATCAGCTTGGCTACACATTCCACGGAGAGCAGACCAGCTTCCGCCAGGATGCCATAATAGAAATAGAAGACAATGAACTATAAATTTGATGGTGATAAGGTGTTCTTCACATCTGACACCCATTTCAATCATACCAATATCATCCAATATTGTCAGCGTCCATTCAAAAGCACTGATGAGATGAACGAGGCGATAATAGACAACTGGAATAGTGTTGTCGGTGAAGAGGATACAGTATTCCACCTCGGAGACTTTTGTCTCGGAAGCTCAGCCGAATGGAATAAAATCCTCAATCGGCTCAACGGCAAGATTTATCTGATTCTCGGTAATCACGATCTCAAAAACATCAGGCAGGGCTTTATCGAACGCTTTGAACACATTGCAATGGCAATGCGCATAGACATAGGGAAAAAGAAAATCTACCTCAGCCATTATCCATATCTTTGCTTTGAGGGCGGATACAAGGATGATGTGTGGCAGTTGTTCGGACACGTCCACACTCGCCCTTCCAATACCGGAATAGATGCCAGTCGTCTCCAGTATCTTTATCCAACGCAACTTGATGTCGGAGTTGACAACAACAATTTCACTCCTCTCTCATTCGAGCAAGTCAGTGCAAAAATCCTGAAACAAATCGAAACTACGAGGAAATAAAACTATAAAACGCTCCAGGTGGCTATGCTTGGAGCGTTTTAGTTTAATGATTGTCTGTTATTTATCAGATATTCCAATACTTTACGCGGAAATTGGCTAAAGTGTCAAATATCTCATGTAAATCCATTCCCATATATGGAGACTCTTGTTGTTCAATTCCTTCAAATACCTTTCTTCCGGCATACTCTCCAGAAGGCTCGGTATAGCGATTGTTGATGTATATTACCTCAATGACTTTCCCCTTATAGCACCCAAGTATATGAGTCGCAACATCAAAATTTCACTCCTTGATCGGCCAATACTTTCTTGTGCAATCATAAAGACTACTGCGGTATAACGGATGCTTTCTATCATTTCGTTGCATAGCCTCGTATGAGTTCTTTATGTTGACAAAAATCAGTTTTTCAGAGGATTTTCCCGACAAAAGTTCCTCTCTCTTTCTCTTCTTATCAAGTTCTGCGTATAGAGTAGGGCGAAGCTTTCGGTTGTATTCTTCGATTTCCTTTATTCTTGGAGAATCGGGAGGTATGATTTCGTAATCTCCATCTAATCCGTGACTGCGCTTTGTCTCATCCTTCGGCATATTGGCGTAATGGGCGTTTAACAACTGACAAACTTCGTCACGTATTATTTCGCCCTTTACGTTTCTGATTGCCAAATCAAGCATAAACGCTGAAACCTTCAGCTCTGCTGCACCCTGAAGTCCGATGCCAATAAGCCACACATCAGCCTTCTCCTTTATCTCCGTGTTATCGCTACGTGACAACTCCACAAGTCCTCTATATTTCTCACTATAATCCATGTATTTATTTCTTATTTAGCATATCAATTATTTTTTGCTCTTCACTATGACCAACTGTTGAGAGTCGCAGTAGAGGAAGACCATATAATTCAAGGATTTTGTCTTTCATGCGGTCTCTTTGAAACTGTTCGGTCTTTTCATTATGGAAGCTATAACCGTCTGTCTCAACCGCAAGAAGAGGCTCTTTCGTAACTCGGTTGATGACTAAAAAGTCAATATGCGTTGATGGATGCAGAGCATATTTTCTCTCCCGTTCTGATAAGCCCTGTGTATCGTTTATAAGATACCGCATAGGATAATGACAAATAGCCTTGATGTGAGACAGGTGAGGATAATTTGTTCGGATATTCTCAATTAAATCAAAGGTCAGATTTTCCGAATCGTATTCAGATACAGGCTCATTATCGCGATTATAAGCCTGAATTTGAGAAAAAAGATAATCAAAGATTGAACGAAGTTTACTTTGGATGACAATTCCTTGCTGATATTTTATGTAATTGATTAGATCATGAATATTGCCGTTCAAGTCCTGTGGATTACCGGTTACAACAAGGCAAAATTTGTTTTTAGCTCGAGAGACTGCTACATTCAGAAGGTTAGCGTTATCGGCAAATTCAGTAATAGAATCATCCGTAACACTCATAATTATGGTATCTTTTTCTCGCCCTTGATATTTATGCACTGTCGCTACCTCAATTTCGGGAATCTGAGAACGAAATTGATTAACTTGACTATTGTATGGTGCGATTATACCCGTATCCTCGAAATTATCAAGCAACGGCATTAGCTCAATTTTCACTGCATCGATTTCACGTTGGTTATAATGACCTCTGCAATGCTGTCCGGGAGCGGTCGTAAGAACTAACAGATGTTTCTCGACATCGCTCCGCTTTGTCATGATGAGCAGATTTCCGCCATAGAATTTCTGATTGCAAAAGTTGATTATATCGGGATGACAACGATAATGTTCACGAAGCAGCGTCTCCGGAACATTTGGAATTGTCGCTAATACAGAGCTTAAGAAGCTGTGATTGGAGGCATCATATGAATCGGGGATATTTGTTGATTTCCTAATCTCATCCAATTTTAATCTATCATCTTCGGTAATAACGTTCGGTAGTTGCATGATATCTCCTACAATAACAGCATTTCTCGCGCATGTCAGAGCCAATAAGCCTGTTTCTACTGAAACCTGAGATGCTTCATCCATAATGACATAGTCAAAGATTGTGTCACTATTGAAGCAGGTCTTTGATGAGAATGTGGTACTAAGTATAATAGGATAATCGGCTAATACAGATTCCCCATTGTTGAATAAATCCTTTACAGAATCTATGATTGGTCGTTCCGCCTTATATCGGTGGGCTAAAGAGGCTTTAAGGATTTCCATTGAACTTTCAGTCAGAGACTTCATTAAGGCCTCAGCATTAAGTTGAGATAGATTGGTTTCTAAATAATCAATTTCAGATCTAAGTTCATGGACTCTACGTATATAGAACAGCCAGTTGAGCAGTAAGATAATCCGGGAAATTGATTCTGCTGTCAATTCGTCCTTTATGTCAAATGATAATCTAAGGCGTAGTTTGAGACTGAATTTATCAAAAAGACGTTTGAAACGATTCAAAAGGCCATTTGAGTCATGTTGATATTTAATTGAGAATGTTTTTATTCGACTTAATATTTTGAGAATCTTGGATGAGGATGTCTTGACTTCTTTATTGCTGAATTTATCGGGATGCTCTTGTTTATAATGAGACATTTCTACTTCTACCTCAGCTAATTCCTGACGGCATATTGCCAGCCTTTCCTGCATATCGAAGATGTTTTCGACTTTCTCAAGGCTGTCTTTGACTTCTTGATATGCACGGTTTGTCTCCATTGTGGTCTTGTTCCACGTTTGAATTTGCGGATTCAACGGAGGTTGATTTGCAATAAAAGCTTCTTTATTCTCTTTTTTGCCTAATGAAGCAACCAGAAAATCGAGCCCATTTTTAGCGAGTTTTTCCAATACATTCTCTGTCGCGGAGTTATTATTGGAAACCACTAAAACAGATTTCTTATCTTTCAACAGGTTCGCGATAATGTTGAGAATCGTCTGAGTCTTACCTGTTCCCGGAGGTCCTTGGATAACACTTATCTGATTGGTTAGAGCTGCTTTCACAGCTCGCATCTGACTTGCGTTGCAGCCAAAAGGGAATAATGGAGTTTCAAGATTAAAACGTTTTATACCCTGATTGGGGTTAATATAACTGGATGCAACGGTTGATTCATCAACAAAATCAATTCGGGCATAAACCGATGATAATATTCCTTCTGACGATTCATCCTCCACATTAATCCCAAGAGTATTTATTCCCGCACATTGTTTAAGATAATCAAACACGTTTATTGCCTCACCGGTCAAACATGAACGACGAATGTCAACCTCGCTTCCTGAGTAATGTTTGACAAAACCTTTACTATAAGTTATAGCATAATATTTAGTTGTATTTTGGGCAAACAAATGAACTGCCTGAATATTCTTTTCCTTTATGCCATTGACAAAAATGTGACAGTTCTCAAAATCTATTGTGATCGGATTTGTCAGCCACAAAACATTGTCTCTTGAGTGAGAATAGATTTTATCAGTATTCTGAAATTTGATGGCGTATTTATAACCGTCAAGTCGGATGGAATCAACCTGATATGTCTTGTCCACCCCATTGATTATTATGATATGATTTTCGAGATTCATCTGTTACTATGCCTACAATGTTACTTGATACCGTTCAAAAACAGAGGTTATTTCAGGATTATCCATCTGCCAGTCTTGTCAGAACCCTCGCGCCCTAACAATCCGAAATCTCTCAATGCTTTTGTGGCTCGTTCAGCTGTTTTAGATGTAACGGAAAGAGCTTTTGCCATTTCAGAATGGGTGATGCTTTGATTTGCCTGTATCAACTCATATATCTTTCTTTGTGTGTTGGTAAGTTTTACACCGACACCATTATTGTTTACACCGACATTTACACCGACATTGTCATTCATCAAGCCATAGCCTTCTTGATACTGTAAAACCCGACGTTTGAGGTTCGATATATGATGACGAAGCATCATGTCCTGCGCTATGGTAGAATCGCCATTCTCACGGCTATCAACTAATGACTGGATATGCTCTCCCTTGTCTTCTTTTCTGACTATGGAAGGAACAAGTCCTAACTGCCGTTGAATCATATTCATCACCAGTCGAGTAGTTCGTCCATTACCGTCTACCCAAGGGTGGATGGAAACTAGCCGAAAGTGAGCTTCAAAACTTAGACGGTAACATGCCGCAATATCCGTTTTGTCAACATTGGCAATCTCTTTGTTTAACCATTCGCAAAAATCATCCACGGATTGGGGAACCTTATTATATGCAAGATAACTCCTGCCGCCAATACCAGCACTGACATTGCACAACCGGAACTCACCCTTTGATGAATCGAATTGTCCGGCAACGGTGGAGTATTCGCTTCCGGTACGGCGCATCACGAGGGCAGACAGTTGTTGCAATAACTGAGGGGTATATATGAGATTCTCGGATGCTATTTTGAAAGCATAAAGATAAGCATCTTTCAGATCAACGTTCATCATCTGCTCGGTCAAAGAGCGCCCCTTTGCTGCAATACCTTCATCGAAAAGAAGCTGGTTTTCTATTTCAGTGACAGTAGAACCCTCGATGGCTGTGGAATGGGTCACGATGGAGTAGAGGTAGAACTTTTGATAGTCCACCTGATCCTCAACTCCCGAAGCCAAATATGCTTTCAGAGTCTTTTCAATTTGTATGTCAAGGTCTTTATCCATAATTTAGATTGTCCTTCATTTGATTATTTCCCACCAGCCGTTACGACGACCGTTGCGACGGACAATGATTCCTTTCTCGACAAGGGATGATGTAATGGTCTTGACTGTGCGCTCTGATTTACGGATTGTCGATGCCATTTCTTTTTGGGTCATCTTGGGATTGGATTCGATACAACGGAGTATGGCTGTTTCCTCCAAAGTGCAGTCTAAAGAGCAAATATTGCTCTTTGGACTATCTTCGGTTACACTTTGAATCGCAGGAGTAGGAAGGGATGCACCAACAAGCATATCACGGTTGCGGAGTTCATTCTTTTCGCCGAGAATCACATTGCGTAGGAATCGTTCCACAAACTCAGTCGTAGGCGCGATATTTAGCCCTTTATAAGACGCTCTTACGAGGGCATTGCGGAAATACCATGAATGTTCCTTGAACATATCGTTGGTTACCGGAATACCCATCGAGCGAAGGTACTTTATCAGAAATACAGCAGTAGTGCGGGTATTACCCTCCCGAAACGGATGTATTTGCCATAGGTCAGCAATAAACTGAGACAGGTGCTTGATAATCTCAGCCATCGGGCGATTTGAATAGTCAAACTCTTTCTCCCAAGACAGATCATATTCAATCGCTTCGCGTAAGTCGATAGCCGGTTGGTAACTCACCGAGGCATTTCCTCCAAGCACCCATTCCTTTTTACTGAGTTCTACCTGTCTCAACTGTCCGGCAAACTTGAATACACCTTCAAAGATACGTCGATGAATAGATGTAAGTCCAACTAATGAGAAAGCGAATGACGGTTCATTGAGAATCTTTACGATGTTGACGGAAGCCTTGTCGCCCTCTTCATCCACAGCATCATGCTCGGACTTAGTTTCATAATACGCCTTGATGCGGTCGCGAGCCTCATCAATGGATATGTCGCCCTCGATATGCTGACGCGCAGTGTCAAGCAGATAGGTCGAAACTTTCAACCCATCCACATCCTGAAGACCGATAGCCGTCTGCCAAGCATCAGCCTTCTCCTTCTGTCCCGGCTCGCCATGGACTATGTACTCGTCAAATTCGGACATAATATATTTTATCTCTAAAGATATGACAGTTTATCTTTGAATAACATTATATGGATGAAATAATATCATTATAATAATGGGCCCGCAACAGCGAGGGAAATATATTTCCTATACATCACCAGCTTTATTCCCAATCAGTGCCACTCGTTTGGAAATTGGCTTGTTTCATTTCATCCCGAAGAAGTTCTTTACAACTTCATCGTCATCGTCGTCTAACATTTCAATCTCAGCTTCAAGGTCGTCTATATTATCATTACAGAATGTGAGTTCATCCAACTCCTCGTCGGTCAGATTTCGGTAATTCCCATCTTTTGTGGAGTTCAACAATACTCGATTTATTCTGCTTTCGTAAAGATTGATTTCATCAATCAGTTCATCTTTATCCATGTGTCAACTATTGGTGCTATTATCATTATTGAGTCCAAAAGAAATGGTGTATAAAATACCCTCTCCATTTTTCTTCTGATTGTAAAGAGACATCGGCATTCTCCAATTTTCACGGAAATCTTTCACTTTGAGACCGGAATTATTACGTCCAAACGGTTTCCATCCATTAGCAATGCCAGCATCAGGCCTGATATAAAGTTCAAATTCGGATGCCTTTATAGCAAGTGAACGCTCATGTTGTATGTATCCGGAATCCGATATTACCGGTGTAATCCCAACAAGAGATTCAATTACTTCTGATAAGAAGCTATTTCTATCGGAGCTACGGCTAAAATCATCGCACAGCCCTACTTCATCATATGCAGCCAGTGAATTACCATAAGATCTAGTCAGATTTAGTATAATTCCGGCAATCTCGACTTCCAAGAAATTCTTGATAGCACTAACCATTTGTGCGAACAATACACATCCAAGCGGAGTGTATAGATAACGATCGGAATACTCAATCGAAACAGTTCTGCACTTCATTCGATTCTTTATTGAATTCCAGTTATCATCTTTATAACGCACCAATGTGTCAAAGACTTCGCTTATTCCGCAATCTTTCTTTATTCTTGTGTCGAACATGATTGTGTCATCCCTCTCCGAGAGTTGAGTCAAAAGACAATCCGTTTGAATCTGTGAATATGAGAATTGTACTGGAGACGGAGCCTGATACAAATTCCCATTTCCCCAGTCCGCAGAAAATGTTGTGTTTATATCTTTACCGAAATAAAGCTTCTTAGAGCCATCATTTAGCTCAACCTCAATAAGAGGCTCGATATTTGACGGGAGTGCAGTATTTGAGCATTTGATATTATACTTAAACAAAGTAGAGAGAACCATAGCTCTTTCAGCCGAGGAGATTTCGCTGAGTTTTATGTCTTTGCATAGAACAAAGGCAACATCTATGCCACTCATCTTAAGTTCGTCCACAAGCCTAGTATAAGGATAATCTGATGGGAACCAGCTACTATAGTCACTATTGACAAACAGTTTTATAGCCTTCAGATTTTGATTACGACATAGTTGAGAAAACTCAGTTGCTAAATCCGCTGTCACTCCGTATGCGTCAGGCACAACATCGATTATTTCATCGGGTGCAGTTCTGGATAAACGTTCTGTTTCCAACCAGTCAACTACCTTATGCCGATTCAAGTAGTTAAGATACCATTGTGAGCGACGGTCTATCAGACATTTCGTACATGCCCTCTCACAATCACAACTTTTCAGAGCCTTGTAAGCCATATCCAATACGGTATCTTTGTATTCTCTGAACAGCGTCGAATAGCCAGCTCCACCAAGGGCAGTATCATAAATGAAAATGGAGTGGTTAATGTTATCGTATCCAAATTCAATTTCTCCATCGTTGACTCCAAGCAGCTCTGTGAGTTTACGACTTAGAATTACACCCAAAGAGTAAAGAGTCTCCGTGTCGACAACTTGATTGTCAAGTTTGTCATAAATCTTGATCTCAACAAAGTCAGTTTGGTATCTGCCTACAAGGAGTACGTGACGTCTGATTGAACTTCCGTTGGATTCACCACCCGGACAGGCAGAACCAGAAGAAAGATGTTTATGTCCTGCTAAAAGAATCTTAGAAGAGTCCAGACCCTCCTCCGATTGCATTTTTCCACAATAAGGACAGAATTCATAGCCGAAGCCGTGTTTACCTCTATTGTAAAATAGAATCTCAGATTTAAGTGTTGAACAACGTACCGTCAACTTGGCAGACGAGGCCCTATTCTTCCATGGATCCATTTCGAGAAGAACCGGCTGAATAAAGTTCATAGGGCTATGATCCATCTTTCTGGTTGGCTTTGAGCCATAGGCCACAGAGAACGCAGCCGGCTCCACTACCTCTGTAAACCTCTGCTCCGTAGATGCTGAAATGTCTCTAATGCCATGCATGGAATGGGATTTCCCACATTTAGGGCAATCGGTCATTGCACTACCGTAATTGATTGTGGTATATCCACAATTCGTGCAATTTTGCAAAATATATCTCGAAGTGCTGTTATCGTACTTTGATTTTAGTCTGATACCAGTAGGTTCGTATACCCATTCGTTTTTAATAATTTTACTACCCGGAGCATAGGAAGAAATCGCTTGACTAAGATGCATTGTCGGGTATTCGGACCCATTCTCCAAACCTAATATACACTGTACAAGGCCTGTCGGGATTCCGGCGCTTGGTAAAAACGAAGTTTCCGCAAGATAAGGCAACAATGAAGCCTTTAGAAAGTTGTCTTTCTGGATTTCAATAGCTTTGATTGCATTTCCAGACGAACCGCTATTTCTCAGATACTCCAGTGTCTTGTCAAGGGAACCCAAATGTGCTTCGAAACCGCTCTTTGTTACTGCGATATCTCTTTTAGTTAAGTAAGCTGCATCATCTAACGAAACATTTCCAATTACCGTCCCCCGTACAATTCTCATATATGATTCAATCATATCCCGATGTTGACCGGATATTATCTTATCAATATGAATCAGGAAAGCATCAAAAAGCGATATTCCGTCATCCTTAATAAAAAAATCTTTAACACGGGATGTAACCTTAAAACCGCCCTGTTCAGCCACAAATTTCCCGAAAATGAAAGCGTTAATATGTCGTTGAATCAGTTGACGGCTTTCCAGTTTCAGGAGAGGAGTCTCAGTCAAATGAGTTATAGGGTAATGTGGGTGTAACCATGTATGATTTCCTATTGGATTGGGTGCACAAAAAGTCAGAGCCAAGGCTTTGGACTCATTTCGACGACCGGCTCGACCTGCCCTCTGGAGATAGTTTGAAGATTTAGGAGGAACATTATTCATCACTACCTCACTTATACCACCGATATCCACACCCATTTCCATAGTTGTTGAACAAGACAGTATGTTCAAGCGTCCTGCATTGAAATCTTTCTCAAAACGGTCGAGATCCTCATTGGATTGTTGAGCAGAGTGTTCTGCTGCGAGAAATATAGGTCGTTTCAGATAGATTCGCTCATGTATGTCAGAATAGAGTCCAGTCTCTATTAGTTTGGAAAGATTGGATGTAATCCATGCTTTGACGTTTTTTTCAGACCCTTCGGTCGTTCGAAAGGGGAAATATGGATAATCAAAAGTCTGCGCTACGAGAAAACGCTTAAAATTCTCCTTACCGATATATCCGTTCATGCGAGGACTGTATCCCTTGAGTGTCACGTCCACAATGACGTTATCAACTGGGCACACGTGTCCGGTTAATGTTTGTTGTAATCGTACCTTTGCTCCCAGTAAATCCAGCATATAGCCGTTGTTCTCACTATCTACAGGTGTTAAGATATTGGTTGTCAGAAAATCCCAAGCTTCTTTGAGAATGCTGTCTATATTAGCCGACTGTTCTCGGTTAAACTCACGGTCATTGTCATATCCAAGAACAGCACACAACAACAGAACAAGCCTTGATTGAGAATCGCTAACCCCAGACTGTCCATGTCTCACCTTAGGCCATTTTGGAACGGACTTTCCGTTTTTACGCAGTTCCGAATTTGACGGATATATTGCCGAGGTGTAATTAATTTGGGTCAGGTAGTTATTGAATTCATCTGAAAGCATATAGTGCCTTCCGCCTCTTATTTGATAATCAAGGCATATTTTAAGGAAGTCTTGCCAGTCTTGATTTGTACAATTCTTATCAGCAAGTATAACTGGACATTTAGCTTTTTTGAGATCCGGATAAACCAGTCTTACGAATCCCATATTTTCAAGAGAATTGGCTCGACGAGGAATCCATCCAAACTGATCAACAATCAATGCTCTCAAATATGAAGATTGATTGGCATACTTACCATTGCAGTGAGTATCCTTAAGGTGTTTGTAGAGTCTCTTAAACTCGACATCGTTTTCAAGAGTCCTCATAAGTTCATTCCACTCTATTTCAGGTGGTACAGGAATGGCAGCATTTCCGTTTTTCTTTGTCTCCAAGCGAGCTAATTCTGCCAGCATCCCTGAAGGAAGTCGGTCACGCATTTGACTCAAAAAAATCAAATTTTGTTCTTCTTCTGCGGTTAAACCAGCAGGCTCTATTTTATCTATTCGTTTGTCTGTAAGAATGTGATAAATAGACGACCTTATCCAGGCTCTCTCTACATCTTGGTTTATACCCATTGCAGACCTTGCGGAACCTTGCCTATTGTCCGTGAAAGTGATATACTTTCGGCCGTCATACAACGTCTCTGCATCTTTGCTTTTGCTCATTTCTGCATTGTCCAGAATGAGGGACGACAAAATACGCCCTAACTGAGTTGCACTAGCACGCAAATAATCTCTATCTTGCAAGGTATTGCCACAATGAGGACATAATACGGTATTATTATCCTTCTTACGCAATGATTTATAAGCAGTATCCCAATCAGTTCCCTCAGGTGCTGTCCTAATTTTACCCTCCTTGTGGTCAAACACATGTAAATATTCTATCGTATTGTGTCGAAGACATTTCGCTTCTGGCTTAGCGAAATAGAACGTGGTAAAGCCATCTGACTCTTCTGCCATTAGTGAAGAGTCCTCTGATTGATTCTCTTGAATCAAAATATCATCACTTTCATCATAAAATAAAGTCTTGTCCAAGGGTATGAAATTGGTGTGCATACGAAATCCCTTTGAGTTGCTTGTCTCTCCGAATACAATAAGACCGCCGCATGAAGGGCACGTTGTCACTTCAAGCATTTTTGACTTGCATGACGGACAGTTTGTGTTCTGATATGTCGTAAGATTTCCGATTCTCAGTCGATGTCCCTTGTGTCTTTCGCAATCTGGATTGACACATACATACACACCATTTATTGAACGAATAAAAAAATGAGCCCTTGAAGGCAACAATGATGCCTCTTTCCCATCAGCCAAGTTGAGACTGGGTATTTTATTTCCCAGTGCGTCTATCAACTTCAGCGATTCGATTCTGCTTTTTGCAATCTTGGAGTCGAGTAATTTCGCTATTTCATTCGTTGTGAGAACCGGCTTTGAGTTTAGTTTTGTCCTTACTCGCTCAATAGCCTCGAACGTGATATTAGTATTAAATTCTCTGTTTACAGCATTTATTACATCTTGGGCTTTGGCTCTATCCATTTCGGGAATTACACGTTTGCCTCCGATAACCACAATGCTATCCAATGGTTTGCCAGTCAATTGGGCGACAAATCTTTTGAGTTTTATTTCCGTTGCCGGATCCTTCTCATCGCCCATTGTTGCCGATGTTACAGCAAAATTGACTTGATCAATCGTTACATCGAACGCATCAAGGACACGACGAAGTTGGAGTGCCAACTCTGACGCTGCCGAACCTGTATATGTATAAGCCTCATCGAGAAGAATCCATTTTAATTTCCCTTTTGATTTTTCAAGAATTTCCTTGTCCTCCGCTCTTACCAGCATATAGTTAAGCATAGTAGGATTGGTGAAGAGTACCTGCGGTGGGGTCTGTCTGATTTGAGGCCGGGTAATTAGCTGTGGATAAAACTGTTCCGTATAACTTTGTGCTCTTTTAGACTTTTCAGTATCTCCGTTATATATTGCATAGGTAACTTTGCCCGGAATGGAGTCGCACCATGCATGAATCCTTTTTTGCTGGCTTTTCATAAGTGCATTCAAAGGATATAGAAAAATCGCCTGAACACATCCTTTCTCATTCCGTTGCGCGATATCCTGTAGCACCGGAATCATGAAGCATTCCGTTTTACCTGAACCCGTTCCAGATGTAACGACTATGGTCTTGCCTTTACCGGATAGCATTGTTTGCCAACTCTTTGTCTGATGCCTGTAAGGATGGCGGTCTTTGGGGAATCGTAAATCCTCGGAAATATTCTCACTGCTGAGTGCATCGACAAATTGAGATGTAAGAATCCCAAGCTTATTGACATGTTCCCCAAAAGTATAATGACCCTCTTCCCATGGGAATATTGATTGAAAGACAGGCTCAGCAAGCAAAGGCTCATCTTCCGTCATTATTTTTCGCATATAGTTTTGCTCTTTAGCACGCCCTTTGAACCATAATGAAACAAGGGAGTCAACGAGCATACGTTCTGCCGATATATAGAAGTCTGCGTAATTCATATGAGACTATTTACGGTTAATGTATTTTAGAGTGCGGAGAAATATGTTACAATATGTTTCCTTAAAATATTTGCGATAGAAATTGGTAATCCGAGCATGTTCCTTATACTCCTTTGCAAATAAATCCGTACGGTTATCAATACCACTTGCGTTTTCAGCTGCACACATTGCCGATTCTATCATAACACGGTATGAAAGTAGCATTTTATCCTCATAAGGATAATACTTTCCCTGTAGTTTATATCTCACAATCGGAAGATCCATATTGTTGTCCGATAATCCCCTGATTTTAGATTTATATTCATTGATGTCAGACCTTGAAATGAACGTACCTTTGTTAATCTTTAGGGTCGTGATGTAAGCAGCCATTACCTGTGCAAGCTCATTGGTTACAGTGGCATTCAGGAGTTCTACCAATAATTCGGTAAAATCTACGAGTTTCATAACAATGATCTGCATCATTGTTTCCGGGATATTCCCCATCAGGTCATTGATACTCTCTTGCCAGACATCCACTGGAATCCAATGCAGAGCCACTTCAAGCTCTTGTTCAAACCGGTCTATTTCTTCTTCCAAAACATTTCGGTCTCCGTTAAGCCACATTGCAAGAATAAATTTAGCAATGAGATTTGGAGTCCTTGCAATGGAACGTAGTGCGTTGTGGGTGGAGAACGGGAGGTTGAAAGTACTGCATAACTCAAATGCTTTACAGGCTTCCTTCCAATGACCTCCAAACAAGACATTCTCATCAGCTAACAATATCTCCCATTCAGAAATGTTGTCAATCTGCATTTCCTTCCGATTTACCAAGTCAAAATCATCATCTTCTCGATTGTAGTATTTTGGAACAATACGTCGTTTATCTGTGGCTCCGGAAAACACAATCACTTCCTTATGATAGAAATCTTTAGGAAATGCAAATGTGTTTTTGACGGAATCTTTTCTCATGAGCATCACCGGGTATAAATCCTGAATACCAAGCTGATTCCCAACCGGGAAGGCATAAAGCTCACCCTCATATAAAAAATCATCCGTATTATCTTCAGTATTGTCAATCACTGTGACCATACCATCTTTGATAGTGGATTCAAGGACAAATTTTCTGACAAATACAGGGTTCCCGGAGATGTTGAGTGTAACACAAGAGCTCCTATTGAAACTGTTGGCTCCGTATAGATTGAATATTCTATCAATAAGTGGTTTATAATCGGTTAATGACACTATGCCATCATAAACCTTGCCGTTAAGACTCTTGATTTTAGAATCATCTTCTGTTCTGTTGGAATAATAGGAAACAGAGAGATTTCTTCTACCTCTGCCATGCGACATGATGCAATAGTGTGCAAGATTGGCAAAAGAGATAATCTTGCCGCGCGGAACTATACCGCCATTTACATCTGTGAGTACAACACCCTCAAACGGTATAGCTATCGAAAGTTTTAAGACAGGGGTATTATCCCTATATATTCTAAAACCGCATTCCGACGGGCATGATAGAGTATCGGCACATCTGGAAATACGCCACCCATGGGTGCCTACATTGATTACATCAGCACATTCAATTCTTTCAATTTCCGCACGAAACGATTGATTGCTTTTGAAGTGTATTTCGGTGGACATACTGCCTTCATTACAGTGAGTAAAGGCAATGTCTCCTATGCAGTAGAATGTTTCGATTATACGGTGTGAATCCGGAGTTTCCACACATATATCAACAATACCGGGAGGAAGTACGCACGATGTTTTCAGAGTCCTCCATTCTTTATTCAGACTATAACGGTCTCGATACTTTATCTTGATATTGCTGACTCTTTCCTTATCCTTGTCATATACTCTTACGATAGGTACAGATGACAGTAATTTGAAATTGGAACGTTCAAGCCATGGGATATAGCTATTGGAAAACTCCACAGTATAAGGAGTAAACTTATTTTCCAACAGTACAGTCTCTTCTGTTAATGACTCTGTAAGTGTTAGTTCGTGGGAAAATTGCTCGTAAAACAACTTATGTCCGGCGATTGAAATCGGATTAGATACCAGATTACTCCATGTCTCCGAGTATAAAGCTATGTTTTTCTCCGAATTGCCCGTCTCAGACATAGCATATATATTGTTGTCAAGCATCTGGAATACTTGCGGATAATCAAAATTGGGCGCAAAGCTACCTGCTATGGTCAGGAAAATACGGTCATCGTTGTCACATCTTATTTTGACCTCTACCACTGGTTCACCGTTCCATCTGATTTCCCTGGTTGGTCCCATGGATATACGGGTATATACAGCACTGACTGCTTGCCCTTCATCAGAAAACTTTGTTTCCTTTCTGATATATTTCCCTGTGAGTACTCCGGCTACAAAGACATCAAAAGAGTAACAGGTATTAATGTTTAATCCGGGAATGGACTCAGCGGATAAATTTTTTATTGCTTCGGGAAGGATATATAGGCTTGCGCTTTCCCCCTCAACAAGGTGTAACCGCCACTGCAACGATAACGGACGAAGCCGGGAACCGCTTCTAACTCGTGAATACTCTCGCTTCAAGGAATCCGTAAGTTCTGCAAAAGCCTTGTCGCTGTCATCATATGGAAGAAGTGCGGTTTCCTCCATGATTATGGCGCGTGCTATCTGAATGGAGACATCATATATATTCTCATTCTTGAACGAATCACCAAGATAGGAAACGCATGAAAACTGACGAATTACCGAGGAATCTGCGTTATTCCAGTCATAATTTATGGAGGATAACTCTTTCACCAGACCTTTGAGAAATCTGGAAAAGTTTCCCATGTTGCCCTCGTTATTACGAATATATCTGATGGGTAATCCCCCTTGATTAAGAAGGGTGCGAAAGTATTCTGTCCGCTTTAAGGAATGGATGAATGTAAATCCGTTCCTCTGTAATGCCGTTCTGGCTGCCATATACAATTCACTGGCCCGACATATATCAAGACCAATCCCAACAGCGACATCCTCCTTTGACGGAATGTTCCCATTGTAATCACGCCTCCACCATTCAGCATAGCAAATTGCTGCTTCCATTCCAAATCCATCAAGTTCATCGGAATGTTCAATCAGCGTTGACTTAAGCTGTTCGTATTCATCATCGCTGAGTTTAAGTTTCCATAACGGCTTGTCAGGCAGAATTTTCTCCATCCCGCGAGATTGAAGGATGCCATTCAATGCCAAATGGTCTTCGGAACAAATATCGTACATGGCTTTCATGGTATTAGTCGGTTTAGAATCCGTTCATTTCGAGGTCGGTGATGCTGCGGGCTATGACATAGGCGTACATGGTCACAAGGACATGTACGGCTTCACGGAGCTCGGCATCCGGGATTTCCGGGGCACTGTGTGCCTCGTCGTTTCTCCAGCCACGCACTTTTTCCAGATAGTCACGGAATCGGTAATAGCGGGTATCGGTCGTATGTTTCAGCCGTTTCAGGGACTCATGTCCGAAGATGCAGTCCGAGAATGTCGTGCTGTCGGCAGAGCCTTCACGGGTTGTCAGCTCACGGTTGTTGATGAGATAGTAGAGCTTCTTCAGGAACGACTCGAATTTTCCGACAAGGGTGTTGAAGTGGGCGCGTCGGTCAAGTTCTGTCAGACGCTCATTACAGAGCAGATGATTGAAGGAGTTGATCAGCAAATCGTTCGCGCCGTTCAGCCCCGGTTTTGCGGCTCTCTTCTGAATCACATTGATAAGATATTCCGCCACTTCATCAAGTCTGCGAGATGTTTGCGCCAGTTCAATGAACTCTTCCCGGATTTCCTCGACAATCTTCTCGGCGAGACGGTGCAGGTCGAGATTGATGCTGCTCTGCTGATTGTTGCGCAGAGCCATATCAAGGAGGCCACGGATATATTCGCGGGCAAACGGCGTGTCGTTGATAAACTCCTCATAAAGGTCTATCCCTTTGCCGCTCATATCAAGCACAAGGTCTTGTGCCCGTTCTGAAAACAGTTCGCGCAACACTCCGTAGGAGTTGCCACTTCTAACTGCCTCATTAATTTTCTCATCAGTGAGCATCAGATGATTCAGTGGTCGGAGCACTATGTCATGGTCGTCAAGGAAGCCTTTATAAGGCTCATTCACGATGTCAAGGATTTCACGCAGTGACCGTTTCTCATCCTCAGCCGGAGCCTTTACATCGCCGATGCGTGATGATTTCAGTTCGGCATCTTCCTCTTCAAGAGTTATTGTGCCATCCATTACCATCTGGAGCCGCAGTTTGTTGAGGTCTACTCGGTCAAGAATCTCCATGGGCAGTGTCTCGCGGGTGTATTGCAAACGTGGGTAAAGCGCACGCAGGAATATGTATTCACGCTCCAAGTCGGGGTCGCAATACGTAAGCAACTGCGCCATGAACCCATAGCTGCGGATATAGCGGTTTACGAGTTTGCGGTATTTATCCTTATCATCGTTGCTCAGTGGTGTCTCGCGCTCCTTGACTATGGAATTGCATAAGGAGACTGCCGAGGCCACATCCTGCCGCATCATACTCTCTACCACCCGATCACGCTCGGTATCATTATACAGTTTGAACGCCTTGATGTCATCGAGAAGTGTATACAGACGCTGTGTGTCAACCTCTCCGTTCAGGATTGTGGTCTGATAATACTTCTGGAAGGCTTTCTGCACCGAGTCGGCATCATTGCGGAAATCAATTACCATAGTATCCTCTTTCTTTACCCCACCTTTGTCGTAGCAGCGATTGAGACGAGAAAGGGTCTGGATACATTGTATGCCTCCGAGCATCTTGTCAACAAACATAGTGTGGAGGAGTGGCTGGTCAAAGCCCGTCTGGAATTTGTCAGCGACAATCAGAATACGGTATTCCGGAGTGTCAAAAGTCTCCCGTATCTTGTCGTCCTTGATACCCCAGCCGTTCATCTTGTCTTCGGTGTATTTCGAGCCGTCGGGCAGTTCTACCTCGCCGGAGAAGGCGACAAGAGTCTTGAACTCGCTGCCGTATTCCTCGGCAAGCAGATTGTCGAATATCTTCTTATAGCGCACTGCCGACGCGCGGCTGTCACTGACGAACATTGCCTTTGCCTTGCCTCCGATTTTGTTGCGGGTATGCTGCATGAAGTAACTGAGCGCGAGCCTTGCTTTCAGGGTCATGTTCTCCGGTTCGGAGTTGAGTTTCCTGAGAATCAGCGCAACCGATTTCTTTTCGCCATACAACTCTTCCGGCTCTTTGGCGACACCTTCTGTGGTCATTGCCATTGTGGGGTGTGCTGTATTCTTTTCGATGTATTCAAACATCGTCTTGTAGGTCGTATAGTTGCGGAGTACGTCAAGGATGAATTTCTCATCGATAGCCTGCTTCATCGTATAATAGTCGTGCGCCACATATCCCTCCGGTGTTTTCTTCCCGAAGAGGGCGTATGTCTTGTCTTTCGGTGTTGCCGTGAAAGCGAAATAACTGATATGGCTCATCTGCTGACGCTGAGTCTGCATATATGCCATGAGAGCATCCATCTGATCTTCATAACCATCGGCATCCGCCTGAATCATCGCAACCTGTATGTCGGCTTCGGTTGAGAGTGCCGCAACTATGTCCTTGGCGCTCTCGTTGCCTATTGCTGTGTGCGCCTCGTCGATGATTACGGCATAGTTGCGGTGCTTCTCGCGCTTCAGTTCACTGAGCGCATAACTGAATTTCTGCACGGTGCTGACGATTATGCGTCCACCCTCATTGATCGCCTTGGCAAGTCGCTTGCTGCCCCGGCGTATATCCTTCACTACACCTGCCTCCGTTGCGAATGCGTTGACGTCATCCGCCATGTTGGCATTGAGCACGATGCGGTCGGTGACCATGATGATTGAGTCGAATACAGGAGTCTGGTCGGGATTGACAAGGTTGACAAGCTGATGTGCGAGCCATGCCATTGACTTGGTTTTGCCACTGCCTGCCGAGTGCTCGATCAGGTAGTTATGTCCGGGGCCATCCTCGCCGACCCATCTGATGAGGTTGCGCACCACGCGCAACTGATGATAACGGGGAAAATAGGTCACGCTCTTGCCATCGGACTGAACATTCTTTATAAAGTGGTCGATTATATTGAGCAGAGAATCTGCCTGCCATATATCACGCCAGAGGTAACTGGTGGCATAGTCACCCTCAACCTGCGGATTCACGGAATCCACATTGAACGGCAGAAAAGCGGTATCCTCACCGTTAAGGTATGTAGTCATGAAGGCATAGTTGTTGTCTACGACGAAATGCACCAATGCCGAGCGTAGCATCGGATTCTTCGGATCGCGGTGGTTGCGGTATTGCCAGATGCCGTTGGTATAGTTCTGGCCTGTGCCTTCGTTTTTCAGTTCGGCGGTGATTATAGGAAAACCGTTGAGAAGGATACAGAGGTCGAGTTCGTTCCCCTTGTCAGCCTTGTCAAGCGAATAACGCATCTGTCTTACCACCGCAAAGCGGTTGGCAAGGTAAAGCTCATGCAAAGCGGAATCCTCGCCGGCAAGTGTCGGCTTGGTCTGCATCAGTTTTACGGGAATGCCTTGTATCTTCAACCCTTTGCGCAGAATATCAACCAACGAATGACCGTTGTCGAGCTTCGAGTTGTAATCCTTTATTACTGCGTCGAGAGCGGCATCATCGCTTTTGAAACGCTTTATCATCCGTGCCCATGTATCAGTCTGCGACCGTAGGAATTGGTAAAGCATATCGGCATCAACACGACGCTTGATGTCAAAATCCTTAGGATTTCGCTTGATGTAAAGAGGTGAGGCCAAGAGGACGGCTTCGATATGCTGTTCAAACTTCGTTTCGTTGTCGATGTTCATGGCTTAGTCGTTTTTATCAAATTCTGATGAATATGTATCAATGATCCTCCCGAGCTCAGACTCAGATGGAAGCAGCTTGGCGACCTTTTCGGAAATCAATTTGTATTCGGCAACACCAAGAGGCTGGTTCATTCCCCGCAATGACCACTCTACAACGGTGTCGTCCTTCGATTTGCATATCAGCAGACCGATTGTAGGGTTATCATCATCCTGACGCATCAGTTCATCTACGGCAGATACGTAAAAATTCAGTTTTCCGGCAAAGTCAGGTATGTATGGAACTACCTTTAACTCGCAGACTATATAGGCTTTAAGCCTCGTGTGATAAAATATCATGTCCGGAACGAAAACCTGACCGCCCGGCATTTTGAGTTCCATTTGCCGTCCGACGTATGCGAAGCCGCTGCCGAGTTCAAGCAGAAACCGGGTTATGTTTGATGCCAGTTCGTCTTCAAGCTGACGCTCAGATACTATTTTCTTGTCGATGAAACTGAAATCATACGGACTTTTGAGGATTGCCTTTGCCAGACCGCTGTAGGGTGCCGGAAGTTTTTCATCGAAACTTGTTACGACACGGCCTTGCTTGGCATAAAGGTCATCATCAATCTCAGCGGAAAGTTCGGGGCGACTCCAATTATTCCTAATGGTTTGTTCGATATAAAATAATGCTTCAGGAACTGATTTACATCGAGTGAAAATATCTATATGATGACCCCAAGGCACTAATCCAAAATCAATGGGCATTTCAGAATCGTCAACGAGCCGTTGACGATTTGAAAAATCGGAGCTACTGAAATCGTCACCAAGCTGGTGAAGATTTGGTGAATGGTCAGTCTTGAAATCTTCAACGACTCGTTGAAGATTTTCATTATCCTGATTGTAAAACTCATACCATCGCTTTGCGTATCGGATGTTTGCTGATGAAAAGCCTGTCTGACCGGGAAACTCCGCTTTCAGATCGAGGCTGAGACAGTCGAAAAACGCACTGCCATATTTGGCGTTAGCATACAGACGCGAGATATCGCGGCCCATTTCCCAGTAATATTCAAGCATGGCTGAGTTAACTCTTACAGCCGCTTTTATCTGCGATCGACGGAACCGGTCTTTAAGTTCGCCCAACAAGTGTGCATACTCCTTGCCAGACACGATAGCGTCACGTTTTACAAATGCCGGTTTGGTATCATTTTTAGCCATATCCTCGATTCATTAAATTACTTTTCGTTTGCCGGTAACGACCTCAGAGATTATGGATTGACGCAGCTCTTTAAGCGTCTCGCGCTTCTTGCTCAGTTTCGCTTTCAGTCCGTCAATCTCAGCACATTTCTTGTCAAGATAGTCTGCGATTGCCTGCTGCTCGGTAAGAGGTGGTAGTGGCATCTTGAAATTTGCAAAATTCGATGATGATATTTCTAAGAATGTCGCTCCTGATCCTAACATCTCAAACTCTTTAGTGGCAATTCTGCATGAATAATAAAAAAAATTGCTATTAGTCGCAGATTTAGGCACACATGATATGCATCCCTGATTTGTACATAATGGCGTTTTTGCAAGAGATACAGTGCCGATGGGTGCTCTTTTAGAAAAGATCAAACTATTTATTGGGACAATCTCAGTTGCACATGATGCCAATCCTTCTTTTGTAATATTTTTTCGACCTTTACTTATATAGTGATCATCGGTTTTATAATCTGCAGGAGTTATCCAGATAATTTCACCATCCCAATAAATCGCTTTCTCAGTTTTAGGTGTAGCTCCTGCAAATAAATTGAATGAATATTTAACCGGAGCAATTTCCCAATGACTCGGAATATTGCCAATCCAGTCGATGCCGGAGGGGCGGAGGGAAGCGTTGGGGTTGAGGCCACGGGTGACTACGCGCGAAATCTCACTCTGTTTCAGTTCATCAATAAGCTCAATCTCACGGTCAACCTTTGCAATCGCTGCATCAATCTCTCCACACTTTTCATCCAGCCATGCCGCTATCGCCTCCTGCTCAGCAAGAGGGGGAATTGATACACCGAAATTTCTTAAATCGGTCATATCCATAGCCGGAAAAGTCGTGGTTTTTGTAGTTGACTTGCAAAATTCGTCTATAACAAAAAGATAATAAAAGAAAAACTCTTTTGTAACCGTATGGTTCAACGATTTACGAATCTTTAGATTCGTAAATTGTTGATTCGCAAGCGAATCAACAATTAGCATTGCATGCTCTCCTATTGTAGCCGTAGTAGCAAGAATAAAGCTACCTGCTTCAAAAAGTCCACATCCTTTAACTGCGTCTTTGCTAATACTCTGTTTGGATTCCTTTAAAAATCTTCCAAACTCACGAATATCTTCCATCCGATACCATGGGATTGTACCGTCCGCCCAGTACTCACCGTTTGCTTTAGAAGGGGTGTAACCATTTCTAAATTCGCATACATAACGAAGTCGTTTAGATACCCAATGGCTCGGAATATCTCCGATCCAGTCGATGCCGGAGGGCTTATATGAATCGTATTGCTGTTTCATCGGGCTTCGGAGATTAGAGATTGGAGTGCGGATGTTGTGTCGGCCTCAAGTCCCATGAGGTCGGCGAGTATCTCGCTGCTGTCGCGCAGTGGGGTGTAGCGATAGAAAAGACGTGTCAGGGGGAACTCACAGCCTACCTTGTCCTTACTCGGATCGCGCCATGCGTCGGGAACAAACGGCAACACTTCGCGGGCGATATATTCGTCGATATTCTCCTTCATCGGTATGGTCTCGGTGTCGGTAAGTGCGGGGTCTATCACAAAACCGCTTTCCGGTTTGCCGGGAGTGGCCCAGACAGCCGGTGCATCAGGATCAGTGGTGCCGAGAGTACGCACAAGTTTCACAAAACCTTGTGTGAGCTTCTTGCCGAAGTGTTCGCGCATTATAGCAAACATCTCTTCGTCATTTATCTTTTCCTCGGGAAATGTGATGGCGGCAAAATGTTCAAGAGTCTCCTTGTCGGCTTTCTTAACCTTCTCGCCTTTGACGACTTCGGTGGCTTTCTTGGCAATGTCGGAATATATCAGGCGCAGGGGACGATAGATTGTGACTGTGGTGTAGAGAAAATCCTCAACATCCATCAGTCGAGCCACCTTTATGTCCTCGCGGTCAGGGAGTGTGGCGTCGGTGAAATCTCCATATATACCTACAATCTCGTCTATCGCCTCGTCGGGTATCTCATAGCGTTTCTTACCGAGACTGCGCTGGAGCAGACGGGCATAACGTGGATGGGTGGCATCGACCATCAGAACTTTACCTTTCCGTTCAGCAGGTTTATTGTTGTCGAGAATCCAGAGATAGGTGGATATGTCAGTTCCGTAGAAAAGATTTTTGGGTAAAGCTATGATTGCGTCGAGCAAGTCGCGGTCCATGAGCATCTTACGGATTTCGCTCCAGCCGCTGCCGGCTGCGCCGTTGAAGAGCGGCGAACCGTTGAGTACAATACCGATGCGCGAACCGTTGGGATCCATCTTGCTTATCATGTGGAGCAGGAACAGCAGCGAACCGTCGGACGTAGATGGCAAACCGACAGAAAAACGTCCGTCGCTCTTGGCGGCATCCTCTTTGACCTTACCCTCGATTTTCTTCCAATCGACACCAAAGGGTGGGTTCGCCAACATATAACCGAAATGCTCACCCGGGAACTGGTCGTTGGCGAGAGTGTCGCCGAGGGCTATGTTTCGATCCTTGTCAAGGTCGCCCTTTATTAGCAGGTCTGATTTGCAGATGGCGTAGGTCTTTTCATTCAGTTCCTGACCGAAGAGATACACCTTCATGTCGGTACGGTCGGTCATTGACTGGAGATAGCGTTTGCCTTCGGTCAGCATACCGCCTGTTCCGCAGCAGGGGTCATATATTTGAAAATGTTTGCCGAGAGTATTGACCTCGGCTTCACGACCGTGCATCACGAGCGAAACCAAAAGATGCACCACCTCGCGGGGGGTATAGAACTGGCCGGCTTTGGTGTTGGTGGTTTCCTTCGACTTCCGGATAATAATCTCAAAGATGGTACCCATCATGGCATTGTCAACCCTATCGGGATGAAGGTCGGCATTGTTCACAAAGCTCTCCGTGACCTGAAAGAGCAGGTCGTTGCGGTCGAGGCGCGAATATATTCGGCTAATATCTCCGTTCTCGCCATCTTCCTGAGTGAAAGCCAGGAGGATATTGCGCACATTCTGTGTGAAACCGTCAAGATATGCCTTAAAATTGTCGGCAAGCATTTTTGGCTGTGCCAACAGCTTGTTGAGCGACAGACCGGAAGTATTGAAGAATGTCAGACCATTGCGACGCATCAGGGCCATGAGCATTACCTCCTTCTTCTCATCCGGAAAGTCACGGTACTGCTGATAAAGCTCATCGTATTTATCCTGAAGCACACAGTCCAGACGCCGCAGCAGAGTAAACGGAAGTATCACGTTCTCCACTTCGGTGTCGTCATAAACACCACGGATAATCTCCTTGATGTTCCATATCATTCCTGCAAGTTCCTGTTCGGTCATATCTTGAAAAGGGGTATTAGTCGTTTATATGCAAAGTTACAAAAAATATGTTCATTCTTCATGAACTGAATTATAATTTTTAATCGAGAGTGCCAATTTAGACTTAATCTTGCTCCGCAAGTCTGCCGGAGACACCACACTCAGACCTTCCCCATAGGAAAGAACCAGCTGTTCAAGCTCAAAATTCGGCCGCACTTCAATCTCTATTTCATAGCCGCTTGTATCTGATTTCTTCAGTTTCTGAGTTTCGTGTAATGGTTTTGTCTGGATGTAAGGATAAAGCGATGGAGATACCCATAGCGTTATTTTCTGCGGCTCTGTGTCGAGGTGCTTCGTAACTCCTATAATATCGGCGAAATAATCGTTATTGAAATCATATTCATGATTTTCGATATACGAGACCCCTGTAACGTTGTTAATATGTTCAATACGGTCGAACGCAAGATGTGAGATTGAATCATAACCATGTTCCTTCCCCAACAGAAACCACCGCTTGTTATACTCCTTGAGATAATAGGGATGCAGAATTACCTCCTTTACAGCACCTCGTCTAAAACTTTTATAGCCGATGGCCAGCACTCTCTTATTGCATATCGCCGAAAGAAGGGTGGAGAAGTGTTCTTTACCCCTAAGATATCGACAGTCATCGAATCCGACAACTTGTCTGCCATCGACATCAATGTTCAGAGACAATTTGAAACGCTCTATAAATGAGTGCATCCACTCCATCTGAGGGGTTCCATCAAACCGTGAGAGAATAGCCATACATTGGGAAAGTTGGGCAAGTTCATCATCATTGAACGGGAGTTTGAATATTGAGGACTCCGGATTCTCGTAAGAATATGTCACGTTGCGCCCCACCTTCTTATCCACAATACAGATTTCCGGATATGAATTGACTATGTGGTCCATATCCTGTCTGATGGTGTTCAATGCTGACACCGTGGGGAAACCTTGTAGCTCCAGTTCTTTATTGACCTCATCCATAAGCTCGGATGTTGAGTAACCGCCCCGCCTTAAGCAGCGGTCGAGCACCTTATATCTTATATCAGAACTTTTCGTATTTGGCATATCAATAGATTTTCGGTACGCAAAGATAAGCTTTTTCTATCAATGGTGCAAATAGAGTGAGCCTATCTTCTGTAATTTTGCGGCACGAGGATTAAATCCACCTCGTTCGTAGCAATGAAAAAATTATTTTCACTGATGTTGCTGTTGGCAACATTCATGGTGTTCTTACCAGCGTGCTCGGATGATAAAGACGAGCCGGAAGACATCAAGTCGCAAATCATCGGCACATGGGATGCCACATCGGTAAAGTTCAGCGATACGGACTGGGTTGACATCTCAAGTTACCCCAGCATGGCACTTTCCATCACATTCAACAAGGACGGTAGTTACTATGGCCGTGGCGCACTCGGTAATGGCGGTGGAACATATACGGTTTCCGGTAAGACCATCAAAACATATATTGATGGTGAACTCTACGGAACATATTATGTGAAGAGCCTTAACGGAAATAGTGCTGAACTTTCTCTCACAATGGGAGCATCAAGCATGGAAATCCGTGCGGTAAGACGATAAACAACAAAAGCATTGAATCATGAAAAAGATTTTCGCCATCTTGCTTGTATCTTTTCTGATGTTCACCTTTAGTTCTGTAGCATCAGCAGAAGAACCGACTCAGAGAGTCTATGCCGAGTTACTTGGAACAGGAACAAATTTTCTAAACCTCAACAAAAATGTAAAAGTGTCGGTCGATCTTGGGCAATTCTAGTCCGCTACGAAGGCGTACACTCTTCTTGATGAGAATGGGAAGGATATTAAATTCAACAGTATGGTTGCCGCTATGAACTACATGGGAGAACGAGGCTGGAAATTCGTTCAGGCTTATGTAGTGACTGTAAGCAATCAGAATGTGCTTCATTGGTTGCTCTACAAAGACATCACAGACCCCGCTCAAATAAAAGAAGGTCTAAACGTCAAAAATATGGATTAACTAAAAAATCAGATTTGACATGAAAAAGATATTTCTACTTTTCGCAATGATGACAGCTTTTATCGGTTGTTTTGCACAGACAAATAGCGGTTATCGAGGTTTTGCAGACTTGGGCTATACAATCGGTGTCGGCGACTATGACTTTGGGCGTTTTGAGATAAGCACCACTCACGGCTATCAGGTAACCCCATACTTCTTTTTAGGTGGCGGCGTTGGATTCCACTTCATGCAATCATATGAAACAAAGGGTATGGAAATCGCTCTTGACAAAAGAGATTCAAAAGTAAGTATTCCGATTTTCGCAGATTTTCGTGGCACCTTCTCAAAACGGAAATTTGCACCGTTTGTAGACCTGAAACTCGGATATTTCGTCACAAACAATGACGGTTTCTATGGAAATATCTCCGCCGGTTGTCGTATGACCGTGAAAGGCAATCAAGCCGTTTCGCTCTCCATAGGCTACACCTATGAGAAACTCGAATTTGAAACATTCGGGCGCTTCACCAGCTCTACGAGCATGAACTATACGCGCGATCCCCGCAAACTCGACTGCGAAGGTGTCTCCATCAAACTCGGCTACGAGTTCTAATCAATACCGCCAAAGCATTTGTCATGTCATACTGACAGACAGATGCTTCTGGCACGATATTTGATTTGTTTAACATTGCCTCTCTTCGCCATCGGCGTTAGAGTTTTCTTGTAAAATTTCAACTATGGATTCAGAAACTTTTAAAATTCTCAGCATTGATGGCGGTGGTATTCGAGGTGTCATCCCTTGTCAGATACTTGCCGAACTTGAAAACGACATAATTGAACGCGATGGTCCTGACGCGCGGTTATGCGATTATTTTGATCTCATAGCTGGAACCTCTACGGGGGGTATTATCGCCATAGGTATAGCTCTTGGAATTAAGGCACAAACAATATTGAAACTTTATTTAAATCATGGAGATGAGATTTTTCCATCTCGTAATCAACGAAAGATATCAAAAGCCATCAATATTCTCCATGGTAACCCATTTTATGAAAGAGCGCGTCTCAAGGAACTTCTAAGGGAAGCATACGAGAAGAATTCCGGAATCTCAGATGTCCGTATTGGACATGCAAGGACTCGGTTGTTAATCCCGACATATTCATTAACGAACAGGGAAATACATGTACTAAAAACCGCTCATTCTCCAAAATTACAGAGAGATTACCAAATCCCAGCTGTTGATGCAGCCTTATCAACTGCCGCAGCTCCTGCATACTTTATTCCATATGATTTTCAGTATAACAATATAGGCAAGGATGGTGATGGAAGTATGAGTAAAATGGTTGACGGAGGGATTGTCGCCAATAATCCTGCTTTTATGGCTTTATTAGAAGCGACTAATTGCCTTAATATCCCACTTGAAAATATCCGATTGTTATCCATCGGAACTGGAGAGGAAAAGAAGGTTTGTCCAAAAAAATCTACTGAAATCACTCCGTGGTTTTGGGTAAATCCAACCAACGGCCCCATGCTTTACGAAATAATGGCAGAAGCACAGTCAGCGCAAGTCCATAATCTGCTAAATTTATATAAAAACGGTATAGGCGGTGAAGTCGATGATAGATTCTTATATGTAAGACTTCAACATAGGTTTGTCGATAATGATCATATTGATTTAGATTCCACCTCACCTGAAAATATGAACTTGATGAGAGAAGTGGCGACAAGAATCTATCGTCACGAATGTGCTAACATTAAAGATAATTTTACCTCTTTGAGAAAACCGGAATTTATTCCACACTTTAAAATATAAAAACATTATGGCAAATTGTCAGAAACTATTTACAATATTTCTCGAAAAGCTTGACATAGTTGACTCCAAAACTGAAAAAATGAGGAAGTCAAAGGATAGGCTTATCAGCCGAATCGAGGACTATTTTAAGACTTACCGCCCAACCTATACGCCTGCCTTCTATATTCAAGGCTCTTACAAGATGGGTACGTCTATTAGAACCAAAGATGATGAGTGTGATCTGGATCTTGGTGTATACCTTACACCAAAACCAGATGTAACTGCTGTCACTGTACAGCAGTGGGTTTATGACGCAGTTAATGGGACCACAGATGCAACCCCATTAAAGAAAAACAAATGTATCCGAATTAAATACTCTGCGGGATACCACATTGACCTTCCGGTTTATGTAAAAGAAAAGGACTCTAAAAAAGTACCTGAGTTAGCTATAAAATCGAAAGGCTTTGAAAAGAGTGATGCTCGTGGAGTTATCAACTGGTTCAATGACGCGAAGAAAGATAAGCCTCAACTTGTAAGGGTTGTGAAGTTCCTAAAAGCGTGGGCTGATAATGTGAAATCGTCTATGCCACCCGGCCTCGCTTGGACAATACTTGCCGTTAATAATTTAAAGGAAAAATCCGACAGAGACGATATCGCAATCAGAGATACGCTGAAGGCAATTTTATCTTCTCTTAAACAGAATTTTGAGTGTAAGGTCCCGGCTGAGCCCTATGATGATATGTTCTCTGATTATTCGGAAGAGAAGAAACAAGTAATAAAAACAGCAATACAGAAGTTTATTGATGACGCGACTATTGCCATCAATGAGCCGAACGAAAGAAAATCTAGCCATACTTGGCAAAAGCTTCTTGGTTCCAGATTCCCAGAAGGCGAGGACAAGGAGGATACAGCTCTATCAAAGTTAAACGAACTCAGGGATTCGATTATATCCAAGAATGCTCGGCTAAGTTCAGCGGGAGTGTTAGGTACATTTTCAACCGGTGTTTCGGCGGCTGCGCATACTAATTTTGGAGACTAATGCCTAAATTTCAAGGTAATCGATTAAAGAATACAAGAGGGGCAATAGCCTCGTCACGCATACATGCTGAGTTTAGTTTACTAAATAGGGTGTTCAGTTTGATGTTCCAAAAAAAACGTCATTCAAAACACCTGAAAAATTAATAAAAACACGTGCTTAAAAATATTGATTTTTAGCGCAAAAGAGTACATTGAAAATTTGGATAATTCATT
>RIBL01000026.1 GCA_003762875.1 Muribaculaceae bacterium Isolate-110 (HZI) | reverse complement strand
AATGAAAGAAACCAAGAAAACACTCCAAAATCAACTATAATTGTATCTAATTTTTTAAATTTGCATGTCCTATGAAACGGTGCACTTCTCAATTAGAATCTGGCGCACTTCTCGATTAAATTTTACACGTTCCAAGCCACATAATTCCTCTACTATCCCGGAAGATACAAAACACAGCTGTCTTCTTACCATCAACAGCTACATTTTTCCATGAAAATTCCGGCTCTGGCAACTGAGGTGCTGAGAATGCTTTCCATGGTCCAATCATAGCAAGGATGATGCAAATTATTTTTAGCAACCTTTTTTCCAATGCTTCTGTTCTCATATTTACTGGTGGTATTAAATCCAATTGCAAAGTTACTAATTTTAAGGGATGTAGCGGATTAAATGTCTCATCTTTAAGACAACATTTTGGACAATCAATACAACAAATCGGACTTTCTATTGAATTAATAACCGCTACCATCATCTTATTATCAGATAATGGTAGCGGTTGTATATTGTGGAGATTACTCTTCTCCGAATTTCTTGGCTATTTTCATCCAAGTATCAGATGTCGAGATATTATATGTCCGATCTTGTTGCCAACCATTGATATATTCTTGGCTTGTCCAAGTCGAGTCAGAAAGGAAATAATAGCGTCCGCTCTGGTTCCGGCACAAGTAGGTATCAAAATAATATGTTGAAGAACCCTCTTCTGCTTGTTTCATTGGTATTATTTGCCAATTTCCAAAGCCATCATCGGTAAAGTCTCCTGTTATATAGCCTTTTTTATCGCTTCCGGCTTCCCACATATTAACTTCAAAAGTTACTTTCACATTGTAATCTCCATAAGCTTCCATACCACCATGTTTCAGGAGATTATTATTGAAGTCAAAAAATGCGACGTTTTCCCAATTGGAACCAACGCCCCAAAGTGTTTGATTATTTGCGGATACCCAGAAAGGTTCCCATGCGCTGAATCCAGCTCCACCATTAGCTATAAGAGCCTCTTTTACTTCAATAAGGAAATCTTTTTGAAGCTGTGGACAAGGTGTTTCTGGATAACCCATACACATCTTACTCATGAGATTAATATTGTCATCGTTCCATGCTCGCGTCCATATATGACCGGTTTCTGCTACAAAAAGTCGAACTCCATATGTAGAGTAGAGGCGAGCGGCAAACTCTCCAAGTTGTGCCGGCGTATAATCTTGCCACTGAGGATAATACGAAACTCCGAGCAAGTCGAATGATTTTAGTCCGTATTTCTTATGGTTCGATACCCAATACATCGCATCATTGGGGTTCATGGCAACGTGAAGTATCGTCTGTATATTCTTTCTATTATCAGAATTGAAATCAGCAACGGCTTGAAGGCCCGCATTAAATAATTTTGTATTTCTAACAAAATTTGTAGGTTCAAGGTCAGCATTATCTGCGACCATGATTGATTTGTTAGTCTCATTACCTATTTGAACCAATTCAGGTAAAAGATTTGTGTTCATTAGGTGTGTCAAGGTCTGATATGTGTAATTGTACACGGAATCGGCAAGTATATCAGAATATTTCACTACTGGTCGCCAAGCTTCTGGAACAAGATTTTTCTCCGGATCTGTCCATGAATCTGAATAATGAAAGTCCAAAAGGACGTTTAACCCAGCGGCCTTTGCTCTTCCAATACTCCGTTTCACATCGGATAAAGTGGAATACTGAGTCCATGTTGTGGGATTATGCCAAAGACGGAGACGAACAAGGTTGCCTCCATATTCTTTGAGCATGCGATAAGGGTCAACTTAGTTGCCATTATCGTAATACTTGACTCCTCCATCTTGAAGTTCATTGATATACGAAAGGTCTGCTCCTTGAAGGAAGGGGAGTTCCGATGTAGAACGGCTAAATAGCCCGACTTCTGGTTGGTTGGATTCTATCGGCTGCACATCCTCAATCTGATTTTGGCACGCAATGAATCCAACTGAAAGCACTGTAGCGAAAATCACGAAGAGGATTTTCTTCAAACATTCTGTCTTCATTGGTTAAAAATTTAGGTTTATAAATACATCGCAAAAGTAATATCAATGTTTGTTTAATGGATTGAATAACTGGACGAATAATATTAGAAATTGGAAGTTTGTTGGACTTTGTCCATTTTAATAAGTTGTTTGTCCGATTTATATATTATTGTCATAGTACAAAGCAGATATTAAAATCAAGTCAGGCATCAAGTAGTGATACTCGGTGCCTGACTTGGTTATGTTCCGAAAGGTCGGAATGACGGCCTGTTTGGTGTAATTGGCGGACGATAAATCTCTATTGGCTCTGCCACCATTGACTTTTTATTGTCGGTTGCTTGACCGGGAGGTTCAACAACTTTGACGGATTGCTGTTGGGTGTCGGGCTTGACTTCCTCGCCGTCCTTTTCGTCATGTTTAGGTGCTAACTCGGCGGCGATTTTGCGGTCGAGGGCGGCAAGTTCTGATTTGAGTTGCTTCAGCTCGTACTCCTTGCCCCATGTCTTTGCCATGATGCTTTCGAGGATTGGAACATCAGCTTTGAGCTTGGCGGTGCGTTCCTCGTACTGGGCGATTATGCCGGGGATTTTCTCCAAAGCGTTGACGAAGTTCATGCAGGCGGCATGGGTGTCAGCCATTGCCAACTGACCGTTGTTGTACTTGTATTTGTAATTGCCTTCGACAACAAAACGGTTCTGCACTTTCTCAATACCGTCAGACACCACTCTTTCGGAGATAATGCTGATCGGGAAGCCGTAAACCTCGCCGATACGCTGATACTGACCGTGGGTGTCGGTGCGCTGTGCCAGTCCTTGCAGGTGGATACCCATGTTTTTCTCATCGAAAAGATTGCAGGTGTCAATCGTGAGATTGTTGACAGGGTTGCCCTCCTTGTCACGTTGCACAACCTTGTCATAACGCTCCCAATCCGCTTTCATGCGCTCGATCGCCGCCTCGTTGTTGGCGATGTCATGGGTAATGGTTTGGAGTTTGAACTCGCTGTCGCCACGTCCTTTGTTGAACGACTTACGTTCACTCTCCAACGCCGCTATCCGCTTTTCAAGTTTTGCCTTGTCGAGCAGGTCGGTGTTGCCGGAGAGTATCGCCATGTACTCTGAGAAATTCATGCCGTTCTTCTCGTCCATAGAACCCTCGTCGATAGTTCGCGCTCCCAAAGCACCGCTTTTGAGCTGGGCGATGAAAGTAGCCTTGCAGTGAAGAAGGTTGAACTTGTATGAGTCAAGCGACTTTTCAACCGCATAGATAATCACATCAACCTTATTATCAGCATATAACTTGGCTATCTCATTACCTGCTCGAATGGCTCTGCCATCGCGTTGTGTGAGATCTGACGGTCGCCACGGTGTATCCAAATGATGGATGCAAACCGCTCTTTTCTGGGCGTTTACTCCAGTACCCAACATCGAAGTTGAGCCGAAAAGCACACGCACATCGCCGTCATTCATAGCCTGAATGACTGCCTTGCGTGACCGCTCAGTCTTACACTCTTGGATAAACCGTATCTCATGCGCCGGAATACCATAATCCTCAATCAACTTTCGCTTAATCTCGGAATAGACATTCCACTCTCCGGGCTTGTAAGTGCCGAGGTCACTGAAAACAAACTGTGTGCCACGTTGAGCGTCATACTTGTGATAGTATTCAGCAATCATCTTGGCGCAGTGTGAAGCCTTGTTGTTCGGATCATCTTCGTATGCCGGAGAAATCATGCGCATATCCAGTGCCATTTTACGGGCATAGTCCGTGGCGATGAGCATCTTTGCCTTTTCCTCGGTTTCCGACAACGGTTCACGCCCCAATATTGTGGCGTCGCCGCTCTTTGCGAACTCCATCAGCTTCTGGATAAAGTCCTCCTGCTGTGGTGTAGGCGGAATGTTGTGCAGTATCTCATTCTTTGCCGGACGGTCAACACCAACATCCTCTGCCGTCTTATAATCGGTTATCTCATTGTAGAAAGCCGCCAGCTCCGGCACTTTGATAAAGTAGCGGAAACGCTCCTTTGCCACGATACTGTTCGTTACGTTAAACTCATAGTCGGTTGTTTTCTTTGCGAATATCGCCGCCCATGCGTCAAAACACCGGATGTCCTGTCTTTCAAGTTCTTTCGGACGCAGATACTTGAACAACAAATACAACTCTGTGAGGGAGTTGGAGATTGTAGTACCCGACAAGAATGTCGCGCCGAGGTCTTTGCCTGTCCGTTCCTGAATGGTGCGTATGGCATAGAGAAGATTGAGCGCACGTTGGGAGCCTTCCGAATTGCCGAGTCCTGCAACACGGTCATGGCGGGTGTTGAACATCAGATTTTTGAACTGATGGCTTTCGTCAACGAAAATGTGGTCTATACCCATTTGCTTGAAATCAACGATGCTGTCCTTGTTCTGCTCCATCTGATATTGGAGCGTTTCAAGTTTGGCGGTCAGGTTCTCCTTGCGCTTGATAAGACCTTTGAGCATACCGCGTGAAACGTCCTTCCCCTGCTGCTTGACAACTTCGAGGTTTTCCTCCACCGAGTCAAGTTCAGCCTGAAGGATCTCCTGCTGAATTTCCGGCGACTGAGGGATTTTGCCGAACTGGTCGTGCGACATAATCACGCAGTCATAGTCATTGTTCTTTATTTGGTTGAAGAAATTGACGCGGTTTTTCGCCTCAAAACTCTTGGCATCGGCGAACAGGATACGGGCGTTGGGATATGCCGCCTGATAGGTCATGGCAATATCGGCAACATTGGCTTTCAGTCCGATAATCATAGGCTTGTGTGCCAATCCCAATCGCTTCATCTCATGCGCTGCCATGCACATTATCAGCGTCTTACCGGTTCCCACCTCGTGGTCGCATATTCCGCCGCCGTTCTGCTTGAGCATCCAAACGCAGTCCTTCTGCGACTGGTATATTGACTTGACATTGCAACGCTCTCCCAACAGTTTCATGTTGATGTCGGGGAATGTCTGGTGTGACCCGTCATAATGCGGACGCACGAAACAGTTGAACTTGCGGTTATACATATCCACAAGCTGCTCCTTGAACTCCGGCGACTGAGCCTCCAGCCAATCGGTAAAGCCATTGCGGATCTCATCAATCTTGGAGTTGGCGAGTTGTATAGCCTCGGCATCAGGCACTTTTATGTCGTGTCCGTTCTCATCCTGACCGATACACTTCTTGATTTCCGGCACAGTGTTGTGCAGGGCGTGTTTCAACAAGTTCATGCCGTCATAGGTACGATAGTGTCCACGGACGCAATACTCCTCCCATATCTTCATGTTCTTGTGTTGGGCAGTGCAGGAATATTCGTCCATAGAGGGCGTATATGCTATTTTCACATCAGTACCGTAGAGGTTGCTCATATATGCGGAGTATATCCCTGTCGGTATCCATCGCTCTCCGAAATTAAAGTCCAGTTCATCAAATGTAATGCGGCGCGGTGTCGCTTCCTCCAACGCTCTCAAAGACTCCTTTGACAAGTCGATGAACGGCTCAACGCCGTCAAAACCGGGAAAATCCTTGATACGTTCTTCCTCGCGGTCAATCCACGCCTTGACCTCCTCGGCTTTCTGCACCACGTTTCCGGCGATGAAGCGGTCGGCTATTTCATAGTTCGCAACCAACGGATTATAGAAAATGTGTCCGACGAGGCTGTCAATCATCGCGTCCTGCTCCATATCGACAAGACTGCCCATATATTCGAGGTTTACCTCTCCATATTTATTAAGCGACGCTGATAACGCCTCCATAGGTGTATCGACAGAAGTAACTTCGTCAACGGCGAAGGATACCGGGTGGTCGAATATATCAGCCTTGACAAAATGCCCGTTTTCACCACGCTCCAATGCGAGTGCGTCACGGCCGTTGGCGTCCATAAGGATAAACTTGGCGTTCTGCTTTTCGTTGAGGTTGCCGTATCTGTCCACAAACTCATCATAATACTCGTTGAGGTGTTCACGCATATCAGCATTTTCCTCATGCGTTTCAGCCTCGTAATGATAGAGTTGCTGATATGTTTCCGACAGGGTAATATAGAGCATGGCGCGTTTCTCCTGCTCCGGTTTGATTGGGAGTGGAGTGAATATCGCACCATTCTTGCGAACCTCCGAAAGAAAGCCGACCTGACCGTTATCCACGACCATTGAGCCGTTCTGGTGGAAATACTGAATATCCTCGGAAAACTTGCGGGGCGACATATCACGCTCGACGGTTTCCGGCTTTTCAACTTTTGCCACTCTTGGCTGTGGAACAAAATAGCCCTCGGTCTTTTCGATGACAGTGCCATTCTCCGTGATTATCTTTTTCTTGGTAGCTTCCGCTGCCTGTCGTTCAGCTTCCATTTCCGCCATCTGACGGTGGGCTATGCTCATCATCGTTTCGTAGAAGCCGTTGATGGGCGGATTGTCCTCCCAGTTCAGAGAACCGTAAAATTCCAACTCCTTTTCAGATAGCGGGCGGAATTTCTTGGCGGTAGCATCTGAAATTTCAATTTTCGGTGTGGGTTTCGGCTTATCTTCCTCGGTCCTTGGCTGTCGTGGCTGACGCTTCGGTTTCTGCAATGGTTCTAACTCTCCGAAAAGATTATAGGCGAACAGACGCGGGTCGGGATTATCGTTATAGTCGGGCCCACCTTCGGTTTCAATCTCCTGCGGTTGCGGCTTGACTTCCGGTGTTGGTGGTTCAACAGGTTCAGGAGCCGGCTTTGGTTCAACCGTCGGTGGCGGCGTTATAATCTCCGTAGGCTTGTATTCCTTCTTTTGTTTCTGCTTTGGATCTTCAAGTTGCTCACAGATAGCCACACTTTGCCCGGCTCTTACGAGCATGGGGAGATAAGTGTCGAGGGCATGATGCGGAAAACCGGCAAGTTCGATGCTCCCTGCTTTGCCGTTGCGTCGTCGGGTCAGTGTTATATTCAGTATCTCCGACGCTTTCACGGCATCTTCGCCCATCATCTCATAGAAGTCGCCCACACGGAATATCAATATCGCGTCCGGGTGTCGTTTCTTCATCTCCTTGTATTGCGTCATCAACGGAGTTTCAGTAACCTTTGTTACTTTGGGCTTGGGCGCAGGTATCGGTTTTACAGGGTCTGGCGTAGGCGGCTTTATGCCTTGGTTGTTATACAATTCAAGGTTCAGACGCAGACGCAAAGAATCTTCCAACGCATCACGCAAATCTCTTGCTATACCATAGACACCGCCCTCATGTTTGTAGATGATAGCCGGTTTGCCGTATGGGTCAGTGCCAATTTTCGCCTCGGTGCAGATGATATTCTGCGGATATGCCGCAAAATATTTGTTTGTCGGTGCTTTTGTATCACGGTCAACGATTGACTGGATGAAAAATTCCTCATCAGCCGACATTCCTTTCTTACCCGTATGCTTTTGCAGGATAATCAAGTCTGAGCCTGTATCCGTTCCGGCGTTATCGGAGAAAGTGTTGTTTGGCAATCGTACCGCTCCCACAAGGTCAGAGCGTTTCATAAGCTCAATGCGCACGAAGGGGCTGGCGGCGTTCATCACACCCTGCGATGTGATAAAGGCCACAATACCTCCCTCGTGCACCGAGTCCAGTGCTTTGAGAAAGAAATAATTGTGGATAGCCTTTGTTGACTGACGGTAGGCAATCTCCTTGCTTGTGGCATATCGAGGATCGGCGACCGCAAAGTCACCGAAAGGAATATTTGATGCAGCCACATCAAAGTATCCCTCAAAATCAGGGTCAATTTTCTCGAATCCTTTTATCTCGGTGGAGATAGATGGGTGCAGGGCAGATAGGATTTTGCCTGTCAGCAAATCTTTCTCAAAGGCGAGTGCCTCCGTGCCCGGATAGTTCTCATTTTTAAGAAAAGAGTCGATGAAAGCACCTTGCCCGGCAGACGGTTCAAGGAACTTTTTAATCTTAACACCTCTTTCACGCAGTGAAGTGGCAAGCGCATCAATGATAGGTGCAGGAGTATAGAACGCCGTCAATACGGACGCTTTCAGCGAGTCCATGTATGCGGCAAACTCCCGGTCGTCCTTTGAATAGTCGTGAATAAGACGGCGCAGTTCAACCGTAGGCGCAAACAGCTCAATGTCGCTCTTGCTCCACTTGGCGGCATCGGCAAGTTCGTTGGCGTCCTGCAAGATACATTTCAGCCCGCCGAATCCGGCATACTTGCGCAGTATCTCCCTTTCAAGCGCATTTTCCGCGTTGCGATGTTCAACATCAAGGCGCAGGGCAAGCCTTATGGCATTGATGTTGTCGCGCATGGTCTGGAGCCGGTTATAACTCATATCCGTCAAGTATTTCGGATATTTCTCCCAGCAGTTCGGTCAGCATCGGCTGGTGTGTTTCGCGGTCAAGGAAATCGCCGTTGACCTCATAGCGGTCAAGAATGTCATGCACGCTTTTCTTTGTGAGCAGATGCACGGCGAAATCGGGCCAGTATTCTTCAGGCAGCCGTGTCCACAGGCTTTCCTCTATGACGCTGTAAACAATGTCATAGCGGGACACATACAGTCCGGCAAGGAGTGTGCGCATAGCCATTTCCTGTGCCATAACCGGGTCATGACCTTCAAGGCGCAGGGTTACAAACGTGTCGTATGCCTCGTCAACGCGGGCATCTACAAATTTCTTATTGGTGTACTGGGGAAAATAATGGTCACGCAGATGACCCAGAAGATAGACGCGGTAGCCGTCCATCTCCCGTAATTCAACATTTTGTTTCATCGGGTTCTTGGAATAGTGGTTTGCCGGCGTCCTATGTGTCTTTCAATGGGATATAAGAAAAGGACACCGGGTATCCCTCCCGATGTCCAACCACTAAATCCAAGTCATAAATTTGAAACAAAAACATTATGACGTTGAATTGAGTGCAAAGTTAACAAATAAATCGGAATCGGGCGGGATAAATGGTGTTAATTTGTGTATGGATCAAGCGGTTCAGGGCTTGTGTGTCGGTTATGCGAAAGCGTCAATCACGCTTTTAACAATAAGGTTGTAGAGTTTTTCCTCGTCGCGGCTGAGGTCGGTGGGGTGTAGCCCGGTGGTTACAATACCGAAGCCGTTGTAGATACATTCTCCATCGCGGAAGTTGCGGAAGTTGTGGCGGCGCGGCATACGGATCCGTCTGGCCTCCTTGCCCCACTTGCTGTTGTAGCGAAGATTTTTCTTGTTTCGGAGCATCAGTTTCCACACGCCGAAAGGAATGGTGTTCTGCACCGTGAACGGATAGGATATAAGTTTCTTCGCGTACAGTGTGTAGGCGGTCTGCATGGTCTTCATGTGGTCGAAGTCCAGCTCAACCGCGGCTTTAAGGAGCATCAGCGGCATATTGAGAAGCGGCTGGCAGTCGGTTATGCGCATGGCATTTTTGTCCATCGTGAGGATAGTGCCGACTTCGGGCGGTTCAACACCGATTCTTTCGGCATCGGCGGTTGACACTTCCACGGGCATTTCCTCCATGATGCAGGCGCCTTTGAGTTCCACATTTTCTTTCGACTTCTCCACCAGACGGTTGTAGATCTCATTGTCGAGCCATTCCTCGTATTCCCTGCGGTTCTGCGGCCCGTGGATTACTCCGTGACGGATTGCCCCCTTTGTGAGAATGGGGAGCCATGCCCTGCGCACTGCCACCGGAACGGCGATGAAATAGTAGAGGTTGAGAAAGTCGAAATCGCCGTATTTCTCTGGTGACATTGCGTTGACGACCGTGTGGCTCATTCCCCAGAGAGCCTTGATTGTGGCGAGCTGTTTCCTGTCCTGCTCGGTTTTCTTGTAGCCAACCAGCTCATCATAGTCGCGCATGGCGAACTTGAAGTTGTGGGCATACACCTGTCGGCTGTTCATTGTCGTGGAGAGCACGAAATTCTCTGACGGGGAGAAGGTCGCCTCTATGACCCCGCCGTTTGTCCATGTCACGGCGTAGCCGTTGCCGAGGTAGTAGCCTTCGTGTTTTTCGTTTGCGCCGATTGCTCTGGCGATGGTGTCAGCCGTGAGTTCATGGTCGGTCACGACTGTTATAAGATTTTTCTGTTTCATATTTATGAATTTTATCGGGTGGATAATTTTGGAGATAGTGGTTTTGCGGCAACAACATCGGGAGTTCCGGACCTCCCTGATGTCATTTCAGCGGATTTTGGTTACAGCTTCGGGCCTTTGGGCTTGCGCTGCTGTTTCGCCTGATTCTCGTCTTTCGGCGCGGTCTGGTATTTCTGGAGCGGTTCGGCAACATGCTTGGTCGCCTCATTCGTCAGTCCGTCATTGTTGACCGCCTTCTGAGTCTTTGACTCTTCAGCGACCTTGACGCGGGGATCGTTGAGTGATGTAGTCGGACGTTGCTTTTCAGGATTGAACTGGAGATAGACGGTGCATTTCTGCCCCTGCTTGTCAACCATGTTTGTCATTTCGACAACCTTGCCGGCAGTGTAGTCAGCCTGCTGTTGCGGCGTCATAGGAACGCCAGCCCATTTTGTGATGGGCTTGATGTTGCCGTCCTTTGTCAGCCACGAGGACTGTTGCTGACCCTGACTGTTTCCCTGCTGCTGGCTCTGCTCCTGTCGTCGCACGCCGCCGGGTACAAACTCGACGCCCTTGCGGTCGGCCGACACTTGCAACACCACATTGTAGGTCTTGCCGTTCTTGTCGGTAATCTGTTTAGGCGGGAGGGCTTTACCCTTCTTCAGTTCGCTTATTTCAGCCATAGTCAGCTTTGTCTGCCCGATGGTGTCCTTGATGAACACGGCCTTTACGGGCACCGACACAATCTCGTTGGTTAGACGGTCAACGCTGACATAGGAGGGCTTGACTTCCCCGGTGGCTTTGTCAACAAGGTCAACGACCTTGCCCAGATTGCCGGTTGTTTTCAGAGCCTCTTTATCTTCCTTTGTGAACTTGTACCCCTCAAACTCTTGGTCGAGTTTGGGCTCGCGGTGTATGAAATGGGGCACCACCTTCACATTGCCGTCGGCATCGGTTCTGAAAGAGAGTCGTGCGTCAATCGGGAATTTCTCCCCTCCGAAATTGGGCGTGACGGTCACAATCTGCGACTTGCGGTTGTAGAGCATCTCGCGGAGGTCGCCCGACTTTTCAAGCTGGTCGCGGTCTATGCCCCATTTCTTCTTGAGCATCGTCCAGTCGATTTTGCTTTCGTCGATGGCGTGATACTTTGGCTGTTCAGTCTGTGCAGCCTGTTCCTCCACCGGCTTTTGCGCCTGAGTGTCGGTTGCATTGTTCTCCTGAGCCTGTTCCTTGATGTTGGTCTGCGTCTGCTGAGGGACATCGACCTTGAAATCTTTGAGAATCTCAGCATTTGTTTCGGGGTCTTTTATAAAGTCACACATAGCCATGCCAACACAATCGTAACGGTCGGCAGGAACTTTGAAGAATCCGAACATTGTTGGGTTCTTGCATTGTCTGACAAAATTTGACAAGAACGCTTCCAGCGGATTTTGTCCTTTCTTAAATTTTACGAGATCCTCCAGTGTGACGAACATTGGATCGGTGATTTTGGGTGTGCCGTCCTCATTGAGTCCGGTCACTGCGCCTACCTGCCCGGTTTCGTTGTTCTGGACAATCAGCACTTCTTCAGTCTGGTCTTTTGCCATAATTAAAAGAATTTTGGGTTAGAAACTTGCGCCGTTGCCGACGCGATTATTAATTGTGTGTATGGATTATCTGTGCGTTGCGGGTTGCGAACAATTCTATTATATCCGCCTTGCGGTAGCGGATAGTGCAGTTTGTACCCTCACCGGTCTGTGTATAGGGCAACTTGCCCGACATACGGTAATTGTAGAGGGTTTTGCGTGATACATGGTATCTGGCGCGTACCTGCTTGTCAGTCCATGTATCTTCGTCCGGGTCAAGTATGCCGAAGCCCTGAAAAGCCTCCATCACGGTTTTGGCAACTGACTCGATACGGCTGTCAACACCGGTTCTTATCGCCTGTACCTCTGCTCTCAGTTCGGAAAGCATCTGGCATACCATCGTAAATTCTGCTGACTTCATGAGAGATATTTTTGAGGTTCAACCATAGAGTTTGTTTCAGTGGACTTTTTCAAGTCCGTTCCGGGCATCTGACGGGATAGTTTCGTGCCGGAGATTATCAGCGTTTTTGTTTCCATTTTATTTTTGGGGTTTAGTGTTACGCTGCGAAGTTCGGCAGAAATCAAAATCCGCGTCGGGTACGTTCCTGGAACGTTCCTACTTTTTTTAACTTTCATTAAGAGGTTTAGCCTTTTTTCTTGCTTTAGGCAGGGGTATAGGCGTCACTCCATCGGCTTTTATGTCTATTAGCCGATGTGCTTTAATGAAAGCCTGTTTTAAGTGGGAATTAAATCCTGAACGGGGTATATATTTGCCTCGGATTTGGTTCGATTCGCGTTGCAACCCGAACCAGACAGTCGTCAATTTTGGTTCGGTTCCGCGTGCTACCCGAACCAGATTGAGCGGCTGGAGTAATGTTTATCCGTCGTGGATTTGACATAGAAACAACCGTAATATGGCTGTTTGTTTATGACAATTTTTCAAGTTGGGTAATGTTGGGTAATCGGTGTGTAACCGTGGGAAATCGCTCATTTTCAGTAATCTTTTTTCGCAGTTGGAATGTTACACGGACAAAGCGACTGCCCCGATATATCCCAAACAGGCACAGCTATCCCCGGCTCATAAAAATATGATGATGGCAACCCATAGTCCGGAATATGGATTGCCATTGCTGTATTCAGGGCAAAGTATCAAACCACTAATCCAAGGTTATATTTATGGAATACATCACCATTGAACGCAGCGTCTTTGACGCTATGGTCGCCACTCTTGCCGAGTGCCGTTCAATTCTTGGCAAAGCAATCAGACGCTTGTCAGGGAATGAGCGGCAGGAGTGGATAGACAATATTTCGGCTCAGTCAATACTTCGCCGTTCACAGCGCGGCATGACACTACTCCGAATGGAAGGCAAGATCGGATACTCAATAATTGAGGGCAAGGTTTATTATCCGGCAGGCGAGATTGGACGGCTACTCTATAATTGCAAGGTTGATTATGAGTGATAATACATCCAAATTAAGCAAGGAAGAACAGCATGAAGTATTCAAGATACTTTCTGAAATCAAGAGCTGTTCTAAAGAGTTGGCAGAACGCTCTCGCCCTATGTTTGACGGCAACCGCTTTCTCTCGGACTCCGAACTTGCCCGACGGCTTGGTGTGAGTAAGTCAACACTCGCCAACTATCGCCTTAAAGGGATATTCGGTTATTATTCCCTTGAAGGCAAAATCCTGTATGCCGACACCGAAATTGAGGACTACCTCAAAGAGAACTACCACCCACCTTACCGATAAGGTAATCCAACGGCAACGCCCCCGATAATCCATTGAGAATTACCGGGGGCGTTAGCCATGTCATCACTGTTTTGTCGGACTTTTTACGCAGAAAAACCGACAAAATCAGATTTTCATTTTGTGTTTTTGATGAGTTTTGCTTTGTTAAATTGATTAACAAAAACGGTCAAACCACATTTTCAAGCATTTCAAAACCATCTACTCCCACGTTTTCAAGCATTTCAACGGGTGCCTATTTCCACGTTTACGAGGGGTACACATTATCCCGCTCCACTCAGTTTATCTGACACAAATGCCATTTGCGTATATTCCCGATGCTCTAATACATATTTACAAAGCCTATTAACCCGAAGATTATGGATAGCCGCTCCACTTTATCCAAATACCGTATCAAAGGAATTTACGGATATTATTCTCTCTGAAGGAAAATAATATATGCTGATCGTGATATAGAAGAATACATCAAAAACAACTATCACTCGCCATATAGATGACAATCTTACAGCACGTAACCCCGATAATCACAATGAGGGTTATCGGGGCTTAAACATCCCTAATTCTCCTTAGTTGCTATCACCAATTATCATATGGTTTTATCGAAGTATTTGCAATCTCTATTATGAAATGCAGGATATGTGCCCTCAAGAATATCTACAATGATTTTATTCATAATAGGGTTTTCTATAGCGCCTGAAACAAAACTAACCTCATTCCCGTGAAGTTTATCAATTTTCATCTGAATAATCTGATCGGCATCGCAAACTACAGCAAGGTTTGGATTATGTGTCACCATGATGATTTGCCTCTTACGCTTGGCAGCCTTGATGAAGTGTACAAGATACCGATATACACTTTCATTATCAAGGTTCTCTTCTGGTTGGTCTATAATCAGAGGTTTGTCATCCATGTCAATAAATAGATATAAAAGCAGTAGCAAAGCACCTCTTTCTCCAGGAGACAAAGAGGACAAGGGCTTTCCATTCATTTTAAGCTGGAAGAATGGATGGACATAGTCCATACAATAAATAAAATCGTATAGCTCTTGCTGTGTATGACCTTTCTTTAATTGGTTCTCTACTGAACGAAAATCATTATTGTCATCACGTTTGTCATAGAGTAGATCGCTGTTGATTAGGTTGGCAAAGGCAACAATAGATAGAATATCAGACATATCCACACTGTCAATATTTGATTTTATCCGAGCTTGCCCCTGTTCCTTGCCGTAGTAAGATCCTGAAGCCTGCTGACTTACGAAATCAAAAAATCTATCTCCAAAATTCCTAAGAGAGAAAGTTGAGTCAAATTCAATAGGATAATCTTTTAATTCCTCATGATAGTCCTCAATAAACTTTACAACAGGAGCAAAAAGATTTTCATAGGTCTCAAGGACCTGATGTTTCTTTTGCATCAAGTCTTTTACCAAATCCTCTCTTTTCTCGATTTTCTGAGATAGTTCTTTATTTAGATTATGTTCGATATAATCAATACGACTTTGAAGATACTTTATTGAACCTTCCTTTTCAGGAGTACCGGTAATATCTTCTAACAATTTCTCCCACTCCAGCTTTTCCTTTAGATATTTCTGATACTCAAGTTCTGGAGCACTAAGTTTTTGCTTTGCAAGATTCAATTTCTCAGATTCAAGAAGGTATTGCTTTCGTAAGCTTCCTGATTTATCTTCATTCAAATGATTGTCTATTTCATCAACTCTCTCGGACAACTCTTTAAGCTTGGAAGATATTAAATCCGGTGTATAGGTCACATTCAATACTGAATCAATATTGAGATTGTTTTTTTCATACAGCAATCTCAATTCTTGCTTGACTGCCTCTATTTGTAATGTTAGTCTATCAATACGTTCTTTACTAGCCTTTAAGTCCTGAATTGTTTTAACCTTTTCTTCTTTCTCACTTTCCAAAGCCTGTAAAGAAATTTCCATCATTTTACAAGATTCATTCAACTTGTCAATTTCCTCCTGAATCTTTTTGGCCTCCGGATCTTCATCAACTGATGGTTTTGCAACTTCCTTTGGTTTTGCAGATTGGACATTGCTTAATTGGCTTTGCTTGTAAGCTAACTCATTTGCAAGTGTATCTCGGTAAGCAGGAGTCCGCATGGCTTCCATTGCTATAATCTCTCGATTGATTTCTCTAATTCGGGATTGAATATCACTGCATGCATCAGCATTTTCTTTTGTCAGGTAATTAATAATTTCATCCAAATCATTATAACCATATCTTTGAGCTGGGGCTAAGTACTGAAATATTATCTTCTTTAATTCGCTCTCGAACTTTTGATCGTCCTCAGTTGTACAAAGAGTTTCCAAGAAGTTTTGTGGAATATATTTAACTCGCTCAGGCTTGGTCGCCTCCGTTGACATATCTAATGTTTTGATAGTTGATGAAGAGTTATCAACCCATTGGATATACGCTTCGGTTTGCTTAGAACGATTGTATGGTTTTGGCATTCTGAACTTTGCAGGTGTCAAAAATGCCCAGTTCTGATTTGTAGAGTCAGCACATAACGCAATAATATCAGTAAGGGCACTCTTGCCGCTCCCCTTATTACCAATAATTGCGACTAAGCCTGGATTTAATTGAATTCTAATACTATCGAACCACTTTTCAGGCATAGTGGCACCCGAAATACGTCGAATCTCTAAAGACCGAATAAATTTATCTGGATTTCTTTTTATTCTTGCTAAAATTTCAGGTTCTTCAAATGATATTCGTTCCGGTTCAGCAAGAATTTGTCTCAATCCTTCAAATGTCAAATCTGCTTTTATCCAGCATGCATTAGTTCCGACCTCGCTTACTTCATGAGCATCGGAAGTTGTTATAGATGGTTTCCTAAATGTTTTTTGATAAAATCCAGCTTCCTTAGGTTTCGTTAAATCACAAATATCAATATAACCATCCCTAAAAAGCTCTTCTTTTACTGGGCCTAATGAATCTTCAATCGAAACATTTTTTTTAGATTTACCTTCATGCTTCATTTCTTCATCAATACTGTTTGACTTTGAACCTGCATGAACTGTTACGATTCCTCCATATTTATGGATTAGATTGGCTGCGTCCTTAAAGTTCACCTGTACGCGAAACATCCCATCCTTAAAGTAAGATGCCTCTGGCAATCCATCTTGTTTGAGGGATTCTCGACCAATTTGTATTATTCTTGAGCGAGATATACCCAATTGATTAAGAACGTTTTCCTTTAAAAATTCTGATGTAAGAGTTATTCCATTGAACTCATCAGGGAAAAGACCTATCATATGGACAGATGCCCTCCCATATTCAGTCCTAAATTCAACCCCGGAAATTACTGTTACGCCGGCGTCTTTCGCCAGCGTTTTCATCATATCTACATTATCAACTGTATGATGATCTGTTATAGCGATACACTTTATATTTTTTGCTATAGCTTCATCCAATATATCCTGACAGGAACCCTTACCGTCAGAAGCATCAGTATGAAGATGTAGATCCCATTTATTCCATAGTGATCCTATAGGATTATTCATAGTTTTAAGTTGCTTTTTTGTTTGATTCTTCGCTCGTTCTAACTTATCTATATCATTATTAAGAATAGGTCAATATTGACTGAATCCTAAATAATTAATCTCTCAGGCACCCGATTGGTATTATTTTCACACCGTCCTCGCGTGTATATGCCATTTCTCCGCCCGTTAAGACAATAAGCAAGTCCGGTTCACGAAGTTTAATTTGCTTCTCCGCCATATTCTTTTCCGTTATAAGATGTTTGATTTCAATGAGGTGCTTTGCCCCGTCCTCAATCTCGCGACTACCAAGTTTGCATTCGATTAACGCATATCGTCCGTCATCAAGGTGCAATACGGCATCAGCTTCAAGTCCAAGACGGTCATGGTAATATGACAATCGCCCACCCAGTGCCTGCGAATATGCTCGGAGGTCACGAAAACACAGACACTCGAATATGAATCCGAAGGTGTTCAAATCAAGTTCCAGACTTTCTGGTGACGCACCTAACGCGGCCACCGCAATAGAGGGGTCAACAAAACAACGTTTCTTGCCGGTTCGGATAACAGTCTTGGAACGAATAGCAGGGGACCATGCCTCTATATCATCAATTACAAAGAGCTTCTCCAAAGCACATACATAATCATCAAATGTAGGCATGGATATTCCTTCCATTTCTTCAGATACATCAGCAAGCATGGAGGTTTTCTTTGCTAAAGTACAGATATTTCGTGCGTAGGATCGAAGAATGAGCCTTGCCAATGCAGGATTTCTTCGCGTTTTATCAACTCTTGAAATATCCTCATTACATATCACATCAATATAGTCTTTAGCAATCAGTAACTTAGCTTTGGTGCTCATCTCATCGAGAGAAGCGGGCCACCCGCCACGGCAGGCAGCAAAAATCAGTTGCTCAATAGATAATTGTGAAATTTCACCATCAATCTCATAGTCCGCCTCATTAAATAATCGCCCCAAAGAGATAGAGCCATTGGATTCAAGAGACTCGAACAGGCTCATAGGGTACATAGCCATTTTGGTAATGCGACCTGTTCCCGTGTGCATTATTTCCTCATCATCTATTACTGTCGAACCAGTCAGAATAAACTGTCCCTTCTCTCTGCGTTCATCAACCGCATGGCGAACTGCATCCCATATTACTGGGGCAACCTGCCATTCATCAATAAGCCGAGGCGTTGCACCCTTGAGTAATAACGATGGCTTTGTTTGAGCGGCAGCCAAATATCCCGCCCGACGGTCAGGATCCTGCATCTTAATAACACTTCCCGCCCGACGTTCTGCAGTAGTTGTCTTGCCACACCACTTGGGTCCAGCTATCTGTACGGCGCCGAAAGCCTCAAGCCTCAAATCAAGAGTCTTGTCGGCAATTCTATTCAGATACTTCATCTCTTTCATAATCACCTACAAAATTAGGGATTAAATCTGACACCACCAAATTATTTTGTGTTTTTGAATTATTTTGTTTTGTGATTTTGAAATAAATCACTTTGTTAAATTGAATTAACACAAGCCTGATATTTGGTGGAGTGGAAATAAATTCGTAACTTTGCAATCACAGAGAACTTTTAGAATAAGGGAAGATGTTGCGAAGGTGTTAGATTGCCGGAGCAAAACGCCCCAAATCGCTAAAATATAGCAGTGTAGTCAACGGAGTTTTTCTCCTTTAGATAGCCGGTAATTATCTGATAATCAAATTGATACTATATTCAGAACAATTCTGGTGGCACCACCCAAGCAAAGATTAAATCGCTAATTCTTACAGAGTTGGCGATTTTTCTTTTAGTCACTACAGGGCGTAGTCACTATAATAGTCACTATCTAAATCGCTATAAACCACGATAAATCGGCTTGATTAAACTGTATTAAAAAGTAGCGTTTAATTCTAAACCCAATTAAATTCTACATTAAATTCTCTGCAAAATAATAGTGACTATCGTCGTGGTGCGCTGAGATAGTCACTACTTCATTCTTACATTGTAAGTCGGGTGCCGGACTGACGGTTGTCGATGTCGTCGTAGCGGGAGCGGTTGCCGACTTCGTACTCGCGCTTGTAAGCGGACGAGCCGGAACTGACATTGAGGGAAGATAGTGCGTTGGCAAGATTGAATGTGAACACTTGCGAGATTTCCGGGGAGTAGTCCTGTGGACGGGAAGGGAGAATACGGACTCCGGCTTTGGACTGGGTATTCTGCTTTATCCTCTCTTTAACCGCCTCGGCATCCTTTCGAGTAAGATGCAGCATGGCTATTGACATCAGGAAGTCTTGCCTTGCTTGTTCATCGGCATGTAGAGAGCGGAACTTGGCTTCCTCCTCCGGAGTTAATTCGATCAAAGGCATATAGCCGTCTGTCAGTGCCAGGCGGAGGCAGTAGTTGCCGTTTCTATGTTTGACAACTGCCATGCCCTTTATCCTCTCTTGATGGTTGTGTATCGGATAGCGCATGAGATATTCGGTCAGTATCTCCTCGGAGAATATCGTGGCCGCTATTGTCAGACCTACATCTTCGCGCTCGTCATCCTTTACGCCGTTATACCATGCGTACTGCCTCGGTGAGATTGGCTTGCTGTACGTCGAGCCGTCTTTGACATTGATGAGCATATAGTTCCCTCTGCTGTCTTTGCCCACCTCGACAGTGAACAGGTCGCGGTACACGTCAAGCGGTGATGGTTTCCTTTGCGGCTTGATGGCGAAATCAACAAGCCTCGACAGTTTCATCACCTTGCTGCCGTCGAAGGCTATCTTTTCGGCATGGTCGATTATACTGTAGCCTCTCACCCTGCCGTCCTTGTCCTTCTGGAAACTGATGTCTATGCCAAACTTTGTCTTGAGAACATCAATGAGAGTCTGTATGCGCTGGCAGTTCTCCTCACTCAACGGCTTGCCGTGGTTATCAAGTATTTTGCGGATGTCGGTGTTCAGCTTTGCCTTTACCGGCTTTCGCTTCTTACCTTTTGACACTTTGACATTATCGACACTTTGACATTTTCCCTCGGCTATCTCGCTCTTGTATTTCCGGATTATAGCGCGAAGCTGCGTAGCGCGATCTTTGCGCTTGGGGCTGTTCCTGGTGATTCGATTGAGAATGTCGCCGATGGCGATATTTCCGGCATTGCCGCCACACTTGAACAGACGGTATCCGTCGAGCGATTTCTCTATCTTGTAGCCGTGAGTCTTGGCGATATTAGCAAACTGCCCCTCCGTTTCGTAGTCGTAGCTGAGAATCCGGTCTATATCTTTCTTGATGTCAGGAGATAGTATGCGGTTTGCACACTCGTTAAGCCTGCGCTTGTCTTGATGGTCAGAAATGGCATAACCGTTAGGCTTTATTCTCGTTGAAAGAATATGCACATGGTTATTACCGGTATCATGGTGGGCGTAAACAAAATACGGCTGACGGGCATATCCCATACCCACCATAAGCTCTCGCGCGAAGTCGGTGAGTTCTTCAGGCGACATGGCGCGTCCTTTCACAGATGCTGACACATGGAACTGGAAACGTGTCGTCCTTGTATTGCCGTAAGTCTTAGAGTTTTCTTTCAGATACCTCTCGACTTCAGCCGAAGCATCAAGGCCGAAGCGGTGCAGCGTCTCTACATTGTGACGCAACGCTTCGCTGACGTTCTCCATCGCCATAAGGGTTGCCACGCCATCAGCAATCTTCTTCTCGTTATATCGAGCGCCGGGGAAGCCGCCGCCGGACACATCGTTGAGTTTCTTGACTATCATTTTCCTGAAATTATCATGTTATAGAGGTATGTCAGCATCTGCCGGATTTTTTCTGTACCCTCGCAAAACTGACCGAAGGGAAGAAGATCTGCCGCCCGCAACGAGTAAGGATTCATTTTCTGCTGTTCGTTGATGTGCTTTGCAACCTGATTGGTGTTGGTGCCGGTTCTTTCGATGAGCTTGATAGCGGACTTGATCAAAGCAATCATACGGGGATTGTCTCGGTCAGCCATCGGCTGCTCTTCATATTTGAGAGTGGCACAACGTACAAACGCGCTCAGATTACCGTCGGTGTATCGGTCGGCTCTTGACTGCATTTCTGCGTGGGTCTGCGAATCGACACGTATTTTTATAGTGATGGATTTTTTATCCGGCATAGAGATTAACTTTTTAAGATATTATGGTTTGATAAATTGGTGGATTGAATATCTGATACAATGAAGACTATATGACTTGGTATAATGATTGCTTGATGATTTGATGAACTGACACCTTGATGATATAATATCTTAGTGACTCGATTGTCTGATTATCCAATGCTCCATTACCCGATGACTTATTGTCCAATGGCTCATTATCATATTATCCAATGTATCGATTATCCAATGTGACGATGACCGATAAACCGAAGTATCACGGTTCATGATAAATGCGATATTGAATAATCTATCAACCGCATATTTTCAGTTTTTCATCATTCATTTTTCAGTCTATCATCGTTCACGGACAATGTATCATTAGATAAAAGACTGCGAGTTTCGAGCGGGATTGACCCTCACCTCGGGGGAGGCGGGATTGCCGTTGTGGACACAATCGGCATATCTTGCAAAGCAAGTTCGATACTCCAAATCTGGCGTGAGCAACCGGGGTATCTCAGTCAGTTCGACATCGGTCGAAAATGTCATAATGTCAAAAGTTCATAGTGTCAGCTCAAGCGTCATATTTTGCGATAGCAACCGTGTGACTTTTTCTTCACGAATCCTCGGCCTCCGTCTCTCAGGAATCTTTTGACCGAGGATTCCGAGATTCCGAGTTGCAGGGCTTCCCTGACTGCCTCGGCTGTGGTGAACGAATCCCTGAGGTTTCCGAGTAACTCGGTAAACCGGTTGTCGAGGATACCGGTTTCAATCTCCGGTGCAATCCGGCTCTCCATGTTTCTGAAATATTCGGTGAGCCTGATGGCGAGTTCGGCAGTTCCCGGTTCAATTTTATCCATGCCCGATTCTCCACAGATGCAGTGCATAATCTGTATGACCAGGCAGAAGCGGACGAGATAAGTTTCCAGTTTGCCGCACAACGCCCTGACAGCATCCGAATCCGTTTCAGCATAAGCCTTGTTATTGACCTCGTCTTTCCATTGAATTACGCGGAGCTTTGCCTCTTGGGAAAACAGTAGCTCTATTGAGGTTGCTTTTCCCTCTTGGTCTGTTGAAGGAGTGACTGTTACCACCTTTCGGATAATTCGCTCCCATTCTTCAAGAACGCCGTCAGGCATGGCGGTGTCGTTCCACGACGGCATCTTGTCAATTTCGGGATAGACTTTCAGGAATCGAGATGAAAAGCCGTTCATCATTCGCTTGCCGCCGAACTGTTCGCCCAGACGACCGGGCTGTGTAGTGCCAATAATAGAACAATAGGGATTGGCGAGGAAGATATGCTCGTTGTTTGACTTTCGGCTGTACTTGAAAGGCGTACCGCTGAACAGACTGAGAAAGTAGCCCTCGTCCGAACTGTTGTAGCGGTTGAAATTGGAGAGGAGGCTGTCTATCTCATCCTTGTAAATCAGCACTCCGCGCGGATTGTCGCGCAAAGCTCCGATAAGAGCCTCTACGGTGGAGTCAACCACCACATGACATTTTCGCTGAGGCATCTTCATTTCTTCAGGTAGAGAATGTTTCTCACGCTGCTTTGCCGACATGCGTTCCCATCGACGGTAGGTTTCCATCTCCTTGCAATAGATCATGTCATACTCTCCGTCGAGTTTAAGAAGCGGTGCGACCGCCTGTTGCAATGGCGGAGTCTTGCCGCAGCTCGGCGAACCTACAAGCACCATGTAGATTATCGGTCGGCTTACCCATCCGGTCATGAAGCGGACTGACCAAGCGTTGCCCATAGCAGCCGCGAATACTGTAAGGAATGAAGCCGCTGTGAAATCGACATTATAGTTCTCGTATTCTTCAAGAGTCTCGATTATGTCGCGGATTGCTTTCGGAAATATCTCCAGAGGGAAAGAAGGAGTTTCGGTAGTTTTACCGGAATCGCTGGTAAAGGCAATGCTATCCTCCTCGATCAATCCACATCCGGCTTCCAACGGAAAGCGTGGATGGTTGTAATAGCCATTCGCTTTCATGATGCTCAGATATTGATGTTACGTTGTCCGAGGGCTTTGCGTACCTCATATTCCGGGTACATAATCTTGTTGCCGGTCTTGACAGGTTTGAGGATACCTTTATTTGCCCAGTGCCAGAGTGTGGCATCGCATACGCCAAAGAGTTCCTTTACCTCGGCTTTGGTGAGCATACGTTCTTTCTTGGCTGCCTCGACCATCGAGCCGAGTTCATCCTTTGCGCGGCGGATCAAGTCCTCCGAAAATGCTTTGAGGTCTTCGGCGTTCATCTCTACCTTGACATGGGCCCGACCCTCATTGAGCATATCTAATAAATCTTGCATTTTTGTTTTGATTGCCGACATTGTTCGACGCTTCTACTGGCGGCATAAGACAGAAACGCCACCGCTCCGAAATGGAACGATGGCGCAAAAGTATAGCGTAATTTCTTGGATTAAAAAGAATTGATGGTTCGTTAAGTTCGCGAACTATAAAACGAATCAAACGAATCGAAAAGAGGCTATTTCAGTCTACTCCATCTGGGTCAATTCGTAAAACATCGGTCTTTATAGAGTCAATAGCGAAGCGATGTTCTGGCTCGTCTTTGATAAATCGCTTACGATTGGGAGATAAATCTTGTAGCGTGTTTACGCTCTTCTGCACCTGACGCTCGCCGACGATTTTGCATTCAGGGAATGTGGCGGATAATATCTCGACAAATCGTTTGACAGGTGTTGACGGATCCAGCTCGCCAGACTCGACAAGTGCGACATATAAGTGCGCTATGTCAACGCCACGGATATGTGTTTCTATCCATTTGCCAATGCGCTTAACAATCTCACTGCCGTGAGATGCCAAAAGGGAAAGAAAGTCATGAGATAATTCTGCGTTTTCTGTAATTCTAGCAGTCGGTTTAGACTCATCAATACCCTCCAACGCCCAATCAGCCAAGTTGCCGTTATCTACACTCATGCGATAATCAAGATACTCCTTCAAATCCTTGCGCGAGCGTCGTTTATCCTCTACCTCCCTCGCAAGAAATGTCTTCATGAACTTTGCAAGCTGCCACTGGTACTGTTTGTTGTCAATCGACTCTGCCGCTTCCTCAATATTATCTATCATCATTTCAGAAGAGCGTCCATATTTGAGCCATGCGGCAAAGGGCAACCGGTATTTAGCCCATTCGCTCCCTTCTGCCTGTTCGCCAAATATCTTCTCAGCAAAATCCGACTCTTGAAGAATCTTCAAAAGCTCATCCAAGTCCAGATTGTCAAGGTCAATCATATTCTCCAATAGCTTCTGAAACTCCGGCGACGAAAGAAATGCTGCAGCACCCAACAAAAACACCTCCAGCGAGTCCGCTTCGCCCATCGCCGCAGCAAACTCGCCATATTCCTGCGGATGCTCCTCCATCCACATCTTCAAATCAATCTTTCCATCCTGATTTCCTAAGTTATCTTGCTGAATTTTCATAGTAAAATTTCTAATTCATAAAGTAATAACGTGCAAAGGTCAAAAAAAGATAATAGTACTTTGAACGATAATAGCGACAGCGTATAAGCCGCACCGAGCAATGCTGTATCCTCGTTCCAGCCTCATGTCATACAACTCACAATCGCCAATAGAAGGAGAACAAGCCACACTATCCAAAATCGTTTATCAGTCAGTTTCATTATTCAATGTGCAAGTGATTAGATTTGTCGTAAAACGTATTTTTCCATACGCCTTGGTAGATTCTTATCTCGGAGTTTTTATCGTTCGGTTTCATCTTCCATTCCAAGTCGGTTGCCCATTTTATCAATCCAATACCAGCTATTACTTACCCAATAGTGGTATTCTCCATCACTTCCGATTACAGTTTCAAGATGACCGCTGTTCGTAACCCTTGCAAGGCCATTATGAAAAGGAAAACCAAATGCAAAACGAGGAGGTATTATCACCGCATTGTTTGCTGTGGCATATCCTATTCTTCCATCACTATCCACAATTCGATACCGTCCATCAGAGACATAATCATCGCCATTGTCATATTGATATGGCAGAAAACCAGATTCAGCCACAGAGGGGTAATGGTGATCCGTAGTCACGACCAACATTTTCTCAGCCTTTTTATAATACTCAGTGGGTATAAGTAAAAGTTTCTTGGTGTCAATGGCTACGGCATCTACTACACTGTCTATCCTCAGGATATTCGAGGCATATTTTATAGCCGCGGTTTCTCCTGCCAATCGCCCAGCTCGTTCCGTTATTATGCCACAATTTTCACCGTCAACAATTACCTGCACGGTGGTCGGTTTTGTATCTACCCGACATAATCCGGTGTATAGAATGTTTCCGAAGCATATAGTCGAATCTATCAAATGTACTTTTTCTATATCATCCTCCCGCAACACAGGCATCGCTTCACAGACTAATGATTCCAATGTGATATCACCAAATGGCGATTGATACCATATATCCGGGTAGTTCACGTCAGCGATTACGCTGTCAATAATCCACAATGGATTTTTCCACTCTCCTCCATCTTCCATTTCAATTAGTAGGTTTGACTTTGCGAGAGCAAATGTATCCTTGTAACCCATATATTGAAATCGTAATAGCTGATTCTCCGGAACTGACACCGTGAACAATCCCACAGTATCCGTTACTGCCATTAGACTGTCTTTTTTATCGGTATAAGCGGCATATACGCAAGCCCCTATCAGCGGCTCGCCATTATATTTGTCAACCACACGTCCGCTGACACTGACATTACGAGCATAAATACTTATGCACACAAACAGCATCAACCCACAGATAATCACATATTTTGTATCAGTCAGTTTCATGGTTCATTGGTCCTTATGTAGATGAATGAATCAAGTTTATCAAGTTCCGATATTGGAACATTTGAGAACTCGCAAATCTCGGTTGTCCTCGGAATCTTATCAGGAGGGAAATCTGATATTATCTCTCCGGCAATATCGCTCAACATTTCTTTATCCTGTTCGGATGGGAGAGAATCAAGATAGCACTTCAGCGTGAGGCGATTATATCTATAGCCTATGGCAATGGCTCTGACATTCGACTGGAGATTTCCTTGTATTGCTCTGCTTGCGGAATCAACAATCCACCCATGTCCTTGATTATCTTTTATAATCCATCGCTTTGAAAGATACGATGTAAATACTACCGGAATAATGAGTGACATCGCCCATCCGACACAAATGATAACAGCAAATTCATTATCTGTAAAGAATGTGCCTTCATCAATAGGCATATTTTCCGGTCGCATATTTGCAGTAGCCGGATTCCAGTCATACATGAATGTCATTATTGGCGCAATCACCAACAAAGAGGAAATAAAATACAAATATCCGGCAAGTTTCATCCATGAACCTCCGTTATATAGCAGCCAAGTAGGAATGCCACAGATCGCAAAGTAAAGCAGAAAAATTGGGAATAGCAGTATTAGAATTATGCCACTGCCCGAATCAATTTCCGCACCGTTACATATAAGAACACTGCATAACAGGCAGAACAACAATACTCCACAGAGTAGCATCATTGCCTCGAATTTCCAAAATCGTTTATCAGTCAGTTCCATGGTATTCAAGAAGTTTTCGGGTTGAGTTTATGATGTCTTTCCATGATGCGCCGTCAAGGTCAAAGGATATTGCGCGGAAATAATCCCAGTCAAGACCTTTACCATCAGTAGCTTTCCGGTTGGGCAAAATCTCTAAAGTGCGGCTGTCGTGTTTCAGAAGCACGCCTGTGGAGTGTTGGTAAAGCTGTCGCCATGAGCGTTGCTTCATGGCTTTGATCAGTTCCGCGTTTTTCAGCTCCACATATTTGCCATGCAGACTTGCTTGGAATATTTCCATGAGAGTATTCTCAAATTCTCCGTTACTACAGCCTATGGGGAGGAATTTAATCGGAAGGCTCGCAGTGACATTATATACTGTAACAAATATATATTCCTTGTCGGTGCGGTAAATACGACACCTTCCAGTGCCATCCAACTCCGGGCAGCTGTCGTTGTATTTTCGATTGATTTTTCGCCATCGGTATAGTGCCAGAACAATCGCAGCGAGGACGAATATTGCGACCGAACCATACGACGGGCCATCATAATATTCAAACACCGTCATATTATTCTCAGGGTTGTCTTTCTGATATACCACACCTATGCTGTCGCCAACGGCAAAACCATTGGCATACATACCACCTTTATATGTTACACCGTTCACTGTAAATTTGTAATGTATTATAGGACCACTGTTGCCTACATAGCCGATATCTGAAATCACAGTCGATGTATGTTCCGGATTTGCCAACAAAGCATTGTATTTGCGATTCTGGAAATATAGGCCCCCAATAAAAAAAGGCACAAGAATCAGCAGCATAGCGCCAAATGGCAAGCGTGTCTCACCCCGCCGTCCAAAGAAAAACCGATATATTTTGCTGTCAGATTTCATCTTCTATTTGCTCTATAACGATGCTGAAAAAAGTATTTGCTTTGCCCGGATAATCTCTTATATAGTCGCAAGCAATGTGATAGCTGCGGACAACATAATCATACGACGATTCAGACTCTTTCTTGTCACAGTACCAACTGTCGGAAGTGGATTCTATACGTCCGTTAACCAGCTTATAAACATCACCACCAAGAATAGGCTTGTTTGAATTAAAGTACCCATTCGCTATTTTCAGCGCTTCTTTTCTCGGATATGCAAAACCATTAACGCCTAAGAGCTCAAGAGATACACTCTTTAATGTTCTATCACTTTTAGACTTTTTAGAACTTAAACATAATGAAGCAATAAATCCCGTAAGCATAGATGGAATGAAGGAAACTATACTCCATAAAAATACTGCCACCAACGATATGCTGAATGTAGAAAAACCAATATGTGTATCTGCTGAGACATCAACAGGAAGTGGCTTTCGATCCAAATAATCAAGAATAATTATAAATGCAAATATCGACGCAAAAGAAATAATGGAGTAAAAATAAGTTGACAGGCCAAGTTTCAGCCATTTAAGATATTTAGATACTTTCCAAGCAACCGTTTGCCCGACTAAATACGAAGTCAAAATAATACAACAAATAGGCATGGAGTCTCCATCCAATTCAAATCTACCCAAACAGACTTGCATGATACCTATGGTTGTAGCTGTTGACAATATTGCCAATGCCTCAAATATCCAAAATCGTTTATCAGTCAGTTTTATTACCACCACGGATTTTTATATGTTGCACGGCTGTCGCCGCTTTCGGGTTCAACAATATCAAGGTCTTTCCATTGCATAAAATTATCCCATTCCGGAGACGAGTATTTGGGATTGACAACAATCTCTCCGGCTCCTATATCAAAATCAAAGCGGAATGGCAAACGGTTATCGCCCCACATACAACGCTTGACGACCGCAGGATTCTTATAACTCCGCCATGTGCCTACATAAGAACGGTTCATATATCCGTCGCCGTCCTGATCTATATTGTTAACCTGTATTACTCCGGGAGCATCTTCAGTGACATAGCCATACGCACCCATTACACCCCGAAACTCTCCGCTACCTTTTTGCGTAACATCTTCTTTTAGAGTATAATCCGCGATTATCAAATAGCAATCGGGAGAGTCGATGTCACGCTCATATTTGTGATAGATTTTCTTGATTTTGACTTCACCTGTGAAATCGCAGACATTATTCTTAACCTTTGTCCGGCCTTTTACGACGTATGTTACCGAATCCGACTTAACAGCATCGGGATAGAAATAGACCTCTATCCGCCTGAAATCATTGCCAAGCACTCCGTTTACAGGTGTATCAATTTTGTCTCTCCAATAAGAGTAAGAGTATGTCTTTAGAAAGTCCGGTTCCAATCGAAGTTTCCCCTCAATGAATAGCTGAGCACAGTCCTCAAATAACTGACCCTCAATTGGTGTCATATAGGTTTCATATAAATCACTATAATCCACTCGGTCAAGGTCGAGCGCATTATTGTCTATCCAATAATATACTGCACCAAGTGCATCACGCTCAATCTTGAGCGGACTTGTGTCAGTCTGCACAGAATCTATATGACTTTGCGCCCATAAGTTATTGGAGAGAGCAAAGCCTACACACAAAACCAATATTTTAGAGAGAGTAGCCATACGCAAAGTTACAAAGAATAATTGACATTAGGTGTGACAAATGTCCCAAACGAGTATGAAAATCAGCGCGGAGATTAGCCGTTACATAATCATTCAGCACCGACAGGTCAATCCTCGGCATGAAGTCGTTAAGCCGTGCATATTTCGGGGGTTGTTTCGTCTTATCCTCAGTTGTTCTTGTTGATTAGGTTGACGATGACTTTTACCATTGTGTCCTTTTCCTCGGTACGGCTTTCGGCTATCATTAGGGTGAGGGCGACGAGGGTGTTGTCGGCAATGCGCTTGGTGCCGTCTCCGTTGTAGAGAATGCCGTTGCCGTTGAGAAACCACAGGAATAGAGTTGCGGCAATGCGTTTGTTGCCGTCGCTGAATGAGTGGTTTTTGGTAACAAGGTACAGGAGCATGGCAGCTTTTTCCTCCACTGAGGGATATAGGTCAACGCCACCGAAGGTCTGGTAAATCTGACCGATGGAGCTTTTGAAGGAATCGTCCTTTTCGTTGCCGAACAATGTGCTGCCACCGAATTTCTCATGTAACTCTCGGATGACTTCCATGGCGTTTTCGTAAGTGGCATGAAACGACTCTTTACCGGTGGTGTCCTCGATCTTCAGTTCCTGATAGTCGTAGCGGTCAAGGGTGTCGAGGGCGTATGTGTAGTCAACCACAACATCAAGTAATGAACGGCTGTCCTCCGTAAGCCTTTCCTGATTTTGGATTGTGCGGCCGAGCACTTTTATCAACTGACTAAGCTCGTCATATTTCTGTGCAGCTATCCGCTCGTTTATGGCATAGCCTTGAAGAAGATACTGCTTCAATATCTTATTTGCCCAGATGCGGAATTGAGTACCACGTTTGGATTTAACGCGATAGCCAACAGAGATAATAACATCAAGGCTGTAAACCTGAGTCGGTTTGTACTTCGACAGAGTATTATGCAAAATTTGCATATTACTCTCTTTCTCCAGCTCGCCTTCCTTGAAAACATTAGAGATGTGGCGGGCAATAACTGACTGATCTTTGTCAAAGAGTTCGGCCATCTGCCCTTGGCTCAGCCATACGGTATCATTCTGAACTGTCACATCAATCGACATATTTCCGTCCGGCGCCTGATAGATTACGAGCTGTGAATTATTTGTTTCCATATTCAAAATTACAATTTATATTTTGATTTGTAGCTGTTTCCGAGTAATAATAGTCAAAATACTTCGGATTTTGCGCCATTAGCGATAGCGTCTATCTCGTCGGCGATTTCGTCCGAGGAGAGTTTGATATAGTCCATAAAGGTCTTTTGTGTCTTGTGGCCGCTGACGTGCATCATCTGTAAGATGGAGTATTTGTGGGTGAGGTACATGTTTGTGATTCCGCTGCGGCGGGCTGTGTGGGTTGTCACGCACTTGTAGCGAGGCATTATCACCTCTCCCTTTTCGTTGTGCTCGACAACGAGCTTGCCGTCCTCCACCAGTTTCTTCTGCTTTTGAGTAAGTTTGGTTACTACCATCTTGGCTAAGTCGGGCACTTTATCGGACAACTCCATCAGAATCTCCTTTATGTAGCGGTTGAGTATCACGTCAACAACATAAGGGAGATTGTAGTTGTATTTTTCGCATATAGCCTTTAGGTTGGGATTCATTATAGGAATTTTTACCTCGTTGCGGGTTTTCTTCTGAATGAGGCATATTACCGGTGTTCCTTTGGCAGTAGTGGTGAAACAATCCTTGTCAATGTCGTTGTAATCGCTCACGCGCTGACAGGTGTAGCACCCGACAAGAAATATATCGCGCACCTCTTCCTGCTTGCCTGACAGAGGCATTTCATACAATGCCTGAAGCTCTGCTTCGGTAAGGTATATTTCGATAGCCTTATCTTTCTCTTCAATTTTCTTTTTTGCGAAATATTGCAGGGCGCGGTCATTGTTGTGTATTCCGTCGGCATAGGCATAGCTGATGATTGCTCGTAGATCGACCAGGTATTTATTCTGCGCAGTCACCATATAATCTTTCTTCTCCATAAAATTCAGGAATTTGGTGACGAATGCACGGTCTACATCATGCCATGTGTAGCGATGCTTTCTGTCAAACAAGTCATACAGCTTCCGAAAGCTATTCCATGCCTTCACAGTGCCGGGCGCATATCTATCATGACCATTAAGCCTGGCACCGCTCTTGATTTCATTGCAAAATCGGTCTATGAAGTTCCATATTTTGGCGCGTTCAGCATCGATGCCTTCCTTTATCAGACGTTCCTGCTCTTCCTTTATGCGTTCTTCCTCGCGTTGCCGTTCCTCCTCTTCACGCTTAGCTTTCATTAGGGCTTCTGCTTTCTTCGGATTGGCGATAGAGAGGATCTCGGCCTCAACACGTGACTTATCGAAAGACATGCCCTCTACTTCCGACTTCACTACCAGTTCAATCCTATTGAGTGAGTCGTGTAGATTGAAGTTCGCCCTTTGATGTCGCATCCATTTTTCAGGACACGACAAAGCCTCTTTCCACTCCGCAACATTCACACGTATCTGAGAGGAAAAGAGCGTATCGACTTTGTGTTTCTTGTTCTGCACCCTAAAGAAAAGAGTTGCGATTTCGTTCTTCTCGTCCTGCTTGCGGATGAAGAACCGGGAAAGAGATTTTGCCATAGAATCCTAGGTTCGATTCCCTTGTGAATCGGACACTGCAAAGTTAGTGACTTTTCCTGAATAGTCACTACGATAGTCACTATAATTTCTAAAACAGCCGCTATCTGCCTAAATTGAAAATTGTTTAATTTGGCTTAATATCAGTATATTAGTATATAATTGAATTTAATCCGATTGATAAAAATTTAACGTTTATATTGCTGGTGGCACCACGAACCTAAATTTTAGGAGAAGATAAAACACTGAATATCAATGATATTCGGTGTTTTTCTCATTTTAGGGGTAGCGCAGAATGCGGAAAAATGATGAAATCGGCAGGTGTAGATTTGGTGGAGATAAACATTACACCGACTTGCTCCACCAGTTGTTATTATACCGAACTGATATTCCGCATTTTACATCATTTTGCCTTGATGGTGAATGTCGCTCATTTCGAGTGAACATTAACAAGAACATTGACATGGTGGGTGAGTTTTTCGAGAAAAAGTTGAGTGGCGAAAATGAGTCGCAGGTGTAAATCCAGTGTTACACCGAATAGAGCGAACAATTTACACCTATACGGCGTTTATAGATTATGATTCAGCACGTTACAAGACATACTTCTCGGGATTTACTTACACCAGGTCATCAAACACCAACACAAGGTAAAAACTATGAGAAGTAAAGACTCATTCCGTGTGGCATTCTTTCTTCGGCGCAACGTCCTGAAAAATGGCGAGTCGCCTGTCTTTATGCGCATCACGGTAAACGGCCAACGCGCCGAAAACAACATCCAAAAGAGTATTCTATCGAATCTCTGGAACCAAGCAAAGGAACGTGCCACAGGCACGAGCCGGACTGCCAATGACCTTAACAAGTTCATTGAGGAAGCGAGAATTAAGGTTCACGCCATCGTTACCGAACTCCAGCAGGAGAATGAACCGGTGACAGCGATTGTCGTGCAGCAGCGTTTCTATGGCATCAATCCAAAAAAGAAAAAGGAGAAAACAATCCTTGAAGTGATACAGGCTCACAATGACGAGGCTGAAACACTCATCGGCAAGGATTACACCAAGACTACCGTCTATCGTTATAAGTCGATGAAACGATACCTCGAAGAGATGATCAAGAAGAACTATGAGGTTGATGACCTCCCCCTCTCCGAGTTCACCGGCGAAGTAATCCGTGCCTACGAAGTATTCCTGAAGACCGAAAAAGACCTCTGCCAGAATACCCTCATACGCTATATGAAGGCGTTGAAAAAGATAACCAACCGTTGCATCGCCAACGACTGGATAAAGAAAGACCCCTTTGTCGGCATTAAGTTCAAAGAGGTTCCGACTGAACCGGACTTCCTCACCATAGAGGAACTCAACAGAATCTATGAATGTGAGCCGGGATGCAAGCGACTGGAGGTTGTCCGGGATATGTTCCTGATGTCAGCCTTTACCGGCCTGGCATTCTCGGATGTGTCACAGTTGACCGCCGAGCACATTGTCCGCGACAATGCGGGCAACCTGTGGATTCGCAAACATCGGCAGAAGACTCGCCAAATCAGCAATATTCCTTTGCTGGATATTCCGGCTGCAATCCTCAAAAAATATGAGGGGAATAAAAAGGCAGCCCAAAAAGGCGTTCTCCTTCCTGTCCCTGCCAATCAAGTGATGAACCGCTATCTCAAAGAGATTGCCACAATCTGCAAGATTGACAAGTATCTCACCACCCATGTGGCCCGTCATACATACGCCACTGTATTGTAAAATTTAATCGAGAAGTGCGCCATGAAATCTAACCGAGAAGTGCACCGGTTCAAAGGAGAATTTTAACCGGGGATTTTGAGTTATATTATAGTAATATCAACTCGGTCCCACAAAATGAAAACTATGGTAGAAAGAAACGAGGTCCTGACACGTTATCATGTCAAGGGTCAGTCGAAGCGCCAGATTGCGGGAGAGATGCACATCAGCCGCCACACGGTAGACAAGATCGTGTGGGAGTATGAGCGTGTGTGTCTGGACGCCGACGGTGTCTGCGACATGAAGGCGTTTGCAACACTTTTAGGTTCGGAGCCTAAGTTCAACACACCGGTGCGGACATGTCCGGTGGTGACGGATGAAATCAAGGGGATTATCCGCAATTGTCTTGAAGACAATCGTGTGCGTCGGGCCACAGGCATGCGCAAGCTTCAGTGGACGTGTCGCAGCATCCACACGATGCTTCTGGAGCGTGGCTTTACGCTCAGTTATCCGAGTGTGTGCAATCATGTCAGACGCATCAGTGCGACCATGGGCACCAGGCCGCAGAAGGAGGTCTATGTCAGGCGCGAGCATGATCCCGGGCAGGAGTGCGAGTTCG
>RIBL01000025.1 GCA_003762875.1 Muribaculaceae bacterium Isolate-110 (HZI) | reverse complement strand
ACCAATGCCTCCGCCGAAGCCTTCAACTCTAAAGTCAAGATCTTCCGCTCGCAAATGCGCGGTGTCCGAGATCGCGATTTCTTCATCTTCCGCCTGGTCAAACTATACGCCTGAATATTTAACACTTCGTTCTGCTCAATTTAACATATGCACCGGAATTTCGGCTTGAGCCGACAAAGACACGGCACGCCTTAATCTGGCACGATGGTACAACAAAGTGGATGAAATGGACGGCGGCCAGTTCCGCACTGTCACAGAAACATTCCGAAACCACTATGACACAATATTGAACTACTTCATAAACCGTTCCACAAATGCAGGAGCCGAATCGTTCAATGCAAAAGTCAAAGCATTCCGAAGCCAGTTCCGTGGCGTGACAGACATTCCATTCTTCCTTTTCCGGCTATCAAAACTATGCGCCTAAAAATATTTTTTAACTCGGATAGTTTTTTAACAATTCAACCTGGTTTTGCTGCTGATCCCCAAAAACTTGCAGAAATAAAATTGGGGGACAAAATGGGGACAAAAATATAAAAGAAAAATCCGCAAGGATTAAAAATCAATCACTTGCGGATTTTTACAGTGTCCGAGATGAGATTCGAACTCACACAGCCTTTCGGCCACTACCCCCTCAAAGTAGCGTGTCTACCAATTCCACCACCCGGACATTTGGATGATGCATCTCCTGTTAGGGAGAATGCGAGGGTTTTGAGCGAAAAACGGGACTCGAACCCGCGACCCCAACCTTGGCAAGGTTGTGCTCTACCAACTGAGCTATTTTCGCGATTGTCTATCGTTTGTCTATCAAATGTTAGACTCGATATTTTTAATGTTCTCTGCGTTTAGAAGAGTGTTGCTTGGGCTGTTTCCTCTTTTGCGTTGCAAAGGTAGGAAGTTTATTTTAAACTGCCAAATAGTTATAGTTTATTTAACTATTGTTAACAGGCGCGATGCATGTTTTGATAGGGCGATTTTGCTTGTGTATATTGTATATCAGGGTGCTGGCTGTTATGGAGTATCGGATGGGAGTGATTGGGAAAGGTTTGTGAGAAAAAAGTGCTAACTTTGTACATGTAAAAAAACGTTATACTGATAAAAAATCAGGTGTAATATATTATCGTCGTTTGTCTATAAACGTCGCACTATAATGAATAAACTTTCACCTATAATGCTTGCCGGGACCGGCAGTGATGTTGGCAAAAGTCTTATTGCCACAGGGCTTTGCCGTATATTCATGCAAGATGGCTATCATCCGGCTCCTTTCAAGGCTCAGAACATGGCTCTCAATTCGTATGCTACCCCTGAGGGTTATGAGATTGGGCGTGCACAGGCGGTGCAGGCCGAAGCTGCCGGTATAAGGTGTCACACCGATATGAATCCGATATTGCTTAAGCCGTCGGGGCAAAATACTTCGCAGGTTGTGGTCAACGGTCGACCTGTGTGCAACCGTGATGCCTGTGAATATTTTCGCAAGGAGGGACGTGATGAGTTGCGTAAAGTTGTCAGAGATGCTTTTGACAGGCTTTCGGCCGACTATAATCCGATAGTGATGGAGGGGGCGGGAAGTATTGCTGAAATCAACCTGCGTGAGAGTGATATTGTGAATATGTCAATGGCGAGATATGCCGATGCGGATGTCATTCTTGTGGCTGATATCGACCGCGGGGGCGTATTTGCGAGTGCCTATGGCTCGATAATGCTTCAGGATGAGTCTGACCGTCGGCGCATCAAGGGGATTATTGTCAACAAATTTCGCGGAGACATGCGCCTGTTTGAGTCCGGCCGCCGGATGATGGAGGAGATATGTGGTGTGCCAGTGCTTGGAGTTGTGCCTTTCGCATCACATATACATATCGAGGAAGAGGATTCTGTGGCTCTTGCGGCAAAATGCTCATCGGTGGCGGACGGCAAGGTGAATGTTGCCGTGGTGCTTGTGCCGCATATCTCCAACTTTACCGATTTTGACTCACTCGAACTCGACCCGAGAGTCAATCTCTATTATACAGCCGATCCCTCAGAGCTTCGTGAGGCAGACATTATTATTCTTCCGGGCAGCAAGGCGACGCTCTCGGATCTGCATTATCTGCGTCGTCGCGGGCTGGCCTCGGCAATAGCCGAATGTCGACACGAAGGAAAGACCATAGTGGGCATATGCGGAGGGTATCAGATGATGGGGCTTGAAGTGTGTGATCCGGATGGTGTGGAGGGTGATATAAGCCTACAGCCCGGACTCGGGCTGCTGCCTGTGCGCACGGTGCTGACCGACAGCAAGGTGACGCGTCAGGTGAAATTTCGCTTTCTCGACCGGTCGGAGTGTTGTTCGGGTTACGAGATACACATGGGGCGTACTACGCTTGAGGAGGGTGCTTCTCCGCTCAATGTCATTGACGGTGGCCTGCCGGATGGCTGTCAGGCCGACGAGCGGTGTTTCGGTTCATATATACATGGTATTCTTGACAACCGGGTTGTGGTGGAATATCTTCTTCGGCCTTATGTTGACAAGGCCGAGACCGTGGCCGTCGACTATGCGGCCTATAAGAAGCAACAGTACGATGCCTTGGCGGCGTGGCTCAGGGAGTATCTCGACATCCCATTGTTATACAAAATAATGAGCCGAAAATGACAGAGGGACATGGTGATGACGCATACCGTTACGGATGCGATATAAAGTATAATTTCAGCACTAACGTTTATGGCGGATTTGACCATAGCGGCCTGACGGCTCATCTATGCAATGTCGCTGATTGTATACGCAGTTATCCCGAGCCGGTCCCGGTCTCGGTCGAGGCCGCATTGGCATCACTCAAAGAGGTCGGGCCGGAGGCCGTGATGGTGACCAACGGGGCTACCGAGGCAATCTATATCATGGCGTGTGAGCTTGCCGGCCGGCAATCGGCTGTGATAGCTCCGACATTCAGCGAATATGCCGATGCGTGTATGATGTATTCCCATCGGCTGAGATATGTATTCAGCCTTGACGATGTGTCTGATGATGTTGAGGTTGTGTGGATGTGTAACCCCAACAATCCTACCGGCCGTGTTACCGACAAGGCCCGGCTGTTGTCGTTTGTCGACTCACATCCTCGCGTATTGTTTGTTATCGACCAAGCCTATGCCGACTATACTCTGCTCCCCGTTGTGGCCGATCGGGAGGCTGTGGAGAGACACAATCTGGTGCTGCTCGGTTCGCTCACGAAGCGTTTTGCCATCCCGGGGCTCCGTATAGGCTATGCCGTCGGGTGTCCATCGCTGCTGGCACGATTTAAGTCGAGGCGTATGCCATGGTCGGTCAATCAGTTGGCTATCGAAGGGGCGAAATATCTTCTTGGACATATCGGAGATTTCCCGATTGATGCTTCGATGCTTCACCGAGAGGCCGAGCGGGTGGGGGAGTCACTTGGTGGTATAGGAATACATGTGGAGCCGACCGACTGTAATATGTTGCTTTGCCGTCTTGAGCGTGGGACGGCGGCCGCACTCAAGGAATATCTTGTTACAAAGCATGGTATGCTGATACGTGATGCTTCAAATTTTCATGGACTTACTGAGCGATATTTCCGGGTGGCGGTATTGTCTCCGGCCGAAAATGATATGCTCATAACTGCTATAACCAAATGGATATTGTAATATTGCTGCTCCCGCTTCTCATCGGCTGGTTGCTTGACGTTATTTTGGGCGATCCTGCGAGGCTGCCTCATCCGATAGTGTATTTTGGCCGTGCGATTTCCTTCCTGGAACATAAGTTAAACAACGGAGCGCACCGTACACTGAAGGGCGGAGTGGTAGCTGTGGGCTTGATTGCCGTAACTTATGCATTGTCGTGGTGGCTGCTCGGGCTGCTTTCACCGTGGCTGTGGGTAAGGATTATGGTCGAGGCGGTGTTGATATTCTACTGCCTTGCCGGCACAACCCTTATAAGGGAGGTGAGGATGGTGTTTGAGGCCGCAGACCGTTCGCTTGACGAAGGGCGCAGGCAGGTGGCGAGGATAGTGGGTCGCGACACCGCCGCACTTACTGATCATGAGGTGCGCACGGGCGCGCTTGAGACGCTTGCCGAGAATCTGAGCGATGGCGTGATAGCTCCGCTTTTCTGGTATGCACTGTTGGGAGTGCCCGGCATGCTGGCCTATAAAATGGTCAATACGCTTGATTCGATGATCGGCTATAGGTCGGAGCGTTACCGAATGTTTGGCACGGTGGCCGCGAGAATTGATGATGCGGCCAATTGGCTGCCTGCGCGCATCACGGCCCTGCTCATGGTGATAGCGGCCGGTCGTCCGGGGTTGGTTGGTTTTGTGAGATGTTTTGGGCCACGACACGCCAGCCCTAACAGCGGTTATCCCGAGGCCGCTCTCGCCGGGGTGCTTGACTGCCGTTTCGGCGGTCCGCATGACTATTTCGGCGAGACTGTCTATAAGCCGTATATCGGCTCAAACGAGCGTCTGCTCACAAGTGAAGATATGCGTGTCGCCACGCGCATCAATCGGGTGGCCGAGTTTATGGCGGTCGCTCTTGCGGCGATTGTCAGATGTGCCATTCTGATATAGCACCGTAGCCAGGCTGGTGTCTGAACGCCTCGGTGTAGTCTGCCCGGTCAAGGATTGCCATGGCGTGTATTATTATGCCGCCGTGGCAGAATATGGCGATTGTCTCATCGCTGTCGCATGTGGCACACAGGTCGGTGATAAAATCCTCCAGCCGAGCCCGTTGCTCCATGGCTGATTCGCCCCCGGTGGCGTGAACATTGAGATAGTCATCATACCACAGACGGAGTCTTGGATCAGTAATTTCGTCAAACCTTTTCATTTCCCATTCGCCAAAATTCATTTCCAGCAACCGTGAATCCGTAATTGGATTATTGTAACCGCAATAAACCGCCAACTTCATGCAGCGAGACAGCGGGCTTGAATATACGCGGTCAAAACGGTATGCTTCAAGACGCTTCTTTACGGCTTCAGCCTCCGTCTCGAAAGACTCGGCTACCGGGACGTCGGATTGTCCGTAGCAGACACCACGCTCCACGGCCACCGAGGTGTGGCGTATGAATACGAGTCTCATGATACGCTCCAGCAGATTATGTCGACTGTGAGGAGCATCGACAGTTCGCATATCAGAAATGTGGCCCCGCAGCAGTCGCCGGTATATCCGCCTATGCGTTTGCGCATCAGTAGCATCAGCGACGCGCATATGGCTATCGGTGCTATTGCCGCGAGTCCGAACAATGGCCCGGTCTTATATATCAGATAAAGCAGAGGGGCACTTCCTGTCACAAGCTGCAGTGCTATCTGTGCGGCATCCATGCGTGTATATGAAATCCTGTTTTTAGCACCTTCAGGACGCGCGTAGGGGAGTATGTTGGTGAGCTGGGACGCACATAGTTTTGCAAACGGGTCGCAGGCTAATATTGCGAGTCCGGCCATCCAGGCCGGCATTGCCGACAAAGCCCGTACAGCCAACAGGTAATAGAGTATCAGGCCAATCACTCCATAGGTGCCTATGTGAGAGTCTTTCATTATGGCAAGTATGCGGTCTTTGTCGTGACCACCTCCGAAACCGTCACAGAAGTCTGCCAGGCCGTCCTCATGAAGCGCGCCGGTGAGCAATACACGGGCGAGCAGAGCCACCGTCACGACTATACTGATGTCCCAACAAGGAGGGCAAAGCACAATAATCAAGGCGCATAATCCTCCAGTGAGCCATCCGACAAGCGGCCAGTAGACCACAGCCCTGTCGTAGCTCTCCCGGGGTATATCCACCCATCGCCACAACGGCAACCGGGTGAACAATATGATTGCAGAAAACAGGCTGTTCATGTAATCCTAAAAGTATTTTGTGACGTTGACCGAACCAAACGAATCCATGTGGTTGATCATTCTTACGGCCGATTCGATGATCGGGTAGGCACACACAGCACCGGAACCTTCGCCGAGGCGTAAGTCGAGGTGGAGCAATGCTTTTACGCCCATGGCTTCAAGCATCAGTTTATGTCCGCATTCATCACCCTGATGTCCGAATATGGCATAGTCGAGCACTGTCGGATGGAGTCGCGAGGCAGCCAGTATGCAACTCGTCATGATGAAACCGTCGACAATTATTGTCATGCCTCTCTCGGCCGCCCTGAGCATGCCTCCGACAGCCATAGCCATCTCATAACCGCCAAACCATGCCATTTGAGACTTCACGCTTCCATCGCCAGAGTAATTGGCGACAGCCCGTGAGAGCACATCATATTTGTGTCGGATGCCATCCGAGTCAAGTCCGGCACCGGCTCCGATGCATTTGTCGAGGGAGATGCCGGTGAAGAGGTGCATCCATATCGATGACGAAGATGTGTTGCCGCTGCCCATTTCGCCGAAACTTATGATATTGCATCCGGTAGAGTCGGCGATGTCATCGACCACTTTGGCCCCGCGTTCGAGGCAAAGTTCGAGTTCGTCTTCGGTCATGGCAGCCTCGTGGAGATAATTGCGTGTCGAACGTCTGACTTTCATGTCGATGATGCCGTGGCCGGACGGGATGTCATAATCCACGCCCGAGTCGACAAGCACGAGTCTGAAACCATGTTGGTCGCATAGGAAGTTGATGCCCGCGCCTCCTTTGGAGAAATGGCTCAACTGCTGCCACGTCACCTCCTTGGGCGAAACGCTCACGCCTTCTTCGATGATGCCGTGGTCGGCGGCGAAAAGCACATTGTGAGGCTGATGCAGTTGCGGCGAAAGAGTGTGCTGTATCATGCACAGGCGCAGGGCCAGTTCTTCAAGCCGCCCGAGCGAACCTTTGGGCTTGGTCAGATTGTCAATTTTATTTATTGCGTCCTGCTGTATTGAGCGGTCGACCGGTTGGATATCAAATTGTTTCATGGTGATGGCTAATCAAGTGCTTTAATGTGTCGTTTTTGTAATTTCAAACGGGTGATTAAACTGTTACTTTAATCTCAGAGGGATGCCTGATACTGACATGTAGACCTCCGAGGCCGTAGCTGCGATGTGTTGGTTTATGTAGCCCTGCAGGTCGGTAAAGTGGCGTTGCATGGCGTTTTCAGCCACACCGCCCAATCCAATCTCATTGGTGACAAAAATAATGTGCCGGCATTTTGCGCATAATCTGTCCAACTGCTCTTTCATAGCGGCAAGAGCTTTGGCGGAGTCCTCACCACACTCGAAAAACCAGTTTGTAGCCCAGAGAGTCACGCAGTCAAACAGCACAGTGTCGTCCTTGCCGAGCGACACCGATGCAACATCGAGCGGAGCCTCATGTGTGGTCCATTCCGGACCACGGCGGAGCTTGTGCAACTCCACACGGCGGCGAAACTCGTCGTCCCACACACGGGCGGTGGCAATGTATACAGGCTTTGGCGAAAGAGACAGAGCCATCTCTTCGGCCAATTGGCTTTTACCGGAACGTTGGCCTCCTGTGATCATTATTATATCAGCCATTGTTATGAAACACCCTCTTGTTATCGCAGAGGCTTTAATGAAAATAATGAAAAAATTATGTAACAAATCCTAATTTAAAACGTCAATAGGATATACGGCACAAAGTTACAATTTTTTTTACAGATAACATCAGTGCGAAAATGTCTTTACATACACCAAACATGCCAATATCATGAAACAACCGAATCGCTTCATCGCATGCCTATTGTTACTTTTTATCTGTTTCAGTCTGTCCGGAAAGGAGGATGACATGCTTTATCTCTCCGGCAGGGTCAAGGACGCTGTGCTGGGCACCGAGCTGACATCGGCTGTGGTGGTGAGATATGATGCTGCCGGAAATAGGATTGATTCCATCAAGGCAGACCGTGGCCGTACGTACAAGAATGGCGAAGTTATCGAGTTGGCCAGGTTCGGGTTTATGGTTGAACGCAAGGATTAGACATATGTGTTTGATGTAGAGTGTCCGGGCTACATAACCCAAACGGTCACTTATCGTGTGGAAAATGTCGGGAAAAGGGAAGACAGGCGTGAGATTCCTATAGTGTTTCTCCAAAAAGCACCCCATAAACTTAACGAGGTGACTGTCACGGCGTCAAAAATAAAGTTTTATCATAAAGGAGATACGCTGGTCTATAATGCTTCGGCTTTTCAGCTTTCCGACGGTTCGATGCTTGACGCACTCCAATCGTTCGGTCACACGCAGTGACGGACATGGCCGTGAATGGGAGGTGCAGTGTTTTCCGACTCTGAATTATAAGATACCGAGGACGAATGACATTGTGCGTTTTCAGCTTGGTGTCAAATATAAGGATGCCAAGGAGGAATTGTGGCGCGACTATAATATCAATTACGGGGCGGACCCTGTGGCGGCAGTGACTAAAAGACAGTATTTTGACAATTCGCCTAACCGTCGGCTGACGCTTGACGGCACGGTGGAGTACGGTACCACAGTTGGTAAAATGAGATTAAATGTTTATTACAGCTACCGCTTTGAGAATACCGACAAGGACTCGTATATGTATGCACTTGACCGGCTTGCCGACATGGGTATCTACGGGACTGTGCCGAGCGGATATCTTGCTGTCATGGACCCCTCAAACAGCTATACTTCACGTCTGATGACGAACCGTCACTCTGTCAAACCGATATTATCGTGGGCTACTAAGATATGGCCGAAGACTGAGCTCTTCATACAACTGCATCCTGAAATTTCATTACAGCATGACCATCTTGATTATTGGCGCGACGGCCGGGACTATCTTGTGACCCGAAGCTCTGTTGTGGCCGTGGCGACCCGATATGATGCAAGTGCGATATTTTCATGGGGTGCCATATCGAAGGGGAGACGGCTGACGTATGCCAATGAACTGAGATACTCTTTTAATTACAATACCAAGACTCCCGACCTGCTGCATATGGTGGATGTGGTCAATGACGCTGACCCGCTCAATATCGCCGTTGGTAATCCTGACCTGCGTAATGAATATATACGTACTCATAATATAGAATGGATATACAGGCCTGACGGGAGGACTCTGAGTAATACGCTCAGCGGTTCGGCCTCTTTTACGACTGATGCTCTTGTGAGGGGATATACATATGATACGACCACAGGCGTGCGTCGTACGAGTACGTATAATGTTGACGGCAACAGCAGTTATAGTGTCAATGATTCGTTCATGCTTCAGTTTGGCCGCCGGCAACAGTTTACCATGAGCGCGAATGCGGGTGGCAGTATAACCAATTATGCTGATATGATAGGTGTCGACCGGGCGGCACCGGAGCAGTCAAAGGTGACCAATCATGTGGCGTCGGGAAATCTTAAACTCGACTGGCAGATAGGACGGCAGAATGTGCAACTGTCGGGAGGCGGGATGTTGCGTCACACGATATCCAGCCGCGAGGATTTCAATACGATAAATGCGCGTCATTTCAATTATGGGGTGCTGGGGCAGTTTGTGCTTCCGTGTGGGTTCGGTATAAATACGGATTTTATGTTTTATACGCGTCGCGGGTATGGCTTGAACTATCTTGATACGACCGATGCCATATGGAATGTGCGTGTCACATATACTCCGCGAGGCGGACGGTGGGTGTTTATGGCTGACGGATTTGATCTGCTGCACCAATTGTCGAATGTCAATTGTGCGGTAAATGCTTCCGGACGAACTATTTCCTATTCCAATGCGTTGCCTCGTTATGTGCTTTTTTCGGTGCAGTATAGATTGAATATAATGCCCAAAAAGCGATGAGGGGCCCGGGGATGGGTGTCAAAATGTCAATGGACGCTCGCCGTGCGGTTTAGCTTTGGGCTGCGGAGCACGGCGTACCGCTAAAGCGGGTGAGGGGGAGCCGAGCTTGGGCTCGGGGCCGAGACAAGGACTGCGCACTGTCGCAGTGATAGCAGGAGCTTGTCGAGGGCCTCGAGGCTCGGAATGGTGATGACGGAGACTTCCTCGACGGTAGCGTCATCGGGTGACCGGGGCGGGTCGGAGGGGCATTCGGCTATGCCCGGGGCGTGGGAGGGGATGTGGTCGGCATGCAGGTGGATGACCAGGAAGCCGGAGGCGTCGAGGATGGGGAAGAGGGCGGAGCATACGCGTTTGAAGTTGTGTTGCCGAGGGTGGAAGGGTGAGAAGGTCTTGGCCAGATGGGCGTTGAGCAATAGCATGAATGCGGGTGTGCTCCCACGGATGCTGTCAATCTGACGGTAGGTGATGTGGCGGAGCCTTGGTTCTCGCTTGAGACGGCGTGGCTTGTCGGGGGTGCAACTGATGGCTGTCGCGCCTTTGGGTGATGTGGCGAGGCGATAGGCTAGGTAGCTTCGGAGGATGGCTGTGGAGTCGCGATGGCCGCGGTCGATGATCATTATCGGTGCGGGATGGCTTTGGCGTCGCTGTTTTTCGAGGGCGGATATGACGGCTCGCTCGGGCGGGGTGAGCTGCCTGCCGAGATATCGCGCGAATCCGTGACACCAGATGTCGGGGACGGGCGGTCTGTGACGGGTGTTTTTGGTGATGAGCCTCATGATTGCAAAGATAGGGCAGGATGGGACTGAAGGGGGTGCGATAACGCCGCGCTGTGGTGCCGAGCTGAAGCTCGGAAGCGGGGACAAAGCTTCGCGAGGATGGGGGTGGATGGGCGAATGGGGCGGAGGAAGATGGGCTCTGGAGCAAACTTTAGGGGCGGGGCTGTTGTTGTTAATGATGATTTGTTTTACCTTTTAGCCCCCATTATGATTGTATGGATAAGAAAAGACTTACCGCTGAAAACGGACGCCCTATCGCCGACAACCAGAATGCTCAGACTGCCGGCCGACCGGGCCCTATGACCGCAAGTGATCCTTGGTATCTTGAGAAAATAGCTCACTTCGACCGTGAGGTAATACCCGAACGTCGTATGCATGCCAAGGGCTCGGGTGCGTTTGGCACTTTTACTGTCACTGATGATATCACTGAATTTACACGGGCTTCGATATTTTCAAAGATAGGCAAGCAGACTCCGTGTCTTGTGAGATTTTCTACTGTGGCCGGCGAGCGTGGCGCGGCTGACGCTGAGCGCGACATCCGTGGCTTTGCGATGAAATTTTATACCGATGAGGGGAACTGGGATCTTGTAGGCAATAATACGCCTGTGTTTTTCCTGCGTGACCCGTTGAAGTTTCCTGATCTCAATCATGCCATCAAGCGCGACCCGCGTACAGGTATGCGCAATCCCACAAGCAACTGGGATTTCTGGACTCTTTTGCCCGAGGCTCTCCATCAGGTGACCATCACCATGTCGCCGCGCGGCATACCGGCATCGTTCAGACATATGCACGGCTTTGGAAGCCACACGTTCAGTTTTATCAACAAGGATGATAAACGTGTGTGGGTGAAATTTCATTTCCGCACTCTCCAGGGTATTAAAAATCTCACTGATGCCGAGGCAGAGGCTGTCATAGCCAAAGACCGCGAGTCGAATCAGCGCGATCTTTTCGATGCTATCGAGCGAGGCGACTACCCGCGCTGGAAACTGCAAGTGCAGATTATGACAGAGGAGGAGGCCCGCGAGTATCACATCAATCCGTTTGACCTCACTAAAGTGTGGTATCACAAGGATTTCCCGTTGCGTGATGTAGGTATACTCGAACTTAACCGTAATCCCGAAAATTTTTATGCCGAGATAGAACAGGCGGCGTTCAATCCGTCGAATATAGTCGACGGTATAGGTCTGTCGCCCGACAAGATGCTACAGGGGCGTCTGTTTTCCTACGGTGACGCCCAGCGTTATCGACTCGGGGTCAACAGTAACCTCATCCCGGTCAATATGCCGAAATGTCCGTATCATTCCTATCATCGTGACGGCAAGATGCGTACCGACGGCAATCTGGGGGCTACAATATCATATGAGCCTAACAGTTTTGGCGAATGGAAGGACTCGCCCGAACTCAAGCAGCCTCCGCTTGAGCTGCATGGGGAGATGTATAATTATGATGAGCGCGAGTATGATGACGATTATTATACCCAGCCGGGCAAGTTGTGGCGTCTCATGAGCGATGACGACAAGAAAGCGACGTGTGACAACACTGCCGCACAGATGGATGGAGTGCCGCTTTTCATCAAGCAACGCCACGTGCGCGCGTGTCATAACGCTGATGAAGAGTATGGACGTATGTTGGCCAACGCGCTCGGCATAGACCTGGCCGACGCGCTTGTGGCCGAGGACCCGGCTCATCCTGTATGGGACAAGCGTGAATGTGTAAGAAAATAATCGGTCAATATATATATTTCTCTCTCTCAGACGCCGTCAGGTGAACCATCCGTGTACGCGGGCCTTGACGGCGTTTGACTCGCGCAGCATATGGATGAAACGAAGAGCCGAGTGCTTGCGGTAACAGTTGCGGAGCATGTGGACACATCCTTCCATCTCGTTGGATGGCAAGTCGAGCGGTATGGCTTTAACTCCGAGCTGGTTGTAGACGGTGGCTTCGGCGAGAACAGTGACCATGTTGCTGTGCTTGATGAGTTCGAGCAGAATGTTGACCTCGTTGAGCTCGATGCGTATGTCGAGCTGTCCGGACCGGGCCGAGAGATAATGGTCAAAAGCATTGCGAGCCTGAAGGCCTTTGGATGGAAGCGCGAGATTGTAACGGCTCAGATCGGCGATGCCGACACGCTCCTTGCAAGCAAGCGGATGTCCATCGCGCACGATGACGGCAAGATGATTGTCAAACAGGACGTGAGACTCTATCTCTTCGATTCTTACCGATGGACGGAACGCCAGTACGAAATCGACCGAGCGCGAATGGAGCATCTCCATAAGTTCGGCCATCGGTTTGTAGAAAATATTGAGCCGCACGTTGGGGTATTCGCGGGTGAACTCTATGAGGGTCTCGGTGAGTATGGGGCTGAACGAGTAGGTCACGCCTATGTTGAGAGAGCCGGAGGCAAGATTGGAGAGGTCGTTGATGCGTGCGATGCATGTGTCGGCATCATACACCGTGCGCCGCGCATAGGGTAGTAGTTCCTGCCCGGCTTCGGTCAGGCTTATGGCATGGGCGTGACGCTCAAAGAGCTGTATGCCGAGCTCGTCCTCAAGCTGCTTCACTTGTTGCGACAGCGTGCTCTGGGCCACGTTGAGCGTGCGGGCAGCGTCGGAAAAGTTGAGCAGTTCGGCGGCTTTTACGAAATATTTTATCTGACGGAGTTCCATGGAGGCAAAGGTACGAAAAATCAGCGAGTGGCCTGAAAAGAAATCTTTTTAAACAGGAATATAGGAATGTTGGCACCAATGACCATGCCAAGAATAATAAGCAGGCAGGTGGTGGAGTTGAAGGCAAGACTGTAGAGGCTGCCTATATTGTCGGGCGACGGGCTGCTCACACATGATATGAGAGCCGCGATGGAGCGGTAGGCATACATGCCCGGAATCATCGGCAGCAGCGACGGGAAAAGACAAGCCTCGGCCGGCACTCTCACCACCGGGGCGAGGAGCACGGCAAGGAGTCCGATGGCAAAGGCAGCGGCCGTGCTGGCCAGTATGATATTGATGTTGCCGAGGCATGGCGACATCATTACATAGCGCAGAGCGTGGCCTACGGCTGCGGCGAGTCCGCATATGATGAATGTGCGGGCCGGAGTGTGGCTGATACTTGAAAAACCGATGGCTGCCATCGCTGCAAAGAATCCGTCCTCAAGAATGTTTTGTAGAAGTAAGTGTTCCATAGACTACACGTGATTTATGCCCATGAGCGAAAGTCCGGCACACATGCCGATAGACAGGCATGCCGTCAGTACGCAGGCGTCCATAAACCGGCTCAGCGAGCACAGATAATGACGGTCGATGAGGTCGCTTGCCGAATTGATGTAAGGCACCCCCGGGATGAGGTAGAGCACGCTTGTGGCTATGGCTGTGCCCGGGGTGTCGCCCCAACCGAAGAGTTGCGCGCCTGTGGCGATTACAGTCGAGATAAACGCACAGGCCATAAACACAAGACGCACGTCAAGGCGGGCTTTCAGGAGGATATGTTTCAACTCAAAGCCTGCGAATGTCGCCGCAAATACCACCAGCATGGCGGCGGCATCGCCTCCGAACAACCGACAGAACGAGGCGTTGGCGAGCGATGTGAGCAGCACTGTGAGCTGAGTGGTGGAGTAGGTGGTGCTTATGATTTTGTCAAAGAGAGCCTTGGCCTGACAGTAGGATAGTTTCCTATCAGCGATTTTCCAACTGAGGCTGCTCAGACGGGTGTTGAGGTCAAAATTGATGCCGCATGTCACCATCTGACGCTGATAGGTGGCCTGAGAGCTGGTGGCGGAGTCTTTGAGTGTCAGGCTTATGTGTTTAGGCATAATGGTGATGCATATGTCATAGCCGAGGGCGCGTGCTATGCGGCCCGAGTTTTTTTCGATGCGCATGCAGGTGGCTCCGCATCCCCACAGCCATGCCGTGTAGTCGGCTATGAAGTCGCCAGCATCGGCCAGTTGACAAGAGGACTGAACAGGATGGTTATTCGTCAAATTCATCGTCTTCAAGTTTGTCGCCCGGTATATAGAAGATGTCACGTTCGCGTGAGAGGCCTATGAGATGATGGTGCTTGCGGCTCCGTTTGTGTGACACCAGATAGTGGATGAAATTTACGAGGAATGTCAGAAGGACGATTCCGACGGTTATATACCAGAAATACATAAGGTGTGTCATAGGACTTGGATCATTAAAAAGTTGCTTGTTCTCATTTACATATACAAAAGTACAATCGGGAGCCGCGAAAGGATTGATGAGTATTGATGTTTTTTTCGATAGCTGCAATCGGTAAATACGATAATGCTTTGGGGGCGGGATGTGAAAAAATCATTACTTTTATCTTTTCTCTAATGTATACATATATGATAAACAGGTACAAAACATTTCTTATGCGCCAGGAGCTGGCCGCAAACACCATACGTTCGTATGTGTGGACCGTGACCGATTTTCTTGAAAAATATCCGGAGGTGACACGTGAAAACCTTTTGGCTTACAAGGGGTCTCTAATGGAACATCATAAGCCGCAGACTGTCAATCTACGGTTGCAGGCTATCAATAAATATCTGGAGTATATGAAGAAAGACCGGCTTAAAATGAGTTTCGTAAAGGTGCAGCAGAAAAATTTTCTTGAGAATGTCATCAGCAATGCCGATTACAGATTTCTGAAGACGAGTCTGAAGAACGGAGGCCACACGTCGTGGTATTTCGTAGTGTGGTTTCTCACCGCCACCGGAGCCCGTGTGAGCGAACTGTTGCAGATCAAGGCCGAGCATGTGCAGCAGGGCTATCTTGACATCTATTCCAAGGGGGGCAAGATGAGGCGTCTCTACATACCGAAGAGACTGCGCACCGAGGCGATGCAATGGCTCGGAAAGAGACGCATCGAGTCGGGTTATATATTTCTCAACCGTTTTGGCGAACGCATAACGGCCCGAGGAATTGCCCAGCAACTGAAACTTTTTGCAGAGAGGTATGGCATAAATACGGCTGTCGTGTATCCGCATTCTTTCCGCCACCGTTTTGCCAAAAATTTTCTCGAACGATACAATGATCTCGCGCTTCTTGCCGATCTCATGGGCCATGAGAGTATCGAGACTACCCGTATATATCTGCGACGCACGGCCACAGAGCAGCAGACGATTGTCGATAAGATAGTCAACTGGTGAAGACGGTAAGAGCGGCTATCGTCAGCGGCTTCCACATCCGAAGTCGCTGACGTGCATTTGTGTGATTACGAATTATTTGCTAAATTTGCCTATAAAAAATACATCATGAAAAAAATCCTTGTCATACTATCATCAGTATTGATGACATTCGCAATTACTTCTTGTACATTGAAAAAACAAATAACAGTCAAACAGTATTATCCACCAACAGAGGGACAGATCCCTATTGTTCAGACAAATCAAACGTTACCTAAGAACATATATCGGATTGGCTCTATTGTAGTTGGTGAAAATGGCTTAACACCGAGCGGTAAATGCACTTATGAGGCATGTATGCAGGTCATCGAAGAAGAAAGTAGAAAAGTTGGTGCTCAACTTGTCTATTTAGTTCGGGTTAAGGAGCCTGATATACGTAGCACTTGTTACAACATAACGGCAGAATTATATCGGTACAACGAATAGTTTCCCCTGTTTTTCCTTCACAGGGGCTGTGACTCTTGGAGGGGTGTGGCGGTTTTTACAGACTGAGGACCGGAGCTTTTGGCAGGTCGAAGTTTTGGGAGAGTATCGGGGCGAACGGAGAGTGGAGTGAGCGGGCATTGGCCGGACATCTCTTCACGCAGGCGCAACATTTGATGCACTTCGAGCCGTCGACGCTCAGACAGTCGTCGCCGATAGCTCCGACAGGGCAAATGTCGATACATTGGCCACACTGTGAGCATAAGGCAGTGTTGACCTCGGGTAGAAATTTGCGGGGCGTGACGGCCTGTTGCTTTTGATAGCCGGTCACGAAGTTGCGGAAGTTGAGCAGAGACTCTTCAGGTGACGGGCGGTCGTGGAGCATGGTCGTGTCGATCCGTTCAAGCGTCCCGGCCAAGAGGTGCCGGCCGATGTTGCGGCCAAATTCACGGGCGGTCTCTATGTCGTCGGCATCGGGGCGTCCGACGGCTATCGGGGTGGCCGGTGATGAGTAGGAGTGTTCGCCGATGAATGCTCCGGCTGCTACGGGCATGAAACCGAGTGATGTGGCAAAGTCGGCCATGTCGTTGAGTGCGTTTTCAAAAGCGCGGTTGCCATAGACGGCTACGAGCACACACGGAGAGTTTAGGCCTTTGATTGCGGTCAGGCGGGTTTTGGCTATGGGAGCCATTTTGCCTCCGTAGACTGGAGCGGCTATCACGGTGATATCGTCAGGGCCGGCCACGAACGTCTCGGCAGGTCGACAGGTGGTGTCGCAGATTATGGATTCACATTTTATTGTGTCCATGATGCCCGAGGCAATGGCACTGACTATCTTTGCTGTAGTGCCGGTAGGTGAGAATGTTACGGTGCGTAGTGTCATGGCTGCTATTTTTTCGGTAATATGAGATAACCTCCGGCTATCTGGAGAAGCATGCCGGGGATGCCCATGCGGAAGTCCTGACAGGCAAGCATGAAGTCGCCTTTCATCACCCATTCGCCAATGGTGCCGATGGTCTGATAGCCAAGCACTACGGCTATGAGCAACAGCAGGGATGTGTGGCGGAAACGAGCGGCTGTGAGTCCGGCTATGACTGCGAGAAGCGTGGATTTGAGTATGATGGCCGGAAGTGCTGCCACGGGCGGCATGCCGAAAAGAAGTGAGTTGATGACGGGTGACGCCAATGCTGTGAGCAGCCCTACGCGCCATCCATACATGTAGGCTCCTATGAGGGTGAAGAAATAGATTGGCAGCCAGATGATGCCGCCCTGAGGGATGAGGTGAAACAGTTGGGGCAACACTATGTTTCCTGCGATGAATAGTGCCGCCATGAGATATGTCTCGGTCTCTTTGAAACGTAGGGTGGTGAGTGTGAGGGTCATTGTTGGGTAAGTGAATTGACAAACGATTGGATGAGCGGCAGGCATTCAGCCGGAGTGGACGCATCGGCACACAGCCGCTCGACCGGGCAAATGTCTGTGCCGGAACGATTGATGATATTGGGAACGCATGTGCGGTATGTGACCGTGATGCCATAAGAGGAGAGCATTGCGAGTGCCGGCCGGCTTATGGTGTCGGCATAGACAGCGGCAACGCTTCCTGCCGTCATGAGGGCGGCTGCCCCCTTGCCGACAACCTTGTCGGCTATGAAGCTGCCGGCAAGCAGGGTAGGGGTCGCGGTGAGGATGCGTAGCAGGTCTCTGACTCCGCGTTCATGACAGATTGTCCTGTCGGTCCCGTTGTCGATGATGCAAGAACATCCCAGTGTGTGGAGCATGTCGACTGTCTCCTGTCGGCGTGGTGTCATGACGGATTGGTCTTTAGCATTTCGACAAACCGGTCGATGCGTTGCAGCTCGGAGGGTATGTCAATGTTTTGCGGGCAGTGGGGCGAGCACTGGTTGCATCCTATGCAGTGGTTGGCCTGACGCAGCCGCGGGACGGAGCGGTCATAGCCCACAAGGAAAGCGCGACGTGCCGAGGCATAGTTGGCACTGCGAGTCGACGCCGGCACGTTGTCTTCGTTGATACACTTGTTGTAGTGCAGCAATATGGATGGTATGTCGATGCCATAGGGGCAAGGCATACAGTATTTGCAGTCGTTGCACGGGATGGTTGGATAGGTCATCATCAGATCGGCCGTGTCGTAGAGAAACTGTGTCTCTTCCTCCGACAGCGGGTCGAGAGGACAATATGTGAGAAGATTGTCCTCGAGATGTTCCATATAGGTCATGCCGCTGAGCACTGTCAGCACTCTTTCGGGTGAGCCAGCAAAACGGAAAGCCCATGACGCCACGCTCCGCTCGGGCTCACGCTGTTTGAGCCGTGTTATGATATGGTCGGGCACTTTGGACAGGCGTCCGCCAAGCAGGGGCTCCATTATGACTACCGGGATGCCGCGACGGTCAAGCTCGTTGTAGAGATATTCGGCATCGGTGTTGCGCGGGTTTACTTCCTTGGCATGCTTCCAGTCAACATAGTTGAGCTGAATCTGCACGAAATCCCATTTGTATCTGTCGTGTTCGGCCAGCAGGCGGTCAAACACTGCGATGTCGCCGTGGTAGGAGAATCCGAGGTTGCGTATCCGTCCTGCTTCGCGTTCGGCCATGAGGTAGTCGAGCACTCCGTTGTTGATGTAACGGTCCTCAAACGTCTTCATGGCGTCGTCACCCATGCCTATGCCGTGGAGGAGCATGTAGTCGATGTAATCGGTCTGAAGTTCCTTGAGCGAATTGTGATACATTGCCAGCGACGCTTCGCGTGACCATGTGGAAGGAGAGAAGTTGGAAAGTTTGGTCGCGATATAATACGTGTCTCTCGGATAGCGGCTCAGTGCTATGCCTGTGACACGTTCGGAGAGCCCTTTGCAGTAGGCGGGCGATGTGTCGAAATAATTCACGCCGTGGGCTATGGCTGTGTCGACGAGGCGGTTGACCGTCTCCTGGTCAATCACGTCGTCACCGCCGTTTCCGTCGGGTTTTGTCGGCCAGCGCATGCAGCCATATCCGAGTATCGACACCTTTTCGCCGGTCTTTGGGTTTGTGCGGTAGGTCATCTTGCCGTCGGGGACCGCAACAGAGGACGACAGCCCTCCGGCAGCTTTCCTTCCGGCCGATTCACATCCGGCCAGGGCGAGGCCTGTCACGGTGGCTCCGAGACCGATACGTTTCAGGAAGTCGCGACGCGAACGTGGACTATTATTGTTATTGCTGTTATTGTTATTCATTGGAAGAGATGACTTGTCAGATTTCACGGTGTTTCTCATGCCCTTCGACATATATCGCGCTGAACGGACGTGCCGGGCACAGGTTTTCGCACTCACCGCAGCCGATGCACCGTTCGGTGTTGACCACAGGGATTTTGGGCGATGAGGGATTGCCGCTGTCGGAGACTACCATGGATATGGCTCCCGCCGGGCAGTGACGGGCACAGTTGCCACATTCCACTCCGTCGGTCAGCGGCACGCAGTTGGCTTTGACCCAGACGGCATGTCCTATCTGGATCGATGATTTGTCGGCCATCGATATTGGACGTATGGCTCCGGTAGGACACACTTCAGAGCATCGAGTGCATTCCGGACGGCAATATCCGCGCTCATATGACGACTCGGGCTGCATGAGTGTGGCGAGGTCGGTCGACGGACGCAACACATCGTTGGGGCAGGCTGAAACGCATAGCTGACATGCGGTGCAGTGTGACGACAGATTGCTTATGCCCAAAGCTCCGGGAGGGACTATGCGGGTTTTACGCTCAGGGATTTTCTTGTCGGTGATTGCGGCCAGGCCTCCGTCAACGGTTTTCTCCTGAGCGCGCAGAGCCATCGAGGCCGAGATTGCGGCTGTCGCGGTCAGAAATTGTCGGCGTGAATTGTCGGTCGCGTCTCCTGACGTTTTGGTTGCAGTGCGGGCGAGAGTGTAGGATATCGCTCCCTTGTGACACTTGCCGATGCAATCCATGCATGTGACGCAACGAGAGTAGTCAATGGCGTGATTTTTGCTGTCAATGCACGCGCTTTTGCAGTTGCGAGCACACAGTCCGCATCCGTTGCATTTCGATGTGTCTATGACCGGACGCAGGAGAGAATGAGCCGAGAGAAATCCAAGCAGTGTGCCTACGGGGCAGACAGTGTTGCAGTAGGTGCGGCCTCCGCGCCATGCGAGCGCGGCGAGAATCACGAGAGTCAGAGCGGCTACCATGAGAGTGACGCCGCCTTTGAGCCAAATGTCTATGGTGTAGAAAGCATAGCTGTCATGGCTTTCGGCCCATTGTGCAAGCAGATTGTTGGCCCACAGCCAGATGGGCGACAATATGCTTTGGACTATGCGTCCGTATGCACTATAGGGCGCGAGCAACGCCACGATGACTCCGGCCCCTCCGATAATTGCGGCGACCATCACGGCAAGCATGACGTAGCGCAAAGCGGTCTTGGCAGGCGAGTAGCTGTAACGGTTGCGGCGGGCTTTGAGGCCGAGCCATGCAAAACCGTCCTGCATTATGCCGAGCGGGCATATCACAGAGCAGTATATACGTCCGAAAATCAGTGTCAAGGCCACAAGTGCTATGATAATTCCGACATTCAGAGCGAGCAGCGCGGGCAGAAATTGTATTTTTGCCATCCATCCAAGCCAAGCATGGGCGGAGCCTGTAAAGTCAAGAAACAGTAATGTTACCGTAATAATACTCGCTATGGCGAGTGCCCGGCGTATCCCTTTCAATATTTTCATAACAAAATCACTGATGTTGCGGTCATCTACCCGGAGGCGGCGGATGTATGGATTGGTCTTGATTGTGCAAAGTTAATAAATTCCCGCAAATTTTCATCTACACATTTTACATAAATAAATACCATTTTTGCCGATGCTGCCGGATGAGCGACCGAGTGGCCGGGATTGAGATTGTTTTGCATATACGCCGTGGATTTTGTAATTTTGTTGAGGATACTCGCTTTCGTGACGGTAAAATCATAATGCCACGCGCAGACCGAAATACATTGGCAAAGTTGCAAATAATAAATGACAATCTCGGCTCTTTGGAGAGCGAGCCTATTGATTTCGATCTGCGTCAACACGCCTCAAAAATCACTCTCCAAAGAATCCTTCGAGGATGTAATATTGCGTCATCACCCCCCGGAACCGTTTGAAGCCGCGCCGCAAAAGATGTCGTTTTTCGATGTGTTTAATGAATTTCTCGACAAGCATTTTGATGGCGCACCATTGTCAGGCCACTACAGGGTGCTTGCCCGACTGTTGCGTCGCTTTGAACTGTATGGACAGAAAACGACTCGGACAAAGTTCACGCTTATTCTCAACGACATTGATTACGCCGAGATAGAGCGGTTCAAGTAATTTGTAATTAATGAGCCGAAAATATATGACAAATATCTCTCAATATACAAGACCGCCTCTGATGTTGTTGAAACCACACGCAAGCCACGTCGCCCGGAGAGACCCGTCGAGAACTCTGTCATAGGGATACTTAAACCATAGATCAGTTGCCGATTTATGGTTTAAGCAATACTTTATTTTGATTAATTAAGTTGCAACCGGTATTCTCTTGGAGTGCTTCCAGTTTGTTTTTTGAAGAAGCGGATGAAGTGCTGTGAATGCTGAAAACCGAGCAGTTCGGCAATCTGTTTGGTACTAAGAGACGGATTCAACAACGAATTTTTAGCGAAGTTTATCATTTTTAGCTGTATGTATTCCTGTGCGGTCTTGCCAGTTTCCTGCTTTACAAGGTCGCCGAAATAGTTGGATGAAAGGCATATCTTGTCGGCGAAATACTTTACTGTGGGTATTCCGTCGGTTACACCACGTCCACTGTCAAGATATTCGTCAATCAGCTGCTCGAATTTGCCGAGGGCGTTATGGTTAAGTTCTTCGCGAGTCACAAACTGACGTTCATAGAAGCGCATGCAGTAATTGAGCATAACCTCGATGTTGGATATGATAAGTGATTTGGAAAACTTGTCGATCGGATGTTGCAGTTCACGTGCTATCTTGTCCATATAGTCCTGCAAGATCAGGCGTTCTTCCGTCGATAGATGCAATGCTTCGTTTGAGGCGTAGGAGAAGAATGTGTATTGCTTGATTTTCTGGCCTAAAGGAGTCCGCAGAAGAAAATCAGGATGAAACAGCAGTCCGACAGCTTCCGGAACCGGACCGTCCTCAAAACGGTGTATGCCTACTGTCTGGCCGGGGGCAAAACTGACAACCGTCTCGTCGTCGAAGTCATATGTCGTCTTCCCATAGTTTATCTTGCACCCGGTGGTTTTTTTGAGAAAAAGCGAATAAAACCCGAAGTGCATGCAGTGTGTCGGCTGCTCCACGGTATCATCAAAATAGACAATGCCGACAAGAGGGTGTCGCGTCTCAAAACCGAAATAGCGGTTGTATTTTTCAATAGTGTCTGCCTCGTATATATCCATATGGTGTTTTGTTAAATTCGTTAGCTTATGAAATCCGCAGGAAATTTAAGATTGATTTGTTTCCGGATCTCATCGATAATTTCAATTGTAATAAGCGAATTTCTATGGCTGTTGATCTTCGACTCAATGCTTCCAGATAAAATCACGTCAATGAATTCGGCAATCTCATAGTAGTATTCATCAATATATTCGTTATGATTCCATGTCGTGTCGAATGTATTTTTACCTGAGGATACTGCAATTTCCTTCATATTATGTATATCCTTGATTGATATAGTCGCATCTTCGCCCTGAATCTCCGATGGAAGATACGAATTTGCAATTTTTGAATAAATTGCCGCAGCATCCATCTGTTCATATCTGAATATGGCAGCACCTTGACCGTCAACGCCGGAGGAAAGCATTGTCCCACTGACGGATATCTCCAGCGGCTTTCCAAACAGAACGACCATAGGATATATCGTATATATCCCAATATCCATGACTGCACCATTTGAAAATTCAGGATTGAACGCATTTTGCACACTCCCTTTCTTAAAATTATCATATCGTGATGAATATTGGCAGTAGGAGGAAAAATAGCGACGTATAACACCTATATCGCCGATATTGCTGATAATGTTTTTGAAGTTTGGCGTTACAGTTGTCTTCATTGCCTCCATCAAAACCACTCCGTATTTTTCTGATGTGTCAATCATCTTACGCACCTCTTTAGCATTGGATGCAAGAGGTTTCTCGCAGAGTACATGTTTGCCATATCTCATGCATATTATACTATGTCTGGCATGAAACGAATTTGGTGTTGCGATGTACACCGCATCTACATCCGTACTCATTGCCATTTTTTCAACAGAATCAAAGCAATGTGGGATATCATGTTCGTAGGCGAATTCTTTCGCTTTTTCCATACTCCTTGAACATACAGCGGAAATGGTACAGCGTTTGTCAAACCGACTTCCACGGATTAACCATTCGGAAATCTTATTAGTTCTGATAATGCCAAGACGAATCCTGTTCATGCCACAAATCAATTATAGTTATTACATTGCAAAGATAAGCATAATCAGTTGTCGCGCAATGCGGAAAACTCACATAGATGTAATCGGGGTACATAATTCCGTAAGATTGGTACATTTTGCGAATCAGAGGTTTAAGGCAGACGCGTAATTCCGTAATCGAGGTACATTCAGGCGTAACATTGGTTATTCCTGCCATTTGTTTTGAAGCTAATTTTGCACTGTGAAAACATATCAATGAAGAAACGACATGTCAACTAATATTATTAAACGGATGAGAAACGGCGAACGCATATCCGAAACTGCCCCCGAACTTCTATGTGACGAGATTGAGAATACCCGTCGGTGTATTGCCGAGTTGAACACAGGCTACCATACGCCCGATGAGATACGTGCCATTCTGGAACGCATCTGGGGACAGCGGCTTGACAGCACGGTGAGAATGTTCCCGCCGTTCTATACCGCTCTCGGCAAAATGACAAATGTAGGCAAAGAGGTTTTTATAAACTTCGGCTGTACCTTTCTTGATCAGGGCGGAATAACGCTGGAGGACGGAGTGTTTGTCGGCCCGGGTGTGAAAATCGCGACCGAAGGACATCCCGAAGAACCTGAAAAACGGCATTCACTGATTACAGCCCCGGTTGTGGTTTGCCGTAACGCATGGATCGGAGCCGGAGCGATAATCCTGCCTGGTGTCACCATAGGAGAAAATGCCATAGTGGCCGCCGGTGCGATAGTAAAAAATGATGTAGCCGATAATACAATCGTCGCAGGAATACCTGCCAGGTATATCCGACATATAAATACTTGAATATATGAAAATCAAAATTCTTTCAATGATAATGTCCATGTTTTCTCTGACAGCGTGTGCATCATGCGCCACAACGGATGATGACCCCGTAAATGAAAATCCGGCCCATGATCCGATTCCCGGCCTTGAAACCGGTACCAACGGCAGCGTGTTGATGGCATATTTCTCATGTACGGGCACCACAGAAGGTATTGCCGAGGGTATAGCGGATATAACCGGGGCATCCACATTCAGAATAGAAGCGGAAGTGCCTTATACCGCCGCCGACCTCGACTATAACAGCGACTGTCGTGCCAACAGGGAGCAGAACAATCCTAAGGCTCGTCCGGCAATCAAAGGGATGCCTGACGGTCTTGACCGATACGATGTGGTTTTCATCGGTTATCCGATATGGTGGGGAGAAGCACCGCGTATAATCAGCACATTCCTTGAGAACGGAGATTTCAAAGGTAAAACGATAGTACCGTTCTGCACTTCACACTCCAGCGGTCTTGGAAGCAGCGACCGCAATCTGCATTCTCTCGCTCCGGATGCTGTCTGGATACCAGGACGACGCTTTGCGGAAAACATATCCAAAACAGAGCTTGAAAAGTGGATTTCAGGACTTGATATAAAATTTGACACAGATATGGATTACTCGAAATTTCCTCTTTCAGAGGGCAAAAACGGTCAGGCACCCACAATCCGCCTCAGCAGCGGATATGATATGCCGGTGGTGGGTCTCGGCACATACAGCCTTACAGGCGACGTGTGCGTGAACTCCGTAAAGTCGGCTATCTCTCTCGGTTTCCGAAAGATTGACACCGCGCACATGTATGGCAACGAGGTCGAGGTGGGTCGCGGAGTGCGTGAATCTGGTGTGCCGCGGGAAGAAATCTTCGTGGCTACGAAAATATACCCCAACCAGTATGGCGACCCGGAAGCCGCCGTAGATGAGTGCCTGCGCAAACTCGACCTCGGCTACGTTGACCTGATGCTTCTGCATCATCCCGGCACTGACGACGTGAAAGCCTACAAGGCGATGGAACGATATGTCAAGGAGGGAAAAATCCGCTCCATAGGCGTGTCATGCTACTATATCAAGGAAATCGACGATTTCATCCGTCAGGTAGATATAAAGCCTGTGCTTGTGCAGAACGAGGTTCACCCCTATTATCAGGACACCGATGTCGTTCCCCATATCCAGAATCTCGGAATAGCGGTCGAGGCTTGGTATCCGTTAGGGGGCAGAGGGCATCAGAAGGAATTGCTGAGCGACTCGGTGCTTACCAAAATCGCCATGCGGCACGGCAAGTCTGTCGCACAGGTCATTTTGCGCTGGGACTTGCAGCGTGGTGTTGTAGTCATTCCCGGCTCAAGCAACCCCGACCACATGAAAGAAAACATCTCAATATTTGACTTCGAGTTGACTGAGGATGAGATGACCGCGATTGCCGCACTTAACCGTAACGAGAAACATGACTGGTATTGATTATGAAATACTTCGAGGAAACAAAAGATATAGTCCTCAATCTTGAAAATCAGAGAGGCAATACCGATGTTCGACAATCTTTATATGAAATAAAACATGAATACGATTCTTGATTACAACCAGTACATTCCTACCCATATTCTTTTCGGGGCAGGACAGCTTGACAATCTCCACTCTCAGACAATGCCGGGCAGAAAGGCTCTGATAGTCATCTCAAACGGCAAATCGACACGCGCCAACGGTTACCTTGTCCGCACGGAAGAACAGCTGCACACTGCGGGAGTAGAAACAGCCGTATTTGACGGTATCGCGCCCAATCCGACAGTCGACAACGCAGTAGCCGGAGCTGATGCCGCCCGGAAATCCGGAGCCGACTTTATCGTAGCACTCGGTGGCGGAAGTGTCATGGACTGTGCAAAAGCGATTGCCTTACTTGCTACAAATCCCGGTGAGTTGTGGGATTATGTAGCGATTGGTTCGGGCAAAGGAAATCCAATCAACAACAAGCCGCTGCCGATTTTGGCAATCACTACAACTGCCGGAACAGGCTCGGAAACCGATCCTTGTGGAGTAATCACAAAAGAGGATACCAACGAGAAAGCATTTATAATGCACCCAGCATTGTTCCCGGTTCTCGCAGTTGTCGACCCTGAACTCATGCTGACTGTGCCTCCGATGTTTACCGCATTTCAGGGCTTCGACGCGCTTTTCCACAGCATAGAGGGTTTTGTCGCCTCCACCGCCAATCTTGCCAGCGACATGAACGCTCGCGAGGCAATACGTAATATAGCAGAGTATCTGCCGCGTGCTGTAAAAGACGGCAATGACCTTGAAGCACGCACCCGTGTGGCTTTTGCCAATACCCTCTCAGGTGCTGTGATGTGCCTTACGCTGCTTACCAGCGAGCATGGTCTGGAACACGCACTGTCAGCATATCATCCCAATCTGCCTCATGGCGCGGGACTGATAATGATAAGCAAGGCATATTTCAGCTACTTCATAAGAAATCACGGTTGCGACGACCGCTTCATTGAGCTTGCCCGGCTTCTTGGGAAACATGACGCAGACAAGCCTGAAGACTTCATCGATGCGCTTGTGGCATTGCAGGAAGCCTGCGGTGTAGCCGACCTGAAAATGTCGGACTACGGAATAGAGCCGTCGGAGTTCGAGACATTCATGCACAACACCCGCGAGGTAATGGGCATCATGTTCACAAGCGACCGCGTACAGATGTCTGACCAAGACATTATAGACATATTCGCAGAGTCATACCGTTGATGAGCAATGAAAAAGCTGATCATTTTAATTATCTGCTGCATTGGAGTCTTCGGACTCCATGCCCAGCAGATTGACACCATTTCGGTTAATATCCCTTCGATGGGTAAGGATATCAAAAATGTGGTCATACTATGGACACAATTGAAGTTGAGCGAGAAGTATTCGACTCACTGATTGAATGTGTCGATTTTCTCCACAAGACTGTCAAGGCGTTGTTATGACGAGCTTCGCGACAGAAGATTGTCGGACTGGCTCAACACAAAGCAGACCTACGACGATCTCCACATATCCGAAAGAAAGCCACACACTCTGAAAGAGCGCGGCAAAATCTGGTTCTCCCACATCGGCAGATTTTCACAGTTCAAGAGTAGCGACATCACCCGGCTTATCGTGAGGGCGAAAGGAGCGGGGCAATGAAAGAAACAATAACCGCCACTGACCCGCGCATAATGCGCCTGACAGCACAAACAGACGACATAACCGCTATGTGCCAGCAGTTGAAAGAGGAATACCATCCATTGCTCCACAGCATGCGGTTCATTACCGATGCCATGCTGTCTGAGCTGCTCGGAGTAAGCCGACGCACCACGCAGGACCACCGCGACTGGTGTCTAATCCCATATTACCGACATGACGGTAAAATCCTCTATGCCGAGGAAGATATAGAAATCTTCCTGCAATCCAACTACTGACCCAAGTTCGACTGAAAAAATAACGGCAGCCAAGTTTATAGCCCGGTTGCCGTTATTTTTCTTTCTCACTGTCTATTGTCAGTTCATCATGGCGCAGTCAAACTTGTTACGCATTGTTGCCATATCCTTATATATATATATGTGTAACCGGATTTTTTTGTGTGAGTTGTCAGTAATTCACTAACCCTTAACGCCTTGTTTCGCCATCCGTGTCCGTCTGTCGCCCTATCGGGCATGGTTACGGATAAGTAACGTAGCGGCGTCCTGATTTGGCTTCAGCGGTGATTGCAATGGCTTCACGAATAATCGGAAGCACGGCTGAAACAACTGTAACTCAATTCTATCACTATATCTTTCCGCATTTCACTTTTTTGTAGTAACTTTGCAGTCTCAAAATGCAATTTATGAGAAAGAGTGTATTGAAGTATCTTACAGTTATCCTCGGATTTTATATCTTGTCGCTGGGGGTTGTATTGTTTGTCAAGTCATCGTTAGGCACCACCCCAATTTCATGTATCAACTATGTGTTGTCGCTCCATACCCCTTTGACACTCGGGTCGGCGACGTTTTTGTTCAATGTCGTGCTGATACTTATCGAACTGATGCTGATACGAGGCATCGGCACTAAGCGCGACAGAATAGAGATACTTCTTCAGGTGCCATTTTCGGCTCTGCTCGGGTTGTTTATGGATATTAACATGCGTCTTCTTGCGCCGATTGAGGTCGACAGTTATCCTATGGCTGTCGGGTTTGTCCTGGCCGGCTGTATCACGCAGGCTCTCGGAGTGGTGCTCGAACTGAAGCCCAATGTGGCGATAATGAGTGCCGAGGGGGTCGTGAAATACTCCTCCCGCCGCTGGAACCGTGACTTTGGACGTATGAAGGTGGCGTTTGACATAACGCTTGTCACGATGGCCGCCATGTTGTCGTTTGCGTTGGCCGGACATATCGAGGGTCTCAGGGAAGGCACGGTCGTGGCTGCCGTATGTACAGGCTTTATTGTCTCGGCTATGATAAGATATATATTCACACCGACGAGAATCCACCGTGCCACTTCCGTGCTGTGTGGTTCGCGTTGAAATAATCAGGCGTTCTGAGATTTATGGATAAAAATACAAACGCAGGTGGCAATATCTATCTGCAGTTGTTTACGACGTTTTTCAAGATAGGCGCGTTTACATTCGGAGGCGGATGGGCCATGCTCTCACTTATAGAGAAAGAGATTGTCGACAAACGAGGATGGATTGACCGGACCGAATATCTCGACCTTATAGCTGTGGCGCAGTCGTTGCCCGGTATTTTGGCCGTGAATGTCTCGGTGGCTGTCGGCGATAAGTTGCGCGGCATGAAGGGGGCGGTCACGGCATCGCTCGGCACCATACTTCCGTCGTTCATGATAATCCTGTGTATAGCCATATTCCTGACACCCGATCTGATCAAAGAAAACGAGACTCTCTCGGCTGTATTCAAGGGGATACGTCCGGCTGTCGTGGCTCTGATAGTGGCTCCGGTCATATCGTCGGCGCGCTCGGCAGGCATCGGATGGCGCACGGTGATCATACCTGTCGCCGTGGCTCTGCTCATATGGTCGAAACTCCCGATAGTGTCAAGTCCGATACTCTATATCGTGCTCGGCGGAATCGGTGGATGGTGGTGGCTGTCACGCCATCAGAGAAAACTCAGAGAACTTGAAGGTGAAATGCGTAAGGAAGAGGAGGAAAAATTATGACTATATATCTGCGGCTCATATGGGCTTACCTCAAAATAGGGCTTTTCGGGTTTGGCGGCGGTTATGCCATGCTCGCGCTTATCGAGCGTGAGATTGTCGGCCCGGGATGGATAACCGAACAGACTTTTACCGACATCGTGGCTATCTCGCAGATGACGCCCGGGCCGATAGGCATCAATTCGGCCACATATATAGGCTATGTTGCTCCCGGAGAGTATTCCGCATCGTTGTCTTCGCCGCTGTGGGGTATACTTGGCTCGATAGTATGTACTCTGGTTGTAGTGTTGCCGTCGTTTCTGCTTGTGGCTTATACGAGCCATCTCATACACCGGCATAAGGACAGTGTGGTGGTGCGCGGCATCTTCACCGGATTGCGCCCTGTGGTGGTCGGGCTTATAGCATCGGCGGCATTGTTGCTGATGAATGCGGCCAATTTCGGCGATACGACCTATCAGGTGATATGGAGCATTGCGCTTTGTGTGGCAGCTTTCGTCGCTGTGTATTGGCTCAAGTGGCATCCTATACTTATAATATGTCTTGCCGGAGTGGCCGGATGGATTGTTTATTAGAGTATTTAAGTATGGAGTTTGGACTCTGATTATCCTTACCTTATCACAATCTACATCAATTTACGTTTATAATATGGATTATTCTCAGGCTATAGAGCTGTTGTATAATTCTCTGCCTGTATTTCAGCATATGGGTCCGGGAGCATATAAGCCTGGGCTTGACACTTCGCGCCGTCTTGACGATATGGCCGGCAATCCCCATCATGCCTATCCCACGATACATGTGGCGGGTACAAACGGCAAGGGTTCGACGGCCCATACTCTTGCGGCGATACTCCGGTCGGCAGGTTATAGGACGGGGCTATACACTTCGCCTCATATCTATGATTTCCGTGAACGTATACGTGTGGACGGCGAGATGATCGAGGAGCAGGCTGTCGTGGATTTCGTGGAGCGTTGGATTGAGGCGCGCGACAATAATCCGGGCCTTTCGCCGAGTTTCTTTGAACTGACATCGACCATGGCGTTTGAATATTTCGCCCGCAAGAAGGTGGATGTGGCTGTCATAGAGACAGGTCTCGGCGGCCGGCTTGACTCGACCAATATCATTACGCCGATACTCGGCATCATCACCAATATATCACTCGACCACACGTCGCTGCTTGGAGACACGCGGGCACAGATAGCCCGAGAGAAAGCGGGTATCATCAAGCCCGGTGTGCCTGTGGTCATCGGTGAATGTGACGATGAGACGGAACCTGTGTTCAGAGACACGGCGGCAGCCGTCGGGACGGAGATTCATTTCGCCGGGCCGATAGAGGGTAGGGTGGAGAGTGACTGTAATATGTATCCCTCCACGCCTTTCGGACCGTTGCGCGGCGAGTTGCGCGGTGAGTGTCAGCGGCGCAATACAGCCACGGTGCTCAAGGCCGTTGAGGTGCTCAGGCACAGTTTTGATATATCCGACGAGGCTGTGGCGCGCGGCATAAGCAATGTCACGGGGCTTACTCATCTCTTCGGCCGATGGAGCCGTGTGGCCGAGGCTCCGCTCACGGTGTGTGACACAGGTCACAATCAGGGCGGATGGGAACTCATAATAAAAGAGCTTAAAAATATCGAGCAACGTCCGCGCCATCTCGTCATGGGTTTTGTGGCCGACAAGGATCTCGGCCATATCTTCGATCTGATTGACGAAGTGAAGGACGACGTGACGCTATGGTTCAGCGGGCCGTCGAGCCAGCGCGGATTGCCGGCGTCGGAGCTGGCCGCCAAGGCCGCTGAGAGAGGCCTGACGGGATATGTCGAGCAGGATGTCAACGTGGCGGTGAGCAGGGCGCGTGAGATGGCCGGAGACGAGGGCTTTGTGCTCATTGCAGGCAGCAATTTCCTGATTGCCGACCTGCAAAAAATAAAATAGGACGGTGAAAATCGTGGCTTTTTGTGCAGAAATGGATAATTTGTTAGTCTAAAAGGCTGTGAAAATTCCCCAAACGGATAATTCTTACTAAATTTGGCATATGAAAATCGCAAATATAGATCTCGGCCCACGCCCTGTGATGCTCGCACCCATGGAGGATGTGACCGACCGTTCGTTTCGTCTTATATGCAGAGAGCAGGGGGCGTCGATGGTCTACACAGAGTTTGTGAGTGCCGACGCGCTCATACGTGACATCCCGGCCACAGTGCGCAAGCTGTCGATTGATCCGGGCGAGCGTCCCACGGCCATACAGATATATGGCCGGGAGGTGGAGCCTATGGTCGAGGCCGCCAGAATAGTCGAACAGGCCGGTCCTGACCTTATAGACATAAATTTCGGCTGTCCGGTCAAGAAGGTAGCGGGCAAAGGGGCCGGAGCGGGAATGTTGCGCGACATACCCAAGATGCTCGAGATAACACGTGCTGTGGTCAATGCCGTGAAACTCCCCGTGACGGTCAAGACACGTCTGGGCTGGGACCACAACAGTAAGATAATAGTCGAACTCGCCGAGCAGTTGCAGGACTGTGGCATAAGCGCGCTGACAGTGCACGGACGCACGCGCTCGCAGATGTATACAGGTTCGGCCGACTGGGAGATGATAGCCCGAGTGAAGGAAAATCCGCGTCTGACCATTCCCCTTATAGGCAACGGTGACATCACCACTCCCGAGGCTGCATGCGAGGCCTTTGACCGATATGGCGTGGACGGAGTGATGGTGGGCCGTGCATCGATCGGTGCGCCGTGGATATTTCGCGACATACGTCAGGCACTGCATGCCGACATGGGGGCTCCGCTCACCGTAGCCGAGCGTTTTGACCTGCTGCGGCGTCAGATACGCGAGAGCGTGGACCGCATTGACGAGTATCGCGGCATCCTGCATATAAGGCGTCATCTCGCGGCCTCGCCTCTCTTCAAGGGGATATCGCACTTCCGCGACACCCGTATACGCATGCTCCGAGCCTCGACACTCGACGAACTCATGGAGGTGCTCTCGCAGGTGCAGGAGCTTATAGACAACCAATAGCAACTACAATAATTTCTGACCATATGAAGACACTTTGCTCATTTATATTATTCATCTCATGTGCTCTGAGCCTCTCGGCGCAGACCGACACAAGCTATGACCTCAATGTGGGGGAGTTTAGCGAGCTGCGCGTGAGCGACGGCATCAATGTCGATTATACCTCCGACCCCGATAAGGCCGGAAGAGCTTTTTTCAACTGTCCGGCTCAGCAGGCCTCGTCATTCATGTTTACCAACAAGGGCGGCCGCCTCACCATTCAGCTTTCGCCCGAAATTATAGGGGCCCGCAATCTGCCGACGATAACCGTTCACTCCAAACATCTGACCAAGGTCGAAAACACTTCCGACTCGACTGTCAGAGTGCTTTCGCTCAACGGACTACCCAAACTTGAAGCCCGTCTTGAGGGTAACGGCCATCTGATAGTGCGCGGAATTGACGCCACAGAGGTCAAGGGTACATTACGTCTGGGGCACGGCACACTCATCCTGACCGGCAAATGCAAGGAGGCCAAGCTCAATCTTACAGGCACGGGAGTGATTCAGGCCGACGAACTTGTGGCCGAGGAAGCTACTGTCAATGCCAAAGGCACCGGGTCGGTGGGCGTAAATGCCGTAAGCGCGCTCGGCGTGTATGGCATGGGCAGCACATCGGTCTATTATATAGGTTCGCCTGAGATTAAAAACCGTTCGGTAGGTCTGAAGCTAATGCCGTTGTCCAAGTAGGCATATGTCAGAGTCGGAAACATCTTCGCGAAAGGAGTCGGGCGAGAGCGGCGGCACGCTCAAGCAGTCGGTGGCCCGCACGCTCAAGTGGAACGTCATAGACCGCCTGTCGTCACAGGTGCTTTATCTCGTCACCGGCGTTGTGCTCGCACGCGAGCTTACGCAGGAGGAGTATGGACTTGTCGGGGCGATACAGGTGTTTCATGTATTCGCGTCATTGTTTGTCGACAGCGGTTTTGCCGCGGTATTGCTCCAGCGCAAATCGCCCACACGGCTTGAATACTCGACAGTGCTGTGGTTTAACGTGGCAATGTCGCTGGCCATATACATGCTGCTGTATATCCTCGCCCCTGTGATTGCCGACCTGTTTCAAGGCGATGTGCGTCTTATACCGCTGTCGAGGGTGATGTTTCTGACATTCATAATCAACGCATTCTCAATAGTCCAGGTGAATCGTCTCACCAAACTGATGGACACACGTATGGTGGCTGTGAGCAATTCGCTCGGGCTTGTGGCCGGAGCAGTCGTGGGCATCTATCTTGCGGTCACGGGCTATGGCGCGTGGGCATTGGTGTGGCAGGCTATAGTCATATCGGTGGTCAAGGTGGCCATATTGTGGCTTACGAGCGGATGGACGCCGTTGTGGCGGTTTTCGTTTGAGTCACTGCGAGGGTTTGTCCGTCTCGGTTCGGGAGTGACGATATCGTCGGTGCTCAACACCGTGTTTCTCACCATGGGGTCGTTTGTCATAGGCCATAAGGTCAGCCTCGTTACGCTTGGCTATTATACACAGGCCGACAAGTGGAGCAAGATGGGTGTGACATCGCTCTCACAGGTGTTTACCTCCTCGTTTGTCCCTCTGCTTTCGGGCGTGCAGGATGACAGTGAGCGATATGCACGCATGTGTGGCAAGACTCATCGCCTGGCGGCCTATCTGCTGTTTCCGGCCATGGGATTGCTTGCAGTGATGGCTACGCCGATTTTCCACACGCTTTTCGGCACCAAATGGGACCCCTCGATAGTATTGTTTCAGCTTTTGCTTATGCGTGGCATATTCATGGTGCTGTCGAGCCTTTATGGGAATTTTATGTTGTCGCTGGCCAAGTCGAAGCTGCTTGTCCTGACCGAAACAGTCAAGGATGTGACGTCGGTCGTTGCGGTGATTGTGACGTTGCCCTATATTGCGATGACTTCGGGGGGCAATGTGGTGTATGGAGTGGAGATATTTCTCTGGGGGCAGCTTGTGGCGTCGGTGGTGACATGGTTTGTGACTCTGGTCTATGTGATACGCATTACAGGCCGTCCGTTCATGAGTTATCTTGCCGATCTTGCGCCCTATGTGGCGGTCACGACTCTCGGATTGCTGCCGTGCGCGTTGATAGCGGGTGCGTTTGAGATGTTGCCTCCGGTGTTGTGTTGCGTGGAGGCGATAGTGTTTGTGGCTGTTTATGTCGGTGTCAATGCTTTGTTGAAGTCTCGCATACAGGCCGATGTTCTCGGCTATTTGTTTGGCCGGTTTATGAAGAATAAGATGGCGGTGTGAGAAGTTTGAGTGTAAACATCTTTTAACGGTTATAATTCTTTTTGCTAAAGAAAATTTCCTACCTTTGCACTCGCAATGCTCAGATGAGTCAGCTTAAAAGAACCAAGGAATGGTGCTCGAGTGGCTGAAGAGGCACGCCTGGAAAGCGTGTATACGTCAAAAGCGTATCCCGAGTTCGAATCTCGGTCATTCCGCAAGTCAAGTCGGATGTTTCAAAATTTTGAAACATCCGACTTTTTTTGACCCAAATCGAAATCCGGCTCAAGCCGAAATTCGGCTCAAGCCGAAATTCCGGTGCATATGTTAAATTGAGCAGAACGAAGTGTTAAATATTCAGGCGTATAGTTTGACCAGGCGGAAGATGAAGAAATCGCGATCTCGGACACCGCGCATTTGCGAGCGGAAGATCTTGACTTTAGAGTTGAAGGCTTCGGCGGAGGCATTGGT
>RIBL01000024.1 GCA_003762875.1 Muribaculaceae bacterium Isolate-110 (HZI) | reverse complement strand
CGAACTCGCACTCCTGCCCGGGATCATGCTCGCGCCTGACATAGACCTCCTTCTGCGGCCTGGTGCCCATGGTCGCACTGATGCGTCTGACATGATTGCACACACTCGGATAACTGAGCGTAAAGCCCCGCTCCAGAAGCATCGCGTGGATGCTGCGACACGTCCACTGAAGCTTGCGCATGCCTGTGGCCCGACGCACACGATTGTCTTCAAGACACTTGCGGATAATCCCCTTGATTTCATCCGTCACCACCGGACATGTCCGTGCCGGTGTGTTGAACTTTGGCTCCGAACCTAAAAGTGTTGCGAACGCCTTCATGTCGCAGACACCGTCGGCGTCCAGACACACACGCTCATACTCCCACACGATCTTGTCTACCGTGTGGCGGCTGATGTGCATCTCTCCCGCAATCTGGCGCTTCGACTGACCCTTGACATGATAACGTGTCAGGACCTCGTTTCTTTCTACCATAGTTTTCATTTTGTGGGACCGAGTTGATATTACTATAATATAACTCAAAATCCCCGGTTAAAATTCTCCTTTGAACCGGCGCACTTCTCGGTTAGATTTCATGGCGCACTTCTCGATTAAATTTTACATGTCACTGCTGTTTGTATGGACCACCAAGTCGATAGTCGATGCAACTGTAGCTCCCGCCCATACTATTCCGACAAGCCTTGTGATGTTGCTTGTGGCGTGTCTTTTGTCGCAATTGCTGTTGCCGGCTCTGAGACGCCGGCTTGAGAGTATGGCCTATACGCGATATGCCGATAATATGCGCCGCAGGCTGCTGTACCATATGCTGTGTGAACGTTGGAGCGGACGTGGTGCCATGCAGACCGGTGATGCTATGAGTCGTCTGCACGACGATGTGGCAACTCTTGCATCGCTGACATGCGCCACAGTGCCCGGGATTCTTACCGTGATGTTGCAGCTTGCCGGAGCCTTTGTGTTTCTGGCGATACTTGATGTGAGGATGGCGGCCGCGATAGTGCTCATTATGCCACTGGCCCTGCTCGTGAGCAAAGCATATGTCAGAAGGACTCGTCGTCTTACTGAAAAAATCAGAGCCGCAGAGAGCGATGTGCACTCATATCTTCAGGAGAGTCTGCGTCATCGCACACTGATTTCGACCATAATGGGGGCAGACAGGCGCACGGCCCAATTTAGCGAGATGCAGTCAGGCCTGACTGATAAGCTGCTAAAACGCACTTATATATCCATATACTCCAACAGTGCCGTGACAGCAGGATTCATGACAGGTTATACGGTCGCATTTCTATGGTGTGCCTATGGGCTCTCTACCGAGGCAGTCTCATTTGGCATGATGACCGCGTTTCTGCAACTCGTCTCTCAGGTGCAAAGGCCGGTCGTTGACCTCGCACGTCGTGTGCCGTCATTCATCAATGCCTCTGTAGCCATAGGTCGTGTCGATGATATACTGTCACGCCCCACCGAAGATTATTCCGCTGTTCCGGTCAGTATCAATTCCACACCGGGCCTGCGTCTGACTGATTTGTGCTATCGCTATCCCGACGGAGAGGAAATGATACTCAATCATCTGACCCATGACTTCGTGCCTGGAAGTATCACTTGCGTGACAGGTGCGACAGGGGTGGGAAAAAGCACTTTGCTCAGAATCCTGCTCGGCCTCGTGGAACCCACTTCTGGCCGTGCGGAGATATATTACGATGACCGGCAGGAGGCATCGGTCATCACTCCCGGAGCAAGACGCGACATAGTGTATGTGCCGCAGGGCAATACTCTGATGTGTGGCTCCATACGCGACAACCTACTGATGGCTAATCCGATGGCGACTGATGAAGAGATGCGGCATGCACTCGTTACGGCTGCGGCCGATTTTGTGCTCGAACTTCCCGACGGTCTCGATACCAATTGTTTTGAGGGGGGCGGAGGATTCAGCGAAGGTCAGGCCCAGAGAATAGCCATAGCCCGCGGATTACTGAAACAAGGACACATATTACTATTGGACGAACCGACATCGTCACTTGACCTTGCTACAGAAAGAGAGCTCCTGTCGCGTCTCCGGCAGCATTTCTCGCCAAAGAGCACTGTGATTATGGTGACTCACCGTAAAGCGGCTCTGGATTATTGCACCGATGTCATAAACCTGTAGGGCCGGCACCTTGATAACGCAATCTCCCTGACCATAATATGGACCATCACACGGTGTGTTATTTCTACATAACCGGATCAATATCCATATCTGCCGGGCAAGAGGGAAGAATATGGCGATACGAGTTGGCCGGACAGAATGGCGGTGACTTAGAGATACCGGCATGAAGCTATAGAATGCTCGCTTTTAACAACGACACCAAATACATACTCTATAACGGCCATCACAACCATATACGTATAGCCTATACCGCCGCCACAACCCTCACCTGGTCTCAGAGTTATCCCAAACTGGAAGATTATAAGAGCTGCCGCAGTCCCGACGCGCGTTACTGCGGCTCGGCCGAAAGTGTGATCGTCTCGCTGTGTTCGACTTCATACAGCCCCTGCCGCCCTGCCGGCCCATCTTAAGACAAAAAAGGTTCACCGCATATCCGCAATACTTTATTTGGCATACTTCTGTCGTGGCAAATTCGCTATTGAGACAGGCCGACGGGCAGTGTGACCAGTACGCGGCTGATTTTGGCTCCGTCCATGTCTGTGATTTCAAATGTGATATCATGCCACTGACAGCACTCTCCGACAGCCGGGATGTGGCGTAGCTCCTCAAGTAGAAATCCTCCGAGTGTGGAGTAGGATGCAGGACGATACAGCTCGTCAAGATCAAAGTTATGCAGAAAGTCGTAGAACGAAATCTGTGCGTCGACACTCCACACTCCTTCGACATCGGTAGGTGCGATGGCCGGAGTCTTGGCGGGAGCTGAAAATTCACCTACAAGGCCGTCAAGAATGTCGCTCGGGGTTATGATGCCTGCTACATCGCCAAACTCGTCGGTGACCAGGGCAAAATGTACATTCTTGGTCTTGAGCTGATCGAGAGCGTCATACACGCTCATGCTTTCGGGAAAGTATACCGGCTCACTGATGACATTGCTGAGCTGAACCCCCTGAGAGTCAAGCGTGAGTATCAGTTGCTTCAGGGATACCACTCCGCAGACAGAGCCTTGGGCACGGTCGCAGAACACCGGGTAGGAGTTGTGAAGATTTTCCGAAAGGCGATGCTTGATGTCTGGGACTGTCATGTCGAGCCATAAAGCCGAAATATCGACCTTCGGTGTCATGATGGACGATATGCGCAGATCGCCAAGCATAAGTGTACGCTCCATGATGTCCTGCTCGACTTTACGCACTTCACCGGCATCAGTGCCGTCCTGAATCAGCGACTTGATTTCATCTTCGGTCACCGGATTGGCATCGCGTTTTAGTCCGAGTATACTTACGAGTATGCTTGTCGACCTGGACAGAAGCCATACCGCCGGCATGGCTATGACCGATAGCAGATGCATAGGCCGTGACACTATCTTGGCCACAATATTGGCCGCCGCAAGACCTATGCGCTTGGGCACGAGTTCTCCGACAACAATCGACAGGTAGGTTACTATAACGACTATAAGCACCTGCCCGATATTTCGAGCAATACTCGGGCGCAGCCCCCACTCCTGAAGAAGCCGCCCCACATCGTCGGCCAATGCCGCGCCTGAATACAGACCGGTAAGTATGCCGATGAGGGTTATGCCTATCTGTATCGTTGACAAAAAACGGTCCGGATCGGCGGCAAGTTTAAGCGCAGTGGCCGCCGACTTGCTACCGCGGCGTGCGTCGGATGTAAGCCCTGACTTGCGCGCCGAAATCAATGCTATCTCCGACATAGAGAATATGCCGTTGAGCAATATGAGAAAAATGATGATTATAATGTCGCTCATAGAGGTTGACGAGATGTTGTGTTAGAGAGAGGGTAATGGTGTCAGTGTCGTCGTCGGAGCAGTTCGCCCGCCCACAGCACGACCGATGTGCCTGCGACGATGATGAGCCAGTCGGTCAGGCGTAAAGGCACCACGCTGAAAAATTCGCCACCGACTGTGACAATCAATATCTGCCCGATGACAATAATTAGTGCCGTAAGTCCAAAGCCGGAACAGCCCTCGAGATGAAGAGCGGAGCGTCCTGTGGCATAGGCTCGGGCATTGAACATGTTCCAGAACTGGAGAAATACGAAGATGGTGAAAAACAGAGACAGTTCATAGGGGGTCAGACCACGGTCGGCTCCGAATGTCGCACGACCAATCTGTGAGAGGCTTGTGATGTCGGTGTGTTCGAAGTAATAGAGCAATCCGAGCAAAAACAGGAAAAAGATGCCGCCAGTCCCGATAATCCACCGCCACATGGAGCGGCTTATGATAAATGCTGAGCGAGACCGCGGTTTGTCATCCATCACCGACTCGGACGGAGGCAGCGAGGCGAGAGCCATGGCCGCAAAGGTGTCCATAATCAGATTAACCCACAGCATCTGAGTGACAGTAAGCGGTGACTGCATGCCCATAAACGAGCCGGCAAGCACGATCAGGCAGGCCACTACATTGACTGTCATCTGAAACAGTATGAATCGCTGGATGTTGAGATAGAGCGAACGTCCCCACATCACGGCCCGGCCTATCGAGGTGAACGAATTGTCGACAATCGTAATATCGCTTGCCTCTTTGGCCACTGAAGTACCGTCGCCCATCGACAGGCCCACGTGGGCCGCCTTTAGAGCCGGTGCGTCGTTGGTACCGTCGCCTGTCACGGCTACTACTTCGTTATTGCTTTGCAAAGCCTCGACAAGACGTTTTTTGTCCATCGGGCGCGCTCGGGCTATAATTTTGAGCCCGTCTACTCTACGAGGCAGTTGATCATCAGGAATGAGAGCAAACTCTTCGCCTGTAATTATATTGCCGGTATTGTCGGTCGAGTCGTCCCACAGTCCTATCTGACGTGCAATCTCGGTAGCTGTGCCGGGAGTGTCGCCTGTCACAATTTTCACTTTGATACCGGCGTCGAGCACTTCTTTTACTGCCGCCGGTACGGAGGCTCTTACCGGGTCGGAGATGGCTACGAGACCGATGAATGTAAGATTGTCAGCCGTAATCCTGTTATCGCTGAATGTTGCATCACCCGGTTTCAGCTCCTGATAGGCAAATCCGAGTGTTCGCATGGCTTGGGACTGATAGCCGAGAAGCATGCTGTCGACCACCTCTTTGGTGACACCCTTGGGATAATTGTGACAGAGCGCGAAGATGATTTCCGGCGCACCTTTGACATAGAGCACTTCGCGTCCGTCGGACAGACGCACAACAGTAGCCATATACTTACGTTCGGTCGAGAACGGCAGTTCGGCAATGGTGTCGGTGGTCTCGCGTAACGTGCGATAGTCGATACCTTTGCTGTTGAGCCAGAGCAGAAGAGCCCCTTCGGTGGGATTGCCCGACACTTTGGGCTTATCGCCCGAGAAATCGATTTCGGCCGTCGAGTTAACCGCCATGTCAAGATATATGTGTGTACTGTCAGACTCGGGAATGAAGAAATCGGTATCGAAGACTCTCATCTGGTTTTCGGTCAGCGTGCCGGTCTTGTCGGTACATATCACCGTTGTCGCACCCATGGTCTCGCATGCATGCATCTTGCGCACGAGGTTATTGGATTTGAGCATGCGACGCATCGAATAGGCCAGGCTAAGTGTCACCGCCATCGGCAATCCCTCGGGAACCGCTACGACAATAAGCGTCACGGCCAGCATCACTGACTGAAGCAGGTAGGTGATAAACGACAGAAGGTCGAAATCATTGTTGACAAAATACATAATGACACGTCCGACAATGATGATTGCCGCCAGCAGGTAACTGATTTTTGAGATGAGTCCGCCCAGCCGGTCGAGCTGCTCGTTGAGAGGAGTGCGCACGCTGTTGTCAATCTGCGCTGCGGTGTATACTTTGCCGTTTTCGGTGGCGTCGCCGACGGCCGTGACCTTCATTATGCCGTGACCCTCGAGTACACGAGTGCCGCGGAGCACATGGTCGGAAGGAAATGTAGCCTCGCTGTCAAAGTGTGCCGGGTCGGTGGTCTTGGCGCATGACGGCTCGCCGGTCAGGGTCGACTCGTCGATTGTCAGTGACACGGCTTCGAGCAGAACACCATCGGCCGGAATGTCATTGCCTGTCGAGAGCATCACGCAGTCATCGGTGACCACATCACGCTTGGGTATCTCGGTGACATTACCGTCACGTATCACCTGCACCGGGTCGTCGTCACTCACCTGATTGAGCAGATCAAACTCCTTGTCGGCCTTATGCTCGAAATAAAAGGCAAGACCTGTGGCAAGAAGTATGGCGATGAATATACCGATGGGTTCGATAAATGTCTCCGCGCCATGTCCGAGGCCGAAATACTCATAGCATGATATACCCAGTGACAGCACTCCGGCTACAATCAGAATTATTATCATCGGGTCGGAGAGTTTGTCAAGAAATTTACGCCAGAGCGGAGTGCCTTCGGGCGGCGTCAGTATGTTGGCTCCATGCCGGGCTCTGCTTTCTGACACTTCGGCTGATGACAGCCCTGTGATGCGATGTTGACTCATAGTAGAAACGTTGTGATTATAGTATGGGGAGATGTACGGCCTGCGCGACATCCCCCATACATCATATAAAACAAATAATCTGCATAAAGTTTACGACGCCTTTTCGGAAGATGTCGCTGAGAAGCTGCGGTAAACTCTCGGCGCGAGGTTGAGCTTGCCGGCCGCACGAAGCATTTTTCTAAGCGATGTCACCAGTTCCTGGCTTTCCTGTAGAAAGTTGAGGTAGACATAGGTTACAGTCAGATTGGCGGCATCGCCGCTGCTTATCCTGTCATACACCTCATGAGAACGTCGTGACAATTCGGCTTTTATGCCGTCACATCGGCGACGCAGCATGTCGATAGTGTCGGGACTGTTTTCCTCGACCGCCGCCTCTGAGTCGTGCAGCACTGAGACAATCCGATCTTTGAGATTTTCGAGTGTGGCGGACAGTTCCCGCGGCAACGGTCTGAAATTGTTGTCGACATGCTCCTTGCATATCTCGTTGATTCTTATCAGACAGTATGTCATTGAAGTCGCCATGTTGTTGCTCAGATGAAACCAAGTGCTCTTCTCCATAGCCGTTTCTGGACTGGCCTGACGCAGACACAGAGTGAGTTTGCGCCGCTGGCTTTTGAGCACATTTTTCTCGGTCAAGAGAGACTTTTCGGCACGCGACAGCATTTTTGTATCCTCTTTCATAAATCCGGTGGCCACATCGCCATATACTCCGGCGGCATAAGACAGAAACATCTTTTCCTTTTCATTGATATATATACGCAGGAGCGGCCATACATCGGCAGAATTTTCGGTCGACAGGATCGTCTGGAAAAGAGTGTCGTCGGTGGTTTCCTTGCTCTTGTTTTTGAAGCGGATGTTGCTGCGGATGAGGAGAGTCAGTGCTATCACACCTCCGGCTATCATTACTGGCACTCCGCCGAGATGCATGAGACACACCACTATGCCGGCACCTATAAAGGCTACGCCCGCGGTTATAAACCATCCGCCGATTACGGAGATTACTCCCGTGATTCTGAACACTGCACTTTCGCGCCCCCAGGCTCGATCGGCAAGCGATGTGCCCATGGCCACCATGAAGGTGACAAAAGTTGTGGAGAGAGGCAGCTTCATTGATGTACCACATGCGATAAGCACACCTGCCAGCATCAGATTGACCGAGCCGCGCACGAGGTCAAATGCCGCTCCATCCTCGGGCTGGGCGTTGGTGGCATCCATGCGGCGTGCCATCCAACGCTTGACGCTTCGGGGTGTACGTTCTTTGATCCAGGTGAGTATGGCAAGAGTGCGGCGTACGAGCGAACGGCTGATGCGCGATGAGCCAAACATCTCGTCGCCCTGGCTTTGTGCGCTCAGTCCGACCGTTGTCTGTGTCACCTGACGGGCTTTTTTGGATGTCGCGAGCGAGACCACCATTATCATACCGGCTCCAATCAGATAGTAAAACGGGGTTGACGCCGGGCCGTTGAGGCTGTCCATCATGAATCCGTGAAGATTGCCGCCGCCCGATGACATATAATCCTGATAGGAGGCAAGCGACGTGAGCGGAACTCCGATAAAATTGACAAGGTCATTGCCGGCAAAGGCCATGGCCAGAGAGAATGTGCCGAGAAGCACCACAACCTTGAACACATTGACCTTGAGCAGATAGAGCAACTGTGTAAGCAATGTGAATGACGCAAATGACACGAGCAATATAATAGTAGTGTTGTCGTGTATCCACGTTTTGAGCTCGGGTGTCATTACGGTGAGATCTTTGATGCCCTTCAGAAGCATGAAATATATGATGGCCGTGCAGGCTACGCCTCCGAAAATGCCTACTTTCCATTTGAGTCTACTTTTGTATTCAAAGGTGAAGATAAGTCGTGTAATAAACTGTACGACAGTGCCGAACACAAAGGCTATGGCCACCGACAGAAATATACCGAGAATGACCGAAAGAGCTTTTTCTGTGTTGAGCAGATCGCCCATCCCAAGAGTGCTTTCGGGGGCGGAAATCTTGAACAACGCCACTACAAATGTGGCTCCAAGTAGCTCAAACACCATCGAAACTGTGGTCGACGTGGGCATGCCGAGAGAGTTGAAGATGTCAAGCAGAATAATGTCGGTCACCATCACAGCCATGAAGATGGCTATGACATCATAAAAAGATAGATTTTCAGGCTGAAAGATGCCGTGGCGCGCTACATCCATCATGCCGTTGCTCATGGCCGCGCCGACAAACACTCCGATTGCGGCCACAATCATGACTCGCTTGAATGAGGCAGCTTTCGAGCCTACTGCCGACGAAAGAAAGTTGACGGCATCGTTGCTCACGCCCACCGAGAGGTCAAAGACTGCAAGCAGAAAGAGAAATATTACTATACCAAGAAATAGTATGTCCATGTAATTCTGAATTTGTTTATGATGTCTGTTATTAAATTTATAACACAAAATTCAGAAAAACGTATTGACTATTTATTGATTTTTTGTTGCGTTTTTGTTAATTGTCGGAATACGGAAGTCGTATCTGAGCCCGTTGTCAATTGACGCAGATATGACGCCACTATGAATGGCAACGGCGTTACGGACTATCGAGAGGCCCAGCCCGGTGCCACCCGCCGCTCGTGAACGCCCCTTGTCAACACGATAGAAGCGGTCAAATATGTGAGGTAGATGTTCGGCAGACACACCCCGGCCATTGTCACGCACAATGAATGTCCCGCTATCATCAGCCGAGATTATGATTTCAGAACCTCCGCTATGGGCGATGGCATTGTCGATGAGATTACGGAATATCGATTCGAGCAGAGGCCGGTTACCGTTGACAATAAGGGCCGGCGGCATTATCACAGTAATGGTCATATCGGTGCGCAGACGGGCATCGGCCGCTATATATTCAATGAGTTCGCTAAGGTCGACGGGTGATTTCTCAATCATGCCGGATCCTTCATCCATACGGGTGACTATTGACACATCTTTGAGCAGCGAACTGAGACGTTGAGCATTGGCATATATTCGGCCTATAAATTCATTACGTTTGTCCTCCGGAAGTTCGGGGTGATCGCGTAGCAGGTCAAGGCACACGAGTATTGATGCTACAGGAGTTTTCAGTTCATGGTTGATATCGTTGGTAAGTTGTTTTTTCAGTCTAATTTTATCCTGCTGCTCACGCAAGGCCTCCTTATGTCTCTGGTCACGCTGCACATAAAGTCTGACAATGTGTCCGGCGATGCTGCCTAATTCATCGTCGGGAAACGCCTGGTCGTTGAATATCTGTTCGCCTTTCTCGGCTCTTGCGGCAAAAATATTAAGGCGCGTGATACTCAGCGAAATCTTGCGGGTGGCCAGATAGGCGATAAAACTGATTATGACTGTAAGCCCGGCTGTAATCCATATGAGACTTCGGTCGGCACGCAAAAATTCTTCGAGCGGATGGTCGTAAGGAGCGGCCGAGCGTATGACCGTGCCGTTGTCGCCACGCATGGCCGAGTAAAAGTATGTCGCATCGTCGCTCAGAGAATAGCGTGCCACGGCATGACCGGTCCCAGTGGCACGTGCCTCTTGTATCTCGGGACGCGAATTATGGTTTGTGGCCGGAAAGGGAGTCGTGTCGTTGTTGTCATATATTACATTGCCATCGATATCAATAAGGGTAATGCGCAGACGGTCGAGAGGCGCGCCGATGCGGCGTATGATGTCACCGATGCTGTCGCCCTGCTGCAAGTCGTCAAGAATACGGGCATTGTGCATCTGCAATTCGGTGTCAAGCAATTGAGCCTTGAACTCCTTCTCTCGCCGGTATTGAAATATCATGAATATGCCTGCCGATATCCAGCATATCAGCAACATAATTATAAGTACGCGCGAGTGAAACGAAATCTTAATCCTGCCAGCCATAACCGTAGCCCGAACGGGTGAAAATATGTTTGTCATACGGCACGATTTTGCTGCGGAGGCGTGTCACATGCACGTCAACCGACCTGTCGGTTATAACCACCCGCTCAGGCCATATGCGGCTGAGCAGTTCCTCGCGCGAAAACACCCGGCCAGGGTGCTCGAGCAGCAGGGCAAGAATCTCAAACTCCTTGCGCGGCAGCTTGATAAGATTTCCGTCGACCGTACATGTCAGTGTGAGGCGGTCACATTTCACACCATCATGTCTGTGTCGGGCAGACGTACGTCGTAACACCGCGCCTATACGGGCCAGGACATTTTTCATCGAAAATGGTTTGGCAATATAGTCATCGGCTCCAAGATTCAGCCCCGACACCATGTCGTCGTCCGAATCCTTGGCAGTGAGGAATATTATGGGGATATTGGCAGTAAGACGTGAAGACTTGAGCCTTTCAGCCAGTTCGATGCCGCTCATTTCGTCCATCATTATGTCGAGAAGCATTAGGTCATATGATATAAGGTCAAGCTCAAGAGCCGCTTCCGCACTTGGAGCCGTATCCACTTCATAGCCTTCCAGTTCGAGATAGGAGCGAAGGCCCTCGCTAATAGCCTCCTCGTCATCTACAATCAGTATTCTTATCTTTTGCACATTCATACAATGCAAAGTTATAAATATACCCTCGGCTGATTGTTGCCAGAGTGTGTATTTAACAAATATTAACAACTTAATATGTTTACAGCCCCTGTGACCCGATTTCGGTAGACATACGATTGCCAGAAATAAAAAGGAGGCTGTGGCAAAATAGGCGCATCCCCATACAGATATATTACTTCTTAGTATAACATAACATTAACACAGCTAAAAATTTTTCTTGCTATTTGATGCAGTCTTTTGGGGTATTTTCCATCTATTATTAGTATATTTAATTCAATGGACAAAGTATCGCTTGTTAAACAATGCCAATCGGGAGATAGAGAAGCCTTCGGAATTCTCTATCAGACTTATCTTGCGCCTATGCGTGAGGTTGTGGCATATTACATACATAATGCTGATATAGAGCAGGATATACTCCATGACGGCTTTCTGATTGCCTTTACATCAATAGGCTCTCTCAGAAATGGAGCAAGAATTGAGGCTTGGCTCACATCTATAATGAAAAACTTGTCGCTCCAATACCTGAAAGATGAGTCAAGCCACATTTCTGTCCCCATGTCGGATACCGCAATCGCTGATAATGCCGTGGCATCCGTTGATAATGCGCGCGAACTGACGTGGGAAGAATTGGACAAAATAATCAACAAATTACCTGACGGGTACGGCAAAGTCTTTCGGCTTGCGGTTCTTGACGGGCTTGCACATAAAGAAATCGCCGCGTTACTTGGTATCGCCCCACATTCTTCATCTTCGCAACTCACACACGCAAAAGCCATGTTGCGACGTATGATCACGCAATATCGCGTTGAGATGGGTATCCTGTCTATTCTTGGAATTATATTGCTTATCTGGCACGGGCTATTCAAAAATCGGGAAGATGCTCCGTCAACTCCGGTTATAAGCAAAAATACGGATAAGGAAACGCCTCTTGTCGCAGACTCAATCGTAGATACTAATTCAGGGAATGACAGTATCGTGCCAAGATCAAAGATGATTTACAGGGCGATACAGCATCCTGAAACGCAAAAGAATATAGCCGAGGTGACAATCTCAGCCGACAGTATCCCGTCTATTAAGAGTGACAGTATTACCAATGACACAATAAAGGTAATTCCGAATGTCATAAACCGAGAAGAACTTATTGCACAAGAAAATTACCCCCCCCAACAATCCGAAAAACAAGATTGGTCATTGTCTTTGGCATACGCAGGTAGTCTTGAACAAAACGACTTAAACCGTTATCGAATTCCCAATCCTGATCATCCTGATGTGGAAGGCCCGGATGGTGAAATCGAAGTCACTGAAAAGACACGTCATTATATGCCGTTGGTAATTGGTCTGTCCGTCAACAAGTCGCTTTCCTCGCGTTGGAGCGTGGAAACGGGGTTGCGTTACTCCTTACTGCGGTCTGACTTCCTTTCTCAAAGCAAAGTGATGAACAAGGAAACAGTCCAACGCATACACTATATTGGCGTACCTTTGAAATTCAACTACCGTATACTCACGTATAATGGATTCTCGTTGTACGGACATGGAGGCGGCGCACTTGATATTCCAGTCAACGGCAGTCAGTCAATATCGGAATATTCGCCAGAATGGGGCAATCCCAGCAACACCACAATCCATATCCATGCGCCATTGCAATGGTCAGTGGAGGGTGGATTAGGCATACAGTATCACTTTACGCTATCGTTAAGCATATACGCCGAGCCCTCGTTCAAATACTATTTCAATCCCGGCTCCGACATAAAGACGATACGACAGGATAAACCATTTGAGTTTACCATACCGATAGGTCTAAGGTTGACTTGGTAATTTGATAAAAGTCAGAGTTTCTTATGCAGTCTTTGGGGTATAGTTTCATCTATACGGTAAAATTAACAAACCCAAAGACGTGTATAAGGCAACAGACTATATTCGGAATGGTGTTCTTTTTGTACGCAACACCATATTTCCCGGCAACAAGAGGCTGGCACAGTTGATGATTTACGCCACCAACCGCTGTCAGTCGCGTTGCCGCCACTGCTCGATATGGCAGAAGCCGCACGATACGCTTTCAAAAGACGAAATCGTGTCGTTTATGTCAAGCAAGTGCATAAGTCGCCATACGACTGTCGGACTCGAAGGCGGCGAGTTCGTTTTACATCCACAGGCAGCAGAGATATTGGAGTGGTTTCATGCGAACCATCCCAACTACACACTGCTCTCAAACTGCCTCCTGCCACAAAAGGTGATAGACCTGACAAGATGCTACCGGCCCAAGCATCTTTACATCTCGCTTGACGGGAACCGCGACACATATAAAAATATGCGAGGGGTGGACGGCTACGACAAGGTAATCCGGGTAATTGAGGAGCTTAAAGATGAAATCCCCATATCGCTTATGTTCTGCCTCTCGCCGTTCAACAGCTTCAATGACATGGAATATACCATTGACATAGCAAAACACTATGGGATTGACATTCGCATAGGCATATACGGTACGATGGCATATTTCGACACAAAAGCCGAAATGTTGCAGGCGCAGGGAGAGGAATATATCTCGCAGATCCCCGCCAACATCCACGACACACAGGAGAACTATGATTTTGTGGCACTCTATGACCAATGGCGTAACGGACATCTTCGACTCCGTTGCCAGTCAATCACCAACTCGCTTGTTATCCATCCTGACGGGAATGTGCCGTTATGCCAAAATCTTGATGTCATACTCGGAAATATCAAGGAAAAATCTCTTGACGATATTTTCAACTCGGCCGAGAGTATTGACACACAATGCTGTTACTCGAAAGAGTGCAACGGGTGCTGGATCAATTTCCATCGGAAATATGATATTATCTTGCTCCGTAATCTTGAAAAAGTCTTGCCCAAGAGGATTATTGAAATATTCTACGGAAAATACCAATGGTGTGCGGACAGCCGCCTGACGTATCATAACTATCTCAAACGCACAAAGAAATGAAAAATCTCATAGACAGCGGCATACTACGCTGGCGTTCACTACGCAACCGTAAAACGCTGCAATCGGCATATTCAGCCCGTTACGCCTTTGTGGGCGTTGGTAGCCACGCCCTGCAAAATCTTTATCCGGTTCTGCAATATCTCGGAATAAGGCTTAAATACATTTGTTGCAAAAGCCCGGACAAATTGGCGCTGATTGAACAACGTTTTGGAGCGACCGCTTCAACATCGTTAGACACGATATTGAATGACCGCGAGGTTAAAGGCGTATTTGTATGTACATCGCCACAATCGCATTATGAAATATGCTCCAAAGTCATAGCATCCGGCAAATACCTGTTTGTCGAGAAACCTCCGTGCCAGACACTCGAACAACTTGAAAATCTGATTGCCGCCGACAAACGACAAGTGACAATGGTAGGGATGCAGAAACGGTATTCGCCCTTAATTCGGACATTGAAAAAACAGTTGGCGAAAGCTGAACCGATAAGCTATACCTTGTTATATCACACAGGTGCTTACCCCGAAGGAAATCCGTTCACAGACCTTTTCATCCATCCGGTGGATTTGGCCTTGTTCCTATTTGGCAACGCTGAGATAGAGGGTGCGCAACAGATTGACAGAAAAGGAACAACGACTGTTCAGGCGTTGCTTTCTCACAGTGATGTAAAAGGTATCATAGAATTATCCACCGCTTACTCGTGGACTAACCCGAAAGAAACACTCCATATCAATACCCCTATAGGAGAATACAGCCTTGAACAGATGGAGCGGTTATGCCATTACCCACATCCTAAAACAATAGCCGGCATACCGCTTGAAAAGCTCGGATTTTTCACAGCAGCCGAACAGGTGCTTGCAGAGAGAAACAACTTTAATCCACTCGTAACCAACAATCAACTTTATACACAAGGCTTCCTTCCAGAAATCAAAGCGTTTGCAGACATGGTGGAACATTCGGGCGAAAACCTGTCACCACTGTCAAGTATGCGAAGTACATATAAATTATTGGCATCATTAAAGTAATCTATATGAAGAATTTAATCAACGTAATCGGGTGTTGTTTAACGCTACTTATATTTGTTTCATGCGTGGATGACATATATGCGACCGAGCCGCCATCTCAATCAGCCGTATCGGTATCAGGCACTTTGCCTGTCTTGTATATTGAAACGGAAAACAATCAGCCCATTATATCCAAAGAAGAATATCTCGCTGCCTCATATTGGCTTGATCCGATGGGTGTAGAGGGTATTGAGCCTCTCGGCTCCGAAATAGCCCCATTGCCTATGCAAATCCGAGGAAGGGGGCATTCGTCATGGAAAGGCATTAAAAAGCCATACAAAATAAAACTCGGTAAAAAGACAGCTTTGATGGGTATGCCTAAAAACAAGCATTGGGCATTGCTCAAACCAACCGAAAACACTGTTGCTGGATTACAACTGGGCAAACTGATGGGCATGGCATGGACTCCAAGTTTTCGCCCGGTCGAAGTCGTATTGAACGGAGATTATATAGGATTATATTTCCTTACCGAAACAATCCGCATAGATGAAAACCGTATGAATATCTATGAACAGCAGGATCAGGAAACTAATCCCGAACTGATAAAGGGAGGCTGGCTTGTGGAGGTTGACAACTACCACGATGTGTGCCAGATTACAATTCCAGAATGTAGTAGATGGAACCTGACTCTCCGATACCACTCACCGGAAAATCTGTCTAATCTTCAGTTGCAATGGCTTACAAACGAGTTCAGAGCTATAAACGCAGCTATATATTCGGCGGATAAGACCTCGATTGAATGGGAGAAATATATTGATGTCGAAAGTATGGCCCGTTTCTTCATATTGCAGGAAGTTATGGATAATCCGGACGGTTTTCACGGCAGTTTTTATCTTCATAAGGATATGGGTGACAATCCCAAATGGATTGCAGGTCCCATTTGGGATTTGGTGTGCTACAACCGTGAAAAGACCGACTACACATTCAAAATGAAAGTACACTATGGTTTTACTCCCCATTGGATTGGGGAGATTATCCAATATGACAGCTTCTGCCAATCGGTAAAATCGGTTTGGGATGAAGTTTACCCGAATAGTCTTTCAGAAATATACGACTACATAGACGCAACCGTCCTGCCTCTTGCCGAGGCTTGGAAAAAAGATTGCGAAAGATGGAGTGAAGATCCGACGCAGACAGCGCAACTCAGGGCTGACAGAATAAAGAACGCTTTAAGGTGTAATATCGAATGGTTCAACAATCACCTGCCCATAAGCGAATACGCCTCAATTCCCTCTATTCAAGTAATTGACGTCAAAACTCCGATAAAAGTATTCAACCTACAAGGGGTCTATATCGGGGAATATGAAAACGTGGCCGACGCGATTTCTAATTTGAAAAAAGGAGTCTATATAATCAATCATAAAAAGGTAATAATCAGGTAATATGAAACATTTAATCATTAAATTCATGGCTATAACATTGGGCTCTATTGCGTTGAGTTCTTGCTCAAGCATGGAAGATGTAGCCATTCAAAATCCGTATATTTCCAATCTTGGAAATACTGGCTGTCTGTCGCATTGGGATACCGACAACGCTGAGAGTCGGAGTGATGTCAATAAAGGCTCGTTTGAGATGCTTTTTGAGGAACAGGTTGCCAAATGCAAATTCACTTCGCTTGAATATCCGTGTGATTATGAACAAGTGAATGTCAAAATCACATATAACGAAGGGATTATGATAATAATTGAATATCCCTCCTCCGATAAGGCTGACTGCCGTTGCGAGATAGACGCATCGTTCACCATTGAAAATATGCCTAAAAATGACTTAATTTTGAAAATATATCATGGTGACACACAAGGCAATTATGACAGTGCATCTCCAAAATATGAAGGGCTAATAAATAAGACGGACTGCAAAATACTCATACCATACTAATCAAATCGAAATTATAATCAACGACTAAATAAATCCAAACTTTACCCTCGGCAAATATGCCGGGGGTTATTGGCAAAAACAAACATATACAAAACATTAGCAATGAACAAGGCACTACTTGTTGAAGCGTCATCTTCCGACTGCCGGATAATGGCGGGCTTGCTTCCGAAGGCCGGCTATGCCTCCGTGACAGTGGCGGATTTTGACGCTGCAAAAGACGAAGTGGAGATATTTCCGCCTCGTCTTTTGCAGCCTCCATCGTCTCGACGACAATCGGCTCATAGCCGGACTTGACAAGCAAGCCCGCCATAAACCGACGGTCTGATTCGGAGGCATCTATAATGAGAATCCTGTTCATGTTACGTTGATTTTAGTGTCATTACAATTCAATCGGTAGTTAATATGCTTATAAATAATGAAATCAGTGTAAATGATATTCCGATGGCAATAGTCCCTATCCATTGATATTTTACCCATAATATGCCGGCTGTAAGTGTTCCTAAGGTTCCTCCGATAAAATATAATATCATATACAATGTATTTAGGGAATTTGTATTAACATTGTTGCTTGTCACTACTTTTGTCTGATTGGAAAGGTGTATACATTGCATGCCGGCATCAATAATCAGCACTGTGATAACTATGCTTACGAAATATCCATCAAATACAAGTGCCATAAACCAAGCGAATAACATTGATACCGCCCCTACAATCGAACATCTCCGACTACCCCAGGCTTGGGTGTGCTTGCTTAATATTATCACACATGAAGCACCTGCTATACCGCAGAGCCCAAGACTGCCGATTATATCATCTGAGGCAAAAAACGGAGAGGCTTTCATCCGATACGATATACAACTCCACAGGGCGAAAAAAGAGGCGTAGGCGGTTGCAGATCTTGCTGCTGAAGTATGCAGCGTTTTGTTATGCCTCAATAAACTGAACATTGATTTTAGAGTCTCTCTGTAGCTGGATGCTGGCAACGGCTTATCGCCGGGTAAAGTTATCGCTATTGCTATCAGGCATAAAAGCATCACAACGGATGCAAAGAAATAAACGTAACGCCATGAAATGGCTTCTGATATGATTCCGCTTAGAAATCGGGAGCCTAAAATGCCAATCAATAAACAAGACTGAATTATACCTATGTTCAGAGCCTTGTTTTTAGGTTCGGAATAAAGAGCTGCCATCGGTATAAAAAATTGAGGCATTACCGAACTGATTCCGATTATAAAAGACGATAATTTTATAACAAACAGGTCTTCAGTTATGGCAACTGATAGAAGTGCCATAGAACAGCAAAAATAATCAATTGTTATGATGCGCTTTTTTGACAATGTGTTGCCAAGTGGAATGATTATAAATAATCCTGCCACGTATCCGAATTGAGTAAGAGCACTGATTATACTTCCATCATACTCAGAAGCGTGGAAGTCGGAAACAATACTGCCCAGTAGCGATTGGTTGTAATAACAATTGGCTACCGAGAAACCGGTAGCCAATGCCATGATAATAAGAAGGATTTTTGGTATCCCTTCGTTTTCTTTTAAAACACAGGACATCTATTCTTAGTTTGTAACGAGTTTTAGTCCTATAATTGATGCAATAAGAGTAAAGATAAAGAACAACCGCAAAGGTGTGGCCGGCTCTTTGAAAAACAAAAAGCCTATGATTACTGTACCAACGGCACCGATTCCTGTCCATACGGCGTATGCCGTACCTATGGGCAAGGTCTGAATAGCCTTCGCAAGTAAATACATGCTAAGCACCGTGGACAAAAGGAAACCGGTACCCCATAAATAAAACTCTGTTCCGGTTGTTGCCTTGGTTTTTCCCAAACAGAAGGCAAGGCTTACCTCAAACAATCCGGCAAGAAACAGTAATATCCAATTCATTTTTTATTTTGGTTTAAAGATTTTATCAATTTTACCCTAATCATATAGTCCAACGAATATTTTTCGGCACCAGATACCCATATCATAATAAAGATTGCCAGATAAATAAAGGATCGCTCTTTTGCTGAAAATGGGCCTCCAGCATGAATCCCCCCAAAAATGCAATGCACATCGTGAACATCATAGGGATGAGCGATAGACGTGTCAGCAATCTCAATATCAACATCATCGAGCAAAATGCTTCACCAAATATGGCAAGTATTAGGGACAATTCGCTGCCGATACCCAATGGATCGGGAAATGTCAGTGCCATTTGGTCGAAATCGTTAATTTTGTATAGTCCGTGCATCATAAAGAGCAGTCCGGATAAGAGCCTGAACGAAAGCAGGGAAATGTCAAATCTTCGATTCCCGGCTGAATCAGGAAATAATATATTTATCAATCGTGTCATCATAACTCAAAATTTTGAGCGCAAAGTTACTGACTCGGCATCAGCTAAAATTTTACATTTGATAAATAATGCCTGCTTATAGGATTATTATTACCTTTGCATGAGGTATGGATATAAAAGAAATTATAGACCGCAGACATACACTTCCCGATGAATCATTGGCTCTTCTTTGCCGGTCAATGGAACTGGTTCATTATCCCAAGGGCCATCATGTCCTTGAAATTGGTAAGATTGAGCGAGATGTTTACTTTATAGCCAAAGGCATAGTGCGGGCATTCACACTCGTTGACGGCAAGGACGTGACATTTTGGGTTGGCAAGGAGGGCGCAACTATTGTATCAATGATGGGCTATGTGAGGAATGAACCCGGCTATGAGACTATGGAACTTATGGAAGACTCTATACTCTATGTCATCAAAAGGGAGGTGTTAACCCGACTTTACATGGAGGATATAAATATTGCCAATTGGGGACGCAGATTTGCTGAGACTGAACTTCTTGATGCTGAAATTCGAGTTATAACCCTGCTACTTGCGACTGCGACAGAGCGTTATCAAGACTTTGTGGATACCCAGTCGGAACTATTACAGCGACTGCCTTTGGGGTGTATTGCCTCATATTTGGGAATAACACAAGTAAGCCTGAGCCGAATAAGAGCCAACCTTGCCAAAGGGAATAAACAATAATTTCAGAAAATCAACCTTTCGCCATCCACAGGAATGAATACATTACCACTATAATATTTTGAAGCTTCAGTCCTGTAAAGATCCTGTCGGTTTTCCAAATTATCATCCTCGGAATGTACCAGAACCAAATTCTTCACTTTTGCCTGTTCTGCTAAAATAGCCACATCACGCACCGTATGGTGGTGCTTCTCATATGGCTTGTATATTTCTTTATCTTCATATCGGCAGAAAGCACCGCAGATTAGAATGTCACAACCTTTAATCTTTTTGAGATTATCCTCGGTCAAAGATTCATCACCCAAACAAACCAGTTTTTCTCCGCAGCCAAAAGCCATCCTAAATCCGGTCTGAACGACATTTTTGGAACAGACATCGAAACATTCTATAAGAGTGTCGTTTATAGCCAATGAAGATTCATCAGAAATTTCCACTAATTCGACGTTTTTTGTAAAAAAGGCGTAATCCGAAGTCAGAAAAGTCAACTGACATATAAGCCGTAACGCATTGCAGACAGAACTATTCCCATATACATGTAAGCCCCCATAGTATTCTCCATCTTTACTCATATTGATAATACCCCTGATAAGCCATACTGCGCCAAGAATATGGTCAGTATGTGTATGAGTAACGAATATATGATGTATATCAGAGAATTTAATACCCGAATCATTAATGGCATTGAATATGCCATTACCACCTCCGGCATCCACAAGCATAAGTCCACCATGACTCTTAATGGCATAGCAGCTATTGTATGAATGTTTGGGGAACGCACTCCCGGTACCAATCATGATTAGTTCAAAATTCATATTTTATGACTTAGATTTCTATTGTTTATCCGTCTTGCCTTATTATAAGGCTCAAATATTGTAATACATAGAGAACGTATGTTACCCTCATATTATTTTGCATTGCATTAATCCATAAATCGGAATTCCATGCATGTAACTCATCGGCGAGTTGGCTCGAATTTTGAGTCAACTCGCTAATAAAGAAAGATATTTGGGAGACAAAATGGGAACAAAAATAAAAAGAGAAAATTCCAAGTATTTGAAATTCAAATACTTGGAATTTTCTAAGGTGTCCGAGATGAGATTCGAACTCACACAGCCTTTCGGCCACTACCCCCTCAAAGTAGCGTGTCTACCAATTCCACCACCCGGACATTTGGATGATGCATTTCCTATTAGGAGAATGCGAGTGGTTTTGAGCGAAAAACGGGACTCGAACCCGCGACCCCAACCTTGGCAAGGTTGTGCTCTACCAACTGAGCTATTTTCGCGATTGTCAGCCTTGGCAAAATGCGTCGGCTTCTGATATGAATGTCCTCTTTGAGCGAAAAACGGGACTCGAACCCGCGACCCCAACCTTGGCAAGGTTGTGCTCTACCAACTGAGCTATTTTCGCGTCATTTAGGGCTTTGCTGTGGTGCTTTCCCTTTTTGCGTTGCAAAGGTAGACAGTTTTTTTGAATTCTCCAAATGCACGAGCCTCATTTAACAGTCGTTAACTTAATATTTCATTCGAGTTTTATCAGTTACACATACTATATCAGTTCATTAATACCTATTTGTCAACTTTTTCGCATGCATATTGTTCTATCATTAGAAATCGGACTAGACTGCCCGTTTCGACAGACGATAAGATTGTATCATCAATTCAAAAACATATCACTCCTGCTCTCCCGCATGCAGGAAACTTAAAAAAACTTGTTACTATTATGAACAATGCACCTCTCCAAGGAATCAAGGTGATCGATTTCACCGAAGTCCAGTCTGGACCTTCTTGTACACAATTACTCGCATGGCTCGGTGCCGATGTGATAAAGATTGAACGCCCGGGCGTGGGTGATGCCACACGTAAGGAGCTGCAATTTGCCCCTGATTGCCCGAGCTATTACTTCCTACAGCTCAATTCCGACAAAAAGTCTCTTGCACTTGATGCAAAAACTCCTGATGGCAAGGCTATTCTGACCAAACTTATCCAGTCAGCCGATATTTTTATCGAAAACCTGCACCCCGGAGCCATGGATAAACTCGGCTTTGACTGGGAGACTGTACATAAGCTTAATCCTAAGTGCATATACGGCACCATCAAGGGTTTCCCGCAGTCATCCAAATACAAAGACCTCAAAGCCTATGAGCCTATTGCCCAGGTGACTGCGGCGGCAGCATCGACCACAGGCTGGTATGACGGTGAATACAATGTGCCGACCCAGAGCGGTGCCGCGCTCGGCGACTCCAACACCGGCATGCATCTTACCATAGGTATACTCGCCGCACTTGTGCAGCGTGAAAAGACCGGCGAGGGTTGTTATGTATATCAGTCCATGCACAACGCTTGCCTTAACTTGTGTCGTATCAAGACACGTGATCAGCTTACTCTCGATAAAATCGGATATCTCACCCAGTTCCCGCAGTATCCCAACGGCAAATTCGGTGATTGTGTGCCTCGTTCGGGCAACATCGAGGGCGGCGGTGTGCTCGGTTGGACCTACAAGTGCAAGCCGGCCGGCGATCTGGACTCGGCCATTGATGCAAACAATTATGTCTACATCATCCTTCAGCGCGGAGCCAAGGACTTTGAGCTGGCATGTCAGGCATTCGGGTTTGAGGACTGGCTCACCAATCCTGATTTCAACACGGCCGATGCCCGCGACAAGCACAAGGATGAGATATATCAGCGTATAGGCGCATGGACGGCTGACAAGACCAAATTTGAGGTCACCGAACTTCTCGGCAAGTATGGTGTGCCTGTCGGTCCGGTGCTCTCTACCAAGGAGCTGATGTCGGACGAGTCGCTCTATGACGGCAACACGCTGGTAAAAATCGACCAGGGTGGCAAAATCGGCGAATTTGTCACTGTCGGAGTGCCTTTCACAATGAGCAACTACCAGCCGGTCTACGGTCCGTGCCCTGAGCTTGGTGGCAACACTACCGAAGTGCTCAAGGCTTACGGATATACTGACGAGCAAATAGCCGAATTTGCCAAGAACGGCACTACCGCCCCTGTAGCCAAATAGGTCAAACCGCTTATATCAACGTAACAAAGTTTAGGCTTCAAAACCACCTGACTTTATAGAGGGGACAATCAGTCAATTGTCTCGCTGTCCGAGACCGGGATTGACGGTTGTCCTCTCTTTATTATCATTAAATATCATATTCATCCAAAATCAGATTACAATGGCAACACCAAATAACACTCCGACTCCTGCAGCTCAGGCTCCCCACTATCCTGATCAAGTGACCGGTATGTATGTGCTGGCACGCGCACTCAAAAATGTAGGCATAGAAAATGTGTATGGACTCGTGGGTATTCCTATCACTGAGGCCGCCTATCTCATACAGGGCCAAGGCATACGTTTTGTCGGATTTCGTCACGAACAACAGGCCGGCATGGCCGCAGCTACCGAAGGATTTCTCACAAAGAAACCCGGTGTGCTCATGACAGTGTCTTCGCTCGGATTCATGAACGGACTTACAGCTACGGCCAACGCCACGGTCAACTGTTACCCTATGATTCAGATTTCAGGCGCGTCAGATCCTACGATGGTCGACATGAATATGGGCACCTACGAACAGCTTGACCAGTTCAATACAGCCAAGCCGGTGGTCAAAGCCGTATTTCGCTGCAGCAAGGCCGAGGATATCCCCTCAGCCGTAGCCCGTGCATACAGAGCGGCAGTATCGGGCCGCCCTGGTGGCGTATATATTGACATGACCACCCCGGCTCTCGGCCAGGTAATGAACCGCGAGGATGCCGAGAAGCTGCTTTATCAACCTGTCGACGTCTATTCGCCCGTAGCCCCCAACCAACAGTCGGTCGACCGTGCCGTCGAGATACTGTCTTCAGCCAAGCGTCCGGCCATTCTGCTCGGCAAGGGTGCGGCATATGCTCAGGTAGATGACAAAATCAAGACTCTTGTCGAGAAGTATAATATTCCCTATCTGCCAATGTCGATGGCCAAGGGTCTTATGCCCGACGCCGGACCGCTGAGCGCGCTGTCATGCCGCTCGACTATAATGAAAGAGGCAGATGTGGTGATGGTAATCGGAGCACGCCTCAACTGGATGCTATCATTCGGCAAGGGCAAATGGAATCCAACCATAAAGTTCATACAACTTGATGTAGAGCCGCAGGAAATCGATGTGAACGTGCCTATCGCCTCACCTGTGGTCGGCGACATGGGGCTCGCACTCGATGCAATCCTTGCCAAACTCGAGGGCAAGACCATGAGCACCGATCCTACATGGCTCACTTCGCTCCAGGCCGAAACCAAAGAGAAAAACACCAAGTTCAGCGCGCGACTCCAAGCCAACAAGGATGCCTCGCCAATGGATCACTGGACTGCCATCGGAGCCATCAAGCCTATACTTGAAAGCAATCCCGACATTATTCTTGTCAACGAGGGCGCAAACACACTTGACGACACCCGCGATGCTGTAGACATGTCGCTGCCGCGTCACCGAGTAGACTGTGCCACATGGGCCATCATGGGTATGGGCATCGGTTCGGCCATCGGAGCTGCCGTCGCAACCGGCAAGCAGGTAGTAGCTGTCGAGGGCGACTCGGCCTTCGGATTCTCGGGAATGGACTTCTCGACAATATGTCGCTTCAATCTGCCGGTAACAGTGGTTATACTCAACAACGGCGGTATATATAACGGTATCGGCGAGCCTCTTGACAAGACATCCGACCCGGCACCGACAACTCTTGACATACATGCCCGCTACGACAAACTCGGAGAGGCTTTCGGAGCCAAGACCTATTATGTCACCACCCCCGAACAGCTCACCCAGGCTCTCAACGAGAGTATCGCAAGCAAGAAGCCGAGTCTGATAGATGTGCAGCTTGCAGCCGATTCGGGCAAGGAATCCGGCCACATCGGATATCTCAACCCGGCTCCGCTCCAGGACATCACAGTATAGGCCCTTACAACAAGAGGGCGAGATTTCCCTTTGACCGACGCCATCTTCTCAATAACCGCAGACGTCAGTCACTCTCGCCCTCTCTCCTATTCTCTCCATCTATTCATTTTTTATCACCCCCTACATTATGGAACACATTATTCTATATGCAATCGTTCCTATCATCGTAGTCATGCTTGCAGGCTACATCTCGGGAAAGAAGGGAATTTTTACGGGCGATGACTCGAAAAAATTCAACAAGGTAGTACTTGACTATGCACTTCCTGCCGCACTGTTCGTCTCCATCGTGCAGTCGACACGCGAAATGCTGGCACGCGACATCAAACTGTCGCTCATCTCACTGTTCGGTATCATGGCCTGCTTTATGGTCGTGTACTATGTATTCAAAATGTTTAAGAAAAACACGGGTGCCGATGCAGCCATTTCGGCCCTTATCAGCGGCTCGCCTACCATCGGCTTCCTCGGATTTGCCGTTCTGGAACCTATCTTCGGCACCACACCTTCGGTGGCTCTCGTGGTTGCGATTGTCAGCATCGTGGTCAATGCCGTCGGCATCCCTGTAGGTCTGTCGCTCATGAACGCATCGCTCGAAAAGCAGCAGCCCGGCTCGACCAAGAAGCAGAGCGCGTGGATACCTGTGCTCCACGCTCTCGAACAGCCGGTAGCCTGGGCTCCTATTCTCGCTGTGGCATGGGTGCTCGTCGGCATACCCTGGCCGGCCTGGGCAAGTCCGTCATTTGACCTTATAAAAGGTGCCAATGCCTCAATGGCCGTATTCTCGGCGGGTATAACACTGTCGTCAATCAAGGTTCAGATCAACTGGCAGGCAGTGCTCGGTTCTATACTCAAGATGGTCATGATGCCGGCCGTCCTTCTTATACTCGGTCTCGTATTCCACATGGATCCGACCAACCTCAAGATGCTCGTTGTAGCAGGTGCGCTTCCTCCGGCATTCTCGGGTATTATCATCGCCGACGAGTACGACACCTATGTTGCTACCGGCACGTCTTCACTGACACTTTCAGTAATATTGTTTATCGGATTCTGCCCGTTGTGGTTGTGGATAACCGACCTGTGTGTGGGCGGCGGATTCTGATTACCGACATAGATTCATAGATTGTGGAATGTTGAATGGATTGGCCGTTGGATAGCAGCCGTGTCCATTTCGACATTCCACATTTTATCTTCAACAAAATTACACATTCGACATTATGAAAAAAGAGATACTTGACGGATGCACCGCAGCGGCACACGTGGCCTACGCCCTAAGCGACGTGGCTACCATTTATCCCATCACTCCGGTCGCCTCGATGGGCGAGACAGCCCAGAAGTGGGGTATGGCCGGACGTCGCAACCTCATGGGGCAGGCACTGGAAGTAAGGGAGATGGAAAGTGAGCTCGGAGCGGCCGGTGCAGTCCACGGAGCACTGGCGGCCGGTGCTCTGGCCACGACCTTTACCGCCTCGCAAGGACTGATGCTGATGGTGCCCAACATGTATAAGATAGCCGGAGAACTGCTGCCCGCAGTGTTTCATGTGGGGTGTCGCTCGCTTGCCACCCACGCGCTGTCGATTTTCGGAGACCATCAGGATGTGATGGCATGCCGTGCCACCGGATTTGCCATGCTTGCCTCAGCCTCGGTGCAGGAGACCATGGACCTCGCGCTCGTGGCACACCTCGCCGCCATCGACGGTTCGCTCCCGGTGCTGCACTTTTTTGACGGATGGCGCACATCATCCGAGATGAATACAGTCTCGGTGATTGACTATGACACCATGCGCCCGCTGGTCAACTGGGATAAAGTCAAGAGTTTCCGCCGCCGGGGCATGAACCCGGAGCATCCCGACCTGCGCGGCTCGGCCCAGAATCCCGACGTGTATTTTCAGAACCGCGAGGCGGCTAACGGGCTTTATGACGCTTTTCCAGCCATCGTCCAGGCTGCGATGGACCGTGTAGGCAATGCCACAGGACGTCATTATCATCTCGTGGACTATCACGGTGCGCCCGACGCCGACAGAGTGGTTGTAATCATGGGGTCGGGAGCCGATGTGGTAAGCGAAACCGTCGATTATCTAAACAATAAGCGGGGCTACAAGACAGGCATTATAAAAGTGAGGCTCTACAGGCCTTTCCCCACCGAAGCCCTGCGTGCAGCACTACCTACGACAGTCAGGATAGTCGCCGTCATGGACCGTACCAAAGAGCCGGGCGCGCAGCACGAGCCTTTATGCGAGGACGTGAAGTCGGCCCTCTACGGATATGTCCCGCAGGGAGTGCAGCCAAAAGTCATCGGCGGACGCTACGGCCTGTCGAGCAAAGAGGTTGACCCCTCGATGGTAAAAGCCATATTTGACGAAATGGCCCGGCCGACGCCCAAAGAGACATTCACCGTAGGCATCAATGACGATGTGACCCATCTATCGCTCGACGTGTCCGAAAACATCGACACATCGGCAACCGCCGGCACTTATCAGGCAATACTCTACGGCATAGGCAACGACGGCACCGTTGGGGGCACCAAGCAGGTAGCCTCCATACTCGGCAATACTCCGGGCGTGTATGCCCAGGCCTATTTCAGCTACTCGGCCAAGAAGTCGGGCGGCTACACCATATCCCAGCTACGCATCGGTCACTCACCGGTCACCTCGGCCTACAGCATCAAGGACGCCGACTATGTGGGGTGTCACAAGGCGTCATACGTACACCGTTTCTCCATGCTCGACAATATACGCGACGGTGGAGTATTTGTGCTCAACTCGCCATGGACTTCCGAACAGATGACATCACGTCTGCCTCTCGCCATGCGCCGGCAGATGGCTGAGAGACATGTGAGGTTCTACAACATCGATGCCGACGCCATAGCCGCAAAGGTGGGCATGCTGCCGAGAATCAACATGCCGATGGAGACCGTGCTGCTATATCTGAGTGAAATAATCCCGTTTAACATCACCTATCCTCAACTTCAGGAAAAAATCAAGACGGCCTACATACACGAGGGGGGCGAAGTGGTGGAGCGCAACCTGCAAGCCATAGAGATGGCAGTCGACGCACTCAAGGAGATCGATTACACAGCCATCGATGGATGGACCACGACCGACGACTCGCGGCCATCCCCCACCCCACACATCTCCGACCCTCGGCTTAAGGATTTCATACTCAACATCCACACACCATGCATCCACGGACACGGCGACAGCATTCCCGTCTCGGCTTTCTCGCCCGACGGCACCATGCCGATGGGCACTACCACCTATGAACACCGGCGCATAGCCACGCGGGTGCCCGTATGGAATGCCGACAAATGTGTTGAGTGCACCGAGTGCAGTCTTGTGTGTCCTCACGCAGCCATACGCCCCTTCCTGCTTGACAAGTCCGAAGCCGAAGCCGCACCCGACGGACTCACATGCAAGGATGCTCACGGCTCACCCGCACTGTCGGGCTGCAAGTTCAGGATACAGAATTATACCGACGACTGCCTCGGCTGCTCGTCATGTTCGCTCATATGTCCGGGTCACGCCCTGACCATGACACCCGTCAGCTTGGTGGCCGACTCGGAGCGTCAGCATCTCGAATGGCTCCGCGCCAATGTCACACCCAAGGACACGCTGCTGCCGGCGGCCACAGTCAACGGCTCGCAATTGCGCACACCGTGTCTGGAGTTCTCGGGCGCATGTGCCGGATGTGGCGAGACACCTTACGTCAAGCTGCTCACCCAGCTCTTCGGGCCACGGTTGCTCATAGCCAACGCCACCGGATGCAGCTCCATATGGGGTGCCAACTATCCATCCAACGCCTACTGCACCGACCGCACGGGCCGCGGACCGGCATGGGGCAATTCGCTCTTCGAGGACAACGCCGAGTATGGTTTCGGCATGCTTGTATCCATGAAGCAACGGCGCGCACGCGTCGAGATGATGGTGCGCGACATGATTGACTCCGACAAGACCATGCCCTATCTCAGGGCCCCGCTTCAGGCATGGTATGACGCCAAGGACGACCCCGAGTTCTCAGCCTCGACAGCCTCTCAGCTCGTGGCGATGCTCAGTCCGGTGCGCGACGCCGCCCCGCAATATGCCGAGTTGCTCGAGTGTGCCGACATGCTCGCTGCAAAATCGGTATGGGCCATAGGCGGCGACGGCTGGGCCTACGACATCGACTTCGGCGGACTGGACCATGTGCTTGCTTCGGGCGAACCGATCAAGATTCTCGTCATGGACACCGAGTGCTACTCCAACACCGGCGGCCAGACATCCAAAGCCACACCGCGCTCATGCATCGCCAAATATTCGGCCGACGGCAAGTCGACTTCCAAAAAGAATCTCGGCCGCATGATGATGACCTATGGCAACGTCTATGTGGCTTCGGTAGCTCTCGGAGCCAACTATCAGCAGACCATCGACGCGCTCGTCGAGGCCGAACGCTATCCCGGCCCGGCCATAGTCATAGCCTACTGTCCGTGCATCAACCACGGCATACGTCCGGGGCTCGGCCACTCCATTATCGAGGAACGACGCGCCGTCCAAGCCGGCTACTGGCCGCTCTATCGCTTCAACCCCGAGGCCTATGCCCGCGGGGAAGAACCGCTCACCATTGACCGCCCTATCCCCGGGCCCGACAACAGCGGCTCCAACGGCTCGACCCCGGCCACGGTTTCACCATCATTCAAGACCTCCGAGCCTGTAGGCGACACCCGCCAATACACTGACGCGGAAGACCGTTATATCGACCTCAACATGATTTCGCCCGAACGCGCAGCCCTGCTCCGTCCCCTCCTGCAGCAAGACTGCGACCGCGAAGCCCGTGCCCTCGGGAAGATTTAACCCCCTGAGTGGAGATACATAAGGACAAAAGTCTCACAAGAAACAAAAGTTTTTTTAAGTTATAGGGGTAAATAAACGGTTGCCCTGACAACTTAAAAAACTTTTGTTTCTTGTGAGACTTTTGTCCTTATGTATCTCCCTCCTTATGATTTCGGTCAGAGCGCGATTTTGTCTCTGATACGCTCACAGATCTTACACATGTAGCGCATCGACTCAAGCATGCAGTTGGAATACACACCATTGACCTTATAGGCCATCATATGGTCGTGATATATCTGCCTGTGGCTGCTCAGACCCGAGGTCGAGGCTCCGCCTGTGCGCATCGTCACGAAAGTCTTGGGGATATACTTGGTCTTGATATGATTGACAAATATCAGCCTCAGCAACTGCTCGAAATCGGCAGCAATCTTAAAGCGCAGGTCAAACATGCCGAGACGCATATACACACTTCTGCGACAGTAGAATGACGGATGGGCTGGCATAAAGCCGAGGCGCATCTTCCAGCGGCTGAACGATGCGGAGCTGTAACGTCGCACCATCTTTTTGAGGTCGTTGGGATGGACATAACACACGTCGCCATACACGGCATCCCCCCCCCCCGATTTATAACTTTCTGCGATAGAAGCCAATACATCATCAGAGGTGTAGAAATCGTCAGAATTGAGCAGCCCCACGAGCTCGCCGGTAGCGCGGATGATGCCCTTGTTCATCGCGTCATATATGCCGCGGTCGGGCTCGGAATGCCACTTCAACCGCCCTTTATATCGAGGCTCATACTCACGGAGTATGTCCAAAGTATTGTCAGTCGAACCGCCGTCAACAATAATATGCTCATAATCATCATATGTCTGAGACAAGACACTCTCCAGAGTATCCCTTAGAGACACACCGCTATTGTAAGTAGCAGTGACGATAGATATTTTCATAAATTGATGTTTTAGTCGTGAGAAATAACAGTGTCAGATTTGTAGAAAAAGCTATATCACACTATACCACACACAATATTTTGTATAACGTCTATAGCTGAATTATTGGAAGTCGGAAATAAAAACTCACTCTAACATAATCGGCTTCGCAACCTATCATACATTTCGAGATAGGCCTTAAAGCAATCTCGCTGGTCGAAATGCGCCACGGCATAAGCGCGACAATTATCGACCGATGGCAAGCCTGACCGTTCAAACTGCAATACGGCATCGGCAACACCTCTGACATCTCCTTGATCAATAACAACTCCAGTGTCGGGAGTTATCGATTCGGAAGAGCCACCTGTACGATAAGTTATCACAGGAGTGCCACACGCTATGGCCTCAAGATTGACCGTCGGATAGTTGTCCTCATATGTAGGATTAACCAATGCGACCGACTTGGAATACAGTTTTGCAAGCTCCGTCTGGTTTTCAGTTCTCGACAGTCCGTCAATACCATCAGGCAATCCGGCAATCTGCTTTTTGGTCAATCCGACAAGTAATATTTTATATTCCCTTGGCAAAAGCTCGCGCAATTTATAAAAGTCAAATAACCCCTTACGCTGCTCCCATACATTCGCAACACCAAGAACAAGCTTCTCCTTTGGCGCACAAGGCTTGAAAACGTCAATATCAATGCCATTGTGTATCACTTCACATCGCGTATTGCCAAAAAATGAGCGACCTATGTAATCACCCACATAATGTGACACAGGCACAAGTGTGAGCCTGTCGCCCAACGATGTGAATATATTTTTTTTCAATTCATAGTTTCTCCTCGAGCCATCCTTTAGCAAAGAGGCCGGATAGGCCCGCAGATTCTCACAGTCGTGACACCCCTCAGTCCACTTCTCACATCCACTCATCATGAAGTAAGCGCAATGGCCTGTAAAGGGCCAACAGTCATGAAGAGTCCACACCACAGGTCCTCCCCACTCTTTAAGATAGTCAAAGAGCAACGGATAATTCAGATAATAACCATGAATGTTGTGCAGATGTATGACATCGGGATTGATGCGTCTTGCCTCCTCTATAAAATGCCTCGTCACCGCTTTTGATGCGAGGCCATGATTGTCCAGCAGCCTTGACTGCACCCCATGTATGCGCATGTCAAGGTCATTGCCAATCCTTATCAGTTGAGACTGGCTCTGAGGCAATCCCCGACCATACGCAATCCAAGAATCCCACCCTTGGCTGATAGCAAGCCGGCCAACCTGCTCGGCTATCTTCCCGGTAGACCCTTGATTGGCCGTCACATTTATCTGGAGTAACTTGGGCATGATACTTTAATTTTACGGCAACTGATTATTAGTGCAATAAAGATTTTAATCTGCTTATAAATTTAAAGATTCGCATATATCTACTATACGATTTTATAAACTCGGGGGGGGTAAACTGTGAATTTAACGGCTTTGATGCAATCCATACTTTATCAGCAGGCAGATGAATCAATGAGGCCTTTAATTTTTTTATCGAGACGTCTTCGTTTGCTCCCCAAAAACGACGGATTATATTCATAGTTCCCGCATCAAGTAAACGCATTCCATTATCCGTCATCTCGGCAATGGCAAGACTTGTCAACATTTCATCCCCAACATGAAAAAGATCTTTATCCAAACTGCTAAAATATGATGGAGCAATATTTACACAACGCTCATATAATTCCTTCCAAAATTTGGTCTTTCCGCTCATAAACTCCCCTCCACACCATTCGACAACGGATGTATCAGGTGATATTTTACGAGTATCTTTCATTATTCTGTCAATATCATATCCTTGTAGACGATAACAAATTGGAATCCCTGCTTCAGCAATATTGAAAAACTCCTGAGGGAAATCATTCAACAATACAATATCATTATCAACAAGCACTGAATATCTTTCGGAATCCAATGTCGATAAATATTTGTAGGCATCTATTTTATAGTGTGCCGAATAAAATTTTATTCCCTTGGGCACATTAAGGCTAAACGGAATTTCCAAAATATCGTAATCTTGATATCCTATTTCATCCGACAGTCTTGCAATCAAATCATGCTCGTTTGTCAGAATAGTCAACGGATTAGCAATACGGCCAAACTCAATCAATGACTTATTAAGCATAGCTGCATTACGCAGAAAGATTTTAATTCTCTCATCACCGCTGCGATTTTTACCCCTTAGCTGCCGAGTTTCGTTTGGATCTATATAAAGTAGAGTATAGAAATGTATATTATGCATCAGTTCTTAGATTTTCGCTGAAAAACGCCAATTAAAATATTCTTTATTGAATCAGTATTTACGATACTTCATATTAGCCTGTCGGCCACCGCTATTTCGAATTATATTATTCAATCCGGCTCCAACAATACTGTCATCAGGCACATCCTTGGTTATGACTGCAGCAGGAGCTATAAATACATCATTTCCTATGTGACAACCGCCTGTAATTTTGCTGCCATGTCCAATAAAAACATTATCACCAATTATAGGATTTCCCGAACCTCTATCCCCTCCAATCAATACACACGGATGTATTATGCAATTTTCTCCTATTACGGAATTGGCATTGATAACGATCGGTCCATTATGACCAAAGATCAATCCTGCTCCAATTTTAGCCTCTGCTCCAAGCACAATCTGAAACTTATTACATTGTCTCATATAATAGGTATTCAACAATCGTCTTATCAAAGAATTTCGACAGCCACCTGTCAACCGAAACAGCCATATAATCCGATAAGACGGATTTATAAAATAACGCCAGCAATGACTAAGAAACGATATATTTCTATAGTTTCTCACATGGTCACATAGTGATTCTTTTAATACTGACATCAAAGTTTAATTTAACTGATATTTCAACACTTTAATCTGAAATTCCGGAGTCCAGTAATTATCAATTTCGTGATAACAAGCCTCTCTCACTTTATCTCGCGCGCATGACTTTGAAGAAAACCACTGCATAATAGCATCAGCAAGGCTTTCGGATGAATTTTCCTTGAAAAACGCACCGGTCTCGCCATCCCGTATCGCTTCAAACTCCGGCATCTGATTCTTAAAGTTATCGTGTGTCAACACCGGTGTGCCAAAAGTCATTGTATGGATTGCAGTCAACCCTACATTTCCGGGAGAGACACACAGGTCGGCATTATAGATCAATGACGCTGTCTCTGCATCATCATAACAACTGCCATAAAACCATGCTTTGATTCCTTCGGCCTCAGCCAATGATTTCAAACTCTCCGCTTCGCTGCCGTCTCCAACTATTACGAGATTATATTCCATGCCTTTGGCTTTTAGCAGCCCCATTGCTTTAATCACCATGTCAAGACGTTTTACAGGTGTGAGACGACCTATGAATATCAGCGTCGGAGCATCGTTATGAAAATGCTCCTTATAGATGTCCGACGGTTTCATTCCACGCCTTAAATCAAGATGACTGTCATAGTCAAGAGAGTTATGTATGACCCAAAGTTTGTCTGGGTTATTACCCTGCGCTATAGCCTGTTGACGAGCATAGTTACCATATAGGAAAGTACCGTCAGCAAGTCCGAAAAAACCGCGTTTAAGCCATTTCTTAAACCGACCTTCACGGCCATACCATCCATGACTCCAATAATATACTTTTTTATTAGGGCGGAAGATGCGCTTTAATATGCAAAAGGCCCATGAAGAGAGTGTAAAAGGCTCGCCGGTCATTATATACGTATCATAGTCAGACTTCCACAACAAGTGAAGCATTCCTGTCTGCCAGATGAACGGCCCAAGCTTTTTACGGCCTGTACGAGCAACACGTTTTAACTCGGAAGCATCCATCTCCTTGATGTCACCAATCTGATGGCCGTAATGCCAGTCTATATCAAACTCCTTATCCATAAGTCGGAATATCGGAGCCCGATACTTAGCCGCCATATTATATATTACACAAAGTTTAGACATTGACTCTGTTTATAGTTGAATAATCTGATGTAAAGTCCGTTTGACAATTTTTCTGCATAATATTGGCTCGTTGCGTTTTTCTAAAAGCCACTAATACAACAAGTAGAAAACCAATGGGAATCCATCGGGCCATACCATACGGCGTACCGGAATTAAACGTTGTTACAATATTAGGCAGACAATATAGACATGCAAACAGTATCTGAGGATTGTTTGAAAGCCGTGACAACAATATGCGTATCGGATATGCGATAACGAACACAACAAAAAACATAAAGCCAATTATACCCATATCAAGAAATGACTGCAATATAGGCACATCAAGCCATCGTGTCATAACACCAGCTCCGAGTATAAAATTTATAGCCGTGAATCTTATATCAATATAATCATAGGCCCATTGCTTGGCAAAATATCTCATTCTGGCAGACTGTCCGGATTTGCTTGAGCCTGTAAGCATATCATCAATACCTGTTACAGTTCTCTCTATACTATTGCTTAATTGTTCAACAATATTAAACTCAGTATTGAAGATCGATATCAAGATACCACCACCTATCAATAACAAAATACCAATCTTCACAGTCTGCACAAAATTCAAACCTTTAATTTTATAACAGTACAACAAACACATTGCAGCTCCAACCAACAGCGGAGACCTTTTACCGGAAAATACGATTGTTGCAATACCGATAAATATACCAAGCATAACCAATGTCTTCACTATCCTGGTCTTTGGCTTATAGAACAGTGAGAACAAAATACAGATGACCCCACCGCCACCTAATGTCAATCCATCGACCATTAAGTCATTTCCGGCAGTAGCGAGTTTGACATATGCTCGACCAAGCGTGGTTACATATAATCCCAACAAACAACATACAAACGACAGCCACCAACCGGCCTTGATGATTCCGGCATAATCCAACTGCCGGACATTGAGTGAAGCGAAACATAGCAGTGTCGCAGTTACAAACAAAGTAAATAATGTAACATCCGGGCCATCATATCCTTGATAAAAAATATATAGCAGGACTAATATCTGAAAAAAGATTACCGCAACAAGGCTACGTGATAGCAATGGGAAACGCAGTTTACTTATATTATTGACATTAACTATAGCCAATAATGCCAATGGAGGCAATATATTGTTCCATCCGATATTGGCAACAAACAAATTGAGAAACATACCTATCTGCATCCCGACAATCAAGACGGCAAATCCGACATTTCTTGTCTGCTGACGGACGGTATGAAAATTTATATCGAGGCTTTTCATTCGAAAATATTTTTATTGTGAAGTGCTGATTTCCAACACTTCGTGTTTATAATATGTTTTTAGACACAACGAAAGATTAGCACGTGGCTTGGGGCTACATGCGGCTATTGGGTAGGCGTT
>RIBL01000023.1 GCA_003762875.1 Muribaculaceae bacterium Isolate-110 (HZI) | reverse complement strand
TTCAAAATTACTATTTTTTTTCATCGAATAACGAAACAATGAGAAAAAACAATTAAATTTGCATCGTCATCTGAGGTCTACAGGCTTGAGGGAACTCGCCTCAGACACACTCAGTGAAACACTACCGTTGTTGTTTAAGTAATCTCTACTGTACCCATGTCATGAATATTGAAAAAACTTATGTTTCTTCTGTCCTTTTGAAACTTTTGTATCCCACTTTTATTGGTCAGAATGTCCAATAATTTGTCAGCGGAATGTTAAAAAGATTGTTGATTGTGGAAATTTTTACTAATTTTGTCATAGTTTAGAGCAAACCAGCTATACAGTAAAACCAATCCTAACTTCACGTTAGCGCAACATAAAATATTTATGAAAAAGAACATTTTGGCGGGCGTAGCCTGCGCCACACTCCTGTGGTCTGTGACAACGGGATGTAGCGAGGAGACCCAACTCGCCTCGGGGAGCGATGCAGGATACATCGCGCTCGCCCTCGACTTTGACCCAAGTCCCCTCACGGGACCTCGCGGAGACCGCTCACGCGCGACTTCATTGGAAATCACCCCTGACGATCTGACCCTCACGCTTACCCATGCCTCGGGAGCCATCCCCCCTAAGATTTACACTGTGGCGGAGTTTGGCTCGCAGCAGCGTGTCAACACCGGCCAGTACACACTCGAGGCCGCTTATGGCTCGGCCGACTCGGAAGGCTGGGACAGCCCCTGGTATTACGGCTCGCAGCAGCTCACTGTGAAAAACGAGTCGTCCACACCTGTCAATCTGCCCGTGCGTCTGGCCAATGCCATGGTCAATGTGACACTCTCCAAGGGTTTCACAGATTATATGACTGACTACACCGTTACAGTCACCACCGCCTCAGGCACCGACTATGTGTGGGCTTCCGATGAGACACGCCGTCTCTATGTCAAGCCCGGCAGCGTCATGGTGAGCATCGCTTTCACCAAGCCCAACGGCAAGCAGGCCACCGCACAGGTCGACCCCTTCACCGCCGAGGCGCGCCACTGCTATAATATAAATATAGATGTCGAAGCCGGATCGGCCGAGACACTCCGACTCACTTTTGACGACACTATCGCCGAAGTCAAGGATGTGGAGATTGACATCACCGACGCCAATCTGCCCATGCTTGCAGCCGCTCCCGAGATTCTCACCGAAGGCTTCGAGGCAGGCAGTGTAATAGCCAACGTCTCGGGCAGCGCGTATGACGGCTTGCTCAAGACCACCATCGTGGCCCGCGGCAAGATCGACACCGCCGTGCTCAATGTCGGCTCGTCTTATCTCCGTTCCAAGGGCTGGCCCGAGAGCATCGACCTCGCCAATCCCGGAGCCGCACAGTCGCTGCTCGAAAGCTATGGCGTAAAGACCCTCGGTCTGACAGGCAACAAGTCGGTGTTTGCCGTCGTTGATTTCAGCGGCCTCGTGTCCAAGCTGCTCTATGTCGACGGTGCCGACAACACCTCGTCGTTCGCGCTCACCGTCACCGACCTCCAGGGCAAGGAGAAGACACTCGACCTCTTCAGCGTCAGCGTCGAGCGTCTCGTTCTCGAGATACTTGACGGCTCGATTATTACCGACAATGGCAAGGCTACCGTGCTTCTGCATTATAATGGTGGAAACATAGCTGATGTGCGACTCTATGCCGACAATGACCGTGGCACACGCGACCTTCTTACAGTTAAGTCTGCCTCCCTCAATGCTCAGAGCGGTGTCTACACTCTTGAAGTGGAAGGTAAGGCTATCACGGCTGAAAATCCTGTCTTGGTACGTCCCGAGACCGATAATGTAGCGGGTGAGAAATATACACTCAAGGTGCCCGATCTTCGTGTTGTGGAGGCTGCTACAAATGCATTTGCAACTCACGTTTACGCGACCCTCGACTTTATGAACGATGAGCTTCTTGCTCAAAAGTCCGATGTGAAGTTTGAGGTTTCGACCGATGGTGGCGTTACTTATAGTGAAGTCAATACCACACTTGAATCAGACACTTATTCAAGCAGTTCGTCACGAGTAGCAGGTGTGGGTACTTCGGTATATCATATTACAGGTCTGAGCGCATCGACAACTTACACATTCCGCGCCCGTCTTGGCAATGAAAAGAGTACCACCGCCAGCCTCACCACCGAGGAAGCCGCTCAGTTGCCGGATGCAGGTTTTGACGAATGGACATCTGAAAAGAAAGGTGACTATCAATATTTGTGGAAAATAGCTGACGGTTCGGTTTGGTCGACTGTCAACGACCTTACCATCTCTACATTTGGCTCAGGCAGCGGTAGTGGAGGGATAACAGGTGGTTGTGCTTATAAGGCGACATCCGGTACAATTCCGGCAAATGGACGTAGTACGAAATCTTCAGCACATGGCGGAGGTGTTGGTACCACGAAATCTGGTGATGGCCATACACAAGGTGTTGCTAATTTGTTTTCCGACCGTCAAAACAGAGGAAACAATGCCGCTCTGATTAGAACTGTTGGCTGGGGTAGCGGTAATTCAGCGGCAGCTGGTTGGGCCTGGTCACTAAAAGAGAATGCTGGATTTAATACATGTAATACTATTACACCTGGAGAGTTATTTCTTGGCTCGTGTATAAATTATATTCCGAATTATGGCTATCAGTTTACCTCGCGACCTTCATTGGTTTCTTTTTATTATCATTATGATGTTGTAACATCTGGAAACGGTGATTATGGCTACGCGGAAGTTATAGTGTATGATATTAATGATAATCCAATTGCAAAGGCTGAAACTAATCTTTATGAAACAGGTTCGTATAAATTGGTAGAAATGCCTCTCACTTATGATTCAACGGCAAAAAATGCATCTAAGATCAGTGTGAGATTTGTCTCTTCTTCCAATTCTGCAGCTTTGGCCAAAGATGTTAAATTTTGGCATACACCTGGTTCTAATAACACTTCCGGTGGTGAATATGTCGGCTCTGAGCTTTACATCGACGACATCGTGCTTAACTATTAAATCTATAAGAAACAATGAAAACCAGAATATATTCGCTCTTAGTGGCATTGATGTCAGTCGTGGCGTTTAGCGCGTGTGACGACTGGACCCCCGCGGAGCAGGGAACATATCCCGCCAACACCGGCGGAGTGTCACGCTCAAAGATGGATGTGACAGTCAACGATGAAGTCACAGCCATAGGCCGCGCTATCGTCGACACCTCCGACTATCTCGTCACCGTGACCGAGAAAGGCTCGGACGTGATAGCAACTTATGAGGGCAAACCGTGCTCGTGGACCTACTCGACAATGCCCCAGATATTCACCCTCCCCGTAGGCGACTACACCGTGAGAGTGCGCAGTCACGAGCCCGCCGACGCTGCGTGGAGCGAACCTTACTATGAGGGTTCGGCCGACTTCACTGTGGTCAACAACAATGTGACCTATATCGGCACCTTGACCTGCGACTTTGCTTCGGTCAAGGTGGAGATACGTTTCTCCGAAGAGCTCACCAAGGCCATGAGCGACGACTCGCATGTCGACGTGGTGGCCGGTGTGGCCGGCACTTCGCTCACCTGGGCGGCCAACGAGACCCGCTACGGCTACTTCTATCCTGCCGAGGACAATCCCACAATCATTGCCACATTCACCGGCACTGTGAAGGGGCAGACCGTCTCGGCCACAAAGAATGTCACCGATGCCAAGCGCGGCAACTATTACATCTTCTCGTTCTCGCTCAATACCGGCAACCCGATACTCCCCGACGAGTTTGGTGACATCACCGGGGCTGACAGCGGCATCAAAATCGACTTTGAGGTTATCGAGAGCAATGTCAACTCGACAGTGCGTCCCGGCGAGACACCCTCGACCGACCCCGACAAGCATCCCGACACCGAGGAGTGGCCCGAAGAGCCCGGCCCCGGTCCTGACCAGCCCGGCCCCGACCAGCCCGAAAACCCGTCGGATGAGAATATCGAAATCGGTGCAACATTTGATAAGGATGCAGTCACGCCTGCGGTAGACGGAGAGTATATACTTACAATCAAGTCGAAAGAACCACTTGCAAATATTGAAGTAGAGATAATATCTCCCTATCTGACTACCGAATTTCTTAACAGTGTCGGACTTACGTCAAAATTTGATCTTGCATATCCTGAAAATAGCAAGATAGATCCTTCTGATCCCGATAGTGAGAATATGGATTTGACAGCAGCCCTTACAGGATTTGGATTCAAGATAGGTAGTGAGGTAATTGGACAGTACGAGATACCGTTTGATCTTTCGCCATTCATCCCTCTGCTTGCTCTTGATGACGAGCCGGGCCGAATCCATACATTCCGTCTTACTGTAAGGGATAATATGGGGAATGTCACAATCCAGGACCTTAAATTCCAGAACTAAAAACGGAGTATCAAAAACCTGAAAAAATGAAAAATAAGATATTATATAGCGTCGCAGCAATGCTTCTCGGCTTCACCGCCACAAGCTGTCGTGACGAAAGCCTTATCAGCTATGGCGCAGGCGAGGGTAAAATGACGCTCCGCACGTCGGTGATGTCCGACATCAAGGTGGTGTCGCGCTCGCTGACCGAAGAACAGCACAACGACCTTTGCACCAAGGCCCTGATATGGATCAGCGATTCGCAGAGAAATCTGCTGTACAAATACAACGGCCTCTCGTCATTTCCCGCCGAGGGTCTCAATCTCACCTCGGGCAGCTATCTTGCCGAAGCATGGGTGGGCGACTCCATCCCCGCATCATGGGACGGCATACGCTATCACGGCACCACTCCCTTTGACATCGCCACCGGCTCGACCACACCGGTCGACATCGTGTGTACAGTGCGCAATACACTCGTGAGCCTTACGCTCAGCGAGCGACTCGAGGATGTGCTTCATGACGTGAGCCTCACCATCGGACTCAACGACGGTATCACCGACGGGTCACACAGCCTTACATTCGAGGGTGACAAGTTGGCCGAGAAGGGATATTTCATGATCAACAGCCGCACCAAGGGCTTCACATGGACCATCAAAGGTACAGATAACACAGGCAAGGAGTTCACACGCTCGGGCGAATACACCGACCCCGACGTGGCTGAGGCTCCCAACCTCGCGCGTGCCACCGAATATCATTTCAATGTCAAGTATGACGCCACCGGCGGCGACATAGAGATCGGCGGCGCGTATTTCGACATCGAGGTCAACCCCGAGCCTGTCGAGGGTACGGTCGAAGATGTGCTCATAGCCCTTGCTCCCGAGATTGTAGGCATTGACGGCTTTGACGCCTCGCGCCCCGTGCTCGGCGAGCCGGGCAACATTGGCCGCCGCTCGATACATATTATCGGTTCGTCGCCCCTCTCGGCTGTGATTATCTCAGGCAATCTGCTCACACAGGCCGGCCTTGAGAAAGACTACGATCTGCTCAACAGCAATATCAATGTCACCCATCTGGCCAATCTTGCCGAAAAGGGCATCAACTTCAAGGCGTTTGACAACCGTAACGAGCCTGTGGAGGGCGAGGTGACCAATCTCCGTCTCAATCTTGAGGAGCAGCTCACCAACACTCTGTCCGCAGGCGAGTATCAGCTCGACATTCAGGCGACAGACGCGCAGGGCAAGACTTCGGTGCTGAGCTTGGCCTTCAATATTACTGATGCTCCCGGTCAGCTTGTGGAGGTTAAGCCGAGCGACGTGTCATATACCGCCGCCACGATTGCCGCCGAAGTGACCAAACCGGGAACACGCATGGGCTTTGAGGTGAAACTCTTAGGTCAGGCTCGCTCTTATGAGGACTGGACATTTGTCGAGGGTACTCTCGAGGGCACAAACCTCACCGTAAATCTCACCGACCTTCAGGCCGGAGCCGAATATGCCTACCGTCTCGTGGTCGACGACTACACCTCGGCCGATGAGCTGACATTCTCGACTGTCGCATATCCCCAGCTCCCCAATGCCGGATTTGAGGATTGGTTTAGCGGTTCGGCTTCTCCGTCTAACAAAAACGGATTGTGGCTTCCTTGTGCTGTGCCTGAGCTGGATGGCCGCTTCTGGGATTGTGGAAACCACGGTTCTATGAAAATGAACATAAACGTGACAACACCGGATGAAACAGTCAAACATTCCGGAAAATATTCGATTAAACTTGAGTCTGCTTATCCGAGTATGTTTGGTATTGGTAAATTTGCAGCCGGTAATGTATTTGTTGGCCAATATCTTAAGACAGATGGTACAGACGGAGTGCTTGGCTTTGGCCGTCCGTTTGAGACACCGGTCCGTCCAAAGGGTCTGAGGGGTTATATCAAATATGCGCCTGTCGCTGTTACTCATACAAGTATGTCAACTGTCAGCAAGGGCGACATGGATACAGGTATAATCTATATGGCACTTCTCTCGGATGATCTTAAAAGCGAGAATGGCGATGACGAATATAATACATGGCCTGTTGTCATCAGGACAAAAACATCAAAGTTATTTAAAAAGGATGCTTCAAATGTCGTAGCCTATGGTGAAAAAGTATTTGAGGGAGCTACATCCGGCGACGGCATGGTAGAGTTCTATATACCGTTTGATGATGTCAACGGCTCGCTCGACTTCAAATATATAATGATTGTCGCATCGGCAAGCCGTAACGGTGATTACTTCACCGGTGGTGTCGGCTCGACCATGTGGCTCGACGACCTCGAACTCGTATACTAATCCAAGAAGGAGATACAAAAGTTTCAAAAGTCTCCGAGAAGGAGATACAAAAGGACAAAAGTTTCAAAAGAAACATAAGTTTTCTATTTTCTGCGCACCGTTATGTGCCTTGAATATAAAAACTTATGTTTCTTTTGAAACTTTTGTCCTTTTGTATCTCCACTGCGACGTCACCGGTGCGCAGGAAATAAAAAAACTTATGTTTCTTCTGTCCTTTTGAAACTTTTGTATCTCCCTTTATTGGAGTTTCTCTTTGAGGTAGCGGCCGGTGTGTGATTCAGGGCATGCAGCCACCTGTTCGGGCGTGCCGGCAATGACGAGGTTGCCGCCGCGGTCGCCCCCCTCGGGGCCCATGTCGATGACATAGTCGGCACACTTGATGACATCCATGTTGTGCTCGATAATCAGCACCGTGTGACCCATGGCAATGAGACGGTCAAACGATTTCATGAGCGTGGCGATGTCGTTGAAGTGCAGACCTGTGGTCGGCTCGTCAAAAATGTACATAGTGGGTTGGCGCGACTCGTCGGCAAAGAATGACGCGAGCTTGACGCGCTGGTTCTCGCCGCCCGAGAGCGATGAAGAGTTCTGTCCTACCTTTATGTAGCCGAGACCTACGTCCTGGAGCGGTTTGAGACGTTTGACAATGCGTTTTTCCTGCGTGCCGGCTTCTTCCGAGAAAAACTCTATGGCCTGGTTGATGGTCATCTCGAGGATGTCGTAGATGTTTTTGCCGCGATACTCTATCTCGAGAATCTCCTTCTGATAACGTTTGCCGTGACACTCCTCGCAGGGGATGGTGATGTCGGCCATAAACTGCATCTCGATGGTGATGTAGCCGTCGCCCTTGCAGGCCTCGCAGCGTCCGCCGTCGGAGTTGAACGAGAAGTCCGAGGCCGTGAAGCCCATCTGCTTGGCTCCCTGAGTGGAGGCATAGAGCTTGCGTATTTCCTCAAAGGCTTTGAGATAGGTGGCGGGGTTGGAGCGTGTCGACTTGCCGATAGGGTTCTGGTCGACAAATTCCACGGCACTTATGCGCGAGATGTCGCCCGAGAGCGAGCGGTGAAAGGCCGGAGCGTCACCTGGATTGCCGAGTTTGCGATTGAGCGCGCGATAGAGAATGTCGCGCACGAGGGTAGATTTGCCCGAGCCCGACACGCCGGTGACCACAGTCATGACGCCCAGCGGGAAAGTGACGTCGACATCCTTGAGATTATGCTCGCGCGCACCCTTGATGACTATCGAGTCGCGCCAGCGGCGACGCTCGCGGGGCACGGGGATGGTGAGCGCGCCGCTCAGATAGCGGGCTGTGTAGCTGGTCTTGGCTCCGGGGGCCGAGGTGAGGTCGTCGATGCTCGAGGGGTTACCCTGGAAGATTATCTCGCCACCGAGGCGTCCCGCATCGGGGCCTACGTCGATGAGATAGTCGGCCTCGCGCATTATCTCCTCGTCGTGCTCCACCACCACCACGGTGTTGCCCAGGTCGCGGAGCTTTTTGAGCACGGTGATGAGCCGGCCCGTGTCGCGTGAATGGAGTCCGATGGACGGCTCGTCGAGTATGTAGAGCGAGCCCACGAGACTGCTGCCGAGCGAGGTGGCCAGATTGATGCGCTGGCTCTCGCCGCCCGAGAGCGAGTTGCTGAGGCGGTCGAGGGTGAGGTAGCCCAGGCCCACCTCCACGAGATAGCCCAGGCGGTTGTTGATCTCGGCGAGCACGCGGCGCGCTATGCCGGCGTCATGGTCGTCGAGCGTGAGTGTGCGGAAAAATTCCTGAAGGTCGCTCACCGGCATGCTCACGAGCTGGCCTATGGTGTGTCCGCCCACCTTTACATAGTCGGCTTCGGGACGCAGACGCGAGCCGTGACATGCGTGACACACTGTCTTGCCTTGATAGCGGGCGCGCATTACGCGATATTGTATCTTGTATTGGTTGGAGTCGACCATCTTGAAAAACTCGTCGATGCTCGGAAACTCGGGATAGGTCAGCTTGGCCGTGCGCATCTGCTCGGGGGTAGGGCCGTGCCACAGGAGCGATTTCTGCTCGGGCGTGAGGTCGGCATAGGGGGTGTGGACTGGAAAACCAAACTGGATGGCGTCGTGGATAAACACGCTGCGCCATTCGCCCATCTTCTCTCCGCGCCAGCATGCCACGGCCTCGTCATAGACCGAGAGCGAGGTGTTGGGTACGACCAGACGCTCGTCGATGCCGAGCACCCTACCGAAACCACCACACACGGGGCATGCTCCGACGGGGTTGTTGAAGTTGAACATCATGTCGGAGGGTTCCTCGAAGCGTATGCCGTCGGCCTCGAATTTCTTGGAGAACTCGCGCGTCACCCGTCCGCCTTCCGGCTCCCACACCATCAGGGTGAGAGAGTCGTGACCCTCGAAGAAGGCTGTCTCGGCCGAGTCGGCCAGGCGGCTCAGCTCGTCGCCTTCGTGCGAGACGGCCAGACGGTCGACCACGAGCATGTAGTCTGACGGCTCCATGCTTCCGGTGTATTTGTCGTCGCGCATCTGTGAGATAATCTCTTCCAGCTCCAGAAACTCTTCGCCACACATCACACGGGCATAGCCGGCCTTGAGAAACACATCGAGCTGCGACACGAGTCTGCGCCCCTCTGGCAGCATGACCGGAGCGAGCACAGCCAGACGTGTGCCGTCGGGATAGCCGGTGGCAAACTTCGCCACGTCATCTACGGTGTGTTTCCTCACCTCCATGCCGCTGACGGGCGAGTAAGTGTGGCCCACGCGCCCGAAGAGCAGGCGCAGGTAATCATAGATTTCAGTCGAGGTGCCAACGGTGCTTCGCGGATTGCGCGTGTTGACCTTCTGCTCTATCGCTATAGCCGGCGGGAGTCCGAGTATGGCGTTGCATTCGGGCTTGGGCATCTTGCCCATAAACTGGCGTGCGTAGCTGCTGAGGCTCTCGACATAGCGTCGCTGTCCCTCGGCATAGAGGGTGTCAAACGCGAGTGACGACTTGCCCGAGCCCGACACGCCGGTGATGACCACGAGGCTGCCGCGGGGAATGTCTACGTCGATGTCTTTGAGATTGTTTACCTTGGCTCCGCGCACGGAGATATATTGTCGGCTATCGTTCATTGTCGGGAGATGTTGTGTGTAAGATACAAAGTTACGATTTTTTTTGCTGAGGGCGAAAAAAACGTTCCAAGTAGTCTCAGCAACCTCTTGGAACGTGGTGGTAAAAAACAGAGATGCCTGTCGTTGAAAATATATGGAATCGGGGCATCTCAGGACTAAGTATAAAAAAAATTATCCGTCATCCCGACGAATAATCTTCTTACCTTAAATCTAATACCATGAAAAACTGATACAAAGGTAGGGAGATTTTCGCTATCTGCAAATTTTTATGCTAAAAAACATTGTGTGGTAAATATTATTTAACTCTTATGGGGTTGCGAATGAGTTTTCTTAACAATTGAAAACATTGGGGGGCTTTTTAAGGCCCAAGCCGAAATGTCGGTGCAATAATCTGTAATGCGCCAAAATGTCAGAGTAAAATGCAGCGACAGCTTGTGTTATTAAACACGAACTCTAAGTGCTCACACTGCCGGAATAGAGCCGCGGCAACAGTGTACAAAAAAATCCCCCTCGCCAGAGGGACGAGGGGGACATATGCTCTTGTCAGAGGTGGCTTATTAGCCGTTTACCTTCTTCATGCGGGCGATGAGGTCGAGCACCTTGTTAGAGTAGCCGATCTCGTTGTCATACCAGCTTACAACCTTAACGAAGGTCGGGGTGAGCTGGATACCAGCCTTTGCGTCGAAGATAGAAGTGCGGGTGTCGCCGAGGAAGTCGCTTGATACGACAGCGTCCTCAGTGTAGCCGAGGATACCCTTGAGTGAACCCTCGGAAGCCTCCTTCATAGCGGCGCAGATTTCCTCGTAAGTAGCGGGCTTGGCGAGGTTGCAGGTGAGGTCAACTACAGACACGTCGAGAGTGGGGACGCGCATTGACATACCTGTGAGCTTGCCGTTGAGTTCGGGGATAACCTTGCCTACAGCCTTGGCAGCACCGGTAGAAGAGGGGATGATGTTGCCTGAAGCGGCACGGCCACCACGCCAGTCTTTCATAGAGGGACCGTCAACAGTCTTCTGTGTAGCGGTGGTAGAGTGTACGGTGGTCATGAGGCCGTCGGTGATGCCAAACTTGTCGTTGAGCACCTTGGCGATGGGGGCGAGACAGTTGGTGGTGCAAGAAGCGTTTGATACGAACTGCTGACCTGCGTAGGTGTCGTCGTTAACACCGCAGACAAACATGGGGGTATCGTCCTTAGAGGGAGCTGACATAACCACATACTTGGCACCAGCCTCGATGTGAGCCTGAGCCTTCTCTTTGGTGAGGAAGAGACCGGTTGATTCAACTACGTACTCGGCACCTACTGCACCCCAGCCGATTTCGGCGGGATTCTTGCATGCTGTAACGCGGATTGACTTGCCGTTTACGATGAGGAGGCTCTTCTCCAGATCGTAGTCAACTGTGCCGTCAAACTGGCCATGCATAGTGTCATACTTGAGCATGTAAGCCATATAGTCAACGGGGAGGAGGTCGTTGATAGCAACTACCTCGATGTCATCACGCTTGGTGGATGCACGGAATACGAACCGGCCGATGCGGCCAAAGCCATTGATACCTATTTTTGTCATAATTTAAAAATAAATTGGGTTTTATTTTTTAGAATTGATTTGATTCCTTTGGAAACGCCTATCTAATAAGCGCGACAAAATTACTAAATATTTTTTAATCATCTAACAATTTGCACCGAAAAAAGTAGCATCGTTATACATTATTATATATTGGCGGGGATGTGTTCACACCATTTGTCGTGAATTTGATGTCGGTATAACATTTTTTTAGAAAACTTATTGTAAAAATCGCCTGTTATTATCTAAATTTGTTCCCAAATTCGTTTTTTTCAACACCCTCTCTTAATCAGTATTAAAATGTCATTTTTCAAGGAATTTAAGGAGTTTGCAATGCGCGGCAATGTCATAGACATGGCTGTCGGCGTTGTGATAGGTGCCGCTTTCGGCAAGATAATTTCATCACTTGTCGACGACATCATAATGCCGCTCGTAGGCGTAGTCACCGGCGGTATGAATTTCACCGACTACAAGTGGGTGATACAAAAGGCCGTTGTCGACAGTCAGACACAGGAGGTGCTCACGCCCGAGGTCACAATGAACTGGGGCTCATGGGTGCAGACTCTCGTCGACTTCATTATCGTGGCTTTCTGCATATTTGTAGCCATCAAGGCCATCAATCAGCTCAAACGCAAGAAGGAGGAGGCTCCGGCCCCTGCTCCCGCTCCCTCCAAGGAAGAGGTGCTGCTCACCGAGATACGCGATCTGCTCAAGGAGAAAAAGTAATACAGGCTCCGCGCGGACGGAGCTAAAACAATATGTATGGACAGTCGGGTGTGTGGCCAATACTGTCCGTACATTCCCCTTATAATCTGATACTTATTTTACTTTCAATAACCATGGATAACACTTTAAGAATGTCATTGTGCGCACTCTTGTTGGGCGGCGCAGTGGCCATGTGGGCCGACTCGAAGATTGTCACCACCATCGGCGGCACCCCTGAGACAAGGGAGCTTGTGCGCATCACTTTTGACGGCGATAATGTGATACTTAATTTCTCTGACGACACCACCCTGTCGGCCGACATGTCGGAAGTGGCTGTGAATCTTACGCATGACGAGCAGACCGCTATCGATCAAATCATTGCCGACTCTGTGAAAAATAGCGGAGTCTACAATCTCAAGGGCCAGCGTGTGGCCGACACTCCCGAGGGGCTCAAAGCGGGGGTATATATTGTTAACGGTCAAAAAGTGCTTGTGAAATGAAGAAGTCTTTACTCTCGCTCCGCGGCCTTCTGACCGCTGCCATAGCTATTATTACATTTGGCGCAAATGCCCAGACCTGGGATTTCACTACGCTGGGCACGACTGACAAAAATAATCTCAATGCCGATAAAGTTAATTGGACATATGATTCCGATAAAGAACGATGGGGCAATGGTCTCGTTCTTTCCAATCAGACCCTTATAGCCAACGGACAGGAGCTTGACTTTACAAAGGGTCTGCATGTATCGGCAACTAAGGCTGATCAGGTAAGGATTGACCCCAAGACAGGTTGTTTTACGCTAAATGCCTCAGAGGCCACCATAACCATCCCGTCGCTCAAGGCCGGTGACAATATCACAGTGTTGGCTAAATGTTCTTCATCAAGTGTCGCCCGCTATGTCCTTGCAAGTAATGTCACGGCTTCCGCTGGTTTCAGCGAGGAAAGTGCTGCGACAAGTAAAACTAATGTAACGCATAAAGGTACAGTCACTGCCGATGGAGATGTGACTCTTTCCACTAACGGAGGCATGTATTTTTACAAGATAGAAGTTACAGGCGAGGGCGAAGGTCCTGTCGGCCCTACACCCTCTGACCCCGACCATGCGGTGGCCATGAATCCGATGGCCAATCAGATGATGCTCACTATCGCTGACAATTCGGTGAAATATTACAATACCGCCGAGCTTGAGAGCGTAGACCTCGACAAGACTACCGGCAAAGTGACGGTGACCCCCAAGGCTGCCGACTGGACCGACGAATATCTCAGAAACGTCAGCACCATATCCTTCACCAAGGGCATTCCTACAGGTTCGGAGGGTGAGATAATCAACCGCGGTGTCAACATCACCGAGGCCAAAGGCTGGCTTGAGAGCGCGTATGTGAAATGGACCCCGTTTGAGGGTGCCACATCATATAATGTGTATGTCAAGGGTGGCAAGTATGCCGACTATACCCGCATCGACCGCGAGCTCGTGCGCGACTATGGCACCTATGGACGTGCCGACATGGTCGGACTCCCCGCAAATGTCTATGCCCTCAAGGTCGTGCCCGTGATTGACGGCACCGAAGACACCGCTTCGGCCTCCGAAGCCACAGACATGAGTGTCAAGGCCCACGACCGCTCGGGATTTGCGTTCCTGCGCAACGCGGTTACAGCTCCCTATGACGGTTCTGGTATCGGTGCGTACAAGGAGAACGGCGAGCTAAAGGATAATGCCACTGTGATTTATGTCACAGCTGAGACCGCCAAGACCGTGACATGCAAGGTGTTTTATGACAAGGCCTATAGGGAATTTACAGGTCTGCAGGCCATTATGGATGCTTTGCAGAAAGGTACTGCAAAGGAGCCCATATGTGTGCGTATAGTCGGCACAATCAAGGATACCGATATGGATTCGTTCTCCAGCTCTGCCGAAGGTCTCCAGATAAAGGGTAAAAACGCTTATGCCCCTGTCAATGTCACTGTCGAGGGCATCGGTGATGACGCCACTACGTGGGGATTTGGATTCCTGATACGTAACTGCTCGTCAGTCGAGATGCGCAACTTCGCCAATATGTGCTGTATGGACGACGCCCTGTCGTTTGACACCCAAAACGCTCATTGCTGGGTGCACCACATGGACTTTTTCTACGGAAGCGTAGGAGGAGACAAGGACCAGGCCAAGGGTGACGGCACTGTCGACATCAAAGGCAATACACGCTACATAACTGTGGCCTACAACCACTTCTGGGACAATGGCAAGACATCGCTTTGCGGCATGAAGAGCGAGTCGACCGAGGACTATGCCGATTATCATCACAACTGGTTTGACCACAGTGATTCGCGTCATCCCCGCGTGCGCACCATCACCACGCATGTCTGGAACAACTATTATGACGGTGTGGCCAAATATGGCGTAGGAGCCACCATGGGGTCAAGCATATTTGTGGAAAGCAATTTCTATCGTCACACCAAAGACCCTATGATGATATCCAAGCAGGGTACTGATGGTAAGGGTGACGGCACATTCTCGGGCGAGGATGGCGGCATGATAAAGAGTTTCGGCAACCTGTATGCCGAAAAGGGTGCTTCGAGCAACTACACTGTCATCACCCACACTGCCTCGGCCGACGATTTTGACTGCTACGAGGCATCATCGCGCGACGAGCAGGTGCCGGCATCATATGTGACCAAGTTTGGTAATACATCCTACAGCAACTTTGACACCAATCCGTCACTCATGCACACCTACACTGCACAGCCCGCCGCCGAAGTGCCCGCAACTGTGATGGGATTCTACGGAGCCGGACGTCTCAACAAGGGTGATTTCCAGTGGACATTCGACAATGCCACCGAGGATACAAACTATGATGTCATCTCTGCTCTCAAGACGGCTTTGGTCAACTATTCATCCAAGCTCGTGAAGATATTCTAAATCCCTGATCGGGGAGATACAAAAGGACAAAAGTCTCAAAAGAAACAGAAGTTTTTTATTTTTTCATGGCTGAAAATCTTATAGCCTGTAAAATAAAAAACTTCTGTTTCTTTTGAGACTTTTGTCCTTTTGTATCCCCTCGATGCCCGATATTATGCCTTGAATCTCGGAGTGACGAGGCGTGCGCCGCGGAGATATTCGGCCGTGGTGACACGACGTTTGCCGGGAGCCTGGAGCGAAAGTATGCTTACGGGGGCAGTGGCGGTGCCTACGATGAGCGTGTCACCCTGAATGGCAATTTCGCCGGGAGCGAGCGGAGCCGTGTCGTGAAGAATCGCGGTCTCGAATATCTTGACGGCACCTTGCTCTGTATCATCGGATATGAGCGTAGACCACGCGGCGGGATAGGGCGAGAGTCCGCGCACATGATTGTGGATTGTCTCGGCCGGGGCGTTCCAGCATATCTCGCAGTCCTCTTTGAATATTTTCGGGGCAGGAGTGGGGGCGGTGTCACCGATGAGTTGGTCCTGCGGGATGGGGCGTAGTGTTCCGGCAATGATATCGTCGATGGTCTTGACGGTGAGTTTCGCGCCGAGATGCATCAGGCGGTCATGCACATCGCCGACGTTGTCGGTGGGGAGTATCTCCACCCGTTCCTGCGAGATAATGTCGCCGGTGTCGATTTCGTGTTTCAGGAAGAATGTTGTGACGCCCGTCTCGGTGTCGCCGTTCATTACGGCGCGGTTGATAGGAGCGGCACCGCGGTAGCGCGGCAGCAGAGAAGCGTGGAGGTTGAATGTGCCCAGACGCGGCATAGTCCACACCACTTCGGGGAGCATGCGGAAGGCTATGACGATAAACAGGTCGGCTTCAAGAGCACGCAGACGGTCGACAAACTCTGGGTCTTTAAGCCTGACGGGCTGTAACACCTCGATGCCATGGCTCATGGCACAGAGTTTGACCGGCGACTGATACATCTTGTGGCCACGTCCGGCAGGTTTGTCGGGCATTGTCACTACCCCCACCACGTTATAACCGTTGGCGAGGATTGCCTCAAGGCTTTCTACGGCAAAATCAGGTGTGCCGAGAAACACTATGCGGAGATTTTCTTTGGTCATTGTTTTTTCACTATTGTAAATACTGTTTCGGGAGTAGCTGTGTAGAAGGGGTGGGCATCGATTATCACCGAGGCTCGATAAGTGCCGTCGGGCACTGCGAGTCCGTCGGAGGCGGTGAGGTCCCAAGTGAATGGGAACGGTGCGGAGTCGGTCGAGAGCACGGTGTTACCCTCCATGTCGCGTATCACGAGCCGCTCGGAGCGAGGGGTTACGGGGAGCGAATGTGACAGCGTGAAGGTGACGTCATCACGCACCAGGGAGGACGACGGGGTGAGCGTGGCGGTGCGGTCGACGGTCACGACTGTAAAGCAGATGGTCTCCGAAGTCGAGTTGCCGGCGATGTCACGCGTGCGTAAGGTGATGGTGTGGGGGCCGTCGTTGAGGTTGTCGAGCTGACAGGCTCCGCGTGCCACACCCTCCTCCTCAGGGTGTATGATTCCGGCGGCCGTCGGAAGGCTTGAGCCGTCAAGCGCGACTACAGGCATCATGCCGACAGACGAGTTGTTGAGGCTTATGCCCGATCCGCTGTCGGAAATTTCTATATATAATATAGGTGATGACGACACCACGGCTCCGTCGGCCGTGCCCGGCGAGTCGAGCCACATGTTTATGGCCGGAGGAGTTACATCGGTGTCGCGGCCGGCATTATCGGCGGGATCGGTGACCGAAAGGCGGTCGAATCCGCCGGAGGCGATGACGTGTGAGTCGGAGATAGCGTTGAGGGTCATGCGGTTAGTCCCGGTGGCCGATACGGCCGGCAGAGTAAGGTAGGAGCTCCACATGCCGTCGGTGACATTGACCACCGACGTGTATATGAGATCATCGTCGACAGTCAGCTCTTTTGACAGGTCCTTGTTGTCGTGCTTGAGCGTGCTTCGTATGTAGGGGGTGGCATAGATGTCGATATACAGTTTGCCTGAAAACGAGGTGTCGACCGAGCCGTCGGGGCGGGTGACATTGCCTGAGAAGCGAGTCTTTGACAGTGCGGCCACCGATATTTTTTCGTCTTCGGACGTAAGGGGAGTCCCGTCTATGGAGTTGACATTGACCGTGGCTTCGGGCAGATAGCGGGGAAGGGCCGGGTCGCCGAGAAAGTTGTAGCACAGATTGTTGGTAAACTGTGAGACCGAGGACTTGGTGCTGTTGACCGCGAGGCGGAACACGTCGCCCAGACATTCGCCCCCCTCGGATGTATAGAAGAGGTCGATAAACCGGTTGTTGAGCGTGATGTTATAGTTGAGATACACCTCGTCGCCGGCTCCTATCACGGCTATCGGCCCCGGGTTGTGGAGTATCATTGTGGAGCCGAGACTGTTGTCGGTGATGTCGATTGGAGTAGTGCTGCACGACGACATGTAGACCACCGGCAGGGAGCCGTAGGCCATGGCCTTTTCACGGTTCATGGTGTGGGAATAGTGCGAGATATGGTCGCGCGAGCTGTGGCCTGTGTAGCTGAACAGGCGGGAGTCTCCCCCGAGACGCGACGTGAGATAGGTGTGGAGCTGCTTCGACTCATTGAGTTGAGGATTGCTGAGGGTGAAGAGCGAGAGGTGCGCGCGGTTGAGAGTGGGCGATGCGGTGTGGCTGCTTATGAGCGAGCCGATGTTTTCCGAGGCCATGAGGTGCTGGCTCGCGTCGCCTATGCCTCCCGAGATGATAGCGTGGTTGTAGTGGCCCGCCTTGACGGGTGACGACAGGTAGGTGATGCATTTGTCCACATAGGCTTCGGCCGAGACTCTGTCGGCCGACGGTACACGTCCGACACTGATGCTCGCATTCTCACGCATGGATGCGAGCGAGGGGGCGATATGGTCGGCCAAGGTGCCGAAGTATAGGTCGGAGCAGTAAAATTTGGTCTCGTCACACTGTTCGGAGGTGCTTTCGGTGCCGTAGGTGACCATGTATTCCGTGCCAGAGATGTCAAAGTCGGCACGTGTGTCACGTGAGCCTTGGCCGAAAAGCAGCAGATAGCGCAGCGGCCGGCCTGTATCAGCAGCGAGTCGACGCACGAAGTGGCGCAGGCCATTGGGGTGGAGCGCACCCGATGAATATTGGTTGAATATTTCACTCTGTCTGATCACGCTTACCTTCATGCCCTGCCACTGCTCGTGGGCGGCGGCCAGACGGAGTGCGGCGTCATAAGTGGCTTCGGTGGTGACAATCAGCATGTCGGCTCCGTAGGCCGGCGTGAAGTCCTGCGTGGCTGCCATCCCGCAATATTCCGGCACGGGTATGTGGGCTGAGGGGAGAAATGTGTGTATACTGAGCGATGGTGACGAGGTGGCCGTGCATAGGGTGGTGACACCGTTTTGGCTGCTGTTTACTTTGAGATTGCGGGGTGAGCGCGGTTGCGTGACGTCCCATGCCACAAGTCCGGGCAGGATTCCTTGCAGGGTTATCGGCTGGCCGGCCGAGGCGTTGGGGATGTAAAGCGTGTAAGGTTCGGCCGAGGTGTGGCTGGCGCGCTCATAGATAAACGTGTGGTTGGAGAGCGCGAATACTCCGAAGAGGTCGGAGGGGTTGCTGAATGTTACCGAAAACCGGTCGGCCTCTCCGGTAAAGCTGAGATTGACGCGCGACTGTTCCTTATGAGTGTAGAGGCGGTGGAGTATGGTGCTGTTGCGTGTGAGCCTGTCTGGAGTGCCGCTTGTCGAGCTTACCGCGTCGGAAAAGTTTACTCCCACAGATTGGGGAGTGGCGTTGTCGTGCCACCATATGTAGGAGTAATACAGGAAGCCCTGACCGCACTGGCCGGGTATGTCAAAACCTATGGTGCGCGGCGAGGCGGATCCGATGTTGTGTGAATAGGAGAGCAAGCCGTGGGGCGACGAATGGTTCTCGCGATAAACGTGATGGCTGAGCGCGTAGTGAGTTGTGACAGCCGTGGAGTTGTCGGCAGGGGTTATGTCGGATGTCTCCATGTCGGGCGACGAAAAGCCGGCCCGTTGGCCTATGAAATAATATGAGCCTTTGGAGTAATAGTTGTAATGGGCGTCAAAAGGGGTGTATCTGCCCCCGGGAGTGGTGTTGAGAGTAAGGCGCGTGTCGCCCTCGGCATAGAAGTATATGGCGTCGTCGTCACGATACACAGGGAGCACGGGCAGGTCGTCGGGAGCGGTGTCGAGCGAATGGGCGCGCTCCACGCTGCCATAGCCGGCGATGACTATGTTGTCGGGATTGTCAAATCCCCATTCACGCAGCAGGGAGTGGGGCAGACGGTAGACCGATGTTGTGTCTGTGTGCACCTTGACCCATCGCCCGGCCGATAGCAGCGATGACGTCGTGGTGGCGGCAGCAGCAGATATGGACGGCAGTAATAATAGCAGAGTCGTCATAGCTGCGAGCGCGATATGATGTCGGAGATTGGTATGCACGTGTATTTTCTGAAAAAATCCCCGCTTACCCCTCGAAAACAAGAGGCCGGCGGGGATTGAATTTAGTGCTCGAAGCGGGACTCGAACCCGCACGGTCGCAATGACCAAAGGATTTTAAGTCCTTCGTGTCTACCATTCCACCATTCGAGCATCCGTGTCGGTGTTATGAAAACACCGCAAAGTTAGCGTATTTTTTCCTCTTTTCCAAAAGTTGCCTTTCATTAACGTCAAAAAAACGCTAATTATCATTGGTGGCGTGCTTTCGGTTGTCAGACATCAGCCATTTGAAATAGTCTTCGTGCAGGTCAACGAGATGTTGCCATGAATACCGCTCGCGTATGGTGGTGAGGTTGGCCTCGACAATGCGTGATTTCATGTCGGAGATTGAGCTGTCGATGTTGTCAAGTATCTCGGTGACATCATGGCTGTCGCGATAATATATCGCATTGTCGCCAGCCACCGCGCGGTTGAATATGTTGTCGTGGGCCAGGAGCATCACCTCGCTTGCCATGGCTTCGAGCAGCGACGGATTTGTGCCTCCGACCGAATGGCCGTGAAAATAGGCGCGTGAGTATCGGCGTATCGAGTTGATTTTCTTGAAGTCGTATATTCCGCCGATAAATCGTATGCCGCTTTCCGTGCCGTATTTTTTCATCAGTTTTTTAGCAAACGGAGTGTTGGTCTTTCCGACAAGCACGAGCGGACAAGTGCCTTTGTGCTTTGAGGCGAGATAGCCCTGTATGGCCATCTCGATATTGTTTTCGGGCTCCATACGGGCTATGATCAGGTAATAGCCGTCGGCTGTCAGACCATATTCGGCCGGAATGTCGGGATTATAGTCATCGTGTATGTCAGCCCCATAGGCAAGATATTTTGACGGCTTGCCATATTTCTGCATGAAATAGTCGGCTATGCCTGTGTTGTCTGACACGAGATAATGAGAGTGCTTCACAGCCATTTTTTCCTCCCATTCCACAAACTGTCGCACCAAAGGGTTAAATTTGGTGCGTTTGTATTCCAGCCCGTCCATATTGGTCGTGACTATTACATCTTTGCGTTTTTTGATATCAAACCATATGTAGGCCGGGATAATGGATGTGTAGCCCGCTTCGTATATTATATCGTAATCCCCTTCTTTCAAGGCGTCTTTCAGACACTTGAAATCATAGAAAAACGAGCCTATGCTACTGCCTATCCATTGCTCGGGCGAATGGATGTGTTTAATCCTGACACCTTTGTATTCGCTCTCTTTATAGGGATGAAAATGCGGAGAATATACGGTGACATCATGTCCTCTGCGGGCAAGCCCGACCGAGATGTATTCGGCAAACTGTTCAAAACCGCCGTAGTTGTTGGGGATGCCGCGTGTGGACACAAATGCGATTTTCATATAATCGGGGTGAGTTTAGCGTATGCAGGATTGATATATATTCAGAAGTCGGTCGAGGTGTGTGCGTGTGGAGAATTTTTCAGTCGCGTCGCGGGCTATTGAACACTTGTCGAATGATGAGGGTGAGAAGTCATTCAATATTCGGGCGAGAGCATTAGTGTCACCCGATTTGTAGAGAAATCCGTTTACTCCGGGAGTAATAAGTTCGGGGATGCCGCCGATGTCGGCCCCTATGACGGGGGTGCCGGCACAAAGACTCTCGATGACAGCGAGCGGATTGTTCTCAAACCATTCCGACGGACAGACACAGGCGTCGGCGTCACGTTGCAGGGCCGCGACAGCCTCGGCGTCGAGCCGGCCGAGAAATGTGATGCCTTTGTGACCGGCGGCCATTGCCTCCAACTGGGCGCGCATCGGTCCGTCACCGGCTATACGCAGGTTTACGCCTGCCTGTATTGCGGCCTGTATCAGTGTGGCGACGCCTTTCTCGAATGACAGACGCCCGGTGTAGGCAAAATATCGGTTGTTGTCATCGCCGCCGCTTCGCGAGTCACTGCGAGCGAGAATGCATAGTTTGGCGGGGTCGACAAAGTTGTATATCACGTTCATCTTGTCTTTGTCGGCTCCACCGAGCATCATCATTTCGCTCATGAAGTGTGAGGGAGCTATGTATGCGTCGGTCATGCGGTTGAGCCTCGGCATAGACCACCGGAGTTTTTCTACCGCAGCCATGGCGGATGCCGTCAGGCTGTTTTTGAGACATCTGTTTCTTACGGGGCTGCATTTGCCGGTGGCTGCATAGTCGCATATCTCGCCGTTGCCTTTGCGGAACGTATAGGCCGGACAGACTAGTTTGAAGTCGTGCAGCGTCCACACTACGGGGATGCCACTGTCATGGGCTATCCGGCATATTACAGGGGAGAGGTAAGAGTGGATGTTGTGGACATGTATCACATTGGGCTTGAAGTCGTGCAGGACTTTACGAAAGGTGGCGGAGATGTCGCCCAATCCTACAAGACGTCCAAAGGCCTTTACTTTCTGAGAGAGTGAGCCTGAAAAATCGATCTGTGATGCAAATGAGCCGCTTTCAGGCAGACTGATGTTGAGCGGATGATGCATCGCGAAGACCTGTACAGTGTGGCCTGCTTCGATTAACAGTTCACGTGTGCCCATGGCCACCACGCAGTCACCACCGCGCGGATAGAAAAATTTATTGACAATGAGTACTCGCATCTCTTGTGACGGTAATGGATTGATACATTTATGCCTTATTGTAACGTCACGGCAAGTGTGAAAATTGTATAATGAGGCATGGAAAATAAAAAAACACAGGCATCTGGAATTTGGATGAGATTTTTTGCGTAATTTTGTAGCTCGATTTTTGTTTTTTAATCACTCGTAACAATATACATTACAATGGCAATTTGGTTTGAGACTAAGGTCCGTTATGACAAGACAATGGAGAACGGAGCCATCAAGAAAGTCACTGAAGCATATATGGTGGACGCGCTGTCGTTTACCGAGGCTGAGGCCCGCATATCGGAGGAGATAGCACATTTCACATCCGAATATAATGTGTCGGCTGTGAAGATTTCCAAGATTTCCGAGATATTCCGTCAGAAGACCGGCGACAAGTGGTATCTTGTCAAGGCGGCTTTCATCACTCTCGACGAGAAGACCGCTGTGGAGAAGAAATCGATCACACAGTTTCTCGTGGCCGCCGACTCGTTCAAGGAGGCTTATGACAACTTCATGGAAGGCATGAGCGGCACAATGGCCGACTTTGAGATCAACACCATCCAGGAGACTCCCATCATGGACGTCTATGAGGCTGATCTCAGCGGCAAGGGTTCAAAGGACGGAGAATAAGAGGCCGTGACATGGGCGTAAGTGAAAATCTGCGTCAGCTCCGCGAGTCGATTCCTTCGGGAGTCGAACTCGTGGCTGTGTCGAAGTTTCATCCTGTCGAGGCTCTGCTCGAGGCATATGAGACAGGTCAGCGAGTGTTTGGCGAAAGCCGGGCCAACGAGCTGTGTGACAAGGCCAAGGTGATGCCGGCCGATGTACGGTGGCATTTTATCGGACATCTTCAGACCAACAAGGTGCGCCAGATACTTCCTCATGTGTCGCTTATCCACAGTGTCGACTCAGCCCGTCTGCTATCGCTGATCAACAGTGAGGCCGCCCGCATAGACCGCCGTGTGGCTGTGCTTCTGCAGGTGCATGTGGCCCGCGAAGAGACCAAGTATGGCTTCGCGCCCGACGAGCTTATTGACCTTGTGACTCCTGAGCTTGTCGCCGAGATGTCGCATGTGGAGATTGCCGGAGTCATGGGCATGGCTTCCAATGTGGACGATGAGGAGCGGATACGCAAGGATTTCAGACTGATACGTCACACGTTTGACACCTTGAAAAAGGGTGTGATGAGCCGATGCGATTCGTTCACTGTTGTGAGTATGGGCATGAGCCATGACTGGCCTATAGCCGTAAGCGAAGGTGCCGACATGATACGCGTGGGCACCACTATTTTTGGCGAACGCGAATATTGAGCCATCGAGATAAACACCCTCTAACAAAAAAATATCTTCCCGCCGAACCTGCTCGAACGGTGTGAAAAACATGAGAAATATAGCCATAGCCACAGGTACGCGTGCCGACTGGGGTCTGCTCAGCGGCATTGCCGTCGCGCTCCGTGATCGGCCCGACTGCCGTGTCACGGTGCTGGCTACCAACATGCACCTGCAGCAACGCTATGGCATGACCATAAATGAAATCAAGGCCGATGGCTTTGACGATGTGGTGAGTGTCGCGATGCCCGATACGGGCGACACTCCTGCGGGCACTGTCGATGCCATGGGGGCGTGTATGTCAGGCATGGCCCGTGCGTTTGGCGGATTGCAGCCCGATGTGGTCGTGATACTCGGCGACCGTTTCGAGATGCTTGCCACAGCCACCGCCGCCATGATGATGCGCATCCCGATAGTGCATATCGCCGGAGGCGAGATTTCCGAAGGGGCCATTGACGACTCCATACGCCATGCCATCACCAAGATGGCAAGTCTGCACCTCACTTCCACCGAGCCCTACCGCCGCCGCGTCATCGCAATGGGCGAGGAGCCCGGGCGGGTCATAAACACAGGTTCGATAGGAGTGTGGAATCTGCTCAACGAACCGTTGATGCCGCGCGACCGGCTGGAGGAATCTATCGGTTTCAGTCTGCCTCACGGGTCGTTGCTCATGACCTATCATCCGGCCACGCTCGACAGTTGCGACACTGAGTCACGTTGCCGTGCCTTGCTGGAAGCACTCGACCGGTTTCCCGACTCGCATGTGCTCATCACTTATCCCAACAATGACGCGCAGGGCCGTGTGATAATCGACATGATAGAGAGTTACGCCTTGAGCAATCCCGACCGTGTGAGGGTTATCCCCTCGCTCGGCAAGCTGCGCTATCTCTCGGCGTTGCGCTGTGTCAGCGCGGTGGTGGGCAACTCGTCGAGCGGCATTATAGAAGTGCCGTCGATGGGCATACCCACCGTCGACATAGGCATCAGACAGCGCGGACGGCTATGCTCCGACAGTGTGATACATTGCGGTGACTCGGCCGATGACATATCCATGGCCATCGCCGAAGCCCTGTCGGACGAGGGACAGGCGCGTGCACGTGCAGCGCAAAATCCCTATGTGCGTCCCGACACTCTCGCTCTCTCAGTCAAGGCCATCGCCGAGACTCCTGTGGAGCTGATGCGTACTAAAAAATTTTATGACATGAGATGATGACCACCACCTCCTGCTCCACATTATACATAATACCTGCCCGTGGAGGCAGCAAAGGCATACCCGGCAAGAATATCAAGATGATAGCCGGTCATCCGCTCATCCACTATTCCATCGAGGTGGCCCGGCAGCTCGCGCCCGACAGCCATGTGATAGTGTCGACCGACGATGACGCCATCCGCGCTGTCGTCGAGAGCGAGGGGCTGGAGGTAGCCTATCGCCGACCCGCAGCCCTGGGAGCCGACAATGTGGGGTCGCGCGAAGTGATACTCGATGTCATGGATTATGCCGACCGCACGGGCATCGTGTATGACCGGATAGTATTGTTGCAACCCACCTCGCCCCTGCGCACCGTCGGTGATGTGGAGGCGTGTCTGGCTCTCTATTCGCCCGATATTGACATGGTGGTGAGTGTCACCGAGGCTGCGTGCAATCCTTACTATGACTGCTTCGAGACCGCAGGGGACGGATGTCTCCGTGTGAGCAAGGGTGACGGACTCATTACCCGCAGACAGGATGCTCCGCGCGCATGGCAATACAACGGCGCGGTCTATGTAATCAATCCTGCGTCAATACGTGCCATGGAGCTTGGACGGTTTGCCCGCCGCATACCTTACGAGATGCCGCGCAGCCGTTCGCTCGACCTTGACACACCGCTCGACTGGATTGTGCTTGAGCAGGTCATGAACCAACTCTCCAATGACTGATATTACACACTATGGACAAGCATTTAATCTCACATGACTCCACTCTCATCGAGGCTCTCGGCAAGCTCAACAGTCTGTCGGGCGGCCGGATGACACTACTTGTGACCGACAGTGATATGCACATGTGCGGCACACTCACCGATGGCGATGTGCGCCGGGCGTTGCTTGGAGGTGTAGGTCTCGACGCTCCTGTCCGACAGGCAATGCATGTCGGTTACAGCGCGCTGCGCGAAGGGGAGGAGTCGGTGGGCCGGCTGCGCGAAATGCGCCGGCGCGGACTTCAGCTCATCCCTGTGCTTGATGCCGCAGGGCGCGTGGTCAGGATAATCGACACATCGGTGACGCGCTCGATACTCCCCGTGAGTGCGATTCTCATGGCCGGAGGCAAGGGCGAACGTCTGCGTCCGCTCACGCTCACCACACCCAAGCCGCTGCTGCCGCTCGGCGACCGTCCCGTCATCGACCATAATATCCGTGCTCTGGCCGCGGTGGGTGTGTCGGACATCACGGTGACAGTCAATTATCTTGCCGGGCAGATAGAGGAGCATTTCGCCGCTCCGGTCGAGGGCGTGCAGGTGAAATGTGTGCGCGAGCCTATGGCGATGGGCACCATCGGGGCCGCGGCCCTGTGTGATGTGCCGGAGGAGGGCGAGACCATCGTGATGAACTCCGACCTTCTGACCACCGTATCGTTTGAGGAGATGTATCTTCACCATATGGCCGAGAAGGCCGACATCACGATTGCTGCCGTATCATACAATGTGTCGGTGCCCTATGCCATACTTGCCACCGACGGCAACCGTGTGACTTCGCTCGAAGAGAAACCGTCATATTCCTACTATGCCAACGCGGGAATATACATTATATCCAACCGTCTGCTACGCTCATTGCCGGCCGACGGGCGCACTGATGCCACCGACCTGATAGACCGGGCTCTGGAGTCGGGCTGCAAGGTCACTTATTTCCCCATCAACGGCACATGGATTGACATAGGTTCGCCCGCCGACTATGCCCATGCCCGTGAACTGATGCGCTACGTTAATCATTATTAGTAAAAAATTTTAAGCTCAACAAGATGGCTGATACCAATTTCATAGACTACGTAAAAGTGCTTTGCCGCTCGGGAAAGGGCGGAGCCGGTTCGCGACACTTCCACCGCGCCAAGTATGTGCCCAAGGGTGGCCCGGACGGTGGTGACGGAGGCCGCGGAGGCCATATCATACTTCGTGGCAACTCACATATGTGGACACTCCTCCCACTGCGTTATCGCCGTCACATCTTTGCAGGCAACGGACAGTCAGGTTCAGGCGGACGCTCGTTTGGCAAGGACGGCGAGGATGTGGTTGTAGAAGTGCCCTGCGGAACTGTGGTTTTTGATGCCGAGACAGGCGAGTTTCTCTGCGAAGTCACCGAGGACGGCGAGGAAATCAAGCTCCTGCGCGGCGGCCGCGGCGGTCTTGGCAACTGGCATTTCAAGAGTGCCACCAACCGCACCCCCCGCTATGCCCAGCCCGGCGAGCCGGCCATCGAGAAGAGTATCATTATGGAGCTTAAGCTCCTTGCCGATGTCGGTCTGGTCGGTTTTCCTAATGCCGGCAAGTCGACCCTGCTCTCGTCTATCTCGGCCGCGCGCCCCAAGATTGCCGACTATCCGTTCACTACCATGGAGCCCCAGCTCGGCATCGTGTCATATCGCGGTGACCGCTCGTTTGTCATGGCCGACATCCCCGGCATCATCGAGGGTGCCAGTGAGGGCAAGGGTCTCGGACTGAGATTTCTCCGTCACATCGAGCGTAACGCCGTGCTGCTCTTTATGGTGCCGGCCGATGCCGACGATATAAAGAAGGAGTATGAGATACTTGCCTCCGAGCTGGAGAAATTCAACCCCCAGCTTGCCGACAAGCCTCGTGTGCTGGCCATATCCAAGAGCGATATGCTCGACGACGAGTTGCGTGCCGAGATGGAGGGCCATCTGCCCGAAGGCATCCCTCACGTGTTTATCTCGGCTGTGACCGGCCAGGGCATAACCGAACTCAAGGATATGCTGTGGGGCGAAATCACTGACGAGCGCAACCGCATCGAGGTCAGTCCCATAACGCATCGTCCGCTTGACGGCCACCACCGTGTGCGCGAGGAGGACGAGTTTATCTTCGAGAACGTGCCCGCCATGCCCGAGGATGACGACGATGTGTATGACGAGGACTTCGAGGGCGAGGATTACGGCTACCGTATGCTCGACGAGGACGATTATGATTATGACGAATAACGCTGTTACCCCTGATGTCGGAGCATAACGAGCTTGGACGCTGGGGCGAGGCCGTGGCCCGTGACTATCTTCTGTCACAGGGCTATGGCATCGACGGCGTGAACATACGCATAGGCAGGATAGAGGTCGATTTTCTTGCACGCAAGGACAATTACCTGTGTTTTGTCGAGGTAAAGACGCGTAGTTCGGGTTATGTCGACCCGTGTGACGCTGTTGACAGGCGCAAGCGTCAGCGTATGATACAGGCGGCCGACATGTATATGAGTTCGCTTCGGGAGCCGCTTGACCCACGTTTTGACCTGATATTTATAGTAGGTTCGCCCGACGGATATACGCTCGAGCATATACCTGACGCGTTTTATCCGGGGATGATGTGATAATTATTATAAGGGAGGGGTGTCAGATGGCCACTTCGTCGATTTTGACCATGCCGGTGGCGATTGCGAAAATTGTCAGACCGGCCGGCGAGTGAATCTCGAGCTTTGAGGCGATGTTGCGGCGATGGGTCATCACAGTGTTGACCGAGACATTCATCTGGGCGGCAATCTCTTTGTTGGACAATCCTTTGACTATGTGCATTATCACGTCGCGTTCGCGGGGTGACAGATCGCTGCCGCGCTGGTCGCCCCCCGTAGCGGAGGGATTGACAAAGGTGCGTATCTTTGACACGATTGACTCGGTGCTGTCGTATATCGAGGCTATGGCCACATGGCCGTCGCGCACATTGTCGGGCACCTGACACGTGGTGAGCAGCATCGACGGCACATCGACCGGGCAATAGTGGGCGGTGAAGGGGTCGACTATCATCAGTGACGGCGATTCAGCCGATACGCGCTGTGTGTATGACTCGGGAGTTGTGCGCTCGGTGATGTCTATAATGTTCAGTCCATGCGCTCGGAGCAGCGTGTCGTGCAGCCCGGATGTGAGCAGGGGCGAACTGAGCAGTAATCCGACTTTGTGAACTCGCATGACTTACAAGACTAAAAAAAGGTTGGTTATTTACGCAGACGGCTTTCGAGCTCGCTTATCAGCGGCACCAGTATATTGTCCTCGACCTGCGCGTGCTGCTTGAGGTCGTCCTCGCAGTTGTAGAGGTCGACAAGCACGTCATACATCCTGTAGGGGACTGATGTGGAATAGTAGCGAAGGATGATGTTTTTCAGTTCGGCGAGTTTTCCCTCCACCTCATGGTCATGGCGGCGAGTGAACATGCCGATGTTGTAAGCCCCGCTGTAATTGCCATCGGAGAGTGACTCGACGTAGGGAAACACCTTTTGCTCCTCATATCTGAAGTGGGCCTCCACTTCGTGGATATAGTCGTCGAAATATTTGACTATTATCGGGTTGATGTCGGCATGCGCCGGGTCGAGCGCGGTGAGCAGATTGGCCCGGATGTGAGGATATTTATATTGCAGATAGTAGTCGTGGGAATTGTGCAGAAAGCTGGCCACTTCGCGGGCCGAGACGGCCGAGAGACGCGAGGTGTCGATATGACCCGACAGCAGAAAATTGACTATAAGCAGAAATACCTGTACGTTGATGCCTGACTGCGCGCACAGTTCGCCTATTGTCTTGGAGCCGAATCCGAGCGGGAGCGAAAAACGGCTGAGCACGGGCAGTATGTCGTAGTCCTCGTTGATGAGGTCTACGACACTGTCCTGCTCGCTGAATGTGCGTGATTTCTTCACGTGTGGGAGGTTAAACTTTTTAAACTCTCAACTTCTCTTAAACTCAGGCTTCTTCAGAAGCCTCTTCAGAAGCCTCTTCGGCCGGCTTGAAGTCGGTGATGCCGGCTGCGACAAGGAGGTTGTACCACGACAGGAGTTTCTTGATGTCGGTGGTGTAGACGCGCTCGCGGTCATACTCGGGGAGTATCTCGGCGAAATATTCGCGGAGGTCGGCGTCATTGCCGATAGCCTTGATGTCGACGGCCTTGCCTTCGTTTTTCTCCTTTACGGTGTCGAGTACGAGTCCGAGAGGGGTGTCGCCTTCCTCGGTGTAGATGGAGATGTCGCCGAGCGAGATCACTTTGTCGCGGGCATAGGCGGGAGTGCGCTTGCCGGTGGAGATTTCCTCGACGATGAGCATACCTTTACCGCGGTTGACGAGCTTGTACAGGCCGGGACGGCCCGATATGGAAAGTATTGTCTTAAGCATAATTGTAATTTGATGGGTTTTGCGGATGCAAAGATAAGAAATTATGCGCTATGATTCCAAAGAATCGGTGCAAAGATTGGATTGAGTCTGCCCTTTGACAGCGCGGTTGAGACGCGACAGTTCGAGCGAGACCATTATCACCGTCACGGCTGTGGCCAGGCAGTCGGACATCGGAAACGACATCCACACACCGTCGAGCCCGTAGCGGTCGGGCAGCAGCAACAGCAGCGGGATGAGAAATATCACCTGACGTGCGAGCGATAGAAATACCGATGCCCCCGCTTTGCCGAGCGACTGAAAGAGTGTGGTGGATATGATCTGAAATCCTACCACCGTAAAGGCTGTGAGCGATATGCGTAGACATCTCACGGTCTGGTCGATGAGCGTGGGGTCGGACGTGAAGGCCCGGGCTATGTACCACGGGCATATGAGTCCGACCAACTGGCCCGCCGTCACTATGAGTGTCGAGGCTCCGACGGCCAGCCAGTAGGTGCGCTTGAGGCGCGACAGCAGTCCGGCACCGTAGTTGTAGCCGATGATGGGCTGCATGCCCTGACATAGTCCTACGACAACCATGGTCATGAGTGAGGTATAGGAGGTAAATATACCTGCGGCACCCACGGCTATGTCGCCTCCATGGGTGTAGAGGGTCTTGTTGATAATCACGTTGATGAAACAGGCGGCCGCGTTGACGAGCGACGGTGCCGCTCCGATGGCGACAATCGAGCCGATGACTCTCAGGTCGGGACGATACATCCACGGGTCGCGGTTGAAGTGCAGCACTGAGGATGACGTGAAGAAGTGGCGCATCACGAAGAGTGCCGACACGGCCATGGATATGTCGGTGGCGATGGCCGCACCCTTGATGCCCCATCCGAAGTGGAATATGAACAGAGGGTCGAGCACCACATTGACTCCCGCACCGATAAACATCGTCACCATCGCCTTGACAGGGTAGCCCGACACGCGCATGAAGTTATTGAAGGTGTGAGAGAAGTTGGTCATGAACAGGCCCGGCAGTATGTAGAGCATATAGTCGCGGGCATAGGGCAATGTGACCTCGCTCGCACCGAAGATGGTGAGAATGTCGTCGATGAATATGGCAAACACTGTAAGGTAGCAGACCACTATGGCTGTCATCAGCGTCAGGGCGTTGCCAAGCACGCGACGCGCTCCGTGATAGTCCTTGGCTCCGAGCAGAATGGATATGCGGGCCGAACCGCCGGCTCCGATGAGTACGCCAAGGGCGGCCGAGATGTTCATCACCGGAAACGTGATGGCGAGTCCGGCGATGGCTTCGGGCCCTACGCCCTGGCCGATGAATATGCGGTCGATGATATTGTAGAGCGACATCACGAGCATCCCCACCACGGCCGGCAGACTGTATCGCCACAAGAGACGGCCCACTGATTCGTTGCTCAACTGTTCGAGTTTCTTAGTATTATTACTGTTCATGCACCTTTGGTTTCATTATGGAATCATTATGCAAAGTAACCAAAAAATCGTCATATGACTGAAAAAATTAACATAAATAAAATTCTTTGGCCTAAATATTTGGCCGATTGGGCGTAAATAGCTAATTTTGCAACCGATTTAGCCTCACCGGGCATGTCTAAGTAACAGCCGAAAGAATAAAGACGGCTGTTCGCCCGAAGGTATAACCTGTAATACAACAAAATAACAGATGTACGCTATCGTAGAAATCCAGGGACAGCAGTTCAAGGCAGAGCCTGAGAAGTTCCTGTATGTTCACTATCTCGGCGATGCTCACAAAGAAGGTGACACAGTAGAATTTGACCGTGTGCTCCTCGCTGAAGCCGACAACGCAGTAAAAGTAGGTGCCCCCACCGTAGAGGGTGCCAAGGTGGTTTGCCAGATTCTCGAGCCTCTTGTAAAGGGCGAGAAGGTAATCGTCTTCAAGAAGAAGCGTCGCAAAGGCTATCGTCGCAAGAACGGCCATCGCCAGTGCTTCACCAAAGTGTTAATCAAAGAAGTTGTAGCTTAACCCCCTAAATCAGTTAAAAAGAAATGGCACATAAAAAAGGTGTCGGCAGTTCTAAGAACGGCCGTGAGTCAGAAAGCAAACGACTCGGTGTAAAGATTTTCGGCGGTCAGCATTGCAAAGCCGGTAACATCCTCAAGCGTCAGCGTGGCACCGTTCACCATCCCGGTCTCAACGTGGGTATGGGTAAGGACCACACTCTCTTCGCTCTCATTGACGGTGTAGTAGTATTCACCGAGGGCAAGGAAGGTCGCAAGTTTATCAACGTGGAGCCCGCTCAGGCATAAGCCCACTCTGATACGACACAGAATAAAACGGGATTGTATTCGTATGAAGAATACAGTCCCGTTTTTTTGTATACCCGCTTTTTTGTCCGGGCATCACTGTTTTAGGTGATATTTGGGTGGTGAGGAGTCGGATTTAACCTTTTAGGTAAGACTGTCGTTGATTTACAGAGTGTTATGTATGGTTCGTTAAGACTTTTATTCTTGGCGTTAAGATGGATTTGGGGGTAATTTTGCGGTGTAAAATCATAAAAATATATCGCAATATGAAAACGACTTTCTTAAAACAATTCTTGATTGTCATGGCGGCTGCCGTGATGCCGGTCATCACATCCGCCCAGTCGGCAACGGATACAATAGCTGTCAGGGAACTTGGTGAGATCGTGGTCCGGGCACCAAAGGTAATACGCAAGGCCGATATGGATGTCTATCATCCGTCAAAGAGTGCGGTGGCTAACTCGCGAAACGGTATGCAGCTTCTGAGCAATCTGATGATACCCTCACTGACCGTGAGTGACCAGCTTGGCATAATCCAGTCGGCCGGGCAATCCGTGCAGGTGCGCATCAACGGAAGGGAATCGTCAATTGACGCAGTGCGCGCATTGTTGCCTGAAACTATCAGGCGTGTGGAATGGATTGACAATCCCGGTCTTCGTTACGGCGGTGCCAACTGTGTGGTGAATTTCATTGTCGCCAATCCGACAGTCGGCGGCTCTTTGCAGACTGAGGCGCGCCCGGCTCTCAATGCAGCATGGGGAGCTTATATGGCTGATGCAAAATTCAATGTGGGACGTTCGCAATGGGAGGTCGGCGGCAACTACAAGCTCACCAATAAAATCAAAACCCACCGCGACTATGTCGAGACGTTCACTTATCCCGACGGCTCATCGCTAACACGTAACGAATCATCGCGAGGCGGCTCGCTGGATAATAGTCAGGCCCGCGCCTGGGCTTCATATAATTACATAAAGCCTGATACGACGGTTTTTATGGCCGAGTTTAATCTGAATAGTAATATCGCGGATAAAACCACCTATAGGGGGTTGCTCTCGCTTAGCGACGGTTCGGACAACATATTGTTGACTGACTCGCATGGCAACAATGGCGGCACACCATCGCTTTCGTTATACTGGCAACAGAACTTTGCCAACAGGCAGATGTTTGTAGTCAATTTCAACAGCTCGTTTTATTTCGGCCGCTCTTTTTCGGATTATATGGAGCAGATTAATGGTGCCGCAGGTTATATGACCGATATTCATACCAATATCAAGGACCGCAATCAGGCTTATGCCATAGAGGCTGATTATATCAAGAGCTGGCGCAACGGCCGATTTACCGCCGGGGCTTCGTATACGGCCAATCGCAATCGTTCGCAGTATGAAAATCTCGGGGGTGACATATTTCATCAGCGTCAGGATAAAGTCTATCTGTTTGCCGAATACTTTCATCATTTCGGACGATGGACAGCCACAGCCGGAATGGGTGTGCAATATACCGATTTTCTGTTTAAGGAAACCAATCAAGGCAATCACACCTGGAGCCCGCGTCCACAGGCCACAATCACCTATTCACTCAATCAGAACCATAATTTCCGACTTAATTTCACTTCATGGCAATCCTCTCCGTCGCTGTCCGAAACCAATATTGTGCCACAGCAGCTTGATGGTTTTCAGTGGCGTGTGGGCAATCAGGAGCTCAAGACCGCCAACTCTTATATGCTGACGTTTCGCTATGGCTTTAATCTGCCACGTGTCAACGGCTCTTTCGGTGTCAGAGCATTTACTTCGCCCAACGCTATCACTCCTGTGCTGCATTGGATGGATGACAGGCTGATCACTACCTATGAGAACAGTCAAGGATTACAGAATATCTCATTATTCATTGCTCCTCAAATCGAGATTATCCCCGATTGGCTTATGGCAAGCGGTTACATTCAATTTCGAATGGAGCGTATGCGTGGTGCGGGATACACGCAGCATAGCAACGCTTGGAGCGGTGACGTTCAAATCGGTCTCGCACACTGGGGCTTTGTCCTCAGCGGTCAATATAAGCGATCGCAGCGTGATCTGTGGGGTGAGAAAATCTCATGGGGTGAAGACATTAATATTATTGATTTAAGCTATAACCTGAAATCATGGCGGTTTGGAGCCGGAGTCATTATGCCGTTCGGCAAATATGACCAAGGCAGCAAATCGTTGAGTAAGTGGAATCGTAATGAACAGCACATGCGTATAAATATGCGTATGCCGTATATCTCCGTGAGCTATAACCTGCAGTGGGGCCGGCAAAAAAGAGGGGCTGACAAGCTCATTAATGTCGACGCCAATGCCGACCGCTCGACCGCCGGCGGCAGATAAATCAACTGAGCATATTGAATATCTTATAAAAAAATCAATGCCATGGCAATGATGTCGTGGCATTGACTTTATATATATGTGTATGTGGTTTTTGCTGTCTATATACGACAACCGCTGTCAGGCATAAGGCTTGACAGCGGTTGGTGTGATCTTCAAGTAGAATCCTTTGTGGGGATTTACTTTCTGATACCGAGCTCCTTCTGGGCGATGATGGCGCGGTAGCGGTTGATGTCCTTGCGGATGAGGTAGTCGAGAAGACGACGACGCTTACCTACCAGAGCCTTGAGTGCTCGTGCGGTCGTATAATCTTTATGATTTGACCGAAGGTGCTCGGTCAAATGAGCGATACGGACAGAGAATAATGCAATCTGTGCTTCAGGCGAGCCAGTGTCAGTTTTGCCCTTACCGTACTTCTCAAAGATTTCTACTTTTTCATCAGAATTCAAATGCATTGATACAGATGTTTAAAAGTGGATAAAATGAATATATTATGCTCAAAAGAGCGTGCAAATTTAGTGATAATTTTTGACTTGCGCAACAGCATGACGAATTTTTTTCATCGCCGCACTGCGACAACTCAGGGTGTTTAGTCCTGGTCGATGTCTTTGGCGGGGTTGCGGAAGTGAATCTTGTGGTCGAGATACTCCTGTGTTGCGATGAGGGTGGGCTTGGGGAGACGCTCGTAGAAGCGTGAGATTTCGATCTGCTCGCGGTTTTCGGAGATTTCCTCAAGGTTGTCGTTGAGAGATGCAAATTCCTGGAGCTTCTTCTCAAGGTCGTGCTTCATCTCGGCGGCTATCTGATTGGAACGCTTGGCGATGATGCAGACGGTTTCGTATACGTTGCCGGTGTCCTCGCTCATTGAGATGAGGTCGCGGGTCTGAGTGTTGAGAGGTGCGTTGGTCTTCTTGTAGTCCATTGTGTGGTATATACGATATGTTTTTTTCTATTCTATGACAAGGGGTGAGGCGGAGCGACTATTCCTTGATGTATCGGCTGGCAATCTTGAAGATGTTGTCGGCCTCCTCGCGGTTGGGGGTGTCGGGATAGTTGTTGATAAACGAGTAGTATTCATCGACCACTTCGGAGTATCGGTCGGCTTTTTTTTCGTTTACGCTCTCGCGTGCTTCCTGATATTTGGCTTTGAGAATGAGGAGCTCGAGGTCTTCCTTGTATTTGGAGTAGGGATAGTCCTTGATGGCGTTTCGGGCTACGATGATGCAGCTTTCGTAGTTGTTGCCTAGATAGGTGCCGAGGTTGTAGTAGAGCTGGGCATTCTCAAGTTGCTTGAGGGTGAGTTTGTCCTGGAGCTCGAAGATGGAGTTTTGGGCAATGGATACTTTGTCGCTGCGCGGGAAGTAGTCGAGAAAAGCCTGAAGCTCCTGTATGGCTTTGATGGTGCCGGACTGGTCGAGCTGTGGGTCGGGCGAGTCGAGATAGTAGCCGTAGCCTGTGTAGAAGCGGGCCAGCTCGGTGTGCTTGCCTTTGGGGTAGCGTGTGTAATATTGCTTGAAATATGTGCCGGCGGTCTCGTAGTCTTTGTTTTCGTAGTTGGCGAGAGCGAGCAGGAAGAGAGCGTCTTCGGCTTTCTCGGAGCCTTTGAATACCTGAGGTACGTTTTCGAGTGCGGTTGCGGCCTGAGTGTATTTTTTCTCTTCAAATGCCCGTTTGGCAAAGTCGAGGCGATAGTCTGCGTCGTTGCTTTTGAGCACGCGCTGATATTCGCCACATGATGTCACAGCTATTGCCACGAGCAGTATTAAGAGGTATTTGTACATAATTATATATGGTGTGCTTGCCGGAGCGTTTGCGTTTCAACTCGCAAAATTAGTCATTTTTTGTGAAAAAGGCCAATCATGCGGGCGATAATTGTTGAAAAATGTCACTAGTGTCTCTTAAAAAGTGTTAATCAAATTCGAGGTCAAGAGTTGGATGGCAATTTGCTATTTGTGCTGGCTCCGGTTCTGGAGTCAACAAGTCCTTGATATGTTCCTTGACAAGCAGGGAGCT
>RIBL01000022.1 GCA_003762875.1 Muribaculaceae bacterium Isolate-110 (HZI) | reverse complement strand
CGGATACCTGCGGAGGCCCGTGCGGGAGCGACTGATTTATCCTCTGGAATAAAAACTTTTGTTTCTTTTTAAACTTATGAAACTTTTGTATCCCCTTTTATAACTTTTGTTTCTTATTGAGCTTATGAAACTTTTGTATCTCCTCGGTTGTCTCTGAGGCTATTCGTTATTCTTAACTCTATTTATTTTACTTGTTGATTAAAAATTAGTAATTTTGCATTCTTGAACTATTGATACATTTTCCGATGGACAAGGATTCTAAGATTTATGTGGCCGGTCACCGTGGTATGGTTGGATCGGCTATTGTAAGAGAACTTAAACGACAGGGCTATAACAATATCATTACTCGCACTCATGCCGAGCTTGATCTGGTGTCGCAGCAGGCGGTCAATGACTTCTTTGAGAAGGAGAAACCCGAATATGTGTTTCTTGCCGCTGCAAAGGTTGGCGGTATCATTGCCAACTCGACAGCCCTGGCCGATTTTATGTATGACAATATGATGCTTGAGATGAACGTAATCAATGCTGCATGGCGCAACGGTTGCAAGAAACTCGAGTTTCTCGGTTCGTCGTGTATCTATCCGCGTCTGGCTCCTCAGCCTATGCCGGAGAGCTGTCTGCTTACGTCTGAACTTGAGAAGACCAACGAGGCTTATGCTCTAGCCAAGATTTCGGGTCTGAAGTATTGCGAGTATCTAAACAAGCAGTATGGCACTGACTATATATCGGTGATGCCTACCAACCTTTACGGACCAAATGACAATTATCATCCCGAGCACTCACATGTATTGCCGGCCTTGATACGCCGTTTTCACGAGGCCAAGGAGCAGGGATTGACCGAGGTAACATGCTGGGGTGACGGAAGTCCGCTCAGAGAGTTTCTCTATGTCGACGATCTGGCCAACCTGTGTGTATTTCTCATGAATAATTATTCGGGCGACGAGACTGTCAATGCCGGCACCGGCAAGGAACTCACCATCAAGGCTCTCACCGAGCTTGTGGCTAAGGTGGTGGGTTACGAGGGCAAAATCCTGTGGGACACCACGCGCCCCAACGGCACACCCCGCAAGCTGCTTGATGTGTCAAAGGCGGCCGCTTTGGGGTGGACTTACCGCACTGAGCTCGAGGACGGCATCAGACTTGCCTATGAGGATTTTCTTAATAATCCCATGCGAGCCGAGCGTTAAAATACGATATTCAAAACCTTCTTATCCGGCTGATTCTTTATATGCCCACTACACCTTCTCACCCTCATAAGACTCCCGAAGCCATGCCCAGGCCTGAGAACAAACCTAAACCGAAGCGTAAGCATCGCGGCCTGATAGCCACGATGTGGACCGTGTTTGTGCTTGGTGTTGTCGGTCTGTTCTTCTTTTTGTTTCTCGTCTATAACGGTGTGATAGGCTACATGCCGCCCGTAGAGGAATTGAAAAATCCTACCGACCGTTTTGCATCGGTACTCTATTCGTCAGACGGCAAGGAAATAGGCCGCTATTTCTACGGCACGGGCAATAGAGTTTATGCCGATTTTGACGAGGTGTCGCAGCATGTCATCGACGCGTTGATTTCGACCGAAGATGTGCGCTTTGAGGAACATTCGGGTATTGATATGCGCGGACTGGGCCGTGTGCTGTTCAAGACGGTGCTCATGGGCAACAAGAATGCCGGCGGAGGCTCTACGCTCACCCAGCAGTTGGCCAAGCAGCTTTACTCGCCCCAGAGTTCGGGACTGCTCACGCGTGCCATGCAGAAGCCTATCGAATGGATGATAGCCGTCAAGCTCGAGAGATATTACTCCAAAGAGGAGATTATAAAGATGTATCTCAACCAGTTTGACTTTCTCTACAATGCCGTGGGCATCAAGAGCGCGGCCAACATCTATTTCGGCAAGGCTCCCAAAGACCTGACTGTCGAGGAGGCCGCCACGCTTGTCGGCATGGTGAAAAATCCCTCCTATTATAATCCCGTGCGTCAGAACGAGCGCACCCGCCAACGTCGCAACGTGGTGCTTGCCCAGATGCACAAGGCCGGCAAACTCACCGACGCCGAGCTTGACTCGCTGTCGGCTCTGCCGCTGACTCTTAATTTTCACCGTGTGGACGTGAAGGACGGCATAGCTCCATATTTCCGTGAGGAATTGCGTCGCATGCTCCGGGCCAAGCGTCCCGAACGGGCAAACTATCGAGGCTGGGAAGGGCAGAAATTCATTGACGACTCCATTGCCTGGGAGACCAATCCGCTGTATGGCTGGATTGAAAAAAATCCCAAGCCAGACGGCTCGAAATATGACATATATAACGACGGCCTGAAAATCTACACCACCATCGACTCGCGCATGCAGCAGTATGCCGAGGAGGCTGTGGCCGAGCATCTTGGCGGTGACCTGCAGAAAGCGTTCTTCCGCGAGAAACGCGGCACCAAGGGTGCGCCCTACACCACCGACCGTGCCGAGCTCTCGGAGATACGCCGCAACCATCTTATACGTAACGCGATGAAAAATACCGACAGGTATCGTGAGATGGTCAAGGCTGGAGCCTCGCGCGAGGAGATAGACCGCGCTTTCAACACTCCGCGCGAGATGAAGGTATTTGCTTACGGAGGCTCGGTCGACACGGTGATGACACCGCTCGACTCCGTGCTCTATCACAAACACTTCCTGCGCACGGGATTCATGGCCATGAATCCGCTTAACGGTCATATCAAGGCCTATGTTGGCGGTCCCGACTTCAGCTACTTCCAATATGACATGGTGTCGACCGGACGGCGTCAGATCGGTTCGACAGGCAAGCCGTTTCTCTACACTTACGCGATGGAGGAAGGCTTCACCCCCTGTGACGAGTTTTCCAACACTCAGCCTGTGCTTACCGACGAGACCGGCCGAGTGTGGGCACCACGCAATGCCGGCAGTGCAAGGGTAGGCGAGATGGTCGATCTGCGCTGGGCACTCACTAACTCCAACAACTGGATTTCGGCACGTCTCATATCGCAGCTCTCGCCCGCGTCGCTTGTCAGGACAATGCACAATTTTGGTATCACAGCCCATCTTCCGGCCGTGATGTCGCTGTGTCTCGGTCCGGCCGACGTGTCGGTCAAGGAAATGGTGACGGCCTACTCGGCCTTTGCCAACAATGGTATGCGCGTCGACCCGATGTTTGTCACAGCCATAGCCGACAACAACGGCAACATCATTTCGGAGTTCTCGCCACGCCACACCGAGGTAATCTCGGAGAAAGCCTATTACCGCATCCTCTCCATGCTGCTCAACGTAGTCAACGAGGGTACGGCCCACAGGGTAAGGTCACGCTTCGGCCTCACTGCCGAGATGGGCGGCAAGACGGGTACAACCAACTACAATGCCGACGGATGGTTTATGGGCTTCACGCCCGAGCTTGTGGCCGGCACATGGGTGGGCGGTGACGAGCGTTACATCCACTTCAACACGATGGCCTACGGACAGGGCGCGTCGATGGCCCTCCCTATCTACGGCCGCTTCATGCGCAAGGTCTACAACGATCCGTCGCTCAAATATTCCCAGTCGACCCGTTTTAACTTCCCGCCCGGATTGGATCTCTGCGAAAAGGAGTTTTACGGGATGTATGACGACGAGCCCGACGCCGACACTGACGCCGAAGAGTCGTCGATGGAGGGAGTGTTTGACTGAAAAAACATAAGACGTTATTTCTCAGTGAAAATGACGGCCCGTCACAGCCGTCATTTCACTTATTTTCACGACTGATAGTTGTAATATATCTTAAAATATATTAATTTTGTGACATAATGCGCGGTATGATTGTTATTCATACGTATAAAGCTATAAAATTATCCTTTCAAGTCATCAATTCATGACTCTAAGTCACATGCGTTTCAACAATTTATTATTTGCTGTTTCCATTCTGTTTGCAATGGCAGTCGCTTCGTGCTCCACGCCCAAGGATGTGGCATATTTTCAGGAAATGGCCATTCAGACGCCATCACAGGTAGATGTGAAAAGCGTCGTCATCAAACCTAATGACAAGTTGTCCATCATTGTCAACTCGCGTGACCCGATGGTGGCCAATATGTTCAATCTACCCTACACCAATCGTCTGCTCGGACAGACCTCGGCATTGGCCAACAATAACACATCACAGGGAGTCAGTGCCTACACTGTCAATCAGGACGGAGACATCGACTTTCCGGAGCTTGGAACGATTCACGTCGGAGGGCTCACCCGCATGGAAGTGGCCGGAGTCATCAAGGGCATGCTTATAGGGCGTGACCTCGTGAAAGATGCAGTCGTGACCGTAGAGCTTGTCAATGCCCAGGCTTCGGTGCTTGGCGAAGTCAATAAGCCCGGACGTTATCCGATAGACCGCGACGACATGACCATTCTCGACCTGCTCGGAAGTGCCGGCGACCTTACCATCTATGGTATGCGCGACAACATCAAGCTCATACGTACGGTCGACGGACAGCAGACCACCTACCAGGTGAGTCTTCTCTCAGGCAACGACCTCACGTCGTCACCAGCCTATTACATACAGCAGGACGACGTGGTGTATGTCGATCCTAATCCCACACGCAAGCGTCAGTCTCAGCTCAATGCCAATACGGTCCAGTCGACCTCGTTCTGGGTGTCGATAGCTTCGCTCGCGGTGACCATCACAGCTATAATTGTACGTTAAAAGTCAAAAAGTCCACTCTACATGCAGAACAATACACAGCAGCCTCTCTCTCAGCAGATGCCGGTCTATCAGGCAGCCCCTGTAGTGTCCGAAGAAGAGGATTCGATTAACATAAGCGACTTCCTGTCATTGTGTGTGCGGTGCTGGAAATGGTTTGCCTTTTCCGTAGCAGCCTGTCTTATCATAGGAGCACTGTATGTGCTCACCTCGCCTAAAATCTACACACGCACGGCCCAGGTCGTGGTGCAGGATGACGAGGCTGGTTCCAGTTCCCAGAGCATAACCTCGGCATTGAGCGATATGGGACTCTTCACCACATCGACCAATGTGGCCAACGAGCTTCTTGCTTTCCAGTCGCCGGCCCTCATAGGTGATGTGATAGAGCGTCTCGGGCTCAGAGCCAACTATGTATATAAGAAACGCCTCCGCCCAGTGTCGCTCTATGGCGACTCAATGGTGCTGTCGGTATCATTGCCCGACATCTCGGTCAACCGTGGCCTGAGGATGAGGATGACGATACTCGAGGACGGCAAGGTGGAGGTGAGCGACATGTACGACCATCTCGGCAACGAGCTCGACGTCATGACCGTCACTCTCGGCGACACTGTCAGTACTTCTTTCGGACGTATGGTTATCTCGGCCGGCCCCAACTTCTCGCCCGATTTTGACCACGACATACGGTTTTCCTACTGGCCTATGCCTACAGCCATAAGCAAGTATCAGGCCAAGCTCACCGAGACCCTCTCCAACGAAGACGCCTCGGTCATAGACTTTGCCATCAAAGATGACAATGTGCAGCGTGGCGATGACTTCCTGTCGGCCCTCATAGACATATATAATGAAAAGTGGGTTGAGCAGAAAGCCCAGATGGCCGTGGCCACATCGGAGTTTATCAACGAACGTCTCAACGTCATCGAGAAAGAACTCGGCCATGTCGACGATAACATAGCCACCTTCAAGGGCGAACATCTGGTGCCTGACGTAGCCGCCGCCTCCGAGATGTATATGGCTAATGCCAACGAGAACACCAAGCAGCAGCTCGGAGTGATGACCCAGATGGAAATCACACGCTTTCTCATCGACTATATGCAGTCGCCCGCCAACAAGGGCAAGCTCCTACCCGGCAATCTCGGCATAGAGAACCAGGGTATCGTGGCTCAGATAACCGAATACAACAATCTTCAGCTCGAGCGTGACCAGCTCCTGTCGACCACCGGCGAGAACAGCCCGCTGGTCAAGGACCGCGACAACTCGCTCGCCAGCATCAGGGCCGCGCTCGCCTCTTCGCTCAACACTCAGTTGCGCATGCTCGGCACCCAGCTCGCAGCCCTTGAGCGCAGCGACCGCAAGACCAATGCCAAGATAGCCTCGTCGCCATCCCAGGCCAAGTATCTGCTGTCGGTAGAGCGTCAGCAGAAGGTCAAAGAGTCGCTCTATCTCTTCCTGCTCCAGAAGCGTGAGGAGAATGAGCTGTCGCTCGCCTTCACACCCTACAACACCCGCGTCATAACACCCCCGATGGGCTCGCTTAAACCATCGTCGCCCGTCACACGCAACATCATGCTTGTGGCACTGGTGATAGGTCTGCTCATCCCGGCCATCATACTCTTCCTCTCGGAGACACTCAACAACCGCCTGCGCAGCCGTGCCGACCTCGAGGGCGTCAAGGCTCCGTTTATCGGCGAAATACCCGAGGAAGTGACGAGCAAAAACCGCATCAACCGCTGGCGTCGCCGCTGGCGTGACACCATCGGCAAGGAATCGCGCATCGAGGAAGCCCCGACGCTCATTGTCAAGCCCCACGGCCACAGTCTGCTCAACGAATCGTTCCGCATGGTGCGTTCCAATCTCGAGTTCATGACCCGCGGAGGCAAAAACAAGATTGCCATGATTACATCGTTCAATCCCGGCTCGGGCAAATCGTTCGTGACTCTCAATCTCGGAGCCACCATGGCCATCAAGCACAAGGATGTGAAGGTGCTCATAATCGACATGGACCTGCGCAGAGCCTCGCTCTCCAAGGTGGTCGGCAACTATGCCCCCGGCGTCTCCGACTATCTGTCCGAGGCTACCGACGACATAAGGAAACTCATACGTCCCACCTCTCAGGAAGGTCTCTACATGATACCCGTGGGCACCGTTCCCCCCAATCCCACCGAGCTCCTCTACTCGACCCGTATGCAGGTGATGCTCGACAAGCTGCGTGAAGAGTATGACCTGATATTGCTCGACTGTCCGCCCGCCGACATCGTGGCCGACTCGACCATCATCACTCCTCTTGCCGACATGACAATATTCATCCTGCGTGCCGGACTGCTTGACCGCCGCTTGCTGCCCGAACTCAACAAGATGTATGACAACCATCGTTTCAACAATTTGATGGTCGTGCTCAACGGCACCACTTCGGTGGCTACGCCTTACCGCAGGTATGCCTACCACAACAAGTATGTAACCAAGGATTAATCCCTTGACTATAAAATAAACAGGAGTATCATAACGTTTGTTATGATACTCCCTCCTTATTAAAATCTAATAACCCCAAACACCAATCATCAAAAGGACCAAGCAATGGATCAAGAGCTTAAGAAAAAACTTTCCTACGACCCCGACGGTCTGCTGACGTATGAATATATAGCCAATCACATAGGCCTGTGTGACGACATCATGGACGAACTCATTGACAATATGATACTTGTCGACGGTTCGGGCCAGTTTGTCGTATCGGCTGCGCGTTATCTCCATGCCATTGACAGCGAGCGTTATGCCTCGGTGATTGACCGCCTTGTGGTCGCATCTATCGAGAAAGACCGCGAACACCGCTATCTGCCCGCGCTCATCGAGAGCCTCTACGGAGCCGACTATGCCGAGCGTGCCGCTGAGCTTTCGGCTACCGACAATAACTTCCGCCGCATCTACAAGCGGTTGCAACCGTCGGCCGAGGGGCTTTAGGACGGTCTCGCACAGTCATGAAGATATTGCAGATTATCCCCGGCAAGATATGGGGCGGAGCCGAGCAATATATCGTCGACCTTGGTCGGGAGCTTGAAGCACGCGGCCACGAGGTGACATATCTTGCCTATGATCGGGAAGCTGTGACCGCCCAACTGGAACGTCGCGCCATTCCCTATCAGACACTCCCTTTCAGATGGTCGCTCGACCGCACCAGCATCAACGAACTGGCCGCAATGCTGCGCGCCACGCATTATGATGTAATACATGTCCACAGCACCCGCTTTGTGCCGATAGCCCAACTGGCCGTGGCTCGTGCCGGCTGTGACACACGTGTGGTCATGACCCGTCATGAGGCCCACCGCACCGGGGTCAACATCCTTTTGCGACCTCTGTTCCGACGCCTTCACCGCATCATATTTGTGTCAGACCTCGTGAAGCGTCGTTACCGAGGGGCCAACGGGTGGATCAGCGACGATATGTGCAGGGTGATACACAACAGCATCCCGCCCTATCCCTACAAGGATGTCGAGTCGCTACGCGCTCTCTACGACATACCCTCCTCGGCACCCCTGTTGATGTTTGCCGGACGCGTCAAGAAGTCAAAAGGTTGCAGCGTCATACTCAAAGCCCTGTCGAGAATAGCCCACAAACCGTTTCACATAGTGTTTGTCGGCGCGCTCAAGTCGGAGAAATACCACCGCCAGCTCATGGAGATAGCCGCAGCCGGAGGCATAGAGAAGCGCGTGCACTTCTATGGTTTCACTCCCGATGCTCGCCAGTTCATGCGTCAGGCCGACATAGCCATAGCCCCCTCGGTGACGCTCGACTCGTGCCCGCTGACCAATATCGAATATCTCCAGTTGGGCAAATGTGAGGTGTCTACCAACAACGGCGGCCAGGCCGAATATCTCCAGGACGGCCGCACAGCACTACTTGTAGGCCCTGGAGACGACATGGCACTTGCCGATGCCATAGGCCGTGTGATCGACGACCGCGATCTGCGCGAGCGTCTCGCCAAGGCCGGACGCGAGCATTTCGAGCAGCATATGTCCTACTCACAGTTTGTCGACAAAGTGCTTGAGGCTTACAGCAATACATAACCGACAATCAATATCGTGAAACAATGAAAAAAGCATTATTAATAACCGTGCTCGTATTGCTCGCAGTGGCAATCGGCATATATGCGTATAACACTAAAAACTCACAAATGACACAGTTATCCGAGACTCCCGAGGCTCTTGACCCTCAGGCCGAGGCCGACACCGACACCATCTCACCCGACGACGTCAAGGTGCTCCTTCACACATCGCTCGGCGACATCACCATCCTTCTCTACGGCGACACACCCCGCCACCGCGACAATTTCATCAAACGTGTGGAGAAAGGTGACTATAACGGAGTGCTCTTTCACCGCGTAATCGACGACTTCATGGTGCAGACGGGCGATCCCGAATCGAAAAACGCACCCAAGGGCAAAATGCTCGGCGCAAGCGACTCGGGCACCGAGATAGAGGCCGAATTTGTATTTCCCAAGCATTTCCATCACCGCGGAGCCATCGCGGCCGCACGTCAGGGCGACGCTGTTAACCCCGAGAAGAAATCGTCGGGTTCGCAGTTCTATATCGTCACAGGCAAGAAATACACCGCAGGCCAGCTCGATCAGATGGAGCGTCGCGCCGTTATGCAGTATAAGCAGGACATGTTCAACTCGCTCGCCGCACAACACCGCGACAGCATCATGGCCCTGCGCCGCAACCGCGACGCCGCCGGACTGCAGGCTCTCCAGGACTCGCTTGCGCAGGAGACCGAGCGTCTTACTGCCGACCACAACACCATCTATACTCCTAAGATGCGCCAGGTCTATATGACCGAGGGTGGCACTCCCCATCTTGACGGAGCCTACACCGTGTATGGCCGCGTGCTCGAGGGCATGGATGTGGTTGAGAAAATCGAGGCCGCCGAGACCGATGCCAACGACCGTCCTATTGAGGATATACGCATCATATCCGCCTCTATTTTGTAGTTTAAAGAGTTAACAGAGTTTATAAAGTCAAAAGACAGGAGTCCCGGGCTGTTTAGCTTCCGGACTCCTGTCTTTTGTTTTTCAGACCATCTGAGGGGGGAAACGAAACAGGCTGCGCCATCGGTGAGAGGACGCAGCCTGTTGAATTGATTTATCTGAATATTGTCGCTCCGTGGTCGGTTGATTAAGAGTTCTGCTTCTTTCATCCTAAGCCCTGCCCGTCATCATCCGTTGGCGGAGAGTGTCGGGAGGCGTTTACTGCTGGTTTTCGTCAAGAGTACAGATGGATACACGGTTCCAGCTTTCCTCCTTGAACATGTGACCGATACCCTGGCCTTCAGCCTTGATGCGGCTGGCCTTGATACCGTATTTCTTGATGAGAGCATTCTTGACTGACTCGGCGCGGGCGGCAGCAAGACGTTCGTTGAGTTCCTTGGGACCATCCTGTGAGGCGTAACCCTTGATGATGACGGTCGATGAAGGATTGTGCTTCATATAGTCGGCGATCATCTCCACGTTGGGCATCTGGTCGGCAGTGATAGTGCTCTTGCCAATCTTGAAGAATACGAAGCGCACGCTGCTGAAAGTGGTGTCGGATACAACCTTGGGAGCCTTGTTCTGAGCTGCGGCGAGGGCTGCAGCGAGGGCTGCGTTCTCGGCCTGAGAGGCTGCGAGGTCGTCGGCAGCGGCCACTACGCCTGCACGCAGGGCGTTTACCTCGTCATTGAGGGCTGCAACCTGTGACGAATAGTCGGGAGGACATGTCACACACTGGAAGCCGGGGCCGAAATTGTAGTTAAAGCCGACCATGAGGTCAAAGTTGGCACGGTTGGCGTTGAACTGAGCCTTTTCGCCTTCGCCCGAGAGATTCCACGTCACGTCAGGCTTGACTGAGATAGAGAAGTTGTCGGTGACACCAAAGTTGAAGGCAAGGCCGGTCTTTGCGGCGATGTAATTGTCGTCATGTGCGCCGGGATAGAAATTGTGGCCCCATCCCAAGCCTACTTTAGCGTCAATCCAGAATTTGCGCGGTTCGCATTGGAATCCGCCAAACAGATTGTTGAGATTCATCGTACCGTATGCTCCCACATACTGGGTGTCGAATGCGGTGCGGCTTGATGTGGTGTTGACACCCCATGCACCTTCTACGCCTATGCCAACGAGTGGAGTGAGCTGCTTTTCGATGTGCAGACCATAGTTCCCTCTCATGTTCTGGAAGAATGAATGTCCCTTGAGCGGAGTAGTGACTCCGGCGTCAAGTCCGATGGACCAGTTGTCGCGTAAGGTGGGTCGTTCGATGACGTTCTGCGCGCCGGCGGTAAGAGCACATCCGGCGATAGCGGCGGCGAATAAGACTTTTTTCATCGTGAATTACAATTAGATGTTATTATTTTTTATTTGTTGAATACGTGGCCGGCCCTACGTGATGCCCTGCGGGGATTGTCGAAAAGTGCGTGAGGAGCTTTCCCGTGGGCGACCTGAGTAGCGGCCTTCCACTTATACTAACACCTTCGGGCCAAAGAATGTTGGCGTGACCGACACCGTGACGCCCTATTTTATACAAATTTTTAAGTTTTAGGATATTAGCGACACCTGTGTGATATTGTTAAAAGTAAGAAAACTAAAATTGTAGAATTTAATGTTTTATAACATCAAAAATATTTGTGGATATAGAGAAAAGATTCGTATATTTGCCGGAGAAATTGTAAAACCTACTAAAAGACCTTGAAAATCATCCATGGCTCCTTTGGCGAATAATCACATATCCATCGACTGCGTAGTGCTCGGATTTGACGGCACCAATCTGAGAGTGCTTCTTGTGAAGCGTCGCGGCGAGGATCAGGCCGGAGAGTATAACGACATGAAGCTCCCCGGCAGTCTCATCTATCAGGACGAGGATCTCGACGAGGCCGCCATGCGTGTGCTTCATGAGCTTACGGGGGTCAAAGATGTGCCCCTGCAGCAATTCAAGGCCTTCGGTTCGCGCAACCGCACGAGCAATCAGCGCGACGTCGTGTGGCTCGAGCGTGCCCAGCAGGCCCATGTGGAGCGCATCGTCACCATAGCTTACTTTGCGCTGGTCAAGCTTGACGGCCCCATGCAGAAGATTGTCGACCGCGAGTCGGCCGTGTGGATGCCGGTAGGCGAGGTCGGCACTCTGGCCTTTGACCACAATCTCATCATCGAAGAAGCCCTCAAGGCCGTGCGCCGCGAGGTGGAAAACAACCGCTCGATACTCTTTGACCTTCTGCCCAAGAAATTCACGGCCTCGCAGCTTCGTCTGCTCACCGAGATAATCTACGGGCGCAGTCTGGATGTGCGCAACTTCCACAAGAAGATTTCCCAGATGCCCTATGTGATACCTCTCGAGGAGCGGCAGAAGGGAGTGGCCCACCGTGCCGCGCGTTACTTCAAGTTTGACCGCAAGATTTACAACACATCGCGTTGAGGTTGTCCGACAGTTCAAACACACCTGTACACACACATATACTCGAATCTAACCATTCATTATATATAATATATGTACCTTTTAGGATATGACATAGGCAGCTCGTCGGTCAAGGCGAGTCTCGTTGACGCCGAGAGCGGCCGCACGGTAGCCTCGGATTTCTATCCCCGCACCGAAGCAGAGATAATAGCACTCCGTCCCGGATGGGCCGAGCAGCGTCCCCAGCAGTGGTGGGATTGTCTGAAACAGGCCACGGCCAGCGTGATGGCCACATCAAAAGTAGATCCCCGCGACATCAAGGCCATCGGCATCTCCTATCAGATGCACGGACTCGTAATGCTCGACAAGGATATGCAGCCCCTGCGTCCCGCCATCATATGGTGTGACTCACGCGGTGTGCCCTATGGCGAGAAGGCTTTCAGCGAGCTTGGCGAAGAGACCTGTCTGAGCCATCTGCTCAACTCGCCCGGCAACTTCACCGCCACCAAGCTGGCCTGGGTGAAGGAAAACGAGCCCGAGACATTCGAACGCATCCACAAAATCATGCTTCCCGGCGACTACGCAGCTCTGCGTCTCACCGGCCGCGCATGCACCACCATATCCGGTCTGAGCGAAATGATGCTCTGGGACTTCAAGGAGGGACGCCCCGCACAGTTCCTTCTCGACTATCTCGGCTTTGACGCCTCGATACTCCCCGAGATTGTGCCGACATTCTCCATCCAGGGCACAGTGACAACCGAGGCCGCCGCAGAGCTCGGTCTGGCCGAGGGAATCCCCGTGTCATACCGTGCCGGCGACCAGCCCAACAACGCTCTCTCGCTCAACGTATTCAACCCCGGTGAGGTGGCCTCGACCGCCGGCACTTCGGGTGTGGTATATGGTGTGCTCGGCGATGTCAACTATGATCCCCAGAGCCGTGTCAACACCTTTGCCCACGTCAACCATACCCCCGATCAGACACGTCTCGGCGTGCTCCTCTGCATCAACGGCACAGGCATCCTCAACTCTTGGAGCAAGCGTGTGATGGCTCCCGACAGCATCTCCTATCCCGGCATGAACGACCTCGCCGCCACAGCCCCCATCGGAGCCGCCGGCGTGTCGGTGATACCGTTTGGCAACGGAGCCGAGCGCGTGTTGCGCAACAAGGAGGTGGGATGCTCTATCCACGGAGTCAATTTCCTCACCCACGACCGCTCCCACATGCTCCGCGCCGAGCAGGAAGGCATAGTGTTCTCATTCATGTATGGCATGGAGGTGATGGAGCAGATGGGCATGAAGCTGAGCAAGATACATGCCGGACATGCCAATATGTTTCTCAGTCCGCTGTTCCGCAACACGCTGGCCGGCGTGAGCGGAGCCACCATTGAGCTCTACAATACCGACGGCTCGGTCGGCGCAGCCAAGGGTGCCGGTATTGGCGCAGGCATCTATGCCGACAACAACGAAGCCTTCGCTTCGCTTGAGAAAATTGAGGTCATCGAGCCGGTCGAGGCCGACCGTCAGGCCTATGCCGACGCCTACGCTTTGTGGAAGCAGCGTCTGCTCTTCCAACTGTAAGTTTTTAAAAATCAACACATAATATATAATCTTAAATTTTATTTTATCTAACTATGGCAGTTAAGGAATATTTCCCTACCATCGGGAAAATCAAATTTGAGGGCAAAGACTCTAAGAATCCCCTCGCTTACCGTTACTATGACGCAGAGAAAGTAATCCTCGGCAAACCCATGAAGGAATGGCTCAAGTTTGCCATGGCATGGTGGCACACCCTCTGCGCTGAGGGCGGCGACCAGTTCGGCACAGGCACCAAGACCTTCCCCTGGAACGAGGGCAGCGACCCCATGACCATCGCCAAGCAGAAGGCTGACGCAGGTTTTGAGGTAATGGAGAAGCTCGGCATCGAGTATTTCTGTTTCCACGACACCGACCTCATCGGTGACCTCGGCGACATCAACGGTTACGAGGCCCGCATGAAAGAAATCGTAGAGTATCTCCAGGGCAAGATGGCCGCTACCGGCATCAAGAACCTCTGGGGTACAGCCAACGTATTCGGCAACGGCCGTTACATGAACGGTGCAGCCACCAACCCCGACTTCGACGTAGTGGCACGCGCTGCCGTTCAGATCAAGAACGCTATCGACGCCACCATCGCTCTCGGCGGTCAGAACTACGTGTTCTGGGGCGGTCGCGAAGGCTACATGAGCCTCCTCAACACCGACCAGAAGCGTGAGAAAGAGCACCTGGCTACAATGCTCCGTATCGCCCGCGACTATGCACGCAGCAAGGGCTTCACCGGCACATTCCTCATCGAGCCCAAGCCCATGGAGCCCTCCAAGCACCAGTATGACGTTGACACCGAGACTGTAATAGGCTTCCTCAAGGCTCACGGCCTGGAGAACGACTTCAAGGTCAACATCGAGGTTAACCACGCTACTCTTGCCGGCCACACCTTCGAGCACGAGCTCTGCGTAGCTGTTGACAACAACATGCTCGGCTCGATCGACGCCAACCGCGGTGACTATCAGAACGGCTGGGACACCGACCAGTTCCCCATCGACAATTATGAGCTCACCCAGGCCATGATGCAGATCATCCGCAACGGCGGCCTCGGCAACGGTGGTACCAACTTCGACGCCAAGACCCGTCGCAACTCTACCGACCTTGAGGACATCTTCATCGCCCACATCGCCGGTATGGACGCTATGGCCCGCGCACTCGAAAGCGCAGCCGCCATGCTCGAAGAATCACCCTACAAGGCTATGCTCGCCGAGCGTTATGCTTCGTTTGACGGCGGCAAGGGCAAGGAGTTCGAGGAAGGCAAGCTCACCCTCGAGGATGTAGTGGCTTATGCCAAGACTCAGCCTGAACCCAAGGTGACCTCAGGCAAGCAGGAGCTTTACGAGGCTATCCTCAACATGTATTGCTAATCAGTTTTGCCTGTTGACGGCAATCTGAAAGTTTAAGAGTCAGGGAGCATTATTCTATATAGAGTTGTGCTCCCGGACTCCTAAACTTTTCGGCATATATACACTCAGCATAATCACAAACACATAACACTAAGTATTTTTCTAAAACCATGAATCATCCTCAAAACGGAAGCAAAGTCTACCTGTTCTCCATCGTGTTGGTGGCAGTGCTCGGCGGACTGCTTTTCGGATATGACACGGCCGTAATATCGGGTGCCGAAAAGGGTCTCCAGGCGTTTTTCCTCGGAGCCAAGGACTTTGTCTACACCGACACCATCCACGGCATCACCTCGTCAAGCGCGTTGCTGGGCTGTATCATCGGCTCGGCTCTCTCCGGCTTCTTCGCCTCTTTTTTCGGTCGCAAGAAGTCACTCGCCATCGCCGGCATCTTCTTTTTCCTTTCGGCCATCGGCAGCTATTATCCTGAATTTTTGCTCTTCGAGTATGGCAAGCCCACGGCTTCTCTGCTCGTAGTGTTTAACATATACCGTATACTCGGCGGCATCGGTGTGGGTCTGGCCTCGGCCATCTGCCCCATGTATATCGCCGAGGTGGCACCCTCCAACATGCGAGGCACCCTCGTGTCGTGGAACCAGTTTGCCATCATCTTCGGTCAGCTTGTAGTATACTTTGTCAACTTCCTCATCCTCGGCGAGCACACTCAGCCTGTCATCGAGAAAATCTCCGAGACCATCTATCAGGTGAGCAGCCAGAGCGACCAGTGGACCATCACCACCGGCTGGCGTTACATGTTCGGCTCTGAGGCTTTCGTGGCCGGCATCTTCACCATCCTTGTGTGTCTTGTGCCCGAGTCGCCCCGCTACCTTGCCCTTGTCGGCAAGGACGAGAAGGCTCTCAATGTACTCTCTCATATCAACGGATATGAGAAAGCCAAGGAGATACTCCGGCAGATCAAGGAGACCACCGAGGTCAAGAGCGAAAAGCTCTTCTCGTTTGGCGTCATGGTCATCTTTGTCGGCGTCATGCTTTCAGTGTTCCAGCAGGCTGTCGGCATCAATGCCGTACTCTATTACGCCCCCCGCATCTTCGAGTCGATGGGCATGTCTGACCCGATGATGAACACCGTCTACATGGGCATCGTCAACATCACCTTCACACTCGTGGCAGTCTTTACCGTCGAGAAGCTCGGTCGCAAGCCGCTCCTCATCTGGGGTTCGATAGGCATGGCTATCGGAGCAATGGGTGTCGCACTCAGCAACCTTATCGACGGTGTGCCCCCGATATTCCCGGTAGTGTCAATAATGGTATACTCGGCTTCGTTCATGTTCTCATGGGGACCCATCTGCTGGGTGCTCATCGCCGAGATTTTCCCCAACACTATCCGTTCGGCAGCCGTGGCTATAGCCGTGGCTTTCCAGTGGATATTCAACTTTATCGTATCTTCGACGTTTGTACCTATGTACAATATGTCGCTCGGCGATATGGGCGACCGTTTCGGACACATGTTTGCCTACGCGCTCTACGGTGTGATATGCATCGTGGCCGCGTGGTTTGTCTATTCGCTCGTGCCTGAGACCAAAGGCAAGACACTCGAGGATATGACCAACTTGTGGCGCAACCGCAGCAAGAGATAAAATCAATCGGAAATCCTATAATATTACTTAACAAAAACCGTACATATTAATATCTAATTACACTTTCGCCGGCCGCGTGATATTGCCGTCAGCCTAAGTCCGTGGCAATATCGCGCAGCTTTGCGGAACTAAAATTATCTAAACAATGGCAAAATTTGATAAAATCGCCGTGCTCGCCAAGATGGGTGCGACCGGTGTGGTGCCTGTGTTCTATCACAAGGATGCCGAAGTAGCCAAGCAGGTTGTCAAGGCCTGCTACGAGGGCGGCATACGTGCGTTTGAGTTTACCAATCGCGGTGACTTCGCTCACGAAGTGTTTGCCGAAGTTGTGAAATTTGCAGCTGTGGAGTGCCCCGAAATGGCTATGGGTGTAGGTTCGATTGTCGACCCCGCCACAGCCGCTCTCTATATCCAGCTCGGCGCATGCTTCATCGTAGGCCCGCTGTTCAATCCTGAGGTTTCACGTGTGTGCAACCGTCGTCTTGTCCCCTACACCCCCGGTTGCGGTACAGTCAGCGAAGTTGGTGCCGCTCAGGAGACAGGCTGCGACCTGTGCAAATGTTTCCCTGGCGACGTGCTCGGCACCAAGTTTGTCAAGGGTCTTCTCGCTCCCATGCCCTGGACCAAGCTCATGGTCACCGGCGGCGTAGAGCCTACAAAGGAAAACATCGAAGGCTGGATCAAGGCCGGTGTGTTCTGCGTGGGTATGGGTTCCAAGCTCTTCCCCGGCGACAAGGTGAAGGCTCAGGACTGGCAGTATGTTACCGACAAGTGCCGTGAGGCTCTCGGATACGTAGCCGAAGCCCGCAAGTAATCATTAGATTGCAGGGGCGATGGATGCAAGCCTGCGTCCCTGCAATCTTTGCTCTTCCTAAATCATATATATTTTAATAGGTACAGAATCAGTTATGGAAAAAACATGGAGATGGTTTGGGCCTAACGACAAAATTACTCTCGATATGCTCCGTCAGATAGGAGTCGAAGGTATCGTCACAGCCCTGCACCACATACCTAACGGTGAGGTGTGGTCTCTTGAGGAGGTCGAGAAGATGAAAGCTCTCATCGAGTCAAAGGGAATGAGGTGGAGCGTGGTGGAGAGTCTGCCCGTGTCGGAGTCGATAAAATATGCCGGTCCTGACCGCGACGCTCTGATAGAGCGTTACAAAGAGTCGCTCGCCAATCTTGGCAAGGCCGGAGTGACCACTGTATGCTACAACTTTATGCCTGTGCTCGACTGGGCGCGTACCGACTTGGACTACCCTAATCCAAACGGCACATCCAATCTTTACTTCAATCTCGGCGAATTTGCCTATTTTGACATCCACATACTCAAGCGTGAGGGTGCCGAGGCCGACTATGACGCCTCTACTCTCGAGCGTGTTGCCAAAATCAAGGAGTCTATGACCCCCGGGGGCGAGAAACGTCTTGTCGATAATATCATTGTCAAGACCCAGGGGTTTGTCAACGGCAATATCTCCGAGGCCGATCTCGACCCCGTGCAGAAGTTCCGCGAGCTGCTCAAGCTCTATGACGGCATCGACGCTTCACAACTGCGCGCCAACATGGCTTATTTCCTCAACGCCATCATGCCCGTGTGTCGCGAATACAATATAAATATGTGTGTGCATCCCGACGACCCCCCGCGTCCCATCCTCGGACTGCCCCGCATAGTCACATGCGATGCCGACATCGAGGCGTTTCTCAACGCCGTGCCTGACCCGCACAACGGTCTGACCTTCTGTGCCGGCTCGCTCAGTGCCGGTCCTCACAACGATGTGGTCGCGCTGGCACGCAAATATGCCTCACGCACCCACTTTGCCCACATCCGCATCTGCAAGACCCTTTCGGGGGGCGACTTCAAGGAGTCGTCTCACCTCGACCCGCGTCTGATAGAGGTTGTGAAGATATTCCAGAAGGTCAATCCCAATATCCCGATGCGTGTCGACCACGCCGAACTTATGCTTGACGATGCCGACAAGGGCTACAATGCCGGCTACTCGTTTCACGGTCGCATGCTTGCCCTGGGACAGATAGAGGGCGTCATGGCGGCCTGTGCCAACGGGTAATATCATAGATAAAAAAAGCAATATATCATGAACGAATTGTTTTCAGTAAAAGATCAGGTCGTGGTCATCACCGGCGGTACAGGTGTGCTCGGCCGCTGCATAGGCGAGTATCTCGCCACACAGGGTGCCAAGGTGGTGCTCATGGGTCGCCGCAAGGATGAGGGCGACGAGATAGTCGAGGCTATCAAGGCCAAAGGTGGCGAGGCGATGTTTCTTGTCACCGACGTTATGAATCCCGAGGTCGTGCAGGCCAATTGTGATGAGATCCTCGCCCGCTATGGCCGCGTGGACGCCCTGCTCAACGGAGCCGGCGGCAACATGAAGGGTGCCACCATCGCGCCCGACGGCAACTTCTTCGACCTCGAGGTCGAAGCGTTCCGCACGGTGCTTGATCTCAATCTCACCGGCTCGGTAATCCCCACCCAGGTGTTTCTGCGCCCGATGGTCGAGGCCGGCCGCGGCACCATCGTCAATTTTTCGTCGATGGCAGCTTTCCGCCCCATGACACGCGTGGCCGGATATGCCGCAGCCAAGGCCGGTATATCCAACTTCACCGCATTCCTCGCCAACGAGGTGGCCACCAAATTCACCCCCGCCATACGTGTCAACGCCATAGCTCCGGGCTTCTTCCTGACCAATCAGAACCGCTCGCTGCTCACCAATCCCGACGGCTCATACACTCAGCGTGGCGCGGATGTGATACGCCAGACTCCGTTCAAGCGTTTCGGCAAGCCCGAAGAGCTGTGCGGCACCATACAGTATCTCATCTCCGATGCCTCGACATTTGTGACAGGCACCGTGGCCGTAGTCGACGGCGGATTCAATGCCTTTGCCATGTAAAAAAGCTCCGAATTAACACTCAAACCTTAATTTAGGCCATTCCATTAGGGTTTTTTAATCACTTTTAGCGCAAACTGCCGTGCAAAAATGCATGGCAGTTTGTTTTAATCATGAAAAGTAAATAAAAGGCCCCCTGAACATGACACTAAGGGGTAAGGTAGAAAGATAAGACAAGATATAACATCCCTCGTCCTCTTTACCGAGTTGTGAAACTGGATACTGAGGCTCTCATAAATAAATAGTTGAAACGTGAGGAGCGGTGTTGCGGTTTGTCCGCAACACCGCTTTTTCGTATCTTTGCGGACATAAATAATGAAATTATGATACATTATCCCGACAGCGCAGACAATGTGCACATAATCGTGGCGGCCGGGAGCGGAAGCCGCTACGGAGGCAATCTGCCCAAGCAGTTTTGCGACCTTGCAGGCCGTCCGATGCTCATGACCACCATGGAGCGTCTTGCCGGAGCGACTCCCGGTGCACGCATCATTGTGGTGTTGAGTGCCGACATGACCGGTATGTGGGAGGAGATGTGTCGCGAACACTCTTTCACTCTCCCTCACACCATTGTCGCCGGCGGTCCGTCGCGCGCCCATAGCGTGAAAAACGCCGTCGTGACCCTCGACCCCGCCACCGTGGGATGGGTGAGCGTGCATGACGCCGCGCGCCCGATGGTGACGCGCGCCATGATGGAGCGTCTGCTCTCCGCGCTCTCCGACACATGCCGCGGAGCCATACCCGTGGTGGCTGTTACCGATTCGTTGCGTGTGCTTGAGCCCGACGGCGGCTCGAAGGCCGTCGACCGTTCGCTCTACCGCGCCGTGCAGACCCCTCAGGTGTTTGACGGACGCACGCTCATCGAGGCCAACCGTCAGGAGCTCCTCCCCACCTTTACCGACGACGCTTCAGTGGTCGAGGCCGCCGGTCTCGGCCCGCTCGCGCTCGTGGAGGGTGACACGGCCAACATCAAGGTCACCAATCCTGGCGACATCGAAAGAATAATGTTGAATCTCTGAACAATCTCTTGAGGAATACCGATATAAAATATTTGCGGGGGATAGGTCCCAAGCGTGCCGAGCTTCTTGAGAAGAATCTCGGCATAAGGACCTATTACGACATGCTCTATCATTTCCCGACTCATTACGTAGACCGCACCACCATCAGGCGCATACGTGATTTTGAGGGCGAGGATATGGCCGCCGTGCAGGTGAGAGGACAGTTTGTGTCGTTCAACACCATAGGCGAAGGGGCCAAGATGCGTCTTGTCGGGCTTTTCAGCGACGGCTCCGGCACGATGGAGGTGGTGTGGTTTCAGCGCGTGAAGTCATTGCGCGAGCTGTATCATACCCACACCGAGTATACACTCTTCGGCAAGCCGTCGGTGTTCAACGGCCGCTGGAGCATGGTGCATCCTGAGATTGACCCGCCCGGCGCACCGTTGGCATCGGGTGGATTTCGCGGAGTGTATCCGCTCACCGAGCAATTGCGCAACCGCGGCTTCTCGTCGCGCACATTTGCCACAGCCGCCGCCGAGATTCTTGCCGGTGCGCGTTACATACCCGAGACACTGCCCGAACATATAGTAAACCGTTATGGGCTTCTGGACTTGCGCACGGCTCTCACCGTCATACACACTCCCCCATCGATGGCCATGCTCGACAGGGCGAGGCTCAGGCTCAAGTTTGAGGAGCTGTTTTATCTACAGCTCGACATCCAGCGTTATGCGCGTCGCCGCTCGTCGTCGACCCAGGGCTTTATGTTCGGGCACATCGGGCAGTTTTTCAACAATTTTTACAGCCAGTTTCTTCCCTTTCCACTTACGGGCGCGCAGAAACGTGTCATAAAGGAGATACGCGCCGATATGGGGACGGGACGCCAGATGAACCGTCTCCTGCAGGGCGATGTGGGCAGCGGCAAGACTCTCGTAGCCCTGCTTACAATGCTTATAGCCCTCGACAACGGTTATCAGGCATGTCTGATGGCCCCGACCGAGATTCTTGCCACGCAGCATTACGAGACCATACGCGAGATGGTCGCTCCGATGGGGATAAACGTGAGACTGCTCACAGGGTCGACGCGCAAAAAGGAGCGCGATGTCATCGACGCTCAGTTGCAGGACGGCTCGCTCCACATACTCATAGGCACACATGCCGTGATTGAAGACCGTGTGAAGTTTCGCAACCTCGGCTATGTGGTCATCGACGAGCAACACCGGTTCGGTGTGGCGCAGCGTGCCCGCCTGTGGACCAAAAACGTCATTCCTCCCCACGTGCTGGTGATGACTGCCACGCCCATCCCCCGTACGCTCGCCATGACTGTCTATGGCGATCTTGACGTCAGCGTGATCGACGAGCTGCCCCCCGGCCGTAAGCCGGTGCAGACTCTGCTGCGTTATGACGAGAACCGCCTGTCGACTTATCAGGGTATAGCGCGACAGCTCAAGATGGGGCGGCAGGTCTATATAGTATATCCGCTTATCAACGAGAATGAGAAGCTCGACCTGCGTTCGCTCGAGGAGGGTTATGAAAACATCTGCGAGATATACCGCGACTATCGTGTGGCCTATGTGCACGGTCGTCTTAAGCCCGAAGAGAAGGATTATCAGATGAGCATTTTTGCTTCGGGCGAGGCTCAGATACTTGTGAGCACAACCGTGATTGAGGTGGGTGTCAATGTGCCCAACGCCACGACGATGCTCATAGAGAATGCCGAGCGTTTCGGCCTGTCGCAGCTCCATCAGCTACGCGGACGTGTAGGCCGAGGCGAGGGGCAGAGCTATTGCATACTCATGACCAAACGCAAGATTGCCAAGGATACGCGCCGGCGTCTTGAACTGATGACGGCCACCACCAACGGTTTTGAGATAGCCGAGGCCGACATGCAGATGCGCGGTCCGGGCGATATAGAAGGCACAATGCAGAGCGGCATACCGTTTGACCTCCACATAGCCAATCTTGCCACTGACGGCCAGATAGTGCAGATGGCGCGCGATGCAGCCTGTGAGGTGCTTGACGCGGACCCCGACCTTACCTCTCCGGCCAATGCCATACTCCCGCGCCAGCTCGCCCTCCTCAACTCCCGCATCCGCGACTGGTCACGCATCTCGTAATTTCTTTTGATTAAAAAACATATAATTATATGAGAAATAAAAAAAGTATAGTAAATGGAGATAATATTCAGTATGATGAATTATTTAAGTCAATTAGCAATCAGCTAATTGATTTAATAGCTAAAAGTTCGATTTGGGTGTTGCCAGAAAATGTTTCATCAAAGGCTGTGTATCCAAATGTAAAACGTGGTGAAGCAAAAAATAAGGGTAAAATCATAGATGGTATCCGCATTGATGACAATACATATGCAAATCGCGCAATAAAGGAGGCTGTTTCAAAATCTATAAAGTTTGAAAGTTATGCAGTGTGCCATATTTGGCCCAAAACAACTTACGATGAACGTTATCATACGCTTCTACAGAATCTTGTGTTGATTCCACGTATTTTAGCTGCCTTATCTGACTACTATGAGGATGTCATAAATGTTCTCAAGTATAGAGCATATGAGCTTTATGGTTGGTATCCGGAAGGAGTAGAAAGACCTATAAAACCTGATTATTATCCCCAAAAATGGAGCGAATTAATCCAGTATACAGGTGGAGAGGGTTCAATCACAAATGATGCGCATATTGATGAGTTTGAGTATGAAGAAGACCGAGACGCTAAAGAGATTGAGAAAGTAAAGAGTCGAGTTCTGTCATGGATTAAAAAACCGGGACAATTAAATAGTCGTATACTTAATCTATATATGACACTTAGTCGAAATGGTAATGTTAGAGTTACATATAGCCAACTTAAAAAGGCCTTTGAAAGCCAATATAGTCAAGATAAAGGGAAGTTTGATGGAAATTATAACCAAATGAAAAATTATGGTTTGAAAAACCATGGGAAGGTGTTTACTGAATATCCAGACAGATCAATAGTGCTATGGGAGCCCATTGCCGATTATGTAAGACGCCAATACAGTCATAAAATTTGATAGATTTCATTATCTATGTCAGCAGGATGTACTGACAAGCTGGGGCGTAGAGTTTAAAAAGTTAAGATAATAGCTCTGAGTGTATCTATTGACGATTATCCTCAGGAACTATTATCTTAACTTTTTAAACTCTCTAAACTCCTTAAACTATAAGAGACCTACAAGAGTACCTTAGTTACGTCTGAGCCGGAGCGGCGGATGTAGATGCCGTGGCCGGGGGTGGTGATGCGGCGGCCTTGGAGGTCGTAATATTCAACGGGAGCGGGGATTGATTGGTGACAGTCGCTGTCAGGAATAATCGAACCGATGCCGGTCGACACATCTCCAAATGTGATTTTAGCCTCTTTACCCGTGCCCTTGGGGATGGTCACTACATAGCTGTCGGTCCGGGGCTCGTAGGTGTATGTGGGCCGCGGGGTCGAGTCGAGTAGAAACGAGGGTGTATCGGCGTCGATGGCGTTGACACCGTTGACCTGAAGCATAGTAATGTCGGCTCCGGGAAGAGTTGAGGCGTGGACACGTATGCGTGTGCCATCGCGCATGGCGGCGGGGCTTATGCAGTCGGTGATGAGAGCCGACAGCATCTCGCCGTTCTCCCACTCGATAGCCACCTCATAGTTGCCCGCGGCCTTGAGTCCGCTCACCGAGCCGCCTCGCCATGACGACAGCGGCAGGGCCGGCAGAAGGTCTATCACGCCCGAATAGGATTGCAGCAGCATCTCGGCCATACCGGCAGCTACGCCCGCCCCGGCATCGATCTGAAACACATTCTCGTTGATTGTTTTCAGGTCGGGGGCAAAACGCCTGGCCATGCCGTAGGCAAGCTGACGCATAGCGAGGTCGCCTTGGAGCGAACGTGCATAGAGATTCATTTTCCAGGCAGTGTTCCACGACACGCCGAGACCGTCGTCGGAGTCGCCGCGGTTGAGCAGCGCGTTGTAGGCTCCGTCAAAATTTCGCGTGTCATCGTCATAGGGTGTCACCTGGGCAAACGGATAGAGACACATCAGGTGAGAGAGGTGGCGGTGATTGTCGTTTGACGACAGTTGTCCTTTCCATTCACATTGCACTCCGTTCTTGATGTCGATGCCGTCATACATGCGGTCGATATATTCCTGACACTTGTCGGCCTTGGCGGTCTTGCCAAGTATGAGCGCGGCGTCGCGTGTGTTGCGCAGATGCTGGATGACTATCTGCTGGGCATGCACGGCCACCGCCTGTCCGTCGCCGACCTCGGGCGAATAGCGGTTGGGTATCTCGAGGCGTCCGTCACCGTCGGTGTCGGTCAGATAGTCGAAATAGAAGAGACACGCGCCATACATGGTGTCGAAGAAGTCGGCGAGAAACTCCCTGTCCTGCGTATAGAGATAATGTTGCCATATGTGGGTGCAGTTCCATCCTGCCGACTCGACATATTTGCCACCATATTCGCCTGTGGTCCCGAACGTATTGAGCATCAGATGAGTGGTCCAGCCATTGGTTGCCGGGACGAGATTGCGGGCATAATTATTCCATCTTTTCGCAGCCATCTTTCTGAGATAGTTGAGCAGCGGCATGTGGGCCGACGGCATATTGGTGTTTTCAGTGGCCCAATAATTCATCTGGAGATTGATATTGTTGTGAAAGTCGCAGCCCCAGCGCGGAGACTCCTCGGCCCATATGCCTTGCAGATTGCTCGGGAGGTCGAGCGAGCCGCGCGACGACGCGAGGTTGAGGTAGCGGCCAAGTCCGAACAGGAGCATGTCGGTGGCACGGGTGCGGCTGTCAGACAGTGCGCTAAAGTCGTCATAACGGTTTTCATAATGTTTTTTCAGATCGGAGACAGGTGCATTGTTTGACGCGTCGGCGAGATTGAATTTCACCGTATTAAACAGCGGGGAATACTCCTCGACATGCTTCTGATACACAGTGTTCCAACCGTCCGATGCTGCTTTATCCACCAGTGCCATGGCGCGCGAGGCGAGACCGGCATCGCTGTCGGACGAGTAACATTCGTTGGCCGAGTTTATGTCATAGTTGGTGACGATGGCATAGAAGAGTGTTATCTCGTTGGCATCGGTCACGCTCACCCTGCCTCCCGAAGTGGTCATTGAGCCGCCGTCATGCGTCACTTTGAGAGTGACGTTATAATGGATATTGCAGTTGGGAGTATTGGAGGTGGTGGCTGACACGACACCGTTTTGTACCGACGTGCCGCCGATTGACAGTGAGAACGAATAGGAGAGCCGGGCGTCACCGTCGGTGGAGAAGTGTATCGCACCGACCTGATGGGGGTTGCTGACAAGATATTCGCGTGCATAAGCGTTGTCGCCCCACCGGTTTATCGCCGAAGCCACCGCCGTGGTCAAGTTGAGCTGACGCAGAAATGCCGAGCCATATTCCGCTTTCGTCCCGTTGTTTACAATCTGCAGCCTGCCTATCTGCTTATAGTTGCCCACACCTCCGCTGTTGGAGTGCGAGACATCTCTGACGGCATCATAGTTGGTCTTTTCGTGGAGCGGAATGTTTTCGGCATCATCACGTCCGCTGACAGTCATGCCCATACGTCCGTTGCCGAGCATGAATACCGATGTCCAAGCCCCGATCTCCGTGTCGGCGTTGCCGTCGGTCGTGTTATACCACATGGTCATCGGCTCGTCGGGTATATAGGCCGACGGATTGGTGCAGTCGGTCAGACCGCCCGGAAGGGTGGGGGAGAGTGTCGAGGGCCGGGGCGGAGTGGTGTTGACATAGGTCAGTGTCAGTGAGCGCATGTCGACAGTGACGTCATACGTGCCGCGGCTGAGCACCTTGGCCCCGCGGTCGGCTACAGCTATCGCCACGCTGCCCGAGGTGGAGTCCATCGAGCCGTCGATGTCGCTTTGTATGTAATATGACAGCACATCGTTATAGTTGAGGGAGACCGTGCTGTTGCGGTCAAGAGTCAGCGAGCCGCCATACACCCCGTCGGCATATGTGAGCAGAGTGGAGTTGACATACAGCTCTGGCACCATCTCGCTCTTGTCGAGGGTGAGTAGGGTTGGGATGCCGTTGTCAAGGGTGACGGTGAGTGTGTATGTGCCCTTTCGGTCGAGGGTTATCGGGCGGCCTCCTGGTGTCAGGGACAACTGTTGACTCTGGGCCTCGGCCCCGTCGCTGAACTGTGGCCCGGTGACAGCTCCGTAGACTGTGTCGCCTATTCTGAAATCACCGATTGTCACGGGCGAGTTTCTCACCTGTATCGCGTTGCGATACTTCACCTGACCTGTCAGCGATGTGATATCGTCCACAACGGTAGTGGTGCCTCCGGCGAGATTCATGGTGAATGGAGCGGGCTCGACAAACTCGAGCGAGATTTCCGAGCGGTCATCCGAGAGGCGGGCTTTCAGCGTATACGTGCCGCCATAGTGTACCCATATATGCCGGGGTGAGGTGTCGTGTCGCAGAGTGAAATGTTCGCCGACGATGCTCTTTCCCCAGCCTTGGTGGTGGGTGGTGGTGTAATAGAGTCGGTCGTCAAGTCGCAGGGCCACGCGGGTGTAGTCGGAAAAAGATGCCGAGCCTACATAAGAGCCGTCGGCGGTCGGCTGCAAGGTGCCGATATGGGTGTCGAAAGATGCGTTGTCATCGGGGCGGGTCCATATCTCCATCACATCCTCGGCCATAAGCGAGGGTGAAAGCAGAGCCAGACACACCACTGTGAGCATGGTGCGGAAGTAAAGCATAATGAATTTAGGTAATAATGTTTTTATGATTGGTTATCGGAAGGTGAGTTGAAACGTTATAATAGGTCTGCCTGGCAAATATACGCAAATTCTTATAGTTATCTCTTCTTTTATAGTAAAAAAAGTATATAGTTAAAAAGTAACAAGTTAAAAAAGTCAAGATAATAGCTCGGTTATATAAGCCTGACTATTGTCTTGACTTTTTTAACTTGTTACTTTTTAACTATAAGAATTAACTATAGGAATTTAACGCTTAACAAACTTGTAGGTGCGGAGCTCCTTGCCGTCCTCGATGACGAGGATGTAGATGCCCTGCTGGAGCGAGTCGACTATGTCGGTACGGTCAGAGCCTACGGCAGTGCGGAGGATGTGGCCGCTGAAGGCATCGACCACGGTGTAACGGGCGTTTTCCGACTCGGCCATGATGTCCTCGATTTCCGAGAGACGGAGCATATTGTATTGCTCCTCTACTTCCTCGGGCGAGAGAGCCTTGGGATAGATGGTCAGCTCGTCGATGTCACCGTTGAATGTACGGTTTTCCTTGCCGGCTGTCGGCTCGTCGTCACCGCCGATAAAGAAGAGCTCGGAGGCTGCGAAGTTGATGGCGTTGGTGGCTACATTGGGTGCCGAGGCAACCTCCACACCGTCGACATAGATAAGGGTGGTCTTTTCGGCCACTTTGCGCACGCACACCACGTGGTGCCAGTTGCCGTCAAACACTCCGTTTGCATCCTGGAGTGTGCAGTCGGTCTTCTTGACATTGTCGTCGATAGAGAATCGCATCAGAGAGCCGGTACGCTCGAGGCCGATCCAGTTGCCTGTGCCGCCCTCCACGTTGGTGGTGTTGTGTGTGCCGATGCAGAAGAGATAGCCGTCATCGTCGGTGGAACGCATCCACAGCTCGATGGAGAAGTCCTTGTCGCCCATCTGTATGGCGTCATATACGGGCTGGGTGAGGTAATAGCTGCCGTCAAACGAGATGGCACCGCCCTTCACGCCGTTGACCGATATGGGATGGCCGTTTACGGCAGTGGCTTCGCCATAGCTCATGTTGGGGGTAGTCTCGCTGATGTCATCCATGGGTAAATAAGCCACATAGTCGACACCCGAAGTCTCGTAGTGCTCCTTGACCTTGCTCGCACTCATCACGCCGCGATAGATTGACAGTTCGTCGAGCATGCCGGTGAAGTTGTTGTTGAAGTCAAAGTTGACGTTGCCGATGACAAGTGCCTGGCCGTCGCTGTTGATCGCACCGGTCTTGTCGTCCGCGCTGTTTTTGAGCTCACCGTCGACATACATGAGGAGTTTCTTGGCCACGACGTCTCGGGCAAGCACCACGTGATGCCATTCGCCGTCAAATATGGTCGAGCCTTCGGCCCACTGCACTTCGCTCTTGACTACGTCATCGTCTACGGCAAAGCGGAGTGCACCGCTCTTGTATTCGAGGCCTACCCAGTTGCCGCCGTTGGACGATGCGATGGCACCCTTGTTGAGTATGTAGGCGGCGTCATCCTTAGAGTTCATCCAGAACTCGATGGTGAACGATTTGTCGCCAAACTCTATCAGGTCGTAGGCTTCCTGCACGTAATAGTTGGAGCCGTTGAGACTGAGAGCATTGCCCTTCTTGCCTTCCACAGCCTCGCCGTTGCTTCCGGCCGCGGTTGCTTTCTGGTTGGCGATGAGGTTGGGAGTGGTCTCGCCTACGGTCTCGAAGGGATAGTAGCCGATAAGCTCTATCGAGGTGTTGACGCGGACATTGATTGAGCCTTCGATGGTGGCGTTGTTGCCCTCTTCGGCACCTGTGGTGGTGATGGTGAATTTATATTCGCCTGCCTCTTTTACCGAGCCCGAGATGGTGCCGGTGAGAGTGGCGGGGTCGAAGTCATAACCCACACCGTCGGGCAGACCCTTGATCTCTACGCCTGTGGCGCGAAGCACCTTGAACGAGATGTTCTGTATCGGGTCGCCGGCATAGATGAGCTGGCTGAGGTTGCCGGCGGTGATGGTGATGGCTCCCTGGGTGTTGAACGACTCCTCGAGGTTATAGCCGAGGTGGGGAGGCTGGTTGTAGCCTACGTTCTGCCATGCGATGGCCAAGCGATACTGTCGTTCCTGCATCAGAGTGGTCACCTTGTATTCGGTGGGAATGGTGGTGGTGAAGATGAGCAGGTCGGAGTTGGTGCTGCCGTCATGGAGTATTACTTCCTCGCGCCAGTCACCGAAGAGGTCGGCCTGGAGGTTGGGAGTGCCTTTGGTGCCGTTCGTACCCCAGGCATTGCTGTAATTGGAGAAGTTGATCAGTGTGCTCGATGAGGTCAGTTTGTCGTTGCGCTTTGTAATTATAGGCTTGGACGGGTTGTCACCTTCGCGTGCGTCAAAGATTTCATCAAGGAGATCGCCGTCCCAATAGACGCGGAAGTTCATGGTGGGAGCTCCGCTGCCTACCACATTGCCCTTGATGTCGCGTGTGGTGTTGACTCCGGCCGAATTTTCTTTGTAGGATTTGTAGAATAATTCATATCCGCGATACTTCGAGCTGAGATTCGCTGCGACACCGCGACCGATGTCATGGCGGCTCTGCGGGTCACCAAACAGGATTTCGCCGGTGGCGGGATCACGGAGCACCGCGTCATATTTATAGGCGGTACTTGTCTCCTCATGCACCATGAATACCTCGAGGCCTTCGCGGTCGGGGTCGAAGTCACCCAGGTGGAGGGCGTCGCCATGGCCTGCGCCTGTGCGCCACGTGGTCTTGCCGTCATTGTCGAGGGTTGCTGCTCCAAATATGATTTCGTCACATCCGTCGGCATCTACGTCACCGATGGTGAGCGAGTGGGCTCCTTCGCCATAAAGGCCTTTTCCGCTGGTCTCCGATTTGTGGAGCCATTTTTCGGTGAGCTTAGAGCCGTCAAAATCCACAGCCCATACATAGGCGGCGGTATAATAGCCGCGACAGAATATCGCACTCGGGTTTTTGCCCACACCGTCGAGATAGGCCACGCCGGCAAGATAACGCTCTGAGCGGCCTCCGTAGCTGTCACCCCAGCCAGTAGACGATTTGTCGAAATTCCTGATGCTACGTGGCGGGTTATAGTTTATAGTATGGATGGCTTTACCGGTTTTTCCGTCAAAAACGGTAAGATATTCCGAGCCGGTGATAACATGACCATTTGAATTGCGATAGTCGGCAGTCTCTTTATCATTTCCGAGCAATACCCAGTTGCCCATACCGTCCTTGGTGCCGGGAGCGGTCTTGCATATCATCTCGGCACATCCGTCGCCGTCGAAGTCATAGACCATAAACTGTGTGTAGTGGTTGCCCGAACGTATGTTACGGCCGAGGTCGATGCGCCACAGTTTGGTGCCGTCGAGCTTGTAGCAGTCTATGATGGTGTTGCCTGTATAGCGGTAAAACGAGTTGTCGGCCTGGTTGGTGGGAAACCATTTCACTATGAGCTCCCATTCGCCGTCACCGTCTACGTCGCCCACCGACACATCATCGGGAGTGTAGGTGTATTCGCGCATCTCTTGCTTGCCGCCTGCCGGGCTTGTGCCGCCTTCCGGGCGGTCGAGATGGACTTTCATGTAAGGAGTTTCCCACACCGAGGTCTCATTTGATTCCTCGCCTGTGCCTACGGCCTTGACAATATACTTTGACGACACCGAGCCCTGTGTGTCGGTGATGTTTGTTTTTGACTTGATGGGCGACTCGTTGATCTTGACGCCGTCGCGGTATACGTCAAATGACAGGTCCTTGTCATCGCTGACAAGTGAACGCCATGACACGAATACCCCTCCATCGGTTTTCACTGCTACCACGCCGCGGTCGAGCTTCTCGGCCTGAATGGCATGGGAATACTGTGCCGCTGCGCCCAACGACGACAACAGCAACATGCATGAGAGTAGTACTTTTTTCATGTATTATTAATAATGGTATTAATCTTTTTTAAGGTGTGTGTCCCTCGTAACAAACGTTGATTATCTGCAATCGGTGAGTGTGTTGTCCGACAGTTTAATAGACATCGCGTCAATAAGCCGAAATCACAGATTGCTTAATAATGATAAATCTGCATGCAAAATTAAGAATTTTTTCGTGTAAAAAGAGCCGATATATCCAAAAATTTTCATTAAGTTTGTGGAAAATTACTCATATCATAATTAAACAATAACATACAAACCATGAAACCTTACGTAGTAGGTATCGACATAGGCGGTACAAACACTGTGTTTGGCATCGTCGACGCCCGTGGCGTAGTGATAGCCAGCTCCTCGATCAAGACACTCAAGCATGCCGACGTCAACGATTATATCGAAGATCTTTATCAGGGTGTGATGCATCTGCTCGAGACCCACGACGCTGTGGGCAAGGTGCACGGCATAGGCATAGGTGCCCCCAACGCCAACTACTATAACGGCATGATCGAGTCGGCCGTCAATCTTCCCTGGCCCACTCCGCTGCCCCTGGCCAAAATGGTGAGCGAAAAGTTTGGCATCCCCGTAGCCATCACCAACGACGCCAACGCCGCCGCTATCGGCGAGATGACCTATGGCGCGGCCCGCGGCATGAAAAACTTTATCATGATCACCCTCGGCACCGGCGTCGGTTCGGGCATCGTAATCAACGGACAGCTCGTATATGGCCACGACGGATTTGCCGGCGAGCTCGGCCACACCATCATCAAGCGTAACAACGGCCGTCTCTGCGGCTGCGGACGCACCGGCTGTCTCGAAGCCTACTGCTCAGCCACAGGCGTGGCACGCACCGCACGCGAATTTCTCGAGCTGCGTCCCGACCCCTCTCTGTTGCGCAATCTCCCCATCGAGGCCATCACGTCAAAGGATGTGTATGACGCAGCCGTCAACGGCGACAAGCTCGCCCTCGAGATATTTGAATACACCGGCACCATTCTCGGCGAAGCCTTTGCCGACTTCACCGTATTCTCCTCGCCCGAAGCCATCATCCTCTTCGGCGGCCTGGCCAAGTCGGGCGACCTGCTCATGAAGCCCCTGCGCGAAGCCATGGAGAAAAACATGCTCAGCATGTTTAAGGGCAAGGTCAAAGTGCTCCTCTCCGAACTCAAGGAAGCCGACGCCGCCGTGCTCGGCGCAAGTGCCCTCGGATGGGAAGCCAAGCCGTTGGAAACTTCACTATAGTCTCTTGTAGTTTAAAAAGTTTACAGAGTTTATTCTCTTGTAGTTTATTCTCTTGTAGTTTAAAAAGTTTATAGAGTTTAAAAAGTTAAGATAATAGTTCGTGAGGACAATCAGATACCCTCAGAGCTATTGTCTTAACTTTTTAAACTCTATAAACTTTTTAAACTATAAGATAATAGTTAATAATTCTTAATGGGGTTTGGTAAACCGCGCAAAAGTCCTTAACTTTGCAGTCGAAATTCGTGGCACCTCGTGTAAAAGCTAATCGGAAATGATGCGCCGTGCAGCGATATGAGGCATGTTATGGTGGCCCACGCATCCCGTCAATAAACAATAAATCAAAGAGATAAAAACCAACAGCCATGTCAAAAATTTGTCAGATTACCGGCAAGAAAGCAATGGTGGGCAACAATGTGTCGCACTCGAAGCGTCGCACCAAGCGTAAGTTTGACGTAAATCTCTTCAACAAGAAATTCTTCTGGGTTGAGGAGCAAGCTTGGATCACACTTACCATCTCCGCCGCAGGCCTCCGCACCATCAACAAAAAAGGCCTCGACGCAGCTATCAAAGAAGCTGCAACCAAGGGTTACATCAACGAAATCAAATACTTAGACATTATTTAAGAAGATGGCAAAGAAAGCTAAAGGAAATCGCGTTCAGGTCATCCTCGAATGCACTGAGCACAAGGCAAGCGGTATGCCCGGCACATCACGCTATATCACTACCAAAAACCGCAAAAACACTACCGAGCGTCTGGAGTTGAAGAAATACAACCCCATTCTCAAGAAGGTCACCATACACAAAGAAATTAAATAATCTCACTGACTCATGGCAAAGAAAACCGTTGCATCTCTCCAGAAGGGAGAAGGCCGCACCTACAGCAAGGTCATCAAGGTCGTTAAGTCGGCGAAGACCGGTGCATATACTTTCCAGGAACAAATGGTTCCCAATGATGCTGTAAAAGATCTTCTCAAATAAATCAGGCTATAACATCGCGCCACGCCCCGCGGCGTAACCGCGCAAAAGTTATAAAAATAACCATCCGACCCACACAACGGGCCGGATGGTTATTTTTTTATCCCTCCGAAAAACAAAAAGATGATACACAAGGATTAAAAGTCTCAAAATAAACAGAAATCTTGGTCTGGTCCAAAATACACCCGCTCCGGCTTCACATTTGTTATTAAACAACCTCTTGGCCGGAAATTCGGCATGACCTCATTTTTGTGTTTTGACACATGTGCTTTTTTTCTTAACTTTGCACCCGCGAAACATTTGTAACATCCAATCATTAAACAGCACTTATGGGAGGCTTCTTCGGCGCGATTTCACGCCAGCCATGTGTCAACGACCTGTTTTACGGCACTGACTATCATTCTCATCTCGGTACCAAACGTGCCGGTATGGTGACCTTCGACCCCGAGAAGGGATTCAACCGCACCATCCACAGTCTCGAACGCGATTATTTCCGCTCAAAATTTGAGGACGAGCTCGACCGCTTTGCCGGCAACCAGGGCCTCGGAGTAATCAGTGACACCGACCCTCAGCCCATCATTGTCAACTCTCATCTGGGCAGATATGCCGTGGTGACAGTGGCCAAAATCAACAATCTGCGCGAGATTGCCGTCGAGTTGCTCGAGCAGAAGATGCATCTGAGCGAGCTGTCGGCCAACAATATCAACCAGACCGAAGTAGTGGCCCTGCTCATCAATATGGGCAAGACCTTTGTCGACGGCATCAATCTCGTCTTCCGCAAGGTCAAGGGTTCATGCTCGATGCTGATACTCACCGAAGACGGCATCATAGCCGCGCGCGACTATCTGGGCCGCACCCCGATAGTGCTCGGCGAGAAAGAGGGAGCCTATGCCGCTGCCAGCGAGACCTCTGCTTTCCCCAACCTTGACTACAAACGTATGCGCGACGTGGGCCCCGGCGAGATAGTACGCCTCAGGGCCGATGGTGTCGAAGTGCTTCAGAAAGCCGCCACACGTTGTCAGATATGCTCATTCATATGGGTCTACTACGGATTTCCCGGCAGTGACTACGAAGGCATCAACGTCGAGGCTGTCCGCGAGGAAGCCGGCCGGCAGATGGGACACGAAGACCCAACGGAGGCCGACTGCGTGTGCGGTATCCCCGACTCGGGCGTAGGACACGCCCTCGGTTATGCCGAAGGCCGCGGCATCCCCTATCAACGCGCCGTGCTCAAATACACCCCCACCTGGCCCCGTAGCTTCACGCCGGGCAACCAGTCGCGCCGCTCGCTCGTGGCCAAGATGAAACTCATACCCAATCCCGCCATACTCAAAGACAAGAGTGTAGTGTTTTGCGACGACTCCATCGTGCGCGGCACACAGCTCCGCGACAATGTGCGCACATTCTATGAATGCGGAGCGCGCGAGGTGCATGCACGCATCTCTTGTCCGCCGCTTGTCTATGGCTGCCCCTTCATCGGCTTCACCTCTTCAAAGAGCGACATGGAGCTTATCACACGCCAGATAATCAAAGATTTCGAGGGCGACCCCGACAAAAATCTCGAGGCCTATGCCACGACCGACACCCCGGAATACAAGCGCATGGTGGCCGAGATAGCCCGTCGTCTGGAACTGTCGACCCTACAGTTCAGCAAGATAGAGACCCTCGTCGACAGTATCGGTCTGCCCAAGGAATCCATCTGCACCCACTGCTTTGACGGTACAGGCATGCAGCCCGACGAAGCCTACCGCCTCGACCACGAGTAGGATCTGAGGAATACGAAAGGACAAAAGTCTCAAAAAAACAGAAGTTTTTTTGAGACTTTTGTCCCTTTTGTATCTCCCTGTAGGGAGGATGGAATGTATGGCAATATCTGCGCACATAGCCGTTTTTTCTACAAAATCGCCCATTTGTGTCGTTTACCACCATTGATTCTGGTTTCCATGTCGGTTATTCCTATAAAATCTTTATTTTTAGAAAAATTTATTTAAATTCACATAATATTGTAAAATTATAAAAATTGTTTATAACTTTGTTGGCGTAGTAACTCTTATTTTATTAATCTATAAATCTAAACCTCAACCAGTTATGTTTTATTTAACAACATTTAACAAATCGGGGGGGGTATTTTTGGACTATCACTTATATCCGTTAGTCTGATTGCCTCATTCCCGCAGACATTAAGTGCTAATGCGGTTGATGCAGAGTCAAGTATGCCGAGCGCATCGGTCGCGCCGGCTCCTGCGAAGGGACATACAGTCACAGGCTTCGTTTCCGATGAGTCCGGTGATCCGTTGCCGGGTGCGTCAATCGCTCTGAAGGGGACAAAAATCGGTACAGTCACCGATCTCAACGGTCTCTTTTCGCTGGTGATACCTGCCGATCTTGCCAATCCTCAGATAGAGGTTAGTTTTGTCGGAATGGTCAGCCAGACCATCTCCGTCCGAGGCGACAAGCCGCTTAACATAGAATTGTCATACAACTCGAGCGACCTCGACGAAGTGGTGGTGATAGGCTACGGCACCTCCAAGGTGCGCGACCTCACTGGCTCGGTGTCGCGTCTGACGGCCCGTGACGTAGAGCATTCTCCCATGACATCCAATGTGGCTAGTATGCTTCAGGGCAAGGCCGCCGGTGTGAATGTAATGATTTCGAGCGCGTCGCCCACATCGCCCATCTCGGTAGTGATACGCGGCCAGTCATCGCTCTCGGGCGACGGTCAGCCCCTGTGGGTAATCGACGGAGTGCCCCAATATTCGAGTGGAGTCTCGGGCGACGTATCCAATACGCTTTACAATCTCAATCTCAACGATGTAAGCTCCATCGATATTCTCAAGGACGCCTCGGCCACAGCCATCTACGGCTCGCGTGCGGCCAACGGTGTGGTGATAGTCACCACCAAGAGCGGCAGCGAGGGCATGAAGCCGACCATCGAGTTCAGCACCCGCCTGGGCTGGCAGAGCATCAACTCCAACGACTTCAAGACCATGGATGCCGATCAGTATAAGGCATTTTCCAAGCAGGCCAATCTGCTCGAGGCATTCCGCAACGGTGGTCTCAGCTACTTCAACAAGAAGTATATGGACGAGAGCAAGTTCAATCTTATCACCACCAGCCAGTGGGATATGTCGGACATCGCCGACATGTGGCTGCCCAATGCCTATTATGACGGACATGACAATTATTGGGACGCGATGACCCAGAGCGCGCTCGCACAGGACTACAATGTGTCGTTGCGCGGCGGCTCCAAGACCACGTCATATTATGCCTCGGTCAATTTCAAGGACCAGGACGGCATCGTGAAGGGCAGTCGCTCAAAGTATTTCGGCATGAGATTCAACTTCGAGACCTTGGTGAGCGAAAAACTCAAGTTTGGCCTCAATATGGACGCCTCGACCCGACGTGCCGACAATAAGGACAACATGATCGACAAGCTCATCGGCATGCGTCCCGACTATCCTATGTATAACGAGGACGGCGAAATCAACACCATCGACTTCTACACCAAAAATCCTCTCGTCGAGCTTCAGGACAAGAATCACAGCGACTCGAAGAACTTTACCGGCATATCGTTTCTTGAATACAACATTATGCCCTGGCTGAAATTCCGCACCACGCTCAACGCCACTTATTCCAACTCGGACTACGATCGTTTCAACCGCCGTTATTACAGCGATGACACCAACTCGGGCTCGCGTTCCAACTCGCAGAACTATGTCATAGTGTGGGACAACCTGCTCACCTTCTATAAGACCATGGGGCTTCACGACGTGCAGGCCATGATAGGTAACTCGATGGAGCGTCAGTCGGCCAAGTCGTTCTCAGCCTCAGGCTCCAACTTCCCCGACGACGATGTGCTGACCAACCTCGGCAGCGCGGCTATCAAAAACTCCATCGGCAGCAGCAAATACAACTCGTCGCTCGTCTCGGCTTTTGCCCGCGTGCAATACAAGTTCAACGACCGCTACCTGCTCACGGGTACGTTCCGTGCCGACGGTTCGTCAAAATTCGGCAAGGACAAACGCTGGGGCTATTTCCCCTCGGGCGCCGTCGGCTGGATTATGTCAAACGAAGAGTTTCTCAAAGGACTCGCCCCGACGCTCACCTATCTCAAGTTGCGTGCCTCTTATGGCCGTACAGGCTCGCAAAATCTCGGTTACTATGACTTCATAAGCGGCATCGGTTCCAATAATTACAACGGCGAGCCTGGATCTTATCCCACCTCGCTCGGAAACAATACGCTCCAGTGGGAGTCGCAGTCGCAGACCGACGTCGGTGTCGACTACGGATTCTGGGACGACCGCGTGCGCGGCTCCATAGGTTGGTATCGTAAATATGTCGACAATCTTATCACCTCGCGTCCGGTGCCCACATCGTCATCGTTCAACTCCACCAACCAGAATGTCGGAGCCATCAGCAATACCGGTCTGGAGTTTGACATCACAGTGTCGATACTCCGCAACCGCAATCTCTCGTGGGAGGTCAATTTCAATGCCGCCCACAACAAGGGCCGCCTCGAAAAACTCAACGGCATCACTGCCTTCCTCGGCGGCGGAGCATATGAAAACTTCAAGCTCACCGAAGGCAGCGAGCTCGGCACATTCTATGGCTACATCGATGCCGGCCGTCTCTATCAGAACTATGAGGAAGCCCTGGCCACAATGCCCATCAATCCCACCACAGGTCTGCCTATGAACTATCGCGTGACCTCCTGGACCGAAGGTGCCGGTGACGTCTATCTCGTGGACCTCGACGGCGACAGCAAGATTACGGCCGACGACCGCACATATCTCGGCAACTGTAATCCCGACGTCTTCGGCGGATTTGGCTCCACACTCATATGGAAAGGTCTTATGTTCAACATGACCTTCTCCTATGGTCTTGGAGGCAAACGTTACTGGGTGGCCGAGGCCTCGAAGTTTGGCGGAGTCAACGTCTACAATGCTCCCACCTTCATCCTCGACAGTTGGACCATGAACCAGAGCGGCAAATATCCCGTGTCGACACACTACGGCATGGGTCAGAACAGCACCTTCTCCAACCGCTGGCTTCACGATGCCTCCTATCTGCGTCTCACCGCACTCAACGTCTCCTACAAGTTGCCCCAGAAGTGGTTCCGCAAGTTCCTTGTCAAAGGTATCGAGGCGTCATTCCAGGCCACCAATCTCTTTACCATAACCAAGTATCCGGGCATGGACCCGCAGGGTAACTTCAACTCGCCTACCGCCCTCTATGGCGTGGGTTATGACTACAGCTCTTATCCCCCTGCCTGTACTTACAACTTCGGTCTGAAATTCACAATCGATTAAACACAAGCAACAGTTATGAAAAAGAGTAATATACTGACGGTGTGTGCGGGACTCATGCTCGCCACGTCATCCTGCAACGACTTCCTCACCGAGCTGCCCGAGAACGCCTACACGCTCGAAAACTCGGTCACGGATTATAAAAGCGCGCAAAATAGCGTAAACGGCATCTATGGCGTCTATGCCAAGAGCTCATCACTCGGAGGATACTTCTACGGTTTCGCCCACTGCATGGCCGGCATCTGGGACTATTCACCCGAGATGGTCAACATGGGTTACAAGCAGTCGTCGCCCAACAGCAATCTTGACGACATGTGGAAGGGGCTTTACAGCACAGTCAATGCCGCCAATGCCGCCATCGAAGGTATCACCCGCCTGTCGGACGATAAGTTTCCGTCGGCCGGGGAGAAGGCTCGTCTGCTTGCCGAGGCCCGCTGCTTTCGCGGCTATGCCAATCTTCATCTGCTGTGGTTTTTCGCCCGCTGGTTTGACCCTGCCGAGTCGCCCTATGGCATCATTTACCGCGACAAGACCGCCGAGCTTTCCAACCTCATGATCGACCGCAGCACCGTCGGTCAGAGCTATGACCTGATTATTGACGACCTGCGCTATGCAGGCGAGCATCTCGGCGACTACACTTCAGGCAAGTACATGTCGCGTCAGTTGGCCAAGGCCATGCACGCCAAGCTCCTGATGGTGCGCGGATGGGACGGCGACTATGCCGAGGCCCTGACTCTCGTCAACGAAGTGCTCTCGCGTCCGGGCAGCGCGGCTATCGAACCTGACATAACCAAGCTCTACGAGGATGCCTGGGATTCGGGCGAAGTGCTTTTCTCACGCTACATTGGCGATATGTCCAATCTTTCCTACAGCGAGTTTATCTACTCCTACGGTCTCTACTTCAACCCCACCTTCACCGACATCGTGCAGGAATGGCTCGAGGCCGACGAGCGTTACCCCTACATCACAGGCGAGGCCCGCTCGCCCGAGACGTGGCAGGACCAGCACAAGGACAATATCCTCACCAAGCTTTATCACCGTGGCCGCTATGAGGGCATGAATGACAAATACACCTCCTACAATCTCCGTTTTGCCGAGTTGTATCTCATGAAGGCCGAGCTGCTTGCACGCACCAATCCGGCCGACATCGACGGCGCGCTCGCCGAGCTCAACAGGATGCGTCAGGCCTATACCAACCCCGTGCTCGCGCCGGTGACAGGCATCGCGACACATCAGGAGCTGATGGACGCGATATTCAGGGAATATGTGGTCACGCTGCTCATGGAGAATGAGACACCGTGGTTTGCCTCGCTGCGTTTTGAACACGACGGACGTCCATGGATACGCACACTCAAGCCCGAAGTCGATTTCTCCGAAAACCAGTATTGCTGGCCCATACCCGACGCTGAGATTATAGCCCACCTTAACAAGATAGATCAGAATCCCGGTCTGGAATAATAAAACAATGCAAGTTATGATTAAGAAATATTCAACATATCTCGCGGCCGCTTTCGTGGCGGTGGCGTCAGCCTGCTCCGACGACCTTGATGTCATCATCCCCGAGCCTGACAATATCACGTTCAATGAGATTCAGATGCCCGACCGTTTCACCCATGTGATAACCGACGGCGGATTTTCGGTGTCGGGAGTCAATTTCAATGCTGTCAAGTCGGGCTCGCAGCTCGCCGGCGGATTCTGTGTCAGCAACCGCAGCTACCGCCAGTTTGCCGCGGCAGGCGATGAGGTGTCGGTCGACTCCATGCGTTACAGTGTGTGGACTCCGCGCCCCAACACCACAGGCAATTATCTTGTCGGACATGCCAAAGGTGACGATGCTTACTTCACGCTCGACCGGCCGTCGGTAATTGAGTATACACTCGTGGCCAACACTACCTGGAATTTCCTGGCCATGTATTATGGCGACACCTATTCGGGCAAGGACGGCGAGCCGGTGGCCAATATCAATGTGCCGAGCAAACCTATGGGCATATGGCACACCTATGTGCCGGGCGGTGTCAATAAGTTTGGCGACAACGACTATCTGACCCTTACCGCAACAGGTTACCGCGGCGGACAGCCTGTCGGCACCGTGTCGGTCGACCTTGCATGCAAGAAGGGCCATAATGTTGAAAATCCCGCCTGGGATTACATTCTCAACAATTGGCGCAGATTTGACCTCTACTCTCTTGGCGAGGTCGACAAAGTGGTGTTTCATCTCGACTCGTCCGACAAGGACGCCTCGGGCCACATGCGCACTCCCGCCTACTTCTGCCTTGACGGCCTCCAGTTGAGGAAATAAGCAGAGCGTCTGATAACTGTAAAAAAGTCTCAAAAGAAACAGATTAAAAAAAACTTCTGTTTCTTTTGAGACTTTTGTCCTTTTGTATCTCCCTGACAGGAGTGTAGCTCTTACAAAAACGCGCGGTCGTTGAGTATGCGGCCTTGCAGGGCGCGGGCGTGGCGGCGCGCGTCGGAGGTGGTGAGATAGCGGTCGATGATGTTGGCGTGGCGGTGGTTGTGGAGGTCGGTGCCGAGAAAATCGACATAGCCGCGCTCTATAAGCTCTTCGGCCACTTTCTTTTCAATCTTGCTGTAGGCTCCGGCGAGTGAGAGCACATTGATCTGAAACAGTGTGCCCGCGTCATGAAGCTGCTCATAGCGGTGATTGTCGCGTCCGTGATAATAGAAATATCGTTCGGGATGGACCATGATTGGGCGGAAGCCTTTAATCTTCAGATCGTAGAGAAACTGGTCAATCTGCCACGGCTCCTGTATGAACGAGCACTCCACCAGCAGATAATCGTTGGGCAGCGGGACTATCATCCCCTTGCCGAGCATCTCGCGGAAGAAGTCGTCGATGCGATTTTCCGACGAGCGTGACACCGGTATGTCGTTGCCGCGTCGTGCCAGTTCGGTCTGGAGTTCATCGAGAGCCGGGTCAAGGATGTCGGGAGTGTTCTCGAAAGTCGCCTCGGTGACATGCGGGCTGGCTATGATGCGTCTGATGCCCCATGCCTGCATGCGCTCCACGAGCGACACTGAGGTCTCCACGTCGGGCGAGCCGTCATCGACTCCTGGCAATATGTGGCAGTGTATGTCGGTGGCAAAAGGGAGCTGTATGGGTTCCTTTTTGGAAAATATATTGAAAAGTGACATGTATATCTATTATGTTTTACTTATAACGTTTGAGAGAGGCTTTTAGTATTCCGTTACACTTCGATAAGTTGCAGGAGTATCGAGTCGCTTGTCAGCCACTTGTCCTCTGGTATTAGCATCCGGCCCGAGGGGGAGAGTGTGAGCAGTCCGCTGTCACACAGTCGTGTGGCGTTGGTCTGAAAACTGTCGGCAAACTCCTCCGGCACCCTCTTGGGGTCAAGTCCGAGCGACGTACGCAGCGAGGTGATGAGCATGTCGTTAAATCGGTTTTTGGCGTCCTCCTCCTCGATTATTCTCACGTCGCGGCCGTGACGGTTGATGTAGAGCTTTAGATTGGATGGATTGTACCATCTTACGCCTCCGGCCATGGAGTGGGCTCCGGGTCCGAGGCCTATGTATTCGCTTCCGTCCCAATAAGACGAGTTGTGTATGGCCCTGTGGCCCGGCAGTGCGAAATTGGATATTTCATAATGCTCATATCCGGCGTCGCGTGTGGCCAGGCATAGGTAGGAATACATCTCTTCGGCCAGAGTGTCGGCGGCTTCTTCGACTTTGCCTTTCGACAGCATCACGCCGAGCCGTGTGTGCGGCTCATAGCTCAGCAGATAGGCCGATATATGCTCGGGGCGCAGTGATATGAGGCGGTCGAGGTCGGCCTGCCACGCCTCGAGAGTCTGACCGGGAAGTCCGTAGATGAGGTCACATGAGAGGTTGGCCACACCTGAGGCACGAAGTGTCTCCACAGCTCTTACGGCCTGCGCGGACGAGTGGCGACGGCCGATGAAGCGGAGAGTCGCGTCATCAAATGTCTGTATGCCCATGCTCACGCGGTCTATGCCGGTGTGCCTGGCGATATGGCTGGCCCACTCGGATGTCACGTCGTCGGGATTGGCCTCGATGGTAAATTCACGCAGCGATGAGGGATTTTCACCGCGTATGTGGGCTATGAGCCTGTCAAGCAGCGACAGCGGCAGACTCGACGGAGTGCCTCCGCCGAGATATATGGTGTCGGGTATGCATCCGGCCGGGGCAATGTGTCGCCATTCCTCGCCCGCGGCTTCCACATAGTCGGCCATCAGCTCGCGCCGTGGCGTGGAATAGAAGTCGCAGTAGGCACACTTGGAGTGGCAGAAGGGGACATGCACGTAGACTTTCATCGGCGGCGGCACAGAGTTTTGAACAGGCAGAAGGTGCAGCTTTCCTCCTTCTCGGCCTGGGTGAACGGTCTGTCGGAGAGAAGCATCTCGCGTACCAGAGCCTCGAGCCGCTCCATGTAGCCGTCGATGATTTCGTGATAATCCTCAAAAGGCTTGCCGCAATATTTCAACGGGTTGAGTCCGTCGGAATAGATGGTGCGCATGCGGTAGATAAAGGGCTGCACGGGACCATCGTAGCGGAATTTTTCGGCATAGGCGCGCGAGTAGAACATCAATTGTAATATGGCCTTGCGCCGATTGCGGGCCGTGGGCTCGAAGAGATCGTCGAGGCTTTTGAACTCGATGTTGTCGACCCCCGTCTTGTAGTCGATAATGCGTATTGTGCCCTTGGTGAGGTCTCCGTAGTGATTAGTGGTAAATACGCGGTCTACACGGTCGAGATATTGCTTGATGTTGATGGTCAGGTCGGGGGCCAGACGCATGGTGCCGGTGATGAGGTGTTCGGCATCGATGAAATCAAAGGGGGCATGCTTCTTTTCGATCTCAAACATGCGTGTGAGGAAATATTTGATGATATTTCCCATCACCTTGGCCTCGCCTGTGAGCGAGGTCAGATCGTCCTTTGGACGGCGGTTGAACAGCTCGTTGACCGTGGCCGTGATGAGTCGGTCGAGCAGTGTGGGCGAGTTGATGATGTTGTCGAGCATCTCGGCCGTGATCTTGACCGACGGGGCGTTGCCGCGCAGGTCGAGATACACGCGCTGTGCCACCGTGTGGACTATCGAGCCATAGGTCGCGCTGTCCATATAGTCGGGAGCTTCGTCGTCGGTGTTGAGGCCGCAGAGATTCTTGAGATAGAACTGAAGCGGACAGTTGATATAGTCGTTGATCGACGATGCCGACAGCGGTTTGCCTCCCGGCGTGCAGTAGGTGAGCAGTCTCTCCTTGATTTCGGGTGTGCGAGGGATGCTTATGACCGGAGTTTCGGATGGATTGATTTCATATGACCCGAGCGTATGCGTGATGTGACACTCGGGATGCAGATAGAGCAACTGCGTGATGTAGCGCGACATCTCGCTCGTATAGGTCGGACCGTTGCGCGAGTCGTAATATATTGTCACACGTTCTGCCCGGCTTATCAGGCGGTAGAAATAATAGGCGTAGATTGATTCCTGAAAGTCGGTGGTGGCCATGCCGTAGCTCTGGCGGAGTGAGTCGGGGATGAATGAGCGTGTGTAATGCTTGCGCGGAAATATACGCTCGTTCATCGAGAGGATTATGAGATTGTTGAAGTCGAGTGCGCGGGTCTCGAGTACGCCCATTATCTGGAGTCCGCGCAGAGGCTCGCCCGTGAAGCTCACCGAGGCTCCTGAGATGGCCTTCTGGAGTAGCTGTATGAAGGTCGAGTCGGAGAGTTCTATCGACCATTTCGACGCCGCGTCTCTCAGCTCGTCTAGAGCGTCGAGATAGGCGTTGATGAAGAATGTCTCCACGCGCCTCACCTCGTCGCCCGCCAGCGCGTCGCGCAGGGTCACGAGGAGTGTGTGAAAGTAGCCATACACCTCTTCGAGCGAATCGGGATTGCTCACCGGAGCAAAGATAAACGACAGTCCCGGAGCCGCCTCTATGGCCTCGGAGGCCTGGAGCATGTAGATGCGGCGTGTCATGAACATGCGCGTCAGAGCCTTGCACTCGGCGGGATATATGGCCGTGAGCAGAGGATGGGTTATGACATTGCGCACATCGTCGTAAAAGTAACACCACTCGCTGCGCATCTCGGTGGCGCGCAGGTGCATTGACACGAGCAGACCTATGAGCGAGGCAAATGAGGTGGTGCGCATTGGCAGACCCATCGTCACGTTGAGCTGGGCCATCGACTCGGGCACGGAGTGTATCATCGGGATGAGCATAGAGTCGTCGGGTAGCACTACGGCCGTGTCGAGCGACTCGGCTGAGGTGGAGGTGATGCCCTCCTTGATCCATTCTCTCAGCTGTGTGCCGGCGATCTTGGCCTGGCCGGTCGACGATGGGATGCCCATGAGATGTATCTCGGGAAACCTGTCGTCGGCCATGGGATAGAGCGCGGCGAGGTCATAGCGCGAGTGAAACCGGCTTATGTTGCGGTCGATGAAGCGTGAGGCGGCGTTGCCCTTGACATGCATGGCGGGCGAGGCGTTGTCCCAGTAGAAGTCGGCCACTCCCCGCACGTCGAGATTTTCAAACAGTGACAGCTCGGAGAGCGTGAGCACATTGAAGCCCACGAAGATATATCGGCGGTGGGTCAGTTCGGCGGTGGCGCATGTGCGCAGCCGTGTCACGGCCTCGCGTGCTATCATGCCCTGTGTGCCCATGCCGTTGCGGCGCAGTGTACCGGTGAAGTCGTGATAGAGTCGGGCGAGCACCTCCCAGAGTTTCAGGAACTTCTGTTCCAGCTCGGTGGGGGTGTCATAGTGAAGATGTTCCCAGAAATGGTCGGGCGACGGGTTGGCAAACTGTTCGCCCCAGTAGCGTTGCAATATCTCGCGCTGCTCGTCGGTGAGATAGTTGGCACTCACCTCGCGGTAGCGTTTGAGGTTGACAAACAGTTTGTCGGGGTCTACGAGATAGAGGTCTACGTCGTTGAAGTCGCCCAATATCATCTCGCCCCAGAAGAGAAAACGGTCAAAGTCGATGCTTTCGCCCCCGATGAGCCGGTAACGGTCATAGAGCACAAACAGTTGCTCAAGCCTCGGGGCTTCGACCAGCGATGTGAGTCGGGCGGTGAGGTCACCGATGGTGGCTATCTCGGGCATGCCGAGCGGTTTCCCTTTCGACAGGAGCTGGAGATAGTAGCGGAAGAATGTGCCGCTTCGTTTGTTGGGAAATACGAAGCAATAATCCATCATCGCCTCACGCTCATTGTCGAGATATACCTGTGCTACCTGCTTTAGAAACGGAACCATCTTTTTTTAATTAATAATCTTTTGTTCAATTACTAATTGCTAATTACTAATTGACCAAGAGTATGATCATTTTTATGGCAAAGTCAAAGTTGACGATTTTGCCGTTGGCATTGCCGGCTATGTCGGCCGAAGCCTGATTCATGTGACGTATTATCGACTCGGCGTTGCGCTCTGTGATAAAGCGGGCGAAACGTTCGCTGAACTGAGCCTCTGTGCGGTTGAGATAAGAGATTTCGGGGACGTGCAGATTGTAGACAAAATTCTCACGTATGAGCCGCTGGGCATAGTCGTAAAATTTCACCGACTGCTCGCGCCCGAGCGACGTGACATCGTTGCTCCACTCGAGCAGACCCTTGACATCGCGCTGATAGGCCAGACGCATGAGCCGCACGAAGTAGTCGAAAAACATTCGGCCCACACTCGTGGCGTCGACCGACCGCAGGGCCGCATTGACATTGCCCGCAGCTATATGTGCCGAGGCCATGGCATCCTGACGGTCCATTGACAGGCGTGAGCACAGATAGTCGGCCACCGAGGCGTCATCAAGCCGCGTCACCTCTATCGGACGGCAGCGCGAACGTATGGTCGGAAGTATGGCCGAGGCGTCATTGCTCACGAGGATGAATATGGTGTCGGGATAAGGTTCCTCGATGAGTTTGAGCAGCTTGTTGGCCGCCTGTTCGTTCATCTTTTCGGGTAGCCACATCACCACGATTTTGTAGCGCGAGGCCGAGGCCGACACCGCGAGCCGACGCTCCAGATGTGCACTCTCGTAGACGTAGATTATAGGCTGGGCGTTCTTCTTGTCAAACATTGCCGCCCAGCGGTCAAAATCCATATACGGACTTGCCGACATGAAGTCGCGGAAATCGTCGATATAGTCGCCCGACACAGGCTCCTTCAGTTTCTCGGTCTTGACCACAGGATAGACATACAGCGTGTCGATATGGCTCATCGACTCGTGGGCCAGACATGCACGACATGCGCCGCACGGCTCACCGTCGGGTGTAGGATGTTCGCAATGAAGATATTGTGCAAACGCGCGTGCGAGCATAAACTTACCCGACCCGGCCGGCCCGTGAAGCAGCAGGGCGTGTGGCACACGCCCGTCGGCCACCATGTCGCGCAGTTGACGCTTGACATTTTCATGTGAGGGGATGTCGCTGAATTTCATATTGCAAATGTACGCATATAAATCAACTTTCGCAACCTCTCGATTCGTTCTTGCTTATGCGTTATAAGTAACCGCCCGACACCGTGTGTCGGTAAACTCAAGACATATATTTCGGGTATCTTGTTTGTCTCCGTAATGCCCTTAGAGCGATACTGCGTTTACAATCACCTTGTCATCTTCAATGCTGTAAATCATTCGGTCTCCTTTAGTGATTTTTCTGCTCCGGAACCCCGATAGATTACCCTTGAGTTGTTCCACTTGCCTGGTGCCTGTGGCGGGATGTTCTTTCAGTTTTTAAATAAGTTGTTGATTTTTTAACGCTTTTCGTTCGCTTGTACTTCCGCCACTCTTCCAGATGCTGTATAGCCTCGGGCATAAGGATTAGTTCATAAGCCTAACAAATCCCTTATTTCGGGTCAAACCGAAATATCGGTGCATCATAGATAAATGTCAGCCTCAATCTACCTGACATACGCGTCCGCAGTCATCCGCTACCACACAGACATTCCACGTATGCCACACCACATCCCGCATGGGAGGTAATGCCACAGCATTGCTCCTTCAATTCATCCCGAAATCCATCTCAAGAGAATGGACTCCAACTTTCACATTTGTTTTCAAACAACCTCATAGTGTATATATGCTTAATAAAAGTTAATTATATTGATTTGAATTATTAAAAGTGTAATTTTGTTGTGTAAAATGTTGTAATTTGTTATATTTGCACGTGTGGTTGTTGATAATTTTGATTGAATTCAAAATGTGATAACAGTATGCATTTTAGATAAGATATAATTTCCTACTAATTTATGTAATATATAGAATCAAAAGATGTTACTATAAGTAAGGATATTATTGTCTTTCTGAAAAGTAGACTAATAGAGTATTATAAAAAAACTATAAATATGAGAGGAATTAAATATCTTTTGTTATTTTGTATAATGTCTGTTAGTGTAAATCTTTTTGGACAAGAGATTGAAACTTTGATTTTTTCTGACATATTTAATGATAAAGTTCCAGGTAAGGAGCGAATATCCATACCTATTTTATCAAAAGAACAAAGATTGTCAAATAAAGCTACGACTATTCTTCGTTCATATTCGGATGTGCCGATTGAAGTACAAAAATGCATTGAATTTGCTGTAATAATTTGGGAATCAAATATTGAAAACTCTCAGCCATTAAAAATTAAATTTGAGTATGCAGATATAGACGAGGATATTAGAACTGAAGTAGTATATAATTCCTTGGGAGGAGTATTATATCCATATTCTCTGTGTGTATATAATGGGACTGTTCCATCACATAATTCGAATTCGTATGATGGGACAATTTATATTAATAAAAATAAACCTTGGGATTATAGTGTCGGTGAGAAGATTTCTGCTAATGAGAATAATCTTACTTATGGACTAGTGCGTGCTATTGGAAGAATATTAGGATTTGGGTCAACAATAAAAATTAATAATAACGGTAATTATTATTTTGGTTCAAAAAGAGCCTTTTCATATTTTGATGGTTTAATAACCACTTCTGATAATAAATTTTTAACAAATATACCATTAATGGGGGGGAAAGAAAATATTGAATTAACATCTTTTGTAAATGATGAATCTCGCGAATTTTTTGTAAAAGAACTAATATCAGATTATAAGTTAGCCAAGGGACCGTACACTAAAAATAAGCTTCCTTTAACATTAATGGAAAAAGGACTGATGGCATCTGAGATTGAAACAGGAGACTATAATTTGCAGATAGACAATATAACAAAATCTATATTAGGTTTTCTTGGATGGAATATCCTTGATAATAATAAAATTGCTATTAGGAGTAATGAAATTGGTGAAAATGGTATTGCATCAGCGTATGAAGAACATCTATTTTATATTGATAGTTCTATGTCTGAAATAACAAATCCCAAGTGGACATTTAGAATGCCATTAAGAAATGGAAAAGAGAGTGTTGTTTCCTTAAACGATAAAGGATTAAAATGTATTGTTCCTCAGATTGAAAACGAGTAACTTTATGATGTCACTGTAGATGGTGTGATATGTTGTACTTTGGAATTTAGTTGTATGAATAATGGAAATGAAATAAAAGCATATCCATTTAAAGTGTATCTAGAGTTGAAGCCAAAGGTTCAGGCTAAGATTATTGAGGTTAAAGATAATTCGCCATATGATTCGTATGATGCTTTTTATGAGGTAACATATACAGGTTCAGAAAGTATTATGATTTCAGTGGAGGAGGAGTATGGGAGTAGATTGAAAACATGGCATATTAATGAACCTTTTTATGTAAAGGGTGTTGCGGATCATATCACAGCTCCTTTTTATGCTTGGATTGATTTTATTGTGGAAAATAAATAAGGTAAAGCAGTTTATACAATAGAACTCAAGCCGTATGGTGTAGTGTCTGATGTTGCCCAAAATTATTTGGGTGGATTAGATGAAAAACATCACTATGTTGATACTAACTTCAATCAATCGGAAGAGATTACGGAAATTAGAGTTTTTGATTTTAATGGAAATGAATTGTATAAGTTGAATGATATACAGGCTCTATCAAATATTACATACAAAGGATATGTTCTTCTTAAGTACTATAAGGAAGGCGAATGTGTCGGAATATCAAAGATAAAAATGTGATTTTATGAGAATTATAATATTCATGCTGTATGTGCTTATCAGTGGCGTTTTTTCTTATGCTCAAAACTATATCAACCAAGAGATAGTGCAGAATAACGGGTAGTGTTTCACTGAGTGTGTCTGAGGCGAGTTCCCTCAAGCCTGTAGACCTCAGATGACGATGCAAATTTAATTGTTTTTTCTCATTGTTTCGTTATTCGATGAAAAAAAATAGTAATTTTGAAG
>RIBL01000021.1 GCA_003762875.1 Muribaculaceae bacterium Isolate-110 (HZI) | reverse complement strand
GAAGCGCACCATCTCGAAGAGTTCATCCATGCCTTCGGGAAGACACATCCATATTGCATCTGCGGTTTTCATGCCACAAATTTAACACTTTTCTCTAAATTCATGCACTGGGTTTTCGGCTTGAGCCACTTTTCAGAGATTTATTACTGAAATGCCAGTCGCTACCAACCCTTGGCCCTGTCAACAATAAAGTCGGGCTGTTCTCACGAACTGCCCGACTTTTTATTCACTTAAATGGGTTGAATTAAAGTGAATTGGGGATGGGGATGATTTATGGTGCAAAATTAGCGAGATTTTTCCATTCTGACAATAAAACAGATGAAAAATATTGGATGTTAGGAGATTATTTGAATCCTCAGGCATGGAGCGACACATTATTCTCCGGGATAATTCGACTCGCCGGATTGCAGGATTGAAGTAATTTGATTAGATTTGCGCATACTTACCTTAATAACGCACCACCCCAATGCAAGAAACCAAGACAATAGCCCGGGGACTCATGGAGTTTCTCGACCAAAGCCCGGTGAATTTCTACGCCGCGCTCACCGTAGCCAACCGTCTCGACGCTGCCGGATATGAACGCCTCGACCCAACTCAAGCCTGGGACATCAGGCCGGGAGGCAAATATTATATGGTGAAAAACGACAGTGCGGTCTTTGCCGTCGATGTGGCCGAGGAAGCCCCGTCGGCAGGATTTCGCATCATTGCCGCCCACAGCGACTCGCCCACGTTTCGCATCAAGCCCCACCCCGAAATGATATCGGACGGTGGCATCGTGAAACTCAACGTCGAGGTGTATGGAGGCCCTATATACTACACATGGTTTGACCGTCCGCTCTCGATAGCCGGACGTGTGGTGCTGCGCAGCGACGACCCGCTCAATCCCCGCCGCGAGCTGGTAAAGTTTGACCGTCCGCTCCTCACCATCCCTCACCTTGCCATCCACTTCAACCGCGCTGTCAACGAGGGCAACCGTCTCTCAGCCCAGAAAGACATGCTCCCCGTGATAGGTATCGTCAAGGAGCGCGCCGAGGCCGACAACCTGCTGCTGCGACTCGTGGCCGAAAAGCTGCAATGCCGCCTTGAGGATATACTCGACTTTGACCTCTCGCTCTACGACACCACCCCGGCCTGCCTCACAGGCATGAACGAAGAACTCGTCTCGTCGGGACGTCTCGATGACCTGAGCATGGTGCACGCCGCTCTCGAGGCTCTGCTATCGGCTACCGGTAAATGTCCACAGACCCGCGTCATGGCTATCTTTGACAATGAGGAGACCGGCTCAGGCACCAAGCAGGGCGCGGCCTCGCCCGTACTGGCCGAAATGCTCCGCCGCATCACCCGCTCGCTCGGAGGAAATGACGAAGACTTTGCACGCGCCATAGCCTCGTCATTCATGATTTCGGCCGACAATGCCCATGCTTTCCATCCCAACTATGCCGAAAAATACGACCCCACCAACCATCCCGTAGTCGGCGGAGGCCCTGTAATCAAAATCAACGCCCGATGCAAATACATGACCGATGCAGACTCGTCGGCCGTATTCAAAGCCATCTGCGAGAAAGCCGGAGTGCCCTGCCAGACATTTGTCAACCACAGCGATGTCCCCGGCGGCTCCACCCTCGGCAACATACTCACCGCCCAGATGGACCTGCGCGGTGTCGACATGGGCAACGCTCTCTGGGCCATGCATTCGGTGCGCGAGACAGGTTCGACACTCGACCAGGCCTACACAGTCCGCGCCTTCCGCACTTTCTTCTCGGAATAATCACTTGCCCAACTAAAGAGATACAAAAGGACAAAAGCCTCAAAAGAAACAAAAGTTTTTTAATCTCATTATAAACCAATCATTTAATGATGTCAAAAAAACTTTTGTCTCTTTTTGAGGCTTTTGTCTCCCTTTATATCTGTAAAGAGTTATTACGAATGTTTTTGAAGCTGTTATCGTTCGTACTCCTGAATCAGAAGCCTACTCACCGAATATCTCGACAAGTTTCTTGTCAAGGTCCTCTCCTTCGAGGTCACTTATGATGTTACCGTCGGGACCGATGAGAAATGTGCGGGGAATGAATGTGACGTTATAACGACGAGACTGACGGTTATCATTGGAATCATTCAATATGCGTCCCGATTTGTCGGTCGATGCATCCTCAAACACAAGGATATTATAGTAGTCCTTCATGTCGTGCGACTCCATATACTGCTTCCATACATTGACATCATAGTCAGACGACATGGCCAGGACTTCGAGTCCTTTATCGTGATACTTGTCATAAAGTTCTCTGATATGGGGCAATCCCATCACACAGCCTTTACACCATGTGGCCCAGAAATCTATCACTACATATTTGCCTTTCAGATCCGCAAGGCTGAAATCAATGTCTCTCAGAGGGTCGTGACCTTTAAGCTCAGGAGCCGGCTTGCCTGGCTGTGTAGCCTGACATGCTTCGATAGCAACTGCAAGCTCTTTGTCGTCCGCCTTCAACTCGGGTGAGATAAGGGTATAGAGCGAATCACACTTCTCGGCATCATAACGGGATGATAATGATAATAGCATCCTGTAGGCCCAATATGTATCAGGATTCTCGGCTACATACTTTGCCTGTGTGGCGGGAAATTCACCAATTGCGGCCTGCTCTCGTTTCTCATACTCATCCTGAGATATAAGCCCTTGTTCATAATCGGATTTGAGCTTATTTCGACGCGTCCAATACTCTTCATAGAATTTATTGAGGCTTTCATCTATCTCCTGCTGACGCGATCCTGAGACCATGGCTTGATTTACTTTGCCCTTCTCAAAGGTTATATCTGTCACACCAGGGCTAAAATAAAGACTTGTCATGTTATCACCCTTATATGGCTCGGACTCCTCGCCATAAGTTATATAGGCAATGCCTCCGTATGGAGCGACTTCACCTGTGAAAGTAAAGTGACCGTCATGGATTTCAACCGTGTCATTGACCACACCGTCAATGCTGTTATGGATTGAAGCAATGACCAATTGTCCATCAGTAGCTCCATTGACTGTTCCGTTGATGGTAAATGTATTGTCACTCTTTGGAGCCGAGCACCCGATAAGCAACAAAAGAGCAGAGGCAGGAATTAATAAATGTTTCATAATGCTTTTAATCACGAAATGTTATGATATTTTTTTATTTTGTTGTATAGTTATTCTTGATATTTGGGTTCTGTGATATTATAGTGACAGGGAATGGAAATACCCACATATCCGACTCAGGCGTGAGTGTGTATGTCTTGCCTAAAAGTTCTCTTGTACGAGTCTCCTTGTAGTCATCAAGTATGGTCCACCGCTTGCAGGTGATGAAATTCCATATCGAGTAGCAATACTCACCGTGTGCTGTCCTCCTGAGGGCAGCTATAGCTTCCGTCCGGGTGGTTACATTGCCGAAAAGAGGACGGTAATGAGAGGCAGCGATACGTTTTACACGTATCATGTCAAGATACCCCATCGCTTCATCAATACGTCCCTTGTTTATGGCACATTCCGCCAATATCAGATACATGTGGGTTGTCTTTATACCGGTATGATTGTGGGTTGATGTTATGTCATCGGTCACATTGTAAGGAACTCCATAATAAGTCTCATTACTTTTGAGTATCTCCAATGAGTCGCTAACAAGATCATCAGGAAAGAAAGAGCCCCTTTCAGACAACAGGGTTGTTATCAGGTTATCCCTCATATAAGAACCATCCTCAAACATTTTATCACTTCCCGGCATGATAATGTTAAAATTTATCTGAGCGGATGAGGCAAAATAGTTTTCTTCAAGATCCAACGGAGTAACGGGGACAAACTTTGTAATCGGACAACCATATGTGGACATATCATCTACCAGATAATCGGCATAATCATTGATCACATTGCCTCTTTTCAAAGCCTCGGATGCTGCGATTGCAGCCCCGTCATAATCTTGCATAGACATAAGCACATGTGCCTTGACCGCATAGGGCATTGCCGCACAGAAACGCATGCGGTTAATCGCCACTTCGGGAAGCGCATCAAGACTTATAGCATTATCCAGGTCGGAAAGGATCTGAGCATACACTTCTTTCTGAGTGCTTTGTGTGGTAGGATTCTGAATGTCCCAGCTTTCCGGAACAATGGGCACACACATCTCAGTATCGGCTGTCGCGGGATTATAGACCCGTGCATATTTCTGGGCAGCGGCATACTCGAAGAACGCCCGCATGGCATAGGCCTCAGCCTTAAGACGATTTTTATGCTCCTGAGAGCCCTCAGCCTCATCGACAAGCGAAAGTATCGGATTGCACACACGGCCTATCACCGAGTAACAACGGCTATAATACCCGTCATTACTGTTGGTAACAGGAAGCACTGAAGAATGTGCTTGCTCATCAAGAGTAAGCAGAATGATAGGTGTTGATTTGGTGGTTTTCTCCAGTTCGGAGGGTATGTAGCCACACTCAAACCCGTCAATCATATCCCCGTTGACAGTCGCCAGATCGACATAATCGAGAAAATATACTCCATTGAGCAACAGTTCAAGGTCTGATGTCTTGGATAGAAGATTCATACCCTTTTGATCGATATCGGTGAAATTTTCGCATGATTGCAGCGAAAGCATTGAGGCCACGAAGATGGCAGCTATCTTTAACGATGTCTTAAACGTCATGAGAGTAATTGTTTAGAGGTTGATGTTGAGTCCGAACACATAACTTGATGGTGTACGCAGACCGCCTGTCTCGGGGTCGAAATCAGTTTTGTCTTTAGTCCAAATGGCTTTGGGGTCGTTGATCTGGAATCGTAGAGAACAGCGGTTGACTCCAAGATGACGAAGCAGGCTTACGGGAACATCATAACCGAACACTATGTTACGAAACTTGATGAAATCAGCATCATGAAGAGCGCGGCTTGAGACATCCGGTGCAGAATCCGTGGACGAGGAGTGAGCCCACTGACCGATTGCAGGAACATCCGATGGGTTATCAGGAGTCCAGCTATCAAGATAATAAGACGCTACAGGCCCATAGAAGTCGCCCTCAAATCTGTCTCTGAACGGTAGGCAGAACATTTTGTGACCGCCATAATAGGCAAGCAGGAACCCAATGGAGAAATCGCGCCACTTCATCTGATTGTCAAGGCCAACAATCACTTTGGGATCGGACTGTCCGCCAAAAGCAAGCGCGGCGGCATCACCATAAAAATACACTTCGTGCACCTTTTCGCCATAACCATTGTAATATAGCTGCTGTCCCTCCGAACCCGGGGTGTCATCAATACCGGCAAACTGGAGCATCCACAGCGTGTTGACAGGATAACCTGTTTTATAAGGAGTGTTAATAAGACCATACGCACTGGTCTGAGGATTCTCCACATATGTCACCTTATTGGTATTGTATGATAACGTCACATTGGTTGTCCATGAGAAATCATTTTTATATGATGGACGAAACCAATCATAGCCGACTGAGAACTCAATACCCTGATTGAGAATTGAAGCAACGTTCGCATTCATAGCACTGAAACCGGTGGTCGTGTCAAGCAGTTTGTTACCGAATATGTCACGACCTTCCTTACGATAGTAATCCACATTGCCTCGCAAACGATAGTCAAAGAGACTGAAATCTATACCGACATTGTGTGTACGGTTCTGCTCCCAACGGAGGTTGGGATTGGCCGGCGAACCGATTTCGCCATAAGGAACATTTGTATCGTGGTTGGTCAGACCTGTAGTGGCAGTCATATAAGATGTTGCTCCCTGATATATATTACCGGTCACACCATATGAATAGCGCAACTTGAGAAAATCAATATAAGTGAAATCATGCATGAAGTCTTCTTTATGTATATTCCATCCTGCACCGACCGACCACAGCGGTTTTCCGCGGAACTTGGCATTAAGTCCATAGACATCGGCATAATCCTTACGATATGAACCAAACAGATTGTAACGGTCATCATAGGTGTATGTCGCATTGAAATAGCCTGAGGCATAACGGTGACGCACTTCGGGGACTATACCTTGGTCGCGCTGAAACTGATAAGAACTGATACGGCTCGAATAGGTGCCTATCTTCCAGTAAGGAGCCGAGTATCCGAGATTTTTAAGAGCGTTGAAGTCAACAGTGTGATTGGCCGAAGTCTGAAGCTGGTCGTCATAACCGAGGAGCAACTGCTTCTCACCCCATATTTTCGTCTGACGAAACTCAGTACCGGCTATTGCTGAAATCTCGTGTTTGTCAAAGAATTTACGAGTGTAATTGAGCTGACCGCGCAGAGTCCAATAGTTGCCGTCGACATTCTCGGTCTTGAGTATGCCTCCGTTTTCAGGAGTCAGATATTGTACCTTACCATTTTTATAAATTGCATAACCGTTTTTCATATTACGTGCCGACCAACTGTTCTCGTTGGCATAATTGCGCATGCGTTTGGCTGTGACTTCATAGATAAACTGGGCATCGGCCGTAAGCCCGGGAAGTATCTTAAAGAGCAGATCGGCATGATAGCGCATCTCCTGACGACGTGTGGTCTGAACATTATCAAGTGCTTCCTGACGGGGGTTGACTATCATGTCGGCTATACCGTCCTGCAATGACCAGTATTGGGTGTATTCATTTCCATAGCCACCATAATAGAAAGGACGAGTAGATCCGTCAGCGTTTTTATACGAAACATATGGCAAATTGCCGAAAGGATCATAAATGTTTTCGGTAGAGTAATCTCCGCCGTATTCCTGAACATTGGAATACACTCCATTGATGCTTACTGTCGCGGTGAGCCATTTGGCCAAATCAAAACTGCCTTTGTAATATACGTTAAACCAGTCGTTGTGGTGATTATACTTGCCAACATTGTCATGCTTATAGTTGACCACGATATTATTGCGGGCTTTGTCGGATGACTGTCGCAAAGAGAGGTTGTATTGCTGCACCACTTGACGGTGTAGCATATTGTCGGCAAGGTCTTTGGCAAAATTATTGTTTGACAACAGTGCTTTTGTTGCTTCGAGCTGATTACGGTTAATTTCCCCCTTGGCCAACTGATAATATGCATATTCAAGCGGCGATATTGAATAACCGTTTGACAATTCCCGCTCCATATTGCTGACACTGCTGGGTTTCTCTCCGCTCATATAAGCATACTCCCAATAGTCACTCTCCACTGCTATCTGCTGGGCCGGTGTCATGTAATAGTTGTCGGCATAATCGACATTACGTTTCTCATACCAGGTGATATTGGTGGCGAAATCAATGTCAATCTTACCGGCACGCTTGGCGTTCTTGGTTGTAATCACTATGATACCGTTGGCGGCACGCGCTCCGTAGATAGCAGCCGCTGCGGCATCCTTGAGCACGTTGACACTCTCGATATCATAGGGATTGAGATCTTCGATGCTCCCCTCTATGGGCATGCCGTCGACCACAAGCAGCGGGGCCGTAGAGCCGTAGAGTGTGCCGGCACCGCGTATCACAGGCTTTCCGCCATAGGTGGAGAGACCGGCCACATGGCCTTCGAGATTGGCAAGAAGATTTTGGGTATAGCGTTCTTCGAGTTTGGCCGACGAGACTGTAGCTACCGAGCCGGTCATTTTTTCTTTCTTGATTTCCTGATAGCCTGTGACCACGACTTCGCTCATCATTTCGACTGCGGGGCGCAGCACCACGCTGAGCGGCTTGCCGGCGTCCGACTCGCTCACGGGAATGTCGCAGGTGAGCATGCCTACATAACTTACCGACAATACGGGCTTGACGGTATTGATTTTGAGCGAAAATTTACCGTCCATATCCGCTATCGCACCATAGTCGGTGCCGCTGACGGCTATGATGGCCCCGACCAGAGGCTCGCCCTCCTCGTCGGTGACTGAACCGCTGACGCTGAACGTCTTCGCCGCCTTTCCCTTCGGATTGTAAATCTCTATGTAACGTCCGTTGACACTGTAGCGCAGAGGTGTCGCTTTCAGCAGTTGTGTCACGACTGTCTCAACCGAAGCTTTATCAAATGATCCTGACACCCGATAGGGCGACACATCCTCGCTGAGATACTGTAGCCGATAGTAGCCCGAGAGACGTTCCACTTCGCTCAGAGCTTTTGACAACTTCTCGTTCTCACACTTGTAGGTTATGGGAGTGCCGATATTTTTCTGAGCCGATGCATGCGCAGGGCTTAGCATGAACAGGCACATCAACAGTCCCACCAGCCTTAACATTCCGAATAGGCTGTGATTTTTGATTGATTTGGTTGGCATGTGATAAAATGATAATGGTTGATGTATAATTTTTCTTAAAAGACAACCATTTCATAGAATCAGTACCCCCTATTATATGAAAATATTTGAATTTATATGATTTTTTCTACAATTCAATCAACAACAATGTCATGACCCGCCACTTTGATTTCGGCAACATTCAGCCGGTTAAGGCTTTCGATTGCGAGTTCCACGGGTTCGGCGCGCATGGCCGAGAAGTGGACTTTCTTGGTCATCACTTCGCGGTTGTGAAACACGACTCCCATGTTGTACCACCGGCCCAGCTCGCGCAGCACATCTATCAGCGGCACATCGTCAAAATAGAAAAATCCCTCGACCCATTGCGTGAGTGCGTAAGTGTCGACATTCTCCACTTCCACGGTGCCGTCAGTGCCACACACGGCCGCCTCGCCCGGCGAGAGCGTGGCAAGTCCGGAGCCTTCGGGCGAGAGTATCTCCACCTTGCCGCTGACAAGTGCCACCTGGGTGTTGTCGGGTGTGTAGTTGTTGAAGTTGAATTCGGTCCCGAGCACGCGTACATCTATCTGAGAGGATTTCACAATGAACGGCGACGAAGCATCGGGTGTAATCTTGAAAAATACTTCTCCGCTGACGGCTACCATGCGTGCACCCTTACGGAAGCGTTCGGGAAATTCGATATAGCTGTCGGCATTGAGCCATACTTCCGAGCTGTCGGGCAGTATGATTTTCACGCCCATGCCTCGGGGCGTGGATATCTTACGATACTTGTCAGAGCGTTCAGCGGTGGCGACGACCTCCGGCTCCGGCACAAACGAGATCGGCCCGGTGGCATCAAGCACGTCCTCCCTGCCATCGGTCTCCAGGCTCACATGCCGGGGCGACTCCTTATGACTGAGCGCGATATAGTCGCCCGCGACAGCATGGCCGGCCATGTCGCTCCTGCCGGGCCAGAGTCCGAGAGCCAGCACGACGGCGAGCATGGCGGCTGCCCCGCAGAGTGTGGCCAAGGCCATATGGAGCACACCGAAGCGGTGCTTACGCTCCCGTTCAGGCATGATCACTTCGCGCCTGAACGACTCCCACGCATCGTCAGGGTCGACGCATGAGGTCTTTCTGCGATGTGACATCCCTACCATATGCCGCATGAGACGCTCATCGTCATTCAGTCCGTCGTCATGATGCAAATTGTCATCATCGCGGGTGTCCATGTCATGTTCACTGCCCTCTTTCATAATAGTTATTTCATTGTTGTTGACAACCGGGCGGTTCAGTCGGTACCCCCGCGATGCAGAAATTTTTTACGGAATATCGCCAAAGCCTTACTAATATGTTTGTGTATCATGCCGGGGGTCGTGTCCAGGAGTTCGGCCACTTCCTTATATTTGCAGCCTTCAAGATAGCATTTCTCCACAATAAGACGCGTCCTCGGTGACAATGCCTCCATTATCTGCTCCATGCGAGCAAGGTTTTCTTCATGGACATCAATGTCCTCGTCAATCAGACAGAGCTTCTCCTGAAGATACACTTCGAGTGTCTCGCGATAGCGCACATTTTTCTTCAGATGGCTTATGCATCTGTTGCGCAGCGCGCCATACATGTAGGCCACCTCGTTGTCGGGATGCCAAGTGTCACGCTGTGCCCACAGGTCGCTCATGAGTGTCCCGACAATATCTTTGGCCTGCTCCTCATCCTCTACCCAGTCGAGGGCATAGAGATAGAGCCGCTTATAATTGTCACGGAACAATCGTTCAAACCTTATTTCATCCTCATGAGATGCCGACATTATTCTATCTTTTGACGAATATGGCAGCAAAGATAACCCATAGAGGCTGATTTTCCAAAAATTTTCTGCGGCATGATACAACATTGGCGTGGGATATCTCTCCACGCCAATATCTAGAGGTTGTTTAATAACAAATGCCATTAAACAACCTTCTTATGTATCGAGCCTTACTTCACGCAGCTCTTGAGCCAGAGGTAGTGGCTGTATTCGGTATCGGAGGAGGTCCAGTGTTCGTTTACAGGGGTCAGGAGGGCTTCCTTGGGGGCGGTGATGACGTTGTAGACTTCATAGGAGGTAGTGGGTGGACAGGTATTGTCGTTGAAGCCCCAGGTCATGCGCACGGGACAAGTGAGGTGGCGGGCAAAGTTTACAACGTCGTAATATTCGAGTGTGCGTATTTTGGCGGCTGTCGCTTCGTTGCGGTCTTTGCGGAAGTGGTGGGGATAGCCGCCGGCTTTGTCGCCGAGATAGCCTGTCATGTCGCTAAGGGCGGGGTGGTTGGCCGCACATCCGTTGACACGCTCGTCGAGCATGGCTGTGGTGATGGCGAGTGCACCGCCCTGGCTGCCTCCTTGCGTGAAGAGGTTCTTGCCGTCCCACGCTGGGAGCGATGTGAGCAGGTCGAGAAAGCGTCGACAGCCGAGATAGACGTCTTTCATGTAATAGTCGTCGGGGTTGTCCATGCCAAACTCCAGATATTTGCCTTTCTCTTTGCGTTGCTGCGAAAATTCAGCCTCCGAGAGCCCTGGATGACAGCCGTGTATCTCTATCTCGCAACGTATCATGCCTCCCTCTCCGTAATAGCGGTGTCTCATGGGGTCTTTGATGGTCTTGACACCGGCTCCGGGAGGGCAGAGCACGGCGGGATATTTGCCCTCGCCTTTGGGGATAAACAGGTAGCCATACATGCTGCGGCCTTCGGGATTGAGCTGTAGCTTCACAAGCTGACAGGTCATCTTGTCGGTGGTATATTCCGGCACATCCTCCACGGTATACTGCAGAGGGAAGGCGGCTTTGTCTTCGGCCACGGCTTTGCGCCAATACTGCACGAAGTCCTTTGGTTCGCCGGCAAAGGGGCGCAGGCGGTCGGGCGAGAATCCGAGTTTGATGTGATGGTCAGTGGTCTTGCCATCCACCGATGCCGAGAGGCGCAGATCGCGGAAACCGGGTTTGGCCATAGTGCCCACGGCTATGGTTGCGCGACCGTTCTTGTCGAGTTTCACCGTGTCCTTACGGTCGTCGGGGAGCATATCGTCACCTATAGTATAGGTGACAACCGCTCCGGCTGCCGGCACACCGTAGCGGAGCAACTGCACATCGACTGTGGCGTTCTCGCCGGTCTCATATAGCCAGTCGGCATGGTCGGGCACAGTCACCCAGAGATAGTCGTTACGATAGGGATAGTTCTCGGCCACGGCCGGGACAAATATGGAGAGGAGCAATAAGAGTGATAATAGTCGAGACATAAATGTAACCAAAATATGATAGATAAAAGATTAAAATGAGATGCAAAAATAATTGCTAATTGCTAATTACCAATTGTTCAGAGTCGGTGGCAAGTATGACGGGACGTGCGTCGGGGGCGAGGGCGTTGACCTTGATGTTGCGCATGGTCACACCCTTGGTGTGATTGAGCCAGAACCCCTGGGCCGGAAGTATGCCCCACATGGTCGACTCGGGATACTCGGCACGTTTCTCATCGGCAGGGGCGGCTGTCACACCCTGTCCACCGGCATGATTGATAGTGATGTCGTGAAGCACTATATCGGTGACGGGGTGTCCCTCAAGACCTGTGATAGAACTGCCAGACGGACCTGCCTCATCAATTATGATGTCATGAAGCACTACCCCGCTGATGCTGCCAACACCCTCAACGGGATGGTCGGGCGAATAGGCACGCGCGCGGTCGGCCAGACGGATGAAGATGGGCGATTCGGTGCCGCGGATGGTGATGTCTGACACATTGACGTTGCGCATGATGCCGCCGTCAACTATCTCGAGCGAGATGGCCGAGTGGCCTATGCCGCCGGGATAGCCGAAATATTGCGACGATTGGTCAGCCGAAGGTTTGACCACGATGCCGCGGATGTTGATGTTGCGAAAACCGCCGTTGGTCTCGGTGCCCAGCTTTATGGCATTGCAGTGGCTCGACACCACACAGTTGGAAATGGTAATGTCCTCACAGAGTCGCGGCGAGGTGCTCTTGAGGGTTATAGCGTCGTCGTCCGAATCGGCAATCATATTGCTGACCGTCACATTGTGACAACCGTCGAGGTCAAGAGCGTCATTGTTGTAGTTATTGCGGTTTATCACCGTTATGCCGTCGATTTTCACACGGTCACAAGCTAAATAGTGCTGCATCCAGCACCCGGAGTTACGCAGAGTTACGCCCGAGAGCGAGATGTCGGACGACTGCACGAATCTCAGCAGATGGGGACGCGTAATACCCTCATCGTTCCACGACAGTTTGGGGAATGCCTTTCCCCTGCCGTCTATCACACCTTGCCCCGTAATGGCCACATGACTCACACTGTCGGCATAGATAAGCTGGACGGTCGGAGTGTTGGTGCGCAGCGACACATAGGATGTCGACACGGGTGTATAGTCCTTTATGTCGGTGCTGCCATAGATGGTGGCACCGTTTTCGAGATTGAGCGTCACATGGCTGCGGAGTATAATGCTGCCGGTCTTATAGCTTCCGGCCGGCACAAGCACAGTGCCCCCGCCCGAGGCCGAACATTCGTCGATGGCCCGTTGCAGAGCGGAGGTGCTCAGTCGGGTGGTGTCACTCACAGCCCCGTAATCGAGGATATTATAGACCGCGGCATTAGAGACCAATGCGGCCGAAAACAGTAATAGTGATGATGTGATGATTCTTTTCATGATATTATTGATTTATTCAGTGTAGAGTATAAAATGGAGATAAGATTGGGAATAGCGACAGGCCTGACGGCCGCGCAGCCTAAACTTTAACCTTTAAACTTTAAACTCTATTCTTAAGCATATGCAATCGTCGGATGATGCGCGGGAAGCGGGCGTGCAGTTCGAGACGAAGCCGGCCGGCCAACGGCCACGCCTTGTAATATCTGTTATGCCTGAAGCCCGGCACCACCCGCTCGACCGTATGGCGCACATAACGCTGACGCCTGAGGGGTACACGGTCAAAACGGTAAACACACCCCGTTATTGTATTGGTATAATACTGATTTAAGATAACATAGTCAATCTCCTCACGCCAGCGGTCATAGAATCCGAGCCTCGTGAGGTGGTCCTTGAGCATACGGGCCGATGACAGGCGGTGAAAAAAGCGATAATCGTTCATCCTGTGGCTCACAGATGTGTCATATATGTGATAGCCATAAAGCGGAGCGTTGACCTTGACAGGATTGACGGCAGACAGATGTATGGCCAGTGTCACTGCATTATCCTCGTAAAACACTCCTTCGGGGAAATACAGGCCGTTGTCGGTAATGAGACTGCGGCGATACATGGCCGACCACACCGGCGAAGGATGCAGGATAAATCTTCGTCTCAGCTCGTCGCCTTTAAGCTCTGCAGCGTCAGGCCCGAGCGGACTCACCATGCGGCCGGGGATGGTCTCGTAGTCATACATAACCATATCGGCCCCACGCTGACGGGCGGTGTCGACACACAGCGACAGCGACTCGGGGCACAGACTGTCGTCTGCGTCAAGAAACACCACATACTCTCCGCGGGCCTCACGGATGGCCCGGTTGCGTCCGCCCCCTTGCTTAACATTGATGCGTGAATCTATGATACGTATGCGCGGGTCGGATGCTGCCAGACGCTCAAGCACAGCAAGACTCCCGTCAGTCGAAGCGTCGTTGAAACATATCAGTTCCCAGTCGGTAAAAGTCTGGGCTATCACCGACCCCACCGAACAATCAAGATACCGCTCGGCATTATACACAGGCATTATTACGGAAACCAAAGGCATTTATTTACATCTTTGCTGTAACATGAATATCATTTTTCCTTTTCCTTATACACCCCAAAGTTACGCAAAAGCGGCGAAACCGACTGTAAATGTGACGGTTTTTTTGTAATTTTGTCCCCGATTTTTGTTATACTGTAAATATAAGGCATCTCCGCTATGGAATCAATCAGGCATATATTCAAAATAGGTTATGGCCCCTCGAGCAGCCACACCATGGGCCCGCTCAAAGCCGCGCAGAAATTTCTTGCCGCCAGTCCAGGCGCGACATCGCGCCGTGTCACTCTCTACGGCTCGCTCGCAGCCACCGGCAAAGGACACCTCACCGACAAAGCCATCCTCGACACTCTCACCCCCGTAGCTCCATGCGAGATTGTGTGGATGCCCGAGACCTTCCTACCCTTCCACCCCAACGGCATGAAGTTTGAGGCCCTCGGCCCGGATGGAAATGTCACTGACGAGGAGACCTATTACAGCATCGGCGGCGGCGACATACTCAAGGAGGGCGAGTCGCGCCAGAAAGCCGACAGCGTGTATGAGATGTCGACCATACGGGACATCCAGAAGTGGTGTGAGAAGACCGGCTCAACTTTCTGGGAATACGTTGATCGTTGTGAAGGCCCGGCCATATGGGATTATCTCCATGAGGTATGGACTGTGATGAAACAGGCCGTTGAGTGCGGCATCGAGGCTGAAGGTGTACTCCCCGGCGGACTGGGTGTGCGCCGCAAGGCCGTGAGCTATCATGTGCATGCCGAGGGCTACGCCGGTTCTCTCAAAAGCCGCGGTCTCGTCTATGCCTATGCCCTGGCTGTGAGCGAGGAGAACGCCTCGGGCGGCAAGATTGTCACCGCTCCCACCTGCGGCTCCTGCGGCATAGTGCCGGCGGTGCTCTATCATCTGCACAAATCGAAGAATTTCTCTGAGAAACGCATACTCCGTGCTCTCGCGACAGCCGGACTTTTCGGCAATGTGGTCAAGCACAACGCCTCGGTGTCGGGTGCCGAAGTCGGCTGTCAGGGTGAGGTCGGAGTGGCGTGTGCCATGGCGGCCGCGGCAGCCTCGCAGCTATTTGGCGGCACACCGGCCCAGATAGAATACTCGGCCGAGATGGGCCTCGAGCATCACCTCGGCCTCACGTGCGACCCCGTGTGCGGTCTCGTGCAGATACCCTGCATCGAGCGCAACGCCTATGCGGCGGCCCGCGCGCTCGACGCCAATCTCTACGCGGCTTTCTCCGACGGTCGCCACTCGGTGAGCTTCGACCGCATCGTCGAGGTTATGAAGCAGACCGGCCACGACCTGCCGTCGCTCTACAAAGAGACATCTCAGGGCGGCCTCGCTGTCATCAACTGATTGCGCCGCAATCGGTTGATGCTTATAAATGAGATTTATAATTTCAAGTCAGACAGTGCCGGGAAACTGAGTTTCCCGGCACAAATTGTCTCCACAATAGCGTCTTTGTGATTCAGAGGATGTTTAATTGTATAAAAAGATGCGTATTAAATCACGATTATTGCGTAACTTTGCATCATGGATAACGAGTCGTTCAGTATAGCAATAGACAAGAAATGTGTGGCAGAGATGCCCACCGTTACATTTGCGGGCGCGATAACCGTGATAGAGCGAGCCGAGGAAGTGGCCGCCGCTGTCAGCTTTCTGCGCAGTCATGACGTGGTGGGTTTTGACACTGAGACCAAGCCTAATTTCCGCAAAGGCATGACCAACCGTGTGTCGCTCATACAGGTGTCGACCGAAGACCATTCATTCCTGTTTCGCATCAACAAGATGGGCTTCACACCCGAGTTGCGTGAATTTATGGAGTGTGAGGATGTAATCAAGGTAGGCCTTTCGCTCAAGGATGATTTCCATATGCTTCACCAGGTGGGCGAATTTGAGCCCCGCGGATTTGTGGAACTTCAGGATATGGTCAAGAAATATCACATAACCGACGCAAGCCTCCAGAAGATATATGCCATACTCTTCGGCCACCGCATCTCCAAGGGACAGCGTCTCACCAACTGGGAGGCACAGATGCTCACAGAGCCTCAGATGATCTATGCGTCGATCGACGCGTGGGCATGTCGGCACATATATCTCCATCTCATCTCGGGCAATTTCGTGCCAGCCGCATCACCCTATGTCAGACATGAGGAGGAGACCGCTTCCTCCCAACCATCCAATGAATGAAGATACTTTCCCCCTCTGAAATCACCCGGGCAGCCTCCGATGCCGGAGCTGCCAAGGCGCATCTCACCGCCTCGTCCACCATGCGTCTGCTCGTATCGGCCTGTATGGCGGGAGCCTACATTTCGCTCGGCGGTATCCTGTCGATGACTCTCGGATTCGGATTTCCCGAACTCACTGCCTCCAACCCCGCGCTTCAGCGACTGCTGAGCGGTGTGGCCTTCCCGATAGGTCTCATACTTGTGGTGGTGCTCGGAGCCGAACTCTTCACCGGCAACAATGCTGTGCTCGTCCCCTCGATGATGCAGCGCAGACATGGTCCCGGACTGACTCTGCGCAACTGGACACTGGTCTATCTGGGCAATCTTGTCGGCGCACTCGCCTTTACATATTTTATGGTATACCGCTGCGGACTTACGGCCATAGACCCCTGGCACTCTGCCGCGGTGAAGGTGGCCGAGGCCAAGGTGGCAATGCCGTGGGACGTAGTGTTTCTCAAGGCCATCGGAGCCAACTGGTGTGTATGCCTGGCCGTATGGCTCGCTCTGAGCGGCAAGACTCTGTTGGAGAAAGCCTTAGGCTGCTGGCTGCCGGTGATGGCGTTTGTAGCCCTGGGTTACGAGCATTGCATCGCCAATATGTTTTTCATCCCTCTTGGCATAATGGAAGGCGCGGACGTGGGACTTATTCAGGCTCTGACCGCCAACTTCATCCCCTCCACTCTCGGCAATATCGCCGGCGGCGCACTTCTCGTCGGAGCTGTCAACGGCTATCTGCACCTTTTCAAAAAATAACCCCACAGACATAAAAAAGACAGGAGTACGGGAGATAACAAAAAAACTCCCGTACTCCTGTCTTTATTTTTTGTCTTTATTTTTCACAGACTCCCGACTGTGGCAAAGCGGGCGTCGGGAAAATTGCGGGCCACATAGCGGGCAATGAATCCGCGGGTGTCCTCGGCAATCACAGGGTCGGTGTCGAAATGCTCGTTGTAAATCACGGCCGCGAGCTGCATGCCGCGTGAACGTATGGCCTCGAGCGACAATACGGTATGATTGATTGACCCAAGTATGCCGTTGGTCACCAGTATGACCGGGAGCTTGCGCGACTCGGCATAATCAATCGACATGAATGTGTCGGTGATAGGCACGGCCAGACCGCCGGCTCCCTCTATAAGCACTATGTCATAGAGCGACTTGAGCCGTTCGGTAGCGCGGTCTATCGCTTCGAGATCAATATCCCGGCCGTCTATTCTCGCGGCAAGCTGGGCCGAGGCCGGATAAGAAAATATCACCGGGGCGGTGGTATGGTCAAGATCCTCGGGCTGAAGACCGATGCCCATGATTTCGCGATGTTTCACTATGTCCTCCGACATGTCGGTATTGCCGGTCTGGATAAACTTCTGTGTGATGACTCTTTTGCCCTCCTCCATCAGCCGGCGGGCTATGTAGCCGGTCACGTAGGTCTTGCCGGCATCGGTGTCGATGCCTGAGATGAAATAAGCGTTGCTCATGATTTCTTTAATACCAGATAGATAGGATGATATGTGAGTGGTGCTTTGCCTTCGCTGTCAAGCGGATAGTTTCGGAGCATACGGCAGCCCGCGGCGGTGTCGCCGCTATCGCCGGCCGACAGACCGTTGACTCCGGTGCGGCTCATGTGGCGCAGCACTTCGAGCGGCGAGCCGAAAAGGCTTGTGTGACGCTCCTCGGTTATCTCCGCCACCGACAGCGTGGAGGGGACACAGCGGCTTATCTGCTCGAGCGACAGGAAGCGGCCCGATGTGCCGAGAGCCACGCGGGGCTCGCACATGGTGTCGGGACCATAGGTGGAAAGTGCTATCACACCGCCAGGACGGAGCGTGCGTGAAGCCTCGGTGAGAAATGAGCGCAGTGAGTTGAACCACTGTACGGTCGAGGCCGAGAGTATCATATCGAAAGCCTCGTCGGGCTGTAGGGCTATCTCCGACTCTGCGTCACAGCTCTGAGTCGTCAAGGCGATGTCGGGATGAGAGGTGCGCAATGCCTCGATCTGCGGGGCGATATGCAGGTCCCACAGAGTGGCTCGGGCCGGCCCGAACCTGTCAAGCAGCATTGAGGTAAAACGCCCAGTGCCACACCCCGCCTCAAGTATGTCACCGACCGCGGCGGGAGCGTGTGAGGCGGCAAGGTCAAGCAGACGCGCGGCCGTGGCATACTGTGCCGTGGCATTGTCGTCATAGGTTGTCTCGGCCTTGCGGAAACGTTTCTCCACATGCGACTTGTCGGTAAGACAGCCGCGCAGCAGCCGGTTGAAGTCGGGCAGATGGGGCCCGTCAATCACGATGGTCTGCACCGCATCCGAGGCCCAGGCCTCCGACTGGTTGGCCGCGGGGATAATCATATCGCCCTGTGAGACAAACGCCTTATCCCACAGCATACGCGGAGCCTCACAGGTGTCAAAGGCCGAGAGCTCTTCGCGCAGATCGTCGACACTGCGGGCGGGGGCACGCAGGGCAAACTCCTTATAGGCGGCCGCTCCGCCACACATGCGCATATTGAATTTTGTCACGCTCCGTTCACTAAGTCCGGCAAGCGTGGCGTCAAATATCGCCCGCGGTATGCCGCGCGAGTCATCGGCCGTAAAGCGCGTGCCGTTGACAGCGATGCGCGCCGTGACACGGAATCCCGGATGCGAAGCCATGAAACGCGAGGCGGCATGCACGCCAAATGACCATGCCACCACCACCGTCTCCTCATAGCCCGACAGTTCTTCGAGCCACGGGGCTGACATGTCGCGATAGTCCCACACCACGGCCACATCATAGCCGGGCATGCTCACGTCATCAAGCGGACGCGGCGACATGCCCCATCCTGCAAAGAGCAGTATCAGGCGTGATGTTCCGGGGCGGGTGTATATAAATTTCAGATTCATCAGTTCTTTTCTAAGGCTGTGATCTTTGCCCTCAGGGCTGCACCAAAACGTTCGATGTCCTCGGCCGTCATCATGGCGTTGAGACTGATGCGCAGACGGTCAGTGCCGGGCGGCACAGTCGGGACACGAATGGGGAGCACCTTAAACCCTTCGTCCAGCAGTTCATGCGACAGTCTCACAGCCTTAACAGGGTCGCCTGTCACAAAGGGCTGTATGTGGCTCGGAGTGATGTCAAAGTCCGGTGACAGCGGCGTTAACAGTCCGGCAAGTTGCCTCCCGAGTGCGCGTAGATGGTCACGCTCGGCCTCCATGCCTGTGAATTTTTCAATCATAAACTGTGTCCATGCCGCTGTGAGAGGCGGCAGAGCGGTGGAAAATATGAAGCTGCGGGCCCGGTTTACAAGATAGTCGTGCAGTTCGCGGCTCACGGCGCAGAATGCACCCATCGAGGCACAGGCCTTGCCGAAAGTCCCGACAACGACGTCGATGTCGTCATAGCCTGCGGCACTGCGGCACAGACCGAGTCCGCGTTCGCCCTCAACGCCGAAGGCATGGGCCTCGTCGACATAGAGCATGACATTGGGATACAATCGTTTGATTTCCACGAGCCGGTCTATGTCGGCTCGGTCGCCGTCCATCGAATAGACGCTCTCGACGATTACAAGCACCTGCGCGTATGACGATGCCTCCTTGGAGAGTATCCTGTCGAGGTGTCCGAGGTCGTTGTGGCGAAACCGTGTGAACGAGGCCTTTGACAGCGTAATACCGTCGATGATGCTCGCGTGCACCAGTTTGTCGGCCACAATCAGTGTCTTCGCGCCCTGTGCTATAGCCGACACCATGCCCGTATTGGCATGATAGCCACTGTTGAACAGCAGGGCCGGTCTGCCGTAAAGCTCAGTCAGCAACGCCTCGAGCGAAGCATATTCGTCCTGACGCGAGGCCAGCAGACGCGAGGCCGACGAGGTGAGCGGTATGGCAGTCGCGCCCTCCCGGCTGAAAAACTCGGCCTGAAGCTCGGGGCGCATCGCCAGACCCAGATAATCATTTGACGACAAGTCGATTACACCCTGCGGTGTTACGCCCGACGGGATGGAACGCAGGTTGCCGCTCTGCTCGAGTCCGGCAAGTATATCGGCAAACTGTCTCATTTTATACACTCTATGGTCTGCTCTATGAGATATCTGAGGTCTTCGTCACTGATAATGTAGGGGGGCATCACATAGACATTGCGCCCGAAGGGGCGTACCCATATGCCGCGCTCCACACACTCACGCTGGAAATCGGCCAGATTCACAGGCTCCTCCATCTCTATCACGCCTATCGACCCGAGCACCCTGACATCACGCACGCCGGCCACCGATGCGGCCGGCTCAAGGTGACGTCTCAGCTCGCTATCAAGATGTTTCAGCCTCGAAGCCATGTCCTGCTCGCGGAGCATGCGCAACGACTCTATGGCTATGGCGCAGGCGAGCGGATTGGCCATAAATGTCGGGCCGTGCATCATCACCCCGGCCTCGCCGCGCGATATGGTGTCGGCCACCTCGGCGGTGGTCAGCACCGCACTCATGGTCAGATAGCCGGCCGTGAGACCTTTGCCTATACACATGATGTCGGGCTCCACCCCGGCGTGCTCCCAGGCAAACATGCGCCCGGTGCGCCAGAATCCGGTGGCTATCTCGTCAAATATCAGATAAAGCCCGTAGCGGTCACACAGCCGCCGGGCCTCGCGCAGATATTGCGGGTGATAAAAGCGCATGCCTCCGGCTCCCTGCACTATAGGCTCAAGTATGAGGGCCGCCAGTTCGTCATGACGGGCCTCAATGATAGCCTCGAGCGGAGCGATGTCGGCCGGAGCCCACTCCATGTCGGGAGTCACCGTCGGAGCCGGAGCGAAATACCGCACGGGCAGAGCCGTACCGAAAGCTCCGTGCATGCCGGTGACGGGGTCGCAGACACTCATGGCATTCCACGTGTCGCCGTGATAACCGCTCCGTATGGTCACGAAATTGGTTTTCCTATGGTCGCCGCTGCGCGATACTGCGGCCTGCACAGCCATTTTCATGGCCACCTCGACAGCCACCGAACCCGAGTCGGCATAAAATATATTGTGCATTGACGGCGGAGCCACCTCCAGGAGCATACGGCCAAGCTCTATGGCCGGCTCATGGGTCAGTCCGCCAAACATCACATGGCTCATGCGCTCCATCTGCTCCATGGCCGCACGGTTGATGCGCGGATGATTGTAGCCGTGTATCACACACCACCACGACGACATGCCGTCGATAAGCTCGCGGCCGTCGGCCAGCCGTAGCCTCACCCCGTGACACTCGGTCACCTTATACGTGGGCAGAGGGTCGATGGTCGATGTATAGGGATGCCAGAGATGCTCGCGGTCAAACGCGTCATGCACCGCTCCGGCCTGTATGTTTGTGTCAGTATTTTCCATTGCGATATGATGAACGGTCTATCATATTCAAATCATATGCAAATGTAAGCATTATTTCCGAAAACACGACCCTTTCCCCTTCGCAGAATCCCACTCATCTCTCACTCCGGCCCCACATCCACAACACCGGAATAGATTACATTCTCGAGAAGATACAAAAGTTTCATAAGCTCAATAAGAAACAAAAGTTTTTATTTCAGTACATAAATCAGTCACTCCCGCACGGGCATCCACCACCACACAGCCATCCCTCGCATGCCACACCTCATCCCGCACGGGCGTCCGCCACCCCACAGCCATCCCTAGCATCCCGCACGGGCGTCCGCAGGACGCAGATTAGATAGTAACCTGGTACACCGAAGCGCAGCGGAGGTGTGCCAGGAGTGGCATGTAATAAAAAAAGATGTCCGACAGGACATCGGTTATCGTGAGAGGGGGCTTATAGCTATCGCACCCTCTCCTATCGCTCCATTTAATCCTATGACATATGCACCGACATTCGGCTCATTCGGTTCATACCCTTTTTTTATCCGATTATCACCGAGTTACAAAAATTTTATTGTAACTTTGCGTATGGTGACTTTCTTCAATATAATGATTATGTGTGTTGGTTTCGCGCTCTCCGGCAACTTGTGGGCGCAGAGTCGCTTGTCTGTACTATGTCCCTATTTTATTTTGAATGGAAAGGAGGCACGCGATGAAAGATAGAGTCTTTTTCATAGTCAAAATTATAGCATTAGTGGCTATCCTGATTACCGGTTCATATTATTGGCTTAGCTGGATTATACTACATATAGGAGCCGGACTTCGGTATGGATGGCTGCGACTGATCCGGCGAGGAAGGAAAGTATCATATAAGCACATCCGCTATGGTTCGGACGATTTCAGCGACATAGACCATGCCGACAACAACCTTGCCAACGGTTTTCTCGGCGTCCTTGTTTTTGCAGTTATTCTGATTTTAATAGTCAACAAATGATAAGTAGAAATCTGAAATTCTCCTGATTATGAACAACAGCTCCTTTATACTCAAACATATACCATATTTAATGGTCGTGTCATTTTTATTGATGCTATTTCTATCCCCTATACTACCGGATGCGGGTATTGATGATATATCTAATAATATTCTTCATATTTCCTATTTCAAAGGTCGTATTATTTTTGCGATAATAATACTTATATTTTATTATAAGGCTATCAAAACTCGTCCTATTGCTAATAAGATATATTCTTCGTTAACTCTCTTTTTATACCCTATCTTGCTGTATGTGATGTTCCATACTGAGAATCCCTTAAATTTTATACCATATTTTATTTCACTGTATCTATTTAATGGAGAAGGAGAGATTTACTTCATCGCGATTTTCGATGTGGTATTGGTTTTCTTATTGGTTTACTTGATTCAGATGTTTATAAATTCACATTTTTATAGAAAAGTGATATGAAATCGGTCTATCGAATATTTTGGATAACCTTGATAGTGATGGCGTATACTGCTGTTGCGTCCGCACAAACGGTTTTTTCTGTAGAGAAAATAAGCGAAACGGAATATATTAAAGCCGAAAGAGAGTGTTCGCGCTATAATGTCATTTCGGCCGATTCCATTGCCGACAATGATATAGTCTCTATGGTATTGAAGGAGTCACAAACTAAATTTGAACGCCTTGATTCTGCTTGGCAACAAGAAATATATGATATTTATAATAATCCGGATTTTGGTATTAACAAGCGATGGCTAAAATTTCTGCCTGAACTGAATTTATATGGTTTCATTATCCCTGAATCGCCGCATGACGATGCAATATGGTGGTTTGACTCTGAGAATGGTAAATATATCTGTAGTGCGGCCTGTCCCACGGCGGTAAACACCAATGGGATTTATGTGTCGCAGGTCGGTTATGATTGCGACTGGCCTTTAGATTTGAGATTCTTTCGTCGCAAAGGAAACTTCATATATGAATTTGAGTCTTACAAGAGTCTTCAATACAGTGGTGAAGGACCTTATTGTCAGGTCGATGAATCCGGGCTTCGCTCTATTTTCTGGCATGACAACAATATGTTGTATCTGAAAACCATCGACCATAACCGTCAAGAATCGGTATATCTAAAAATCAAAGTTCAGCAGACAGTCAGGGATATGCTTGAAAACGTAATGCCAAACGAAGCTGTTAGACCGGCTCCGATAAAACAATAGCCATGAAACATATACTTTTGATAATTACAGCTATATTGACCTTATTCGTCTCATGTAAGGGCAAAGGCTCATCGTCGGCATCGAGTGATAGCCGTCACGACTCGATTGCAGCGATAGATGGCAACAGGTCTTTTGAGTTCCTAAGAACGCTCGGCATAGAATATGAATCGCTTATAGCTAAAGATGATTCTTTGCCGGCTCCTTCTGACCGTGATTTTCTCCTTACCACCCCTGAACAGTGTTCATTGCTAAGAGGCGTAATCACTACTGATTTTACCCCGTCGGATACCGCATCGGCATATCTTGTATCTGTCCGCCAAATAAACGACAACGTAATCCTATGCCAATATAAGTATCTTTTCAGCGACGCCGAAGACGTGTATCTCGCTACATACGATACAGACGGGCATCTGATTGACGCAATGTTCGCAGGTTACGATTGGGATAAGTCGGAATTAGCTTATAATCTGACGGACTCTACAGAGTTAGTCTCCGTCAATCATACTTTAGTATATTTTATCGGAGACCATGAATTTACACATAACCATGAATACAAAGAAATAGAACATAACGTCAATACCGACAAGGACACGACCACCTACTCTCAAATGGCATCAATGACTTGTAATATTGAGCAGGACGGTAAAATTGACATAACTATGGAAGACGGATATGAAGATGGAACATTCAGATTATGTCATGGTTCAGACAGTAAGAAGGAATGGAAACTAATGAATGACATACTCTCACTGACCCGCTATCCTTATTCAGATAAAAAAGTGCTTGACCGATGGGACGATTTGGGAAAGGTTGATGCGGCCCCCTCCGAATCATTCGATTATCATTTTTTCAAATTTGTATTCTTGCCACAGCCTGAAAAGGTCTTGAAGTGGGTTTACAATAATCGTGACTACAAATCAATGATCTTGACAAGACCGCTTGGATTCTATTATACATATACTCCACAATCCCGAAAAATCATAGACGAAGCCATCGCCCGGCTTGACAATCCGGCAATGCAGGCATATTATAAGGAAATGACTGAACTGTGGATTTCAAATGATTGATATTATGAAAAATCTAATTCGTGTAACTTTTCTTGCATCCTTTCTGTCTGTCGTTGTCGTTGGATGTGGCGGAAGTCGTAAATCCGAAAGTGTCGCGCCACGGCAAACGGCAGAGGACACCGTAACTGCAACGGTTCCTCAGTTTGTCAGAGGCAGAGTTGTCGAAGATACCGTTATCGGACATTGGGCTATAAAAGCACTAAAAGACTCCAATGATGTAATTGTTGGACGACACGATTGGGCTGTAAGAGATTCATCCGTATTTCTTACCCTGTCGTATGACCGAAATATCGTGTACTCCGACAAGGAAATACGCACTAAAGATGTGGTCGGCAACGAAGGTGAATACATCATGCAGTGTGGTGGCGAAGTTTTTTGGGTATCAGATTCGGCTATTTACTTATCATTTGGCTGCTTTATTCCTGACTCTGACGATGGCTGGGATATGCTGTATCAAATTCTGCCCGACGGTACATCAAATATCATTGTCATTGATGTATATATGGGCGTTGATGGCTTTTATGTAGTGGCTGACTTCATGGCTCTGTATCTAAACGAAAGAGCCGTAGGCGCGTCATCGGCAGACTTGAAAAGACTGTATGGGCAGTATTGCACCAAAGAGCTTGCCGAAGAATTGTCAGCAGCGACTTTCCCGATTGTTTTGGATGATACCGACTTTCGGCACGCCTATAAGACAATTCAGATAGAACCTCAGGACGGCTTTACAGGACTTCCGTTGGAAAAGTATTCATTCGAGGTAAAGTTCAAGCCTAACCCCAACGATGATAACGTGACCGACATACTGCACATGGAAGTCGACGGCTCCACAAATAAGATTATAAAAATAGACATCGTTGGCAGACAAGTAATCTGAAACCAAGCCGAAATGACGATGCATCTGTCTGAGTATTAAATGGAGCGACAAGAGGAGGGTATCGCAAAACTTATGATTTAATCAGTTGTGACAAGGAAAGAGGGTGTTGCAAAACTCCTGAAATCAGATAATTTGCAGACTGTTGTAGCAAGGAAAGGCCCGTAGGGCCTGTGCGAACTTAGGCCATGGCAAGCATCCGCGCAAGCGGTGCGCTGCCATGGTATAAAGACAGATATAAAACGGTGCGCCGCGTAGCGGTGCTACAAAATATCATGATGGTAATTCACTGCGACTTAACGTTTTGATACGCTTGTATTGTTGTACCGCTACGCGGCACATGCTGTGGATAATTGTTCTGTACCATGGCAGCGCACCGCTTACGCGGGTGCTTGCCATGGCCTAAGTTCGCACAGGCCCTACGGGCCTTTCCTTGTCACAACTGATTAAATCATAAGTTCTGCAACACCCTCGATTATCGGGCGTGATAGCTGATACAGCCCCCCTCTCACGATAACCGATGTCCTGTCGGACATCATTTCTTTATATCGTGCCACTCCGGGCACACCTCCGCTGCGCTTCGGTGAACCCGGTTACGACCAAATCTGCGTCCTGCGGACGCCCTTGCGGGATATAAAGAGGGATGCATGCGGATGCGTATGTCAGGCAGAATTGGGGTGGGTATTAATCTGTGATGCACCGTAACTTCGGCTTGGCCCTTTATATTCTCTTAATATTTTTATCCAAAGTTTGTCAGATTTGTTTAATTTGACTAAATTTGTGCAATGTCTGAAGAGTCGGACATCATTTTGTAAATGAGAGTGTTTTTGCTTAATCCTTAGTTCTGAAATCGCCAAATCTTAGTAGAAGGATATAGCAGTCGAAAACGTTCCATGCGTGCTTTATGTATCCACCCCCTCTCACAGCACGGGGTCGGTAATATATATCGGCATGGCGTGGGGGGTGGACTGTATATTTCTACGAAGGCGTTTGGCGATGCCCAGAACTGAATATCCAGTAAACATTGCCCACGCTTTTGTACATCTTTAACCTTAGTATCAATAGGCATTCAGAAGCCTCAAAAGAAACAAAAGTTTTCAATCCTTGTAATGCAATTGCTTTACATAAAGATTGAAAACTTTTGTTTCTTTTGTATCTTTCAGGACTTTTGTATCCTAAGAGTTATCGTGTTTATTCCATATCCATTGCCTTGTAGTGACACTGGGGATGGTCACAGGCGGGACATTCCATTGGAGGCTCGGTGCCTTCATAGATGTAGCCACACACCATACACTGCCACTTGATGGGCTCGTCACGCTTCCACACGGTGCCCTCCTTGACCTGCTTGAGATAGGCCTCGAAACGCTGGCGGTGATGCTCCTCGATGTCGGCAATGGCGTTGAAGTGCTCGGCTATTTCAGCGAAACCCTCCTTCTCGGCCACCTTGGCGGCGTTGCGATACTGCTCTACGCCCTCCACCATCTCCTCATGAGCGGCGGTGGCAAGATTGGAAGCGGTGTCGCCTATCACGCCGGCGTCGACATTGAGCTTGCAGCCCACCGAGCCGCCTTCAAGAAACTTGAAGAATACCTTGCCGTGACGCAACTCGTTGGCCGCAGTCTCGGTAAACACTTCCGCGATGGGAAAATATTTTTCCTTCTCGGCCTGTGAGGCATAGTAAGTGTAGCGCGAATAGGCGGCCGACTCACTCATATAGGCAGCCACAAGATTGGCTTCAGTCTTGGTGCCCTTGATGGATTTTTTCTTGGTGCTCATATCGTAATGTTATTTTGTTAAGTCTACGATATAAACATCCCCGCAAGGACAATGGTTCAGAATTTCAGGGCCGCGCCTATCATGCCGTTCGCGCTCTGCACCGGACGTCCGCCGATATAATAGCTTTTACGTCCCAGGAGGTTTTCGCCGTGCACAAAGAGAGTCAGCCTATCGGTGGCGGCATAGCCTGCGCCCAGCTTGAGATTGCTTACAGCTCCGAGCGACACGCGTGTGAGAGGATAGATGTCAAATCCGGCCATATCGACTGTCTCGGGGGCATACATATAGCATGCGCGTCCGCCGCGGAACTCATAGCCGAGCGTGACGGTGAGCTTGTCGACGGGACGCACCTTGAGTTCGGCCGCAGCTACGTGGCGGGCACGGTCGCGGTTGTCATACCATGCGCGGTTCCACTTGGATGGAGCACCCTCATATGACGCGCTCACTGCAAAAGTGCGGCCGTTGTCATAACCTATGCGCGCTCCGTAACGGTAACCCTTGATGTCGACGCTCTCCCACACTCCTCCGGCGGGATAGATGCCGCCCACAACGGGCATAAGCTGGTCGTCAGCCTTGGCATAGCCGCCAAACAGCTCGATTGTGCCGCCGAAAAACGGACCGAAAGCCACCTTGGCGTCAAAGGCATAAGGCATGTGGCTCGGACGATAGGCGAGCGAGCCGTTCATGTAAGGCGAGATGTCATAGAGCGAGGCAAGAGTGTTGAGCGTCGAGCCACCGTAGGCTTTCAGTTCGATGCCGAGTATCTGCAATCCGTGCCAGGCAAAGGTCACGTCGGGAGCCACGCGTATGGTCTTGCCCGAATTGACGGCAAAGTCCACATCGGCACCTATGCGCAGCGTTGTGGCCGATGTACGGTTCTCAAAGTAAGGGGTGACGGTCACGAGTCCCGTGGTGCGCGAGCGCATCAGTGTGGCGTCCTCGTCATAGAACGGGAGCGTGGCCACATAGTGCTTGCCTGTGGCAAGGAAGTCGGCCGACAGGTCTACGCCCACATGTGACGTGCCGCCGGTCTCGAGGCGTCCGCCAAGAGTGACGCCGAGCAGATTCTGCCGGGCGGGCTCATATCCGTTGTAGGGGTCGGTAATGCCCTCAGTCACCGGTTTAAGCACCGGGAAGTGGGGGTTGTAATATCCGAAATGTCCGTAACGCAGACCGGCTTCATAGTCAAAGCCCGAATGTCGGCCCGACAGGCTCACCGAGGCGTTGACGCGCGAGGTAGACTGAGAGAAGCGGCCTCCTTCAAAGGCGGCCATGTCGTGAAATCCGTAGGTGTAATCAATTCCGGCCTCGAGCGACGAACTGCTGCCGACGGTCTGACGGAGGTCGAGACCGAGCGAAGCGGTGTGGTCGTGCCACGTGGTGCCAGTGCGCTTATACACGTCACCGTTATACTGCCCCCACAGGTTGAGACGTGTCTTCTCGCGGTCGACTATACGGTAGCCGGCCGATATGTCACCCATAAAGAGCGGACCGCCGATGCCAAAATCGAAATATCCGCGATAGGGCGAGGTGTATATCTTGTCGCCCCACGCCACGGGATCGAGACGGGCAAAAGAGTTGGGCACCCGTGTGGTCACCACCTTGTTGCTGTAAGCCAGCGAGGAGGCACGCACGGGCGAAAGCGTCACCGTGGGGAGCACCGCTATACGCGAAGCCTCGCGGCGCGAGGGGGTGATCTCCTGCTCGACGGTTATATCCTTATGTAATTCCTGGCCCATGACACTCCCGGAGAATAAGAGCGCGAAAAGCGAGGATAAGATTGCTGTTTTTTTCATTGGTCTAAACCTTCAACTTTAAAACTTTAAACTTTCATCTCTCTCATCAGAGTCTCGCATCTATCATCTGGAAAATGTCGGCCTCTGAGCCGGGATAGTTGGAGCGGAGCGACTTGAGATACTCGTTGGCCTCAAACTCGTTGCCCTCCTTGCGCAGTATGTCGCTGTAGAGCACAAATCCGCGCGCCAGCCAGTAGCTGTGGGGAGTGTCGGACGAGATGAGCGCGTCGGTCACAGTCTTGGCCTTGGCTGTCTGGCCGCGGTCAAAGAGCGACTGGCCCATATAGTAGGCACTCTTGGCTCCGTAGAGTTCGGATGTGTTGGAGGCAAGCGACGTCCAGTCCTTGTAAGCCTCGTCGTGATGACCGAGACGGTCGTTGGCCATGGCGCGGGTGAAACGCACCTCGGCCATGTCGGCGGGCGAGTTGGCGGCTGTCGAGGCCAGCAGTTTGTCGGCGGCGGCCACCGCCTCGTCATACTTGGAGAGGTCCATGGCCGTGCGCATCATGCCGAGACGGGCGTCGCGCAGCATATTGGAACCTGAGGCATGGCTCTCGAGTTCGAGGAATGAGCTGTAGGCAATCTCCGTCTTGCCCAGCTCGCTCTCGGCCTGGGCCTTGATGAGCAGGGCATCCTCGGCCACTTCCGAGTCGGGATGACTGAGCAGCACCTGTGTGGCATAGTTCTGAGCCTCGGAGGCCTTGCCTTCGTTCCACGCTGCGTCGGCCAGATAGTAGAGAGCCGAGGCTCGCGAGGCTCCGTCGGGATAATCCCTGACATAACCGAGCAGCCCCGTGGTGGAGCCTGAGTTGATATAGGCGTTCTCGGCGGCCTGATAAGCACTCTCCTCGAGTTCTGACGCTTCATACTTGGGTGCATTGGGCACCGAGGCGAGAAATGCCACAAACTCGGGCAGACGGCCATCGGCGGCATAGAGCTGCTTGAGGTCGTCGGCGGCTATGCGCGCCTCTTCGCTTGAGGGGAAGGTCGTGATGACCTGCTTGTAGGTGTCGACGCCCTTGGAGCGGTCGCCGGTGTTGATATACGTGATGGCAAGCTGAAGATAACCGTTGCGGCCGGGGGCCGTGCCGGCATACTTGCCTACGAGTTCGTTGTAAGTCCTGATGGCCGCCTTGGTGTCACCGAGTGCCGACTGGCTCTCGGCTTTCTCGAGCAGAGCCTGGGGAAGCAGCCCCGAAGAGGGGAAACGTGACACGAGATTGTCAATGGTGGCGATCTTGGACTGATGGTCTTTGAGCAGACCTTTCATTATGGCATACTGATAGAGCGCGTAGTCGCCCGAAGCCGGATTGAGGTCATAGGCCTTCTTGTATTCCGACGCAGCCGCCTCGTATTGTCCCATATAATAGGAGCAGTCGGCCATGCGGCTGTAGGCGTCGGGAAGCATCGAGGCGGGGAGTGAGGTGCCGCGGTCGAGCAGCGTGATGACGTCGGAGAAGTCGGCCATCGCCTCCTTGTAACGCTCCTGGGCAAAGCGGGTGTAGCCGAGATCATAGCGGGCAAGGGCCACGTCGGAAGTCTCAGTCTCGGGCGTGGCGTAGAGATAGTCGAGATATGAGCGGGCGGCAGCGTCATAGTTGCCGCGGGTGTAGTAGCAGTCGCCGAGCCACATGTCACACTGGCGGGCTATCGAGGCGTCATATCGCGAGAGCGAGCGCGCTTCGGTCAGGTGGGTTATGGCGTCGGCCACACGGCCCGACGAATACTCGCGCGTGCCGAGCACGAAGAGCACTCTCTGCTTGGCCTTGAGCATTTCGGCCGATGGATTTTTGACCTTATTGATAGCGGCGAGCGCGCCGGTATAGTCGTTGTCGCTCATATAGCCGGTGACGATGTAACGCTGCACATCGGCACTGTAGGGCGAGTCGGGATACTCGCTGAGAAAACTTTCGAGGAGCGACACCGAGTTGCCGAAAGGCACACGGCCGCCGTCCATGCGGGCCACTGCATAATTATAGAATGCCGTCTCGCGCACCTCGCGGTCATAGTCGACCTTATAGGCGTTTTCAAACGCCATCAGAGCCTGTGACTTGTCGCCGCGTTTCAGATAGGACTGGCCGAGATAGAGCCACGCACTCTGCTCCATGGCCGAGTGTGAACCGATGGCCTGCTGGAAAAGCTTGACCGATGCGTCATAATCGCCCTTCTCATACTCGCTCACGCCGAGTATATAGAAAGCCGACGGAGCCGGATTGGCGGCCTCGGCGCAATATTTCCACAGATAGGGCACAGCCTCGGAGGCCCGTCCCAGATTATAGAGCGACTCGCCGGCTATACGGTTGCACTCGGGGGTGAACTGCGCCACACGGCCCGAGGCAAGCAACTGACGGGCCAGAGCGAGACTCTTGTCATACTCACCCTGAGCGAAATATATCTGCGCTTCATAGTAGGGAGCCGCACAGGCCGGCTCGACAGTGGTGTCGAGTCCGCGGAAATACTGGAGAGCCAGCGGATAATCGTTTTTGGTATAAGCTATGTAACCGAGATAATATCGGGCGGCATTTTTCCACTCGGGCTTGCTCTGGAGGGTGCGGAAAAGCGAAGCCGCAGCCTCGGGCTCGCCAAGCATCAGATAGGAATAGGCCTGACGGTAATTGAGCTCGTCCTGCCGATAGGAAGTGAGGGCGAGAGGGTCGACCTGACCATACTCCGTGAGAGCTTCGGCATACTGTCCGCGGTTGAAATACCAGTCACCCACCATCATCATCACATCGGTGCGGCGGGTCGACACGGGATATTCGCGCAGAAAGTCGCGCAACACATCGGGCGCGGAGGCATCGCCGAGCCCGAGCAGGGCACGACCCGTGTAATACAAGGCGAGCTCGCGCTGCTCTGCCGTCGCGGCAAGTTCGCGCAGATGTGACATCTGGTCAAGACATCCCTCGAAGTTGCGGTCGTCACACATAAGAATGGCTCGCTCGAGATAGCCCCTGGCATCAGGACTGTTTATCTGAGCCACTGTACCGGCACACGCGAGTGCGCAGGCCGCTGTAAGTATGAGTGGTCGTTTCATTTATATTCAATATGTTTATTTTGCAAAATTACACCTTTTTTCTAATCTATTGTCCATCTTGGATTGTTAAATTGTATAGATTCACATTTCAACTATTGTTTATGAGAAGGATTGGTTTACTGTTGCTGTTTATCGCAGCGTTTTTTCACGTTTACGCTTCGTCATCCGGCGGCAAAGTGGGCCTCGTGCTCAGCGGCGGCGGGGCCAAGGGCATCGCGCACATAGGTGTGATACAGGCTCTGGAAGACAATGACATACCCATCGACTACATCACCGGCACGTCGATGGGTGCTATTGTCGGCGGCCTCTATGCCTCGGGCTTCACTCCGGCCGAGATGCTCGCTCTCATCGCGTCGCCCGGATTTGCCGAATGGTCCACCGGACAGATTGATCCCGATTACCTCTACTACTTTCTCTCGCAGGATCAGACCCCTTCGCTCGTGCGCATCAATCTCGGCAAGGACTCGACCAGCATCAAATCGGTGCTGCCGATGAGCCTCATCAACCCGATACCGATGAACATGGCCTTTCTCGACATATACAGCCGCTACACGGCACAGTGCGGCGGTGATTTCGACCGTCTCTTCGTGCCGTTCAGATGCGTGACCTCCGATGTCTATGCCAAACACAAGGTGGTGCTCGGCAAGGGGTCGCTGGCCGACGCCGTGAGGATGTCGATGTCGTTCCCCATGGTATTCGAGCCTATCGAACTTGACGGGGTGCCCATGTATGACGGCGGCATCTATGACAATTATCCTGTCGATGTGATGGTCGATGAGTTTGACCCGCCTAAACTCATCGGCGTGAATGTCGGCTCGAAGGACGCGCCCCCATCATCGCGCAACCCCATGTCGCAGCTCGAGGAGATGATCATGCAGCCCAACCCCTACCCCTTTCCCGATGACAGGGGCGTGAACATACGCATCGACCTTGACGAGTTCGGCCTGCTCGACTTCGGAAAATATCAGCAGATATATGACATAGGCTATCGCCGCGGGCTGGAGATGATTGACTCCATACGCATGAAAATCAAGAGTGTGGCTCCGCGCGACGAAGTGCGGCTCCGGCGCGATGCCTTCAAGAAGGCCACTCCCGAGATGAAAATCTCGCAGGTCAATGTCATCGGTGGCACCGAGGCCGAAAACGCTTATCTGAAATCGCTCTTCACTCCTCCCAAGGGGGAGAAGACTCTGACGTTTGACCAGGCGCGCGACGCATATTACCGCGCCATCAGTTCCGACAAACTCCAGAATTTCGTGCCCACACCCGTCTACAATCCCGCCGACTCAACCTTCACCCTCAACTACAAGGCTGTGGTCAAGGAGAACTATACCGTAGGCATAGGGGGCTACGTCTCATCGTCGACCAACAGTATGCTGTTCTTCCACACGGGCTACAACACTCTGAGCTTCAAGTCGCTCAACGCCAACATCAACGGATGGCTCGGACAAAGCTATCTGGCCGGACAGGGCGAGTTTAAGGTCTATTACAACACCCGCCGTCCCTCATCGCTGACACTCAGGGTGGTAGGCTCGCAGCTTAAATATCACGAGACCGAAAAACTGTTTTATGAAATCAAAGAGCCCGACTTCATCAGACGGTCGGAATTTTTCGCTCAAGGCTTCCTGACCATAGGCCCGACACTGCGCTCGCGGCTTGACATACAGCTCGGCTGGGGCCATCTCACCGACCGCTATCACAGCGACCTCGGAGACGTGACCACTCTCGCCGGACGCGACAAGGGTGTGTTCAACTTGTGGCAGGCGGCTCTGAAATGGGAGCACAACACTCTCGACGACACAGCACTCCCCTCGGCCGGCTCACGTATCCATGCCATAGCCATGGGTGTGACGGGCAAATATCGCTACACCTCCGACAATCCGTTCAAACCGGGGGCCGGCTGCAACGTCAACTGGGTGCAGCTCGACATGGGCGCGCTCCACTACTGGCAGCTCGGACGGCGTCTGGCCATAGGCACCGGAGCCCGCGCACTGCTGTCGACCCGCAAGCTGCTCCCTACCTACGAGGCAAGCATCGTCGCGGCCGAAGCCCTGCACCCCACCCCGGCGAGCTACAACCTCTTTACCCGCGCGCTCAGAGCCAACTCGTTTGCCACCGTGTCGGTCGAGCCGGTGTGGAAACTCTCCGACTCGTTTCAGGTCAGAGGAGCGTTTGACGGCTTCCTGCCCCTGCGTCAGATACAGCCCGACACCGATGGCCCGGGAGCGCACTACGGCCGATGGCTGAGTGACCCGGAATTTTTCGGCGAACTGCAGCTCCGTTTCAAGCTCCCGCTCGGAAGTGTGAGTGCCTATGGCAACTACACCACAGGCGGTGTAGGCTGGAACTTCGGCATCTCCATCGGCACCTACATCCTCGCCCCCCGCTTCCTCGGCAACTGACATCCCACCCACCTGACCCCAACGCCGGGCTGACATGACACCCCCACCTGTGAACGCCACAGCGTCGATACTCCGTCATGTCAGCCCGTTGTCTCTATTATTGCTTGGCAGTGTGTATTTTTATACGTAACTTTGCAACTACATTTTCACGTGCTTATATTTTTTCGATACACAACCGCGGTGTGCTACTGTATTAGTACACTAATACAGTAGCACACCGATCCGGTATCATAATATCCATTGAAAAACTGAATGAACAAAGTAATTTTAAGCATGGCTATGGCCGCAGCCATATTTACAGGCCGGGCAGCCACGCCTCAGGCTGAATACCTCGACCGAGGTGTCGTAGCCGTCAAGACCGACGATGGAGTATTTGTTTCGTGGCGTTCGCTTGCACGCGACAGCAAGGACACGGCTTTTGACGTATATCGCGACGGCGTCAAAATCAACGACACTCCCATCTCGAAAGTAACCAATCTCACCGACCCGGCCGGAAATGCCGGAGCAAAGTATGAAGTAAAGGCAGTCAAAGGCTCCACCGTCACCGACACCGGCTCATGCGATGCCTGGGCCACCCCCTACATGAAAGTCCATCTCGACCGCCCGGCAGGCGGGACGGTGAACGCGCAGAACGGCTCGCATGCCAGCCATTACACATATACACCCGACGATGTGTCGGTGGGCGATGTGGACGGCGACGGTGTGTATGAACTGTTTGTCAAATGGATGCCGTCAAACGCTCAGGACAATTCAAGAAGCGGCTTCACCGGTCCGACCATCATAGACTGTTACCGACTTGACGGCACCAGACTGTGGCGCGTCGACCTGGGCCACAACATACGCTCGGGCAACCACTATACACAGTTCATGGTATATGATTTTGACGGCGACGGTTGCGCCGAGATGATATGCAAGACCGCACCGGGCACCAAAGACGGCAAGGGCAATCAGGTGTTGCTCGGCAATGACAAGCCGACCGACGACTACCGCCATCAGACCGACGTACCGACCAAGAGCCTGGGACGTCCGCTCGGCGGCTCGGAATATCTCACATGCTTCAGCGGCAAGACCGGCGAGGCTCTGAGCACCATCCCTTATCGTCCCGCCTATGATGACGTAAGCACCGACATCTGGGGTGACAATTATGGCAACCGTTCGGAGCGTTACCTGGCCGGCGTGGCCTATCTCGACGGTCTTCACCCCTCGGCAATCATGTGTCGCGGATATTACCGCGCCGCATTCGTGTGGGCCGTGGACTTCAAAGACGGCAAGCTCAGCGAAGTGTGGCTCCACCAATCAGATATACCCGGACAGGGCATCTGGGGCGAGGGCGCGCATTCGCTCACCATCGGTGACGTGGACGGTGACGGCAAGGACGAAATAATCTATGGCGCAGGCGCGCTTGACCATGACGGTACACTGCTCTACCGCACCAACCCCAACACTGACAAGTCAGAAGGTCATGGCGATGCTCTCCATCTGGCCAAGATGCTCCCCGGCCGCGAGGGGCTCCAGGTGTTCATGACCCACGAGAATACCAAGCCACATTATCCATTCGACACTGAGATGCGCGACGCCGGCACAGGCGAAATCATCTTCTCACTGCCCCAGAGCGGCCGTGATATAGGCCGTGGTCTGGCTGCAAATGTCCTGGCCGCCTACCCGGGCTATGAATACTGGTCGGCTGCCGGCCGCGAAATCTACAACTCCGGCAAAGTCATCGCAAGAAGTTATCCGTCAATCAACTTCCGCATCTACTGGGACGGCGATCTGCTCGACGAGTTGCTCGACGGCACACAGGTGACCAAGCCAAATGATAATTTCAGCCATATCAGGACTCTCGTCGACTTCAGACAATGGAGCAACGCCGCCTCATGCAACTGGACCAAGAAAACACCCAATCTTCAGGCCGACATCATGGGTGACTGGCGCGAGGAGGTGATACTCCACGACCACGAGACACAGAGCGACCTGCTCATATTCACCACCACTATCCCCACAGGCTACAAGCTCCCCTGTCTGATGGAAGACCACCAGTATCGCATGGCTATAGCGTGGCAGAACACCGCTTACAACCAGCCGCCCCACCTCAGCTATTCTCCCGAGGACAGCTATGAGACGCGACCGGTCATAGAGGTGCGCAGCGGCGCACTGTCACAGCCTATAAAAAGCGGCAAAGCCATAGAACCGATAACATTGACCGTGCTACGAGCCACAGGCATCTCAGCGACGGAACTGCCCGAAGGATTCTGCTGGACCTATGACGCCAAGAACAACGAAGGCACCCTCACAGGCATCCCCGTGAAGGATGGCGAGCATAAAATCGTCCTGACCACTACCGGTGCGGCCGACGGCGACAACACCACGCTGACAATCCCTCTTTCGACCAACAACGACAACCTCAACCGACACAAGAAATCCAAGCGACCCAAACGCCCCGGCCACAGGAAATAAAAGGTTGAACGGAGTAAACTTTAAACTCCAAACTTTAAACTCTATATTGTCCATGAGCGCGAAATGTCTTAATTTTGTGGCCTCATGGACATCAACGAGCAGCAATATCATTACGCCACCCTGTCGGGCGGACTGAAAGTGGTGATGCACCACCGTCCGGGGAGCGTGGCCGAACATTGCGGTGTGGCCGTCAAGGCCGGCAGCCGCGACGAATCGCCATGTCATTACGGGCTGGCGCATTTTGTGGAACACACCATATTCAAAGGCACCCTGCGCCGTCGCGCCTGGCACATACTCAACCGCATGGAGCGCGTAGGCGGAGAGCTCAACGCCTATACAACCAAGGAGGAGACTGTGGTCTACACCACCTATCCCGCCGGATATGTGGAGCGGGCCATCGATCTGGTGGCCGACCTGGTGGAGAACTCACAGTTTCCCACCGCCGAAATCGACCGCGAGCGACAAGTGGTGGCCGATGAGATAGACTCATATCTCGACATTCCGGCCGAGGGGATATTTGATGACTTCGACGAACTTGTCTTTGAGGGTACCCCTCTGGCCCACCCTATCCTTGGCAGCCGCGAGAGCATCGACCGGCTCACCTCCGACGTGTGTCGCCGTTATCTGCGCGATTACTACCGCCCGGACAACATGGTGTTTTTCTACTCCGGCCCCGAGAAGCCCGACAGGGTGATACGTCTGGCCGAACGGTGTTTTCACCACCGCATCGCCGACATGCCGCCCGCATCGGAGACTGGCTCCGGAGAGGCATTGGCTCCGGCGGGACGATTTGACACCGTGCGCGAAATCGGCACCCATCAGGCCCATACAATCCTCGGGACACGCATTCACGATATGTATTCGTCCGACCGGTATGCTACGGCCCTGCTCTCCAATATGCTCGGTGGTCCGGGCATGAACTCGCTGCTCAACGTGGCCTTGCGCGAACGGCGCGGCCTGGTCTATACGGTCGAGGCGTCGACAGCCCTCATGACCGACACCGGCCTCTTCACCATATATTACGGCTGCGACACCGGAGACGTGGAGCGATGCCGACGCCTTGTCTCCGACATCATCGGCCGACAAGCCTCCGACACCATGAGCCAAAGACAGCTCGATGACGCGCGCCGCCAATATATAGGACAACTCACACTCGCGTCGACCAACTCCGAGCAACGCGCCCTCAACATGGCCCGCTCCACACTGCTGAGAGGGAGTGTCATCCCCTCGGCCGTACACCTGGAGCACATACGCTCGCTCACGCCCGACGACCTGCGCGAAGCCGCCTCACGTCTCACCGCCCTCTCGCGCCTTACGCTCGTCTGAGCGAACGGATGCCGGGCTGTCGGATTATTGCTCCGTAATGGCTGAGGGGTGCGATAATGTCGCGTGGGTGTGAAAATTTCAGTTTTTATTCATCTGTTTCAGATTATTAGGTTTAATTTGAGACTTTTGTTTCTTTTGAGCTTATGAAACTTTTGTATCTCCTGAAACTTTTTGCTAATTTTGCGACATTAATAAACATAAAGTAATGGAAAAGAAATTCAAGCGCACACTTATCACCACCGCTCTCCCCTATGCCAACGGTCCCGTGCACATCGGCCACCTTGCCGGCGTGTATGTTCCGGCCGACATTTACGCACGTTTTCTCCGCCTCCGTGGCGAGGACGTAGTGATGGTGGGCGGCAGCGACGAGCACGGAGTGCCCATCACCCTGCGAGCCCGCAAGGAGGGAGTGACACCCCAGGAGATTGTCGACCGCTACCACGCCATCATCAAGGATTCGCTCGGCGAGCTCGGAGTGTCGTTTGACATCTATTCCCGCACCACCTCGGAGCTTCACCATCAGACAGCCTCCGAATTTTTCCGCCGCCTCTATGACAAAGGCGAGTTTACCGTCCAGACCGCCCTCCAGCCCTATGACGAGAAAGGCGGCGAGTTTCTGGCCGACCGTTACGTGGTGGGCACCTGCCCCAAATGCGGCAACGAGCACGCCTATGGCGACCAGTGCGAGGCATGCGGCTCGTCGCTCAACGTCACCGACCTCATCAATCCCTGCTCGTCACTGACAGGCGAGCCTGTCAAGATGCGCGAGACCACACACTGGTATCTGCCCCTCGACAAATGGGAAGAAAAGCTCCGCTCATGGATCATCGACGGCCACAAGGAGTGGAAGACCAACGTATATGGCCAGTGCAAATCATGGCTCGACGGAGGTCTGCAGCCACGCGCCGTGAGCCGCGACCTCAACTGGGGTGTGCCCGTGCCCGTGGAAGGAGCCGAAGGCAAAGTGCTCTACGTATGGTTTGACGCCCCCATCGGCTATATCTCCAACACCAAGGAGCTGCTGCCCGACTCATGGGAGACATGGTGGAAAGACCCCGAGACACGCATCATCAACTTCATCGGCAAGGACAACATCGTGTTTCACTGCATAGTGTTCCCCGCCATGCTCATGGCCTATGGCGACAACTTCCAGTTGCCCGACAATGTGCCCGCCAACGAGTTTCTCAACCTCGAGGGCGACAAAATCTCGACCTCGCGCAACTGGGCCGTGTGGCTTCACGAATATCTCAAGGATATGCCCGGCAAGCAGGATGTGCTGCGCTATGTGCTCACAGCCAACGCTCCTGAGACCAAAGACAACGATTTCACCTGGGCCGACTTCCAGGCGCGCAACAACAACGAACTGGTGGCCATCCTCGGCAACTTCGTCAACCGCGCCGTCGTGCTCACCCATAAATATTTCGGCGGCATGACCCCCGTGGCCGGCGAGCTCACCGACGCCGACCGTCAGGCCTTGTCCGACATCAAGGCCGCCGTAGCAGCCGAAACCGAAGCCATCGAGACATTCCACTTCCGTGAAGCTCTCAAGCAGGCCATGGAGATAGCCCGTGTGGGCAACCGTTACCTCCAGGAGACCGAGCCGTGGCGAGTGGCCAAGACCGACATGTCACGCACCGCCACCATCCTCAACATCGCGCTCCAGATCTGTGGCAACATAGCCATCGCCTTCGAGCCGTTTATCCCCTTCACTTCGGCCAAGCTCGCCAAGATGCTCGGTCTCGACAGCATGAGCTGGGATAAACTCGGTGGCTCCGACCTCGTCGCCGACGGTAAGGAAATCGGTCAGCCCGAACTGCTCTTCGAGAAAGTCGAGGACGCTACTATCCAGGCTCAGGTGCAGAAACTGCTTGACACCAAAAAGGCCAACGAGGCCGCAGCATGGCGTCCCGAACCCCAGGCCGAGGATGTGGACTTTGACACCTTCTGCCGCAGCGACCTCCGCGTGGGCACAGTGCTCGAATGCACAAAGGTACCCAAGGCCGACAAGTTGCTCCGCTTCCTCATCGACGACGGCATGGAGAAACGCACCATCGTGTCGGGTATAGCCAAGTATTACAACCCCGAAGACCTCGTGGGCCGTCAGGTGTGCTTCATCGCCAACCTTCCGCCCCGCAAGCTCAAGGGCATAGAGTCACAGGGCATGATACTCTCGGCTGTCGACAAGGACGGCTCGCTCGTACTCATCTCGCCCTCGGCACCCACCGCTCCCGGCGCGAAAATCGGATAAAACCCTCTATATAATTAGTAATTAGCAATTAGTAATTAGTAATTGCTCAATTGTTAATTACTAATTGTTAATTACTAATTACTAATTAATTTCCGAGATGGCTCCTCGCATCCTTATCATCTATACCGGCGGCACCATCGGCATGATCGAGAATCCTGAGACCAAGGCTCTCGAGCCGTTTGACTTCACCCATCTTATGGACAATGTGCCAAAAGTCAAGATGCTCGACTATCATATCGACAACATCCAGTTTACCCCCATCGACTCGTGCGACATGGGGCCCGAAGGCTGGCGCGAGATAGCCCTGGCCATTGAGGAAAACTATGACAGCTATGACGGATTTGTAGTGCTCCACGGCACCGACACCATGGCCTACACGGCTTCGGCCCTTTCGTTCATGCTGGCTCATCTTGACAAGCCCGTCATCATCACCGGTTCACAACTGCCCATCGGAGAGGTGCGCACCGACGGTGAGGAAAACCTCATCACCGCGCTCCAGATAGCCGCCGCCACCAACTTTAACGGTGACCCGATGGTGCAGGAAGTGGCCATACTCTTTGAAAACTATCTGTGGCGCGGCAACCGCTCCACCAAAATGAGTGCCGACAACTTCAACGCCTTCAAGAGCAACAATTATCCCGAACTGGCTCGGATAGGACTCGGCATACACTTTGAGGAGAAGGCTCTCCGACGCCCCAACGAGCGACGCCCGCTTCACGTCACCACCACCATGGACCCCAACGTGATGACGGTCGACCTCCATCCCGGCATGACACGCCACACTCTGCACCATGTGCTCAACACACCGGGCATCAAAGGTATAGTGTTGCGCACCTATGGCGCAGGCAACGCTCCGACTTCGGCATGGTTTCTCGAGGAAATCAAAAATTGCGTGGCGAGCGGAGTGGTGATAGTCAATGTCACACAATGTGTCAACGGCGGTGTGCACGCGCGCCGTTACGTATCGGGCGACCGACTGGCCAACTGTGGTGTCATCTCGGGCCACGACATGACTTCGGAAGCCGCAATAACCAAACTGATGTATCTCTTCGGTCTCGGACTTACCCCCTCGGCCGTCGCTACCCGCTTTGGCGTCAATCTCTGCGGAGAAGTGACGCTGTAGCCTCTGCCTCTCTCCTCTCCTCCCCTCATCATACGCTTTACCTGACATTACCGAAAGCTTTGTATTAACTTTTTACATATTTTAACACCAAAATCACATTCTTTTTGTTGAACCATTCCATCCCAACGGTTGTTTTAATAATACCGTATTCACATTTTTAGTGCCATGTTCCCGCCTGACACCAGGCCCTCTACCAAACCTAAAAACTACTTTTTCAAGCCTTATTTTTTACTTTTTCAAGACAGAACCTACATGGAAAGTTTAATTTATGATTTCTTCAGCTATGAGTCTACCATAGCAGCTAACGAAACATCAGCCGCTCCCGCACAGGATTTTACCTCTGACTGGGCACCCGGACAATAAGAGTGAGTTATTAAGAGGTTGTTTAATAACACCCTCTAAGTACCCTCTAAACGACATCAGTAGAAAAACTGACAGGGATGTGTCGACTGACGCATCCCTGTCAGCTTTTTTTTATATGGAGGGGCGAGTCATAATTCGTCCCGGGCCGAAAAAAGGTCAGCCTGTATCGGAGAGAGGCCCGATGCAGGCTGACTTTTTCAATTATCAGTATCGCAGTCGCGTTACTTCACGATGACCTTTGTGGTGACGGTCTCGCCCGAAGCAAGAGTGTCGACCTTGACGAGCACGCCGGGGGTGTTGGGAGCCACACGCATGCCCTGGAGGTTGTAATATACGGTTGACACTACCTCTGCATCGCTATAGATGTTGTCGATAGCAGTCTGAGAGCTTGCCTCGACAGCCTCGCCGAGACCGCCCATCTCGTTGGAGGCACGCACTGAATAGACAGCAGCGGTGCGGGCTCCGACCTCAGGCTCAACGGTGTAGGAAGGCTCGGTGGTGAAACCAATCACCTTGCCGTTCTTGCATACGGCCCAGCAGAGCACGTAGTCATTGTCATCCCAAGAGAGAGTGTTGCCGTCGATGGTGACATTGGAGGGTGCGGGAGCCTGTTCGGCAATCGAAGCGGGATCCCAGTCATCGTCGCCGCCCATCACACGTGAGTAGGAGTGGAAATCGGCCTCTTCCTTGGTGAGCATGGGGTTGTTGGCGTGTGTATCGGCAAAAATCTTCTTGCGGTCCTTGAGGTCGATGACTGTGCCTGAGGCTGTGGTCGAGTTATACTCGGCGAAGCGTGCGGGCCATCCGCCCGACATCTCGTTCCATCCCGCAGCCGAAGGCTTGACGGTCATCTTGGTGTCGATGAAGAGTGCTATAGGTGTGCCGCTGCCCCAGGGACGTCCGAGGGTATACTTGCCGTCGATGCCCGACTTCTCGCCTACAATCTCGCAATCCTTGAAGATGTAGCCATACTGCTTGGGCTTGGAGGGCACTGCGATATAACCGCCGTCGGCACACATCTGGAGGATAACGCCGTTGTAATAGACGTCACCCTTGCCGCAGAGGAAGTCGGTGCGACCGCGCAGTACGCCGCCCTCGAAGTAGAAGCGGGAGTTTTCGTTGTTGGACACATAGGTATCCTGATAGCCCCAGAGACATACATCCTTGCAGATGGTCTTGTCGGACTGGTCGTTAAGCTCGATGTCACGGCCGCGAGAGTCACCCATGGCACTCTTGATGGTGAGATGCTGCATGTAGGTGCCGGTAGCGGTCTTGGAGAGCTGTATGACATCACCCTTGCCGATGCCCTCGAGCACGTTGGCTGCGCCAAAGCCGTTGTTGCCCTCAACGCCGGGCACGGTGTTGGTTATCACGACACCGTCACGGCTCTCGCCGATAAACGAGAGATTGGGGGTAGTGATGTAAGTGGTGGGGTCGGGATATGACTTGCCGTCACTGCCGGTCTTGGTGGCTGTGGTGCTTGCAGGGAGCTTGTAGTTGCCGTCGTGGAGGAAGATGCGGAAACGCTTGGTCTTGTCATCGCGCTTGCCGGCTGCCTCGATGGCTGCAAGAAGCTCGTCGACATTCGACACCTCGGCGTCATAGCCGCCCTTGGCCACAACGGGACGGGTCTTGGTGGTGAAGCTGATGGTGATAGCCTTGTCTATGGCGTTGTCGGTGAGGTCCATCACGCTGCCGGCTGCAAGCGAGAACTTGTAGGCTGTGGCATAGGTGAGGTTTTTGTACTCAAACATCACTGTCTTGCCGGTCACCGTGGGGGTGAGGCTAAGATCACCGAGCGATGCGGTGACACCCTCTTTCACCTTGACCTTCTCGTCAAAGGTAAGTACAATCTTGCCGTTGATCGAAGCTGTCTCGGAGCCTTCGGCGGGAACCTGCGACACGAGTACGGGAGCAGTGCCGTCGTCAATGAGTTTGGCGGTGCCCACGATGTAGCTCGCACCGAGAGCTATACCGTCCTTGTCGGATTCTGTGCCATCGACCTTCGAGGACTTGTCGGCAATCCAGCGGATGTAGAGAGCCTTCTGATTGTTGGCTTCGGCGGGGAAGGAGAATGTGGCATCGGTCCACTTCTTGGCACCCTCGATGGTGATTGTGCCGAGCGGCTTCCAGTTCTCGCCGTCGAGCGAGTATTCCACATTCTGCTTGGTGTAGGCATTGTAGTTGTAAGTCATGGCTGTAATCAGTCGGATATCGGTAAACGCCTCGGCGTTGACCATAGTCTGCCAGTAATAGTCGCCAAGACCTGTCGTGCGCCAGTTGACGGCGGCTGGACGGCCCTCAAAGCCTCCTGCGCCAAACTCGCTCTTGTCGAGCCAACCCTGGATGTCTCCGTCCGCGTTGCGCAACACGAGAGCCACGGCGTCATTCTCGGCGGCGGCAAAGTCGGCTGCACGGCCGTTGTTGCCCGACTGCATGAAGTCCCAGCCCACTATATAGTCGACAGCGTCATAGTTGGCCACGATGTCGGTGTGGTCGCTGTCCATGGTCACGGTGATTTCGCTCGCGCTCTGACCGTCGGCCCAGTTGGTAAACTTGACAATGGGGTTGCTTACTGCGGTGAGGGTTACGGTTGTGCCCTCTTCATACATGTTGCGGCCGTCGACTGCTACGGGTGCGGGAGAGAGCTGCACCTGATAGTCATTGGCTCCGCCCGACACGGTGTAGGCCAGCTCGTAAATGTTGATGGCCTTGAAGTTGGCGGTCAGTTCGGCGGCTGCGTCTATAGTGTAGCTGAAGCTCGGCTCGGCCGAAACAACCTTGCCGGCGGCATCGGTCCAGTTGACAAACGCATAGCCGAAGTTTTTCTCGGCGGTGAGTTTCACGGCTGTTCCGGCCTCGTATTCGTCAGCTTTGGGATAAACGGTCACATTTCCGGCAGCGGCAATATCAGCCGAAGCCGAGAAAGGATACATTGTCACCTCCTGGGTCGTGCCGTTGAGTATACCGTTGATTCGCACGTCGGAATACATACAGTCCTTAGTCGTGCCATATCCGTTATTGAGCACAAGATTGAATCCTTCGCCCGATGTCAGAGCCTCCTGCTGTGCGGCAGTAAGAGTATATTCATATTTGGTTGTATACGACGCTGAGGCACCAAACTTGTCGGCACTCTGGGTCTTATTGTTTCGATGGGGTGTAATTGTGCTGAATGTCACCGATTGACCTTGGGGCACAGCACCCGTAACACTGACTGCATTCTCGACACCGTCGGTCCCATTGCGTGCGATATAGAAACTTATGCTTGTCGGGGTAAACACGAGGCCCTTGGCGGGTTTGAGGCTCCATGTCACGACATCCGACTCACCCTTGGTAGAGTTAATGCGTACAAATGTGATGTCGGGACACATTGTTGTAGAAGCAAGCCCCTTGTAGGCACATACTCCCATATCGAAAGCCTTCACGGCAAATCCGTTGTCGGGTGTGGCGATCACCTCTTTCTCATAGTCGGAGCTGTTGAATGCCCACACCACCGAAGCCTCGGTGTTGTCAAAAGTGGCTCCGGCCGATGACTTGACCACGGGAAGCACTACCTGGATGTAACGATAGTAGGAACCGGCCTTGCTTATGACGAGAGGCACGCTCTCGGCCTTGCCGGCACATGTAAACGATGCATTGCCGCCGTTGACTGTCATGGGCTGACCGTCGACGGTCGACTCTGTTTCGTTATATGACTCGAGCGAGATTACGGCTCCGTTGCATGAAGGCACGGTGAAAGTGGTGCCTTCGTTCATCTGAGCCCAGTCATTCCAGTTGGCATTGGCAATCTTGCCACCGTTGTTGGTGTCGAAGGGGAGCTGAACGTCGATAGTCTCGGTGCCTATCTTGGCCTGGGCAACCCAGAAGCCGGTCACATTCTGAAAACCGACTGTGGGCGCACCGTTCTGACGCTGGAAATCCCACTTTATGGTCACAGGCTCGGTGCGGTCGGCGAGAGAGACGGTGTTGTTGATAAAAACGGGGGTGAGTGTCATATCGCCGGATACGGTGACAACCTCTCCAATCTCATAGGTGCGGCTTCCGTCCGACCATCCCACAAGAGTCTTACCCTCTTGATATACAGTATAATTGGGGGGGGTAATAATTGTCTTGCCTATCTCGACCTTCTCGGGAGCGGGCACAATGCCTGCATCGGCATATTCACCGAGACTGTAAGTCACGGTAGCGTCCTCGACAAGTTCGGAGGGGTCAACAGCCTCGACGGCAAAGTAGGGAGTATAGCTGCCACCCGACACTGTGAGAGTGGTGGCACCGCCCTTGTAGATAAACGATGCGATGTTGGCAGTCTTGTCATTGTGATAACATACGCCGGTGTTGGTGTTGAATGAGCCGACAGTCTCGCTGCCATTCTTGACAGTGACATCTCCGCCCCAGGCACATGTGCCCATAGAGATTTTCACCGGACCTTCGACCGCTACGGTTGAGGAGAAATTGCCCCAGCCGTGCTCTGCAGAATGAAATTTACCGCTCAGCACGATGTTGGCGGCGGCGTCATCGGCGGCCACTCTTGAAGGAGTGCCATCATCAGCGATAACAAACCCCATTGACAGCTTTTCATTCTGGACTCCCTCCTCCGCCGTAAGATACGCGGCATTGGTCAAGTCAATCCTGATGTCCTTGAACTCTGCATGAGCCGTCTTGACACCGACGAGGCATGCGAGCACAAGGGCAATCCTAAAAATTTTCCTTGTCATGATTTTGAATTAGTGATATTAGATTTTGATAAAAACTTGTTTTTCATGATATAATAGTACACTCAGTACAAAGATAAGAGTTTTTCGGTGCGTAACCAACTAATCGATAGATATATTTTGAATTACAATAATTATTTTACCCTTTGCCCGATATGATAGAAAATTTTTCTGGCACCCTTATCCGTCATTTTTGACAATAAGAAAATAATCATTACATTTGCATAGAGTTTAATACCAATCATCAATCTTACAAAACTAAAAGCACGTTAAGCCATGGAAACAAAACGCGTTTCCGCCAGGAATAACCTTTGGGTCTATCACATCTTCGCACTGTTTGCAGTAACAGCCTGGGGGTTGTCGTTCATAAGCACGCGTGTATTGCTCGACAGCGGTCTGCACCCTATCGAGATATACATCTACCGCTCGGCAATAGCATATGTCGCGCTTCTGGCAATATGTCACAAACGCATTCTGGCCAACAGTATCAAGGACGAGCTGCTGTTTGTGTTGTGTGGCATCGTGGCCGGTTCGGTCTACTTCATCTCGGAAAACATCGCGTTGCAATACACCCTCGTGAGCAACGTGTCGCTCATCACCTCCATCCCTCCGCTGCTCACGGTGCTGCTTGTGGGTGCCGTCTACAAGACCGACCGCCCCGGACGCGGGGCCTATATCGGCTCGGTGGTGGCATTTATAGGTGTCGGGCTTGTGATATTCAACAGCAGCTTCAACATGAGCATCAATCCGCTTGGCGACTTCCTCGCCCTCCTGTCGGCCTTCTGCTGGGCCATATACGGGCTGCTTCTCAAGCCGCTCAACGCTCACTATGACGCACAGTTCATCACGCGCAAAGTGTTTTTCTACGGCATACTCACCGCCCTGCCGTTTCTCACTGTCGAGCCCGAGATTGCCCCGATAAGCATCCTGTTTAACGCCAACGTGCTCTATAATCTATTGTTTCTTAGCCTGATATGCTCGCTTGGAGCGTTCCTGGTGTGGGCCATCACAGTCATAAAGCTCGGAGCCGTCAAGGCCTCCAACTATCTGTATTTCCAGCCGGTGGTCACTCTTATCTTCTCGATGCTGATACTCCACGAGCAGGTGACGATAATCGGCGGCACCGGATGTGCCCTCATCCTCCTCGGCGTGTGGCTCTCGGACTATCTGCAACGCCTCCAGTGGAAAAAATCATGATATAGATAAACCAAATCACACAATACTTTATAACATTCAAAACATGAAAAAACTCTTTTCGGCCCTACTCCTTGCAGGTATGACCCTCTCCGCAGGGGCAGTGACCCCGTTGTGGATGCGCGATGTGAAAATATCGCCCGACGGCAGCACCATCGCCTTCACCTACAAGGGTGACATCTTCACCGTTCCCGTAGGCGGCGGCACCGCCCGACGCCTCACCACCGCCTCTTCCTATGAGTCGATGCCCGTATGGTCGCCCGACGGCAAGACCATAGCGTTTGCAAGCGACCGCGAGGGCGGACAAGACATATATGTGATGAACGCTGAAGGCGGTGCGCCCAAGCGCATCACTTTCAACTCGGCCTCTGAGTTGCCCCAGGCATTCAGCTCCGACGGCAAATCGGTGATATATCATGCCTTCATACAGGCTCCCGCCGCAAGCCTCATGTATCCGTCATCGCGCATGGGTCAGCTCTACAGCGTCCCCGCCGAGGGCGGACGTCCCCGCCAGATACTCGGCACTCCGGCTCACTGCGTGGAGTTCATGCCCGACGGCAAGTCGTTTCTCTATCAGGACGACAAAGGCACCGAGAACGAGTGGCGCAAACACCACACCTCGTCGGTGACACGCGACGTGTGGATGTATGACGCCAAGACCGGCAAGCACACCAATCTCACCAAGCATGCCGGCGAGGCACGTAACCCGGTGCTTGGAGGCGACGGTCAGACCGTCTACTATCTGAGCGAGCGCGACGGCGGCAGCTTTAACGTGTATTCCTTCCCCCTCTCCGACCCCTCCAAGGTGACAGCCGTGACCAAGTTCAAGACCCACCCTGTGAGATTCCTCTCGCGCGGTGCCAACGGCACCCTGGCTTTCGGCTACGACGGTGAGATCTACACCATGAGCGACAAGGGGGGCAAACCCGCCAAGGTGAAAATCGACATCGTGACCGATGACGTAGACCAGACCGTACGCCGCCGCCTGAGCGGAGCCTCCCAGGCCATGCCTTCGCCCGACGGCAAGCAGATGGCGTTTATCAGCCACGGCGACCTCTTCGTGACCTCGGTAGAGTATCCCACCACACGCCAGATCACCCACACTCCCCAGGCCGAGAGCACTCCATCGTGGGGTACTGACAACCGCACAATCTATTACACCTCCGACCGCGACGGACACCTTAATATATACAAGGCTACCATAGCACGCGAGGAAGATCCCAACTTTGCCAATGCTACCCTCATCAACGAGGAGCCTTTCTTCCCGACCAATGACAATGTGTCGCGCCAGAACCCGCAGATTTCGCCCGACGGCAAGCGTATGGTGTTCATACAGGACGGCAACAAGATAGCCGTGGCCGACATCAAGAGCAAGAAGATAAAACTGCTCACCAACGGCGAGACCTATACAGCCCGCAACGGCGGCATATCGCTCGACTGGTCACCCGACAGCGAATGGCTCGTAGCTACAATCGACGTGCACCAGCGCGACCCCTACTATGACATAGCCCTCATCAACGCCACCACAGGCGAGCTCATCAACATCACCGATGACGCTTACTCCAACTTCAATCCCCGCTGGGTCATGAACGGCAACGCCGTAATTTTCGAGAGCGACCGTTACGGCATGAAAAACCACGCCTCATGGGGTTCGACCGCCGACATACTCATGGCTTTCACCAATCAGGAGGCCTATGACCGCTATCGCCTATCGGACGAGGACTTCGCCCTGCTGAAAGAGCTGGAGAAGTCGCAGAAAAAGCCTGCCGCAACTCCCGAAAAGGGCAAAAAAGACGCTAAAAAAGACTCCAAAAAGGATGATAAGAAATCAGACAAAAAGGATGGCGAAAAGAACGGCGAAAAGAAGGATGACAAGAAGATTACCATCGAGGCCGACGGCATCCAGGACCGCATCGTGCGTCTGACCCCCTTCTCGTCCAACATCGCCGACGCCTATGTTGACAACGACGGCGAGAACTTCTACTTCATTGCCAGCGTCGAAAACAGCTATGACATGTGGAAGAAGAGCCTCCGCAAAGGCAACACCACCCAGTTTAAGAAAATAGGCAGCCCCACCTCGATTGTCGCCGACGCCGCCGGCAAGAATCTCTTCCTTATAGGCAAAGAGCTCCGCAAGATGTCAATTCCAAGCGGCAACATGACCAATATCTCCTTCTCAGGCTCTCAGGAAATCGACCTGGCCAAAGAGCGCGAGTATATGTATGACTACATTCTTGACCAGGAGGAGAAACGTTTTCTGGTCGAGGACATGTTTGGCACCGACTGGAAGGGCCTCGGCAATAACTACCGCAAGTTCCTCCCCCACATCAACAACAACTATGATTTCTCCGAACTTGCCAGCGAGCTTCTCGGCGAGCTTAACGTGAGCCATACCGGCAGCGGCTATCGTGCCGGCGGAGCCAACGAACCCACCGCTTCGCTCGGTCTGCTCTACGACATGGCCTATACCGGCGACGGCCTGCGTGTGGCCGAGGTGCTCAAGAAGGGGCCCTTTGACCGTGTAAACTCCAAGATGAAGGCCGGCTCGACCATCACAGCCATCGACGGCAAGAAGCTCTCGGCCGACACCGACCCGCTGACCATCCTCAACAACCGTGTGCGCACCAAGACTCTCGTGGCCTTTACTACTCCCGACGGCGAGAAAGTGGAGGAAGTAGTGCTCCCCACCAATGCCGGCAGCGTGAGCGATATGCTCTACAAACGCTGGGTGGAACGCAACCGCCACATAGTCGACTCGATTTCGGGCGGACGTCTAGGCTATGTGCATATCGAGTCGATGAACGACGAGTCATACCGCAGCATCTATGCCGATGTGCTCGGACGTTATGCCGACCGCGATGGCATCGTAATCGACACCCGCTTCAACGGTGGCGGCCGTCTGCACGAGGATATCGAGATACTCTTCAGCGGCAAGAAATATCTCACTCAGGAGATACGCGGCGTCAAGAGCGGCGAGATGCCTTCAAAACGCTGGCTGCGTCCCTCGATTATGATTACGGGCGAGGCCAACTACTCCAACGCTCACGGCACTCCCTGGATGTATAAGCACAATAAGCTCGGCAAAATCGTGGGTATGCCTGTTCCGGGTACCATGAGTTCGGTCAACTGGGTGACTCTCCAGGATCCGTCGCTCTACTTCGGCATCCCCGTGGTAGGTTTCCGCACTGCCGAGGGCAATCTGCTCGAAAATACTCAGCTCGAGCCTGACGTGAAAGTGGCCAATGACCCGGCTCTCATCGTCAAAGGACACGACGACCAGCTCATAACCGCCGTCAAGACCCTGCTTAAAGATCTCAAGTAGAGTTTAGCATTATAGAGTATAAAGGTTATAGTTTAGAGTTTATAACCCAAACCGATACATACAATAAACGCTGCGACCAAGGCCGCAGCGTTTATTGTATGTGTCTTTTATTAGTACCTGTCAATCGTACCGATAAGCGTCTCTGTTGGGGCAGCCTGTCAGTATGGGGGGGGACGCTTATCCACCCCGCCGGAACAGCCTGATGATCTGAGGGGGATGCACGATTAGTCCGGCATCCCCCTCTATACTTTAAACTCTATATTTTAAACTCAATCACCTGTCCACTTGGGGAGAGAGAAGATAAACTCGAGGCCACCGGTCGAGCGGTTGTGGACAGAGATGGTGCCGCCGTGAGTGACTACCGTGCTCTTGACGATGGGCAGACCGAGACCTGTGCCGCCCTGCTTGCGCGAACGGCCCGTGTCGACTCGATAGAACCGCTCAAACAGGTGAGGCAGATGCTCCTCGGCCACACCGTTGCCATTGTCGTAGAAGGCAAACATATAGAAACGCTCGCTCTCCGAGATGAGCCGCAAGCCTATCTTAGTGCCGCCCGAATACATGGCCGCATTGCGTATGAGGCCGCATATCATGCCGTTGATGAGTCCGTAGTTTCCGGCCACATAGCATTCCAGCGGGATGTCAAACGAAAACTCCATCTCTCCGGCAAGATTATTGGCCGGCATGTCATATTCAATCTGATAGACAAGGTCATACATATCCACCTTGTTGACAGCAATCTTATCACCGCCATTCTCCAGACGGGTCATGATCGAGACATCGTTGAGCAGACCGGAGAGACGCTCAACGTTGCTGAGCATACGCTCGAGAAAACGGGTGCGTGTGGCTGTATCCATGTCGGGGTCGGCAAGTATCGTCTCGAGATAACCGCGCACTATTCCGACAGGGGTCTTGATCTCATGATTGATGTTATTGGTCATCTGACGGGTGACGCGCACCTTCTCCTCGATGGCGTGTATGGCCACCTTGCGTTCCTTGCGTATCTGCTCGACGGCCCTCTCCCTCTCATTATAGAGAGCCACTATCTGACGGGAGATGTCACCGAGCTCATTGCGCGGAAACTTGTCATAGCCGGTGAAATGTCCGCCAGTGGCGGCACGGTAGGCAAAGTCCTTGAGCAGCGTGACGCTGCGTGTGAGCATGCGTGTGAAGTAATAGGTGATGAACAGTGTCAGAAACATGCATCCGCCTATGACCACCCACACGGTCGAGTCGACATCAATGGCATCGCTCACGTCGGCATCAAACGGCAGGGCCGAAAGCACCATGATGCGGCCGTCGTCGCTCTCGGCACGGCTTAGAAAGTAGGTGTCGCCCATGTTGTCGCGCACGAGTTCGCGACCATCGGCACCTTCGTCAATCCGGCTGATTACTGACATCGACCCGCGGTCAAACGGAAGGGGTATGCCGAGCGAATATTCCAGCAGGCCCTCCCTGTTGTAAACAGTAATGCGCACGTCCTCAAACGGCGAACCTGCAAAGTAGGAAGCGATAAACGAGTTGATCGGACGTAGCGTCTGGTCGGCTTCATAAGCCCTTAGCACACGATTATTGATCAGTCCGAGCTGCGAGGTTAGCATCTCGGCCCTATAGTCAGCCTCGCGCTTGTATTGATACCAGATAATGAGCCCAAAGACGATGCACAGGCTTAACGCGATGGGCAGAAACAGTTGCCAGTGATAGTTAATCCTTCTCCTTAAAGCCATATCCGAATCCCAGTCGGGTCTCGATATTGTTGCCGTAGGCACCCAGCTTCTTACGCAGGCGCGTGATGTTGGTGTCGATAGTGCGGGTTGTCACCACCACGTCGTCATCCCACACGCGGCGTATTATCTCCTCGCGCGAATAGATGCGGTTGCGGTGAGTGAGGAAGAAAAATATTATCTCAAATTCTGTCTTGGTCAGAGGCACCAGTTCGCCGTCGATCTGACAAGTCTTGTCGTTGGGATCGATTACCAGGGTCTGATACTCGATGCGACTCTCGAGCGGATCGGCCGAAACTACCGGGGCGACGGCTGCCTGAGCGGCGCGGCGCGCCATGGCGGCACGACGCAACACGGCATTGACACGCGCCACCATTTCACTCATCTTGAACGGCTTGGTGATATAATCGTCCGCACCTATGTTAAGTCCCATCACAGTGTCGTCCTCTCCGTTGAGTGCGGAGCAGAATATAATGGGTACATTTTCCATCCCGTCGGAGTTGCGCAGCGTCTTGGCAAAGTCAAATCCGCTGAGCCTCTCCATCATGATGTCGACAATAAAAAGGTCATAGGGTTTCAGATCCATTTCAAGTGCGTCCTCGGCACTATATGCAACGTCTACCTCATAGCCCTCTTTGAGCAGATTATATTTTACGATTTCACAGATTGACTCCTCATCATCAATCACTAAAATGCGTGCGTTCATATTGTATTATAATATCGTTCTTAGTTTTTTGTAAAATTACAATTTTTTTTTGGGCCAAACCATTAACAAACGTTAAACCGATTATGGCCGTGAACTTTTTACCCTTGCAGGAGTTTTAATGATGTAGTTACTATTATTTGCACTGTGTTTTCATGGTATTAGATTTAAGGTTAAGAAACGCGGGGCTGTCGAGATGACAGCCCCGCGTTTTGTTTTGTCGCGTCGGTAGTCTCGTGAATGGCAGTCGGACATGAAAAGTGTTAAATCGACCCGCGCGTTATGTTAAACATGTTAAAGTCGGCGATGTCACATATGTGTCATTACATTGTGTTACAATTGTAACATCTTTGTAACACACTCGTCGTAACTTTGCATTATAGAAATCAACAAGCCTACTCAGGCTTACAAGATATAAGAAATCGATACCAATAAGAATACGGTTGCAAAAATAGTTTTTTAGTAGATAAAACCAATCATTATCGCATCAAAAGAGGACTGTCGGATGACAGCCCTCTTATATTTTATCCCTAATAGCCCCAGAGGATACAAGGAGATACAAAAGGAGGACACAAGGGCTCAAGCCGAAATTCCGGTGCATATGTTAAATTGAGCAGAACGAAGTGTTAAATATTCAGGCGTATAGTTTGACCAGGCGGAAGATGAAGAAATCGCGATCTCGGACACCGCGCATTTGCGAGCGGAAGATCTTGACTTTAGAGTTGAAGGCTTCGGCGGAGGCATTGGT
>RIBL01000020.1 GCA_003762875.1 Muribaculaceae bacterium Isolate-110 (HZI) | reverse complement strand
AATGAATTATCCAAATTTTCAATGTACTCTTTTGCGCTAAAAATCAATATTTTTAAGCACGTGTTTTTATTAATTTTTCAGGTGTTTTGAATGACGTTTTTTTTGGAACATCAAACTGAACACCCTAATATGTTATTATAGTCGAAGGCGCATCCGACACTCTGCGTATGCAGTCAATCGGATATGATAACACGGTCGCGCCACTTGGCACGGCTATGACCGACAGCCAGTTTGAACAACTGAAGAAAATAACCGAATCGGTATGTTTTATCCCGGATTCGGACGTAGCCGACAACAAACCATACGGCCCGGGCTTCGAGGCTGTGATGGCAAACGGAGTCACGGCTCTTAAAAAGGGACTTCATGTGACGGTCAGGGAACTTCCATTCAGCGAGGTGCCAATGACTGAACAGGATTTGTCGGAACTATACCCTGACGGCATTCCGTCAAACGCGCCGCGAGTGAAACCCGGCAAGAACGATGCTGACAGCTTTATCCTCACGCCAGAGGATTATTTGTCCTTGAAGGAAAAACATTTCATAGTCTGGCTTGGAGAAAAACGGTTCTTTCAGGCAGGTTCCATGATGGAGGAACGAAATGTCGTTTCAGAAATAGCCAATCTGCTGCGCTATGTCAGGGATCAGCTTGTGTTCGAGCAGTGCATAGAACAACTGTCAAAGATACACGGCAAAGCCAAACAGTGGCGCGATGCAGTCAACATTGCCAGAAATGAGGCCCGGAAGCAACATGAGAAACTTTCCGCCATGGACGAGCAACAGCGTGATGTGGAGCTGCTGCGTCAGTTTGGGCTGTTTATCCGCGACAACTGCTACTATTCCATCGGTGATGAAGAAGAGGAGCCTGTACGGTTGTCCAACTTCATCATGGAACCCCTCTTTCATATAGCCGATGAAGTCAACGGAACAAGACTTTTCAAACTGAGGAATATAGCCAACGAGACTGTCGATATAGAACTTCGTGAGTCCGAGATGTGTTCCCTCACCCAGTTTCAGCAGAGGACAGCCTCCCTGGGCTATTTCATGTGGAAAGCGAAAATAGACAAACTTAACCGTGTCAAAGAATACATATATAAAAAGACCGATACGGCGCAGAGGGTAAGAAAACTCGGCTGGGATAGCCAGAGGGAGTTCTTCGCCTTTGGCAACGGACTGTATGACGGTGGAGTATTCCGCATGGTGGATAATCTCGGCATAGTCAGGGGCGCCGACGGCAAGGCATACTATATACCGGCTACATCGAAGATGTACCGGGATAATGACGAGATATACCAGTTCGAGCGTCTGATGATACATGAGAACCGCAATGGTATCAAACTGTATGATTTCGCTGCAATGCTTATAGAGGTGTATGGCGAACAGGCACGTATTGCGATATGCTACCTTCTCGCCACTCTGTTCCGTGACATCATCTACCGCCAGACAAGGCATTTCCCGATTCTCAATCTCTTCGGTGAGAAAGGAACGGGTAAGACCTCGCTCGCAACCTGCCTCCAGTCATTCTTTCTGCATGGAATAGATCCGCCCAATATGAGCGTGACATCAATTCCGGCGATGAACGACAGGGTTTCGCAGGCTGTAGATACCCTTGTGGTGTTCGACGAGTATAAGAATGACCTCGATGACAGAAAAATCGGATTTCTCAAAGGTCTCTGGGGAGGAGGTGGTCAGACCAAGAAGAATACCAATACAGACGGTATGGCTGCACAGACCATAGTCTCCACCGGGGTAATTGTCTGCGGTCAGGACAAACCGACCACGGACATGGCGCTTTATACCCGTCTGGTATATCTCGCTTTCTCAAAAGTATCATTCTCTTTTCAGGAGAAGAAGAGATACGAAGACCTTATATCCACCGCCAATCTCGGACTCACACATCTGACATTACAGCTTCTGGATCACCGGGATTTGTTTGCCGACAACTTCAGGGAAGTATATTCAGCTGTCAAGAAAGAATTTTCAGCAAAACTTGCTGAAGAAAAAATCCATGACCGTATATTCGGCAACTGGGTAATCATGCTTGCAGCCTACAGGACGCTTGAAACAGCCATTGAACTGCCGTTCAGCTACAGTGAACTGTTTGAGACTGCATTGAAAGGTGTACGCAATCAGAATGAATACGCCAAGGAAAGCTCCGAAGTGTCTGACTTCTGGAATGCACTACAAGGTTATCAGACATCAGGCAGATGTATCGAGAAGGCTCATTTCAGAATCAAGTACCAGAGGACGTTCAGAGCCATCAACTCCAAGAACGAGATTGAGTTCAACGAAGCCCGCCCGATACTGTATCTCAACACTGCTGCCGTGGCGGAGCTGTTCCGGGGACGCTCCAACAACCCGACATCAAGCCGCTCCAACTGGTCGACGATATTATCATACCTAAAGTCGCATGAGTCATATCTCGGCATCAAGCAGGACAGATTTGTAATTCTCAATCAGAATGGCGTTCCGGAAATCGTAATGCAGGAGGATAACGGACAGCAGGTGCGGAGAGTAAAGTATAATCGCCCCAAGGCATTGTGCTTCGACTATCAGATGCTTAAAGATGAACTAAGCCTCGATCTTGAAACCGAGATTATGGACGATGACGAAGATGCCTCCGATGACATACCGGAGAACGATACATAAGATACCCACTCACAGAGAATAGAAAAGGAGACTGAAAATGACCTCCTTTTCTTTTTGAAACATCTATATTCGGAATATCAGACACACATGTTTCGGGATAGTCAACGTTGAAAGATCATAATATGCTACAGAATAGCCACTTGTCCTATAAGGTATGCGTTGACAAAGGTTGACAAAAGTAGTCATTTTGAAAATCCGGCGAAAAATTATAGTCAATGGTTGACACTTTTTTACTCTATATATTTATATTCTTTTCTTAGAGAAAAATAGATAAGATATAGTAATAAAGGGAGTTACAGGTAGCTTTGGATAATGTTCAGTAGAGCCGTAGGCAGTGTCAACGTTGACTATACCCAAATATACCGCTCCCACAATCTCCGGACATTCATTTTCTCATTCCGACAGCATGGATTAGGCAGGAGGTAAACCATTATCCCCACAAGTAAACCTAATGCCTCTTAATGTCCCAATCTGCCGATTGTGAGGCATATAAATAAGCAGTAACTTTGTAATACCGAACCAATCTTCATCACATTATGTACTTATGGATTGCCGAAAACACACAGTTGAGATTGTATCGGAACAATTCTACACCGTAGCGTATGCCTCCAGATACCTCGGTGTCCACCGATGCACAATCTACGATTACATCAAGCAACCGGAGAGACCATTGAAATTCTTCCATTCCCCGGATGAGAGAAGGCTACTGTTCAGAGGAGCAGACCTGATAGCCTACAAAAAAGCGGGCCTTCCGAAGAAGGGTAGAAAACGTAAGACTGGAAACCAGTAACGACCTTTATCCATATTCAGTTCCAGCGGTACCACGGAAAGTTGAGAAGTTTATCCCCTTCCTCAGCGATTTCGGAAAGGTCTAAGGCGAGAAGCCAGGCACGTGTGCGTATGTCATCCATGTCTGTCACAGCTTGAAAATACCGTGACGGGGATAAGTCACCGGATATTTCAAGCCACTCGCCGGCATAACGCTCGGGGTCGAGCGCATCGACAAAGGAGATGATCTCGTCGACGAGGGTGCCGATAAGTCCATCGGTCAGCTCGGCGGTGAAGCTGAACTGCAAGCCGCCGAGCGTCCGCCGATGGAAATCGAAGAAGAAGCCGTCCTCACTATCAGTTATCGAGACTTGCCAGCCATTCTTGACTGCTATCTTAATTATATCACTATGTAACATACCTACTTACTCGTTTTTCATAAATTAATTGGGTACAATTCCGCGCACTCAGACCTGCCATGTCCGTGATGGATATGGCAGGTCGCTTTGTGGGCATAAAGAGAAATCAGTATTCTTCGGGAACCTCCATTTCCTTTATAGCGTCCAGCAGTTCCTCTATCATCTTCTCGGTGGCTTCCATATCTTCAAGCACGGCTCTCATTCTGTAAGGAGCGCCGTTTCTGCCATGCCCGAACTGGTCAAGCCAGATATATGTCTCGGAGTCCACATCAAATCCCTCATAGTAATTGTCGATGTCCTCGATAAGAGAGTTGATGTTGGCGCATTTCATTGTGGCGTTGAAGGAAAAGTCGCGTCCGGCAGGGCTGTACTTGCCAAACTCAAACTCACTTTTCTGCTCCTTGTATATGATGCCCGCTTCCACATGCCAGCCTTTGGCTTCGGCACATGTAACCACCGCATCGGTCAAATCGTCAATATACATAGTCTTTAGGTATTTATGTCAGCCGTGGCGGAGAGTCCCACGGCTGACAGGTTGATTAATCCTCGAACCTTGCGAGAAACTTCTGCAAGCGGTCGTCGCGTAGGTTCTTCAAGGCGGTCGGCTTGAAGTCAGGCTGCTGTCTCACTTGCAGTTTGCCGTAGCCTTGTGCGCTGAGGTCGAGTTCAACCTCGGATAACTCGTTGAGTGACACATAGCCGTACTCGTCCTCAATCAGTCCGGTCACTATGCCGAACATGATGGTGTCACCTCCCTCTTGTTCACCTTCAAGTATGAACCATCGGGCGGAACCGAGTGCGAATATTGCACGGCAAATAGCTTCCTTTCCCTTGCCGTCCTGGGAATAAAGGGGATAGTCCTTCAAGACTTCCTCCAACTGGGGTGTCTGTAGTCTGCACATATCAGTCAAATTCTATTTCGTCATCATAAAGTTCTATTCTCGCTCCACTGCTCAACTCGATTATGAAGCGGTAGCCGTTGCGTCCTACGATTGTTCCTCTGTGGTAGCCTCGCCACGGCTCTTTGAGTTCACACTGCCGTCCGTATTCGGGGAAATCGGTATCTTCCATGTCATTATCCGTTTTTAAGTTCTGTATAATCAGCGTCGTATATGAGGTCATAGTCAATAAGATGGCTATAAGCCTCGTCAGCGATACGTGATGCCCACTCGTTGCGCTCGTCATAACGACCTTTGCGGTAGTTATATGCAAGAGCCTTCATGTAGCCGAGCATGACCTTGAAAGCCTGCTGTTGCAGATAGCGGTGCATGGTGGTCATAGCCATGCCGGTCTTTTCCGTGCTGTTCACTCTGCCGTTGACAAAGTTCTCAAACTCCGTCACAAACGCCTTGTCGCCCTCGGTGATATTCATAAAGTCGATGTCTGTATTCATGTCTTGTAGGAATTAGATTGTTGCATGATTGTAGATTTGGGGTTCGGGCGACACATTATAGATATAGTCGCCACAACGTACCAAAAGGCAGTCCGCTCCATAATAGAGCTTCTTCATGCCTCGGACACTTCCTGTCTTGTGGAAGTTCGGGAAGCGGCTGATACCTACTTGCTTGCCCTCTTCAATAGTCATTCGTTTTACTCTCATAGTTCCTTATGTTATAAGTTCAAGTTCTGTTCCCTTTTGTGAAGCTCTTTGAGCTTCTTCGGCAGGGCTGGCCGTTTTTCGTGCAAGCCTACAACTGCGTCCAGAAGGGAACATAAGACAAGTGTGGAGTCAGCGGCAAGATCGGGATACCCAAATTTTGGAGGCACGAGAAAATTTGTGGAGGCTCACGGTCGATGACGCAGGCGGAAAGCGCAGCGTCACTTGACGTTGCTCCCGGACGCAGTAACTTTGCACAGAAAAACGCCTCCCTGCCGGAAGAACAAATCGAATCAATCGGAGAAAATCGCATAAATTTTTATGAAAACGACATGAATTGACGTTCTCATATTATAACTTTGTGGCATGAATCAGAACATGGGGCGGTTGATCCGCTATATACTTATCATTCACAGACTGTCCGGGAACGAAAAATATGTTCCCTCCGATAGCTTGATTTCATATCTGAATCTCCAGATGGATATTCGCGGATATGAAATCGGCATCAGTCAACGTACATTGCAGAGGGATATAAAAGACATCCTGTCGATGTTTGAGGTGGAAATCAAAAACTATCGTGGTCGTGGTTACTATATAGCGGAAAGACCCACCGATAATGATGTAAGATATGAGGAACTGCTGACTAATTTCGATTTGCTGATGTCACTTAATCAGGAATCCCAAACTGCCGGATTCATCATTCCCGAGCATCACCGTCCGAAAGGATGTGACAGCATTCCTACTCTAATCAAGGCGATAAAGGATTGTTCGATAATAAGGTTCGATTATCGACTCGTAAGGAAAGAAGATAAAATCATCACCAGGCTTGTCAAGCCTCATTATCTAAAGGAATCACTCGGCTTATGGTATCTGCTTGCACTTGATGAACGAGACAATCTGAGGTTATATGCCATAGATCGCATAAGCAATCTCTGCATTTTGGACGAACGGTTCAAACGGGACGAATCAATCAATCCTGACAATCTATTTAAACACAGTTATGGTATTTGGGACGACCCGGGCATTCCGATTGATGAAGTGGAATTGTCGTATTCTCCTTTAGACGGAAAATTCATTAAAACGACCCCATTGCATAGTTCTCAAGAGATTCTTGTGGATAATGAAGAAGAGTTCAGAATCCGATTGCACATCCGTATCACAAACGATTTCGTGATGGCGTTGCTTGAAAGAAGCTCCTCTCTGACGGTAATACGTCCGTCATCGCTTCGTAGGCGCATATATGATATATATAGAAACGCATTAAAAAGAAATGAGTTATGAGAAGTATGCGCTCCTTGATCCAAGACGCGATCTATCCAAATACAAGGGTCTATCACGATGCAAATGGCAATTTCAGAGGTTCGAGCACGGATGTCACTCCTTTTCTGATGTTGCTTGGCCGTTGTTGGGGTTGGCTGGTATGGCTATATGTTGTATTGACACCCTTGTTGGCACCGGTATACTTTATATTCGCACACTGGTTCTGCCGAAGATATGATGCATATTTTATGGCATCCGATCCGAAGGGTTGGCCTGAAGACAAGAAGTCAATCCTGAAGAATCATAGGAATATCCTTATCGGATGGATTATTTTCATGATATGGGGTTACTGTATAGACTGGGGACAGAACAATCTGCCATATAAATATACGCAGCCGTCACAACATTGGAAAGAGACCACCTATGACCCCGATACATATGTAGACCCCTATAAACAGTACAAAGAAAACAATAACAGATAAAGCGATATGGCTACACGTAATTCAAAGACATCATTTTCCGGGGAGGAACTCACACGGATTATCTCGCTTGTACGTCAACTTGAAATGGCTGACCGTTCAAAGCAGAAAGGAATAAGGAACAAACTTCGGGGAATAGGGCTATATTGGTCCGAAGTAGCCTCCGGTATGTCATATACAGTTGACAATCTCCGCTTGCTATTTGAAAATGGAATATTATCGCTCATTGATTCCGAGGCGACTGATGGCAGTGCGCAAATTCGAGTACGTACAATATCCGACAAACCAACAAGTCAGAATAACTCTGATATAGTATTCAGTGGAATTGCATACGAAGCCAAACAAGGTTCGAGACACAATTCAGATGAGTACTATGTCATCAACCTTTGCGATGAAATCCTTGGATTGAAGGCAAGCCGTCAGCACCGGTTCGACTTCCTTAGAGGTGATTCCGGCACTACACTACCTGTTGACGCTTATTATCCTTCTTTGAATCTCGTCATCGAGTATTATGAATCACAGCATTCCGAATCCACACCCTTCTTCGACAAGAGACAGACAGTCAGTGGCGTATCCCGTGGTGAACAACGACGGATATATGATTTGCGCCGACGGGAGGTGTTGCCCGAACATGGAATAAAAGTTGTGATTATCCCATATACAGCATTTGGCCCTACCAAAAAAATTCTCCGAAACCCACAGTCTGACAAACTTGCGATAGTACGTATTTTAAAAGAGAATGGGATTCTGGTGTGAGCGGTTAATATTTATTTTACACGACTACCAGTCTACCATACAAAAGTCCGTACAAAAGTCAATTTCGAATATAGCGATTTTATAAACCCTTAATACCTGATAATTGGACAATTTATGTTATATTTGCATTTATTTGTCAATCAATAGGTACATGAAGATATTGCACATATCAGATACGCACGGTTTTCATCATGACATGAATCAGGAGCTTCCCGAAGCGGATGTTCTTGTTCATAGTGGTGACTTCACATGGGGAGGTTCTGAAGCCGAGGCGATAGACTTCATGAACTGGTTGATTGGATTGCCGTATCGTTATAAGGTCTTCATAGCAGGTAATCATGATTTCTGTATGTATCAGGCTGACGGTATTCAGGGATTGCCGGATAATGTCCACTTCCTGCAACACTCATCAGTCGCGATTGACGGTTTCAAGTTTTACGGGATTCCTCTATATATGGAGGACTGTATAGCAGGTAGATACGATTTGCTATTAGATGAAATTCCGACTGACGTTGACATCCTGATAACACATCAGCCTCCTTTCGGTGTCCTCGATATTACCGATTATGGAAACGGACCGATGAATCACGGCAGCAGAAAGCTGAAAGAGAAAGTCGCTTCGCATCGGCCTAAAGCCCATCTATTCGGTCACGAGCATAGTGCCAACGGCTTGATTGAAGAAAACGGCACAATCTTTTCAAACGGATCCCTTCTCGATGATAACTACAAGCAGTCATTTACTCCTCGATTAATCGAGATACAAATATAACATGAAGAATTACAAAGATAAAGAGTGTGAGCGTCAGCAAACACTCATAAAAAGCACCGGTCTGTTCGACGGAATTTCCGGTGGCGGCAGATTCATGGGCAAAGAACGTCCGTTTGTTCTGACGGACGGGAGTCACAATCTCTATGCCTTTATAAGAGAAGAAGCCATAAAGTATTTCAGAGACAACAACATCGGCTGGTGGGGAGGCTCGAGGCCATCGGGACATGTGCTTTCCTCTCAGATTGCATGTGTGAATCATCTCTTCTCAGTAAGAAAAGATGCCGATGCTGTTCTCTCCATGCTAAACAATGTAAGAAACGAGTTTACTGAGGTATTGCCAATTAGTTCAGACGCGGAGCTGGCGTACATCGCATTTGAGGTTGTGAGTGATCATGACCACCTCAATGAAGGAAGTTCGACTCGCGGAAGCAACTGTACGTCTATAGACGCTTTGATATATGCAAGACATAAATCCGGCGAAAAATGGCTTATCCCAATCGAATGGAAATACACCGAGCACTATAATAATCAGGACAAGTCCAACGAGGACCGCGATGGCGAAGAGAAAGGCAGTAACGGTAAGGGAAGGGAACGTATGTCGAGATACAATGACCTGATTTCCGCTTCCGTCCAACTGAAATCACTGGAAGATTATGCCGGCAGTCTCTACTATTACGAGCCTTTCTATCAGCTGATGCGACAGACACTATGGGCAGAGAATATGGTGGCACATAAAGATTCCGAAAGACTTGCGGCTGACAATTACCTTCATATTCATGTCATTCCCTCGGAGAATGACGAACTTCTCCAAAAGAAATATAAAGTGTCTGATGATACAATGGAAAAATCATGGAGAGGTATGCTTGCCAATCAAAGCAAATATGTCATAATCAGTCCCGAAACTCTGCTTGCCCCGGTCTCAACCTCATATCCGGAACTGACACAATATCTGTCTGCACGATACTGGAACAACAAATGACGATGCCAAAGCTAAAAGCTCCAAAGCTCACATTCAACCAGGCGATAGAATTATTGCCCAGGGAATTTCAGCCAATTGAACGAGCATCATATCATAAGCATAGACTCAGAGCAAATTCCACTATGGGGGAGTTTGCTTTCAGCGCATCCAAAGAGTATAACGATGTCAAAATATGGTGGACAAGCATATTTCCTCCGGAAGACGAACCTGAAATAGCCTATTGGGTAATAGCTCTTGATATACGTGGTATTGTTATTATGCCGATAGATGTTATCGCCCGATTCTGTATTGACAACAATGTTCCGAAACTGTCATCCGGGAAATGGAGTGTTCATTTGAGGATGGAGGAACAAAGAATATTGATGTATTATACCGATTCAACCGAGGATGTTACACGGTATTTCATACCTTGCCATTAAGATATAGGGGGTGTAAAACCCGATATATGAAATAATTGTTGTAACTTTGTAATCTAACAGTACGGAATTATGTCAGAACAGGAAATGAACTCATACCGCTTCATCTCGGGTCAGGAACCGAGTGACGAGATGCTGGCACAGCTTATGAAGGAGGTTGCCCATGATGCCAAGGTGCGTCAGGAGCAGGCAACCGCCGCTTATTTCTCTGAAATGCGTCGAGAAGCCGAAGTCGTAAAGGCAAAATGGGCTGATCGTATTAACAGTGCGATAAATGGTTAAAGCTGGAAGAAAGCCGGAACTCATAGTGATAGCCGGGCCTAACGGGTCCGGCAAGACTTCTGTTACTCAAAAATTCCTTCATCACGAGTGGACAGACGGAACAGTGTATATCAATCCTGACCAGATTGCCAATGACAAGTTCGGTGATTGGAACTCCCGGGAGGCTGTACTTCAGGCAGCCAACTATTGCGCTGAATGGCGTGAGCAGTGTCTCCGAGACAAAGTAAGTTTTGTGTTTGAAACTGTTTTCTCGGCAGAAGACAAGATTGACTTCCTTGTCCGTGCCAAGGAAGCCGGATTCTTCATCCGTGTATTCTTTATATCCACAAGTCATCCGTCCATCAATGCCTCCCGAATAGCAAAGAGGGTCATGGAAGGTGGACATGACGTGCCAATCAGGAAAATTATATCCCGATATACCAAGTCTATAATCAACTGCGAGGCGATAGCATCGTTGGTTGACCGCTTGTACGTCTATGACAATTCGGTCAATGACCGAGATGCACAAATCCAGTTCAGACTTACAGACGGTAGGCTCGAAAAGATGTATGTCGATGAACTTCCGGCATGGGCCCGAAATATCATACCTGATCAATAATGAAAATCACCACCATATCAGACGAACAGATTTACGCTCTTGAACAGGCAATTCGTTCCGCCGTTCAGGAGCGTATTGATACCGACCCGGATGTAGCCGACTGCTATCTACGTATAGATCCGGACAACTGGCTCGTCCAAGTGATGTATATCGAGGAAAGCAATCTGACCGCACCCAACCGCGATGTGGCATTGCTCAACCTCATGTACGACCTCAAAGATTCATACGGCGGCAATGAAATCTGGGTTCTCAATGATGAAGCCATTCACAACCTCGCTGAATCATATAAGGAGATGATCGATATGGATTTTTGCATGAACTAAAACGTATTGCATTCGCAAATATTAACATTGCAGCGCAAAGATTTGGCACTGGTCGTGAGTAATTTTGCGGTATCAAGGGCTTATGCTCTCTACATCAGCACAAAACTTGGATGTAATGCCCTCAAATCCAAAAAAATTTGTTAACTTTGCATTCCAAGCAACGGAATATCTGAGAAATGACCAGCCAACACAATACAAAGACATAAGGCGAGAGCCGAGAAAACTTTGAGAACCCCTTCGTAGTCGTTACGGGCTTTGGTCGGCCTTCAGATGCTACGCTGGGGTTCTCTTTTTGATAGATAATGATTACAGGACAGATAAAGAATCAGATAGACCAGATCTGGAACACGTTTTGGGAAAGTGCCGGAATCACCAACCCCATGACCGTTCTGGAGCAGATGACATATCTCTTTTTCATCAAGATGCTTGACGATGCTCAGGTGCAGCGTGAATCACTGTCTAATGCCCTCGGTATGGAATATGCCTCGGATGACACCTTTGCATATGGCACTTGGTATAATCCTGACACGGGCGAGGATGTGCCTGTAGATACACTTCGATGGCATGTGTTCAAACATTATGACCCGGATAAGATGTATCGTACTATCCAGCGCGATGTTTTCCCGTATATCAAGACGCTCAATCGTGGCGAGGATTCCGCATATTCCCGTTTCATGGGCAATGCAAACTTTATGATAGCTTCACCCCGTGCATTGGTCAAGATTGTTGACGGAATAGACACTCTGGAAATGAACGACCGCGACACGATGGGCGATGTTTATGAATATATTCTAGGCAAGATGGCGGCGAGTGGCAAGAACGGTCAGTTCCGTACACCCCGCCACATCATCCGCATGATGGTCGAGCTTATGCGTCCCACACTTGAAGATTCCGTCTGTGATCCGGCTATGGGTAGTGCAGGTTTTATCGTGGAAACTGCCAAATATATAAAGGAGCATTATGCCAAGGAGCTGATGATACAGCAGAATGACGAGCATTTCCGTCGCTCGATGCTTCATGGCTTCGACACCGACCAGACGATGCTCCGTATCGGCGCGATGAACCTTATGCTTCACGACATCAATAATCCCGATGTGGCTTTCCGTGATTCACTTTCGAGCGATAATACCGATACAGACCGTTATTCGTTGATACTTGCTAATCCACCGTTTGCAGGGAATCTTGACTATGAGGCTGTATCGAAATCGCTTCTCGCTATTGCCAAGACGAAGAAAACAGAGCTGCTGTTTATCTCATTGTTCCTTCGCTCTCTTGCAATAGGAGGTAGATGTGCCTCGATTGTTCCTGACGGAGTATTGACCGGAACATCCAATGCACACAAGGCAATCCGAAAGGCTATTGTTGACGACAATCGTCTTGAAGCCGTGATTTCCATGCCTTCGGGTGTGTTCAAGCCATACGCCGGTGTGTCAACTGCTATCCTCATCTTCACAAAGACAGGAGCCGGAGGCACGGACAACGTATGGTTCTACGACATGAAGGCTGACGGCTATTCACTTGATGATAAGCGTAATCCTGTCAGTGATAACGACATTCCTGACATAATCACGCGATTCCATGCGCTTGATGATGAAACAGATCGCCAACGCACCGACAAGTCTTTTCTTGTACCTGTGGATGAAATTAAGGAACATGACTACGACCTTGCTTTCAACACTTACAAAGAGACAGTGCGCGAAGTCGTAGAATACGAGGCTCCCGAAGTGCTTATCGCCCAAGCCGCTGAACTTGCTTCCAAGATTTCAGAAGGAATTAATTCACTCCAATCTTTAATATCCTCCGACCATGAAGCATAATTGGGAGTATAAGCGATTAGGCGATGTATGTACGCTCAAAGTTGGTGGAGATAAACCGTCTGATATTTCTGAAATAAGGAAAACAGATAAAAATATACCCATATATTCCAATGGGATTGAGAACGAAGGTTTATATGGGTATTGTAATTGCCCAACAATTTTAGAACCAGCCGTTACAATATCTGGACGAGGCACATTAGGAGTCCCATTTATTAGGAAAGAGCCATTTGTCCCTATTGTAAGGTTGATAGTTGCTATTCCCAATGAACTGCTTAGCCTTGAATATCTGTATTATTGGGTGCTACATAGAAAATTTTCAGGTAACGGAGTTGCTGTTCCTCAACTGACTGTTCCTATGATAAAAAATGAGGCTATTCCCATTCCTCCCAATGAGATACAGGAACAAATTGTGGCAGAGCTTGACAAGATAAATGAAGTGATTGCCGACTGCCGGGAATTGCTACGCAAACTTGATGTCCTCGCCAAATCCCTCTTCTACGACTACTTCGGCGACCCTGTGACCAATTCGAGGGGGTGGAATACTTTACCATTAAAGGAACTATCCACTCTTATAACTAACGGCACAACTCCGAAGGGTGGTCAAGCTGTATATGTTGACTCAGGCTTAATGTTCTTTCGTAGTCAGAATGTATGGCGGAATCATATCATCTATGATGATATTGTTTATCTGGATGAAAGCACAAATGCTTCCATGAAAGGAAGTATGCTCAAACATAATGACATTCTCATTACTAAAACGGGACGAATCAATACCGAGAACAGTAGTCTTGGGCGCAGTGCTTTGTTTACCGGAGAGGATGATACTGCAAATATTAACGGTCACGTATATCTTGTTAGACTGGATGGCTCTATAGAACCACGATTCGTTCTTTCAATTCTATTGACTGATTCATACCGTGACCTTATCAGGAAAGTGTGTGTCGGTGCTATAGATAAGAGACAGCTAAATCTCACCCATATTCAGCAGTTCCCAATTATATTACCACCCTTGGAACTGCAAAGAAAATACGTCAGAAGTATTGAGGCTATTGAAAGGCAAAAGGTCACCATTGAGGAAACAATCAAAAAGATGCAGACGCTTCTTGACAGCCGCATGGATTATTGGTTTAATTAAAACTCTCCGCAATGAAACAAGAACTTATCATACCGGAATCAGAATACAACAAACTTTTATCCAGCATAGATGAAGTTTGGAATAAGGCTAAAACCAACGCAGCTTTAGCCATCAACACCCAACTGCTTGATGCCAATTGGCAAACCGGTCGCTACATAGTGGAGTTTGAACAGGGTGGAAACATCCGTGCCGAATATGGCACACAACTTATAAACCGTCTGGCAAAAGACCTGACCATAAAGCGTGGCAAGGGATTTAGCCGCTCCAACCTCATATATATGAGGAAACTATATGTCTGTTTCCCAAAAAGTGTGACACTGTCACACCTTTTGACATGGAGCCACTACTATGAGCTTTTGAAATGTGATGATGAACTGGAAAGACAGTTCTACTATCAGGAAGCCATTAACCAGAAATGGAAGGTCAGGGAGTTAAGACGCCAGATCAAGTCTTCACTTTTCCAACGTCTGGCACTCAGTACAGACAAGAAAGGAGTATTGGCATTAGCTCAACACGGACATCCGGTCATGACCGCAGATGATATAATTCATGATCCCTTTGTGTTGGAATTTACCGGACTGCCAATCAAAAAGCGTTACAAAGAGAGTGACCTCGAAAAAGCATTAAAGGATAATATGGAGACCTTCTTACTCGAATTAGGTAGAGGTTTCGCTTTCGTAGGGCGCCAATATGTAATGCCTATAGGAGGTCGTAGTTTCAAGGTCGATCTGGTATTTTACCATACTATTCTGAAATGTTACGTTTTGCTGGACCTAAAACGTAATGAGATAGAGCATTATGACATCGGGCAGATGAATCTATATCTCAACTATTTTAAGTCTGAGGTTTGTATGCCTGATGATAATCCTCCTATTGGAATCATTCTTGGAGCAAGACGTGACGAAGTGTTGATGGATTACGCATTGGGCGGAATTACCAATCAGTTGTTTGTTGCGCGTTATCAGCTCTATCTTCCTAAAAAGGAAGAGTTGCAGGCGCAGCTTGACAAAATTCTTAATGGAACCTCCGAAGAATAGATTATGCAGAATTTCGACTACCTCAAAAATATTCCGGAACTTTCGCAACTTCATCATCTGTGTGAGTTGTGTGAGCAACGTCAGTACGTCGAGCCTGATTCATCGGCCATAAATGCCCGAAAAGCCCTTGAATGGCTTGTGAAGGCTATTTATAAAATGAAGAATGTGGAGCCGGGAGAGCGAACCTCACTGCTGCAACTGACCACTTCGGATGTTTTCACTGACTTTATTGCAGACCCAGAACTGATGAAGGCTGTCCACTGGATCAGAAAGGTCGGAAACCTTGCAGCTCATGACGGCAAAGTCACCCGCTCTGATGCGTTCTTCACAGTTCTCAATCTCTATAATCTTGTCGGCGGTGTATTGCTGAAACTTCGTGTACTCGAAAAGCTCGCACCTTTCGACAAGACTTTGCTCCCGACACATGCACCACGTCCTCGGATTGTGGTGGTACGAGCCGAGCAGACTCCGGAGACATTCGCCGCCTCCGTTGAGCAGGAAAAGGTTGTGGAGGCTCCGGAGGTAAAGGCAGACTTGTCGTGGGGAGATATTTCGGAAGCAGAAACCCGCCGCCGTTTCATCGACCTTATGCTGAGGGAAGCCGGATGGGATGTATTGGAGACCGAAGGCGATATTCAGCCATCCAAAGCCGGAATTGAAATAGAGGTAGAGGGTATGCCCAACAATGCCGGGAAAGGATATGCCGACTATGTGCTTTTCGGAGCGGACGGAAAGCCGCTTGCCGTGGTCGAAGCCAAGCGCACAAGCAAAGATGCCAATGTCGGCAAACATCAGGCAGAGCTGTATGCCGACTGTCTTGAAAAGAGATACCATGTCCGTCCGGTAATCTACTACACCAACGGATTCGAGATATATTGCATCGATGGCTTAGGTTATCCACCTCGCCGACTGTTTGCTTTCCACACAGAGAAAGACCTTGAACTGATAATGCAACGTCGGTCTTCCCGACCGGATATGACTGACTTCTCGGTCAAGGATGCGATTTCTGACCGCTATTATCAGAAGCGGGCCATCAAGAATATGTGCGAGTGGTTTAATCGGCGTCACCGCCGTGGCTTGCTTGTAATGGCAACCGGTACGGGCAAGACCCGCACTGCCATATCGCTTGTCGATGTTCTGCAACGCAACAACTGGGTCAAGAATACCCTCTTTCTTGCCGACCGCACATCACTCGTGAATCAGGCTGCACGCAATTTCTCCAAACTGCTGCCCAACTCTCCTGTGACGGTGCTGAGCGACAAGGCAACGGAAATAGACCCTAACGCCCGTATCACGTTCTCCACATATCAGACAATGATAAATTATGTCAACACCGACAGGAAACCTTACAGTGTCGGGCGCTTTGATCTGATTATCATAGACGAGGCACACCGCTCGGTGTTCGGAAAGTATGGTGACATTTTCCGATACTTCGACTCTCTGCTTGTCGGTCTAACCGCCACTCCGCGCGACCAGGTGGATAAATCGACCTACGACCTCCTTCACCTTGAAGGTGGTGAGCCGACCGATTACTACGAATACGAGACAGCCATAGAAGACGGTTATCTTGTGGACTATACCGGATTTGTCCGTGGCTCAAAAGTGGTGAATGAAGGTATAAAGTATGATGATCTTTCTCCCGAAGAGAAAGAACAACTCGAGGCCGTCTGGGAATATGAGCAGGTCAACAAAGACCCTGACGAGGAATGGGAACCACGCGATATCCGCGAACAGGAGATATTCAAATATATCTACAATACAGACACCATCGACAAGATGCTTCAGGACCTGATGGAAAACGGTCTGAAAGTACAATCCGGAGAAAAGATCGGCAAGAGTATAATCTTTGCAATGAACTCCAAGACTGCCAAGCTCATTGTCGAAAGATTCAATATCCTTTATCCGCAGTACGGCGACAAGTTCTGTGAGCAGATTGACTATTCTATCAACTACTCGCAGAATCTTATCGACACGTTTAGTCTTCGCGACAAGATGCCGCAGATTGCGGTGTCGGTGGATATGCTCGATACTGGCATTGATGTCCCTGATGTTCTCAATCTTGTATTCTTCAAACGTGTCCGCTCGCGCATCAAGTTTATGCAGATGATTGGTCGAGGTACACGTTTGAGTCCAGATATTTTCGGTGCCGGAAAAGATAAAGAGCGATTCTACATCTTCGACTGGGGTGGAAACTTCAAGTATTTCGGACAGAATCCCAAAGAGAGAAAGGCGATAAAGAGCGTTTCACTCACGGAACGACTGTTTGGTGTAAGAGCCGCGATAGCCTGTGCGTTGCAGGCATCGCAATATCAGGCAGATGATTTCGCAAAAGGATTCCATGACGAATTGAAGACGATGTTGCAGTCAGATGTGGCAAAGCTCTATGACTCGCATATATCAGTGCGTAACCATTGGCGGGCGGTCAGCAAATACCGTGATCCGGAGGTGTGGCAGTATATTTCTGAGGTTGATGTACTCGACCTGAAGAATGAGATTGCCCCGTTACTTCCCAAATCGACGGAGAATGAGCTTGCCAAGAAATTTGATTTGCTTTCGCTTTATGTTCAGCTCGGGCTTGTGGATGAAACCTTTGAGAGCGGAGCGCATGAGGCTCAGATAACCAAAATTGTGGATGCACTTCGCAAACAGGCTTCTGTTCCCGACATAAAGGCAAAGATGCCATTGCTCAACGAAGTAATGACCTCGGCCTTCTGGAGCAACAAGACGCTTTTCTCGATTGAGAATATGCGCAAGGAGATACGCGACCTGTTGAAGTATCTCGTAGGCGACAGCGGGCGCACGTTCACAGTCTCGATCGAGGATGATGTCACCGACGGGGGCGTGGCCGGGTCTATAATCACCACAATGACTTACAAACAGAAAGTCCTCGACTTCCTCGCCGAGAACCGCGACCTTCCTGTGTTGCAGAAAATTCAGAATATCGAGAAACTGAGCAGCAGCGACATTGACGAGCTGGAGCGCATACTCTGGCAGGAACTCGGCACGAAAGAGGACTATGAACGCTATTTGCACCGTGAGAAAATGACCACGGATATTCCGGTAGCAGCATTTATCCGCAAAGTGGCAGGTCTTGACCGCCAGAAAGCTATAAAGCTCTTCACAGAGTTTATATCCGCAAACACCCTGACGGCAGAACAGGAGGAATTTATAAACAACATTCTCAACTATGTCTGTCAGAACGGCGACATGGCAAAGACCGTGTTCCGCGACAACCGCATCTTCCGCGAATCTCTTTTGAAATATTTTCCCAACAAGGCAGCGCAGGTGGCTCAGTTTGTAGCCATGCTCCACGATGCCATAACCGCAGCATAAACAATGAGAGTAATATATTTGCTATTGTCAGTATTCGCCTTTACCGGACTTGTCGCTTGTGGCAATAGTCAGAGTACAACAACTGTAGAAAACGATACCGTAGTAGAGGATTCAATTCCGCCTATTATAGAACCGTCTCCTTCCTTTGCAGAAGAAGAGGGTAAAGTAATCGCAGACCTAAATTTCTTCATAAGTGAAAAAGACTTCGAAAAAAATAAGGATAAGTATCTCGCTGATATAAGAGGCTCTTATGACTATGAAATCGGCACTTATATTTGCTCCCATGTAGAAGGACAATTTGAAAATGACTCACTCTATTATGTGACATTTATAGGGCAACCGTATAAGTCGGATGATTACAAACGCGAGACAATCCGGCAATATCAGGACTTGATAAACCTCTACAAGTCAAAATACGGGAATCCAGTCTGTGAGGTGTCTGAATTTCCGGAATGTTATGAGCTATCCGAAGGAGAATCCTATTACCTTGCGTATTGGAACTTAGGCAATAGAAAGATTCAAATTTCACTCAAAGACAGGTCTCCATATTATTCATTGAATCTCAGTATCTATCGGGAAGACATCGCTCGAAGAATGATGGATAGATATGAAAAAGAACATAACTCAAACAAAAAGGATGCCAAGTCTATAATTTGATTATGACACCGTTAACGTTTATAATTTATGGGAAAAGTAATCACTACACATCTTGTTGACGGTAACCCACGTGGCATTCGCAATGTGTTTATCAGCAATAAGATATGCAATATGTACGTTATCCCTCGTCAACAAATCAACGAGGCTAACGCCAATCCTGACATACAGTTGGAACAACCGGCCTTTTATATTCTGCTTGGTGGAGAAGATGATTTTGCATCCATGCCACAGGCATATATAGGTCAGACAGAGAATTTCAAAGACCGCGTTAAATCTCATGAGGCAAAGAAAGAGTTCTGGAACACCGCTCTTGTTTTCATCGCTAAGGATAACTCTTTGACTAAGGCCGATGTGCAGTTCATTGAGGCTAAGGCCATCAGAACTGCCAAGAAAGCTAAATCCTATCAGCTTTCCGAAAATAAAACTGTTCCCACTCCGCCCAATCTGCCTCCTCATCTACGAGATTCAGTCTCAGAATTTATCGAAGATATTGAGTTGTTGACAGCCTTTATGGGTTGTACCATATTTCTTAACGCAACGCCCAAACCAGCTTTCTCAAAGGATGAGACTTTCTACTTCAAAAGCAGAGGTGGAGATGCAAAGGCTACCTACAAGGAGAGTATCATGACTGTTCTTGCCGGAAGTATTATTGCTCCGACTTGTTCGCCATCTTTCAAAGGGAAAGAACGTCGCAACGAAATGATTGCCAATCTCACGCATGAAGTTGACGGCAATCGAGTACTGTCAGTCAACAAAGAGTTCACCAGCCCAAGCATGGCTGCTGTTTTTGTCTGCGGTAATAATACGAATGGATGGATGTCATGGAAGAATGCCAAGGGGGAACCTCTTGATGTAATGCGTCCGAAAGAATGAACCTTTTGTATATACGTCGAAATATAAGACTCAAAAATTTTAGTATATGAACGAACTTAATAAATATAACCAGGATTATTGGAATGCCTATGACGGAGAAAGCGAGCTTGTAGGTCTTTCTCCTTTCGGGTTTAAGGGTAACTTACCCTTGGATATATCCGGTTTCGACATAAAGCAACTTGAATGGGCATTGGATTTCGCACATGCTTGTAGAGATCCGATTAAGTCAATAAACCAGAAGCACACTTCTTATGGCTTAAAGCATCTGGCAGAACGACGTGCTAAAAAGCTATCCGAAAATGAAGTGAATTATATCACCAATGGGGCACTTATACTCGCGATGGTTGATGCCGGCTTCCGTTTCGTAAGAGATGGAGACAGTCCCAATGTATGCTTCAATGTATCAGAGCGAGCATTGAAAAATCTTTATAAGCTCTATAGACGAATTTAATATAATGCCTAAGGCATAGAAACGCAATCAACTATGGCTCAATCCAAAGGAACAATTAATGCAGAACTTCTGAGCGAAGTGTTTGGATATGGTGACAACATCATATCTCAGGTGCCTAGGTTCAGAGACTTCTGCATTGCATGTGTGGATCATATTGGAAAAAAGAGTATCCCATATATAAAGTGTGCTTATAGTGGATTGAGGCATCTTGTACCAGTCTATATAGCTGACAAAATGGATTCTCATGTTCTAATAGATAATGTTGTAGAATCTGAAATTATTGAGTGGTACATGGCGTTCAAGGAGGATGAGCAGAAAAGGGCGATAGAGAAAGAGTTTAAGGACAACATCGATGAACTGCAATTTCTTGTAGAGGAATATCGCAAAAGCGATGATTTCCAAAAAATGTTGGATTTCATAGGACATTTCAAGTGGCTGGCCCCTTACAATGCCATGCTTGTCCAAATGCAGCTCCCGGGAGCAAGACTGGTACTCAATGGTAAAAATTGGGCCACTTTTAACAGGCGTCCTAAGAAAAATGCGAAACGTCTTATCACCCTGATGAACTTCGGACCGATTCAATGTATGTTTGAATATGGCGACACAGAACATATTCCGGGAACAGAGGAAATTTCGGAAGATGTCATATTCGAGAAATGGGATAAGATACTAATCAGTACAAGTGGGGAACCGAGAAAAGATGACCTCGATAACCTCTTATGGAATCTTGCTCAATTAGGCATATGCCTTGACACGAATTTTGTTGCAGCAAACACTTATGGTGGATATTTGTCTCATTACTCTGTAGGAGAGGTTGAGTTTCATTTAACGGACAAATGTACGGCAAAAGCGAAATCCGCTTTTATCATAAGTGTCAATGAACGAGAAAGTCAAGCAAGTCAATTTCATACCTTATGCCATGAGCTGGGGCACTTGTTTTGCAAGCATTTGTATTATGACAGAAGCAAGGAACGCCGTCTATCAGTACAGCAGAGGGAGTTTGAAGCTGAGACCGTCGCTTGGCTTGTATGCAAGAGACGTGGAATTAAAAATCCATCGGAGGCATATTTGTCAACATATGCGCCGGACGGTATTATCCCTGTATGTAGTACAGAAATGATAATGAAGGCTGTGACGAAAATTGAAGCGTTACTATCTTCAAAGATGAATATAAAGAGTTCTCCATGGTTTGAGAAGAATAAAGCATTGAGAGAGCTTGTTGAATGTCTTGATGCAGAAAGACGTCAACCAAAAAAATCTATTTGACTATTAAAATTGATAAAAATTTGAGAAAAATGAAAAAAATTGATAGTTTGGATTCATACAACGGAGACACAGAACATGATATGTGGGTTGACTTCGACTATAAGGAAAATACGGGCGAGTTGTCGGACATATTCGACGACTCCGACCTCGACCAATTTATCGACAACTTAAACGACTGGGATTAAACTAAAACAATTATAACATGAAAAAACATCTTCTTACTCTTCTTCTTTGCTGTTTTGCCATTTGTGGCTTCGCACAAGAGCACCTTTCCTTCAAAGGTATTCCTATCGAGGGTAGTATGACTGCTTTCTGCCAAAAACTGAAAGCAAAAGGCTTTACACAAATAGGTCGCGAAAATAATGTTACCATGTTTACTGGCGACTTCACAGGCAGACAAGCTACCGTAGGTGTTGCTGCAACCGATGATGGTAATAGCGTCCACTCTGTTGTTGTTGTTCTTTTTGACCAATCGGGAGAATGGAATACTCTTGTGAATACTTATGACTACTACAAAGAGCTGTATACACGTAAATATGGCGAGCCGACTGCTTGCAGAGAACATAATCCAAGCCGACAGGACAGCAACATTTCCCTTATGTATGAATTGGGGCAAGGAACTGTTACTTATGCAAGTGCTTGGAACGTTACTGGTGGCACCATTGAGCTTTCAATAGAAAAGGCTGGATTTTCTGATGGTATGGTAGTTGTCAAATATCGTGATGCCCAAAACGTAGAAACTAAAATCCAAAAAGATCTAGAGGATATATAATTAGGGCTTGCGGCACCGCCTCCGTGCTTTTGTAAATAGAGCCTGAGGTCTCGACCAAAAAGATTCAATAGCATTAAGCATAATAATTTCAAAGCATGAAGAAAACATTAGTCCTCATTTTCCTTGTACTTTCTACTGCTCTCGCTTATTCTGCAAACGTAGAGAAGCAATACAAGAAACTCATTGAAAGTTTTGATGTTGCTGACGAAGCAAAGTCAGTAACACCTGTAAATCCAGCAGCCTTTTGGGGCGCGGCACTTGATAATAACGAGCTTTGTGCCATATTCATTAAGGATTTACAAAAGAATAAAGGTGCTGAGAAAGAGGCGTTGAACAAGACTGCACAGCTTCCTCGTTTTTATCCTCAGTATGACGAGACTATTGTTGAAAGTATGCAAGGTTTTTGCGACACTCTTCTTATAGATATGGGTATCGCTGACCTTGGTATTAAATGCTCGTTGCACATGATATATTCAAACGAAGTAAATGCGTATACTGCACTTACGGAGGATGGCTTTGCCATGTGCATAACAACTGAATTAGCCTCAAAAAAAGGTATTACCTACGAAATTCTGATGGGCTATGTTGCTCATGAATTTGCACATGGTGCTTTGCTTCATCACGCCAGAGGTTTTTATGCACAAGCTAAAGAGCGAAGAAAAAATGAATTGCTTGGGGGTATAGCTGCCGGTCTAAACGGATTAGCTGCGGGAATGGAAGCTTACAACGCAGCAGCCTACGGCATTCCGACAAGCGGAACGGATTATGGTGCTGCTATCGCTAATATAGGTAATGACATTAAGATTTCTACCCTTAAATACTCTTTCAAGTATTCAAGAGAACAAGAGTTTGAGGCTGACCTTTTCGCCTACCGTTTCCTTGAACATATCGGCAAGGGCGAAGAATTTATAAATGGTCTAAGAATCTTAGGAACAGCTTATGACACTTTGTATGATGAATATAGTGACCATCCAACTACCGGGTCACGTATAGACTTCCTCAAATACGTTCAACTTCATCCCGAACTCGGAAACAAGAAAAATGCCAAGTTAAAGAAAAAACGTAATGAACCGGAATTAGAATGGTAAATACCCCGAGTATCTAAGGGACTGATGTCATATGCAATTAAATCCGAGATTATGACTGATGTAACTGATACTACTAATAGTCCATTGTTATTCGAGCTTAATGTATGAGTAAGAAATCTCGTGAAATAGAAAAGCAGAAACGAAGAATCTCAAAAGCGGAGAAGGAAAAACGGCTCAATATAGTAAACTCATGTTACAAGTGTACTATATGTGGAGCGTGGATAAAGTATCCTTCAAGAAAACGGCATTTGAGAACGGAGCATAATTTATTTCCGGAAGACATTAAATCATATTTTCTTAACAAGAAGGCTGCAAGAGCAGAAGAAAGAGAAGAAAGGATAGCAAAAGTTCTAAAAGAGGAATTTGAAAAGACTTCCGGAAAAACAGATAGTGGATACTATAAATGTGGTGAAAAGGTGTCAGGCGGCCCATTTGTCAGGATAATCTACAACGCGGTCGGAACCAATAGACGTAAACATTAAGCTGAAGTTATATTCAATATGCTTGGAGCCATTATAGGTGATCTCGCAGCCTCTTCTTATTTGCGAGACAAGGATGAGTTTTATGCTCACTTGATTGGTAAAGATGCAACTGTTTCCGAGTTGAGCGTGGCTGTATTGTGGACAATAAAGGCAGTTTGTGAGTGGAATCATCTGAATGATGACTTACGATTAAAACAGTTTATTGCCCATTTATGGAGTGCTGAACGTCATGAGCATATTGAACTGTCAGAAGAAGTAAAGGAATGGATTGCTTGCCCTAATATGTGGAAACATCATGTCGGTGTTGGCATGTTCCTGATGCGTCAAGGTACATATAGTTATTGGTTTGACAGGGAATCAGGAAAACGCGACAGAATAGATTTTGGAATGGATAAAGAGGAGATGTATGCTTCAATGTTCCTTTCCAAGATGCTGACACTTCTTAGACTGGGCTGGACTAAGGAAGAGGTTTGGCGAGAACTGGGAGGCGTTTTTCATGGTTGCTTTAAAGACTGGCAATGGAGAACTAAGACCGGAAAGTCTTTGAGTTATCTTTTCAGAGCATGGGATAGCTTTAATAAAGCCTTCGACTTCGGAAGTGCCATTCATAATGCAGTCAGGATGGTCGGTGATCTCCGGCTAAACTGCGCACTGACCGGAATGATCGCGGCTGCGATGTATGGGTGTGGACAATATTTCATAAAAGAGAGGTATGACCACAAACATCAGAGTCCGATTCAATTGGAAATTCCGGAGTTTCTTTATGAGGATTATTGTAGTGAACTTGAATGCATTAAGAAACAATTAAATTGGGTCAATGTGTTCTGGGCAAAAAATGATTCCCGTACTAATATTGAAAGACATACCTACACACATATAGAAAGTAGATTCAACAATTTGAGAGTGAGTGGTGAAATCCACCGCCGTATTTTGAAATCCTTTGCTCCTGATTGGGAGCATAGATTCAGTTTCTATAAGGATAATGGTTGGGTATATCTGTGCCGTAGTGGATTTATACTCGGACGATTTCGATTCCGTTACGACAATGGGGATTTCATCATCAAGGACATTCAAGGCAATGGCTTCGATAAGAATATAGATGAACCTTTACATGATATAATTTCGTCTATAAAGCGGGAATGGCCTTCGCTGACAGATTTATTCAAATACTATTCCTGTTATTCAACTGAGGATAGATGTCCGGATGCGTTCAAAGGGACTGTAAAAGAAAAGTTTTGGGACGGAGAACGGAGTTTCTTTGAAACTCAGATGGATAATCTTGGGAAATGGATAGATGATGGAAGGAAAGCTATTGATAGTTTTGACAATCCCAAACTGATTTCAATGGCAAAAAGACTTGGGTCTGAAAGATTTGGAGTCGTATTCTATATCAATACCCTCTTTGCCAAATGGAACCCATGGGATAGTATGGAATGGATATTTGAATATTAGTTAGGACGAAAATGACGAAGCTGCGAGGAGTGGTCGAGCATATCACTTACCAGAATCCGGAGAACGGATGGTCGGTGATGAAAGTCAAGGTCAAGGATTATAAAGATCTTGTGACTTTGACCGGGTCGTTGCTTGATGTGCCGGTGGGCAGTGTGCTTCTTTGTGAGGGCAACTGGAGAGTCGATGCCCGCTATGGTCAGCAGTTTGTCGTTGAGTCGTGGGAGGAGGTCATGCCCGCCACGATTTACGGTATCGAGAAGTATCTCGGCAGTGGACTTGTCAAGGGTATCGGTCCGGTGTATGCCAAGGCGATAGTCAGCCGTTTCGGGCTGGAGACAATCGACGTTATCGAGAATGACATTGAGCGATTGCTGGAGGTGCCGCGCCTCGGCAGGAAGCGTATGGGGAAGATACGCGAAAGCTGGGAAAAGCAAAAGGACATCAAAGAGGTGATGGTGTTCCTCCAGGGCTATGGCGTGAGCACGGCTTACGCTGCCAAGATTTATCGCCAGTATCAGAAGGAGGCTATCAAGACTGTCAAGGAGAATCCTTACAAACTTGCCGATGACATCTGGGGAATCGGTTTCAAGACCGCCGACGGTATAGCGTCGAAGATGGGATATGAAAACAACGACCCTCGCCGTTGCCGGAGCGGTATCCTATACACCCTTAATCAGCTTGCCGAAGAGGGGCATGTTTTCGTAGAACCGGAACAGTTGGTGACGGCGGCTAAGGAACTGCTACAAGCAGATGAAGAGCCTGTACGCAAAGCTATGGCTGAAATGATTGCCGCCAACGACCTTATAGCGGACAATGAGGTGGTCTATCTCCCTCCCTTTTATCATGCCGAGAACAGTTCGGCAAAACGACTGATAGCATTGCTCGCAAGCAATGTCTCCGACAGTATTGCGGCTGAGCCGGAACTGGCTTACGGCGCACAGCAATCTACCGGGATTGTATATGACGAGGTGCAGCAGGCGGCAATTAATCAGGCTTTAGATTCCAAGGTGATGGTACTGACCGGTGGTCCCGGAACTGGAAAGACCACCACGACACAGGGCATTATCGCTGCTTTCAAGGCTAAAGGGAAACAGATTGTCCTTGCCGCACCGACCGGACGAGCCGCCAAGCGCATGACCGAGGCTACCGGAATGGAAGCCAAGACGATTCACCGTATGCTGGAATATAACCCGATGGACGGCTACAAGCGCAATGATGAGAACCCGTTGGAGGGTGATGTGCTGATAGTGGATGAGTGCTCGATGATCGACATCATGCTTTTCTACAATCTGATGAAAGCAATTCCTGAGAATATGCGTCTGATACTCGTTGGGGACATCGACCAGTTGCCGAGTGTCGGGGCCGGAAACGTGCTGCGAGACATCATCGACTCACGGCAGATTCCGGTGGTAAGACTAACACGTATATTCCGTCAGGCGCAGTCGAGCCGTATAGTGATGAACGCACACGCCATCAATGCCGGACAGTTCCCTAATATCAGCAACGGCAGGAACACCGATTTCTTCTTTATCAAGGCTGAGGATGCGGAGACGATTCCGCAACTGATAGTCAGTCTTGTGCGTGACCGACTGTCAACGACATACGGCTACAAGCCGAAAGAGATACAGGTGCTGACACCGATGCAGCGGGGCAATGTCGGTGCCGGTAACCTGAACACAGAGTTGCAGACCGCTCTGAATCCCACAGGACCAGCCTTGACTCGTGGCGGCTACACATTCCGTCAGGGAGACAAGGTTATGCAGATTCGCAACAACTATGACAAGAACGTGTTTAACGGCGACATCGGATTTATCAGTGCCGTTGATACGGCGGAGCGCACCCTTTCCGTTATATATGACGGGCGTGTCATTGAATATGACGTGTCGGAACTTGACGAACTGACTCTTGCATACGCCATAACCATCCACAAGAGCCAAGGCTCGGAGTTCCCGGTTGTGGTGATGCCTGTGACGATGAAACACTTTGTCATGCTCCAGCGCAACCTCATATACACCGGCATAACCCGCGCCAAGAAAATCTGCGTACTCGTCGGCACCACCAAAGCCCTCGCATACGCCATCCACAACCAGACCGTCTCCAAGCGCAACACCAAGCTCAAAGAGCGGCTAAACAAAAGCCCGTTATGAATCATAAATCACACATTCTGATAAAACGGATAACTCTCAGTCTCGTAGCGTTTCTGCTACTGGTCATAATCTTTACGGTATATGCCAATGTTAAGGTGGAGAGAGCTGCGGAAGGGAAAATCTACACTTCGGTAGATTCTATACCACACAACAAGGTGGCACTTCTGCTTGGCACAAATCCACTCAACAAATGGGGTCGACCGAACTCATATTTTACAAACCGCATTAAGACAGCCTCTGAGCTGTATCATGCCGGAAAAGTTGATTACATCATAGCAAGCGGTGATAATCATACCAAGGATTATGACGAACCTACGGCTATGCGCGACTCACTTATGGCTCATGGAGTTCCGGAGGACAGAATCATTCTCGACTTCGCCGGATTCCGCACACTTGATTCTGTTGTTCGGGCGAAAGAGATTTTCGGATGCGATTCACTGACTATCATATCTCAGGCAGACCATAATGCAAGGGCGTTATATCTTGCCGAAGCCAATGGAATTGAAGCTGTTGCCGTTTCAGCACCGTTGAGAGCCGGAAGATGGGTACGCACTCGTCTTGCCATTCGTGAATGGCTTGCCCGCGACAAGATGATGCTTGATATCTGGTTTGGCAAGCAACCGCATTTCCTTGGAGAGAGAATAGAGATTCCGGATTTAATGCCGCAGAAGAGTTATGCCACAGCTGAGGGAATGACAATGAGAATTGTCGGCCCCGACCCGGTCAAAACTCCTGTGGATTCTCTCATTTTGGAATTTACAAATAATCGTGACACGGAATTGACTACCGGGGAGTGGTATAGAATAGATATAGACTCAGATGGAGGCTGGAGACTGGCTCCATACTCTGAAAAGTATATGGAATATAAGACAAAGGGCATTGAAGTATGTTTCAACGCTATCGGCTACCCAGTGAAACCTGACGGTTCTTTCCAATTGACCGTGAAGCCGTGGATCTATGATTTGTCCGACACGTCATCTACATATCGTCTTGTCAAGACATTCAGTTATCCGCCATATCCAATCCAGAAGAGCGATACGGCATACGTTGAATTTCAAATCAGATAAACATTAATGATACATTACATTGAATACGGTGACATATTTAAGATTCCCGGTGTGACGAGTTACGCCCACGGATGCAATTGTGCCGGAGCCATGGGCAAAGGAATTGCATTACAGTTTAAAGCTAAATTCCGGGAAATGTATTTTGAATACAAACGACTATGCGATAACGGGGAGTTTAATCCCCGAGATGTCTATGCCTATAATTATGGCTCAGGGTATGTGTTTAACCTCGGGACTCAAGCCACATGGCGAACTAAGGCTAAACTCGAATATATTGAGAGCGCGATAGACAAAATGATGGAAATTGCGGAAAGTGTCGGTGTTGACAAGATCGCTCTTCCTGCGATAGGTGCCGGATTGGGTGGTCTTCTTTGGGAAGATGTTAGACAAACATTGGAAAAGGTCGCGGCACAACATATTTCTGTTGATTTATATGTTGTCGAGAATTATTGTAAGGCGTAGCTCTACCTCTCTATGGGAAAGACTGTGTATCGTTCAAAAATAGACTGGTGGGCATGGCTATGTTTGCTTGTTGTTCCGGTATCGATGTGGTTCACTGCGTTTGATATGCCATGGTGGTATGCCGTGTTTATATGTGGAGGTCTGACTGCATTATGTCTCATTGGCTTGTTCGGATGCTGGTATGAGATAGACGGTAAAAGCCTTATGGTGTATATGTTTTTTAGACCGACACGTCTGCCAATCGACAAGATTAAGTCGGTGAAGAAAACAACCGGGATTCTTTCAACGGCTGCCATGTCAACCAAGCGGGTTTCCATAAGTTTCACAGACCGCTCCGTCTTGAAAAGTTTCGCTCCACTTGAAATCTCGCCAAAAAACAGAGACGGTTTCATGGCTCAGCTTAAATCTATCAATCCCAATATCAAAATATTATGATATCCAATAAGGTAAAACGCAATATCTGGCTTGCGCTGACTATTATGTCTGCTCTGTGTGTTCCAGATAGAGCTGCACGAGTGGTTAATGGCTCTATGGAATGGTGGCAGCCATTCAGTGCCGCAATCATTGCGTGTCTTTGTTATAGATTTTATTCCGCTTATCGAAAACAGGTCAAACGAGGCAATCTCTTTGGCCGGGTCAAGGTGTTCAAATGATACAGATAGGCAGATATAAATTAGGATTTGCGTCGCTTTCGATGATAGTTGTTTTCATCGTCCTCTCGGTATGCGCTATTGTCGCTGCTTTTCAGCAGGCACGACCGGAATGGCCTATGCCTTTGTCGCATATCATCATAATCAATGAAGGGATGGCATTGCTGGCGACTCTGGTTTATGGCATATTTGTTCACTTCGTGATTGCAATCATCAACAGACTAAGGAAATGAATATTGAGGACTTTCGCGACTATTGCCTGTCGATGGACGGGGTGACGGAGAAGATACCTTTCGGGAAGTTTGCTCCGCGCTTCGATTCCACACTTGTATTCTATGTCCAGGGTCACATGTTCTGCATGGCTGGTATGGACGATTTTACATCAGTGTCGTTCCGCTCCACCGATGAAGAGATTGCAAGGATTTCAGAGCGATATTCAGCCGTGACCACTCCGGTAAACAAGGCGATGAAGTTCTGGCTAAGAGTGAATCTCAATGAGGATATGCCCGACAGCGAGATATATTCCTGTGTCAGATGTGCCTACGATATAATCAAAGAGAAATATTCAAAAACGAAGAAAACACAATAAGTTATAAAGATGAAAACAGGGAAAATCAGGCATCGCAGATTGTGCGCATTTTACGAAAGTAAGGTGCTCAATGCACTTATGATTACAATTGTGACATGCCTTTTGCTGATGGCTTATACTCAGTCTATGTTATTGCCGGTAATCTGTGGTACAATTGCATTGTTGTGTTTTATCTGCTATTCAATATGGATTTGGGTCAAGAAGCCTCAGAAGATAATCATCAATAAATGGCTATCTTATATGAACGGATGGTTCACACTGTACTTTCTGATTATCACAGCTATGGATGCGCCCAACGAATGGTGGTATATCACACCCATCTGTTTTGCCGTCTGTATTCTGTGCATCAGCCTTATTCGCAGTCAAGATGAAATATTTGACATAATCGACATGCAAGCGGAGAAATAAAAATTTCATCATGCAGCCACGGCAGTTCATAGCCATTGACCTGAAGTCGTTTTACGCTTCAGTGGAATGTGTCGAGCGGGGACTTGATCCGCTTGACACATGCCTTGTCTTGGCTGATGCGTCGCGCACGGAAAAGACGATATGCCTTGCCGTATCTCCGGCACTGAAGGAATATGGCACAGGGGGCAGACCACGGCTGTTTGAGGTGGTGCAGAAAGTCCGGGAGGCAAACTATCGACGTGGACGGCAGGGAAAGTCATACTCGAAAGCGGTCTTGGATTCACACCCTGAGATTGCTGTTGACTATCTTGTCGCACCGCCAAGGATGGCTCACTACATTGAGTACAGTACCCGGATATATAATGTCTATCTTCGATATATCGCCCCGGAGGATATTCACGTCTATTCCATCGATGAGGTGATAATGGACGTGACAGCATACCTCAAAACCTACGGCATGACGGCTCATGAACTTGCGATTAAGATGATTCGGGAGGTATTGGCTGAGACAGGTATTACCGCGACGGCCGGTATCGGCACCAATATGTATCTCTGCAAGATTGCCATGGATATTGTCGCCAAGAAGATGCCGCCTGACAAGGACGGCGTCCGTATCGCAGAGCTTGATGAGATGTCATATCGTCGTCAACTGTGGGAGCATACGCCGCTCACGGATTTCTGGCGTGTAGGTCGCGGTATCGCCAGCCGTCTCGCACCATACGGAATCCTGACAATGGGCGACATTGCACGTTGCTCAATCAATCATGAGGATTTTCTGTATAAACTGTTCGGAGTGAACGCCGAGCTTCTGATTGACCATGCCTGGGGTTGGGAACCGGTCACAATGGATTATGTGAAATCATATCGTCCGGAAGCGAAGAGTATCAGCAGCGGTCAGGTGCTGACTTGTGCATATACTTCGACACAAGCGAGAAATGTGGTGCTCGAGATGGCTGACAGCGTATCGCTCGATCTTATCGACAAACGCCTTGTAACCGACCAGCTCGTTCTGACCGTTGGCTACGATATAGAGTCGCTGACAAGACCGGAGATTAGGGCAAAGTATTACGGCAAGATCACGACCGACTATTACGGCAGGCAGGTTCCGGTTCATGCCCACGGCACAATCAACATCGAGCGCCCGACATCATCCGGAAAGATACTGACTGAGAAAGTCGCCGGGTTATACGACAGGATAATCAATCCTGACCTGCTTGTGCGACGCCTGACACTCTCATTCAATCGCCTGATTCATGAGGAAGATGTGAAATCAAAGCCACATGCCATGCAGCTCGACCTTTTCACGGATTATGAGGAGCTGAAGCGACAGCAGGAAGCGGAGGAAGCCGAACTTGCCAAGGAGCGGCGCAGGCAGGAGGCAGTCATGAAAATCAAGAAGATGTTTGGAAAGAACGCCATTCTCAAAGGGCTTAACTATGCCGACGGTGCGACACAGCGCGACCGTAACCAACAGATAGGAGGACACCATGAGTAGGTATGACGATATAATCAATCTTCCGCATCATGTGAGCAAGACACGGACACCCATGTCGATGGAGAGCCGTGCGGCCCAGTTCGCGCCGTTTGCCGCCTTGACCGGACATGACGCCGCCATAGCCGAAACCGCCAGACTCACCTCCGGGAAACCGGAACTGTCAGCGGAGGAACTTGACAAGTTATCCCGCCGACTTGTCTATGCGATAGAGAAAGACGCGACAATCAGGATAACCTATTTCCAGCCGGATTCACTCAAGCAGGGTGGAAGCTATCGTCAGACAGAAGGGAAAATAAAGAAGATAGATGAAATAGAAGGTCTGATTATACTCTGTGACAAACAATCCATACCACTCGACTGTGTGATGAGTATAGAGAGCAATCTGTTCAACGACATAGAATTATAATCCACGCATCGCGGCGTAGGTCAGCGAGCCTTGGCAATACTTCGGTAGAGTCAAGACTCGCTATTGTATTTGGTTTCTGAACAATTGGAAACGCTGTATGTTATAAAAAGAGAAATAAGTTTAACAGATGAAAAAATATCCAGACACAACATTGGTAGGCGTATTTCCTGTAAAGGGTACTCTACTCTTCGATGGTTCTCCTATGGTATATGTATTTCCTCAGTATATGGCAGTATATAGAACCGAATGTGATACAGAGGAAAAATTTGATCGTGTTTATCTATTTGATGAGCATGTAAACTCGTCTACAGTAGAGTTTGATGAGGAATTATTTGAACATGGAGATTCGGAACGAGGATATTATGAGGACAATGCACCTCTCGTAGCCTCTCAGTATTATGGTCATGAGCCAATGGCATACACAGTAATTGACATGCAGACTTTTGCTCAGATTATCCTCGGTCATGTCATTTATGAAGCTAAGTTCAAAAACAAGGATGAGCTTTTGGATTGGCTTCCTGAACTCGTAGATGATGTATATGAAGAGTTAAGACTTCATGGACTTAAAATTAAAGGAGAGGTTAAAGCATACATCAAATGGATTGAAGAGTTTGATGAACTGGAGGATGCTGAAAATCTTACAAAGGAAGACGTCGTTGAACGTCTAAGTCGTAGAGCTTAGAAAAGTTCATATTCTCTTACAATACAAAAGCCATGGCTCTATCATATGATGTCATGGCTTGTCTTGTAAATCATATTTATAAGCACTTTTACTTTTACAATCTGCTAATGTAATCATCGGCTTCCTGTCTTGAAGTGAATCTTACAACATTACCTCTATAGGATTCAAGAAGCCGGTTGATTGCCGGCAACTGGGTTTCCGGGAAGTCCATAATCCATTGACGGAATTCATCGTCAAGGACATCATCTTTCCACGGCATATCCACTAGTTCCTTACCGAGCCGTTCAATCGCTCCGGAAAGGCATACATCAAGAGGCAGATCAAAAAAGAAGACTGTATCGGCTTTTTCAAGTCTCAATGGCATTGTCCGTTGATAGTTCCCGTCCAGTATCCATTGGTCACTCTTCATAATCACCGATAGCGTGGCATCGAACTCTTCTGCCGATATAGTAGTCCGGTCTGCCTTATGCCATATCATATCAAGATAGTACAACGGCAAGCCGGTCTTCTCAGACAGCTTGCGTGCAAAAGTGCTTTTTCCTGCACCGGGACAACCGATGACAAGCACCTTCTTCATTTCTTCTTCGGCAGTCGAATTTTGCCGTTCTCGGATTCCCATGCCTCAATGTAGGAGATCAGGGCTTCGGAGATAACATCTTTCAGGAGGGAGCTTTCGACAAGAGAGATATACTTGACCTTGCGGATCAGTTCGGGGTCAACGATGAATGTAGCCCGGACTTCATTTGTCTTGGAGCCGGACTCCCCCTTGCGCGGACGTCCTACATTCCGGCGGCGGTTAGCCTCCAGATTGGCTTTCATTTCCTCGGTCACTTCGGCTGCTGTTGAATCGGGCTGTACGACAGCCGGAACCTCCGGTTCTATCGGTTTTGTCTCGCCCATTATGCCGTTCATCAGCGATGCTAAGTTCTTCTTTGCCATGGTGCTTTCTTTATGATTAATCCACTTGCCTACTATGATATAAGTAGGCAAGTAGTTTTGTTGTCTTTATTATTGATAATATAGTTTACCTATTTCTCTTCTCTTGCGATTATCTCCTCGGTCAGAGCCATGTAGTCGACCGCTCCATTGCTCTTGGGGTCATACTCATAGATTGACTGACCGGAAAGAGGCATTTCGGCAAGAGTGATGTTCTCACGGATTTTGGTCTTGAACACCTTGTCGGCATACCGGCTTTCAATCATCTTGACCACCTCCTTGTTGAGATTACGGTTGTTGAAACGTGTGAAGAATACTCCACCTAATTCAAGAGCCGGATTGACACGTCTGCGGACTTCGCTCACCACATCGTCAAGCATGGCGAGACCTTTCATCGGAAGAGCCTCGGCGGTCAGCGGTATATAGAGCCTGTCGGAAGCCACAAGCGCATTGGTGGTGACGATGCCGAGCGACGGCGGACAGTCGATGATGATATAATCGTACTTGTCGATATGGTCTGCAAGCAGTGATTTGAGGATACCTTCCCTCGCAATCTTGGTTGCCATGTCGATTTCGGCTCTTGCCAGTTCAAGGGACGCCGGAACAATGTCAAGGTTCTTCCTGACATTGACGATTGGAAGCGGAGCGTCCTTTACAAGAGAGTCATACACGCTGGTCTCCGGCTCTTCGTTTTGCGTCAGCGTGAACGTGAGGTTCTGCTGTGCGTCAAGGTCGATCAGCAGAACCTGCTTCCCAAGGATGGCGAGTGCGTCACCGATAGACGCGGTAGAGGTTGTTTTTCCTACGCCTCCCTTGTGGTTGGCGATGGTAATTATCTTGGTTTTCATATACTTCTCGTTTTGTATTACAAAGTTAATAAATTCTTTTGATACTTAGTTACTATAGTATAATATTTTTAGTTTACCTATTTATTCCGAATAAATCCGCCCCTGCCTCACGGCAGAAGACGGATTTGGAATTTATAAGGAACTATTATGCTGAAGCCCTCGCCTTGATGAAGCGGTGGGCGTTGGCGTTAACAAGTTTCACAATGCGGTCATGCAGTTCGGTATTGGTATTGCAAACCCCACGGCTCTGAATGACCTTGTTCTCCGTAAGTGAAAACTCGACGGTCTCGATGCGGTTGCCGTCCTTGTCATGAGCCGACAGAATGAGTGAGTCCTCACGGCTGTAGTAATTGCACTTGAACACGCAATGGTGCATAGCCTCTCCCTCGTTCTGATAAGCCTCTATGCTGTCAAGAACTGAAACCTCGATGTCCTTGTCCCTGATGACAATGCCGAAGAAGCATGATTTGGTCTGATAAAACCTCTTTTCCTCCTTTTTAGCCTTGGCAAGTTCCTCGGATTTTCTGCGCTTCTCATCTGCGGAAGTTACCTTGTCGAGCCAAAGGTCATGTGCCACCTTTAGATTTACGGGGCAGATATATTTGGCGTTGCGTGTGTCCTTTCCTGCCTTGTCAAGTAGCTTGATAAGGTCGCACCACAATCCGTAATCCTTAATCTGATAGCCGTTGCGCATGGCAATCTTATGTGAGTTCCAGCACTTGTCAAGCATAGACTTGTTGGAGAGAAAATACTTTACCGCTCTATGGTTTCCGGCTTTCATAAGTGTCTCAATCCTTGTGTCGGTCAGAAGAGCCTTCATCAGTTCAAATGGGTGGCAGTCGGGCAATGCACCTTTCATGCCGTTTCGCCTCAGTTCCGGAATTGCCTTGTATCTCGGATAGTGCCACGTGTTGGCTATGATGTGATGAACGTCCGACATATTCCGGAGTTCTATCTCCGAACCCCAGTTGAAACAATCACGATAATATCCTATTGTCCTTGCCTTTGATGTCAGTGCTGTCTGCCCCTTGGCATTGAGCCATAGACGGCACACCTCCACATTATAAGAGTTCAACGGCTGACTTTTCTTAAACTCCACGGTCAGAATAAACACACGTTCCACCTGCAAACCGTCGATAGTGTCAAGGACAGCAAAGTATGTGCTTTCCTTATGAGTGCGATTGAGGGTGTCTTTTATCATCAGTCTGTGTCCGCAGTGAGGGCATACGACATACTTGCCCTTTCCCTCATGTCGGAACTTATGACCGCAGTCTCCACAAGTGGTAAGACCGCTCGGCACTCTGAAAGCCGGATGGTTGAACAGATTTTTTACTCCCCACTCTGTAACCTTGGGGTCAATGGCGGTCAGCCTCACATTGGAGGCTGCCACCTGCTTCTCGAATGATGTACGTGCTTTCATGGCTTAAAAGTCATCGCCAAAGAGTGATAATTCGGGTTGCTTGTTCTCCTGCGTTTTTACCGCCTTGGGTTTGGAGTTGCGTGACTGCAACTTGCGGAGTTCTTCATCTTGGAAGCGTTTGAGGGCAATGGCTTTCTGCTCTTCCTTTTCCTCCTCGGTCAGTTCTATGTGGTGGTTGACCACTACACCGCATGTCATGGATTTGCCGATTTCAATGTCAGGCTCATCTATGACGTGTACCGCCATAGAGAAAATCTCATCATCTGTAAAACCGCAACACCCCGAAGCCTTGACCTCATTGAGAATGTATGTCGCTATGTCCTCGATAGTGCGAGTGGTGGTTTCGTACTTGGCACGGAAGAGTTCATCGCTCTCCGCTCTCTTATCAAGATATGACTTGATAACCTGCTTGAAATGTTCTGTTCCTTTCATCATAGTTCCTTATGTTTGTGAGTTCCAATTCTTTTCCCTTTTGTAAAGCTCTTTGAGTTTCCTGGTCGGGAGAACCGTTTTATGTGCAAGTGAACACTGCGGACACAAGGGAGCATAAGGCAAGTGTGGAGTCAGAGGGCGCGGACGGAATACCCAATTTTTATAGGCACGAAGAAAAATTGCGGAAGGCTGCCGTCAAGCCCTCCGACGGAAAGCGTCAGCGGCACTTGACGTTGCCCGGGACGCAGTAACTTCGCACAATAAAACATCCCGACCATGAAGCCCAAAGCCGTCAAAGGATAATTCCGAAATATTTTTCGGCTCGTTCAGTCATAAGTGCCAACCTATGACTGTAAAAGAGCCGAGCAAGTATGCGATTCAGACAAGTAGCCCCAAGACAGCCGACGACGCGAATGATATTGAAGAGAAGCCGCAGGCGGAACCTCGATGTCATTGGCGTTGTCGGTGTATCGGCGCAGCCGAGAAATCACCATTATCCATCGGCAAGATCTTACTCGGTGTTTCGACACGGAGTAAGTATGCCGGCAAGTCTTCTGAGGTAGGCACACTGCCGCCCGGTGCCACATGAAATATGGCTCGTAGGGAGCGTGTGCCGTTGTTGCGTGCCAAGGTCTTCAGGGATTTCTGCTCGTTCAGTCGTAAATGCCAATCTACGACTGTAAAAGAGCCGGGCAGGTTTTCGATTAAGACAAGTAACCCCAAGACAGCCGACAACGCGAATGACATTGAAGAGAAGCCACAGGCGAAACCTCGATGTCAATGGCGTTGTCGGCGTATCGGCTACGCCGGATAATACTCATAATATATCGGCTGAATCATACTCGGTGTTGTTACACGGAGTATGTCAGCCGACATGCCTTCCAAGTTAGGCACACTGCCGCCCGGCACCATATGAAATATGGTTCGTCGGGGGCGTGTGCCGTTATTGCGTGCCAAAGTCTTCATAGATTTCGGCTCGTTCAGTCATAAGTGTCAACCTAAGACTGTAAAAGAGCCAGGCAGTTTTTCGATTCAGACAAGTAACCAAAGACAGCCGACAACGCGAATGATATTGAAGAGAAGCCACAGGCGAAACCTCGATGACATTGACGTTGTCGGCTTATCGGCTATTGTCGGATAATACTCATAACATATCGGCTGAATTATACTCGGTGTCGTGACACGGAGTTAGTCAGCCGACAAGTCTTCCAAGGTAGGCACACTGCCGCCCGGCGTCACATGAAATATGGCTCGTCGGGAGCGTGTGCCGTTGCTACGCAGATAGACTGCGTACCCCTGTTGTAATTTTGCAGCCGATTTCAGCGCAGGATTTGTCCAATCGCTGTAATCGTCTTGAATAAGCTTGGTTGTACCAAGAATTTCTGTTAATTTTGCATCCGCTTTCGGGCGAATTAAATTTAGGACAATGCAGATACCGCAACTCAACATATCGTCAACATGGCGTCGCCGTAGCTATCGTAGCTGCTGCGTAAGTTGCTATTGCTTTAGCTTTAGCAGCTATCGTAGCTTGCTTGAAGGATGGTTCCGGCGATATTGCAGTTGTATCTGCGTCTGATACCAAAACATTCAGACAATAAGGAGACAGTCGGGAAGTCCTGAAAAGCTTTCCGATTTTTTTGTGCCCTGTCATGGCCACATGATCCTTATTGTCACGGCATGGCACCAAGTAAAATTTTCAAACTATGAATGATTTTTATCACTGCCATGCCAGTAAACAAGAATGCTTTATTAAGATACAAGACAATCGACCGGTGCTTGAGAAACAAGTACAGGCGGTGGACTCTGGATGACCTCGTAGAGGCTTGCTCGGATGCCCTCTACGAAATGGAGGGTATAACCAGGGGTGTCTCCGTAAGAACAGTTCAGGCCGACATTCAGATGATGCGGTCTGACAAACTGGGCTACAATGCCCCGATAGAGGTATACGACAACAAATACTACAGGTACGAGGATTCCGATTACTCGATAACAGATTCTCCGATAGCCGATGATACATACGAGCTTGTCGTAAAGGCTGTCAGAATGATACGTCATAAGGGAGAATCTTCGGTCGAAGATATCGGTGACATACTTGAAAAAGTCGGCGAACGGCTCAATGCTTTGCTGACACATCAATAAGGAAGGCTTCCTGTAATCCTGAGCTGGATTCCAAGGAAGCCTTCACCTTTGAGTGAGAAGTCGGATTTGAACCGACGAATACCGGTTTTGCAGACCGGTCCCTTGAACCGCTCGGGCATTCTCACATATCGGTTGCGGGGGATGGATTCGAACCACCGACTCCGAGCTTATGAGGCTCGTTAGCTACCACTGCTGCACCCCACAGTATATTGGTATTTCCGGCAAGACTCGACTCGACGCAGTGCCGAGTGCAGAGCCAAGCTTGCTTGAACTATGCTGAGGCGCAAGGAGATGGGCAAAGCCAACTTGCGACCCTCACGTTCGTAGCGTGATGCTCTGATCCACTGAGCTACGGAAGCATATATTTGTTGGGGCGGTAGGACTCGAACCTACGATGTCCGAAGACGGGAGATTTACAGTCTCCTGCAATAGCCGCTATGCGACACCCCAGTTATTATTGGCACAGGCAGAAGGACTTGAACCCACGACTTTCGGTTTTGGAGACCGACGCTCTACCAACTGAGCTATACCTGCATATTATCGTGGACACTCGTGGACTCGAACCACATTCTCAGGATTTTCAGTCCTGCGCATACACCATGTCTGCCAAGTGTCCTTTGAAGCGGAAGCAGAAAGATTCGAACTTTCGGAGTCTTTTTGAGGCTCGGCCCCTTAGCAGAGGGCTGGTTTCGACCGCTCACCCATGCTTCCTTTGTTTGACACTGCAAAGTTAGATAAGCCGGATGCAGCCTATCTGCGTACCAAAAAATTATTTGAAAAAAATTATTTTCAAGTCATAATTTAGTATTGTATATCCTGCCAAACAGGCGGTTTTGCGAAGTGTACGGAGCAAAACCGCCCCGACCGTTGCAGTCGGAGCGGCTTGTAATCAGTCAATGTCAGTGCCGATGAAGTGTTCATCATCTATCAGTGTGTAGTAGTAGCCGTTGCCACAGCCCCGATATTCCTTGCTGAAACCTGCGGCTATGTCGCCCTTGCGATAATATCCGTCATCCTTTTCAACTACGGTAAGCCAAAGAGAGCCGTCATAGCCTCGGAAGTCGAAACGACCGGAGGTATAGTTTCTTCGTTCTGACAATGCCTTGCTAAACTCGTCGACAGCCCAAGGTGCATATTTTCTTATGGCTTCAAGAGATATGATTTCTCCGTCAATACGTGTTCCGGTAGTCAAACGGTTCTCGTAACAACCCTTTGAGGGGTCGGCGGCGAGGCATTTGCGGATAAACTCCGAGGGGAAAGTGGCTCGGGCGGCATACCGTTTGAATTTCAGCACCGGATTTGTTTCTTTTGGCTTCGCCGGAGAGAGGCAAAGCCAGCCCGATACGATATTGACACCTACCGGATAGCCTCGTTTTCTTGAACGTGGTGCGAACTCGCACACATGGTTGCTCTGCGACAGAAACAGCCGTTTACGCTCGTTACCCTGCGAAGTCGTGATTTCGTATAATCCGGATTTCCCTTTGATTATGTCTATTGCTTCCTGATATTCCATAATATTGTTCGATTTATGTCGCTCCAGCCCGAAAGCCGGAGCGACAATGAGTTATTTTACATTACCATTACCGTGCAGTCAATAACGTCAGAGGCGAGACCGAAAGCCGGATAATGGGTAAAATAAGGGTGACTGCTTCCTTCGTCATCGGAAGCCGGACTTACGGAAACGACATTATTGCGTTCCCACCATTCATCTGCCATAGCCTTGTCCTCGACCGTCATGCCGGAGTAATCTCCGTTAACGAGGTAGAACATAGCCCAAACAGGTATTTTCTCGATAGTAAATTCCATAGAATTTCTGTATTTAAGCGTGATAGCCAAGTATTTCCCCTATATATAGTTTCGCTCCGGCTTCAAGTTTGCTCACTAAGAGCATAAGTTCGCGAGAACGCTCGGCGGTACCGTAACTGTCCGATTCAAGTACAAAGTAGTCGGGGCTTTCAAGCGGGTTTACGATAGTCTTTTGCAACTGATAAGCCGGACCTATCCATTCCATGATGTTGTCCTCGTCAATGGCTTCCGTCTTTGTTCGGATAAGGTCGAGATACGACTTTCGCCATGCCTCAAAACCGCCTTGATAAACAAGGGTCTCGTTGTCGGTGTCAAGTGTGAACATACCCTTTGGGAGTATGCGCTCCACAAGGTCATGTATGAGTTCACTGCGCTCGCTCTCTTCGGTATCATAAAGATAGTCGAAGCCTGCCATGTCGCCCTCCGATACGGTGTCGATACCGATGTAGTCATCACAGTCAATGGGTGACGTACTGATTTGATAGACTATTCCGTGCATAGTTCCTTATGTTTAGAAGTTAATATTTATCCCTTTGGTTTGAAGCCTTTTGGCTTCTCGCGACCGGGGTAATTTTTTCGATACATCATACTCGACGGGCATAGATGACGTAGGCAAGTGTGGCAAGCGGAAAGATGTCGGAATACCCAATTTGGCACAAATTGCGGAAGGCTGCCGACAACTTTCCATGCAGACAAGCACAGCGGTCACTTGCCGTCGGCATCGCCCGCCGTAACTTCGTAGCGAAAAATACACGGGCGCTAAAGCCAACAGATCCAATCGGAAAGCAACAGTCCATTCCCCCACGGATCTAATATTCAGTATGGCAAGACATGCAATAACACCATACCCCACTCCAACATGTGAAAAACTAAGAAAAAATATGCTCTAAGCTGTTTTTCCGCTGTTTTTCCCATTCTTATGGGACATTTGTCACATCAAATGTCGATTATTTTCGCTAAATTTGCGATATTAAATACATTAGACCCTTTATGAGGCAACGGGCTAAGATAATAGGTATCGCACGGCATCGCCTTTCTACCGACGGTGATGGCGTGACTACGCTTGTGGCTTTTCATGGCTGTCCGCTACGTTGCCGCTATTGTCTTAACCCGCAGTCGTTAGGCGACAGTGGACGTTTCCGTGATTATTCGCCGGAACAGCTCTATGCCGAGACCCGCATTGACGAGCTTTATTTCATTGCCACAAACGGTGGCGTTACTTTCGGCGGCGGAGAACCTTGTCTGCGCCCACAGTTTATACGTGAATTCCGCGAGCTGTGCGGTTCGGCATGGCAGCTCAACCTGGAAACGTCGCTCAATGTGCCGACCTCCAACATCGAGGCGTTGCTCCCGGTGGTCAACACCCTGATTATCGACATCAAGGATATGAACCCCGATATTTACCGCGACTACACGGGGCAAAACAACGCTCTTGTCCTCGAAAATCTCCGCCTGATAGCCGATACAGGACGGCAAAGCGACTGCATAGTCCGCATACCGCTGATACCCGGCTACAACACCGACATCGACCGAGAGAACAGCCGCAAGGCACTTGAAGCCCTCGGCTTCACCCGATTCGATTTATTCACCTACCAAATCCGTAAACACTGACTCTATGACACGAGGAAAGCAGACCTGCAAGATATTGAAGGGGATACGTCGGCAGATTGCCGAGGCTAACGACATCGAGTTTGCAACGTCGGAGTGTCGCTATAAGGGCGACTGTCTCGGCACATGCCCCAAATGCGAGGCTGAGGTGCGCTACATTGAGCAGCAGCTTCGCGCCCGCTCTCTCTCCGGAAAAGCCGTAGCCCTCGCCGGCATCTCGGCGGGCATGATTCTCATGTCGGGATGCAGCGGCACATCAACAAAAAATCAGACCAATGATGATCTTCTTGGCGAATTTATTGAATCGCCCGAAATGATTGAAGAGATAGAAGATACAGAGGAAGGCGAAATGCCCTTGTTTGAAGATTCAATCTCATGTTTGACACCTGAGATTAAAGGTGTTAAAGAAGGCGAGATTAACAACGCCTCCGAGTTCATAGTAATACAAGGCGATATCGCAATGGAACCGGAAGATGACACTGATGAAGTCGAAATATATAATGTAGTGGAGCAAATGCCGGAGTTTCCGGGAGGGCAGGCTGCATTGTTGAAATTCATTGGCGACAATCTCAAATATCCGAAAGAAATGGTTGGTTGTTTTCAAGGAAGTGTCGGAGTAAGGTTTTATGTTGACACATTAGGCCATGTATGTGACCCACAGATAGTCCGAGGTCTGGATTCCGCTCTTGATAGAGAAGTCTTGAGAGTCGTGAGGCTGTTCCCTGATTTCATTCCGGGACAACATGAGGGCAGGAAAGTTAATGTATATATGAATTTGCCAATAAGTTTTGACCCCAACCGCTATTGACTATGGCACGAGGAAAGCAGACCTGCAAGATATTGAAAGAGATACGTCGGCAGATTGCCGAGGCTAACGGCATCGAGTTTGTCACATCGGAGTGTCGCTACAAAGGCGACTGTCTCGGCACATGTCCCAAATGCGAAGCCGAGGTGCGTTACCTTGAGCAGCAGCTCCGTTCCCGCTCCCTCGCCGGAAAAGCCGTAGCCCTCGCTGGTATCTCTGCGGCATCCCTCGCCATGTTAATGCCTATCAGCACGGAGGCACAAGTACCTGCTGATATTATTATCTTGCCTACAGATAGCATAACTGCGACAAGTGTCGATTCCGTAAAGGTCAAGGGCTTTGTCAGATATGAATATGAGGTTAAAGTCGATTCAATAGCATCCGAAGAATTGATTGGAGCAACAGTATTGAATCTGACAAACGGCAAAGGCACGACAACCGACATAGATGGAAAGTTTGAAATAGATGCGCAAGAAGGCGATACAATAAAGGTGTCTTACGCTGGCTTCAAGTCCAAAACAGCAACCGTGACAGATATTGCACAACCAATCAATGTGACAATGGATATGAAGGTCATCATATTGGGAGAAGCTCCGGTTGTAAGGCGAGAGATAAATCATTACCTCGACCTTAAAGTGACTGACGAAAAAGGAAACGTGATTGATCGTGATAATCTTTATATTGAGCGAGTATGTATTGATGAGGACGGAGAGGAAGATTCCGAACATCTTTCACCGGAATACTTTGACGAGAAGCACCCATGCCGAATTTATTGGGATTATGACTATGGGTTGCAAGACGAAGACGGCAAACCATTGAAAGAAGCCATACTTCGTATTGAAGCCGAGGGCTACGACGACCCTGTGATAATCAAGGTCAAGTACCCCAAACGTAACGCCAAGAAAACCATCAAGTTCAAACACAAAAAGAAATAGCCCATGCGACCATTAATATCAATTAAACCAATATGTGCGGCATCAATAATTTTGATATTGATGTTTCTCACATCCTGCACTGTTGGATATAAAAACGACGGTAAGGAAGTTACATGGCATACATGGAATGAGGGTAACGGACATAACTCAAGGCGAGTTGATGCTGACCCGAAGACTTTTGAAGAACTGAATGATGATTATGGTCGAGATAAGAAACACGCATTCTATCGAGGCAACATCATAAAAGGGGCCGATGGCAGTTCTTTTCGTGTCATTGACAAATGGTATGCGGCAGACAATTTGTATGTATATGTAGATGGTGAATTGATTGAAAATGCCGACCCTGCTTCCTTCAAAGTTCATTCATATAGACTTACTGAGGATAAAAAAGACTTTTATTGGGATGGCAAAGCTCTGAATGTAAGAGACAAATCCTCATTTGAGATTCTGAAATACAGCTCAGGTGAAAATTCAAGTTGGGGAAAAGATAAGTACAACGGATATTACCTGAATGGCACAGTTATTCCAAACATCGATTACGCCACATTTCATCCCATAGACGCAAATCGCCCTGTTCAATCTGGATGCTATGCCGCCGATAAACATAGAGTATTCTTTATGGGGAAAGAGATACCCGGAGCAGACCCGGCTACTTTCAAGGTCGTGGATTTCTATATAGGACAGGATAAGAACAGAGCCTACCAAAAAGGGAAACCGACGCAGATAAAAGATTACACTAAACTTACGCAATTAGGAAGGCTGATGTATTCTGACGGCACACATATTTACGATTCACATTTTAATGTACTTCCAGAAGCTGATGTCGCAACCTTCGAGCATATTTCCGCCAACTGGTATCGAGATAAATCCCATGTTTGGTGGAGCAATAAAATAGTTGCCGAAGCAGATCCAATGACCTTTCAGCCTGTACCTGTTACTTCGTATGTAGGAAGCGAAGGAACGGATTTTAATTATGGCAAAGACAACAAGCACGTGTTTTGGAACGATTCAATAATTCAAGGAGCAGATCCAAAAAGTTTTGAGAAGCGTGATTTCCCGGATGGTGACAGTTGGACGGTATTCGACCGCCACCAGGTATATCAAGGCAAGGATTCTCCAAAACTACGTGAATATCTGAAAAAGAAATACGGCAAATGATGGATCAAATTGGCAAATCCATTGCGTCGGCGGCAGTCATGCTCTTATTCATGTTCAGCCTGATATTCTGTTTTGACTCCCCCGACACACTGACCAATATCATGTTGGTCGGTGCAAACGCTCTGTTTTGGGGCGGACTCCTCTGGCTCATCAATCGGAAAGGAGGCAGGCAATGAAACTGACTGATAAACGATTTTGGATATTGCTGATTGTGATGGTGTATGCTTCTGTTGCGTCCGCACAAACAGTTTTCTCGGTGGAGAAAATAAGCGAAACGGAATATGTTAAAGCTGAAAGAGAGTGTTCTCGCTATAATGTCATTCCGGCTGATACCATTGCCGATAATGATATTGTCTCTATGGTGTTGAAGGAGTCGCAAGCTAAATTTGAACGTCTTGATTCTGCTTGGCAACAAGAAATATATGCTATTTATGATAACCCGGATTTTGGTTTTGACAAACGATGGCTAACATTTCTGCCTGAACTGAAATTATATGGTTTCATTATCCCTGAATCGCCGCATGACGATGCAATATGGTGGTTTGATTCTGAGAACGGTAAATATATCTGTCGCGCGGCTTGTCCCACGGCGGTAAACACCAATGGGATTTATGTGTCGCAGGTCGGTTATGATTGCGACTGGCCTTTGGATTTGAGGTTCTTTCGTCGCGAAGGAAACTTCATATATGAATTTGAGTCATACAAGAGCCTTCAATACAGTGGTGAAGAGCCTTATTGTCAGGGCGATGAATCCGGACTTCGCACTATTTTCTGGCAAGACAACAATATGTTGTATCTGAAAACCTTCGACCATAAACGTCAAGAATCGGTATATCTAAAAATCAAAGTTCAGCAGACCGTCAGGGACGTGCTTGAAAACGTAATGCCAAACGAAGCCGTTAGGCCGGCTCCAATAAAATCTGTCAGGAATAATAAAAAAGGAGGCAAGCGATGAAACTGATTTATCGGGCAAAATGGATAATTGTGGTATTGTTTGCGATTACGTTCTTCTTTTCTTTCGCTGTTCTTTTTGCAGGAGGGACTACCAAGATTAATTGGTGTCTGTTGGTCGCAAATATATTGCTGATATTCGCACAGACGGCAAATGTAGTCTATGCGTTCAGGAATAAGTATAAAGAGGTCGGACCTGCTTTGCTTGTAATTCTTTTTATAAATATCGCTCTGATGTGGTTCGTATATGTCATGGGTTGGAATTATACCATTAAAGCATTAACAGTAGGTTTTGAATGAATAATCGAACTGACATATATCCGAGTATATGGCGCGTGATTGGTTTTACGCTGATCAGCTTGTTATTTGTTGTTGGTGGGTTCTTTATGACAAACAATCCTCGTTCTGGTATAGATAACTTTATCGGTTATATGGGAATGATATTCTTCTCTTTCGGGATGATTGTCGGGATAGGTTGGCTGATATTGTTCGCGATGCGAAAACCGCTTGCAAGGATATTTGATGACCGTCTCGAATATCTGATACCGGCAAAGATGAAATATGAGATTATTCCTTTTCTGCGTGTTGAGATGTTTGTCATAACAAAAATAGGAAGTGCTAAAATCATAAGGGCGGATTACTTGACCGGAGGAGGGAAAAACACCGGAATTGTGAACACTTTTGTATCAGTTGGTAAAGTATGCGACATACTGAATGATAAACTTGAACGGTATTGGGAACAGCCGATGTTGTCACAGAAATTAGACCAAGCATCGGTGGCACAATATCTTAAAGTTATGGGAATTGAATCGTGTCGATTTGGATTTGATACAACCAGCAAACCCGACTGTGTGGTGGTAATGCGAGATGGAGACACATATAAACTTGTTTATATCGATGACAGAGGATCGGCAAAAACATTGAGCAATCATCTTACTGAAAACGATGCGTGCCATGCGTTGCTTGAAAACTTTATTGAGGAAGAGGCTTTCAAATCCAAATATGGTGTGAAATAATGGAAACTTTAATGGAATTGATTGCTGAAATATTTATCCGTTCATGGTTCGGCAGTGCGATTCTACATATCGGTGCCGGGCTTCGGTATGGCTGTTTGCGACTGTTCCGTCGAGGGCGTAAAGTATCATACGAGCAAATACGTTATGGTTCGGACGATTTCAGCAACATAGACCATGCCGACAACAACCTTGCCAATGGTTTTCTCGGCTTCCTCGTTTTAGCTATAATCTTGATTGTAATATTCCTATAATCAATACGTATTCAATGAAAAAAGAAACATTACTCGGTTTATTTGAAAAATATAAGCACTTAGGTACTGAATATGTGTCTCAAACTGGGGCGACACTAATAGGTCGTGCGCTTCATATTGGTTCGGAAGCATGGCTAAATTCTATCTATGATACCGTATCCGAAAGTGATGTTATGGCAATGGAGAAATCTATGGGGCGAGAAATTCCGATACAATATCGTGAGTTTCTATTGAATTGTTCCAATGGTCTGAATATTATGAGCACGACATTATGTCTATTCGGATGCCGTAAGCTGGTAGGAAGGGATATTACAGCATCTCGTCAGCCATTTGACTTAGTGACTCTGAATACATATAAATCGGAACGCCCCAAAAATGCGACTTCAAATCTTTTCTTCTTTGGCGGCTATGATTGGGATGGCTCACAAGTTTACTTAACCGATGACGGCAGAGTTCATTTCTGCTCTCCAAACGATTGTACATCACTGAAAAGCTGGAATTCTCTTGATAATTTTCTTTTATCTGAAATTCAAAGAATCTTCTTGTCGTTTGATGATAATGGAGTTGAACTTGATGAAACCGCCCCAACGCTCCCTGTTTAATGTATGAAAGATGGCCATGAAAACGACCGATAAACGATTATGGATAACGACACAATACATTTGTGTGCTATTCCTTACAATATGCTTTACATTGCTTATTGTGAGTGATTTATTCGTGTGGTTTATTGCCATATTATTTTGGCTGTTCATTCCGGCAGTTATTGTTGCCTGCATATCATTTGTCTGTTCGCTAAGATGCAACAATAAGCATAAGAAAATATTGTTGATATTGAATTGTGCAAATATTCTTTTGTTATCATTCTTGTTTTTTAATCCGTCCAAGAGATGTGATGCTGATATTATGGAAAGTCATTACATAGAATATGGCGGACGCATGGAGCGGATTTATCGTAATCTTTACAATAAAATTACTCCCGGATGTTCCGTGGAGATTGAATTTGAGCATGGCGATGTTTCTATCTTCCACTATTCAAACGGCAGTGGTGAGATAGAATCCAACTGGAATCCAAGCGAGGAAAAGATAGATTCGTTGCTCATACAAAGCGGACTCGACAGAAATTCTTTAACTTGGCTTGAAAAAGAGTTGGATGAGATAGGCTGTATCTCTATTTCCTTGAAGGCTATTCCCGATGCCCCATTTTGTATCGGATTCCGTCGTATCGGTATGGGCAAGTATGACTATCAGATATATCATATACCGCTCTCACCGGATGAACAAAAGAAAATCAATGAATCTGAAGCCTCAATTGTTTACACTCCTTTCGTAGTGTTTCAATATGGCGGTGGAGCCATCGGCTCTCAAAATTTTATAGGCAAAGATGAATATCTGAAAAAGAAAAAGCAATTACATCGTGAAAATGACCGATAAACGATTTTGGATAGCATGGCTTGTGTTTCTCCTTTTGGCGATTGTGAGTTGTATGACAGGTGGCTGGAACGAGGATACAGCGTTGCTCGGTGCAGCTTATGCGCTGTCGCTGCTATCGACATGGCTATGTCACAGAGTCAGACCGAGAGCAGCGTTAGGCAATCTGATTGTGATGATAGTCTATAATGTCATATTGAGTTGCAATCTTATCTTCAATAGCCGTTATGGAGCCTGGCTGACATGGTGGTTTTATGCGTTGCTCCTAAACATCATCCATTCAATAGCAGTGCTACTTTATATTCGCTACCAGTCAATACACCATAGACTATAAACAATGAAATCCCGATGCTCACGCACCAGGATTCCTGATAGCAAAGAAATTGTCCTATTACAATGGCAGTAAGAAAAGAAAACGCTATATGATAGAATAGTCAGGTTCAAGCAGGTTTCTGATTGTGGCAAGTGCATTGCCTGGTATCAGTCTGCCGCTTGACGCGAGTTTGAGAGAGAGTTCCGGCAGAAGCCTTATCTCAGGAAGCACGACGGCATGGTTGGCGAGATAATCTTCGACATCAGTGGATTTCAGCCGTAGTTTCATCGACTTGAACAGAGTGATGAATGTGCCCATGAAGTGTCGCTTGGAAGTGACCTCGCATCGACCGTCCGATGTGATCCAGTGGCGGCAGAGTTCGTGAACAGAGACATCTTTCAGCCGGTTGATTGCCGAGTAACGAAGCACCACATCATAGGTGCGCATCAACTGAATACCCTCGACAACATCAACAGTGGCAAAATATTTCTGCACCGATCTTTTTGATGACAGCCACGCCTCTTCCTCGATAATCTCGACTGTGCGGCCACATTCACAGCATTTTACAAAACGCTCGTTGCCGGAATAGACCATGCTGTTGCCGCAGCACATGCACACCGTCACTTTGTTGCTCTGACGTATTGCCATGTATGGCCGGGCCTTGTCAACTACACGTCGGCAAACATCCTTATCCTCGGAGCGAAGTGATTTATCGAGGCGCGATATCGTAGTCTGGAGAGGGGTAATAGCCATATCGGTTACTTTTTGCCGAAGACGGCTTCGAGAGACAGTTTGCGAAATCGTTTGAGCATAGGCTCCAGTTCAAGCGAAGCACGGCGAGCGCGGAGACCTGCGGCTTTGTTGCCCTTGTCAAGCTGGGTTTCAGCGTTCCTGATGAATGTGTCTCCAAGTGCGGAGATCTGTTCGATAAGTTCTTTCATTATCTTATGTAATTTGCAAGTTAGTGATTGATTATAAGAGAGGTATTTCAAAGGAGTTTACGACACAGGTCGCGTCCTTGTCGAGAATGAACCAGTATTCGGATCGGTAAGGCTTGCCGCTTTCAGATTGGGCCTCATACTCAATCTTGACTTTCCAGCCGTTGAACGGTTTTTGCTCCTTCTTTTCAAGGTCATCGAATCGAACGAGACTGCGAAGAACAGACAATGCCGACATCTGACGTTCCATCAGTTCGGTCATCTCCCTGTTCTCCAAGTCGATGTTCGCCATATTGTCGGTCTCAGCCATGACCTTCTGATTGATTTTGAGCATCGTCATGGCTATGTTCATCTGCTCGTCCTGAGTGACGTAATCACGACCGAACACGCTGTCAGGCTTGCTGACCGCCTTGATTCTGACAGTCTCCGGGCAGTCGACACTGGCGAGAAGAGATTTCTCGGCGACAGACTTTGCTCTCTCCTTGGGGTTGTTGCTGCATCCGATGGCGAAGAAGATGCTTCCCCAGATGATGACACCGCTTATCAGCAGTATCGTCAGTTTCATTCCCGGCTTCATATCTTTACAATCTGAAGTTTGTCGGGTGAAAGACCGAGACGCTTGCGATAGATAGAGCCGTCATCCCGGAACATCTCCAGTTCCGATGAAGTGATTTCCTTCTCGCATATCTCCTGTGCCTCGGTGAGTGTGAGCTGATGTCCTCCGATGTTGCGCCATATAGAGAATGTGCATGGTGCCGTGGGATGATGGAAGTTGGAGCAGTTGAACGCCCGGCTCCCGACACGGATGTCACCGCCGCAGTGAGGGCATTTACCGATAACCGACTGCATGTTGACACTTCCGTCATCGCCTAATTCAAGGACTGTCGGGAAGGTCTTTCCCTCCTTGGTGGCGAAGCCGTCAAGCATTATACGCCTTGTTGTGATAAATTCGGTTATCTCTTCGTCCGACATCTTCCGGTTGCCGAGGATACCGTTGATGTTCAGACAGCAAGTGGGATTTTCACCGATGTTGTTCTCACAGCGGTACCCCTTACAGGTCTTGACCACGTTGCCGCCACACAAAGGACAGCGTCCAACGATTTTCTTTTCTGTTTCCATAGTGATATAAAAGTGTGTTTTCGATTTATTTTATCTTAGCATGTAGATGGTGTTCCACTCCAGAATAAGTCCGTTGACGATATTCTTGCCGGACATCACCGAAGCCCATCCCTCCGGGTCGAGCGAGAACCACAGGTCGTTCCATGACAGCGTCCTGACCTGCCAGGCGAGGATAAAGAGGTCAGTATTGATAGCCTCCAGCCTCGTCACAACCTCGTTGGCGATATAGTATCGCTCGGCAGAGTTGAGAAGATTGACCTTATGTTTCTCGGTATTGCCTTCCATATTTGTCACATTGTAAGTTCCGGATGTGACAAGCTGTTTCATGAACGGATAGAGAGCTGCCATCTGTGCGGCGGCATCGGTCAGTTCATCGGATACAAGAGCGGCGATAGCCGTCCCTTTCAGATTACCCTTTACCGATTTTCGGAGCAGGTCGCAGTTCTTTGGAATCTCGGTAGCCACAAGTTCGGCGGCGCGTTTAATCTGATAAAGGTTCTGCATGGCGCCCTGGGCGTTGGAGAGATATTCCAGCATCTTGTTCTCGACATTGTGGACACGGTCAAGTGCCACAGTTACTGCTGCTTCAGCCGCTATGATTTTCTCCTGAGTTGACTTTCTCTTCTTGTGGATGCTTTTCAGTTCCTCCGTCTGGAGAATGACAGTGGCCGTCAATGTCGGGTCTGTCTGCTGCGCAACAGAGGGCAAGCCACTCATCAAGCAGCTCAGAGATATGGCGAGGACGGCAGCACCTCTTTTCATAATCGGACATATCATGTTTTACATTTTTAATGATGATTTGCGTTGTTCGGCAAGGTTAGTATCCCTGTCAGACTTGTTCGGAATGATTATCGGCTCTATCGGCTTATTCATCAGACAGTCGTTCCAGTCCTTGAAAGCCTTTGGCGGTGTCCATTGACCCATCTTATAGCGGATAGAAAGGCTGGAGCTGACCTGTGACATTATCGACCTGCCGGTGTCAATCTCAATGGACTTTCCTTTAGCTTCAACCATCAGTCTATTGCCTGTCTTGGTGATTTTTAGAGGGATATTCTCCAGAAGAGCCATCATGCGGAGACCATAGACACGCCCGGCAAGGTCATTGTCGAAGCAGTCAAACGCTCTCGCATTGGGGAACCGCTCCATAACTCCGGTAATCTGTCTGTCGGAGAATGTTCCACCAAGGGAAACAAGAGCGATATTGTCACTGAACTGTGCCCGGTTCATCTGATAGAAGGCAATGGCATCGAAAGCCGATTCACAGAAGAACACCGATTTCACAAGACCGTTGTTGCCGCCTGAAAGGTCAGCCACCCAAGCCGCCGAAGATGAGTTTGTCCCGGCAGCCTTAGACTTATATCCCCCCATGCCGCGTATCTCATAGCCCTTGACCGTGGAGTCGCAAGCCTCGGTATAAGGGAAGCCTATGTTGTAACCGTCGAAATTCTCATTCTTCGTGTCGCGGATAAGCGATATGAACGGAGCGAGGCTTCTGACAGTTTCATCAGCAATGCCACGCTGAGAAAAAATCTTGGGTATCCATTCCGGATCCAACGGCTTCACCTCATACCTTGACTTGTCAAACACATGGCTGGTACGGGCCGAATTGACATACTCCCTGTCCTCCTTATACTCCGGCTCAGGCATATTGGCGAAACGTGCCAAAACCTTGGCGATCTTCTGCCATTCATCCTTGCCGGTTACAAAGAAGGAATCAAGATTCTCGCGTATCAGAGTCACGACATCCCCCTTGCTGCCGTCACGACGGAAGAAAGTCTGTGCAGCCTTGTTACGGGGATTGCTCACGATGATTGTGTCACGCCTGTTGGCGCCGTTACCGAGTACAAGCTCGATGTATCTGCCCACACCCGCCTTGCGGTCGAGGCGGTAGCCGAGCGAATAGGCAACGTCGTCGATACCGACACGCGATTTCAGATCCTTGAAATTTACTTTGTAATCAGCCATGATGTGATTGGTCAGATGCTTAAAGACTTTGTTTTCGCCACAGACTTGCCGATACCGGCAATTTCGGATTCGTACTGATTGCGGGCGGTCATGTTCAGAAATGATTCCTTGTCCTTCACGTCCGTAAGCTGAAAATAGGTTCTGGCGGTTGACTTCTCGATAGGTTTGATGCCGAGGTCAACACCATCGTAAGAGGCGCGTATGGCATAGTCGCCGGAGCGGGTCTTGAAGATAGCGGCGTTCCGGAACGGCACCTCCTCATTCGGGTCTGACGGAAGCCACGGGTCATTCTTGGCGAGATAGGGCTGTTCACCCAAGGCGAGACGCTGGTTGTCCACATGGTCGAGAATCAGGTCGGAAGCCTTGTTGACATCAGCCATGATGGAGATGATGAACTTCGGTTCCTGTTTTAGCACACCTATCCATGAATCCAGATAAGCGGCGGAGTTGTCGGTTATCTTCGAGTCAAAACCCATAGAGTGTGAAATCATAGCCGCCGTAAGCTCGGCAACCAATTCCTCCTTGGCATACTTCGGGTCTCCGAACTTACCGCCCATCTCACGGTTGAGACGTTCCGGTGTCATTGTCGAGTGGGTCATTTCATGGAGCATGGTGGAGTAAAACTCCATGCCGTCACGATAAATCTCATCGGGAGTGGTGCCGGTGTTGAACTGGGCTTTCATCGGAAGCACCACCACGTCACGCGAGGGGGAATAGTAGGCGCCGCTCTCTCGCTTGTCCGCCTGTATGGTGCAGAGCCAAGCCTGCTGCTGTATCATGCGGTCAAGCGCAGCATGGGCGTACATCCCCTGAGTGTCTCGTAACTCAGGCACCTTGAACTTGTCAAGAAGTTTCTGTACGCGCTCCGGCTGAACCTCACGGAGATTGGTCTGGTCGATGTTGAAGACCGGGAACGCCTTGACAAATGGTATGACATCGAGATTCTTCCGTTCCTCCTTTGTCATAGCCTTGTATTCGTCGGAGCTTATCTTCTTGCCATCCTTGTCCTTGACCATCATGTCCCAATAGACCACCGGAAACGATTTTTCGCCGCTCAATACATGGGCTTTAAGGTTATGCGCCTGTTTGAAAGTGAGATATACCGGAAGCTCATATCCCTTGGCGGCAGTCTGGAGCTGGAGGAAGAAGGAGTTGGAACCGGAATAGTTACGCCCTCCGACATTCTGCGGAAGACCCGCATATCCGGAACCGCCTCCAATCCATCCCTGTTTCCAGTCAGATGCCTTCATCTGCTCCATGCGCTCGATCATCATCTCCGCGAAACGGTCAAGCGCAAGCTGACCTGCGCCCGCCGTTCCGTTGGATGAAGGGAAATTAAAGCCAGATGCCATAATTCTCGTCGTCGATGGTCTGACGATCCATCATTTCGATTTCGGTCTGTTCGAGATAAAACTCTGCGGAGTCATCGCTTGGGTCGGTGCCGTGTTCCTCGCACCAGCGGAGATAATCCTTGGCGTTGTCACCGTCCATTACGAACTGGAGGTGTCCGATTCGACCCTCCTGAAGAAGCTGCACAAGCTCCTCGTGATTCATTGCTGACATATTTTGTATTGTTCTGTTTTTTATTAAGTGTTGATTTACGGTAAGTGAGACAATCTCACATTTTCATCGAAGCGGATTTCTCCATCTTCATCGCGGGCCCGTTGAGCATGGCGGTGATTTCGGTGTTGAGATACTTGGCGGCAATCTGCTCGCGTGTGGCGGTCTTGGTCTTGAAGAGCGCGTATCCGTCATCGAAGGAGATTTCCTTCTTGTCGGTGCGTCCATGCTCGCCGAGATCCATAGACACCTTCCACTTGCCGTCGGCACGGTCTTTGGCGACACGCACGCCGGAAGCCTCGACACCTTCGGGGAGTTTGAACTGGGCATAGTGCGAAGAGAGGTGCAGACGCTCACCGAAATTTCTTTCTACGAGCTGACCGGGTGTGCGGACACGGTCGAAGTAGGCATTCAGCTCCTCACGGGGTGCGACAGTCGACATCTTCTGACCTCCGACCTCGGCATAGAACTTGTATTTGCCGAAATCGGCACGCTGCTCGTCCTTCTCTTTATAGACATTGAACTTATCGACGGTGAGATTGCTCTCCGGACCGGCGATGACATTGGGTGTCTTGTAAGCTACCTCCGGCACTCTTTCCATCAGTTTGGTGGGATAGTAACGCTCCATGAGCTGCGGCACTGTCATCTCCTTTTTCTGATAGGCTACGAGGTCAGCGGGATCCATCTTCTGTGGTTTGAGCTGTTCACCATTGATTTTGGCGGTGAAGTACCAGTCCTCGGGATTGGACTTGCTCTGGAAGGCGTGTCCGTGTGTCACCTTGTCGCCGTTGACCGTGACCATCTGCGACTCACGAGGCTTGCGTTCCTGCTGAGTCTCTGACTTCTGTTCCGATTTTACTTCGGCTTTTGCCTCCGGCTTGGTATCGACCTTAGCCTTGGGCTGCTCCTGTTCGGGAGCCTCTTCTTTTTTCTTTTTCTTCGGCATGGCTGAATCTGTAAGTTGTGTTTTTTCGGATTTGGAGGATTGAGCCTCCTTGTTGTTTTCTGTGTGTTTCTCCACCTTCTTCTGCTTCGGGTCTTCAAGCTGCTCGCAAATAGCGACCCTCATTCCGGCTCTGACCAGTTTGGGAAGATAGGTGTCGAGGGCATTGTGTGGGAATCCGGCAATCTTTACCTCCTGACCATCGATTTTTCTATTGGCGGTTGTGATACCGAGAATCTGACTCGCCTTGACTGCATCCTGTCTGTAAGTTTCGTAGAAGTCTCCGGCTCTGAACAGAAGTATTGCGTCGGGATGCTTTTCTTTCATCCGGTCGAACTGCTCCATGACAGTTGCCGGGGCATCGGATGCTTTCGTGGATCTCATCTCTTCTGATTTTCTCTTTTCCTCGTCGATCTGATGCGTCTTAATCATCTCCACTGTGTCCTTGGCAAACGCTATGAATGGCTCGATGCCGTCATAGCCGGGGAAATACCTTATTCTGTTTTCCTCCTTGTTTATCCAATTCTGAATATCATCAGACAAAGCGACATAGTTTCCGGCGACTAAAGCGGTTTTGTCTTCAAGTTTGTTGGCAAGCGGATTATAAAAGCTCTTGCCGTCTATGACTGTAAAATTTAATCGAGAAGTGCGCCAGATTCTAATTGAGAAGTGCACCGTTTCATAGGACATGCAAATTTAAAAAATTAGATACAATTATAGTTGATTTTGGAGTGTTTTCTTGGTTTCTTTCATT
>RIBL01000002.1 GCA_003762875.1 Muribaculaceae bacterium Isolate-110 (HZI) | reverse complement strand
TTGTCAAATCCATTAGTTTGAATTTTAAGTTTGGTCACCTAAAATTACAAACTTGCCAGGACCGGTCAAAATTTGACTGGTCCTTTTTTTAGTGGCAGGCGTCAGACACACTCAAAGAAACAGTATCATTTTGTATATATATTTACCTGTTATAGTCTGATCAGTTGATATTTTTGAGAGCCGAGGCCGATGGCTTCACCGTGGTCGAGAGTGTGCATGCCGTGGCGTGAATCGATGCGTTCGATGAGGTGGATTTTGCCGTGGTCGGACGACGAACGCACCAGGTCGGTGCATGCGCGGTCAAGAGCCACAGGGTCAAGCGAGGCAAGAATGCCGATGTCGCCCATTTTTGGGTCCTCGGGCGAACTGTCACAGTCGCAGTCGACTGAGAGATTGTTGGCCACGCTTATGTACACGATATTGTCACCGCAATGGTCGGCGACAGCCTTGGCTGCTTCGGCCATTGATTCGAGAAACATATCCTGCTCGGCGAGATTCTGCCACAGGCTATCGGGATTGGCCGTCTTGGCAGCCGAATGTATCCACGACTTACCGTTGGCCGAGGCTATGCCTATCGACATGTTTTTGACCGCGCCGCCAAATCCGCCCATGGCGTGGCCCTTAAAGTGTGAAAGTATGATGGTGAAATCATATTGTGGGAAGTGCGAACCCACGATATCATAGTCAAGATGTTTGCCGCCGTTGACCGGCAGTCTCACCTCGCCTTCGGCATCCATTATGTCAACCGGGGCTATGGCTGTAAAACCGTGCTCTTCGGCCGCCTTCATGTGTTCGGCAGTCGACGACCGGCGGCCGTTATAGGCTGTGTTGCACTCCACGATGGTGCCGTTGACTTTTTCTACGAGTGGTTTGATGAGGTCAGGGCTGAGAAAATTGTGTCCACCCGGTTCGCCGGTCGAGATTTTCACGGCCACTTTGCCTTTTGCCTCGCGACCGAGAGCATCATAGATTTTCACAAGGTTTTCGGGGGTGATGTCGGTGAGCATGTACACCTTGGATGTTACGGTGTCTGCGGTCGACGTTTCGGGTTCGGCCTGAGCCCTGGCTCCGGTGCAGGATGCAGTCAGCATGGCTGCCATGCACAGTGTGATGGAAAGTTTTTTCATTATATGAGGAATGGGTTAAAAATGTAATTTGAATCCGCCGAGCGCGCTCAGTCCGGGCATGTCATAGCCGCGGTTGATTACATAGGAGGCATCGGTGAGATTTTCGATGCGTACAAACAGGTCGGCATGCCGGCAAGCCGACCATGAGGCTTTGAGATTGACCACGGCATAAGACTGATGGTCCATGCTCTCGTGAACAAACAGACGGCTCACACCTTTGAGGTCGGCACCGATATTTACAGTCGGGCTCACCCGCCAGTCGGCACCTATATAATATTGGTGGCGTGGCGCGCCGGTGAGGTCGTGGAGCGATGTGTGCAGATAGCTGTAGGTGGCCGAGAGAGACAGCGAGGTGACAGGCTGCCAGCCGAGCGATGCCTCGATGCCTTTGTTGATAAATCGGCCGGTGTTTTGGTTTTTCATGTCGAGTGTCTGAATCATATTATCGCCCTTGCAGTAATAGGCTGTCAGCGAAGCTGTGGCTCCGATGCCGAAGCGGCGTGAGAGTGACACCTCGTAGTTCATCATGCTCTCGGGCTCGAGGTCGGGATTGGCCATGGCGTAGAGATAGAGCTCGCGAAACGAAGGGTTGCGATAGCCCTTGGATAGCGAAGCCTTGATGTTGAAACCGCGGCCGGGGTTGACCGACACTCCGCATTGCGGCACCCATCCGGTGTGAAACGTGTCGCTGTTGCTCATTCTCAGTCCGCCGTTGAGCACTATCATTTCGTCCATGAGTGACTGTGACAGTGTGAGATATGGAGAGTATTCCGTGATGCGTTTGCGCGAGATTGTAGTCTTGGAGCCGTCGGTGTGCGGACGTCCGCCCGACACGGGTATTTTGCCCGAATAGGTGTTGAAGTCAAAGCCCGCGGTCATGCCTGCTCCATGCCAGGGACGGAAGTTCTGAAAGAGCAACGCGCCCAGACGGTTGTCATTGCTGCGGAAGTGGCGCGGGTCATCAATGATATGGTTGCCATAGCTGTAATAGAGCATGGCGTTACCGTCGGTCGAGCCGTAATTATTGGTCACCGACACCGAGGCCTCGCCGCGCGTCACGTTCTGGCGATACACGTCGGTCGACGTCGGGTCGGAGAGGGTGGGATATATCCTATCGCGTCCCTTGAAGTTGGTGAGCGTAAAGTCGGCTCCCATGCGCCAAGGTCCTGCGAAGTCATAGCCGAGTTTGGCATACCCGCCGCCTTGCCTGAATTTCAGCGCGTCATTCACCCCGTCGGTGCGGTCATAGGAGAGCGATACGAGCGAGGTGAAGCCTCCGGCCCTCACGGTGTTGGTCACCGACGAGAGCCAGGTGTTGTAGCTGCCATATTGTGACGAGATGGTGGTGTGCACACCGTCGGCATGCACTCCGCGTGTGATTACGTTGATGACTCCGGCCATGGCGTTTGAACCGTAGAGCACTGAGCCGGGGCCACGCAACACCTCGACACGTTCCACGCGTTCGGTGTCGTAGAAGTCGGCCACATGATGGGAGTATATGCCGGCAAACTGCGGCTGTCCGTCGACCATCATCAGCACTCCGCTCGCGCGGTCGCCGCCGACACCGCGCAGTTTGATGTGACCGGCACCGCCGTTGCTCACGCCGAATCCTATGAGCCCGCGCTCGGTGACAAAGAGACTCGGCACTTGTCCCGACACAGCCGAGAGCACGCGGGTGTCGCCGGTGGTCTCGAGCTGCCGGCGGTCAATCACCGACACGGTGTAAGGGGTGAGGTCGCGGCTCACGGCCCGGTTGCTCCCGGTTACCACCACTTCCTCAAGATTCAGCGACATGATGTCGTCAGCCTTTTCATCGGCCGACATCGTGATGCCCGACAACAGGAGCGGGAAAAGGGAGAGAGTGATTGCACGTATGTTCATTTTTCAGAATTAAAGTGTAAGTAAGCCCTATTTTCCATCTGCAAAAATACATTACACATATATAATAAGGATAATACAATTATCGGTAATGATTACCAATATTGCATGTATTTAAGCCGATGACAAATTTTTGTGGCAATTTCGCCTCACAAGTCGGGGATTTTCACTAAGTTTGCATACTCAATTCTAAAATCTTCGGATTCAACCCATGAAGTTCAACCGCTTTCTCCCCTTGATTCTTGTCACATTTGCCTTCCAGTATGCGTTGTGTGTCAATCCCTATCTTCCTCTTTGGGAACATATACCTGACGGAGAGCCATATCTTTTTGACGACCCGGATGTGCCCGGCAAGAAGCGAGTGTATATATACGGCTCGCACGATATGTTGCGCACCATGTATTGCGGCACCGATCTGGTAGTGTGGTCGGCGTCGCCCGACTCGCTTGACACATGGCGTTATGACGGAGTGATATTCGAGTCGCGCACCGACCGCGACGGCAAGCCGCTGCGGGCCGACGGCTCGGGCGATGTGCTCTATGCGCCCGATATGGCTGTGAAGACCATGCCCGACGGCAAGAAAATGTATTATCTCTATCCCAACAATCAGGCCGGAGGCCGCAACGGCATGGTGGCGTGCTCCGAACGTCCCGACGGACCTTTCCGGGTGATAAACTGGAGTAAGGAGAAAGCCGACTCGACCGATGGAGTGCTGCGTTTTGACCCGGCGGTGTTTGTCGACGATGACGGGCGAGTGTATGGCTACTGGGGATTCGGCAACTCCATGGCTGCCGAACTTGACCCTTCCACCATGGCTACTGTAAAGCCCGGCGCCGATGTGGTGGAGAATCTCATACCCGGATATAAACAGGACGAGGTGTTCAGATTTTACGAAGCCTCGTCGATGCGCAAGATTGATGATAAATATGTGCTGGTCTACAGTCGCTGGACCGCCGACGGCGAGTGGGGGCTCCCGCAGAGCAATTACACTCTGGCCTATGCCTACAGCGACAGTCCACTCGGCCCGTATACTTACGGCGGCACCATAATAGACGGCCGCGGGCGCGACACTGATGCCGATGGCAATGCCATAGCCACCTCCACGCCCAATGGCAACACCCACGGAAGCATACTGAAAATCGGTGATCGCTGGTGGGTGTTCTATCACCGACAGTCGGGCACTGACGAGTATGCCCGTCAGGCCATGGTTGCACCGATAGAAGTGAGCGTGACACCCGGCCCCGGCGGCAGGGTGAGCATAAGTGAGGCCGAATATACTTCGGAGGGATTCGATACCGACGGCCTCGACCCGCTGCGCCGCTATCCCGCAGCCATCGCCTCGCACATCACCGGTCCGACTCCGGCCTATCAGAAATATCCCGAAATGGTCTATTCAGGCTCGCATTTCAAGTCGGTCTATGTCGACGACCATGCTGTAGCCGATCCTTATAACGACAGCATCAATGTCAGCCCTGTTGTCAACAACACTGACGGCTCGACACTCGGATACAAATACTTCAACTTTGACCGGCTCAACGGACGCAAGAACGCGCGGCTCGTGCTCGACCTTGTGCCGGAAGGTATCGACGGCATCATTACTGTCTACACCTCGGCTCCGTGGAAGGGCAATCCCGTTCCGGCCGGACGCATAGAGCTGAGGGCCGGTATGCCTGAGACTCCAGTCAGGATGACGGCCGATGTCACAGGAGTGACCGCTCTCTCGGGCAAACATCCGCTTTATCTTACATTTTCGTCGCCTGTCAAGGGCAAATCGTTATGTACAATCACACATCTGCAATTTCAATCCGAATAATATCTGAATAATGTCACAATCCGACAACACACCACTGTTATCTTCACGTCAGGGCGTTAGTCTGTTGCTCCCGTTTCTGGCAGTCACGACTTGTTTTGCCATGTGGGGCTTTGCCAATGACATCACCGCACCGCTTGTCAAAGCGTTTTCCAAAATCTTCCGCATGAGCGTCACCGAGGGCGCGCTTGTGCAGGTGGCTTTCTATCTCGGCTATTTCTGTATGGCGTTTCCCGCGGCCATGTTCATACAGCGTTACACCTACAAGGCCGGTGTGATGCTCGGTCTGCTGCTCTACGGAGTGGGCGCGCTGCTATTTGTGCCGGCCCAGTGGACAGGCATGTATTATCCATTCCTGCTCGCCTATTTCGTAATGACATGCGGTCTCTCGTTTCTTGAGACAAGCTGCAACCCCTACATCTACAGCATGGGGCCCGAGGCCACAGCGACCCGACGGCTCAATCTCGCGCAGGCTTTCAATCCTGTGGGCGCGCTTGCCGGCATGTGGGTGGCGATGCACTTCATCCAGGCCCGTATGCACCCGCTCGACTCCGAGGCACGCGCCTCACTCTCCGAAGCCGAATTTGACGCTATCAAAAATCATGATCTGTGGGTGCTCATCCAGCCTTATGTCTATATCGGACTTGTGGCTCTTGTCATGCTTGTGATAATACGCTTGCTCAAGATGCCGAGAGCAAGTGATTTGGGCAAGAGCACGGGAGTGTTTCGCACACTTGTGGCCCTGCTCGGCCGCCGCAATTACCGCGAGGGAGTAATAGCACAGTTCTTCTATGTTGGCGCGCAGGTGATGTGCTGGACGTTCATCATCCAGTATGGCACCCGCCTGTTCATGTCGGAAGGTATGCCCGAGCATGAAGCCGAGATATTGTCGCAACGCTACAACATCGGGGCAATGGCTCTCTTTACGTGCAGCCGGTTCATATGCACATGGTTCTTGCGCTACATATCGCCGAGCCGTCTGCTATGTGTGCTCGGTATGCTCGGAGTCGTGCTCACCATCGGTGCGATATTCTCTACGACCGTCACAGGACTTTACTGCCTGGTGGGAGTGAGCGCGTGCATGTCGCTGATGTTCCCGACCATCTATGGTATAGCACTTACCGGACTTGGCGAGGATGTCAAGGTGGGCAGTGCCGGACTCATCATGTCGATAATCGGCGGCTCGGTGTTCCCGCCGCTTCAGGGTGCAGTCATAGACTTGGGCGTGAGTCTGGGTGAAATTCCGGCGGTCAATATATCGTTTTTCATCCCGATGATATGCTTTGCCGTAGTGACACTCTACGGCTCGCGCACCCTCAAGGCATAAATTCAGACCTTAAAACCTACAGCTTTAAAAGATATCATGACAAAAAAACTATTGTCACTTCCGCCCAACCTCGTCGATGCATTTCACAAAGTCACCGGGCTGTCTGAAAAAGAATATTTCTGCACCTCCGACCCCATAGGCGCGCGCCTTGGCAGCGGAGGCGGCACCACATGGCTCCTCGAAGAGTGTTACCGCAACAGCGGCGAGGCCGATGTCGACTTTGCCGAATGGCTTTCGTCGGAAAAAAGAATACTTCTTCACGCCGGAGGCCAGAGCCGTCGGCTTCCGTCATACGCGCCTTCGGGCAAGATACTCACACCGGTGCCCATATTTCGCTGGGAGCGCGGCCAGAAGCTGAGCCAGACACTGCTCGACCTGCAGTTGCCACTCTATGAGCGCATCATGCGGTCTGCTCCCGAGGGGATGCATACCCTCATAGTAAGCGGAGACGTTTATATCCACTCCTCGCAGCCTCTTCCGCCGATACCTGAGGCCGACGTGGTGTGTTACGGCCTGTGGCTCGATGCCTCGATAGCCAAAAACCATGGCGTGTTTTACAGCCGTCATGACTCACCATCGCGTCTCGACCGCATGTTGCAGAAGCCTTCGGTCGACGAGCTTAACGGATTGCTCCAGTCGGGCTATTATCTCACCGACATCGGAGTGTGGCTGCTGAGCGACAAGGCGGTCGGGATGCTGCGCCGCCGTTCGCGCGACAATGAGGGTCGTCTGCGCGAGTATGACCTGTACAGCGAGTTTGGAGGCGCGCTCGGCACCAATCCGACGTGTCCTGACCCGGAGTTGTCATCGCTTTCGGTGGCAATAGTCCCGCTGCCGGGCGGTGAGTTTTACCACTATGGCACGAGCCGTGAGATGATTTCGTCGACTCTCGCCATCCAGAACCGTATCAATGACCAGCGCGAAATCATGCACCGAGACCGCAAACCACATCCGTCTATTTTTGTGCAAAATTCGGTGCTTGACATCACTCTCTCGGCTTCTAACAACGACATATGGGTCGAGAACAGTCATATAGCCTCATGCTGGACTCTTACCGATCATAATATAGTTACGGGTGTGCCCCGCAACGACTGGGATATAGCTCTCGCTCCGGGTAAGTGTGTCGACATTGTGCCAATAAGTGCTGACGCATGGGCTGTGAGAGTCTACGACATTGATGACCGGTTTGCCGGAGCCGAGCAGCAGCGTGGCCGCTTCCCCGTAGTCAACAGTCTCGAAGAGATGGAGCGCGCGGTGAAATCCCTTCTTGCAGGAGAGGAGCCGCGCGGATATGAGAGACTGATGAGTGCCGAGGAGATTTCCAACGAGGCATCATTGCCGCGTCTTGTGAGCCAGCGCAGAGAGTTCAGAAGTCTCAACTGGACCGCCATGGCTGCCAACCATGCCCACAGTGTCTTCTACCAGCTCGATCTGCATGATGCCGCCGGTGCGTTTGCTACCGACAATCTTCCGTTGCCGGCTCCGCTTGACAACTCCGCGTCGCTGATTACACGCATGAGCGACGCGATGTTTCGTGCCGAAGTGTGTCGCCACCGCTCTGAGCCATGGCAGCAATATGAGCAAGAGGCCTTCGGATTGCTCCGCGAGGGGCTGACATCTACCGTGCTCGAGCAGAAGCAGATGCCACGCCGGGCCGTGTGTTCCGACCAGATAGTGTGGAGCCGCTCGCCTGTGCGCATCGACATAGCCGGCGGATGGACCGATACCCCGCCGTTCTGTCTCATGGAAGGGGGCAATGTCATCAATCTCGCCATCGAGCTAAACGGTCAGCCGCCGTTGCAGGCCTATGTGCGTCCGTGTGCCGAGCCCCACATCGTGTGTCGAAGCATTGACCTGGGGGCTGCCGAGACCATAGAGACGTATGAGCAGCTACGCGATTTCAATAAAGTCGGTTCGCCGTTCTCGATACCCAAAGCAGCCCTCGCGCTCGCAGGATTCCACCCGCAGTTCTGCACCGAGCATTTCGCCTCTCTGCGCGACCAGCTCATGCATATGGGAGGCGGACTGGAGATTACACTCTTTTCGGCCATACCGGCTGGTAGCGGTCTCGGCACCAGCAGCATACTCGCCTCGACGGTGCTCGGTGCCATAAGCGATTTCTGCGCTCTGGCTTGGGACAAGACCGAGATATGCAAGCGTACTCTCATACTTGAGCAACTGCTGACCACCGGCGGCGGATGGCAGGACCAGTATGGCGGTGTGATAGGTGGTGTGAAGTTGCTCCAGTCGACCAAGGAGCTGGCTCAGGAGCCTCTCATACGCCGTCTGCCATCCGACCTGTTTACCGACCCGCAATATGCTCCGTGTCACCTGCTGTTCTACACCGGCATCACCCGCACGGCCAAGGATATTCTGGCCGAGATTGTGAGAAGAATGTTTCTCAATCATGGTGAGCAGATAGGTCTGCTCCGTGAGATGAAAAACCATACGATGGAAATGTATGACGCCATACAGCGCGACGATTTCGTCCGTATGGGACGTCTCGTGCGCCACACTTGGCAGCAGAACATGACTCTCGACCACGGCACCAATCCTCCGGGTGTCGACGCCATTACCCGTCTTGTCGATGACCTGTGTCTGGGCTATAAGTTGCCGGGCGCGGGCGGCGGAGGCTATCTTTATATGATAGCCAAGGATCCTGAGGCTGCCGGACGCATACGCCATATCCTTACGACCGACTCTTCTCTGCCGGCCAATTCGCGCATGGTGGAGATGTCTCTCTCGCATCAGGGATTGCAGATTACCAGAAGCTGATATAGATCTATTCTAATAAACAAAACCTACTGATAAAGTAATGAAAAAATTTGTATTGACACTTGCTGCCGCACTTGTATGTGGCGGGGCTTTCACATTTACTTCCTGCTCGGGCAATGCCTCCAAGGGTGATGCTGCCGAGCAGACCGAAAATGATGCTGTGGCTCAGGGCCGCGAGCGCGTTCAGAAGACTCTCGACCAGTTTACAGGCTAGCTTCCCCAGCCTATGGGTGCCGGTCTTACTCTTGAGAAGCTCGCTATCGACGGCGACTATGTGGTCTATACCATCGCTATCGAGGATGCCGACATATATAATCAGTTGGAGATTGACGATGAGGCCAAAAATGCAGCACTTCAGAATATCGGTGCTGCCGGCAAGACTTTTGTCGACGCTAAGCTCGGTGCCCGTTTCGTTTACACCAACAAGGACTCTAAGTCTGACAAGGAGATGTCCATCACTCCCGAAGAGCTTGCCAAGAATTACAGCTCGAATGCGGAATAACGACGATACATACCCTAAGACAAAGGTCTTCATATAAGAAAAGTGTCTATATTCATTTTGCCGTGAATATAGACACTTTTCTTATATGAAGACCTTTGTCTTAGAGCTGACGTTTAGCCTCCGAAGTTGTCGTAGTGTACCGAAGTCGGGTCTACGCCGAGGTCGTCGAGCATTTTGTTGACAGCCGCGCTCATCGGGCCGGGACCGCACATGTAATATTCGATGTCTTCGGGGTCGGGATGATTTTTGAGATAAGTCTCATAGATGACCTGATGAACAAATCCGGCGGTGTATTTCACTCCAGCGGCATCGGCTGCGGGGTCGGGACGGTCGAGGGCGAGATGAAACTTGAAGTTGGGATACTCTTTCTCCAGCTCGAGGAAGTCGTTGAGATAGAACACCTCGTTGAGTGCGCGTGCGCCGTAGAAGTAGTTCATCACGCGGTCAGTGGTGTGGAGAGTCTTGGTGAGCCACATTATCTGGGCGCGCAGCGGAGCCATGCCTGCGCCACCGCCTATCCACATCATTTCAGCCTTGGAGTCGACTATGGGGTGGAAGTCGCCGTAGGGGCCCGACATGATTACTTTGTCGCCCGGCTTGAGAGTGAATATGTAGCTTGAGGCGATGCCTGGCATCACGTCCATGAATCCTGTCTGGGGTTTGGGCTTGAAGGGAGGAGTGGCGATGCGCACCGTGAGCATGATTCGGTCGCCCTCCTCGGGATAGTTGGCCATCGAGTAGGCTCGCACAGTGGTCTCGGTGTTGCGGCACTTGAGGCCGAAGAGGCCGAATTTCTCCCAGGCCGGCAGATATTCGTCACCGATGAGCGACTTGTCTATGTCCTTGTCATAGTCCATCTCATAGGTAGGGATTTTGATCTGGGCATAGGAGCCGGGGATGAAGTCCATGTGTGCGCCCTTGGGAAGCGCGACGATAAACTCCTTGATGAATGTAGCGACGTTTTTGTTGGAGATGACCTCACACTCCCACTCCTTGACATCGAGAGCCGATGCGGGGATACCCACCGAGCAGTCTTCCTTGACCTTTACCTGACATCCGAGACGCCAGTGGTCTTGCTGCTGCTTGCGCGAGAAGTGGACTTTTTCAGTTGGGAGAATGTCTCCGCCACCCGAGAACACCTGACATTTGCATTGGCCGCAACTGCCCTTGCCGCCACAGGCCGAGGAGAGGAAGATGTTGTGGTCGGCAAATGTTGACAATAGAGTCTTGCCTGACTCGGCCTCGAGGACGGTGTCGTTGTTGATGGTGATTTTCACCTTGCCCGAGTGTACGAGATATCTTTTGGCGATTAGCAGGATTATAACGAGAAGGAGTGTTATAACCAGAAATATGCATACGCCTGTCAGTATCGTTAACATGAGTTGTTGTGAAATATTTTATAAATTATGTAATAACTCCGGCCGGCGCGGTCAGATTTTGATGCCGAGGAAGCTCATGAATGCTATACCCATCAGGGCTGTGAGGATGAAGGTGATGCCGACACCGCGCAGCGGTCGCGGGATGTTGGAGTATTCGGCCAGACGCTCGCGTATGGCGGCGATTGCCGTGATGGCAAGGAGCCATCCGAGACCCCATCCGCCGCCCGCGCACACTGCTGTCCAGATGCTCGGGAAGTCACGCTGCTGCATGAAGAGCGAGCCTCCGAGGATAGCACAGTTTACGGCGATGAGCGGCAGGAAGATGCCGAGCGAAGAGTAGAGCGAGGGACTGAACTTCTCGACAGCCATCTCGACGAGCTGCGTCATGGAGGCAATCACGGCGATAAACATTATGAGCGAGAGAAAGCTGAGGTCGACGGCGGCAAACTCTGGGCCAAGCCATGCGAGCGCACCGGGACGCAACACATAGTTTTCAAGCAGATAGTTGACCGGAAGGGTCACCACCAGCATGAATGTCACGGCAATGCCGAGTCCAAAGGCCGTCTTAACGTTCTTGGACACGGCTATGAAGGAGCACATGCCCAGGAAGTAGGCGAAAATCATATTGTCGATAAATATCGACCTGATGAATATGTTGAGATTTTCCATACTGTCGTTTGTTTAGGGTTAATCTTCCTGGAGGTCTTTGTTGATGCTTCTCTGCACCCAGATGATGCACGCCACGACGATGAGGGCCATGGGGGGGAGTATCATGAGACCGTTGTTGACATATCCGTTGTCATAGCACCACTGGGGTATGACCTGAAAGCCGAGCAGAGTGCCGGAGCCGAGGAGCTCGCGGAAGAATCCAACGATGACGAGTATTATCGCATAGCCCAGACCGTTGCCCACGCCGTCGAGAAATGCGGGCCAGGGCTTGTTGCCCATGGCGAAGGCCTCGAGACGGCCCATGAGTATACAGTTGGTTATGATGAGTCCGATAAACACCGACAGCTGCTTGGAGGCGTCGTAGGCATAGGCTTTGAGCACCTGGTCGACGATTACCACCAGACCGGCCACCACCACAAGCTGCACAATGATGCGGATATTGGTGGGGATGGTGTTGCGTATGAGCGATATTATCACGTTGGCAAAGGCCAGCACGGCTATAACCGAGATGCCCATCACGATGGCGGGCTCGAGTTTGGCGGTGACGGCAAGTACCGAGCAGATGCCGAGCACCTGCACAACGACGGGATTGTTCTTCGAGAGGGGATTGAAGAGCACGTCGGTATTCTTGATTTTTTCAGCCATAAGTTATGGATTTGAATCGTGTCAGTTTTAGAGATCGGTGGTCTCGGAAAGAGATTGTAGAAACTTGCGGTAGGGCACCAGACAGTTGTCGAGCATCGAGCCGACCCCTTTGGAGGTGATGGTGCCGCCCGAGATGCCGTCCACATAATCCTCGCCGTCGAGAGGCTGCTGGCCGGCCTTTACTACGGCTATGGGGCGGAAGCGTCCGTCCTTGATTACGTTTTTGCCCTTGAACTGGTCGCTGAAAGCCGGTTTTTCGATTTCGGCTCCGAGTCCGGGAGTCTCGCCCTGATGGGCGAAGTATGCACCGTAGATTGTAGAGCCGTTGGCGTCAAAAGCCACATATCCCCAGATTGGGCCCCAGAGGCCGGCACCGTAGACGGGGAGTATGTATTTTTTTGCGCCGTCGGCTGTGGTGCATACATAGACGGGGAGCTCGCGGCGGTCGGCCGGTAGTTTGCTCTGGTTGGCTACATTGACGTCAAACGCCTTCACGCCGTCGATGCGCTGTCCGGCTGCATCGACCACATACTGGTCGGTGATGTAGGTGTTGAAGTCGCTCACCGTCTGTCCGTCGGCCGGAGTGATGAGGGCGGCGGCAAGTATCTGATTCATCTTGTCGGCATCGATATTCTCCTGCTGACGGTCCTTGAGCGCGAGCGATGTCGCTGCCAGAGCCGTGCCTACGAGCACTACGAGCACGATGATGTAGATGATAGTGTATGTATTGCTTTGCTTATTCATATTCGTTGAAAGTAATGCACATTAAATTAGGCTCTGGTCTTGAGACGGCGCATGCGGCGCGATACGTTGGTCTGAACCACACAATAGTCGATGAGCGGCGCGAGGGCGTTGGCCAGAAGCACGGCGAGCATGGCTCCCTCGGGATAACCGTTGTTGTAGGTGCGTATGAGTACTGCGACTATGCCTACGAGCAGACCGTAGATGTATTTGCCTGTGCCGGTGCGTGCGGCTGTCACCGGGTCGGTGGCCATGAAGACTGCCGCGAAGGCAAAACCTCCGTAGAGCAACTGGTCGACCGGCGAGAGGAACGAGGCCGGATAGGTCGGTGTCTGAAACAGGTTGGCTATCCATCCCATCAGCAGTCCGCCGATGATTACGCTGAGCATGATGCGCCACGAGGCTATGCCTGTGAAGAGGAGCAGGGCCGCTCCGATGAGTATACACAGTGTGGATGTCTCGCCAAAGGAGCCGGGGATGAGTCCTATGAAGGCGTCCCATGCCGAGATGACGTCGCCGCGCAGATTGAGCAGTTCGAGTTTGTCGCCGGCAAAGGATGCTATCTGGCCGAGGGGGGTGGCTCCTGTGAATCCGTCGGGCAGGTCGTGGCCGAGACCGAGGATGGAACCGGTGCTTACAAACACTTTGTCACCGCTCATCTGGGCCGGATAGGCGAAGAAGAGAAAGGCGCGTGTGACGAGTGCGACGTTAAACACGTTGTAGCCTGTGCCTCCAAACACTTCCTTGACAAATATCACCGAGAAGGCGGTGGCTACGGCTAGCATCCACAGCGGGGTCTCGACGGGACAGATGAGGGGGATGAGGATGCCAGTGACGAGAAAGCCCTCCTGTATCTCCTCGTGGCGATACTGGGCTACGGCAAACTCTATGCCGAGACCTACTACATAGGCTACGAGGATGCGGGGCAGGACGGCCAGAAATCCATAGGCCATGAGCTCCCAGAATGGAAACTCGGTGGCTCCGGCGGCGAGCCAGTTCTGATAGCCGGTGTTGTACATGCCAAATAGCAGACACGGCATCAGGGCGAGCACCACGATAATCATTATGCGCTTGGAGTCGAGACTGTCATGCACATTGACCGCTCCGGCACGCGATGTGGTGTTGGGGGTATAGAGAAAAGTCTCGAAGCCGTCAAAGACGCTTTGCATGCTTTGCAGCTTGCCCCCGGGCTCAAAGTTGGGCTTTATGCGGTTAAGATAATTTCTTAAAACTTTCATTTTAAACTGGTGGTTGATGTGGGGTTATAAAGCTATACTTCGCTGCGCATGTAGTCGAGACCTTCACGCACTATGCGCTGGAGCTCGAGCTTCGATGGGTCGGCATATTCGGCAAGGGCGAAGTCCTCGGGGGCCACTTCATAGATGCCGAGAGCCTCCATGCGGTCGATGTCGCGGGCAAGGATGGCTTTGATAAGATATTCGGGCACGATGTCCATGGGCACATAGTCGTCATAGATGCCCGACATGATCATGGCTCGGCGTCCGCCCTGGAGGCGTGCATCTGGATTGAAGCGTCGGCCAAGGAAACGTCCGAGAAACGAGCGGCTCTCGCTCATCTTGGAGGGGCTCAGAGAAGCCCAGCCCATAAACTCGTCGGCATCGTCGCCCTCGGGGATTACCGTCACCTGACGGTAGGGGTAACGCAGATAGCCGTCCGTGCCTTCGGGGGTGCCTGTGAGCACGTTGCCCGAGATGATGCGGTGATTGCGTCCGTCGGCTTTGACATTGCCTTTGAGCAGACTTTCGAGCGGTGCGCCCGGCAGTGTGCTCACCACACGGGGATTTTGTACCTCGCTGCCTGTCACGGCTACTTTCACGCTATAGTCCACCCGGCCATCGCTCATGAGACGGCCAATCCGGGCAAGGGTCACGATGTCGAGCGTCCACACGGTCTCGCCTTTGTTGACGGGGGCGATGTTGGCTATCTGCACACCTGTGTTGCCGGCGGGGTGGAGCATTGGCAGCTCGACTATCTCGGCTCCCTTGATGTCGGGCATCCCGCTCCCCTTGGCTACACATATATATATATTACCCTTGGTGAGCGAGCCGAGAGCCTCGACTCCGGCGGTGATGTAAGCCTCCATTCCGCTGACCATCTGCTCGAGATTAAGGGCAAGCGGAGCGGTGTCCATGGCGGTGACGAAGATGTCGCGCGGAGTGTCGGACGGCTGCGGAATGATGTCGTAGGGGCGGCGACGCATCATGGCCCAGAGTCCCGAGGCTTTGAGTGCGGAGCGCACTGACTCTTCCGAGCGGTCGGTGACCGGAGCGGGGTGGGGGACAGCTGCTTGGGGTGAGGTTTTGATGACTACACGTTCAATCTTGCGGCGCGGCCCTCTGACAATGCTCTCGACAATGCCGGTCACCGGAGTGACGAGACATATGGCAGTGTCATTCTTGTCGTGCATAAGGGGGGTGCCGAGGCTCACCTCGTCGCCCTCCTTGACATCGAGCTTGGGGAGGAAACCGGGGAAATCGTCAGGGACTATGGCTATCCTGTCGGGCATGATTGTCTCGGTGACAGCAGTGTCGCCGAGCGAGCCCTCAAGACGCATGTTGAGTCCTTTCTTGAGGTTGATTGTCCTTCTCATTTATTTAAATAATAAAAAATTTTTGTACCGTCAGATGTTGTCAGATGTCAGCTCATCCTATAATATTGCCGGCTTAGGGCATATAGCTGTGAATTTACCAAACAAGACATGGACGAACTTTACTTAATCTTTACCTTAGAAGTGGCAAAGGTAATAAATTAATTTTAAATATTTTTTCATTTCTTAAGTGAAAAACGCGAAAAATGAGTCAAAATGATACATCCTTGCCTTTTACTGGTAAAAATAAATGCTACGTGCCTAAAAAAACGGATAAAACGTTTGCATACACGGAAATTTCATTTTAAATTTGCATATCGTTTCTCTGCTACGCCCGATTGCGAGCATGCAGCGACAGTGTAATCAATTTTTTAAACTATCAATATCTAATCCTTAAATTGACTGCCACCCACACCGCACACATGGCCCCCATTACGTCCGAGTCAACAATCGCGGCCGCGCCACCAACCACATCCCGGCCGTGGCTTTGTCGTATTGCTCGATAGCGTCAGCAGTGTGGAAAGGCAATGTCCAAGACGAAATCATCAAAACTAATAACATCAAACTAATAAACCAAAACAAAAACAGTTAAAACAAATTATGGAAGCTCAAAAGCCCACCGTAGCCAAGCAGGCTGCAAAAAAAGAAGGCAGCAATGTTGCCGGTATCAAGAATGCATTCCTGGTTATCCTCGCATGCTTCGTAGTAGCAGTACTCCTTTTCATGTTCTGGTTCGGCCACGAGTCGCACTTTGAGGAAGGCCACCCCATCGACCTCTGGGGCACCATCTACAAGGGCGGATTTATCGTACCTATCCTCCAGACCCTCTTCCTTACCGTAATCGTTCTCTCTGTAGAGCGTTGGATCGCCCTCTCTTCAGCTAAGGGCAAAGGCTCAATCGAGAAGTTTGTAGCCGGTGTAAAGAAGGCTCTCGCTGCCAATGACATCCAGGCCGCCAAGAATCTCTGCAAGAACCAGAAGGGGTCAGTAGCCGCTATCGTAGCCGCAGCTCTCAATTCATATGAGGAAATGGACAAGAACACTGTTCTCACCAAAGAGCAGAAGATCACCAACCTCCAGAAGACTGTAGAGGAAGCTACCGCACTTGAGATGCCCGCTCTTCAGCAGAACCTCCCCATCGTAGCTACCCTCACAACTCTCGGTACTCTCGTTGGTCTTCTCGGTACTGTAATCGGTATGATCAAATCGTTCCAGGCTCTCGCCGCTTCAGGTGCACCTGACTCAACTGAGCTCTCTACCGGTATCTCTGAGGCTCTTATCAACACCGCCTTCGGTATCGCAACCGGTGCATTCGCTGTAATCTCTTACAACTTCTACACAAACAAGATTGACAACCTGACCTACGCTATTGACGAGATCGGCTTCTCAATCGTGCAGACATTTGCCGCTACACACTAATTCCACATTACATTATCAAGAAGATAATTCTTAAATAACACCAAAAACACTCTTCAACCGATAACGTAATATGGGAAAAGTAAAAATTAAGAGAAAAAGCACCCTCATCGACATGACCGCGATGAGCGACGTGACTGTGCTCTTGCTTACTTTCTTCATGTTGACATCGACCTTCCTTCAGAAAGAACCCGTCACCGTACTGACGCCTTCTTCTGTGTCGGAGCAGAAAGTGCCGACCGCCAACCTGGCGTCGATACTCGTGAGCCCCGAAGGAAAAGTCTTCATCTCCATTGCCGGTGACGCTGATGCCGAAACCAAAGACACATGGGGAACCGAGGCTCTTCGCAAGACCATCCTCGATGAAGCAGTAACGCTCTATAACAAGCAGAATCCCTCAAAGGCTATTCAGCTTACAGCACAGGATCGTGAGGCTTTCTCCAAAATCAATATGTTTGGAGTACCTTTCCAAGTCCTTCACCAGTTCCTCGCCATGTCTCAGGCCGATCAGGACAAGTATATCGCTGACCTGACCCAGAAAGGCGTGGGTATACCCATCGCTGAAAACAAGGACATGGAGCACCTTAACGAGTTCCAAATCTGGATGCGCGCCATCTATAACTCTGGCAATGACAACCTTCAGAAAGCAATGAAGAAGGGCGAAGGTATCGCCGTAAAGGCCGACAAGGACACCCCCTATGACGTAGTTCATGATGTCCTTGACAACCTTCAGTCGCTCAAGATGAACCGCTTCAGCATCATGACCGCATTAAAAACTGAGCAAGAATAATCACACCATGGCACAAATCGAACAATCAGACAAGGGCGGCAAAAAGAAAAAAGGCGCCCAGAAGAAAATGTCGATCCATGTGGACTTCACCCCCATGGTGGACATGAACATGCTTCTGATTACATTCTTCATGCTTTGTACCACTATGATTAAGTCTCAGACACTCACCATTTCGCTCCCCTCGAACGAAAAGGTGGAACAGCAGGAGATGAACAAAGCTAAAGAATCTGAAGCAATCACGCTCATCCTTACGACCGACCGCAATGACAATGGCGAAGTCAAGAAAGACGACGCCGGACGTCCCATGAACACCGTATATTTCTATGAAGGTATGCCCGAGATCGCCGACACCGACGGTGACGGCCTCATCGACAACAACAAGCTCAAAGCCGAGCAGTTCATAGGCAATGACGGTAAAATCCAGCAGGGTATCCGTAAAATCCTTCATGACCGCAACAAACTTGTTCTTGACAAGATCGAGGTAGAGAAGGCGCGCTGGCGCAATAAGGAATTTGCCCCCGGCAATTCCGCTGCCAACGACTCTATCTACCAGGCCCACGCCCGTCAGATCCGTAACGACTCGACGCTCACCCGCCCTGTGGTCATTATCAAGGCCGCTCCCGAAGCTTCCTGGGAAAGCCTGATTTCAGCTCTTGACGAGATGCAGATCAATCAGATATCTCGCTATCAGATTGACAACATCAACAAGACTGACTCAGTGCTGATTCTTGACTACCTTAAGAAGAATCCTAAGAACTAATCCGTTGATGACAGATATATATTAACCCGAAAAATCTCTTACGAAATATGGCAAAAGATGTAGATCTTTCATCATCAGAATGGATTGACCTTATATTTGAAGGAAAAAATAAAGAATTTGGAGCGTATACTCTCCGTAAGGCCTCAGCCAAGCGTCACAACCGCGCTATGCTCGTTATCCTTATCGTACTTCTTGTAGTGGCCCTTCTGGGGCTCCTCGCCAACACTGTGATGCAGAAGGCTGAGGACCGTCCCGATGACCAGATCGAGCAGGCTCTCATTGACTACTCGACCGAAGAGCAGGAAGAACCCGAACCCGAGGATGAACCCGAACAGCAGCGCGTTGAGGAGCAGCAGCCCGAGGCTCTCCCCGAAGAAATCCTCAACACTGTGAAGGCTACCGAGCTTGCGATCGTCCGTGACGAAGAAGTCCAGGATGAAATCAAGAGCCAGGATGAGCTTAAGGACACCGAGACTGCCGTAGGTACAACTGACTTTGACAAGGGTACCGACGACCTTAATGTGGTCCGTGAGCACAAGGAGGAAATCATCGTGGAAGAGAAGTCGCCCGAACCTGTAGATGACAACCGCGTATTTGACGTCGTAGAGCAGAAGCCCCAGTTCCCCGGTGGTGAGGCTGCACTTCTCAAATATGTTTCGGAGCACATACGCTATCCGGCCATGGCTCAGGAAAACAATATCCAGGGTCGTGTGGTTGTACAGTTCGTCGTAACCAAGACAGGTGCTGTAGGCGAAGTGAAAGTTGTCCGCGGTAAGGACCCTGACCTCGACAAAGAGGCTGTCCGCGTGGTTAAGTCACTTCCCAAGTTTGTCCCCGGTAAGATGAACGGTCACGCAGTGAACGTGTGGTACACACTCCCCATCCAGTTCAAGCTCCAGGGCATCTAATCCCTGACATATACTAAAACCTTTCCGGCCCGATGGCATCAAGCCACCGGGCCGGAATGTTTTTTTTCATCCTTGTGCTTGACTGATATGTCAGATGGCGGGGGTGTTATAGGATGGTTTGATATTTTTCATGAAGCAACCTCTAAATACCAACATAAAATACGACACCTGCTATCGTCGGTAGGCTTTGCGCCAGGACGGTAGCAGGTGTCGTGATTTTGGCTGTTGTCTATGCGCCGGCTTCTACATCCGGAGCGATGAGCTTGTAGCCCTTGCCGTGGATGTTGATGATTTCGATGGACGGGTCATCCTTGAGATGCTTGCGCAGCTTGGTGATGTAGACGTCCATGGAACGGGCGTTGAAGTAATTGTCGTCAATCCAGATGGTCTTGAGGGCGAAGTTGCGCTCGAGTATCTCGTTGACATGTGCGCAGAGAAGGCTGAGCAGTTCCGACTCCTTGGTAGTGAGCTTGGTCACCTTGTCGTCGATAAGAAGAACTTGCTTCTGGGTGTCGAAGGTAAACTTGCCTATCTTATACATTGTAATCTCCTTGCCCTTCTTGCCCTTGACGCGGCGCAGGATGGCCTCGATGCGAAACACAAGTTCCTCCATGGAGAAAGGTTTGGTGATATAGTCGTCCGCACCGATTTTGAAGCCCTCGAGGATGTCTTCTTTGAGTGACTTGGCGGTGAGGAAGATGATGGGTACTTCAGAGTTGACTGTACGTATCTCCTGTGCCAGAGCAAATCCGTCTTTCTTGGGCATCATCACGTCAAGCACGCACAGATCGTATTTGCCCTTGAGGAAAGCTTTATATCCGCTTTCTCCATCGGGAAAAAGGTCGGCGTTAAGACCTTTGGCCTGGAGGTATTCCCTGAGCAGCATGCCAAGGTTTTCGTCATCCTCGCAGAGCAATATGCGCAAACGATCTTCCATAATTTCTTAATTTTGAGTTATTGGTAGAGTTATTATAAATTTTGTTCCTACATTGATTTCACTTTCGACGTTGATTTCGCCGCCCAGCTCGCCAACCATCTTTTTGACATATGCCAGACCAAGGCCGAAGCCTTTGACGTCATGGCGGTTGCCGGTCGACACGCGATAGAATTTCTCGAATATCTTTTTGAGGTCTTCGCGACGCATGCCTATGCCGTTGTCACTCACGATGACCTGGAATTTTTCCTCGCCATGCATCTTTACGTTGCGTGTGCTCACTGTGAGCAGCAGCGGAGTGTCCTCGCGACGATATTTTACGGCGTTGTCGAGAAGGTTGAATATTACGTTGGTAAAGTGCATCTCGTCAACATTGACGGTCGACTCCTGTGCGTTGAGTACCGTGTCGATGCGTCCGCCATATTTCTCGGCTTTGAGTTTGAAGGTCGATGTGATGCTGGCTATCACCTGGTTGGCGTCGAGATTCTGGAGACGGAGGGTGGCCTTCTGACGGTCAAACATTGACATCTGGAGCACTTTCTCTACCTGGAAGCGCAGGCGTTTGGTCTCGTCGTTGATGACTGTAGAGATGTGTCCGAGCATGTTGGGCGACTTGAGTACGGCATTGTCGTTGAGCATCTGTGCGGCCAGCGATATTGTCGAGATGGGGGTCTTGAATTCGTGGGTCATGTTGTTGATAAAGTCGTTTTTCATCTCGGTGAGTTTCTTCTGGCGGAATGCGAGAATGATGGTGCAGAGGAATGTCACAAGCAGGATGAACGTGAAGATAAACGACGGTATCATGAAACGTATGGAGTCGAAGATGTAATCGCTCTTGGTAGGGAAATAGACTTTGAGGTAATACATCTTGTTTTTGGGGTCGTTGGGAAAGAGAGTCTGGACAAACATGCCTGAGTCGTCCTTGACCGAAGGGCGGAATTCTGCCGACTTGTACACGTAGGCTCCCACACGGTTGACTACGGCAAACTCAAACGGCATCGTGAGCCCGTTGTTGTCAAGCTCTGAGCGCAGATAGCGGGCCACTTCGGCCGAGTCGGCGCGTTCGGTTATGGGGCGGTCGCTTGACTCGTTGATGATGGAGAGTATGACTTCGTCAAGCAATCCTTTCTGGTAGAGATATTTGCCGCGCAGCATCTCGCGCATCGAGGGTGATACGGCTCTGCGGTCAACGTGCATCTTGAGCGATAGGTCATAGTTTATGCCTTCGGAGGTCGTGAATTTATTGTTGATGCCTACCGAGCCGTCGGAGTTGACTCTCGGATAGAGGTCGGTCTCAAGCGATGCGATGTCTTCTTCGAGATAATATTTGGCCTCATCCTGCTCCAGACGTGTGCTTACGGCATAGAGCGACCGCTTCACCCCTTCGGCGAACTGGTCGTCACGCATCTTCTTCATGTTGTTCATGTACATTATCTGCACATAGAGCAATCCCATGAAGGTGAGTGCCATAATTATTGTCAGAAACCAGATTGTAGATTTTTTCATATCTTGTTGTGAGGCGTACATCCCTCTCGTTGACACCGACATGTGTTGTCCAAGAGGCGATTTGTTTATAGTGTTAACAACCGGGAAATGTAATTGTTGTAAAAAATTAACAAAATGTTTAAATTTGATTTTAACATTTCACGTCAAAATTAACAAATTAATGTGAATTTTGCAAGACTTCTCCAGCCGTTATTTTGCCATGTGCGGGTGTAAAGTGCTTTTATTTATGTTTTTTGTGGTTGGTTAAGTTTTTTTATGTAATTTTGCACCTCCAAAATATAATCAGTAGAAAAGATTGCATCATCCGGCTGAAGCTGTATTGCCGGAATTAAAAAAACTGTAAAGATGAATTTAACAGGTCCGTTGGACTTCAGGCCGAAATTGATTTCCGCCTTGAGTCACTATTCGTTTGAGAAATTCAAGACCGACCTTGTGGCCGGTATCGTAGTTGGCATCGTGGCATTGCCGCTCGCCATCGCCTTTGGTATTGCCAGCGGTGTTAATCCCACGGTAGGCCTCATCACCGCCATAATAGGCGGTTTCATCGTGTCGGCAGCCGGCGGATGCTCGGTGCAGATAGGCGGCCCGACCGGTGCGTTCATTGTGATTGTCTATAATATTATAGCCAATTTCGGTCTCGAAGGGCTTGCTGTGGCCACCTTCATGGCCGGACTCATACTCGTGGCCCTTGGTGTATTCCGTCTGGGCACAGTCATTAAGTTTATCCCTTATCCCATTGTTGTCGGTTTCACCGCAGGTATCGCCCTCACCATATTCTCCACCCAGATCAATGACTTTCTCGGACTCGGTCTCAAGCAGGTGCCGAGCGAGTTTCTGCCCAAGTGGGGTGTATATCTGACCAATCTTGGCTCCATCGACCTCACGACTCTGATAGTCGGACTCGTGTCGCTGCTCATCATCATTGTGACCCCCATGGTGTCGCGCCGTCTGCCCGGCGCGCTGCTCGCCATCATCATTGTGACGGCTGTGGTGTCGCTGCTTCCTGGCGTGCATGTCGAGACTATCGGTGACCGTTTCGGCGAACTTGCCACTGACATACCCCAACCCCACGGCTTTGAACTCAACATGGCTACAATCAACCGTCTGCTCCCTTCGGCCTTCACTATAGCCATCCTCGGAGCTATCGAGAGTCTTCTCTCGGCCACGGTGGCCGATGGTGTGACAGGCTCCAAGACCAACTCCAACACCGAGCTTATCGGCCAGGGTATGGCCAACATTGTGGTACCCTTTTTCGGCGGTATCCCCGTCACAGGAGCCATCGCCCGCACCATGACCAATATCACCAATGGCGGCCGCACTCCTGTGGCTGGTATTGTTCATGCTGTGGTGCTGTTCCTTATATTCCTCTTCATGATGCCGCTCATCAATCTTGTGCCCATGTCGTGTCTGGCCGCCGTACTTATAGTCGTGGCCTACAACATGAGCGGATGGCGCACAATCCGTGCTCTGCTTCACAATCCAAAGAGCGACATTTCGGTGTTGGCGGTGACATTCCTGCTTACTGTGATATTTGACCTCACCATCGCAATAGAGATGGGTCTGCTGCTTGCAGTCATCCTCTTCCTGCGCCGTGTGATGGAAAATACGGAAATCAAGGTGTATTCCGAGCAGCTCGACATAGCCGAGGGTTCGGAGTCGACCGTCCACGAGGTGCTCAACGTCAACCCCGGTGTTGAAATCTATGAGATAGACGGACCGTTCTTCTTCGGAGTCGCCACCAAGTTTGACGAAATGATGCGCACGACCCTCGGCCGCAAGCCCAAAGTGCGTATCATACGCATGCGCAGGGTGCCTTTTATCGACTCGACCGGCATACACAATCTCGAGATACTCATCAAGTCGTCGTATGAGGAGGGCATACATGTAGTGCTTTCGGGCGTTCAGGACAATGTACGTCACTCACTGGTCAACGCCGGTATCGACAAGCTTCTTGGCCCCGACCACATATGTGACCACATCACCAAAGCCGTGGTCATGGCCAACAATCTTGCACCCGTGGAAGGCTCGCGCACTACTATGGCTTAAAACACCCTCTTAAAACCGAAAAATAGCAATGTGGGTACTTCTCGCTACAGTCTCGGCTCTGTGTCTTGGATTCTATGACGTGATGAAGAAGTTGTCGGTCAACGGCAACAATGTGCTCGGAGTGCTGTTTCTCAACACCCTGTTTGGCGCGCTGTTCATGCTACCTGTGATTATCGTCGGGCTTATGCACGGCAATTACGGGCTTGGCGGCACGCTTGCCGGTCACGGCTTCATTCTCGTCAAGTCGGGCATAGTGCTCGCCTCATGGCTGCTCGGCTATGCGAGCATCAAGCATCTGCCTCTGACCATCGCCGGGCCGGTCAACGCTTCGCGTCCGGTGCTGGTGCTTGTGGGCGCGCTGATCATATTCGGCGAGCGTCTCAATCTCTGGCAGTGGGCCGGTGTGCTCATCGGCTTCTGGTCGCTGTTCTTTATCAGTCGTGTCGGAGGGCGCGAAGGATTTTCGCTCAAAAGCAGCCGCTGGGTGTGGATGGCCATCGGAGCCACCGCGCTTGGAGCTGTCAGCGCGCTCTATGACAAGTATCTGCTCACACGCTTCGAGCCTCTTGAAGTTCAGGCCTGGTATTCGCTCTATCAGCTTGTGATAATGGGCGTGACGCTGGGTGTGATCATGAAGGTCACCCGTGTCACCACCCCTTTGCGCTGGCGGTGGTCCATTCCGCTCATATCGGTGTTCCTGACCGTGGCCGACATCGCCTACTTCTATTCGCTGTCGCTCGACGGGTCGATGATAGCCGTCGTGTCAATGATAAGACGCGGCAGTGTGATAGTGTCGTTTTTCTATGGCGTGATAGCACTGCATGAGAAAAATATCCGGCTCAAACTGATTGACCTGACCATGCTGCTCATAGGCCTGACCTTCCTCGTGATAGGAAGCCTGTGAAAAAGCGGATGAAAAGGTGTATAAAAAAGTTTCTTAAAACTTGAATATCATTCTTCATTTAGTGATTAAAAATCGCTAACTTTGCACTCTGAAAAAATCCAATAGCTACCCTCATGTCAGATAATAAACGTATCAAGACCGCGCTCGTATCCGTATTTTATAAGGACGGGCTTGAAGAAATCCTTTCGCTCCTCCACCAGAACGGTGTGACATTCCTCTCGACCGGCGGCACCCGCTCCTTCATCGAAGGACTCGGCTACCCCTGTCAGGCAGTGGAAGACCTCACCGGCTATCCCTCCATTCTCGGAGGTCGTGTGAAGACACTTCACCCCAAAGTGTTCGGAGGCATCCTTAACCGTCGCGATAATGAGGGTGACCGCGCTCAGATAGCTCAGTATGAGATCCCGGAGATTGACCTGGTGATTGTAGACCTCTATCCCTTCAGCGCGACAGTGGCTTCAGGCGCGCCCGAAGCCGACATCATCGAGAAGATCGACATAGGCGGCATCTCGCTCATACGCGGAGCTGCCAAGAATTATAAAGATGTGGTCATCGTGGCTTCCAAGGCCCAGTATGCTCCCCTGGCCGAGATGCTCAAGCGCAACGGCGCGGAGTCATCGCTCGAGGAGCGTCGTTGGTTTGCCGGACAGGCTTTTGCCGTGTCGTCGGGCTATGACACCGACATCTTCAACTATTTCGCATCAACCCCCGTCGAAAGCCCCATTGCCCCTGTAGAGGAACTTCGCATAGCTTTTGACGACTCCAAGGCGATGCGCTATGGTGAGAATCCCCACCAGAAGGGTACCTTCTACGGCGATTTCGACGCCATGTTCGAGCAGCTTCACGGCAAGGAAATTTCCTACAACAACCTCCTTGACATCGATGCGGCCGTCAGCCTCATCTCAGAGTTTACCGATCCGACCTTCGCAGTGCTCAAGCACAACAACGCTTGCGGCCTGGCCACACGCGCCACGATAGCTGAAGCCTGGAAGGACGCACTTGCCGGTGACCCTGTAAGCGCGTTTGGCGGTGTGCTCATCACCAATGGCACAGTCGAGGCCGATGCAGCCGAGGAAATCAACAAGATATTCTTTGAGGTAATCATCGCCCCGGCCTACACATCCGAAGCTCTCGAGATACTCAAGCAGAAAAAGAACCGCATTATTCTCGTTCAGAAGTCACCCCTCGCCACCACCCGTCAGTTCCGTTCATGCCTCAACGGCGCGCTTGTACAGGACCGTGACCTCAAGATAGAGACACCCGAAGAGCTCAAGCAGGTGACAGCCAAGGCAGTCAGCCCCGCTCAGGTGGCCGACCTCCTGTTTGCCAACAAGATTGTCAAGAACTCCAAGAGCAACGCCATTGTTCTTGCCAAAGACGGTATGCTCCTTGCCAGCGGCGTAGGCCAGACCTCACGTGTCGACGCGCTCAAGCAGGCTATCGAGAAAGCACGCTCGTTTGGCCACGACCTCAACGGAGCAGTCATGGCTTCCGACGCCTTCTTCCCCTTCCCCGACTGTGTGGAGATAGCCGGCGAGGCCGGTATCACATCTGTGATACACCCCGGAGGTTCCATCCGTGATGCCGAGAGCGTAGCTTACTGCGACGCCCACGACATGGCCATGGTCACCACTGGATTTCGCCACTTCAAGCACTAATCCTCCTCCTAAAAACACATTAATATATTAAATGGGACTTTTTTCATTCACTAAAGAGATAGCTATTGACCTTGGTACCGCCAATACTATCATCATACACAACGACAAGATCGTCATTGACGAGCCTTCGATCGTAGCCTTGGAGAAGCGCACCGGCAAGCTCATAGCCGTCGGTCGTGAGGCCAAGCTCATGCAGGGCAAGGAAAACGACGGCATTGAGACCATCCGTCCGCTCCGCAAGGGTGTGATAGCCAACTTCAATGCCGCCGAGATGATGATACGCGGCCTTATTAAGAAGGCCAGTTCCAAGAGCAACTGGTTCTCCCCCTCCATGAAGATGGTGGTGGGTATTCCCTCGGGCTCTACCGAGGTCGAGATACGCGCTGTGCGCGACTCGTCGGAGCATGCCGGCGGACGTGACGTCTATATGATATATGAACCGATGGCAGCAGCCCTCGGTATCGGTATCGACGTGCTCGCCCCGCAGGGCAACATGATTGTCGACATAGGCGGCGGTACCACTGAGATTGCTGTAATCTCACTGGGTGGCATCGTGTCAAACAAGAGCATCCAGGTGGCCGGCGACGACCTTACCGACGACATCATGGAACACATGAGCCGCGTGCACAATGTCAAGGTGGGCGAGCGTACAGCCGAGCAGATCAAAATCAATGTCGGTTCGGCCCTCACCGAGCTTGAAAACCCGCCCGAGGACTTCATCGTACACGGTCCCAACAAGATGACCGCACTCCCCATGGAGGTGCCCGTGAGCTATCAGGAAATCTCTCACTGTATCGAGAAGTCAATCTCGCGCATCGAGGCTGCCGTGCTTCAGGCCCTTGACGAGACTCCCCCGGAACTCTACTCCGACATCGTGATGAACGGCATATTCCTTGCCGGCGGCGGTGCCATGCTCCGCGGTCTCGACAAGCGTCTTACCGACAAGATAGGCATTCAGTTCCATATCGCCGAGGATCCCCTTCTCGCGGTGGCCAAGGGTACCGGTGTGGCTCTCAAAAACATAGAGACATTCTCATTCCTCATCCGATAACATATCTGCACTACGCGCCTGAGGCGTGAGCCTCGGACAGAGCGTGTGTCAAAATGTCAGTCTGCAGAATGGGGCTCCGTGATGACCCACGTCAACGGATGCAATTATGCAAGCCTCCTGCAAGCTGACATTTTTGATGCATTGTGTCTCAGAGAGGCAAGCGGCGTCGGGAGTGTGGTGTGACACACATACAATAAAGACAGACAAGTGAGCGAACTGCTGAAATTTTTTGTGCGATACAGTTCGTGGTTTCTGTTCGTCATATATCTGATAGCCGGAAGTGTGTTGCTCTTTTCGGGCAATCCGTTTCAGCATCATGTGTATCTGACGTCGGCCAACGAAGTGTCATCGGGGCTTTACAAGGCATCCAACAGTGTCACATCCTATTTTTCTCTCAAAGAGATAAACGAGGATCTGCAACGTCGTAACTCCGACCTTGAGCTTGAGGTGTATCGTCTCAACAAGGTCATAGACGATTACAGCAGTCGGCTCTATGCCGACACCATGAGTGTCGACTCGGCCCTGTCGCGCTATCATTTCATCATAGCCCACGTAATCAACAACTCCATCAATCATGCCCACAATTACATCACCATCGAGAAAGGACGTCTCGACGGAGTGGAGCCTGAGATGGGTGTAATGGATCAGAACGGCATCGTGGGCATAGTGAACGTGGTGGGCGACCATACGGCGCGACTCATATCGGTGCTTAATCCATATCTGCGTCTGGCATGCAAGGTCAAGGGTCACAATCAGGTGGGTTCGCTCGTATGGGACGGCAAAGATCCCACCGAGGTCATACTCGAAGAGCTGCCCAAGCACTCCGAGTTCATGCCGGGCGACACTATCGTCACCAGCGGCTACTCTTCGGCCTTTCCCGAAGGTGTGCCGGTCGGCACCATAGTGTCGAGTTCGCGCGACATGGAGGATAATTTCTATACGTTGCGTGTCAAACTGTTTACCGATTTTTCAACCCTCTCGACCGTGCGCGTTATCCGCGACAACATGCGCGACGAGCTTGCCACCGTCGAGAAGGAACTCGAAGTCAAGAATGTCAACTAACGTCACACGATGAGCAAGACCACGCTGCAATTCATATTACTCGGACTCATACTGGTGCTCGCACAGGTGATAGTGTTCAATCACATCTGCCTGTTCAATGTGGCGGTGCCCATGGTATTTATCTATCTTATCATGCGCCTGCCCATCACGCTATCGCTCAACTGGACACTCACTGTGGGATTTTTTCTCGGTCTGGTGGTCGACGTGTTTTCCGACACCTATGGCATGAACGCCATCGCCTGTACGATGCTCGCCATGCTCAAGCGTCCGGTGTTGAGACTCTATGTGCCCCGTGAGGAGGATCTGACACGTCCAGAGCCATCGATGCTCTCGCTCGGTACCGCTGTCTTCATGAAATATCTTCTGACGATGACGCTCATCTACTGTACGCTGATATTTCTTATCGAAGCATTTACCTTTTTCAATCCTCTCCAGCTTGTGTTGCGCATCATATTCAGTACACTGCTGTCAATGTTTCTGATGCTCGGCATCGACTCGATAATGACTCCAAGAAGTGAGAAAAGACTATAACCTGGCCAAACGGCAATATGTCATAGGCGGATTCATAGTTATAATTGCTATAATATATGTGATACGCCTCTTCAACCTCCAGGTGATGGAGGACAAATACAAGGACTCGGCCGACTCCAACGCTTTTCTGCGCAAGGCCGTCTATCCGTCGCGTGGCATAATCTATGACCGTGACGGACGTCTTGTAGTATATAACCAGCCGGCTTATGATGTGATGATTATCCCGCGCGACATCAAGGATTTCGATACGCTCGACTTTTGCCGTGCCGTCAACATCACTCCCGAGGACCTCGTGAAGCGCATGGAGGATATGCGTGACAGGCGTCGCAATCCCGGATGGTCGCCTTATTCGCCTCAGAAACTCCTGTCGCATCTTTCGGCCGAGGAGTATGGGCGTTTGCAAGAGAAGCTGTATCGTTTCCCCGGATTCTATATCCAGAAGAAGATTTTGCGCGAGTATAACTATAAATGTGCGTCAAATGTGCTCGGCAACATCCGCGAGGTGGGCCCCTCCGACATGGAAAAGGACCCCTATTATGCCCGCGGCGACTATATGGGCGACGTAGGTGTCGAGAACACCTACGAGCGTTTTCTGCGTGGCGTCAAAGGCACCGAGGTGCTGATGCGCGATGCCCTCGGCCGCATACAGGGCCGATATGAGGAAGGTGCGCTTGACCGTGAGGCTGTGGCCGGAAAGAATATCAAACTGAGTCTCAATATAGAGCTTCAGCAGTATGCCGAGTCGCTGATGGTCAATAAGAAAGGTGCCGTTGTGGCTATCGAGCCGTCAACGGGCGAAGTGTTGTGTCTGGTCACGGCTCCATCCTATGACCCTTCGTTGCTTGTAGGGCGTGAGCGCGGCAACAATTACAACAAGATGATGCGCGACCTCGACAAGCCGCTTCTCAACCGTGCCATCCAGGCCACATATCCTCCCGGCTCGACGTTCAAACCTACGCAGGGCCTGATATTTCTTCAGGAAGGCATCATCTCACCATCGACACCCTATCCGTGCTATCACGGCTTTGTGCTGGGCCGTCTGAAAGTGGGCTGTCACGGCCATGGGTCGCCGCTACCGCTCAAACCGGCGTTGCAGACGTCATGTAACGCCTATTTCTGCTGGGGCCTGAAAAACATGATTGACAAGAAGAGCAAGTATGGCACTGTGGCCAAGGCGTTTGACGTGTGGAAGCATCACATGATTTCACAGGGCTACGGCTATAAGCTCGGCATCGACCTCCCGGGTGAGTATCGCGGATTTATTCCCAACGTGGAGTTTTACAACAAGCGTTACGGCGACGGTCACTGGAGCGCAACCACTGTCATATCCATCGCCATCGGTCAGGGTGAGATACTTGCCACTCCTTTGCAGATAGCCAATCTGTCGGCCACGATAGCCAACCGCGGCCATTACATAACGCCTCATGTCGTAAAGGAGATACAGGACACTGTAGTGCCGGCTGAGTTTCTCGAGCGGCATGACACGTCGATCGACCGCCGATGGTATGAGGAGATTGCCGAGGGCATGCGCATGGCTGTCACAGGCGGTACGTGTCGTGTGGCCAATCTTTCTGACATAGAGGTGTGTGGCAAGACTGGTACGGCCCAAAATCCTCACGGCCGCGACCACTCGGCTTTTATGGGTTTTGCTCCCTATCATGACCCAAAGATAGCGATAGCGGTCTATGTGGAAAATGCCGGTTTCGGTGCCACTTTCGGTGTGCCTATCGGCTCGCTCGTGATGGAGAAGTATCTGCGCGGTTATATTCCTCCCGAACGAAAACATCTGGAGGAGCGTATGCTGCAGAGCAATACCATACAGTATGCCGGCACCAAGAAACACTGATGTTCAATTAGTAATTGGTAATTGGCGGGATTTTACAAATTCATTTTTTTCATACATTCAACATACCTCAATACAGACAATGCAGGAGAAGGAGACAACAGCTTCGGTGTTCAAATATGTCGACTGGTTTACGGTGATACTCTATCTTATCCTTGTGACTCTCGGCATGGTGAGCATATATGCCGCCAGCTATGACTTTGACCACGCCAACATGTTGAGCTTCGCTGAGTTTTCGGGTAAGCAGTTCCGTTGGATAGGATTGTCGCTCGGTCTCGGCATGGTGATACTGCTTATTGACGTGCGCGTGTATGAGAATTATGCTTATGTAATATATGTCGGACTGCTTGTGTTGCTGATGATTACGATTTTTATAGCTCCCGACATCAAGGGCTCGCATTCATGGCTTGTGCTGGGCCCGATGAGTTTGCAGCCGGCCGAGTTTGGCAAGTTTGCCACCGCGCTGTGTCTTGCCAAACTGTTTTCGAGCTATAACTTCTCGCTCAATGCTTCACGTCAGAATTACATGAGGGTGCTCACGGTGATATTTTTGCCTGTGATATTGATTCTCGGTCAGAACGAGACCGGTTCGGCACTGGTGTATATGTCGCTCTTCTTCGTGTTGTATCGCGAGGGTATGAGCGGACTGGTGTTGCTGGCCGCTCTGTGTGCGGTGGTGTTTTTTGTAGTGGCGGTGAAGTTTACCGATACATTGCTGCTCGGCATCCCTACAGGCCAGGCCGCTGTGTTTATGATGATAATGGTGCTGATTGTGGCCATGCTCGGCGGTTATTGTAAGGAGACCGAAGCGGCACGTAACGTGCTGCTGTGGTTTGTGGGCAGCGGCGCACTCTCGGCCGGACTGACCATAGCCGGACTCGAAGTGCCCGGACTCGTGTTTTTTCTTACGGTGATAGGTGTCGCGCTGGTCTATTGCATACTGCTCATGTTCAAGACCAAGGCTCGCAAGCTCATGATTACCGTTAGTGCGGCCATCGTGTCGGTAGCGTTTCTCTTTTCGGTCAACTACACGTTTACTTCGGTGCTCAAGGGGCATCAGCAGATGCGTATCAAGGTCGCGCTCGGCATAGAGGATGACCTGCAGGGAGTTGGTTACAACGTCAATCAGTCCAAGATAGCCGTCGGCTCGGGCGGCATGTGGGGCAAAGGATTTCTCAACGGCACCCAGACCAAACTCAAATACGTGCCGGAGCAGCACACCGACTTTATTTTCTGCACTATAGGTGAGGAGGAAGGCTTTGTAGGCTCGTCGATGGTATTGCTTCTGTTTGTGATATTGATACTCAGGGTGCTCGCGATAGCCGAGCGTCAGCCCACGGTGTTCGGACGCGTGTATGCCTACTGTGTGGCCAGCTATTTCATATTCCATATAGCCATCAATATAGGCATGGTGATAGGTCTGTGTCCGGTCATAGGTATTCCGTTGCCGTTTTTCAGCTATGGAGGTTCGTCGCTGTGGGGTTTCACGTTTCTGTTGTTCATATTGCTTCGCATTGATGCCTCGCGTCGAGAGCGTTCGTTCTGATGAAAAACAGATGGTAAAAAGACATAAATTTATACTTTTTTGACGGACTTTTGGTTGTATGCAATATGATTTATGATTAAATTTGCCAAAACATCATAATCATCATGTCTATTACCGAAAAATCATTTAGTTCACCTAAAGGTACAATTACTCATTTTACAATAACCAACGCTTCGGGTGCGAGCGTTACACTCTCGACTCTCGGAGCAGGCATTGTATCAGTCATAGTTCCCGACAAATCGGGCAAGATGGCCAACGTGGCTCTCGGATATAAGGACGCGGCGTCGTGGATAGCCGACGGTCCGTGTATGGGCAAGGTGCCAGGACGCTTTGCCAACCGTATAGCGCGCGGTCATTTCACACTCGAAGGCAAGGAATACACTCTTGCCATAAACAACGGGCCCAACGCCCTTCACGGCGGCCCCGAAGGATTCATGAATCAGATATGGGACGCACGTACCATTGGCGACAATTCGGTGGTGATGGTCTATTGCGCCGAGGATGGCGAGGAAGGTTATCCTGGCAATCTCATTGTGACGGCCGAGTACACCTGGAGCGACGCCAACGAGCTGACACTGCGTCTCGGTGCCACGACCGACGCCCCGACTGTAATCAATCTCACCAATCATGCCTATTTCAACCTCGACGGCGAGAATGCCGGTCCGGTGCTCGACCATGAGCTCAGACTCAATGCTTCGCGCTGGCTTCCGACCGACGAGACCCAGATACCGACCGGCGAGCTTGCTCCCGTGGTCGGCACACCGATGGACTTTACGGAGTTAAAGCCTATCGGCAAGGACATCAAGGCTGACTTTGAGGCACTCCGCATAGGCAAGGGCTATGACCATTGCTGGGTGGTGGACGGATATGAGAAAGGCACTCTCCGCGAGGTGGCCGAGTTGCGTGGGCCGAAATCGGGCCGTGTGATGACTGTGGCCTCAACACAGCCCGGCATGCAGATATACACCGGCAACTGGCTCGCAGGATGTCCAGAAAGCATCTCGGGCGGCGAGTATAACGACTATGACGGTGTGGCCATAGAGTGTCAGGGATTTCCAGATGCTCCCAACAAGCCGTCGTTTCCTTCGCCCATGCTTCTTCCGGGCCAGGAGTATGACGAGACGATAGTATTCAGATTCTCATAATTTGAGTGAGATTATATAGTATAGAGTATTAGAGTACAGAGGCGTGGGAGCTGTGGCTTTTGCTTCTCTTGTCATCCATAAGAATCCAATAATAAAATCGCATTTAAAAGAATATGAAACCAACTCTTTTTGTTCTTGCTGCCGGTATGGGTAGCCGTTACGGAGGTCTCAAACAGCTTGATCCCCTTGGTCCTCAGGGACAGACCATCATGGACTATTCAATCTATGATGCCATACAGGCCGGATTTGGCAAAGTAGTGTTTGTAATCCGCAAGGACTTTGAAAATGATTTCCGCGAGAAGATTCTCTCCAAATATGAAGGACATATTCCTGTCGAGGTAGTGTTTCAGGCTACCGACAAGCTCCCCGAGGGCTATACCTGTCCTACCGACCGCACCAAGCCCTGGGGCACCAATCATGCCGTGCTTATGGGCAAGGAGGTAATCAACGAGCCGTTTGCCGTAATCAATGCCGACGACTTCTATGGCCGTGACGCCTTCCGTGTGATGGCCGAAGACCTCATGCGTCCCCGTGAAGGCAAGGGTGACTATTCGATGGTAGGATTTCGTGTAGGCAACACCATGACCGAAAACGGCTCTGTGTCACGTGGTGTATGCTCCAAGGGTGACGACGGCAATCTCACCGGTGTGGTGGAGCGTACAGCCATCAGCTATGCTCCCAACGGTGACATCGTGTTTACCGACGAAAACGGTGTAGAGCAGACCCTCGACCCCATGACTCCCGTGTCGATGAATCTCTGGGGTTTCACTCCCGACTACTTCGATTACAGCGAGCGTGAGTTCAAGGAATTTCTTGACAAAGATATCAACACACCCAAGGCTGAGTTTTTCATCCCTCTCTGTGTCGACACTCTTATCCACAACGGCGAAGCCACTGTCAAGGTGCTTGATACCGATTCCCGCTGGTTTGGCGTGACCTATACCGCCGACCGTCCCGGAGTGGTCGAGAAGTTTGCCCAGCTTCATGCCGATGGTGTATATCCCGATAAAATGTTTTAAAAAATATAATCTCTTACCTATTATCTCATCCAACCATGGAGTTAAAAGAAAAAATCGTAAAAGCCTTTGAGGAGCACTTCGGAGGTGAAGGCACACTTTATGCCTCGGCCGGACGTATCAACCTCATCGGTGAGCATACCGACTATAACGGCGGCTTCGTATTTCCCGGAGCCATCGACAAGGTAATCATGGCCGACATCCGTCCCAACGACTCTGACATTGTCAACCTCTACTCGCTCGACCTCAATGAAGAGTCGCACTTCGGTCTCAACGAGGAGGACACCCCCTCGCAGCAGTGGGCCCGCTACGTGTTTGGCGTATGTCGCGAGATTATCAAGCGCGGCGGTACAGTCAAGGGTTTTGACGCAGTGTTTGCGGGTAATGTGCCTCTTGGCGCAGGTCTCTCGTCATCGGCCGCCCTTGAGTCGTGCTTTGCTTTTGCGATGAATGACCTTTTTAACGGCAACACTATCGAGAAGTTTGAACTGGCCAAAATCGGCCAGTCGACCGAGCACAACTATTGCGGTGTGAACTGCGGCATTATGGACCAGTTTGCATCGGTATTCGGCAAGAAGGACTGTCTGATACGTCTCGACTGCCGCTCGCTCGAGTTTGAATACTTCCCCTTCCGCATCGACGGCCACAAGCTGGTGCTTGTCGACTCTGTGGTTAAGCACGAGCTTGTCGATTCGCCCTACAACAAGCGTCGTCAGTCGTGTGAGCGTGTGGCCAAGCGTCTCGGCATCGAGACACTCCGCGACGCCGATATGGAGGCTCTTGACGCGGTTAAAGGCGACATTTCGGCCGAGGACTACATGCGTGCCAAGTTTGTCATCGGAGAGAAGCAACGTGTGCTTGACGTGTGTGACGCACTCGGACGCGGTGATCTTGCCACTGTTGGACGTTGTATGTATGAGACCCACGAGGGACTGTCGAAGGATTATGAAGTGTCGTGCGAGGAGCTTGACTATCTCAATGACATCGCCAAGGAGTGTGGCGTAACCGGTTCGCGTATCATGGGCGGCGGTTTTGGCGGCTGCACTATCAACCTCGTGGCCGACGACAAGTATGACCACTTCATCGCGACAGCCAAAGAGAAGTTCGCTGCCAAATATGGCCACGAACCAAAAATCTACGACGTCATCATCTCGGATGGAGCCCGCCGCCTGTAAAAATGAGTACGCTCATTTTTACAGTTTAGGAGTTTAAAGTTTAAAAAGTTTATACATAGATTACCCGACACTACATCAAATGTTCTGTGTGTCGGGTAATCTATGTATAAACTTTTTTAACGTTTTTAGAATTAATCAAACGCACGCGCTTTGTTGGCGATGATTTTAAGCCGGTCGCAGTCTGTGGTATAGTTTCCGTTTTCATCAATGTTTAGGTTATCGGATGAAAGACGGTCATATGCAGCCTTCAGTTTTGCGTTATTTTCAGCAATTGCATATTCCAGCAGGTCTGATTCCTCCTGCGAGAACACAGAGCGAAGATATTTTTTATCAAATACCTCAAATTCTCTTCCAGCAAGAAAATCGGAGATATATTGCTCATTATTGTCATACGTTTTGCGCAATATATCCGACAGTCGCGATTCCTGTGACTTAGTCATTCTTATTTTAGCCTTCAGCAAATCAATATATAGAGGTAGAATCTCATCGATGCTTCTGCCAGTAACTGCCATGAATTTGTAATTGTCTTTCAAGAATTTGATGGCATCATTGTCGTTATTAAATTCGTATAGGTCACTCCATTGTGAGTAAAACGACTCGTTGAGCATACTGAGATACCTTTGGCGGAAATTGGTTATAGAGCCAAATTCCTGTGTCAAGAAGTCACTAAGTTCCTCAAATGTTTCATATTTGCTTACAAAATATATGTGGCCCTCCTTTATATAGCCCATATATTCTATAAGTTGAGGAATAAGATGAGGCGAATTTGGTAGTGGGTTGAATATGAACACACTGTCACCTGTCAGCAGTATTTCTGATTGAAGGTCGGATAGAGGCAGATCAGTTTTTACTTCTTTTAATTGTGGCACTCCATTGGTGTATAGGCTGTCATACCAATACAACTGATGAGTATGGTCAGAATTTTTTTTAATGAAATAGCAAGGTTTGGAATCATTAAAATGGAATGAGGAAAGTATATCATTAGTAAATCCGGTAGGATTATAATATACAATAGGAATTAATTGAGCCTCTATGTCTAATTCTTTGATGGTTCTGTTTTGTGAGATGCATGTAAATGTGCAAAAAATCACAAAAAGAATTGCGTAGAGTATTCGTTTCATATACAATAGTCAGATTTGAGTGAGTTGATTATACGAGGATCGTATACCTTACTAAATGATATACGGTTGTCAAAACCGCCCAAAACAGGATCATAATATAAGAATTGGTATTTGCTTGCATCAACTCCTACCAATACTACTGCATGAGCAAGCCCATTGTCGGAAGATAGTCTACAACAAGCAATATTACCACTAACTACGCTCTTAATTAATGCTGTTTGACCAGCAGGATAGGTTATATCAAACCATAGTTCTAAAGCATCATTCCATTCTTGTGAGTTTATATTGAATCCATATAAAGTGTTATCAGAATAACAAGCATATTGCTTGAGTTTATACTGAATATCCTCTTCTGGAATGTTTAGTCCAAAATATCTGCCACAGTATTGTATGACACCAATAACGCAATATCCGTTTGTTACTTGCATTAAACCTCGAGAAGTAGGTGGTAATGATTTGATTGGAATATCATCAGTTACACTTGTTGTGATGAGCTCATCAATTTCGTTTTGATTTTGGCAAGAGATAGTACTCATACCAATTACCAACAGTAGAATTGTGATCTTAAAAAAATTTGCATAGGTTTTGTGATTTAGGTTTCGTTTGCAATTTATAAATTATTGCGGATGATTACAAGTAATTTTATTGTATTTAAATAAAATTAATATGTGTGGCTTGGTTTTGTGAATGACATCGCCAAGGAGTGTGGCGTAACCGGTTCGCGCATCATGGGCGGCGGTTTTGGCGGCTGCACTATCAACCTCGTGGCCGACGACAAGTATGACCACTTCATCGCGACAGCCAAAGAGAAGTTCGCAGCCAAATATGGCCACGAACCAAAAATCTACGATGTCATCATCTCGGATGGAGCCCGCCGTCTGTAATCTTGTAGTTAAAAAGTAACAAGTTAAAAAAGTTAAGATAATAGTATTTTAGATTTATCCTAAAGAACTATTATCTTAACTTTTTTAACTTGTTACTTTTTAACTTGTTACTTAACTCAACGGTTAGCTTGCGAACCGTTGTTGTAGAAGTTGAGGATGCGGGTGCGGAGTATCATTTCGTATTTAGCCTGTACTTGCTGGGATAGGGTGGTGATGTAGTTAGAGCGGGCCTGTTCCCATTCAGTGGCATTGGCACGGCCGTAGGTGTATTTGTCGGTCATAGCGTCGAGTGCGGCTTTGGCCGAGGTGACGGCAGCCTCTCCGGCCTTGTATTGGGCAGTGGCTCCTTCGGCCTGGCTGTAGGCCTGACGTATGGTCTTGAGTAGATCGCTCTCGCGGCGTTGCACTTCGAGCTCGGCCGAAAGACGCTGGGCGCGTGCCTGACGTACGCGGTTGCGGGTCGAGAAGGCGTCAAAAATAGGTATATTGAGCGAAAAACCGATTGATTTGGAGAAATTGTCCTTCATCTGGCGGGCAAATGAGGGATTCTCGACGCCCGAAAGTGTGTAGTAGTTTGACCCGAGTCCGGCGTTGAACGAGAGAGTTGGCAGATAACCGCTCTTGGCTATCGAGACGGCATGGTCGGCCTGTGTGATGCCTGAGCGGGCGGCGAGTATGCCATTGTTGGTGTTCAAAGCGTTGCGATACACATCGTCGGCTGATGCCGGAAGAGATATGGTGCTGTCAAAGTCGACCGGCAGAATGTCAAACCCACGGGTGTCGTCAAGCTCGAGGGCGCGGGTAAGGTCAACGAGCGCGAGGCGGTAATCGTTTTCGGCATTGACAACAGCCACTTCGCCTGAGGCAACCTGCGCCTTGGCTTGAAGCACATCTGCCTCGGGGACTTTGCCCGATTCAAGCAGGTCGTTCTGCCGCTGAAGCTGACTCTGTGAGAGGTGCAGTTCCTCACGGCGCACGGCAAGCATCTCGCGGCTGTAGAGCACCTGGAGATAATAGGCCATGATGCCGAGAGTGACATTGTCCTTGGCGTCCTCGACCTGGAGATCGAGAGTGCGTATATTGGCTTGGGCCTGGCGCAACTGACGCAGCGCGCTGAGACCCTGGAAAAGCGGGAGTGAGAGGTTGGCGTTCCACCCGAGAGAGGACGTGTTGCGGTTGGCATAGGTGTTTTCGGCGGTCAGACCTCGGCCGAAACTCCAGCTCTGGGCCGCTCCGGCCGAGAGAGTGGGCAGAAAACGGTCTTTGGCTTCGGTGACATTCAAGTCGCCTTTGTAGCGTTCGATAAGAGCCGAGCGTACATCGAGGTTATGGTCAATGGCATAGTTTATGCAACTGTCCAGACTCCAGGCCTCGCCCCGGGCCGAGACTGATGAGATCAAGAGTATGGCTGTGCCGGCAATAATTACAGGGAGTCGCATGGGTGTTGGCTATTTGTTTTGGTTTTTAGATGCTTTACGGGCTTTTTCGTTTATCATTGCGCCTCGCAGGCGAGCCGTCTTGTCGACACCCGATTTCACTTCAATGTTTATGCCGTCCGAGATACCTGTGGCAACCTCGGTGCGGTCAAATTTCTGTTCTTTGAGCGAGTCGGTGAGTACATAGACATAGGTCTTGTCACCGGCCCATTCGATAACGCTTTCGGGCACGGTGAGCACGCCTCGGGCACTGTTGAGCATGACCGAAGCGTTGGCACTGTAGCCGGCGCGCAACTGTCGTTCTTCGGGTACATTGATGGCGGCCTTGATTTCAAAAGTGTTGGCACCGTTGGTCTCCGTGCCCTTGGGCGCGATGTTTTCGATTACGGCATCAAGGCTGAGATCGGGGAGCGCGCCTATTGAAATCTCCATAGGCTGGTTGACACTGAGCTGCCCCACCTCGGTCTCGTCGACTTTGCCTTTGAATATCAGATTGTTCATGTCGGCTACGGTTGCCACTGTGGTGCCGTCGTTCATGGTGTTGGCCTGTATTACCGACGATCCGACCTTGACGGGCACGTCAAGCACAAGTCCAGTGATGGTGGCGCGTACAAGAGTGTTGCTCTCCTTGGCATTGGTGCGTGACACACCCTCCTTGACTATGGAATAGGCGTCGCGGGCAGCGTCGAGCTCGGCTTTTGACAGGGCCAGCGTTGTGGCGGTAGCCTCAAACTCCTCGCGGCTGATGACTTTTTTCTCGAGCAGTAGAGTGTTGCGTTCATGCTTTACGCGGGCGTCCTCGAGATTGATTTTTGCGGTCTCTATGCGAGAGAGTGCCGACGAGAGCTGTCCCTCGTCGGGTATAATCTTGATGCGGGCCACGACGTCGCCCTCTTTGACCATATCGCCGGCCTCGACATTGATTTCCGAGATGATGCCCGACACCTGGGGCTTGATTTCGATTTCATCGCGCGGCTCGATGGTGCCCGTGAGTATGGTGGTGCGCTCAATGTCGCTCATAGTCGGGCTGACAAGCTCATAGCGTGTCTCGGAGGGTTGTGATTTGATGAAAAGATACACGAATGTGCCTATAAAGAGCACACCTACAAGTGACCACAGCAGGATTCTGAAAAATTTTTTCATATGATTGTCAGTGTTATATATTCTGAAATTTTAATCTTGTCATTTGTCATTGAGAGCCTCGATCGGTTTGATGCGCATTGCCTTGACTGCCGGGATTATACCGGCGGCAGTGCCGAGTATGAGGAAGGTTATGAGGATACCTGTCGCCTGGGAGAAACTAAGCTGAAAGCGTATGGGGCCCGTAGGTCCGTCGCTGGCCATTTCGACCAGACCAAGTATGATTGTGGCAAACACGATGCCCGCGATGCCGGCTATGGTCGTGAGCACCATTGACTCGGAGAGTATCTGTGTGATGATGTCGCGCGGCTTTGCTCCGATGGCCCGGCGTATGCCTATCTCGTGAGTGCGTTCGCGCACGATTATCCACATGATGTTGCCAACACCTATCACGCCCGACAGCAGTGTGCCGATACCGACAAAGAGCGCGAGGAGCGTGATGCCGGCAAACACGTTGTCGACCATCTCAAACATCTCGGAGATGTTGAAATAGCTGATGGCCCCGTCATCGTCGGGAGCGATGGGATGGTTGGAGGCTATGACGTGGCGCACGAGCCGTTCATAATCGCCGGGCTTGCATCCGTTTCTAAACGTCATCATGAATATGTGTATGCGGTTGCCGAGGTTATAGCTGCGGCGCATGGTGTTGTAGGGGATGAATATCGACTCGTCCATCTTGGCTCCGATATTTATCTCGGAGGTCTGTCCTATGACACCTATCACTTTATAATATATATTGTTGAGCTGAATCTCCTTGCCTACGGCCGAGCCTGTGCCGAAGAGTTCTTCCGCGACTTTCTTGCCTATGACGCATACTTTACGGAAGTTTACGTCATCGGCCTCGTTGATGAAGCGGCCTTCATAGACGATGGGCTCGAATATCTTGTTGTAGTCCTTTTCGACTCCTGTGAGCTGGGCGTTGGATTTCTTCTGGCCGTAGAGCGCGTTGGCCCACTGAAACACTACCGATGACGAGTGAGAGAGGCTTGGGAGCGCGCGACGCAGATTGACGGCGTCCTGAAGGTTGAGCTCGACATCCATGCCTTTGTTAAAACCACCGTAGCTCTTGGTGGTGCGTCCGGGAAATATCGCGGCGGCATTTGTGGCAAAGCCCTCGAAGTTGCGCGACATGAAATGCTTCAGTCCTTCCGACCCGCCGATGAGCAGAGCCAGGATTGCAGTGCCCCAGAATATGCCGAAGGCTGTCATGAATGTGCGCGTCTTGTTCTGGGCCAGAGTGGTGCCTATTTCGCGCCAGTTTTCTATGTCAAATACTGGATTCTTCATATTCTGCTATTCGTCTCGCAGAGCTTCGACGGGTTTGATTTTAAGGGATTTGATGGCAGGAAACAGTCCGGCAAACGCTCCGGCAAGTATCAGCACGACAGTCACCTGGAGTGCCACGCTGAGGTCGACCGACGGATTTTGCATAAATTCCATATTGCCCTTGGTGCAGATATAGTCGATGAGCTGGGCAACGGCTACTCCGAACACTATGCCTATGTAGCCAAACAGTGTGGTTATGGCCACACTCTCGAGTATGATCTGCTTGAGTATGCTCAGCGGACGTGCTCCGATGGCGCGGCGCACACCGATCTCGTGGGTGCGTTCGCGCACTGACACAAACATGATGTTGCTCACGCCCACTATGCCCGAGAGCATGGTGAGAAGACCGATGACCCATATGGCTATATTGAGTGCGCCCGAGGCCGACGATTGGGTGAGATGCTCGTTAAAGCGGTTGCGTACCCACAGCGCGCTTTTGTCGGTAGGGTCAAACCGGTGTTCCTTGCCGAGAGTCTCATAGAGATCGTTTTCGGCTTGAGTTCCTTCCTGAACAGTGGTTATGCCGTGGACATTGACCGTGACTTTGTTTATATCCTCGCCTCCGCCGGTGAGGTTGCGGACGGTGGAGTAGGGGATGTAGCTCTTGGTGTTCCATTCGTGGGCAAAGATGCCGATTACGGTAAACGACAGGTCGTTCATCTTGACGAGCTGTCCGACGGCTTTCTTGTCGCCGAAAAGGTTTCGGGCATTGTCCTTGTGGAGCACGATTACGCGTCGTTTGAGCCTGATGTCGTTGTCGTTGACAAACCGTCCCTCGACAATCGTTGCCCCGTCGCCTTTCAGCCCTGACGGATATACACCCTTGAAGCCGCCGGTGATATAGTCCTTGCCTGTCGATATGGTGGCGGTGTCGCTGCTTATCTCGGGGGTGATGCGTGCGGCAAAGCCGGCGTTGCGGTTGCCTATCAGGTTGACGTCGCGTTCGCGCAACTGTATCCTTCGGTCGTCGGTCAGACCCTGGTATGGCTTGTGGGCCCAACCGCCCTCGACGGTTATCGACTCGGTGTCGCGCTTGGAAAACATCGAGTCCATGCCGTTGATCAGACCGCGCGACACGCTGAGCAGCACTATGAGGAGAAAGATGCCCCATGAGACGGCAAATCCCGTGAGGGCCGTGCGCAGCTTGTTGTGGCGTAGGGTGGCGAGTATTTCGTTTATGAGGTCGGTCATCGGATGTCGGTGGATGGTGTGACTATGCGTCCGTCGGATATGCGGATTATACGGTTGGTCTGCTCGCCCACGCCGGGATCGTGGGTGACGATGACGATGGTGCGTCCCTCGGCATTGAGGTCGCGAAACACCTGCATCACCTCTTTGGAGGTCTTGGAGTCGAGTGCGCCGGTGGGTTCGTCGGCCAGAAGTATGGAGGGGTTGGTAATTAGCGAGCGGGCTATGGCCACACGCTGTTTCTGACCTCCCGACAGCTCGCTTGGCAGATGGGTGGCGCGGTCGGCCATGCCCATGCGTTCGAGCTGCTCCATAGCCATGATGTTGCGTTTCTTGCGTGAGATGCCACGGTAGAAGAGCGGGAGGGCAACGTTTTCAAGCGCGTTTTTATAGCCTATGAGGTTGAATGACTGGAATACGAATCCTATCATGTAGTTGCGCAGGTCGGCGGCCTTGTTCTCGGTGAGGTTTTTGATGAGCACGCCGTCGAGATGATACTCGCCCGAGTCATAGTTGTCAAGTATGCCGAGAATATTGAGCAGTGTTGATTTGCCCGAACCCGATGCGCCCATGATTGACACGAGTTCACCTTTTTCGATTTGCAGGTTGACATCCTTTAGCACATGCAAGGGCACTGCTCCCGGATAGGATTTGTTGATATCTTTAAGGTCTATTATCATGATTCTTGCTTATTGCATCCAATATGACGCAAATTTATCACAATAGTTTCACAATAGGTCGGAAATTTTAATAAAATTAGGTTTTTACCCGTTAAAATCATGTGTTTATAACATAGTTTGACTAAAAATAAGCGACAATGTGTGGTGATACGTTTCATAATCGGGCCGATTAGTTGGTTATTTGCGTGGAAAAGGCTAATTTTGCAATCTCAAACGACGTTAAAATGAAACACATACTGTTGTTGTCGGCTCTTCTGATGCTATGCGGACAGACCTATGGATTGCCTGTCGAGCCGACCGGAGCCGAGACTCAGGACGTGCAGAAAAGATATTTTATCACTCTTGCCGATGGCTCGGCGGTGCCCGATGTGAACTTTGAGATAAGAAAGACCCGTGGCGACAAGCCAGCAATGGTGGCTGTGTCGAAAAATGACGGCACCGAGGTGGCCCGTTTCTACTTTTTCAGCAACTACCGGGCCTCTGCGTCAAGCTGCATCGGTTATGACCGTAGGGCCGGTGCTTTTGTCATAGAGCTGAAAAACAACGATGACTATCGTTCGGGTAAGGATTTGCTCGAGATGGCTCAGAAGTTTATACGTCCCTATGCTTCGGGCACCATATATGCCGATGTCCCCCTGCAATACATATGCAGTGCGGATGTCGCGGGCGAGCCACGGGCTGCGGCTATTCTTGACAAGGCTGCCGACAAGTCGCGAGGCCGGCTCAAAAAGAAATTGCCGTCGCTCAGACTTACGGGCTATGACATACGCCGCGACTACTGGGAGCTGGAAGCCCATGGCGATTTCAATCCGTTTGACTTCCAGATAGTCAACCTCAAGGCCGATTATATCGAACGTCAGGCCCGACGGTTTGGCTACACTCAGCATGCCGATCGCGAAACGATAATGAAGCGGCTCGAGGAGGGCGACCGCGAGACGGCCGACTTTGTTTCGGCTCTGCTTACCATAAATAAAAAGAAGAGATAAAGCTATATGAGAAATCACAAGGTATACGGACTGATAGGCTATCCGCTCGGCCACTCGTTCTCGCGCGGATATTTCAACGACAAGTTTGCCGCCGAAAGCATAGACGCCGAGTATTGCAACTTTGAGATACCCTCGGTGGGTGATATTCGCGATGTGCTCGATGACCACACCGATCTTGCCGGACTTAATGTCACTATACCTTACAAGGAGCAGGTGATACCCTTTCTTGATCGTCTTGATGACGATGCCGCCGCCATAGGGGCTGTCAATGTAATCAAGGTAGTGCGTCATGATCCGACCGACGATGACGATTTTGAGCTCGTGGGCTACAACTCTGATGTCGTTGGTTTTCGTGACTCCATCTCTCCGTTGCTGACACCGGGTCGTGACAAGGCCCTGATACTCGGCACGGGAGGAGCCTCCAAGGCGGTGTATCACGGATTGCGGCAGCTCGGCGTAGAGCCTGTGTATGTTTCGCGCACGGCGCGCAAGGGGGTGCTCGGATATGCCGACCTTACTCCTGAAGTGATGGCCTCTCACAAGGTGATAGTCAACACCACTCCGCTCGGCATGTATCCCAAGGTCGACAGTTGCCCCGACATACCTTACGAGTGTCTGACTCCCGACCATCTGCTCTATGACCTGATATACAATCCTGATGTGACAGCCTTTATGAAGAAGGGCGCGGCACGCGGGGCTGAGGTCAAGAACGGACTCGAGATGCTGTTGCTGCAGGCATTTGAGGCGTGGAGAATATGGAATGAGAATTGAGAATAAGATAATAGTAATTACAAAAAGTTATGCTTAACAGCGTGCAGTTCAATCCGGCCGAGACGGTGTCAGGCCTCGATAGAAAAAAATGTCTTTATATACTTCTGATTTTATTGGTTGTGACACCGTTTGACCTGCTCGGTACAGGAGTGACTGTCGCCCCTTGGTTCGCACTGTTTCTGGGCATAGTCTATGCACTGGTTTTTGAGTGTCCTTATCCTAAATTCAACAAGAAGACTTCCAAATATCTGCTCCAGGCTTCGGTGGTCGGACTCGGTTTCGGCATGAATCTCACCGAGTCGCTCAAAAGCGGCAGCGACGGCATGATGTTTACCATCGTGTCGGTGTTTGGCGTGATGATTATGGGTGTGCTGTTCGGTTACTGGCTTAAGCTCAACCGCAAGACGTCCTACCTCATTTCGTCGGGCACAGCCATATGCGGCGGCAGTGCCATAGCTGCTGTAGGCCCGGTGCTCAAGGCCGATGACCATGAGATGGCCGTGTCGCTCGGAGTGGTGTTTGTTCTCAATGCCATAGCACTCTTCATATTTCCGCCCATCGGTGCTTATTTCGAGATGTCGGCCCGTCAGTTTGGCACATGGGCTGCGATAGCCATTCATGACACATCGTCGGTGGTAGGTGCCGGCGACGCATATTCAGCCATGCTTGCTTCGGCCGGTGTCGCCGATGCCGCCGACGCTCTTAAGCTTGCCACACTCATCAAACTCACGCGTGCCCTCTGGATTATTCCGCTGGCTCTGATGACGATGCTCATATTCAGGGAGAAAGGCAGCAAAGTGTCAATTCCCTGGTTTATATTACTTTTTGTTGCGGCAATGATTGTCAATACCTATCTGCCGCTTCCCGCATGGCTCACCGCCACACTGGTGTATCTGGCCAAGAAGGGACTTGTGCTCACTCTCTTCCTCATAGGGGCCGGACTCTCGGTCAAGATGATAAAAAATGTGGGTGTGAAGCCTTTTGTCCTCGCTGTGATGCTGTGGATTGTGATAGGCGTGAGCAGCTTTATAGTGGTGATGGAGACTATTGACTGATGGCTCCGCTGCTGCCTGTGGCTCTCGCTTTCATTGTCGGTATTCTGTTGGAGGGTGCCGGCGGAGGGGTGTGGCCGATGGTGGCTCTGATTACGGCGGCCATAGTGTTGCTTGTATGTAAACGTATATATCCGGCCATATTGTCGCTTTGCGCGGTGGCCGGATTTTTTGTAGCCTTTGTCCACGCTCCGCAGCCGTTGCCTGAGAAATGTTTCGAGAGACGGTACTCATGGTCGGGCACCGTGGCCGAGCACAGAGAGCATGAGGGTGCTCAGATGGTTATTGTGAGGATTGACACATGTGAGGATGAGGCATGTCCGTCATTTATGATCAAGTGTCTCGTTCCGTCGATGTTGCCTGCTCTCGATGAGACCGACAGGGTGAGGTTTTCCGCCCGTATGCAGTCTCTTGACAGTAACACAGACCTGCCCGACGAGGATGACTATAATGCCGCTCTGAGACGTCTTGGTATACAGGCTGCGACCGTTATTGAACCTGACAGCTTGACCGTCATAGATCCCGAACCGGGAGTGCTGTATGACATAAGACGTATGAGACGCGATGTGCAACGGCTTATAGCCTGTGCTCCTCTTGACGTCGACTCCCGTAGTTTTCTGATAGCCGCGCTTACGGGCGACCGTTCATGGCTTGCCGCAGAGACACGCGAGCTGTTTTCTGTTACAGGCATAGCCCATGTGCTCGCGCTCAGCGGGCTTCACGTGGGTGTGCTCTCTTTTGTGGTGACTTTGATTCTATTTCCGTTCACCGGCATGGCGGGCGGACGCTATCTGCGCATGACAGTTACGGTGGTTGTGTTATGGATTTTTACCGTAATGACGGGGCTGTCGCCATCAGTAGTGCGCGCAGTGGTCATGGCTACGCTCTTTGCCGGATGCACGATGCTCCAGAGGGTGTGGTGTCCGTTGAACGCTCTCGGGGCGGCTGCGTTGCTTATACTCCTGTTTGCTCCGGAGCGGGTCTATACGCTCGGTTTTATGCTCACGTTTCTTGCCGTTCTCTCCATAATAGTGTTTGCCGGAAAAATCAATCCGTTTGACTATCGTCATCCATGGCTGCGTCTTTTGGGCGGCTATCTGAGTGTGACGGTTGCGGCCATGCTTGGCACCGGCATGGTGTGTGCCTATAATTTCCACATCTTTCCCGTCGGTTTTCTGATTACCAATATTGCCGTGTCGCTGCTGCTGCCTCCGCTGCTCGGCGGCGGAGTGGTGTTGTTGCTTCTCAATGCGTCGGGAGTGAGAGCAGCGTGGCTCGGTGCGGCGGTCGACAGCCTTATGGACCTGATGCAACGCGTGGCGCAAGGCGTTGCATCACTGCCTTGTGCCACAGTTGACGGTCTGTGGCTGTCGGGATGGATGGTGGGCGTGTATTTTGTCCTGCTCTCATTCTTTGGTCTGTGGCTTTACCGACGTCGTGTGGTGACACTCTATGCCATGGGGGCGATAGGGGTGTCGGCTGTGGTGTGGGGCATTATGACCGGTGGCAGGCTACCGGAGCATGAGGCCTACATCGTGCGTTCGGTTTCTGAGACCTCTATGGTGGTGCGGGATGGTGACAGTCTGTATGTCCACACTACTGCTACACGTGGACGAGTCGATGATGTCAAGGCGCGTATGGAGCGACGTTGCGGGGGATACATGACACGACGCGGCATAGACCGGTTGACCGTGATGGCCGACGGTATGCGTAGCGGCCGCACGGTGCGTGAGGACAATCTTGTGGTGGCATGCGGCAAAAGTTTTGTATTTGTGAGTCGAGACAGCCAGGTGAGAAATTATGCCTTTACACCCTCATATGCCGTGGTGTGTCGCGGTTTTCGCGGAGATGTGTGTACCCTTGCCATGATGGTGGGTGCCGACTCGGTGTTGCTGAGCCGCGACCTCGACCGCCGCCGTCACGACCGGTATGTGCGCGAACTTACGCAGGCTTTCATTCCTCACCGTTCGCTGCGTGACGCTCCGCTGCATGTAGTCGGGAGATAAGCGTGGTGCTATTCGCGCAATGGTATGCGTGAGAATCGGAGCGTGGTCTTGAGCAGAGGAAACGACAATGTGAGCAGAGCGTTGTTGCTGTCGAGCAAGGCATGTATGTCGGAGTTGATCCGGCTGAATGTCGAATCAATCCATTCCATATCATAGTGGCCTTGAAATATAGTTGGGCGCAGTGAGCCTTTGAGCATCATGGGGTGCCAACTGTCGCCGAGAGTCACAGCCCCGGAGATGTAGATTATATCATATGTTGCCCCGGTGTCGTCTGCATTGGTGTCGCTGCGCACTATGGCCAGGGTGTATTGTCCTCCCGGACGGGCGTATACGGGGTCGTTGACACGGTCAAAGTAGGTCCAGTAACCCTCTACAGGGTCGCGTGACGATTTGAACCGTTCTGCCAGTCGCTCGTGAGTGTATTCAGTGGACAGTGAAAATGACGGATGAGATCGTACTTCGGTCGAGAATAATGTCAGATACATGTGGCCTTGGCTCCATACACTGGCGTCGGTGGGTTGAAATATATGTTGACCGATGCTTATGTTTGCGAGCTGTCGGTTGCGTGTGCCTCCTCCGCCTATGTGGAGCGTGCTGTCGGAGAGACTGACCGACAGGGTGTTGAGGTCGCCGGCCGACATGCGGAAGCCCTCGGCTTCGTGGCTGTACAGCTCTGTGCCGTTGTGTGTTACGGTAATAATGGCTATGCGGCGGTCAAGAATGTCGCCGAAGTCGGTGTTGCCAAATTGAAGTGTGACCTTGATTGTGTCGGCTGGTGATGTCAGCGACACTCCCCAATGGGCCTTTGACAAGCCTCTGCGCTCCTTGAGTTTTCCGAGCGATGCGCGTGCTTCGACAGTGACTGCTGCCGGCGGGGCTTCCGGACCGCAGAGGTGTCGCAACAGAGTGGTGTCACTTAGTGTGAGCGGTGAGTCGAGATGGATGCGCCGGATTTCGTCCGAGGCACACATATGGCCGGATGTGCAGACACACACCCAGCCAAGCAGTGTAAGGCCTATATGTCTCATTTTTAGTATAGAGTATAGAGGGGAAAGTATAGAGAGAGTATAGAGGGTGTCAGCGTTTGTCGACGTTGCCTTCGTAGTAGTTTATGAAGGCGCGGTTGACAAGGCGTGTGCCGCCCGGGGTCGGATAGTTGCCCGAGAAGTACCAGTCGCCAGGATGGTCGGCGATTGCCGAGTGAAGTCCGTCAAGTGACTGATAGATAATGTCGACTTCGGCCGAAATGGAGCCGTCGGCTGTGAGCATGTCAGCTATCTTGCGTGAGATGTCCTCCTGTGTGAAGGGAGCATAGACCGCTTTGACGCAGTTGGTTATCTCAAAGTCGAGGAGTCCTTCCTGCTGGCGGCAGCGGTCATATGTCTCGCGCAATATGTAGTCCATGCCTTTGTCTTTGAGCAGTTCGACGGCTGCGCGGAAGGCTATGAACTCGCCCATACGCGACATGTCGATGCCATAGTAGTCGGGATAGCGCACCTGGGGTGAGGAGGACACGACTACAATCTTGCGCGGGTGCAGACGGTCGAGCATATGGAGTATCGACTGTTTGAGCGTGGTGCCTCTCACGATGCTGTCGTCAATCACCACGAGGGTGTCCACGTTGTTTTCGACGATGCCGTAAGTGACGTCATAGACGTGGGCGGCAAGGTCGTTGCGCGAGTCGCCTTCGGTGATAAATGTGCGTAGTTTGATGTCTTTGATTGCCACTTTCTCGACTCTCAGACGCTGGCTCATGATTTCGTTGAGACGTTGTTCGTTGAGTGTGCCGGCAGTCTGCGCGTTGAGTATCTGTGTAGTCTTGACTTTGTTGAGTTCGTCCTCAAATCCTGACACCATGCCTATGAATGCTACTTCGGCCGTATTGGGGATGAATGAGAACGCCGTGTGGGCTATGTCGCCACCGATGCTTTGCATGATCTGTGGCACAAGGTTGGCTCCGAGCTGCTTGCGCTCGCGATAGATGTCGGCGTCGCTTCCTCGCGAGAAGTATATGCGCTCAAACGAGCATCGCTGGTTAGTGTCTTCGCCGAGTATGTCGGTGACTTTGACACGTCCGGCCTTGTCGACGATGAGCGCGCTGCCCGGGGCGAGTTCGTTGACTTCGCGGCGCGCTACGTCGAGCACAGTCTGGATTACTGGACGCTCGGATGCGAGCACCACGATTTCATCGTCATAATAGTAAAACGCGGGGCGTATGCCGTGGCGGTCGCGCAGGGCAAACATGTCACCCGATCCGGTGGCTCCGCAGATGACAAATCCGCCGTCCCATGCGGGAGCTGTGGATGAGAGCACTCGTGTGATGTCGAGATTGTCCTCGATGGTGTTGGTGAGCAACGGTTCGTCGAGCGAGTCGCGATACTGGCGGTAGATGCGGTGGTTTTCCTTGTCGAGAGCCGCACCGAGCTGTTCGAGCAGTATCACAGTGTCGCTGTAGATGCGTGGATGCTGTCCGCTCTTGATCACCTCCTGAAAGATGGTGTCGACATTGGTCATGTTGAAGTTGCCGCACATCAGCAGGTTACGCGCGCGCCAGTTGTTGCGACGCAGGAAGGGGTGGCAATATGAGATGCCGCTCTTGCCTGTGGTCGAGTAGCGCAGATGGCCCATATAGATTTCTCCGATAAACGGCACATCCTCCTCGACCTGCCGTGCCGACAGCGAGTCGACATCATAGTGGGCCACTTTGCCTCTGACCGTGTCGAAAATCTCCTGGATGGCGTCCTTGCCCAGAGCGCGTTCGCGATAGACATATTCGTTGCCCGGGAGTGAATGTAGTTTCACGACTCCTATACCTGCGCCTTCCTGCCCGCGGTTGTGCTGCTTCTCCATGAGGAGGTAGAGCTTGTTAAGACCGTAGGCATACGCGCCATACTTCTGCTTATAATATTCAAGCGGTTTGAGCAGGCGTATCATTGCCACGCCACACTCGTGTTTGAGTATCTCCATCTATGTTGGCTTATTACGCCACAAAAGTACATAAAAAAGTAAAAAACCTCATTAGGCTTTCACGAATAATTTCACTAATTTTGCACATTATGGAGATTCTAACGTTTGAGGGCATCATGCTCATCGGTTCGGTGCTGCTCATCGCGGGCGTGCTGATAGGAAAGTCGAGCTATCGTGTGGGACTGCCGTTGCTGCTTATATTCCTGCTTGTGGGCATGGGCTTCGGCACGGACGGTGTCGGTATACAGTTCAGTGACATGCACACGGCCCAGTTCATAGGCATGATAGCCCTGTGTGTCATACTGTTTTCAGGCGGTATGGGCACCAAGATTTCAGCCATACGTCCTGTTATCGCGCCCGGACTTGTGCTGTCGACAGTCGGAGTGCTGCTTACGGCTCTTGTGACCGGTCTGTTCATATGGTTTCTTTCGGGTCTGAGCTGGACCAATATCCATTTTGCCTTTATGCCGTCGCTGCTTCTTGCGGCCACGATGTCGTCGACCGACTCGGCGTCGGTGTTCGGCATACTCGGTAGCCAGAAAGTGGGTATGCGCCATAATCTGCGTCCCCTCCTGGAGCTCGAGAGCGGTTCTAACGACCCTATGGCCTATATGCTCACCATTATACTTATAGAGACAATAACCCTCGGGGGCGAGCTGTCGGGCTGGAAAGTGGCCGGCCAGTTGCTGATGCAGTTTGGCATAGGCGGAGGCATGGGCTGGGCCATGGGCAAGCTGACTGTAAGGCTCATCGACCTTTACAGGCGTTGGGGTGGCAAGGCCGGTCACGACGAAGACCCCTCACAGGCCACCGCCATGCTGTCGATACTGGTGCTCGGGTCGGTGTTTCTCACCTTCTCGGCCACTACCGAGCTTGCCGGCAATGGCTATCTGGCCGTGTATATATGCGGCATAGTGCTTGGCAACGAGCGTCTGCCCAACCATCGCGGCATCAGCAAATTTATGGACGGTATGACCTGGCTCATGCAGATTGTGGTCTTTCTTATGCTCGGACTGCTTGTCAATCCTCACGAGATGCTTGACGTGGCGGCCGTCTCGCTGCTCATCGGTGTGTTTATGATACTCGTAGGGCGTCCGCTCAGCGTGTTTCTCTCGCTGGCTCCTTTCCGCAACATAACCACCCGTTCCAAGGTGTGGATTTCGTGGGTGGGATTGCGCGGAGCTGTTCCCATAATCTTTGCCACCTATCCTGTGGTGGCCGGACTCGAAGGAGCCGGACTCATATTCAATATAGTGTTTTTTGTCACGCTGCTGTCATTGCTGATTCAGGGCACTACGGTCATACGTTCGGCCCGACGGCTGGGACTTGTGGATGAGGAGAGCATCGACGAGGATGATTTCGGTGTCGAACTTGCCGACGAGCTTCCTACCTCGCTCCACACCATAGTGCTCACGGAGCGTCATCTTGCCGACGGCAATACGCTCCGTGACATGTCGCTGCCCGAGGGTTCGCTTGTGATGATGATCAAGCGCGGCGACCGATATATGGTGCCCAACGGCACACGCCGTCTCTTTGTCGGAGACAAACTGCTTGTGATTACCGAGGATTCCTCAGCCGGATGATGTGATGGTGATTATTCGCGGTAATATACTCGCTTGACGCGTTGTGACACGGAGGTGAGTATTTCGTAGGGGATGGTGCCGAGGGTGTCGGAGAGTGTTTCGACAGGGATGGTTTCGCCGAATATTTCCACGCGGTCGCCGGTCTCCACACCGGTGACACCGGTGACATCTATCATGCATGCGTCCATACATATGCTGCCCACGGTGGGACACTTCACGCCCCTCACACTGAACGATGCGTTGCCATAGCCCAGATGGCGGTTGAGTCCGTCGGCATAGCCTATGGGTATGGTGGCTATTACAGAGTTGCGCGACAGGAGTCCGCGTCGGTTATAACCGATGGTGGTGCCGGCCGGCCAGTGTTTGAGCGAGATAATCGATGTGCGCAACGATGACACAGGGCGCAGGGCGTCCTGCGAGCCGTCATGCATGGTACGTATGCCATAGAGACCTATGCCGAGACGCACCATGTCGTATTGCCGCTCGGGAAAGCGCGTGATGCCGGTGGAGTTGAGTATGTGACGGAGTATTTTATGCTGAGGGAAAGCCTGGAGAAGCATGTTGCAGCAACTTTCGAAGTAATCAAACTGGCCACGCGTGTAGTTATCCTCCTGCGGGTCGTCGGCTGCGCATAGATGAGAGAAGATGCTTGCAGGCACTACACTGTCCTCACCGCGCAGCACTTCGATGACTTCGGGCAGAGTCTCGAGACGGAAGCCCAGACGGTGCATGCCCGAGTCGATTTTGATGTGTACAGGGTAGCCCTTGATGCCGCGTCGGGTGGCCTCGGCGATGAGGCTGCGGAGAAAGTCGAGCGAGTATATTTCCGGTTCCAGACGGTTGTCAAAGATGGTGCTTAGATCGTCGACGGCGGGGTTGAGCACTATGATGGGCATGGTGATACCGGCCTGACGCAGATCGACACCTTCGTCATGAACGGCAACTGCAAGATATGTCGCACCCTGGCTCTGGAGAGTCTTGGCGAGCTCGTGTGAGCCGGCTCCGTAGCCCGAGGCCTTGATCATGCAGGATATGCCTGTAGTCGGGCGTATGTGGGATCGGAAAAAGTTGAAATTATCGACCACTGCGTCGAGATTTATCTCAAGCACAGTCTCATGGCGACGCTTCTCAAGCATGCGGGCTATGGAGTCGAACGGCTCTTCGGGTGAACCTTTGATGAGCACGAGCTGGTCCTGAAACGACTCGGTGTGCTCTGTTTTCAGAAACTCATCGACGTCGGCATATATACTTTTGTTCAGGGGCAGGAGGTCGGCATAGCGGTTGATTTCATGCCCGATGGCTATGATGCGGTTTATGTCATACTGGCGTGCGAGTTTGCCGGCGAGAGCATAGGCACGGGCCGGGTCAGAGCCTTGAGCTGAGAGGTCACCCACGATGAGTGTGACACTGTGGCCCGGGATGCTGCGTCTATGGGCAAAGTCGAGGGCCAGCGTGAGCGATGTGATGTCAGATGAGAATGTGTCGTGTATGAGTTGACATCCGTGTACGCCGTCGACCACCTCGAGGCGGGTGTTGACGGGGCGCAGCGAGGCCATGCGGGTCGAGATGTCGGCCGGAGCGATGCCCGAGAGAAGCGACACGGTGAGAGTGTGCAGGGCATTCTCGATGTCGCGCTCGGAGGTAAACGGTATGGTGGTCTCGCCGTCGGTAGCGGTCGGAGTCCAGTTATATCTTATGGTTGTGACACCGTTGTGTCTTTCGACCGATGTGACCTTGAGCATGGCGTCAGGCACGTCACAGCGTGTCCAGGCTACGCGTTCAGGCCCTACGGGAAGAGAGGATGCTATGAGGTCATTGTCGGCGCAATACACCACATGGCTGCATCTTTTCATAAGCTGTGCCTTCTCTCGGCACTTCTCTTCGATAGAGCCGAAATCACGGCTGTGGGCGGCTCCGATGTTGGTGAAGACGCCAATCCGCGGCTCGATTATTCTCTCCAGCCTGGCCATTTCGCCGGGTTGAGATATTCCGGCCTCGATTATTGCGGTCTCGGTGTCGGGGGTGAGCTGCCAGAGTGACAGTGGAACGCCTGTCTGGGAGTTGAAGCTGCGTGGCGAGCGCACGGTGAGCTTATCGGGACTTATCAGCCGGTATATCCACTCCTTGACCGTAGTCTTGCCGCGGCTGCCGGTAATGGCTATGACAGTGGCCTTGCTGTCGCGGCGACAATGTGAGGCGATTGTCTGCAATGCCTCGAGCGGAGACTCTGTGATCAGAAAATTAGCCTCGGGCATTGAGACTGCATCTTCCGGCACTTGCTCGACCACGAAGTTGCGGACCCCACGCAGGTAGAGCTGCGAGATGTATCTGTGACCGTCACCTGAGGGGGTGCGCAGGGCAAAGAAAAGTGTGCTGTCCGGCTCGAGGAGAGAACGGCTGTCGGTGAGCAGAGATGTGATTGTATCGTCATGACGGACCCGTAAGTCGGCTCCGATTAGTGAGGCTATCTTGGTAATGCTATATTCCATCTGAAATATACCTGTCGACGATCGACGACAGGTTGGGATTGGTTCGTTTAAATTCGTTGATTATCGTGTCGTTTAATTTGGCGTCAGGAGCCGCACCGAGCGGGCGGTGGGCCAGACGGCGGGTGAATCGTCCGCACCGACGGGCGAGTTCGCGTGTGGATGGAGAGTAATAGGTGTCGCTGAATATAGAGTAGATGTAACCGACGGCCTGGAGTGTGGGGTGCTTCATGTCCTCGGCATAGAAGCGATAGTCGCGCAGATCGTCCATCATTATTTCGTAGGACGGGAAGTAATATATGTTGTCGCGCTCTTTCATGAGTCGGTCGATAGCCAGAAAGAGTGTCGATTTTGACAGCGTGTTGGTATGCGCGCCGTTGTTGAGGTATCGCAGGGGGCTTACAGTGAATAGCAGACGCACACCGGGATTGAGGCTGCGGGCCTTGTCGGTGAGCGCGGTCAGATGAGTCACGCACTCGTTGAGCGACAACTGTCGCTCATGAAACGTTTTTGGTGGAAGTTTGTGGCAGTTGGCCACGACGTCGCCTGAATCGGTGAGGCAAAACACCCGCGTTGTGCCGAGGGTGATTATCAATATATCGGCATTTTTCAGTGCTTCGCATGCCGACTCGATGCTCGAGTTCATTTTGAGCATAGCCTCGGCACGTGTCGGGGCCGAGTAGCGTGAGTGAAACAGGAAGCTGTGACTATGTCCTTCGTGCTCGAAAAGCTCGTCAGTCTCCACATGCCGACGGTCAACGATGGTCTCGATGGCGCGTCTCACCGATGCGGGATTGTAGATGGGACCGAAGGGATTGACAGTGACGTCAAACAGTTCGTCGCGCATACAGGTCCCGATGTTGTCGGTAAAGCACGACCCTATAAGCACTACCGGGCCGGTGTGTGAAATCATACCCTCATGCCCCGGTTCCGGCTTGATTTCGGTGCGGAAGTCCATTGGCGGGTTAATATGGTTTTAGCACGAGTGGATTGGAGGTGTCGTAGTTGGGGTAGAGGTAGAGCGAGTTGCCCTGAAACGACCATGAGTAATATTCGACTGTCTCTTCATAACCGTTAGTGAAATAAAGAGTCAGATAATAGTTGTCGGCTTCCCATTCAAAGTAGGAGTAATCTCCGTCCTCGTAATAGCAGTAGCCGGTGCCATCGCTGTTAAAGTCATAGATGTCACCATAGTAGGGTGCCACCTCCATCCATCGGCCTGCGATGTCGTAGTAGAAGACGTTGTCATCGTCGGGCTCGCATGACGTGAGTGTTGTGACTGTCAGGAGCATGACAAGAAGAAGCCCCGGATAGCGAAGCAATTTTTTTGCGGGAAGTGGCAAGTGATTCATATCAGATAAACTTTTGTTACCTTTATTAACACACAAAAATACAATTTTCTTTTAACGCATGCAATTTTTTGTTTTACCCCTACTTTTTTGACTTATCTCCGGGCCAGATCCTCATAGAGATATTGGAGTATTATGCGGCCTTTGCGTTCGCGGTCAGGGTCGGGCGAGTCGGTAGCGGTGTCTGACACGTTGTCATAGACGGTGTAGCCTGTGGCGTCGCGAAACATAAAGCCGTTGACAAACGTGTGAAATCCGAACGGGTAGGTGTAGCTTTCTGACATGACATCGCGGCTGAATATAAATTCGTCATGACTGATGCCAAGCTGTCCGAGCAGCGTGGCCGCCGTGTCGGTCTGCGACATTATGGTGTCGATGCGCCGCGGGGCCTTGACGGCTCCGCCTGTCATCAGCAGCGGGATGTGGGCATAGCGGTCGGCCGGCAAGTGCTGGCCGGTGTTGCATCCGTGGTCACCGGTGATGACAATAAGCAGAGAGTCCCATGCCGGAGTCTTTTTGAGGCGGTCGACAAATCGTCCGATGGCATCGTCGACATAGGCAAAGGTGTTGGCTATCTCGTCGTCCTTGAGACGGGTGTAAGGCACAATCCATGGCTCGTGTGAGCTGAGGGTCTGAAATGTGGTGTACCATCTGCGCCCTTTGGATGTCTTGTCCATGATGTCGTCATATATCCAGTCGAGTACAGCTCCGTCATGTATGCCCCATTTGCCCGAAGGGAGTCCTTTGGGCAGGTCTTTGTCACCCACCACGCGGTCGTGGCCTACGGTGAGGTAATATTCGCCTTTGTGAAATATGGTGAGGTCGCCGCCATGCACCGCCATGGTGTCATAGCCCGCTTCCTTGAAGCGGCGTGGCAAGGCTGGCAGATTGGGCACCTTTTTTGTCATGCGTATCACGCTGGTGGTAGGCTGGGCGAGATAGCCGCTGAGCAGAGCCACAAGTCCGCGGTCGGTGCGGAAACTGTTGCAGTCCACTCGTGAGAAAAGTATGCCTTCGCGTGTGAGGCGATCTATGTTGGGGGTGATGCCGGCTTGTCCGCCGAGCTCACCGACAAAACGCGCGCTCAGGCTCTCCCAGATGATAAAGAGCACATTGGGCCGGTCGTTGTTGAGCAGTTTGTCGGTTGGGAAGGTGTCGCCCGGAAACAGGCGTGCAAACTCGCGGTGACACGTCTCGTCATCAAAGGCCCTGAAAGCACCCTCGATTTTATCGTTGACCGAGAGCGAATAGATGAAGGAGTAAAGAGGGTTGAGGGCGCAGTGATTGAAGAAGAGAATGTTGGAGTAGAACGATACACTCGGATTGTTGGGACGTCGGCCGAGGCCGCGTATCATGGCAAACAGTACTCCGGCCGAGAGCAGAAATATCAGCACCGAGAGCATCGACTGTCCGAGACCGTCGGCAATGAACGGAGTGCAAGAGCCGGAGAGCCGCTCCGACAGTATTACTGTCCCTTGAAGCCATGCGGCCGAGACCGCAGCCATGACCAGCACGGCGATGACGGCCGTGATGATGTAGAGAGTCGAGACGCTTGCACATGCGCCTTTGATGGAGCGGAGATAGGGGAGTATCGAGGCGTCGAGCTTGAATTTCCAGAATGGATAGAGAGCGGTGTCGACGATTGTCGACAATCCTAAGATTATTCCGGCCGCGATATTGTAGGCCGTCATGAATCCGCCTAAGAACTGCGGGTGGATGAATGTCTGCGCCACTGCGGCAATCAGTGGCGGAGCCGACAGGTAGGAGGCCACGATAATGTCGGAGCGGAAACCGTGGCGCGCCATGCGGAATATGTCGGCCGGACTCACTCGTGAGTCTGTCTCAGAGCGGTTGTAGAACAGGAAGAGAGGACGTTGCAGAAGTTGGAAGTAGAGTACCAGTCCGGCAAAATAGGTTATCAGGAATATTATGAGATGCAGCATGTCATTGTAGGTCGATAAGGCTCATCACTTTGTCAACTATGGTTGCGGGATAGAGTCGGGTGAGGCAGTGCATGTGGCCTTTGGGACACTCTTTGCTTCCGGCTATCGAGCAAGGCTGGCAGGGGAGATCGAGACACACGGCGTTATCGCCTGTCTGTCCGAAGCCGAGAAATCCGCATGCGGGAGTTGTGCCGCCCCACACCGACACTACTTTGGTGCCGGCCAGTGCGGCCAGATGCTGGTTGGCCGAGTCCATGCTCACCATGAGATCGAGATGTCCCATGACGGCTATCTCTTCTTCGAGAGGATATTGTCCGGCGAGCGATGTTATGCCCTTCTCCTGCCATGAGGCCAGTGTCTCAGCCTCGGCTCCACGTCCGCCGAAGAGATAGACATTCACCCCTTTGGCCGCGAGCATGCGGGCCACTTCGCGCATTTGCCCCGGCGGGTAGGTCTTGGTGGCGTAGCGCGCGAAGGGGGCTATGCCGACAGCCGGTCGTGACAGTTTGATCGGCATTGACGGGAGGCCCGATGACTGATAGACTGATGTGAACGTGCAGGGAGTCTCCAGTCCGAGGCGGCTCAGGGTGTCGAAATAGCGGTCGATGTACTGTCGTTGAGGTTGTCCGCCGCCATACACTTTGCGACGAGTCTGCCGGGCCTTGTCGACCGTGGCTGTCCTTGCCCCCTTTAGCCGCAGGATTGTGGTGATTAGAGCGGTGCGAGCCATGTTGTGCAGGTCGGCCACATAGTTAGGACGCAGGTCGGCCAGCTGGCGGGCTATGCGCAACGTGCCTGCGAGGCCTTTGTACTCCTCCTTGAGATCAAATGTCAACACTTTGACGTTAGACGGCGCGTTGATGAACATACGGCCGAAAAATGGCCGTGTGGCCACGTATATCTCCATGTCAGGACGTGACTTAGCCAATGAATAGATGGCTGGCACAGTCATGGCTATGTCACCGAGGGCGGAAAAGCGGAGCAGTACTATTCTCATGGATTTTGTATTTGTTAAAAGACTCTATAAAGTTAAAAAAGTTAAGATAATAGTTCAGTGTGATGTATGCTATTATCTTAACTTTTTGAGCTTTTTTAACTTTTTCGACTTCCGGTCTTACGGATTGGTCACAACGAGCGGAGATATGCCTCCACGCCGTCGATGTCTTTGCGGTTGTCGACCGAGAGCGATTTGCAGTGGCAGTTGTAGTAATAGATGGGCATATGGTTCTCGATGAAACGGAACGAGTCGTTCTCCTCGATTTTCTCGATAGGTCCGCGTGGAGTGTTGTGATAGAAGTCGAGAGCCTTGCGGGTAAACGCGCCCACACCTACAAACTTGTGGAACACGTAGTCCATCGCTCCTTTGGGATAGGGGATGGGTGAACGTGAGATGAAGAGACAGCGGTTGTCGGCGGCGGTGACAATCTTGAGATTGGTTGCGTCGACCACCTCGACGGGGTTGGAGAAGTCGGTCATGAGGTTTGACACGAAAAAGTCGCCCGGCTGCAGCCCGTCGGGAATGCACTGCACGATGGCGTCGCGGGTGAGAAGGGGCTCGTCACCGTTGACCATCACATAGAGGTCGGCCTCAATGCGGGTCGACACTTCATAGAGGCGTTCGGTGGCTGTGTCGTGATCGTCGCGTGTCATTATGACTTTGGCACCGAAACTTTCGGCCTTGGCCTTGATTTTTTCGCTGTCGGTGGCCACGTAGACCTCCTCAAACAGTTCGACCTCCTTGCAGTGTTCATACACCCACTGTATCATGGGTTTGCCGAGGATGAGAGCCAGAGGTTTCTCAAAAAATCTGGTTGACTCGGCACGGGCCGGAATCACGCATATAATCTTCATGATGATGTTCGGATATTAAATAGGTTGTTTTTTCTTCTTTTCGTTAACGTGTCTTATTGATATAGCCATCTGCGGTGTGACCAGAGCCACAGTCCGGGGCGGCGGCGTATTGTTTCCTCAAGCATTTCGAGATAGCGGCGGGTGTAGGGCGAGTCGCCTTCGAGGCTGGAGGGGATGATAGGTTTGACAGCGAATCGATAGTGTCCGCGGCCGGTCTTCTCGACGTCGAGATACAGATAGGCTGCATTGACGCGGTCGCCTATCTCCTCGCCTCCCGGACTGAATGGAGTGCGCTGTCCGAGAAAGGTGGTGATATGATGCGAGATGCTGCTGTTGGAGCGGTGGTCGGCTATGAAGCCGATAATGAATGGCACCTTGTCGCGATACCAGCGCAGCATGGTGCGGAACACTTTGTCCTGCTTGACCGACACGGGGTTGAAGCGCGAGCGCACTTTGAGCATCAGACGGTCAAAGGCTTTGTCGTGCAGCGGCTTGTAGACCTGTGCACACAACTTCGGGCTCTTGAAGTGGCGCACTACTCCAGGCACGTATTCCCAGTTGGCGTAATGGCCGAGATAGAGCACTACGGGATGACCTTCATCGATGAGACGGTCCACGAGTTCGCCGCCTGTTACCTCGATGCGTCTGTCGGCCTGCCGGTCGCTCATATGGAGGAGCTTGGCGGTCTCGACGATGTTGTCGGCAAACTGTGAGTAGAAATCCTTCTCGATTTCAAGCAGTTCGGCCTCTGATTTTTCGGGAAACGAGTTGCGGAGATTCATTCTTATCACCTTACGGCGATATTTCATGACTCTCGACAGTATGATTCTAAGACCGTCACTGATGGCATACAGCACAGGGAACGGCAGTAGGGCGAGCGAAGTGAAAAGCCCGCGGTAGAAGGCATATTTCACTTTTTCGCGCATATGATGTCAAGGATGTGGCGCACCACACGCGGTGTCGCGCCTGTGTTTTGCTTAACGTATTTGGCGGCACGTTTGGCTATGTACTGCACGCGGGCATTGTCGCGCTTGAGACGTTTGAACCACAGGTCGAGTTCCTCGGTGTCGTGTACGACTTTGCCTATGCCCAGACGCACCATCTCGGTCGGCGTGACCTTGCGGTGTATCTTGGGGCCGAACGATACGGGGATGCCGTAGACCGACGGCTCGATGACGCTGTGGAGCAACGGAGTGAAGCCGCCGCCGACATAAGCCCATGCGGCGTAGCGGTAGATGTAGGCCAGCGCACCGACAAAGTCGACTATCATTACCTGTGTGTCCGACATGTCGGTCTGTCCGTCACACTGTGAGTAGCGCACGCAACGGCCTTTGACCTTATCCTCGATGTCCTTGAGTATATTTTCGTTGATTTCGTGGGGCACTATGATGAAACGGGTGTCGGGATGGCGGTTGGCCAGCTCGGTCACCATCTCGAGGTCGCGGTCGTGGTGGATGCTTCCGGCAAGAAACACTTTTTCATTGCCCGTGAAGCGTTCGATAAGCTCGTCTTTCCATGGGGTCGAGGCTACGAGGGCCACGTTGTCAAAGAGCGGGTCGCCGTTGACCGAGACGTTGTCGATGCCGAGTTTACGGAGATTCCTTATCGAATTGTCATCAAGGGTAAACACCTTGGAGAAGCTCTTTATCGAGTTGCGATACAGACTGCCATACCATTTGAAAAACGGTCCGTCGTCGCGTATGATGGCCGAGATGAGAAAGGAGGGTATGCCTCGCTGCTTGAGTGCGTGGAGATAGTTGTGCCAGTATTCCGACACCATGAATACCGCGCAGTCGGGCCTCACTATGTCAAGAAACCGATTGACGTTGCTGCGGGTGTCGAGCGGCAGATAGAACACTCTGTCGATATCGCCCTTGCGGCGGCTTACGGCTTCATAGCCTGTCGGAGAGAAGAAGGTGATGACCACATTGCAGTCGGCCTGTCGCTTGATGGCCGATATGATGGGACGCGCTATGCCATATTCGCCCAGCGATGCCGCGTGGAGCCACACGGTGGGCTTGCTGCGGTCGAGTGTCTCCATACCCTCGCGCACACGCTCTATCGCCACCCGCTGTCCGCGAGCGAAGCGCATGATTTTGGCCGCGCTGCTATCTGACACAAAGGCCGACGCGCCAAGGGTGGCGTATCGGGCGAGGCGCATAATTAAATCATATCTTCGTAGCATGAAGTGCTCTGGGGGGCGTTGGGTTTTTATTTACACTGCAATGCGGAGAGAGCGGCATATGCATTACAGCCGACAAAATTACGACTTTTTGTTGAGATATTCATACTTTTTTCACTAATTTTGCAACGCTATGGAAATAAGGTTTGACGATACAATAAGGGGCGCGGCCCCGGGGCTGACCGTGGTGACGGTAGAGTCCGATGTGACAAATGTCGAGACTTCCGACGAACTGTGGTCGCTGCTTGTCAGGGCCTGTGACGACATACGTTCGGTGACCGAACTGTCTGACATCAACAAGCGGCCGGGCATCAAGGCGACTCGCGATGTCTACAAAGCTCTCGGCAAGGAGCCTAACCGCTATCGTCCGTCGTCAGAGGCGCTGTGCAGGCGTGCTGTCAAGGGCTTGGAGCTATATCGCATCAACGCGCTTGTCGACCTTATCAATGTGCTCTCGCTCCTGTCGGGCTACTCCATCGGAGGATTTGACGCGTCAAAGATTGACGGTGATGTGCTCACGCTCGGAGTCGGTCGCGAAGGGGAGCCGTTTGAGGCCATCGGACGCGGGATGCTCAATATATGCGGCATGCCGGTGTATCGCGACAATACGGGCGGCATCGGCACTCCTACGAGTGACAACGAGCGTACAAAGCTCGACCTGTCCACCACACGCCTGCTTATGTGCATCAATATTTATGGCGAGGAGATGCCGGCCGACGATGTTGCCGGCATGGCTGTGAACCTTCTTGAAAAATATGCCGAAGCCAATAATATAACCATTAATTATTTCCGTCCATGAAGACTCTCCGCATGTATCCTTCCAGTCTCAATGACCGTTATCTCGATGAGGTGGCCGACACTCTCCAGAATGGTGGAATAATCATTTATCCCACCGATACGCTCTACGCGCTCGGCTGTGACGCGCTCAACAACGGGGCCATCGAGCGATTGTGTAAGGTCAAGGGGATGAATCCTCAGAAGCAGACGCTTTCCATAATATGTGACGGACTGTCAATGGCGAGCGAGTATGCGCGCATCGACAATGAGGCTTTCCGTATACTCCGCACCAATCTGCCCGGCCCCTTTACATTTATACTTCCTGCATCCACCACTCTTCCCAAGGTGTTCAAGGGACGGCGCACGGCGGGTGTGCGAGTGCCCGACAATGCCATTGCGCGTGCCATTGCCGAGCGTCTCGGTCACCCGGTACTCTCTACGTCAATCCCTCAGGATTGTGATGGGGTCGACCCTGTGACTCTCGCGCTGGAATATGAGGATGTTGCGTCACTGCTCATCGACGGTGGCGAGAGCGACGGTGTGCCGTCGACCGTAGTGGATATTACCGATAGCCGCAATCCCGAGATAATCCGCGAAGGCAAAGGGGAGTTATTATAGAGTTCAAAGTTTAGGCCATGCATGTCGTAAGATGTACTCCTCGGGAATATGGTGAACTGTTTGCGACACCGTCGCATGTGTTCAATACGGTAGAGTTCAATGAACTCAACCGTCACAAGTGTGAGGATATGCATTATCTCACAATCTGTGACGACAAGGGCAAGGTGCGCTTTGGCGTTGTACTCGGACTAAGAGGCGAAGTGCTTAAATCACCCTTCTCCGCTCCGTTCGGAGGCATCGAGGAGCGTGGCGTTCAGAGTGTCGAGCGGTATGTCGGGGCTGTTGACGCTCTGAGGCGATATGCGGCCGGTTGCGGATGTGGAGTCGTGATGTCTCTGCCTCCGGCATTATATGACAGCCACAGTGTCTATGGCAAGCAGTATTGCGCCATGATGACAGGCGGGGCTCGCACGTCGTATGTAGATTATAACTATCATTATGACCTGGATAGAGTAGACGAGTTTGAGCACTTGTGCAGCCGCGCCGCGCGTAAGAATTTTGCCAAAGCTTCAAGATATGACTGGCATTTTGAAGTGCTTGACGGATGTGATGCCGACATAGAGCGGGTGTATGGCATAATCAAGGCCAACCGCGAGAGCCACGGCTATCCGTTGCGCATGAGTCTTGATGACGTCAAGGCCACTTCGCGGATAATAAAGTGTACGTTTATGGTTCTGTCGCATGAAGGCGCGGATGTGGCTGCTGTGCTTGCCTATGATGTCGCGCATGACATATCGCAGGTGGTCTATTGGGGCGATGTGTCGGGATATTCCGAACTGCGGCCAATGAATAAGCTCGCCTATGAGACGTTCTGTCATTTTGCCCGATGTGGCCGGCGCAAGCTCGACATAGGGCCATCTTCATCCGACGGCATACCCTCACCCGGTCTATGTGACTTCAAGGCGTCGCTCGGATGCATTCTTACTCCTAAATTTACAGTGGAGCTGTAATAGATACAAAAGAATCAAAAAGACAAAAGAAACATCAGTCTTGAATGAGGTTACATTAGACTGATGTTTCTTTTGTCTTTTTGATTCTTTTGTATCTATATTATTCGTCAAAAGTCATTTCGTCAAATCCTGCGGCATCAAACTCGTCTTCGTTATACTCGGTCGAGCCGTAGAAGTCGTCGTCGAGGTCGGTTGCTGCCTGAGCGGCGGCCTTGGCGTCGATTTTTGCATCGAAGTCATCCATGTCGACCGACTGTGAGGGGGCTTCGCCCATGGAAATGGAGCAGAGCGGGTCAATGAGATGCTTGCCGGGCACCGAACGTTTCATTTCAAGGAAGAACGAGCGGTCGGTCAGATAGTCAAACACCCATACGAGCCGCTGGCCTTCGTCTTCGATAAAATCGCTCAGAGGGGTGTCTTCCATCAGGTAGACATCCTGAGAGGAGTCGCTGCCCATATCCTCGAGGCATATCTCCTGCTCGCGTTCCCATCCCTCGTCACACATGAAGAACGAGCTGAACTGTGTTTTGTCATAGCCTACGCTGTCGCAGATGGCATTACGCAGATCAAGAAATGTAGCGTCGGCGTCAATCTGTATTTCGCGCTTGAAGTTGTCCACTTCATCGGAAACTATGCGGAAATTGTATATCATATCTGAATGTAGTTATTTTTCTATGATGCGAAAGTAATAACTTTTTTTTAAACCCAAAACAGTTTGGTGAAAAAATATATGTCTATCTGTCGACAAACTATTTCCAGTTTACATTCATGTTGCGTAGAAGTGTTGCCGACGAGCCTGTTGAGCCTGTGTGCTGTATCATCAGCGAGCTGTTGCGTGAGGTCTCCACAGGCACCGAGAGCATCACATAGGGCTTGACATCTGGATTGGACGATGTGACGGCCGGAGCTTCGGTGCTTGCCGTGGCCACAAAGTTGTTGTCGTTGATGTCGAGCTTGATGTGACAGGGTGTGCGGTAGCAGCTTGTGGCTACCGGTTCGCTTATAGGAGTGACTGTGCCGTCGGTGTAGCGTACAAGCGTGAATGTGACAGCCTTGTCATAGTCGGGTGTACGCTCTATGCGCAGGGCATAGCCGCTGAGTGTCACCGGGTCAAATTTGACGCATATGTCCATATATTGGCCGGTTGCGCTGCCGAAACCCTGGCCCGGGCCTTTGGCCGGCTCGGTGATGAGTTCGAGCGTCATGCTCCGGCAGTCGCCGCGCGAGGGGGTGTAGGATAAGCGCGCGCCACGCGAGGCTTGGATGAGTCCGATGCCTGTGGCGGCGTCTACCCCTTGTCCGTAATACCAGCTTTTGTCAGGATCGGGAGTCCATTCGTGCTCTGAGGTGTCGGCCGGCTTGTAGGTGTCGAAATGCCAGTAGCCGGGGCGACCGGCACTACCTTTGCGGATGGGGATTTCTGCGAAAGAAGTGTTGAGTTTGTTCTCTTTGAGATTGAACAGACCGACCATCTTCTGGCTCACACTGCTGTCGAAATGTATCGTCACCGGTTCTCCTGCACGAGTGTCGGAGAGCTTCGGCGATATTGTGGCCGAGATGTAGCATCCCTTGTCGGCCGGAGTGAGCGGATAGGTGCGTGCTGACAGACCGTGGCCGTGGCGCACGGCTGTGGAGTCAGAGCGGTCGGGACGTGTGGAGCGATACCATATTATATAACTGTCATCATCGGCTCCGGCCGAGAGTCGATAGTCGGCCTGAAGTGAAGTCTTGACGTTGGTGATGGCGGGTGATGATGTGAATGCCGGGGCATCCTTGAGATATGGGGCTATCTTTACGTCGGTGGCTCCGAGCAGTCCGTAGGCTGTTGTTGCCGAAATGATGCACTCGGCTTCGCGGGGATACAGGTTGGCACTTCGGGCTGTCAGTGTCTGTCCGGCCGAGATAAGAGTGAGGGTCGAGGATGCCGACCATGACATATCGGTAGCCTGTGCCGGAGCGGGATAGTCGCCCCACAGCAGCCGTAAGGGGGTGACGGTGAGTGTTTCGTCCTGCGGGGCAAGCGTGCGGGCCGATGGTGTGAGCCGCAGAGTCACGGGAAGCGACAGCAGTGATGCGCCGAGGATGTCTTCGGCCTTGGCTATGGCCGGACGCATGCCGAGAGGGTCCCATCCATCGGTGCCTCCGAGGAGGTTGGGGGTGTTATATATGACCGAGCCGTCTGGCATGGTAATCTTGTAGGCCCGGAGCAACGGAGATGTCGAGATGTCGGCACTCAACTGTGGACGGTCGGCGTCGATGGTGACGGGCGAGCCGTTGAGGGTGACACCGCTCTGATAGCAGCGCGTGGCTGAGGCGTCGCGAGTCCATCGCAACTGGAGAGGGTTGTCGGCCGTGAAGCGTGTGTCAATCATGGTCACTGGTCCCGGCACCTTGGTGAGATATTGAGTGCCCGAGACGAGCGAACGGATGTCGCAGTCGAGAAATATGGCTCCTGTCGATGGGGTGGAGTAAAACGGTTTGCCGCTGTGAAATGTGAAACGACATCCCAGATAGACAGCCGAGCCGGTCAGTGCGTCGTCGGTACACTCGAAGTAGCAGTTGTCATAGAGCGAGCGTCGTGCCCCTACGAGCGGGCAGAGGTTGAGGCGGCTGATAAATCGGCAGTTGCGAGCAAAGAGTCTGTCAGTGTCGGTGCATATGCCTATCTGGGCCTGGACTATGGCGTCACGGCGTCGCTGACGGTTGAGCGAGGGGTTGAGCGGATAGTCGAGGTCTACGTTGCAATAATTGCCCATGGTCATGTTTTCGACCGTGAGGCTGTGGCCGGTGAAATGGAGCATGGTGAAGTTGCCGATGGCTCCCTGGGTCTGGCCGCGGTTGACGGCAAACACTACGTCGGCCGGATTGTCGGCGAGTCCGATTATCGACAGAGTGTCACACTTTATCTCCACTGCATAGGGGAGGCCCGAGGGCGCACGGCGCACAGCCGGGTCGTCGGGATTGTCAAGCCAGTAGACCGACGGGGCCACCATAAGTGTCATGCGGCTGCGGCCTGAGGCATTGACGGCCTCAAGAGCCTTGACTGCGTCGTTGAATACGTATGGCGATGATGATTTTTCAGTTGTCAGCAACAGTGTGTCCGGACCGGGCGTGACTGATTGTGGCAGGGATGCTGTGGCAGTGAAGGCCGAGATGACCGAAAGGACAAGCAACAGGTGTTTCAGCATGGTAGATTGATACGGATGTATATTTAAATTTATAAAGACGGGAGAGCGGTTTCGCTGACGGGATTCAATGCCCCGGGGAAACCGTTCTCCCGTATAAAAGATGGTTTAGGTCCTAAACTCTAAACTCTCTGAACTATACTTCGAGGTCGATGTTGAAGCTCTCGTTCCAGGGCAGACCGTCCTTGGCGAGCTCGGCGAGGAACGGATCGGGATCAAACTCCTCGACGTTGTTTACGCCCGGTTTTACCCATTTTCCGGTGAGGAACATCATTGCGCCCACCATGGCGGGGACACCGGTGGTGTAGCTTACGGCCTGCATGCCGGTCTCCTTGTAGGCTTCCTCATGCGAGCAGTTGTTCCATATATAATAGGTAAGGGGCTTGCCTTCCTTGTCGAGACCCGAGATGCGACATCCGATTGAAGTCTCGCCGTGATAGTTCTCTCCGAGGTCCTGGGGATTGGGAAGGACAGCCTTGAGGAACTGGAGGGGCACGATTTTCTGACCGTTATACTCCACTTCGTCAATGCGGGCCATGCCGATGTTCTGAATCACGCGCAGGTGTGTGAGATATTCCTGTCCGAAAGTCATCCAGAAACGGGCACGCTTGATTGAGGGATAGTTCTTGACCAGCGACTCAAGCTCTTCGTGATAGAGGAGATAGCTGTCGCGCTCGCCGATGTTGGGATAGGTGAGGGTCTTGTGTATTTCGAGCGGGCCGGTGGTCACCCATTTGCCGTCCTGATAGTAGCGGCCGTTCTGAGTGATCTCGCGGATGTTGATTTCGGGGTTGAAGTTGGTGGCGAAAGCCTTGCCATGGTCACCTCCGTTGCAGTCCACGATGTCGAGATACTGCATGTCGGAGAAATAATGCTTGGCTGCATAGGCTGTGAATACACCTGATACTCCCGGGTCAAAACCGCAGCCGAGGATGGCTGTGAGGCCGGCTTCCTCGAAACGCTGCTTGTAGGCCCACTGCCATGAATACTCGAAGTGTGCCACGTCTTTGGGCTCATAGTTGGCGGTGTCGAGATAGTTGACTCCGCATATCAGACACGCGTCCATGATGGTGAGGTCCTGATAGGGGAGAGCTACGTTGATTACGAGCGCGGGTTTGTGGCGGTTAAACAGTTCGACGAGCTGGGGCACGCTGTCAGCGTCAACTACGTCGGCACTGATATTGGGTTTGCCGATAGCCTCGACCACTGCCTCACACTTGGAACGTGTGCGTGAAGCTATGACTATCTCGGTGAATACGTCGGGATGCTGGGCGCATTTGTGGGCTACGACGGTACCAACGCCGCCGGCTCCGATGATTACTACTTTTGCCATATTATAAAGTTAAGTCCCGCAGACGTGACTCATCGTAGGCATTGTATGCTTTGGAGTCGTGTCTGCGGAAATTGATGATTAGTCGCGTGAGCTTCCGAAGAAACGGAGCAGATAGAGAAACAGGTTGATAAAGTCAAGATAGAGGCTCAGCGCGCCGATGGTGGCGAGGTGACCGGCCATGCCTGAAGGCGCGTATTGAGCCATCTGCTTGATTTTCTGTGTATCCCATGCGGTGAGGCCTACGAAGATAAGCACTCCGGCACATGAAATAATCCATCCGAGAGTGTCGCTGTGGGTAAAGATGTTGACCACCGAGGCGATGATGAGGCCTATGAGCGCGTAAAACAGGAAGTTGCCCCACTTGGTGAGATCCTGTGTGGTGAAGTAGCCATAGACGCTCATGGCTCCGAATGTGCCGGCGCAGATGAAGAAGGTCTTGGCTATTGATGTGGCTGTATATACTAAAAATATAGGTGCGAGTGCCAGACCGTTGAGCGCGGCAAACACATAGAAGAGCAGTGTAGCCGTGGCCGATGACATCTTGCTGATACGGGCCGAGAGGGAGAACACGATCACGAGTTCGGCGATGAAAAGGCCCCAGTAGAACCATGAGTTGGAGGCCATAAACTGCATGTATGACATGCTGCCGGCGCAGAACATGGAGAGAAACGCGGTCACGAGCAGGCCAAGTGTCATCTTGAGATAGACACGCTTCATTACGGCTGATGCGAGACTCACTGTCTGGGTGGAGTCGTTATAACCTCCGCCATTGTAAGGGGGAGGGGTGGGAGTGTTATTGTACATTTGCTTAAAAGAATGGTTAATTGTTAGACAAATAAGGGGAGATAAGGTTTAGTGCATGTATCGCAACAAATGTTAAACAATCGTCTTTATTACATGTCGATTACATACGTTCGGGTACGCTGATGCCGAGTAGCTTCATGCCGGTCTCGACCACGCGGGCGGTCTGCTCGCTGAGGGTGAGACGGAGCGAGCGCACGGCGGGGTCGGCCTCCTTGAGTATGGAGCAGTCGTGATAGAACTGGTTGTAGAGTTTCACGAGGTCATACACATAGTTGGCTATGAGTGCGGGGCTGTAGCTCTGTCCGGCGGCGGCAACTACCGAAGGGAAGTCGGCAAGAGCCTGTATGAGCGTAATCTCGCGTTCGCCCGGAGTCACGTCGGAATAGTCGGTCACAGTCATGCCCTCGTCGGCAGCCTTGCGGAGCACCGAGCGTATGCGGGCGTAGGTATACTGTATGAAGGGGCCGGTATTGCCGTTGAAGTCGATAGTCTCCTTGGGGTTGAAGGTGATGTTTTTGCGGGGGTCGACTTTTAGGAGGAAATACTTGAGCGCACCCAGTCCGACCATCTCGCTGATGGCGGTAGTCTCCTCGTCGGAGAGTCCGTCGAGTTTGCCGAGTTCGGCCGACACTGTGCGGGCGGTCGACACCATGTCGTCCATAAGGTCGTCGGCGTCCACCACGGTGCCTTCGCGCGACTTCATCTTACCCTCGGGCAGTTCGACCATGCCGTAGGAGAAGTGCACGAGGTCTTTGCCCCACTTGAATCCGAGACGGTCGAGAAGTATCGAGAGCACCTGGAAGTGATAGTTCTGCTCATTGCCCACGACATAAATCATCTTGTCGATGGGATAGTCCTGAAAGCGGAGCTTGGCTGTGCCGATGTCCTGTGTCATGTAGACCGAGGTGCCGTCGCTGCGGAGCAGGAGCTTGTGGTCAAGACCCTCGCCGGTGAGGTCGGCCCATACGGAGCCATCCTCCTTGCGATACATCTTGCCGGCGGCGAGTCCTTCGAGCACCTTGTCCTTGCCCTCGAGATAGGTCTCGCTCTCGTAGTAAATCTTGTCGAAGTCCACACCCATGCGCTTGTAGGTCTCGTCAAAACCAGCGTAGACCCACTCGTTCATTCTCTGCCAGAGGGCACGTATTTCGGGGTCTTTCTGTTCCCATTTCACGAGCATCTCGCGGGCCTCTTTCATGAGGGGTGATGCGGCCTTGGCCTCGTCCTCGGTCATGCCTTGCTCCATCAGTTCCTTGATCTCGGCCTTGAAATGCTTGTCAAAGAGCACATAGAAGTCACCGATGAGGTGGTCACCCTTCTTTCCGGCCGATTCGGGAGTCACGCCTTCGCCCCACTTCTGCCAGGCGAGCATCGACTTGCATATGTGTATGCCTCGGTCGTTGACGATGTTGGTCTTGACCACGCGGTTGCCGCAGGCCTTGAGTATCTCGGCGAGGCTGAATCCGAGCAGGTTGTTACGGATATGGCCCAGGTGGAGGGGTTTGTTGGTGTTGGGCGACGAGTATTCAACCATCACGAGAGGTGAATTTTCGTCAGCGTCTTTCAGACCATAGCGGGGTGTGTCGGCGATATGGGCGAGCACACCGTTCCAGAAGCGCGGTGAGATGGTGATGTTGAGAAAACCTTTCACTACGTTGTATTTCTCAACGGCGGGCTCATTGGCTGCGAGCCATTCGCCTATCTCGGCTCCGACGGCTTCGGGAGCTTTGCGGGCGGCTTTTACCCAAGGAAATACTACCACGGTGACATTGCCCTCAAACTCCTTGCGGGTAGCCTGGGGAACAATCTTGTCGGCCGGAGTTTCGCAGTCATAAAGAGCTTTTACAGCCTTTGACACGGCCTCGGAGATAATGCTATCAATCGACATTTCTTATTATTACTATTACGTGTGTTTACTTTATATACTTATATATAGAGGTGCAAAGATACGCAAAAATCCTCTTATCTCGGAGCGATAGGGTAAAAAATGGATGCCCGCCGTCATTATTTATAGGAAATCCAGCGTATTATCTCTTTGAGCGACGGCTTTTTGCCATACATGAATATGCCCACGCGATAGATTTTGCCGGCTACCCATATCATGCCGATAAATCCGGCGACAAGCAGGGCGAGCGAGAGCCATATCTCCCAGGCGGGGATGCCGAAGGGGATGCGGGCCACCATAACCATCGGTGACGTGAGCGGGAACATGGAGGTCCAGAACGCGAGGCTGCCCATAGGGTCGGCGGCGGCTACTGTGGCAAAGATGATGCCGAAGATGATGGGGAAGACGGCAAACGATGTGAGCTGTGATGCGTCCTGTATATTGTCGACAGCCGAGCCTATTGAGGCGAATATCGACGAGTAGATGAGAAATCCGAGCACCAGAAATAGTGTCATGATGGCTATAAGCCCTATGAGATTGCCCACCTGAGTGACGGCGGCGAGGGCGTTGAGCATGTCGATGGAGCCGGCGTCGCTCACTGCCTCGAAGTTGCCGGCGCGGACGGCGGCCACCTCGGCCATGGCGTCGGCCGGCATGATGGCCGGGAGCACACACGATGACATTATGGCCAGCAGTATGCCCCAAAGCACCATCTGGGTCACTGCCACGAGGGCCACGCCTATGATTTTACCGAGCATGAGCTGGGCCGGTTTGACTGACGACACTACCACTTCGAGCACTCTGTTGCCTTTCTCTTCGATGATGGATGTCATCACCATCTGGCCATATATTAACAGAAACATATAGAGTATGAACGACATACCCACACCTATGCCGTAACTCAGTCCTGACGACATCACTTGCTCGTCGTCATCGCGGTCGTTGCGCACGGTGGTGATGGACACCGAGGCATTGACATCCTCGAGTATGCGGTCAAGGTCGGCTATGTTATATTGCTTTAGCCGCTCGTTTTCGATAATCTTGTTGACCTGGCCGGTGATGGCCGACTCGGTGGCGAGCGACGATGGCCCGTTGCTGACGAGGCGGAGCGAGGCACGCCGCGACGATATGATGTTGGCAGGGATTACCAGTATGGCATCTGCGTCGCTGCGGTTGAGAGCCGAGTCGGTGGTCACACCGCTGAGCGGGATGAACTTTACGTCGTCGGTGTCGGTCAGACGGTCGGCAAAGGCTCCGTTGTTGTCGACCACAAGCACCTGTGTCACCGAGCCCTCGACATAGGTCATTATCAGTGCCGGCAGGGCCATGAGTGCCAGCATCAGCACCGGCATAAGTATGGTGGTGAATATGAAACTCTTTTTCTTGACACGCTCCAAGTATTCGCGTTCGATGATTATCGCTATATTTGACATGCTTAAACTTTCAACTCTAAATTTTTAACTCTAAAATCTATCACCGTTGACTGTGCGGATGAATATGTCGTTCATTGAGGCGCGGCTCTCCTGCAGGCCGGCGAGTGAGACTATCGGGTTGGCTATCGCTATGACATCGCGCAGTGAGGCGTGGTCGCTTACGTGAAGCGACAGGCGTTGACGTCCCTGAGAGTCGGGGTCGAGCGTCATGAAACTGTCGGCCACTGGAGCGAGGGCCTCGGTGAGCATGGCCGGATCGCCGTCATAGAGGGTGATGTCGTAGCGTCCGTCGAAATACTTGCGCCTCAGATCATCGACATTGCCGCTGAGTATGTTGCGGCTTTTGTTGATGAGTGTGATGTTGTCGCATATCTCCTCGACCGACGACATGTTGTGGGTCGAGAATATAATGGTGGCTCCTTCGTCGCGAAGGGCGAGTATCTCTCGCTTGAGCAGCTCGGCGTTAATGGGGTCGAAGCCCGAGAAGGGTTCGTCGAATATCAGCAGGCGCGGACGGTGGAGCACGGTGACTATGAACTGCACCTTCTGGGCCATGCCTTTGGAGAGCTCTTCGACACGTTTGTCCCACCAGTTGAGTATGTCAAACTTTTCAAACCATTTTCTCAGCTCGCGTGTCGCGTCGGTCCGGCTCAGCCCTTTGAGTCGTGCAAAAAAAACGGCTTGCTCGCCTACTTTCATCTTCTTGTAGAGGCCACGTTCTTCGGGCAGATAACCGATGTTGGGCACATCGGCTTCGGTGAGCAGATGGCCGTCAAGCAGCACTCGGCCGCTGTCGGGGGCGGTGATATGGTTGATGATGCGTATCAGAGTGGTCTTGCCCGCGCCGTTGGGACCGAGCAGTCCATACACGGAGCCTTCGGGTATGCTCAGACTCACGTCGTCAAGTGCCAGGTGGGAGGAATAGGCTTTGCTCACATTCTCGACACTGAGGATGTCCATGCTGTTGTAAATTTTTAGTGATGAATAATCTGACGCGAAATTATAGAAAAAGTTTCACATTGACGGAACTTTTCCGTAATTTTAGCGTCAAACATTACAAAATTGTGGCAATAATCCGTTTATAACCTCACCATATCTTCTGACCGCATGGCTATCGTAGCGTCCGAAAAAGAATCTCGATTCATGGCGATTGTCAACGACAACCGCCGCATGCTCTGCAAGGTGTGCTATATGTATGCCGACAGCGACGAGCATTTCAAGGACCTGTATCAGGAGGTGTTGGCCAATCTGTGGCAGGGGCTCGACTCATTCAGAGGCGACTCACGGCTGTCGACGTGGCTTTATCGCACGGCCATCAACACTTGTGTGACCTATTTTCGCCACAATGGTAAGCACGACCGCGGCAAGGTGGGGCTTGACACGCTGGCCGACACCATGAGCGATGACAGCGACCGTCCTGCCGAACTGCGTCAGATGTATCGCCTCATAGGCGGCCTCGACAAGATGGACAAGGCCCTTATATTAATGTGGCTTGACGAGAAGAGTTATGACGAGATAGCCGGAGTGACCGGTCTGCCGCGCAACACGGTGGCGACCCGACTCCACAGGATAAAACTACGACTTAAAGAGCGGAATGAAAAAGAATCATGATTATGGATATAGACGAGCTGAAAAGACAGTGGAACGCTGTCGACATTCCAGATAGCGGCGTCAGAGCCGTGGAGCGCGAGGTGACATCGGGCCGTGGAGCCGTGACGTTGCGCGACAGGCTCATGCGCATAAGTCGTCGCCGGGCACTCGTGTGTCTGGCCGGAGCCTTGTGTATGATTCCGCTTGTCCCCGACCATACGTCAATGGCCGTAAAGGTGATCATATTCTTTATTGTGATGGGTGTCATGCACCTGGTGCAGATGCGCAATCTTCGCGCGCTTGACCTCTCCGGTACCACTGTCACCGACGCTCTGCGCGGAGTGTTACGCATCGAGACACTACGCACCGTCAGACGCGTCACCGGCATTGTCATGGGTGTCCCGCTGATGCTCTACATTATCTTTACCGTAACCAGCAGTTACGGGACACTGATGCTGCCTGTCTGCATCGCCGGCATGCTGGCCGGATGTGTGGTGGCTCTGCTTGTCAACCGTCGGGCCTCGCGCCTGCTCCGTGAGATTAAGAAGGAATTGGGTGAGGATTTTTCCGCAAGTTGACATTGATATGTCAAAAATTCGCAGTAACTTTGCGGTAAACTCACGATGCACTTCACATTTCACTGCAATGAATACTAAAAGTCTTGTGTCAATAAGCGACTTAAGTCGCGAGGAGATACTCAGTCTGCTTGACACGGCCCAAAAGTTTGAGGAGCGGCCCAACCGCCGTCTGCTTGAAGGGAAAGTCGTGGCGACCCTCTTTTTCGAGCCGTCAACCCGCACGCGACTCAGTTTTGAAACAGCCGTCAACCGTCTTGGCGGACGTGTGATAGGATTTTCAGATGCCTCCAACACCTCCACCTCCAAAGGCGAGACGCTCAAGGACACCATCAAGATGGTGAGCAATTATGCCGACCTCATAGTGATGCGTCATTTCCTTGAAGGTGCGGCCCTCTATGCCACCGAGGTAACCGACATACCCATAATCAATGCCGGTGACGGTGCCCACCAGCACCCCTCGCAGACGATGCTCGACCTCTACTCCATCTACAAGACCCAGGGCACTCTCGAAAATCTCACCATCACTCTTGTGGGTGACCTCAAGTATGGCCGCACGGTCCACTCGCTGATTATGGCGATGAGATATTTCAACCCCACATTCCGCTTCGTCGCATGCAAGGAGCTTGATATGCCCGAGGAATACAAGGCCTTCTGTCGGGAGAACGGCATACGCTACACCGACCACACCGACTTCTCGGCCGATGTCATCAATACGAGCGACATTATATATATGACCCGAGTGCAGCGCGAGCGTTTTGCCGACATCATGGAGTATGAGCGTGTCAAGGACCTCTATAACCTTAACAACGCTATGCTTTCCGACGCACGCGACAATCTGCGCATACTCCACCCCCTGCCGCGCGTCAATGAGATAGCCCAGGACGTGGACGACAATCCCAAAGCATATTATTTCGAGCAGGCCCGCAACGGTCTCTACGCCCGTCAGGCGTTGATATGCCGTTCGCTCGGTATAGAAGTTAATGATTAAAAGCCAGAAATTATGACTAATATATCAAAGGCGGAGCTTGCCGTGGCTGCTCTGCGCAACGGCACAGTGATTGACCACATACCCTCGGAGGTCCTGTTCAAAACCGTTAAAATCCTTGGCATCGAGCGGCTGAAGTCGGCCGTGACCATCGGCAATAACCTTGACAGCAAAAAACTCGGCCACAAAGGCATCATCAAGGTCGCCGACGTGTTCTTTCCCGAGGCTACGCTCAACCGCATCGCTCTCATAGCACCCTCGGCCGTAATCAATATCATACGCGACTATGAGGTGGTGGAGAAATTTCCCGTGACTCTTCCTGACACCATCATCGGACTCGTGAAGTGTGGCAACCCCAAGTGTATCACCAACAACGAGCCTATGCGCACACGCTTCAGCGTAGTCGACCGCGAGGATGTGACCATCGCATGTCACTATTGCTCCCACACGGTCAAGAGCAGCGACGCGCAGATAATATGATTGAGAGGCGTTTCATTTGCAATCCATGAAGAAGGTATCCTGGAAACCCGGCACGATGATCTATCCGCTCCCGGCGGTGTTGGTGACGTGTGGCAACATGGAGCACTCCAATATGCTCACAGTGGCATGGACCGGCACCATATGCACCAATCCGCCGATGTGTTACATATCGGTGCGCCCCGAGCGTCACTCCTATCCGCTCATAAAGGAGAATATGGAGTTTACCATCAATCTCACCACCGCCTCGATGGCCCGGGCCACCGACTGGGCCGGCGTGAGGTCGGGGGCCGACTATGACAAATGGCACGAGACGGGGCTGACACCCGTAGCAGGGGTCAAGGTGGCGTGTCCCTACATCGACGAGTCACCTCTGGCCATAGAGTGCAGAGTCAAGGAAATAATACACCTGGGAAGTCACGATATGTTTGTGGCCGATGTGGTCAACGTGCTTGCCGATGAGAGCCTTATCAATCCCGACACCGGAGCTTTTGATCTCGCCTCGGCCGGACTGCTCAACTATTCCCACGGGCAGTATTTCGAGCAGGGAGAGCCGATAGGACGGTTTGGATGGAGTGTGAAGAAAAAACAGTAATCAAAAAAACAGGAATGTTGGATGTGGAGTGACACAGACTCCACATTCAACATTCCACATTAATATTATATATAATTATGAAGAGAGACAACGCAATCTTCGACATCATCGAACGCGAACATCAGCGTCAGAAGAAAGGCATCGAACTTATTGCCTCTGAAAATTTCGTCAGTGACCAAGTGATGCAGGCTATGGGCTCGTGCCTCACCAACAAGTATGCCGAGGGCTATCCCGGCCACCGTTATTACGGCGGATGCGAAGTGGTGGACGAAGCAGAGCTTATTGCTATCGACCGCCTCAAGCAGATGTTTGGCGCAGAGTGGGCCAACGTTCAGCCCCACTCGGGCGCACAGGCCAACATGGCCGTGTTCATGGCATGTCTGAAGCCCGGTGACAAATTTCTCGGCCTCAATCTGAGCCACGGTGGTCACCTGAGCCACGGCAGCCCCGTCAACTTCTCGGGTCTCATGTTTCAGGCTCTCGAGTATAATGTCAATGCCGAGACCGGCCTCGTAGACTACGAGCAGATGGAGGAAGTGGCCCGTCGCGAGCGTCCCCGTCTGATCATCGGCGGTGCGAGTGCTTATTCGCGCGAATGGGATTATGCCCGCATGCGTCGTCTTGCCGATGAAATCGGTGCTATCTTCCTTGTGGACATGGCTCACCCCGCAGGTCTCATCGCCGCCGGACTCCTTGACAATCCCGTCAAGTATGCCCACATCGTAACCACCACTACCCACAAGACTCTCCGCGGTCCGCGTGGCGGCGTCATCATGATGGGCAAGGACTTTGAAAATCCCTGGGGCAAGACCACTCCCAAGGGTGTGGTGCGCATGATGTCGTCGCTGCTTGACTCAGCCGTTTTTCCCGGCGTGCAGGGTGGCCCGCTCGAACACGTGATTGCCGCCAAGGCCGTGGCGTTCGGCGAGGCTCTCCAGCCCGAGTTTAAGGAATATCAGATGCAGGTCAAGAAGAACGCCGCAGCCCTGGCCGACGCGCTCATCTCGATGGGCTACAACATCGTGTCGGGAGGCACCGACAACCACTGCATCCTCGTCGATCTCCGCACCAAGTTCCCCGACCTCACAGGCAAGGTGGCCGAGAAGGCTCTTGTCGAGGCCGACATCACTGCCAACAAGAATATGGTGCCGTTTGACAGCCGTTCGCCCTTCCAGACTTCCGGCATACGTCTCGGCACACCGGCCATCACAACCCGTGGTGCCAAAGAGCCGCTCATGGGTCAGATAGCTGAGATGATCGACACTGTGCTCCGCGCTCCCGCCGATGCCGACACCATTGCTGCTGTCCGTGCCAAGGTCAACGCCACCATGGCCGACTATCCCATGTTTGCATATTGATAAGCAACTCCGGAAATATAAAAAAGTGGGGGAAATCGTTTCCTCCACTTTTTTATTATACATTCTCCGTTTGTCAGAAAATAACAAAGCCCTGTCATCGCGACAGGGCTTTTGTTATTCCTTACCTATTAGGTAATCTACCTAAATCATAATCTTGTTTGTGCGTTTCTCATGGTATGTGATATCGTGAATTATATCGTTATCTTTCTCTGGTGCAAAGTTAGCTAATTGTTCATGCGTGATGGGGGTAAAAATTCTCGAAGATAGGGGTAACATTTATCATAATACCGTAAAACGGTCGATTTTAACACTTTTGCCCGAGGTGGAAAGATTGACATTTAGTATATTTGTGGTGTAAAATTTGATACCGATCCATGATAAGACAGTCATACAGAGTCATTATAGCCATATTGATGGGATTTGTCGCGTGTGTCTACCTTCGGGCTCAGCCATATTGCCGGGTGCATACGTTTGACATTCATGACGGGCTTCCGTCCAACAGCATTGCCGGTCTTGCCCAGAGCCACGACAATCTGCTGTGGGTGTCGACGTGGAACGGACTCTGTTATTATGACGGCTATCAGTTTACCACCTATCGCGACGGAGGCGACAACGGCACTCTTTCATCCAACCGTCTGCGCACCGTCGAGCCCGATGGCAACGGACATGTGTGGCTGTTCAGCTATGACCGCGTGCTCCATGTGCTCGACATGCACACCGGCCGATATACCAATCTCAGTGACATCATTGCCCGTAAGACCGGCTCGGAATTTCTGGGACGTAACAGTTATGCGGCCGCCGGACACATGTGGATTACGGGTGACGGCACTCCACTTGCCGTGAGGGCAAGTGTGTGTGACCCGCTCAATCCCGACAGCCTCGAGGTGTATGATGCCTCGCGCTACCATTCGGGAAGTAAGCTTGTCAACAAGGTCATATATGATCGCGACGGCAATGAGTGGGTGCTCTCTGACAAGGGCATACATCTTTATGGCACGGATGTGTGGCAAAGGGGGCGTTTTATTGACGTGTGCACTATCGGCGGACTGGCCTATATGGCCACTTCCGACGGTCATCTTTATGCCTACGGTCACCAGGGCCGCTCGCTCAGGCCCATGCCTTCACCTCAATGGATGGGCCGTGTCAACTGTATGGTCGGATATGACGACCGAAATCTTCTGCTCGGCACCGACAACGGCATTGCAGTATATAATGTGGCGGCGCGCGCCTGGCGACATATAGCGCGTGGCAATGTGGGGCAGATACATGTCGATTCGCAGGGGCGTATATGGGTGTTTTCCGATGCTCCAGGTGTATTGCTTACCGATATTCACGGGGCCGAGGACGAGGTGTTTGTTTCCTCGCCCGAGGGTGATGCGTGTACAGGCAGCATCAAGCCCGTCTGGGTCGAGGATAAGTATGGAGTTGTGTGGGTGGTGCCTGTCGGCGGTGTATTCGGATATTTCGATGAAAACGCACGCCGCATAGTGCCTTATCCGCTCGAGTCGCCGCGTTTTGGCCGCAAAAGCATCCCCGACATCGAGAAATATTATGTCGACTCGCAGTGCAACATGTGGATTACATCGCCCCATGATCTCATACTCATCAATTTCGGACGTTACAATGTGATGCGTCTCCCGCTGGTGCAGAATGCCGACACACGCTCGCTTGTCGCGCTGGCCGACGGCACGGTGCTCGCCGGCTCACACACCGGAGTGATAGGATGTTTCGACACCGAGGGGCGTCTCAAGGGCTATCTGGCCCGGGGTGAGAAAGTGTCGCTCAGCGACAGGCCTGTAAAGTTTTCCGAGCGCATATATGTAATGTATCAGGACTCTCGCGGCCGCCTGTGGATAGGCACCAAGGGCTATGGACTTTATATGGTCGATACCGACGGCAGGGTTAGACATTACGAGCCCTCGGCCGCTGACAAGTATGCCATCAACAGTGAGAATGTCTATGACGTGGACCAGAGCCCTTCGGGCCGCATATGGATAGCCACCTATGGGGGCGGTGTCAACTATGTCGACGAGTCGGCCGACGGCCGCATACGCTTTATCAATGCATCCAACGACATGACCTCCTATCCCATCGACCTCTATGCCAACAGCCGTCGCATCACCCATACACTCGACGGAGTGTTGTTGCTCTCGACTACCGGAGGTCTGCTCACGTTCAGCGACTCGGTGAGGCAGCCCTCGGCGATAAAGTTTTTCAAGACCAATCATGTAAGCGGTGATGTCACCTCACTGCGCACCAACGATGTGATGCAGGTGCTCGCAGCCCGTGACGGCACTGTCTATGTCACCACTATGGGTGGCGAGATGCAACGTGTGACCGACACCGAACTCCTGCATGACGGACTGAAGTTTGCCTCGATGTCGCGTGGCTCCGATGGCCGACACATGTCATATTACGCTCCCGAGGGGGGCGGCATACGCTCCATGATAGAGGATGCCGACGGCAACATCTGCGTAGTGCGCGAGACGAGTCTGGTGCTCTATGACGTGGCCCGCGACAGCATGACTGTCTACGGCCCCAATGACCTCGGTGAGAATCTGGAGTTTACCGAAGCGTTGCCCGAGTTGATCCCCTCTACGGGTTGCATGTGGCTTCCGACGGTGGGCGGTATCGTATCGTTTCATCCCAATGACATCACCAAGAGCGATTTCAGCCCCAACATAGTGTTTACAGGTGTGCAGTTTCAGGGTGAGTCGGAGAAGCACCATATACTCAACACCGACCGCATCGACGTGGATGTCGACAGGCGCAATCTCGCCATAAGTTTCGCAGCATTGGATTTTTCCGATAAATATCTTCTCCAGTATGCCTACAGGCTCGATGACGACAAGGAGTGGAACTATCTTCAGGGCTCCAACACCGTACAGTTCACTGGTCTTGGTCCTGGACTGCACCGGCTGCATGTCAAGAGCACCAACAGCGACGGCGTGTGGCTCGACAATGAGTCGGCGATTGACATATATGTCAAGCCGAGTTTCAGCGAGACTCCGTGGGCTATATTGCTCTATGTCTTGATAGCGACTTTTGTCGTGTGGGCGGCCATGCACTTTTACTTCCTGCGCAAACGTAATGCCATGCTCAGTGATCTGCGGCATAAGGAGTCGGAATTTTACACCGATGTCAGCCACAAGCTCCGCACACCTCTGACGCTCATAGGCGCGCCGGTCAAGGAGGTGCTTGCCTCGGAGAGCCTTTCCGACACCGCACGCGGACATCTCGAGATGGTGGAACGCAATTCGGGCCGCATGCTCACGCTTGTCGACGAGATGTTGCGCAAGAGTCACGACAAAGGGGTGTATATAAGCGACGAGACCGCAATGAACGTCAATGTGCCATCCTCACCGGCTGACACAGGCGTCAATGCTGTGTCGGAGGCTTCTTCTCAGCCGGGTCGTAGTGACATGGCCGATGACCCGTCGAGAGATACGATTCTCGTGGTGGAGGACAACGATGATCTGCGCTCATTTCTCACCGACATCCTCTCGTCGCAATACAATGTGTTGTCAGCCTCCAACGGCCGTGAGGGTCTGGAGACAGCCGAGGCACGTCAGCCCGACTTCATACTCACCGACGTCACTATGCCCGAGATGGACGGACTCACCATGGTGCGCAACATCAAGAGCAACAAGCATCTCAGTCATATACCCATAATAGTGCTTTCGGCCAAGGCTTCCGAGCAGGACCGTGTGCTCGGACTCCGTGAAGGCATAGACGACTATGTGACCAAGCCGTTCAGTGCCACCTATCTGCGTCAGCGCATAGCCAATATCATAGCCCAGCGTCACATGCTCCAGCAGTCCTATCTTGAGTCGCTTGGAGCCGGCAATGTCGCGGCTGTTGTGCAGGAGCCATTGCCTGCGGATGAGGGTGATGTGACGCCTGAAGAGATGGCCAAGGTCTCGTCAGAGGCCACAGCAGGGCCGGCGGAATATCGCCTTGACTCACCCCAGGTGGTGGATGCCGACAAGGAGATGATGGCGACGCTTATGGCCTTTATCAACGACCATCTTGATGAGGAGGGCCTGAAAATCGAGGAGCTGGCCGATGCCGTCAATCTTGGCCGCACAGTCTTTTATGGCAAAATCAAGGCTCTTGTAGGCATGACTCCCTCGGACTTCCTGAGACGTATGCGCATGCAGCGGGCCGAGGAACTGATAGTCAAGACTCGTATGAATTTCTCGGAGATTGCGTTTAAAGTTGGATTTTCCGACCCGAAATATTTCACGAAGTGTTTCAAGAAAGAGACCGGCATGACTCCCTCGGAATATCGCCAGAAATCGCTCTGAGCAACCCAACCGCAAGACGTTACAGATTGTTGTGATTATATATTAAATGTATATATATCATGGCGACCATACATATCAAACGCGCATATGAGCCGGCTTCGGCATCGGACGGCTATCGGGTGTACATCGACCGTCTGTGGCCGCGCGGACTCTCGCACGAGACATTTCATTACGACTATTGGGACAAAAACATAGCACCGTCAACCCCACTCCGTGAATGGTTTCATGCCGACAGTGCCGCCCGCTGGCCTGAATTTCAGCGTCGCTATGCCGCGGAGCTGAGCTCCAATCCGGCCTTTGCATCGCTCTGCAATCTCATTATGTCACATCACGATGTAACGCTCCTGTATTCCTCTCATGACGAGTTGCATAACAATGCTGTAGTGGTGCGGCAGGCCATATCGGACCAACATTTGAAATCCTGAAAGATTTTACCGTTGCCATTATTATTTTTGTTAGGCTCTGATTCTTTTTTTGCATCCTATTGATGGATTTTGTAACTTTGCAAATTGTTGTGATACATCTTCCTGTCATAATGATGCGTGGAATCCTGATAGGGATTCTTGTGTCGGCCCCAATGGGACCGATAGGGATGCTGTGTATCCAGCGTACACTCAACCGCGGACGCTGGCCGGCGTTCTTCACAGGTGTGGGTGCAGGGGTCAGCGACCTGTTCTATTGTCTGCTCACAGGACTCGGACTGTCGTTTGTAACTGATTTTATTGAGACCAACCAGAGTCTCCTCCAGCTCATAGGCTCGGTGGTGCTGCTGGTCTATGCGGGCTATCTGTTCGGAGCCAATCCGTCGCGTTCGCTTCAGTCTAAGGGCGTGCTGTCCAAGGGCTATTGGAAGGACTTTGGGTCGGGATTTTTGTTCACATTCTCCAATCCTCTGATACTTTTCTTCATTATCGGACTCTTCGCCCGGTTTAGCTTCCTTGCTCCCGAGTTTGAGGCCTATCATTATGTGGCCGGATATGTGTCGATATTTGCCGGTGCAGTGTTGTGGTGGTTTGGCGTCACATGGTTTGTCAACAAAGTGCGCGGTCATTTCAACCTTCGCTCCATGTGGCTCATCAACCGCATTTTGGCCGGAATCATCATGATAATGGGTGCGATAGGGCTTATCACGGCACTCGGCGAACTGCTGGTAAAGTAAACGTTTTCCATTTATCTCATTTTTTCCCATCCATGAAAATCTTACTTCCCTTGGCGGCCACAGTGCTGCTACTTTCATCATGCTCCGGCCACAGGAACTCACACAATGATACTTATGCCGATCTGCAGCGTGAGTTGCAGGAATATGTCAGCGACAAGGAAGCCCGCATAGGTATAGGTGTGATCGTCGACGGGCGTGACACCGTTGAGGTCAACGGGCATCAGCGGTTTCCGATGATGAGCGTCTATAAGTTTCCGATTTCACTCGCTTTAGCCGACGTTTGCCGTGCCGATGGGATGACATTTGACGACTCGTGCACTGTCGTTGCATCTGAACTTCATCGTGACACGTACAGTCCTATGACCGACAGCTATGCAGATATTGACACAACCTGGATTTCTATCCGCGAACTGTTGGCCTATACCTTACAGATGAGCGACAACAATGCTTCCGACATATTGCTGAAACGTGCCGGTGGGGCTGGTCGGGTTGACTCATACGTGCGTTCGCTCGGAGTTGGTGACATCGACATCCGCTGGAGCGAGGCCGAGATGCATGCCGACACAGCCCGATGTCGCGACAATTCATGCACGCCACTCGCTATGGCTGCGTTACTCTCGCGGTTTGATGCCGCGGATGACGACGCGCTGACAGCCGAAATCAAACGTCTTATGGAGACATGCGCCACCGGCACCGATCGTCTTTTGCCCCCGCTCCGGGAGGCCGGCGCGCTTCTCGGACATAAGACCGGCACGGGCGACATCACCACCGACGGGCGTCTTCAGGCCATAAACGATGTCGGTTATGTGCATACGCCGGAGGGCTGTCATGTCTATTCGATAGCTGTATTCATCTCCGACTCGTCGCTCGACATGCAGTCGACATCAGCCATGATTGCTGAAATATCCCGCATGGTATATGACTGTGTCGCTGGTCAGAAATAGAGTGTTGAAAAACGTTGCGACATGCGCAAAGTTTAGTAGTATTTAACACATGGCTCCAACTTTTGGGGCCATTTTGTTGTCATGCAGAGAAAAAAATCCGTAAATTTGCAGATACATTTGTTAAAAAAAATACCAAAAATCTCACCATACATACATTAAGTAAGTATATATGAACGCACCACAGCTCAGTGAACAGGAAACTATACGTCGCGCAAGTCTCGAGGAGATGCGCCGTCGTGGCATAGAGCCTTATCCCGCAGCCGAATACCCCGTGAGCGGCTATTCGGTTGAAATCAAAGAAAATTTTAAAGACGACGCCCCCGCTCGCGAAGTGGCTGTGGCCGGTCGTGTGATGGGCCGCCGCATCATGGGCAAAGCCTCCTTTATGGAGCTTCAGGATTCGTGTGGCCGTATACAGGTATACATCAGCCGCGACGAGATATGCCCCGGCGAGGACAAGGACCTCTATAACGTAGTGTTCAAGAAGCTGCTCGACATTGGTGACTTTGTCGGTGTAAAGGGCCACGTGTTCCGCACTAAGACCGGCGAAATCTCGGTGCATGCCACCGAGCTTACCGTTCTCGGCAAGTCGCTCCGTCCGCTCCCCGTCGTAAAGGTCAAGGACGGTGTGGTATATGACTCCTTTGACGATCCCGAGCTGCGCTATCGCCGCCGCTATGTCGACCTTGTGGTCAACGAGGGTGTGAAGGAAATCTTTATCAAGCGCACCAAGGTCTACAACTCCATGCGCGAGTATTTCAACTCGGCCGGCTATATGGAGGTCGAGACTCCAATTCTCCAGTCGATACCCGGCGGAGCGGCAGCCCGTCCGTTCATCACTCATCACAACGCTCTCGACATACCCCTCTATCTGCGTATTGCCGACGAGCTTTATCTCAAGCGTCTGATCGTTGGTGGATTTGAGGGAGTATATGAATTCTCCAAAAACTTCCGCAACGAAGGCATGGACCGCACTCACAACCCCGAGTTTACCTGCATGGAGATATACGTGGCCTATAAGGACTACAACTGGATGATGTCGTTTACCGAAAAGATGCTCGAGAAAATCTGTCTTGACGTCAATGGTACCACCGAGGTCAAAGTCGGCGACAATGTCATCAGCTTCAAGGCTCCATTCCCGCGTGTCACCATGGCTCAGGCCATCAAGGACTTTACCGGTGTAGACATCACCGGCATGGACGAGGAGGCACTGCGCAAGACCGCCAAGGAACTCGGCATCGAGGTGGACGAGTCGATGGGCAAAGGCAAGCTCATTGACGAAATCTTCGGCGAGAAGTGTGAAGGCAACTACATCCAGCCCACTTTCATCATCGACTATCCCATCGAGATGTCGCCTCTGACCAAGCGTCACCGCAACAATCCCGAGCTGACCGAGCGTTTCGAACTTATGGTCAACGGCAAGGAGCTTGCCAACGCTTACTCGGAGCTCAACGACCCGATTGACCAGTATGAACGTTTCGTCGACCAGATGCGTCTTGCCGAGAAGGGCGATGACGAGGCTATGATTATCGACAAGGACTTCATACGTGCTCTCGAGTATGGCATGCCCCCGACCTCAGGCATGGGCATAGGCATGGACCGTCTCGTAATGCTTATGACCGGGCAAACAACCATACAGGAAGTTTTGTTCTTCCCTCAGATGCGTCCCGAAAAGAAACCGGCTCAGGCATCGGCCGCGGCTGCTGACAACGCACCGGAGGCTCAGCCGGCCGAATAGTATGAACTCAACCGCTAAAGAATGAGTTTTAATAAAATAGCAGTGATGGGTGGCGGAAGCTGGGCTACGGCTTTGGCCAAACTCCTGTTGCGCAACTGTGACTCCATTCTCTGGTATATGCGCCGAGATGACCGTATCGAGGACTTCAAGCGCATAGGCCACAATCCGGCCTATCTGACCGATGTGGAGTTTGACGTGAAGCGCATAGAGTTTTCGAGCGACATCAACTATGTCTGCTCTCAGGCCGACGCATTGCTTCTCGTCATGCCCTCGCCCTATTTCAAGACGCATGTCGACAAGATTACGGTAGATATATCCTCCAAGACCGTCATATCGGCTGTCAAGGGCATCGTGCCCGGCGACAATGAGATTGTGTCGGACTACATGGCCCGACGTTTCGGGGTCAATCCCGAGAAGATGCTCGTCATCGGCGGTCCGTGTCATGCCGAAGAGGTGGCTCTTGATCGTCCCAGCTTCCTGACTGTAGGATGCCATGACGTGTCGCTGGCCGAGGAGTTTGGCAAATGTCTCAACTCGCCGACCACACGCACCATACCCTCGAGCGATGTCGAAGGTATCGAGTATGCCGCTGTGCTCAAGAATGTCTATTCAATAGCTTCGGGCATAATCCACGGCATGAAGGGCGGGGACAATTTTCTGGCAATGCTCGTGAGCAACGCCATCAGGGAGATGGAACGCTTTGTCGACGAGGTGTGTCCGCGTCCGCGCTGCATATGCGACTCGGTCTATCTCGGTGACCTGCTCGTGACTGCCTACTCGCGGTTCTCGCGCAACCATAACTTCGGTTCCATCATCGGCAAGGGCTACTCGGTGTCGACCGCCCGCATGGAGATGGAACAGACGGCCGAGGGATATTACGGAGCCAAGTGTATCAAGGAAATCAACAAGCAGTATTGTGTGGAGATGCCTATCCTCGATGCCGTTTATGACATACTCTACCGTCACGCCAACGCCGAGCGTTCGATGCGAGCTCTCGGCAAATGGTTTATATGACACAAATCGAAAAATGTTACTCTAAAAAATATAAAAACATGAAAACTATCAACGTCGACATTAAGGATGTCCTCTCGACCGTAAGCCGCGAGGATATCAACAGCCTTGACGGCAAAGCTACTGAAGCTCTTGACAAGGTGCTCAACGGCACAGGAGCCGGCAATGATTTCCTCGGCTGGGTAAACCTTCCCACCGACACCACCGAGGCTCTTCTTGACGACATCATCGCATGCGCCGACCAGCTTCGCGCTACCTGCGACACTGTGGTTGCCATCGGCATCGGCGGTAGCTATCTCGGAGCCAAGGCTGTAATCGAGGCTCTGAGCGACAGCTTCGCTGCATATCGTCCCGGTGTGCAGGGCGAGCCCAAAGTGCTCTTCGCTGGTCAGAATATCGGTGAGGACTATATGTATGAGCTCCAGGATTATCTCAAGGACAAGCGTTTCGGTATCATCGTAATTTCCAAGAGCGGCACCACTACCGAGCCCGCTATCGCATTCCGTCTGCTCAAGGAGCAGCTCGAGCGTCAGCTCGGAGTCGAGGAGGCCCGCAAGCGCATCGTTGCCATCACCGACGCCCAGCGCGGTGCTCTCCGCAGCCTCGCCACAGAGGAGGGTTACAAGACATTTGTGATTGCCGACAATGTAGGTGGCCGTTTCTCTGTGCTCACCCCCGTAGGTCTGCTTCCAATTGCTGTGGCCGGATATGACATCCGCGCGCTCATTGACGGCGCGGCCGAGATGGAGAAAGCCACATCAGAGGCCAACGACCAGAACCCCGCCTATCTCTATGCCGCTACCCGCAACGCGCTCTACAATGCCGGCAAGAAGGTGGAGATACTTGTCAATTACAATCCCAAGCTCCACTACTTCGGAGAATGGTGGAAGCAGCTCTACGGCGAGAGCGAGGGCAAGGACGGCAAGGGCATCTTCCCCGCAGCAGTCGACAACTCCACCGATCTTCACTCCATGGGCCAGTGGATACAGGAGGGCGAGCGCATTATTTTCGAGACCGTTATCTCGGTGCTCGAGCAGAAGCATGAGAAGCTCATCCCCTCTGACGAGGCCAACCTTGACGGTCTGAACTATATCGCCGGCAAGCATATCGACGAGGTCAACAAGATGGCCGAGCTCGGCACACGCATAGCCCACGTTGACGGCGGTGTGCCCAACATGCTCATCACTATCCCCGCTCTCCGCGAGAAATATCTCGGCCAGCTTATCTATTTCTTCGAGAAGGCTTGCGGCATCAGTGGATATATACTCGATGTCAATCCTTTCAATCAGCCTGGTGTCGAGGCCTACAAGCGCAACATGTTTGCCCTTCTCCAGAAGCCCGGCTATGAAAAAGAGACCGAAGCTATCCAGGCACGTCTGAAATAATCTAAAAGATACAGAAGGACAAAAGATTCAACAGGAACAAAAGTTTATAACAATCTAAACTTTTGTTCCTGTTGAATCTTTTGTCCGTTTGTTTTTCGATATGTCGTATTTATTTTATCCTCATTTTCACTGAGCGGCTGCCGGTGGTAATGATATAGACGCCGGCAACAAGAGCGGGAGTGACGGGGGTGGCTTGTGTCAGTGTGGCGATATGCGAGCCGTTCATGTCATAGACATTTGCTTCATGAGTGGCCGAGGGGGTGAGTGCGAGCTGATTGCCGATGGTCAATACATCTATTGTGGTGTCTTTGGCCGTCACAGTCTCAAGTCCGCTCATTTTAGAGACAGTAATATGGATTGACGTTTCGGCATCCTTGCGCAACATTTTGATAGGAACCCACTCTGAGTCAGCCGATGTGCGATAGACCGGGACAGCTTCAAAAGTCCCTGCACACGTAAAAGCCTCGGCCGGAACGGAGAATGACGGCAATGACACATAGCGGTTGTCGGGCAGAGATAGTGTCTCGCCCTCGGCATAGGTGACATTGCCAGCGACGTCGCTGAGCCTTAGTCCGAAAGTAACGGCGGGGGCGTTGCCTGTGAAGTTTTTTATATCGGTTTTGACTGTTAAAGATGAGTTTTTATCACCGAGTGTCACATAGCTTTCTGGAGAACTTACACCCTCCGAGCATACCATCCACGACTGCATCTGTCCGGGACGGCCAAGAGGATAGAAAATCATGGCTGATTGTCCGTAGACATAGCTGCCGAGCGACGACATGTCATAATAGCCTCCTCCAGCTCCGAATCCCCAGTTGACATGGGCCTTGCCGTTGGAGTCATAGCCGTCGATAACGAATGCGTGTCCGAGATAGTAGTCTGTATATCCTCCGTAGTATACAGGAAACCCGTCTGCAATGGCATCAAACACGAGTTCTGTCCATGTCGCATCGTCAAAATATTCGCGGTCGGCCAATACCGATTCGGACGAATAGCTGAAATGGTCGACTGCGGCTCGGAACGCATCGTCTATAAACGCGCCGCTGTCGGGCGTGTATTCCGCATCGGCCGCTATGCCACAGTGATACATTATGGTGGCTACAGCCTCGGCCTGAGCCTGTGTGTATTCACCGCGGTAATTATCGAGCATTTCCTCCCAGCGATAGGTGGTGGCTCCGAAATCGGCTGTAAGTTTTGCCGATAGCTGGCCGTAGCTCCATTTGAGTGATTTCGAGCCCACCCCGTTGGTCGGATATTTGTGATAACGCATTATCTGGGCCATGGCAGTGGCTACACAGCTCGTCTTGCATCGTTTGCCTGTGGCATATTCCGGACACATGTCATTATAGGGTGACGTCTGGCCCCATTCGGTGGTGATAAGCGGTGTCACCGATGTGGGGCGGGTGGCTGTCATTGAAAGGGCTGTGAGGAGTGAGCCTATGAGTAAGATATGCTTTTTCATATGTGGGGTGTCAATTGTCCATAAATACGAGGTAGACAGCGATTATAAGGAGGCAGAAGGCCAGGAAATGGTTCCAGTGAAGGGCCTCACCGCGAAAAAACAGTATGGTGAATACTGTAAATATCATCAGAGAGATTACCTCCTGTATCACTTTGAGTTGCAGTAGTGAGAATGCTCCGCCGTTTTCGTGGAATCCGTAGCGGTTTGCCGGCACCATGAAGCAGTATTCAAACAGTGCTATACCCCATGACAGCAATATTACTGTTATGAGTGGAGTTGCCGAGGTTATGACCTTCATCTGCTGGAGCTTGAGCTGGCCATACCATGCGAATGTCATGAATATGTTGGACACGACGAGGAGTCCGACAGTAAGCCATCCGTTCATTTCATTGTTTTTTAGTTTCTCAGAAAGATGTCATGCGTGGGGTGTCGTCGGGATTGGCGAGGATAGAGTCGAGACGGCCGGCCTCGATGTAGCCGATGAGAGCCTCATAGAGTATCTCTTTGCTTTTGGCGATGGTCACGGCGCGTTTGAGCGGAGTCATATAGTCGTTTCCGGCGGCAAGATAGTCGATGGTGGCGAGACGGTAATGTCGGGTCGGATCAATGGGGCGTCCGTCTATAGTAACACTGTTGAGCTTGTGGGTGGACGGGTCATAAAGCACTTTTACGTTTGAACTCACGCCCTGGCCTTCCTGACCCGACATGATGCCGATGTTTTCGAGCAGGTCCGAGCCGAGAATATCGAGCACCACGATACGGTTTTCAAACGGAGCTATGTCGATAATTTCACCTTTGGTCACCGGTCCGGAAGTGATGGAGTTGCGTATGCCTCCCTTGTTCATGATAGAGAGGTCTACAGGTTTGCCGCAAATCTCGGCACCGCGCATGCGCACAAAGTCGCTGAACAGGTTGAGCATGCGGGTCGATGCGCGCTCAAACTCGTTGGGGCTCTCGCCTATCCGATAGGCGCGCAGAGAGTCGACTTTCACACGATAGGGCTTGATGAGTGCAGCAAAGCGTGTGTCGATGCGCGAGTCCAGACGGTTGTCGACCTTGATCAGCCGAGGTGATACAGTCTTGGTGGCAAGGTTGATGTCGAGTTCACCCACAGCCGATCCGCGTGAGCCGGTCTGGACCACAGTCACTGTATCACCCTCGAGATTGGCTATGCGCCATTGCGGCGACGCAGGATCGGAGGGGTCGATGGCTGTGTGGGAGTGGCCTCCTATGATGATGTCAATATCCTTGCTGCCTTTGGCGATGTCGGTGTCCGACACTCCCTGTGTGACGTCATACCCGAGGTGGCTGACGGCTATCACCATCTCGGCACCCTCCTTGCGCAGTTGTGCGGCGACCTCGTTGGCTTTCTCGAGAGCGTCGAGATACTTCACTCCTGTGCAGTTTTCCTCAGCTATGATGCCGGTAGGGTTGAGGTTGAGACCGATAAATCCAATTTTATGGCCTGACACTTCTTTTATCACCGTTGGTACAAAAAGGTCTTCGAGCGCGGTGCCCGAGAGGTCATAGTTGGTGCTGAGGCGGGTGCCGTTGACCTGCGACCACTCCTTGGCGAGTCCGTCCATACCGCGGTCAAACTCGTGGTTGCCGAGTATGCGTATGTCGTAGCCCATCTCGTTCATAAGAGCGCGTTCGACCTCGCCGCCGAATATGGTGAAATATAGCGAGCCCTGCACGGCGTCACCGGCATCGACAAGCATCACATTGGCATGTTCGGCTCTAACGCTGTCGATTATGACCTTGCGTCGGGCTATGCCGCCGTTGTCGCGCAGGTCGGGGTCGATGGACGAGTGGGTATCGTTGGTGTGGAGTATCACCAGGTGGTCTGAATCGGCGTTTTTATCGCTGTTGCACGCGCTTGACAGTCCAAGGCATGCCACAACGGCACCTGCTATCAGAAATTTATCGAGTTTCATTGTGATGTTACTGTATATTGATTAGTTTATGAGTCTGGAGCGATAGACGCCAGTGAGGATTGTCGAGTATATAGGCTATTGTGTCGGCTATGTTGCTGCCACCCTCATAGTCGGGCGATGAGCAGGGCTGGAGAAAGTAGTGCATGGCCGCGTGGGAGTTGGCTATCTTCTCGACATCCTGCCCGGTGTAGACCACTTTGAGCTCATCGATGCGCTTGAGCCGCACCGTACCACCATCTTTAGGAGAGCATGTTACCCAGTCGACATCCTCGGGCAGCGGATTGGTGCCGTTGGTCTCCACCTGTATGAAAAATCCGGCGTTGTGGAGTATCTCCACCAGCGAGTCGGTGAGCTGTAGCGACGGTTCGCCGCCGGTGATGACTATGTGGCGCGAGGGGAAACGCAGCACGCGTTCGAGTATCTCGCCCTCGGCCATCTCGGTGCCCGCGAAGTGATCCGTGTCACAGAATCCGCAACGGAGATTGCATCCGCTCAGGCGCAGAAACACCGCAGGGGTACCCGTATGGAAACCCTCGCCCTGAAGTGAATAGAATAGTTCGTTGACTTTCATCAGTCCTCTTTTACATATGAAGCTATATTGCCCTCGCTCTCTTTTACGTCCACGCGCCAGCAGGTATCAATCTGGTCGCATATCCAGCGGGCTATGTTTTCGGCTGTGGGGTTAAAGGGGAGCAGCTCGTTGAAATTTCCGTGGTCGAGATAGCCTGTGATACGTTCCTTGATATGTGAGAAATCGGCCACCATGCCGTCGGCGTTAAGTTCGCGCGACTTACAGTGGACAGTCACAATCCAGTTGTGTCCGTGCAGATTGCTGCACTTGCTCTGATATGACAGTTTGAGACGGTGACATCCGGCCACCTCGAAGGTTTTGGTTATATAGTACATTTCTTTTAAAGTTTAGAGTTTATGCATAGATTTGTCGGAAGTTTAGAGATGAATCAGTGATGAGAATCCGCCATGCTATGTATAAACTTTCACCTCTAAACTTTCAACTTTACAAGTCCTTAACTGGGGTGAGCCCTTGTTCGGCGGCGATTTTGTACATAAGTTCGATGGCCGCCTCGCGGTCGTTAGGAGCGATGATGCCGTCGAGTATCGCGTTTTTGATCGTGCTCTTGATGACACCGATTACGGGGCCGCCGGTTATGCCGAATATCTGCATTATTTCATTGCCGTCCACCGGAGGCTGGAGATTGCGTATCTCGTCGCGCACATTGAGGTCGGCTATCTTCTCGCGCACGAGGGCAAAGTTGTTGAGCAGACGCTTCACCTTCTCGCGGTTTTTCGACGTGATGTCGGCCTCGCAGAGTGTCATGAGGTCCTCCAGATCCTCGCCGGCGTCGTTGATGAGACGTCTCACGGCCGAGTCGGTCACCTCGTCCTCCACCAGTGCTATGGGACGCATGTGCAGCTCCACGAGTTTGGCAACATATTTCATCTTTTGGTCCTGCGGCAGACGCATGTGGCGGAATATGCGCGGCACCATCTTGGAGCCTACAAAATTATGGTTGTGGAAAGTCCATCCTATCTTGTCGTCCCAACGCTTGGTGACGGGTTTGGCTATGTCGTGCATCAGTGCGCCCCATCGCAGCCACACATTGTCGCTCTTTACAGCCACGTTGTCAAGCACCTCGAGGGTGTGGATGAAATTGTCCTTGTGTCCGCGTCCTTTCACGGTGTCGACCCCCTTCATGGCTGCAAGTTCGGGAAATATGAGTTGCAGCAGTCCGCTGTCGAGCAGCAGTTGCCAGCCTGTCGAGGGGTGGGGCGACTTCATGATTTTCATCAGCTCGTCCACAATGCGCTCGCGCGATATGATGCGTATGCGCTCGGCGTTGCGGCGTATGGCCTCGAAGGTCTCGGGAAATATCTCAAACTGCAGTTGTGTGGCAAACCGTATGGCCCTCATCATGCGCAGCGGGTCGTCGCTGAATGTTATGTCGGGGTCGAGCGGAGTGCGCAGCAGACGGGCCCGCATGTCGTCGAGTCCGCCGAAGAGGTCTATGAGCTGTCCGAAACCCTCGCGATTGACCCGCAGGGCCAGGGCGTTGACTGTGAAGTCGCGGCGTGAGAGGTCTTCCTCGAGAGTGCCGTCCTCCACTATGGGTTTGCGCGAGTCGCGCTGATATGATTCCTTGCGTGCGCCCACAAACTCCAGCTCCATGTCTTTGCGCTTGACCTGGGCTGTGCCGAAGTTGCGAAACACCGTCAGGTGGGTGCCTCGGCCGAGGCGTTGTGCCACGACTTCGGCAAGCTCGATGCCACTGCCGACGGTCACAAAGTCTATATCCTTGGAGGGGCGTTCGAGAAAGAGGTCGCGCACACAGCCTCCTACGGCATAACAAGGCCGTCCGATCGAGTCGGCGGCCTCGCCTATGGCGTGGAACAGCGGGGAGTCTATTTTTGTAAGTACTTTATCTAACTGGTTTATTATCATTGGTCTGTTGCTCTGTCAGTCGAGAGGAAGCATCTCCTCGGGGGCGGTCGTAATGCACTCCACGTGGTCGGCGTGCACTATATAGGTGTTCTCGATGCCTACGGCTCCCGTGTGGGGTATCACAAACTTAGGCTCGAGAGCTATCACGTTATGTTCCTGCAATATGTCGCGGCTGCGCGGGGCTATGACCGGCAGCTCGTTGATCTCTATGCCCACGCCGTGGCCTATGAAGCCGGCGTGCTGGCGGTGGCCCATGTAATAGGGCTTGAGTCCGGCGGCCTCGACTATTTCGTCAGCTTTGTTCCACAGGCTTTTGGCCTCAGTCCCGGGACGCATCATGTCGCAGAGCGCGCGATGTATGTCGATGGAGCACTGATGGGCGCGCTTGGCGAGCGGGTCGATGTCGCCGAGCGCGAACACTCGTGTCATGTCGGTCATATATCCGTTATAGTTGCCGTTGATGTCGACCATCACGGTGGTGCCCGGCTTGATGAGAGTGCCGTTGGCACCTACAGGGAGCGAAGGGTCCATGCCGGCACCGCCCATGGCGAAGTCATAAGGCGACGGGGCGTCGGCGTTGTCGCCGGCGAGTATGTTGCCCATATACAGCTCCATGGAGTCGCCGCTGATGCGGAATTGCCCCAGACATCCCTGCATGCGGCTCATGTGCTCTATGGCCACCTGAAGGTCATAGTCGCTCATGCCCTCTTGAAAGAGTCCGGGTATGCGTTTGTACACGCGTGTCTGTTTCGCACCCGACTCGCGCAGCATCCTCAGAGCCATGGGGGGCTTGACTGCTCTGACATCGCGCATGACGGCCGAGGCGTTTTTCAGTTCAGAGCCGGGAAACAGCTTCATCAGACGTGTGACGGTGGAGTAGGGGAGCACGTCGAGTTCGATACCTATCGAGTCGGGCGTGCTCATGCCTATCGAACCTGTGATATCCTCGGGTTTTCGTATATACACTATGCCGTCGCCCTCCAGTTCCACCGGACGGCGTATGAAAAACACCGGCATCCCTTTGAGCGGAACGTAGGCATATCCGGCATAAACACGGCCGGTGAGATAATAGATGTTGGCGTTGTCGCTGAGCAGAATGGCCTCCACCGAGGCTGAGGCCATTCTGTTGCGTATATGGTCGAGACGCAGGTTGTATTCGTCTTCGGGCCAGAGTATCAGGCGTGATTCCTGGATATTTTTCATTATGTGGGTCGGATTATTCGTCGATGTCAGCTATTTCGGCAGCCGAGAGTCGTTTGAGCCAGATAATGGTCTGGCCTGCGGCGTTTTTGAGCAGAGCGGTGTCGGGTGTGGAGCCTTTGGCGGCGTTGTCAACGCTCTCGAGGGCGAGCAGAAATGCCTGTTCGGTCGCGATGTCGGGACACATCATGCGCGAGGTGGCAAGGTTTTTGAACTCTATGCCGTTGCCTTTGTCGAGATTGACGATGATGTCGCCGTTGAGCACGTTACATCCGGCGTTGCCGTGGATCTTGTGCTCGTCCACGTCGATGACGATTCTGACGTTGGCCGAGATGGCGGCTCCCTCGATTTCAGTCACGCGCCATGCTCCGTTGAGAAACGCGAGGTTATGACGACGCAGCTTCATGAGTGGTGTGGATGTCGATGACAGCAGCACCATATTGGAGGGGTCGGTAAACTGATATGATTCGGCCTGGTTGAGTGCCTGGTTGACGGCATACTCATAGGGGGCGTTGTCACATGCTTTCATTGTCGAGATAAGTTCGCCTGCGGGCACTATCTTCGAGCCTTTGATGTTCCAGGCTCCGTTGAGATAGTTGCAGCCGTTATATCCGATGACGCTGACCATTCCCGGAGTGGCCTCGTTGATGGTAAATGTGAGTTTGGGATGGTTTTCGCCATTGACCACTACGTTTTCGCCATTGACTTCTACGATTGACCATTCGCCGTCAAATGTCTTGAGTATATCGCTTATGGGTGTGACCTCTACGGCCTCGACCTTGGTGGCGGGAACGCTGTCAGGGGTCTTGTCAGCCTTGGAGGAGTTGCGGAGCGAGCCGCAGCCGGTGGTTGTGAGTGCCATAATAGCTAACGCGGGTATAAAATGTGTCAGTTTCATAATTTTCGTTTATATGATGATTATAGAATTATAACGTCCCCGGAGGGCGTTTGTGCATATAATCTGCAAAATTACTCAAAAAAGAGATACAAATGTTTCAAAAGGACAAAAGTTACAAAAGTTTTTATTTCATTTACATGAATATTGGAGTCTTTTTGTCCGTAAAATATCACTGGGTTTGTTTCCACAGTGAATTTCATAATACTCCGATACTGATGTCTGAAATAAAAAACTTTTGTAACTTTTGTCCTTTTTTCAGGAGTACAGTCTTATCTGTATGTTGTTATTTCACAAGGAATTTCTTACCATCGCGGATATAGACGCCGGGAGCGAGATTGCCCTTGACTTCGATACCCATCAGATTGTAAATCTTGCCGTTGCCGGTCGAGGTCTCCGAGTCGGTGATGATGTCCTCGATGCCGGATGTGTCGGCCTTATATATCTTAATGAAGAACTGAGGTTGTTTTCCTCCATTCTTAAACCATATGCGTCCGCTTATAGGTTCGCTAAGATTGCATGTTATACAAGGCATATCAACACCTACTGTGGTTGCTTTAAATTCATCTTCTTCAAGGGTTCCAACATTTTCAGAACCGGTATTTGAGTAAACACTCTTGAGAGTTCCGTTGACTTCCATGCTGATGTCAGAAATCCAAGATGTGCCACCGTCTCGGCTATTACCGTAAAACTCAATTTTTTCGGTCGTTACGTCATTTGGTAATATTAGAAGATTGGGTGCACCGTTTGAAAATTTAATGGGCTTTCCATGTGCGGCTGTGGTTGAGCCTCCACCATATGTTTTGCCATCTTTTACAAGATACATGCTTGCTCCGTTGGTCCAGGATAAACCATCGTTGGCTGTTGTTGTAGCTGTGCCGGTATAAAGGTCCACATAATTTTCAGTAGAAGAAATTGATGTGGCATTTGCATATGTGAGGAAAAGTGGTGCGTTGGGATCTTCTTCTCCCTCATCGCCGGGGCCGGGAGTGACTACATCGTCCGGATCGGGCTCGGGCACATAGTTGGGGTCATAGGCGGGGAGTTGTACGGCAGCGTCGGCAGTGGTGAGTGTGCCGTTGAGCATCTTGGCCGAAGAGCCGGCGTTGCCCTTGTCTACGATGTCCTGTACGAGCGAGTTGATATAGTGCTCGAGGTTGGAGTAACCGTCGGCTGTGATTTTAGCACCGTCGGTGGAATCGTTGGGATTGAGGCCGTTTGCCTTTTCCCACTCGTCGGGTATACCGTCGCCGTCTGTGTCTGTCTTGGCTGTGCCGGCATTGAGCTTGGGCCAGCCGTCACCGCCGGTGAGGCCTTTGACATCGGTCTGGGTGTTGATGAAACCTTTGTCGAGTCCGCTGCCTGTCGATGCCGGTGAGGCAGTTCGTGAGGTTTTGGTCCTTGCCTCGGTGGCTATGGTCTTGTCGAGCTCGTCGCGGCTTAGTGACGCGCCGGCATAGTTGATTACATTGGCGTAGGCTTCGGTAGTGCCGTGAGTGGTGGTGTAGACATACTCGATGGGAGTCTCGGCCTTGATTTCCTTTTTCATCTCAGCCTGCTTGGCCGTGGTGTTGGCAAGGTCATCCCAGTCGCTCCATGTGATCTGTGAGTAGATGCCATCGGTCCAGTTGTCTTTGGTGACATTCTGATCGCTGAAGTGATAGTTGCCGTCTACATAATATTTTCCCACGAGGTGGAGGGCGGGAGCATAGGCAGGATAGTCCGTAACATATTTATTGTTGCGCACACCTACGGCGGCGAGGCGTTTAAACTTGTTGGAGTTTGAACCTGACCAGTATTTGTTGCCGGGACCGGGGATATATACGTTGTTGACGATATTGACCTTCATGCCCTCGCCTCCGTAACATCCTTCGCCGCTATAGTTATATATAACGTTGTTGCGCATGTCCATCTGCTCTTTGAGCTGAGTGGTCGGACGCGGGCCGAGGCGCGGAGCGCGCGAAGTGTGGTGGGCAAGCAGGTTGTGGTGATATGAAGCCTTGCGTCCGCCCCAGTTGCCGCCATAGCCGTGACTGAGCTTGCTGTGGCCTTTCACGAGGCTCTGGCTTACGATACACCACTGTACGGTGGTGCGCGAGCAGCCTACAAATGAGAGACACTCGTCGATGCTCCAGCTCACCGAGCAGTGGTCGACTATGATGTCCTTCTGGTCGATGGCTCCGAGACCGTCCCAGCCGTCGCAGGCTCCGCTGTTGGCCATCTCTTCGGTGATGTTCTTGTTGCCCGGACGGAAACGCATGAAGCGTATGATTACGTTGTCGGCCGAGATGGTAAATGGATATTCCGCTATACATACACCGTCGCCGGGTGCTGTCTGGCCGGCTATGGTCACATTGCCGTTGCGCAGCTTGATCTCGCTTTTAAGATGGATTGTACCGTCGACGTCAAATACGATGGTGCGGGGACCTTTCTGGTCGCAAGCCCAGCGGAACGAACCTTCACCCGAGTCATTGAGATTGGTGACATGATACACTGCGCCACCGCGTCCTCCTGTCGTGTAGCGTCCGTAGCCCTCGGCTCCGGGAAACGCTTCACGCTGCTGCGACATGGCTATGCCCGGGACGAGCATACATGATGCAAACAGTAAGCTACTGAGTAGATTTCCTTTCATGATATTTTTTTGTGTGTAGTTGTTGTGTCTTTCACATGTAATCTCGGCAAAAGTAACAATTAATCCCAATAAATACAATAATTAAATAAGGAAAAGTGATGAACAGTGCTGAAAAAGGTGGTTAAGTGTTAAAATGATGTTAAAATGAATATAAACTCTTGCATGGTATAGAAAAAGTCCATAACTTTGCATCGCAATTCTGAGGGACACCACTCCTAAATGATGAGTCTCGAAAGAAAAGCCCACTGAATGGCGATTTAGTGTAGAGGCCTAGCACGCCGCCCTCTCACGGCGGAAACCCGGGTTCGAATCCCGGATTCGCTACAAGCCCGAAAGCCGGATTCTACGGAGAGTCCGGCTTTCACTTTTATTACCCCTGCCTGCTTAGGGCAATAAAGCATCCGTAGCCAATCGCGTCATCATTATTACATCACACAATATCATGAAACGATTATTCCTTTTTCTGCTTGTCGCAGTGTCGTTCGGTCTGACCGGCCGGACGCAGTCAAAGCAACTGTATGATTTCGTAGTGCCGCGTGACGGCTCGTTTCGTCAGGCCCTCGATGCGGCCAACAACCGCGAGGATACCACCGCGCGTTTCCGTATATTCATAATGCAGGGTGACTATGTGATACCCACCGAAGGCATCACTACCGGCGGCGACGGTAAGGAGTATGGCGATGCCCGCTCCTATCTCAAAGCCCCCAACACATCTATAATAGGCGAAGATCGAGACCTCACCGTGCTCACCAACACTGTGCCCGAGGCTACGTGGGACAACGGTTTCGGCAAAGCCAACCCCCTCGAAGGCATAGGTCGTGGCGATGTGCTCATTATCGAGAGCCCCGCCACATGCACCTATCTTCAGGACCTCACCATGCGCAGCGGCATGGCCGACCACACAGGCCGAAACATCGTGCTCCATGACCGCTCTGACCTCACGGTGGCCAAAAATATCTGCATCTGGGGCTATCAGGACACCTATGTCAGCAATAATCAGCAGGGCCGTTTCTACTTTGACGGCGGAGTCATACGCGGCCGCACTGATTACATCTGCGGCAAGGGAGACGTAGTTTATGAAGGCGTCACCTTTCAGCAGTGTGGCAAAGGCGGCTATCTTGCCGTGCCTTCCGTGCCGCGCAATTTCGGCTACGTGATGCTCGGCTGCTACATAAAGAGCGAGAACCCCGATGTCACCTATTATCTCGGCCGTCCCTGGGGTAAAGGCACACCACGCGCCATATGGATTGACACCAAGGTCGACACTGCTCCTATCACTAAGGACAAACGCGGATATAACGGATGGGCCGACATGAGTGGCGGCTGGCCGGCGATATTTGCCGAGAATGGTACCCGCCTGGCCTCGGGCGAAGCTGTGGATCTCAACGGACGTCGCTCGCTTTACACCGATAAGGATGGCAAGACCCATCTCAACCATGCCGTGCTTTCCGACGCTGAGGCAGCCGTGTATACCCGTGCCAATGTGCTCGGCGAATGGGAGCCCGTTCAGCTCACCGGCGAGGCCACTCCTGTCAGAGATGTACGCCTAGTCAAAGGGCGTCTCTCCTGGACCGGCAGTGACGACGCTCTGCTCTATGCCATATGCCGTAACGGTAAGGTGGTCGACTTTACCGTCGATACCAGCTATAATATAGGTAAGGCTGCCAAGACTGACCGGTGGTCAGTGCGTGCGGCCAATCAGATGGGCGGTCTCGGAGCCGCAGTAGAGGCTGCAAAATGAACAGTGACAACAGTCAGGAACTCTTCCCGCTTGTCGACACAGAAGGCAATGTCATAGGGCAAGCCACGCGCGGAGAGTGTCATGGTGGGAGCATGTTGCTCCACCCCGTAGTGCATCTTCATCTGTTTGATGTCGCCGGACGCCTCTATCTGCAACGACGCCCTGAGTGGAAGGACATACAGCCGGGCAAATGGGACACAGCAGTCGGTGGCCATGTGGATTATGGCGAGGAGGTGACCGACGCGCTCGTGCGTGAGACTCGCGAGGAGCTTGGCCTGGAGATTGAGGCCGGTGACGCAAGACTGTTGCGACGCTATGTGTTTGAGAGCGACCGCGAGCGCGAACTGGTCAATGCCTACATGCTCGTGAGCGACCGCTCCCCCGCGCCTACCGATGAGCTTGACGGCGGACGCTTCTGGTGTCGCGAAGAGATACTCTCATCGATAGGGCGCGAGGTGTTCACGCCCAACTTCGAGCGAGAATATATGATGCTTTTCGAGTAAGAAGATACAAAAGTTCCAAAAGGACAGAAGAAACATAAGTTTTTTACACTAAGACAAAGGGTAAAAATAATTTACTCCCGTCTCAGAGAGTGTTGAATAAAAAAACTTATGTTTCTTCTGTCCTTTTGAAACTTTTGTATCCCCGTTAATCTTAACATCTATTATTAAAAACTGTGTGGTGAGTGTGGATAATTATACCTAATTTTGCTCACTAAACATGAATATCACTCACGGATGGCTACTGAAAAATCACTTGACGACATAGAGCTTGTGGAGCGGCTGAGGGATCCCTCGACCTGCCGTGTGGCTTTTGGCGATATGATAAAGCTCTATACCGAGCCTCTGTATCGTCAGATTCGCCGTATGGTGCAGTGCCATGACGATGCCAATGACCTTCTGCAGAATACTTTTCTCAAGGCCTGGCAGAATATCGAGAATTTTCGTGGCGACGCCAAGCTCTCGACCTGGCTCTACAAGATTGCGGTCAACGAGAGTCTCTCGCATCTGGAACGAGAGCGCAAGCGTCAGGGTCTGTCGATTGACGACGAGGAGTCTCATCTGGTCAATCTCATTGAGGCCGACAAGGACATCGACGGTGACCGCCTCGCCCAATTGTTGCGTGAAGCAATAGCCGGATTGCCTGAAAAACAGCGGCTTGTGTTTAATATGCGCTACTATGACGACATGAAATACGAGCAGATGTCGGAGATTCTCGGCACCTCCGTCGGCGCGCTTAAAGCGTCTTATCACCTTGCCGTGAAAAAAATTGAGCAATTTTTCTCCTCCTATGACTAAACCATTGCATACAAAGGGAGTCAAAAGATATATAATTAAAAGACACAGGAAATGAAAGATATACTCGAAAAAGTGAACCGCAATGACGGTATGACCGTGCCGGACGGGTATTTCGACGATTTCGCAGCCCGTATGGCGGCCTCGTTGCCTGAGCGCGAGTGGGAGAAGCCCGCTCCGCGCGTGATGCCTCGCAGTTTCTGGCAGAAAGTGCGTCCGTATATCTATCTCGCAGCCATGTTTATGGGCGTGTGGTGCATGATGAAGATGTTTGACCTCATGCGCCCCGACACGAGCGGTCTGTCGTTTGACTCCAATCCCGTGCTTGCCGCAGCCGTGGGCAATGATTATTTTGTGAGCGACTATGTCATGACTCAGGGCGATGTGAGCGAGTATGAGCTGATGGACGCGCTCTATGAGACAGGGTTCACCCCCGGAGAGCATGACGACAATATTCAGGTCGAATTGTAACGAAATATCACGCAAAAACTATGATAAAGAAGCTATTATTTATCCTTATCGCGCTATTGCTGCTCCCCATTGCCATGACGGCGCAGAAGCCCACTGACCGTGAGCGTCAGATGTGGATGAAAGAGATGCAGCAGTATAAGAACGATTATATTTCGCGCAAACTCGAGCTTTCCGAAGAGCAGAAGACTAAGTTTTTACCCATTTATAACCGCATGGAGAGCGAAATCCGAAAGATTTCCGACCAGACCATGCGCATGGAACGCGAGGTGAGAAAGAAAGGCGATGCCGCCACTGACCTTGAGTGTGAGAAGGCGGCTGAGGCCCAGTTTGAACTCAAAGCCAAAGAGGCTCAGATCGAGATTAAATATTTCAAGGAGTTCAAGACCGTGCTAAGCCCTCGCCAGTTGCTTAAACTTAAAAAAGCCGAGAGGGATTTCTCACGCGAACTGATGAAAAAACATACCGAAAAGCAAAACAAAAACAGGCATAAGAAATAAATCCTGCACATTGATTTAGTTGTATCACAATTACCTGATATTTGCAGGAAGATACGAAAAGGACAAAAGTTTCAAAAAAGTAATATTCTTTTGGAGCTTTTGTCCTTTTGTGATTCAGACAAGTAAAGGACTTCGTCATTTCAATAATATACTAACCTATCCGATATCTATTATGCTGAGAATCTTCAGATATTTGACAGTTACAGCTTTATTGCTGTGGGCAGGTGTAGCGGTAGCTCAGACAGCCCGTAAGGTAAAGACTCCCGACTTTGCCTATCCGGAGACCGTGAGCACTCAGGCCCGTAAAAATCTTGCTACGGCCCTTGCCGCCGGCAACAGCGAAGGTGTGTTGCGCAGTCTGCTCGACTATACATTGGCCCGAAACTCGGTCTCGGCCGACAATCTTCCTGCGAGTCTGGATCTGGCCGATTCGGTGGTCGGCGTGAGCTCTGATCCTGTGCTCCGCGCCATGCTCCTGACTCTCGAGGCTGAGCTATATAATAATGTATATCAGTCATCGAGATGGAAGTATGACAGGCGCACCACACCGCTTTTCCCTCTTCCTGCCGACTACACCGAGTGGAGCGGACAGCAGTTTCGTCACACTATAAGCAGTCTTGTCGACAGTGCGCTGACCGACAGTGTTGCCCTGCGTGCCGTGCCTCTTGCCTCCTATAAGAGTGTTGTGAGCCAGGACCATTACACCACAGTGTATTATCCCACGCTTTATAATTTTGTCATTACGCGGGCCATCGATATGATGACCGACTGGGGTGATGTGTCCATAGGGCGTGTATTGTCGCTTTATGACCTTTTGATAGCCGCCTCGTCGGTCGACTCGGCTCCCGGTGTCAATGCCCGCCTCGGCCGTTTTATCTATGAGATGGAGCGCAGACCCGAGTCGCGCGTTCTTTCTTCCGACGGCTATATGCAGTCGCCTTTTCTGGAATTTTACCGCTCATATCTCACATCGGCCGGCAAGCCTGCCACTCAATATGCGGGTGATATACTTCTTGAAGTGCCAGTCTATGGCGTCAGCTACAGACGCGAATTGTATGACTGTATTGTCGCGTTTCTCAAAGATTGTCCAGCATATTGGCGCAAGGACTGCCTGCTCGGTAGACTCAATCAGATAAAGGAGCGGGAGGTGTCGCTCACCTCGCCCATGGTCACGGGGCCCGGACGAGAGGTGGAGCTGAAGATGCGGTTGACCAATGTCGACCGTCTGACCGTCGATATATATGACGTGTCGTCATCCCCTGTGACAGACTTAGACTTCACATACACTTCCGGCATGTCCGGTGCGCGCCGTGTGGCCTCGCTCCCTGTCGAGGTGAGCGGCGAGCGAGTGCCTTTTGATGTGACGCGCAGTGTGACATATAGCTTTGACCGCCCCGGCACTTACATAGCTGTGCCGGTTGTGGCCGGTAATACGATCAGACGCCGGGATATACGGAAGATTCATGTCACCGGCATAGCCTTGTGTGCCGCGAGTTTTCTTGACCGCACCGTATGGGCGGTCGATGCCGAGACCGGTGCGCCTCTCCCCGATGTGACCGTCAGTGTCAACACCGCACCTTACAGTAAAGGCAGTGTGGCCCGCAAGGCGGGCGTGACCGACGCGGAGGGTTCCGTCGTGGTTTCTGACAGCAAGGGTGTTATAGTTGCGTCAAAGGGAACGGACAGATATGCCCTTCCGCTGCACATCTACGGCTATAACTACGACCGCCCCGACAAGTGGATTATGGCGTTCAACGGATACACATCTCTTCCCGTCTATCATCTTGGTGACACGGCCCGCTGGGTGGCTGTGTGCTATGAATATAAAGGAGGTCTCAGCCGTCCTTATGCCGGCCGTCAGGTCAAGGCGGTGCTCTATGACGCCAATTCTGTGGCCGTCGATACACTCGATGTGACCACCGACAGCTTCGGACGCGCTACGGGTGAATTTGCTCTGCCCACCGACGGTCTTACAGGCCGTTTTCAGATTAATGTCGATGGCCGAGGCGTGCTCGGATTTGAAGTTTCCGACTATAAACTTCCGACATTCATGGTGTCGGCTCCTTGTGTCGAGCAGAACGCTCCCGCGCCCGGCTGTGTGAGCCTTCGCGGCAAGGTCGAGACATATGCCGGCTTCCCGCTTGCCGATGCAGAGGTCTCGATGGACCTCAGTGTGTCCGAGCGTCCGCGATGGTGGTATCCCTCGTCGAGCTATGATGTCTATGCGGCTAAAGCGCGCACCGATGCTTCGGGCCGTTACGAGATAGTGGTCCCCGATAGCGTGTTTGCCTCATCGCCTATCCCAGCAGGCTATTACACGGCCGCTGTGTCGGTGCTCTCCTCGGCCGGCGAGACTCAGACCGGCAGTGTGTCGTTTGGCCGCTCCGAGCGTTACATCATCAAGGCTGATATTCCCGCGAACTTCGATTTGTCCAAAGGCCGTATGCCTGTCGATGTAAGGGTGGTCAATTATGAGGATTCTGTCGTCGGCCGCTCTGCCACTCTCTCGATACAGCGGGCCGATTCGGTAGCCGTGGCTGTCAGAGACATACGTGGCCGCGACGATATGCACGTCTCGGCTCTCGCCCAGGGGGTGTATAATGTCGTGATAACATGTGCCGACGCCGATACACTCCGTCGCCAGCTCATACTTTACAACCCCTCGGCCACAGAGTCGCCTGTCAAAGACGAACTGTTATGGTCGCCCGACTGGTCGCTCAGTGTCGATAGCCGTGGCGGTGTCGGCTCGTGGCTCTATGCCGCCGGCTGTGACACTCATGTGCTTGCAACGGTGTGGACGCTCGACAGTGTTGTGAGTCGCCGGTGGGTTGAGGCCCGCAAGGGTTTCAACCGTCTCGACGTGAGTCTGCCCGAAGGTATTGACAATGCCACGCTTACAGTCATGGCTACGGGCGGTTACCGCACGGAGAGCCGCGACATAGCGGTGAGCCGGGCCGACGGCGGTCTGGGGCTGAAGATTGTGGCCGAGTCGTTCCGCGACCGCACTGTCCCAGGAAGCGACGAAATCTGGACATTCCGTATAGTCGACACACGGGGCGATGGTCGCGAGGCTGCCGTAATAGCCGATATGTACAACACCGCGCTCGACGCCATAGTCCGCTCTGACTGGAATCTGTATTTCGCCAAAGGTTATCAGCCCGGACTCAGATGCAACATGTCTGACATTGCCGGTAGCAGCAATTTCTATATGAGTATCCCTGTCGGTTCGGGTCGTACTCTGAGATGTCCCTCGTTGGTAGTCCCGTCGTTTGATACATACGGCCGTCCGCTGTCCTCCTATCTCAACGGAGGCTGGGGGCTACGCAATATGAAGATGTCAAGAGCTATGGGGGCTGTCGCTATGGCCGAAAGTGATATGGTTGCCGACATGGGCGATGCCGCAGTGCTCACTGGAGCGGTACGTGAGCACAAGGAGGTGATTACCGTGGAAGAGGCTGCTGCTGAGGCGATGCCGGAGGCGGATTCCGAAGGAGGTGCCGCCCGTGAGAATGCTCCTGCCTTTACATATCGTGATTCAAATGTGCCGCTCGCATTCTTCCGCCCCTCGCTTGTCACAGACAGCGAAGGACGTCTCGAACTGAAATTTACCCTGCCCGATGCCAACACCACCTGGGGATTCCGCGCGCTCGCGTTTACCGACTCACTCCTCTCGGCCAATTTCTCACGCGATGTCGTGGCCTCCAAGGATATTATGGTGCAGCCTAATCTTCCCCGCTTCCTGCGCACGGGCGATGTCGCTGTGATCAGGGCTTCGGTCATGAACGCCACCGCCGAAGTGCAGCATGTGATGACAGATGTCGAGATATTCAACCCCACCGACGGCAGCACCATCCTGACGCTCCATCGTCCCGACACCATCGCTCCGCAAGGCAGTGCGGTCGTGGAGACCACCCTGACAGTGCCGTCGGGCATGACTATGGTGGGTTATCGTGTCAAGTCGTCCACATCAGCGTTTGCCGACGGCGAGCAGGCTCTTATCCCAGTGCTTCAGTCAGTGACACCGGTCATCGAGACCATACCGTTCTATCTCGACCCCTCGCAGAGCGAATATAAGGCCTCGATGCCTTCGATGCCTTCCGACGGCCATGTCACACTTCAATTCTGTGAAAACCCCGTGTGGTATGTGGTCACGGCTCTTCCGGGATTGCTTCAGAACGAGTCGTCTACGGCTCCTGACGCTTCTCGAGCCATATTCTCGGCTGCTGTGGCCGCGGGCCTGTTGCGCGACAATCCGGCTATAGCCGAGGCCCTGAAAGAGTGGAGTGGGGGAGACGGCTCTTCCGGGATGCTCACCTCCATGCTTGAGCGCAACGATGAGTTGAAGACTGTGCTGCTCAATGCCACTCCGTGGATGCTTGATGCCCGCAACGACACCGAGCGCATGACGCGTCTGTCACTGCTCTTTGACCGCAAGACCATCGACAAGACTATCAGAGACAACATCGCTCTGCTCTCGCGGCTCTCATGCAAGGAGGGTGGATGGAGCTGGTGTGCCGGCTATCCCGACTATTCCGAATGGGCCACACGCAGAGTGCTCGTCCACATGGGTCGTCTCGTGCAGCTCGGATTTATGCCCGATAACGGTGCGCTTAAAAACATGCTTCAAAGCGCACTTGAGCACGACACGAGGATGACACTGAAAGATTTCCGCAAATATCCCGACAGTGACTATACGTCCTATGTATATCTTCACGATATGTTTGCCAATGCCTCATACGGCGCACCCGACAGCCGGATAGTCAACGCAGTCACGCAGAAGATTCTTTCCGGATGGAAGTCTGCTTCTCTCGCGGTCAAGGCTGTTGATGCGCAAGTGCTCTATCGTCACAATTATCGCGCTGTGGCCGGACGTATCCTTGAGTCCATACGCCAGTTTGGAGTCACAAGTCCCGGCAAGGGCATGTATTTCCCTTCGCTTGATAACGTCTGGTACGGGCCTATGGATAAACTCGGCATCACGGCACTCATCCTTGAGACATTCCATATGATTGAGCCTGGTTGTGCCGACATCGACCTGCTGCGGCAGTGGCTCATCATTCAGAAGGGGGCGCAGAACTGGGGTTCCTCCTTCACGGCTACCGATGTGGTGGCGGCTGTGCTCGCCACATCCGGCCGCTGGATCGCTGAAGCCAAAGGGACTGAGTTGAAGATTGGTGGTAAACGCATACGTCCTGAGAGCTATGAGCGTCTGACAGGTGAGCTTGAGGTTTCGCTTTCTGCCAAGGACGTCTCAGGCAAAGAGTTGACTGTCCGCAAGTCGTCTGACTCACCCGCCTGGGGTGCCGTGTATTGCCGTTATGAGAGCGATATGAACGATTTCAGGGCCTACTCCTGCCCAGAAATGTCAATCGAGAAATCTATACCCGACTCCATGAAAGTAGGCGAGCGTGTCACAGTCCGCCTCACTCTCAAAGTCGATGCCGATATGGACTATGTGGCCATTATTGACGACCGTCCCGCATGTCTGGAGCCTGTCGACCAGCTCCCGGCTCCGATATATGCCGAGGGCTTGCGTTTCTATCGCGAGAACCGCGACTCGTCGACACGTATATTTATCGACCGTCTGCCCAAGGGTACATATGTGCTCTCATATGACGTGTGGGTCAATAATGCCGGTTCATATACTTCCGGTATAGCCTCTGTGCAGAGCCAGTATGCCCCACGCTATTCAGCCGGCTCGTCAGGTCATGCAGTAATAGCTGACGAATAAACTGTTAAACTGTCGGGCTGTAGTGACCCGATAGGTTAATTTAATTTAACATAAAACGGTTTCCAAAATATTTTCGGAGACCGTTTTTTATTGCTAAATTTGCCGAACAGAGCGAAAAAATAGTACATTAAAAAAGTTTAGCTTAACGTAAGTCAGTAATCTCAAAATGCATCATTTTTTTAGTAACCTGTCCTTCATCTCTCTCAAACCATTTACACGTCAATCTCTTCCTCACATGAAAACCGCTTTCTCTCTGTTTGCCCTGGTGTTTGTATGCGCGATGGGGCACACTGTTTCGGCTGCCGATAAAGACTTGGATAGCCGCGCTTTACTGTCAAAACTTGATGACATAGTCGAAAATCGTGAATACTACTACAATCTCCGCAAAGCAAAGGCCGATTCCGTAAAGTCGCTCATCGACATGTCGGCCGACGACAGCGATAAACTACCGCTTTATTATGAGTGCGGACGTCTGTGGTCAGGATTGTCGGCCGATACGGCTGTCAGCGTGTTGGAGTTGGGGCTTGATCTGAGCCGCGAGCTGGGCGATTCGTGCTATGCTCAGAAATTCATCATTGAGCTTTCGCTCACCTACTTCAAGCGTGGTCAGTTACTTTATTGTCTTTCAGGTCTGAAGCACATAGAGGACAATGGTATCCGGCCCGGACTCGAACAGCGGTTTCATTACGTGTCGCTTGTAGTGTGTTACACCATGGGTGCATTATATATGGAAGAGGACAACAAACTCAACTATTATATAAAACGTGGTAAGGAAAGTGTCGAAAAGGAACTTTCATATCTCTCTCCCGAAGTTGCGACCTATCATTTCTGTGATGCGTTGGGCAAATTTGCCGACCGACGCTATGCAGATATGATAATAAGTCTCTGCAAGGTCATCGACAATCCTTCGGCCGACGAGAGCATGAAGGAAGTCTCTCATACCCTTTTGGGTGAATGTCATATGTTGGGCGGAAACAATGAGGAAGCTATACGCAACTATGCTATGGGTGCCATGTATGACACAAAGCTGGCTAATCTTGATGAAGTGGCACTCTTGCGTCTTGGTGAGCTGCTTTACCGTCTCGGTGACACCACACGTGCCTATAACTATCTCACCGTGTCGTTGGAAAATGCCGTAAAGGCCGATATGAAGTTTAATCTCACTCGTCTTAACGAGGCTTTCATGGATGTGTCCAACGCCCAGAACCGGGAGAAACACCAGCGGGTGTCATTGCTTGTGGGGCTCGTCGTGGTGCTTGTCGTGCTCCTGCTTGTCGTGGCCAAGATGATAGCCAACAAGCGTCGCGAGGTGAAACATCTGCGCAGGGTGGAGTCGCGTCTGGCACGCGCCAATCTGGCCAAGGATACATATATAGCCGAGTTTATGAACCTTTGTTCGAGCTATATCGAGAGTCTGGAGGATTACAACCGCATGAGTAAACGTAAGATTACTGCCGGCCAGACCGAAGAACTGCTTGCCTACATCAAGTCGGGCAGGATTATCGAGGAACAGCGTCACAAGTTCTACGATGTCTTTGACGATGCGCTGCTTCATATTTTTCCCGATTATATAGCCGATGTCAACAAACTACTCCAGCCCGACAAGCAGATAGTCACCCCTTCGCCCAAGGTGCTGACCACCGAGTTGCGAGTGCTTGCACTCAGCCGCCTCGGCATCGAGGACGCCTCCATAATAGCGCGCTTCCTCGGCATATCGACCAACACTATCTACACCTATCGCAACAAGCTCCGTACCCGTGCCATCAATCGCACCACTTTTGAGGAAGATGCACGTAAAATAGGTGCTGTATAAGTCTATGACATTGTGTATGGTTTTGATAAGTATTTATATTTTGTTATGCTACGTTTGTTTGTAACTTATTATATATCATATGATAAGCTTTTATAAATCCTTAGATTTTATTTGATGCGAATTGCAAGGGGTTGTTTCGGCCGAAATAACCCCTTAACTTTGCGTTATAAATAAAGAACAAGAGATAATATTCATACACCATTTTTAGATAGATTTAGAGATTGTATCGCTATCTGATAGGTGATTTTAAGGTAAGAAAGACAACGATAAGGTAATAGATTAGTTTTTCGTTAGGTTTAAGAATTTTCACAACGTTAGATTCTGTCAGGAGCCGCCCTCGAGATGATGGTAGCTCTTTTTTTGTCATTATATATAGCATACCATCTAAAATGGTGCGACATGAGGAGTCCTGCGGACGTGTATGTCAGGCGGGATTGATCAATAATGCATCCCGATTTCTGATTGACACGAATAATGGTCTCTGCTACCGATGGTTATTGTAGTAAATACACAAATCTATATAACATTTAGTATGCGTTATTTGAAATAAAGTTGATTTGTATATTTATATTTTTACTTTGATTTATATTAGTAATGCTGTTGTGTATTATGCTTAAAATAAGCATAATACATATGGTTTAACTAAGATATATATTGTAAATTACATTTATATCTGACGATATATTGCATTTTTGGTTAATTTTGAGGCGTGTAAAATTTTAATCAGTTAGATTTCTTTCTATTTCATAGGAATATATAGAAGATGATAGGTTAAATTATAAGGTACATAGGAAAATTCTACAGACAGGGTCGCTCGAGAGAGATGCCCTGTTTTTTATTTATATTGTCCGATATGACCGTAATATGCGATATTTTTTGTAATTTTGCACAAATATTCCTTAAATCAGAAATAACACATGCAAAAAACTTCAATGATTCTTGGAGCCATAATCTTGTGCTCTTCAATCAGTGCTTTTTCCGACACAATCAACCGTGAGGCCCTTGTGAAGCGTAACAACCCTCACGTGGTGACTGTCGATACTCTTGCATCGCTTACAGTCGGCAACGGCGAGTTTGCTTATACGGTCGATGTGACAGGCCTCCAGACTTTTCCCGAACTATATCGCAATGGTGTACCCCTCGGCACTCAGAGCCAGTGGGGATGGCATTCTTTCCCCAATCCCGACAATTTGCGTCATGAGGAGACTTTGAAATCATATGACTTCGGCCATGGCCACCCTGAGCTGTATTCGACTCAGCTCAAGGAGCCTGAGCGCGGCAAGAGTGCTTCTGACTGGTATCGTGTCAATCCTCATCGTCTGCATCTGGGCATCATTGGTTTTGACGGAGTGAAGAAATCGCAGATTTCCAATATTGATCAGACTCTCGACATGTGGTCGGGCACAGTTACCTCCGACTTCAAGGTCGACAGTCGTCCCGTAAAGGTCATGACTGCCTGTCATCCCGACCGCGACATGATTTCGGCTGAGATTACATCTGCCGCTCATCTCCCGGTGGTGTTCCGTATGCCTTATCCGACAGGCGCGCATGCCGATGATGCCTGTGACTGGACCCGCGACTCGCTGCACATCACCGAGGTGGTGCGTTCCGGCTCCAACAGCGCGCTTCTGCGTCACACTCTCGACGACACTTCCTATTATATAAATGTATCATGGACCGGTAATGTCACTCCTGAGGTCAAAGGCCGCAACGAGTGGGTGCTTCGTCCCTCTTCTGATACCTGGAGCTTCACTGCCGAGTTTACTCCAGCCGAGTCGGCAGCCGGTGTGACTGTTGCCGCCGATGTGAGAAAGGAATCCACTCGTTATTGGGATTATTTCTGGCGTTCGGGCGGAGTGGTCGATTTCAGCAAATGCACCGATCCCCGTGCCGCTGAGCTGGAGCGCAGAGTCGTGTTGTCACAATATCTTCTTGCCACACAGTGTGCCGGTTCGACCCCTCCCCAGGAGACAGGTCTGACTTACAACTCCTGGTTTGGAAAATTCCATCTCGAGATGATATGGTGGCATCAGGCCCAGTTCGCGCTCTACGGTCATGAAAATCTTCTGGCCCGCACTCTCCCCTGGTATGAGACCGTCATGCCTATCGCCCGCGAGATAGCTCGCCGTCAGGGCTTCGAAGGTGTACGCTGGATGAAGATGACCGATCCCTCGGGCATCGAGGCTCCCTCCAAGGTTGGCTCTTTCCTCATATGGCAGCAGCCTCACCTCATATATCTTGCCGAACTCCTTCACCGCGCCAATCCCGGGGCCGGTGTCATAGAGAAGTATGCCGGACAGGTAGAGGAGACCGCCCGTTTCATGGAATCGTTTGCAACATATGATGCGGACAACAACCGTTATACTCTCAAGGGTGTGATTCCCGCGCAGGAGACTCTGCGTGCGGCCGAGACCGTCAATCCGCCTTTTGAATTGTCCTACTGGCATTTTGGCCTGCTCACAGCCAACAAATGGCGCGAGCGTCGTGGTCTGCCCCGCAATCAGAAGTGGGACGAGATAGCCGCATCGCTCTCTCGTCTTGCAGCCAAAGACTCGCTCTATCTTGCCGCCGAGACTGCTCCGCAGACTTATGAGGACATCCGTTTCACCTCCGACCACATGGCTGTGCTCGGCGCACTCGGTATCCTGCCCGAGTCTCATCTGCTCGAATTTGATACCATGAACTCTACCTTCGACTGGATTTATGACAATTGGAACTGGGACAAGACCTGGGGTTGGGACTATCCGACCACGGCTATGTGTGCCACCCGACTCGGCGAGCCCGAGAAGGCGGTCAACGCCCTGCTCATGGACAAGCGCACCAACACCTATCTGCCCAATGGCCACAACTTCCAGGACAACCGTCTGCGCTGCTATCTTCCCGGCAACGGTGGTCTGCTGACCACCATCGCCCTCATGACAGCCGGCTGGGACGGATGCAAGGTCAAGAACCCCGGTTTCCCCAAGGACGGCACATGGGATGTGCGCTGGGAAGGCATCAAGCCTATGCCGTAATTATGCATAAGTCACGACAATATCAGTAAAAAATATCATAAGGCAGCAAATAATGTTAAGAATCTTATGTCTGGCTGCTGTGCTGGGCTGCATGACGATGCAGACCGGGGCAGCCATCCATTATGAGCCTGAAGGCCGGTCGGCTGTGTGTGTCAACGGTTCGGCCCGTTACAACCGTGCCCTGTATGGAGCGCACAGCGGTTTCAGAATGGAGTGTAGCGACACTCCAGTGTTTGGAATATATCTTCCCACTATGGGGGGCCACCTCGAGTTCTCTCTTCCCGAGGGTGATTGTCGGGCCGTCTATACCCCCGGTCGCATGGATTACACGCAGGGTGGGGTGGAGATTGAGGCTCAGGTGCTCCGCTCGACAGACGCTGCGTTGTGGCGCATCACCAACACCACCGGCCGTACCGTCGATGTGCCTGTGACCTTTGGCGGTGTCAGCGGTAGAAAGTTCTATCGCGAGGGCGATCTCGGAGTGGATGCTCCCGACTGCTTCGACCTGAAGCCGGAATATTGCGACGGCAATATCCTTTCAATCAAAGGTGACCGACTGTCGGTCGAATACGGCAAAAAAGAGCGCAAGACCGTGTGTCTCGTCATACCCGCCTCCAAGAGTGTGATTACGTCAGACAATATATATAAAGGTGAGATTACACTCCGCCCCGGCAAGAGTTGCATCGTGGCCTACTTCCCCTCCGACAAGCACTCCGACGAGTCGCTTGACCTCCTCATGGCCCGAGCCGAGCGTGAGCGTGCCGAGCTGGCATCATCGCTTGAGATTTCCACTCCCGACCCATGGCTCAATCCCGTAGGTGGCGCGCTTGCCGTGGCAGCCGACGGCATCTGGAGCGGCAATGCGTGGCTTCACGGCTCGATAGGCTGGCGCACACCCCATCTCGGATGGCGCGGAGCCTATTGTGGCGATGCTCTGGGATGGCACGACCGCGCGCTGACCCATTTCGACACATATGCCGACAATCAGATTACCGACATCCCGGCTTCGTTCACACATCCCCGTCAGGACAAGAGCCAAAACATGGCCCGTGCCGAGAAGAAGTGGGGCACACCCATGTACAGCAACGGCTACATATGCCGTCGTCCCGGCAAAAAGACCGAGATGTCTCACTATGACATGAACATGGTGTATGCCGATGCGATGCTGCGCCACTTCATGCACACAGGCGACACTGTGTCCATGCGCCGACTCTTCCCCGTGCTCAAGCGTCATCTATCTTGGGAAAAACTCAATTTCGACCCTGACGGCGACCACCTGTATGACGCCTATTGCTGCATATGGGCCAGTGACGCACTCTATTATAGCGGAGGTGCGGTGACCCACTCATCGGCTTACAACTATTTTGCCAATCTCATGGCTGCTCGCGTGGCGCGTGCCATAGGCGAGGATGCTGCCCCTTATGAGGCTGAGGCTGCTGCCATATATGCTGCCATCGATTCGACCCTGTGGATGTCCGACAAGGGTTGCTGGGCCGAATACCGCGACCTTGGCGGCCATGAGCGTCTGCATCCCTATCCTGCGGTGTGGACTGTCTATCATGCCATCGACTCGCGTGTGGGTGATGAATTTAAGCGTTACGCGGCCACACGCTATGTCGACCGCGAAATTCCCCGCCTGCCTGTCAACGGCAGTGACTCGCTCTACACAATATCGACCACCAACTGGAAACCTTACTCCTGGAGTATAAATAATGTGGCGATAGCCGAAGTCATGCACACCGCTCTTGCCTATTGGCAGGCTGGTCGTCCCGACGATGCCTACCGGCTGATGAAGGGTGTGGTGATTGACAATATGTACACCGGAGCCTCGCCTCTCAACTTCGGCCAGATAAGCTCCTACGATGCGGCCCGCGGCGAGTGTTACCGCGATTTTGCCGACCCTATAGGTGTATGGAGCCGAGCTGTAACCGAAGGTCTGTATGGACTGTCGCCCGACATGCTTGCCCGACAGCGCAGCCTGAGCATACGTCCCGGATTCCCATCCTCTTGGGCCCATGCTTCGTTTGCCATGGCCGACGTGGCCTACAGCTTCAGTCGCGAAGGTGATGTGGACACATATATTATAGAGCCGCGCAATTACGCCGATGCCAAGGTGACTCTTACTGTCCCGGCTCTCGGACTGAGCGGTGTCACTGTCAACGGTAATCCGGCCCGGTGGGAAGTGACCGAAAATTCTATTGGTGAGCCGCGTGTCACCGTCACACTGCCTGTCGGCGGCGATAAGAAGAGTGTCAGAATACATCGTTCAGCCTCGCGTACGGCCGTGCCTACCGGTGCAGTGCGCCGCGAAGGTCCGGTGTGTTTCACTGAGATGGCATCGGGATTGCTGCGATGGTGGCAACCGGCCGACAACGGCTTGGCCTCGGCCGACAATTCAGCCATATCACAGGCCATAGCCCGCACCGGCGACTTTGAGGTTGTCGAGCCTGCCAAATGCGAGCCCCTCGATCTTACCTCTCTTTACAATGCCTCCGTGTCCGACATCTTCGGCAACGAATATCTTTCGCCCCGTCCTGAAGTGACCACTCTTCAGATACCCGTGCAGGGCATCGGCGAATGGTGTCACCCCAAGCTCACCGCTGTGGTCGACGACTACAATCTGCGTCAGCTCTCGCAGCAGGGCAATGGCCGTGTCAATCTGCTCGACATCCCGTTTGCCATGCCGGCCGAAGGACACAATGTGCTCTTTACAACTCTTTGGGACAACTATCCGACCTCTGCGGTAATCCCGTTGAACGGAAACGCCTCTCATCTCTACATGCTCATGGCCGGAAGCACCAACCATATGCAGTGGGGCATGGAGAACGCCCGTCTCACGGTGCGTTATGCCGACGGCTCGTCCGACACGGTGCCGCTGGTCAATCCCGTTAACTGGGCTCCGATAGAGCAGGATTTCTACACCGACCGCTATGCTTTCGCTCAGCCGGCCGGAGCCTCGCTTCCCTATCGTGTGCATCTGCGCTCAGGCGAAGTGTCGCGCAATCTCGGAGAGAAACTCCACCTCAAGGGACCCTATGACCGCAATATCCCCGGTGGTGCCGGCATTCTGCTCGACATCCCCGTGGATCCTGCCAAGACCCTTGACCGACTGGAGTTTGAGACAATCTCTCACGACGTCGTGGCTGGAATCATGAGCGTGAGTCTGCAAAGACCGTAAACGAAAATTTTTTCAGGAATGAAACTTAGACATTTGATATATGCTGCCGCTCTGCTCGGTGCGAGCCAGTTGTCGGCCACCTCTCCCCTTGTGGACTGGTATCCCGAGACGGTCGAGAACCGCCCGTTTGTGAGATGGTGGTGGCATGGCAGCGCGGTCGACTCGACCGGCATCACATATAATCTCGAGGAGTTTGCCAGGCAAGGCCTTGGCGGAGTCGAGATTACTCCTATCTACGGGGTAAAGAACAACGAGGCCAACGATATACCCTACCTGTCAGACCGCTGGATGGACATGCTCGGCCACACTGTGAGCGAGGCTGCGCGCCTGGGCCTGCAGGTCGACATGAACAATGGCACAGGCTGGCCCTTCGGAGGTCCCGAAGTCACTCCCGAACACAGTGCGCGCAAGCTTGTTACCCGTAAGTGGAGTGTGGCTCCGGGCACTACGCTCGAGGTGACACTCGACTGTCCCGACAAGCAGCCCGACGCGACACTCCAGCGTGTGGTGGCTGTCTCGGCCTCGCGTTCGCTCGATATTTCGGGCAAAGTCAAGAAAGGCACTCTCAAGTGGAAAGCCCCCAAGGGTGCCGACTGGACAGTCTATGCCATCTTCTCGGGTCGCACTTATCAGAAAGTGAAGCGTGCCGCTCCGGGTGGAGTGGGGCTCGTGGTCAATCATTACGACAGCGTGGCCGTCAAGCATTATCTCGACCGTTTCGACCGGGCTTTTGCCGGCCGTGAGTGGATGATGCCCAACACTTTTTTCAACGATTCATACGAGGTCTACGGCTCAGACTGGAGCGACGGACTGCTTGAGGAGTTCAATAAAGAACACGGCTACCGACTCGAGCTGTGCATAGCCGACTTGCTCGGTGACAACGGCGAGAGCCCCCGCAGAGCCAAACTGTTGCACGACTACCGTATGACCCTCGCGCGCATACTCGAGGAGAATTTCACCCGCGTGTGGACTGACTGGGCTCACTCTCACGGTGCGCGTATACGCAATCAGTCTCACGGCTCGCCGGCCAATATCATAGACCTCTATGCCATGGTCGACATCCCCGAGTGCGAATCGTTCGGCCAAACAGCCTTTGACATACCCGGCCTCCATGACTCCGGACCTACACGTCCCAGCGACGCGGCCCCCTCGGTGCTGAAATTTGCCTCCTCGGCTGCACATCTGGCCGGTAAGCCGCTTACGTCGGCCGAGACCCTGACCTGGCTCACCGAGCATTTCCGCACATCGCTCGCCCGCTGCAAGCCCGAGATTGACCAGATGCTCTGCTCGGGTGTCAACCACGTGTACTTTCACGGAGCGGCCTATTCGCCCAAGGATGCCCCGTTCCCCGGTCGGCTTTTCTATGCCGCCATCAACATGTCGCCCACTGCATCGCTGTGGGAGGACGCCTCCGGACTGTTTGCCTACATCTCGCGCATTCAGGCCTTCATGAGTGCCGGCAGGCCCGACAACGATGTGCTGCTCTATTTCCCTTACGAGGAGATTATCACCAGGCGCGGTGGCGGACACTATCTGATGTTTGACATTCACAAGATGGACCGCGTGATGCCCGACGTCAAGCAATGGGTGGCCGACATAATGGCCGCCGGATATGATGTGGACTATCTCTCCGACCGTCTTGTCGATTCGCTTGCAGTCACCCCCGACGGCCGGCTGCTCTCGCGCGGAGGCAACAGCTACCGGGCCGTGATAGTGCCCGAGGTGGAGCATATGCCCGCCGAGACAGAGGTGCGTCTCAGACAGATGGCCGCCGACGGTGTCAAAGTAATATTCACGTCCGATGTGGCTTCAGCCGCAGCTTCGCTTTCCGCTAATCCCGAACCGTTGAGAAAGCAAGGTATATCCATGCTCCGGCGCACCAACGAGTGTGGAGGTCATAATTATTTCCTCTCCGTGTTGCGCGACACCGTCATAGACGGCTGGGTGAGAATAGCCACCGATGCCCCCCATGTCATGATATTCGACCCCGTGACCGGTCGTCGCGGTGTGGCCGAGAGTCGTCCTGCCGCCGGGAAGGGATATACCGACGTGCGCCTGCAGATGGAGGCCGGACAGTCGTTGCTCCTGAAGACTTTCCCGACCCCCGTCAAAGCCGAATCATGGCGTTATGTTGAGCGTCGTGGTGAGCCGGTGGAGATAGCCTCGGGCTGGAGCATCAGTTTTCCCAAGAGCGACCCGCCAATAGAGGAGACTTTTGCCACCGACACGCTTGTCGACTGGACCCGTCTTCCCGATGACCGCGCCACCATAAATGCCGGCACAGGACGTTACAGCGTGACTGTCGAATTGCCCGACACTTTCTCGGCCGACGGCTGGATGCTCGACCTCGGCGATGTGAGAGAAAGCGCGCGGGTGAGAGTCAACGGCCGCGAGGCCGGATGTGTGTGGAGTGTGCCGATGCAGATTGAGGTCGGCCATCTGCTTCGTCCCGGCAAAAATGAGATAGTGGTCGACGTGACCAATCTTCAGGCCAACCGCATAGCCGACTATGAGCGCAGAGGCGTGGTGTGGCGGGTGTTCAAGGATGCCAATATCGCCAGCGTCACCAACGCCAAGTCGTTCAGTTTCGGCGACTGGGACACAGTGCCCTCCGGACTCAACTCGAGCGTGAGACTGATACCATTGTATTACAGCAAATAATAAAATCGATACATATGAAAAAGATTCTATCCAAATGTTTAATCGCTGCGGTGGCCTTTTTGACCGCGATGCCCGTGATGGCCGAGGAGCTCCAGCCGCGTGCCGAGATTCTCAACACCCTTGTCAAAGTCAATGACCATTATCTGAAAAAACACCCCGACCCACTGCTTGGCATTCCCTATTACTCGCGTAAAAAGGTCTATGAAGCCAACATCTGGACCCGTGCGGTATATTTCGAGGGACTGATGGCCCTGCATTCCATATATCCCGACAACAGATATTACGATTATGCCTACTCGTGGGCCGACGGCTTCAAGTGGGGCATGCGTCGTGATGACTCCACCACCCGCAATGCCGACAATTATTGCGCCGCACAAGTCTACATCGACCTCTATCGTCTCACCCCGCGTCCCGAAATGCTCACCAAGACCAAGGCGACAATGAACATGCTCGTCAACACTCCTCAGGTTGACGACTGGACATGGATTGACGCCATACAGATGGGCATGCCTATCCTCGCCAAACTCTCGGCCACTACTGGCGACCCCCGATATGCTGAGAAAGCCTACGAGATGTATTCCTGGACCCGCAACACCCTCGCCGGCGGTCTTTACAACAAGAAAGATGGCCTGTGGTGGCGCGACGCCGACTTTGTGCCCCCCTACAAGGAGCCCAACGGCAAAGACTGCTACTGGTCGCGCGGCAACGGCTGGGTAGTGGCCGCTCTCGTGAGAGTGCTCGACGAGATTCCTGCCGATGACCCCCACCGCAAAGAGTATGAGAAAGACCTTCAGGACATGTGTGCCGCGCTTGTGAAATGTCAGCGTGAGGACGGCTTCTGGAACGTATCGCTCCACGACCCCTCCAATTTCGGCGGCAAGGAAGTGACAGGCACCGCTCTCTTCGTCTACGGCATGGCATATGGCGTGCGCAATGGCATTCTTGACCATGACAAATACATGCCTGTGATAACCAAGGCGTGGAACGCCATGGCCAAGGAAGCCGTACACCCTAACGGTTATCTTGGTTATGTCCAAGGCACCGGCAAAGAGCCTAAGGACGGCCAGCCCGTAGCCTATGACTCCAAGCCCGACTTTGACGATTATGGCACAGGTTGTTTCCTCCTCGCCGGCTCGGAAGTATACAAACTGTAACACACCGCTCAGACCGAATCACAACATATCTGAGCCCCGTTTCCGAAATAAAAATAGAGCATCAAGCCATCAAGGCCCGATGCTCTATTTTTTTATATTTTAATCAGTTTTTGTGCCACAATAGGCTACAATCTGTTTTCGGAATTTTTGCAATATTCACGATTATCTGGCGCGGCAGTTATACAGAATCCACTCCCAATAACCGACGTCCTGTCAGATGCGTGGTAGAACTGGGGCGGGCATTAATCTACGATGCACTGTAATTTCGGTTTGCTCACAAAAAAACTTATGTTTCTTTTGTCCTTCTGAAACTTTTGTATCCCCTTTTGTCTCTTTAATTCAAGGTATATATAAAAAAAGATGCTGTACCTGGCTTGGCACAGCATCTTACAAAACTCTCTCTATGTTTTTATTAATGTCTGTTGTCGGTGGGATTAGATGGAACCGATGATACGTTTGGCTCCGATGTAGTGGCGTGAGTAGTAGCCGTTGTCTGGGAAATTCTGGTAGACTACGCCTTTCCTGGAGGAAGAGGCGTGGATGAAGCGGCACGAGCCGTCTTCATTGACATCGACTACCATGGCCACGTGGCCTACGCGGCCTTTGCCGCTCGAGCGACTTGAAAAGAAGAGGAGATCGCCGGGCTTGAGCTGGTCTTTCTCTACGCGTTCGCCCTGGAGATACTGACTGCGTGAGTCACGGTGAAGATTGAATCCGAAGTTGCGGTACACATATCCAACAAATCCCGAGCAGTCAAACTGTTTGGGGCCTGCCGCACCGAGGCGGTAACGTGTGCCGAGAAAAGTGGCTGCGAAGTCTTTCATCTTGTCGATGAGTTCGGTCGAATCATCCGAAGCGGCTGTCTCGCCTTCAAAGGTTGCGAAGGGTGAGTTTTCGCGCGCACTTTCATAGGCGTGTCTTACGAGAGCTTCCGATGTGTCCACTACACTTTTGAAGTGGTTGGCCGGAAGAGGGTAACCGTTTACCGAAGGTTCTGCGCCGGCCATCGCTGTGCATGCTATGGTTGTTATTATTGCGAGTATGTATCTGGTGTATCGTGTCATGGATTGGTTGCTGCCCGAAGGGGCTTGCATGTTGATGATTATTAAAATTTGGTTTGTACATTCATTCGCCTTTTCCGAAGAATGCATTGCAAAGTTACGCTTTTTTGTCGTGGCGGCCAAATCGCAATTGATTGACAATCCCTCCATTATGTTAATTGAAAAGATTCTTTACGCTTGGTAACTCCTTTTAGCACTTCGTGTGCAAAATGTTAATAAAATAGCTTATTTTGCGATTTTATATACAATATTTTACATATTTTCACATATAAATGCACACATTGTATCCGAGTGTGCTTTAATAAATATTTATTTGGCTGAGCCTGTCGAGCAACATGTGTTAAAATCATGATTCGGATATCGTTGGGTATGTTGTTGAATATCAGGAATGATTTGTGGTTAGATGAAAATGGTGTATTTTACAATATTTTTCATATTTTAACCAAATGAGACTCCTGTAATACATAGTGTATCGCACTGCTTTGTGTGGATGAAATGGGTGATAAAAAAATATATTATAGCTTTTTTGAATTATTGATTTCTTTTTGTTATTTTTGCAGGTGATTTTTCAAGCAAAAATATACAATTTACATCAATATCTAAGATAATGAAGAAAAGTGCGTTGCAGATAGCCCGCGCGGCCTATCGTCCTCAGCTCCCCATTGTCCTTACCGGTGGAGTGAAGGTTAAGGAGGGCGAGCCCACCCGGTCAGCCGGCGATCAGGAAGAGATTAAGAAACTGTTTCCCAACACCTACGGTCTTCCCGAACTCGTGTTTGAGAAGACTGCGGCCACCACATCCGACAAGCCCGTCAATGTAGGTGTGATTCTTTCGGGCGGACAGGCTCCTGGCGGTCACAACGTGATCAGCGGTCTGTTTGACGGCATCAAGGCTATCAACAAGCACAGCAAGCTCTACGGTTTCCTCATGGGGCCAGGCGGACTCGTCGACCACAATTACAAGGAGCTCACCTCCGACATCATTGATGAGTATCGCAACACCGGCGGCTTTGACATCATCGGTTCAGGCCGCACCAAGCTCGAGACCAAAGAGCAGTTTGACAAAGGTCTTGAAATCCTGCGCGAGCTCGACATCACCGCCCTCGTCATCATCGGCGGCGACGACTCTAACACCAATGCCGCTATTCTTGCCGAGTATTATAAAGCTATCGGTGCTGGCGTGCAGGTGATTGGTGTGCCCAAGACCATCGACGGTGACCTCAAGAATAATGTAATCGAGACTTCTTTCGGCTTTGACACCGCCACCAAGGTCTATTCCGAAGTGATCGGCAACATACAGCGTGACTGCAACTCGTCAAAGAAATATTGGCACTTCATCAAACTGATGGGTCGCTCGGCATCTCATATAGCTCTCGAGTGTGCTCTCCAGTGTCAGCCCAACGTCTGCATAATCTCTGAGGAGGTAGAGGCCAAGAATATGACTCTCGACCAGGTGGTCAACGAGATAGCCGACGCCGTTGTAGTGCGTGCCAACAACGGCTTGAACTATGGTGTGGTGCTCATCCCCGAGGGCCTCATTGAGTTTATCCCCGCAGTCAAGAAGCTCATTGCCGAGCTTAACGACCTCCTTGCCGCTAAGGCCGAGGAGTTTGCTGCCGTTGCCGCCGAGGAGCAGCGCGCATGGGTCATCGCTAACCTCTCGCCCGAGTGTGCCGCCACTTACGAGTCGCTCCCCGCAGGCGTGGCCCGTCAGCTCACCCTTGACCGCGACCCCCACGGCAATGTGCAAGTGTCGCTCATCGAGACCGAGAAACTCCTCTCCGAGATGGTAGGCAAGCGTCTTGAGGCTCTTGCCGCACAGGGTGAATACAATGGCAAGTATGCCACCATGCACCACTTTTTCGGCTACGAAGGACGTTGCGCCGATCCCTCCAACTTTGACGCCAACTATTGCTACGGTCTCGGCTACACCGCCGCTTGCCTTATCGCATCGGGTGTGACAGGCTACATGTCAAGTCTCCGCAACCTCACTTTCGCTCCCGTCAACTGGCTGGCTGGCGGTATACCCATCACCATGATGATGAACATGGAGCGTCGTCACGGCCACATGAAGCCCGTTATCCGCAAGGCTCTCGTAGAGCTTGACGGTGCGCCATTCCTCAAGTTTGCCAAGGAGCGCGAGGCATGGAAAGTAGGCACATGCTACACCTATCCCGGCCCCATCCAGTACTTCGGTCCGGCCGAGGTGTGTGACCTTCCTTCGCTCACACTCGTGTATGAGCAGAAGCGTCGCAAGTACTAATCGAAAAAATGTGTACATCAGAGCCATCTGATTGACATATTCACCCCCTCTTTTATTTACAGCTTGCATGCGTCCCCTTGAGTCCGACAATATCGTCGCGACGGGGGACGCATTTTTTGTGTCATGAATGCAACCTCTCGCTCTGTCCGGACGTTATATATTTCAATATAAACGATTGCTCATGAAACGTTTCTTACTCTCTGTCCTCACTTTGACGGCTCTGGGGTGTGCCGTTCCGGCGTGTGCCCAGTATTATCAGATAGCAAGTCAGTTGCCGGGGCTCTTGTCGCCGGCACTCTCGGGAAGTTTCAACTATAAGGGACATGTAGAGCTGAGCGGACTGGCCGGCGTGGGCACCGACCGCGCCAACTTTGTAGGCGTGTCGACAACTCAGGGATTCAGATATTCTTCATGGTTTTTCATGGGCGTCGGTCTTGGAGTGGATGTTGTCACAGCCCAGGGAGCCGACTCCGATTCTCCGCGCTCCGCAGCCTGTGGCTATTCCGACTACGGAGGCTATGAAGGCACCAAGACCAAGGCGATGATACCCGTGTTCAGCAACTTCCGCTTCAACATCGGCGATCAGTCATCTGTCTCGGCCTTTATAGATCTCAAGATCGGAGCCGCATGGCTCATCGGCACGCCATATCTGCGCCTTCACGACGCCTATGTCACCAACAGCACCAGATTTTATTGCAAGCCCACGGTCGGTGTGCGTATTCCCGTTAATGCGCGCAACAGCAGCCAGGCCTTCAATATAGGCCTGACTTATCAGTTGCTTACTGCTGATGATGACTATTACTGGAGTCCGGGCGGCAATGTGACTCTCAACAGTTTCGGAGTCACGTTAGGTTATGAATGGTAGGGTGGAGTGATGTTATTATCGGCGCATGGGCATCTCTTTGATCATGCCGTGGCGAAATGCATAGAGCAGCTCCGACAGCTCGTCAATCTGGCTTTGCAGCACAAGACCCTTGTCGGTGTCGCGCACACACTTGCGTCTGGCGGTCTGCTCGACCATCTTAGTGGTGCGCACGATGTCGGTGCCGTTGTTCACGGCCTCTTCGACCGAAGTGAATGGCTCATGCTCCACCAGCTCGAAGTTGCTGCTGTGATATATCAGCGTGTAGCCAGCTATGCCGGTAGTCTTGTGATAAGCCTTGGCAAAGCCTCCGTCGATGACCATCAAGCGGCCGCCGGCGCGTATCGGGCTCTCGCCTTTGCCGGTGCGCACGGGCACGTGGCCGTTGATGATATGGCGGTCGGAGCCTTCAGCACCAAACTCATCGAGTATCATGTCACACACCTGCTCGTTCTCGCGCAGCTTGTAATACCAGCCTTTGCCCTCCTTGTGCGACTCGGAGTCCTTGATGAAATAACGCTCGAAGGTGGTCATGCGCTCCTTGTCATAGAGCGGCGAGTCGGGGCCACACCACATGTACCAGTAGAAGTCGCGGGCATACTCACGCTCGGCGGCCGGAGTGTCCTCGTTGAAGGCCGAACGTAGCAGCATCCCTATGGCGGTCATCAGAGCCTTGCCTTTATATTTCGCACCGTTGACTTCGACCTCCTTGAGCGACCCGTCCTCATTGAGCGGCATGGATGCGTGAAAGAGCAGATTATTGTTGCATAGACCATACATGCAGCCATGCGACAGCAAGGCGTCCATGTGTCGCCTCAGACTTGTGCTCACCGTAAACGAGTGGTGGAGCTTATGCACCAGGTGCAGTTCCTCGGGAGTCAGGCTATAGGGGTCGGCCGGGTCGACGGTGGGCAGCAGAGTGTCACACATCTCATAAGTGGTCCCGTCGATTCTTACCGTGCTCTTCTCGCGATCGATGCGGTGGAGCAGACGTCGATGGTCCATGTTCCACTCCGGGTGGCTTTCTATAAGCGCGCCCTCGAGTTTGAACTGTATGATTGATATTGCCTTGTGCATCTTGGCCAGCAGCTTGAGCGTCTTGGGTGTATGCACATTACTCTCGTCGGTCGAACGGGTCTCAAATTCAGTGCACGGGTCATCGTCATAAGTCTCCATCGCAAACGTGGCCAGCGGCATAAGATTAATGCCATATCCGTCCTCGAGCGTGGCCAGATTGCCATAGCGCAGCGACAGCCTCAGCACATTGGCTATGCACGCGTCATTGCCGGCGGCCGCACCCATCCACACAATGTCGTGATTGCCCCACTGTATGTCCCAGTTGCCGTATCGACACAGTGTGTCCATGATTATGTGCGCGCCCGGTCCGCGGTCATACACGTCGCCGAGTATGTGCAGTTGGTCGATGCTGAGTTTCTGTATGACGTTGCAAATGGATATGATGAACGGCTCGGCCTGACCAGTCGAGATGATGGTCTCCACGATGCGGTTGAAATAGGCCTGCTTGTCATATTCGCCGCCCGACTCATGGAGCAGCTCCTCTATTATATAGGAATACTCGCGCGGCAGAGCCTTTCTCACCTTCGAGCGGGTATATTTCGACGACACGCTCCGACACACGGTCACCAGCTTGTGGAGCGTGATGTTGTAAAAACCCTCGAGGTCCGACTGTATGGCCTTGATGCTCTGGAGCTTCTCTTCGGGATAATAGATGAGCGCGCACAACTGGCGTATCTCGCTGTCCAGCATCGTTGTCCCAAATATGTCGGTGACCTTGCGCTTGATGTTGCCCGAAGCGTTCTTGAGTATATGCAGAAACGCCTCATGCTCGCCGTGCAGGTCGGCCACGAAATGCTCGGTACCCTTGGGCAGATTGAGTATCGCCTCGAGATTGATGATTTCGGTGCTTGCCGCGCTTATGTTGGGAAACGTCTGAGCCAGGAGTTCGAGTATGCGGCGGTCGTTCTCTACATCCTGGGGAGTGACATTTTGAGTATGCAGTGTCATAAGTTGATATGATTCGGGTATGATGTCGCAAATGTACAAACGTTTTACTAAAAAAAGAAAAAATATAGGGTTATATGTTCATATTTTCGTGTAAAATTGAGTAACTTTGTGAGCTAATACGTATATGCCTTAAGATAATATCAAAAAAACAATTGACTAATACTATTAACAAATGGTGAATTTTTCATTGGAGGGCAAAGTGGCCCTCGTCACAGGAGGAGCCTATGGAATAGGCCTTGCCATAGCTCAGGCATACGCCGAAGCCGGTGCAAAAATCGTATTCAACTGCTCGCGTCAGGAGACTGTAGACCGCGGACTCAAAGCATATAAGGAGCTCGGCATAGAAGCAAAAGGCTATCTCTGTGACGTTACCGACGAGCAAGCTGTCAAGGCCATGGTGGCCGACATCGAGGCTACGGTAGGCACAATCGATATTCTTGTCAATAATGCCGGCATAATCAAGCGCATACCCATGACCGAGATGGATGTCGAGGACTTCCGTCGTGTGGTTGACGTAGACCTTATCGCCCCCTACATCTGCGCCAAGGCAGTGATCCCCGGCATGATTAAGAAAGGTCACGGCAAAATCATCAACGTCTGCTCCATGATGAGCGAGCTCGGCCGCGAGACTGTGAGCGCGTATGCAGCCGCAAAGGGTGGCCTGAAGATGCTCACACGCAACATCTGCTCCGAGTTTGGCGAATACAACATCCAGTGCAACGGCATCGGCCCCGGCTACATAGCCACCGAGCAGACCGCACCTCTGCGCGAGCTTCAGCCCGACGGCAGCCGTCATCCCTTTGACCAGTTCATCATCTCCAAGACCCCCGCAGCCCGCTGGGGCACCCCCGAGGATCTTATGGGGCCCGCCGTTTTCCTTGCCTCCGACGCCTCTGACTTCGTCAACGGCCACGTGCTCTACGTCGACGGCGGCATTCTCGCCTATATCGGAAAGCAACCTAAGTAGGCGGAGCATACTTAGGGAGTTTAGGGCTTAAAGTTTAAAGTTTAGAGATACATTTATTGTGTATAATTGTATGGATTTGAACAGTGCGCGACGATAGGCACTCAGCATATTGCCGATGTCTTCAATCATAGGTCGTGTCTCGCTGATGGTCTCGTCGGAAATCAGCACGAGGTCTTTTGACAATATAAGCTGACACATGACTTCCATCAGCGAGCCATAGGAAATCTCGCAGATGTGCACCTTTCTTTGGTGGATATGCGGCCTGAGCCTTCAGCTAAATTGGAGGATATCGACACTGCCGCCCTGCGCATCTGGTCGGTGAGTCCGAATTTCTCCCTGTCGGTAAAATTATTGGTTATGGCATAAATTTTCTTTACAAGCAGTAGTGATTTCTGCCATACGGTCAATCGTTCAAAACTAAAATCCATATTGATAGCATAATGTGTTTTCGCAAATGTAAGCAAATAGTCTGAAAACACATGCGTGCCCGATAAAAAACTCTAATTATTTGGCGATAAATCCTAAACCATCACTACATAAACTTTAAACTTTCACCTTTTTTAACTCTAAAAATTTGGAACAAATTTTTGCATACATAATCGGCCTTGGTGCTGCGGTGATGATGCCTGTGATATTCACGATTTTAGGATTGTGTATAGGCATCAAGTTTGGCGATGCGCTCAAGTCGGGACTCAAAGTCGGAGTCGGATTCGTGGGACTCTCCATCGTTACCGCTCTGCTTACCTCAGCTCTCGGTCCGGCACTTGACACAGTGGTCAACATCTATGACCTCCAGCTCAAAGTCTTCGACATGGGATGGCCAGCAGCCGCATCGGTAGCCTACAACACTGCGGTCGGAGCCTTCATCATCCCTGTGTGTCTCGGAGTCAACATACTCATGTTGCTTACCAAGACCACACGCACCGTCAATATCGACCTCTGGAACTACTGGCACTTCGCATTTATCGGAGCCGTTATCTACTTCGCCAGCGAATCGCTTGCCTGGGGATTCTTCGGGGCCATCATCTGCTACATCCTCACATTGATTATAGCTGATGTGACAGCCAAGAAATTTCAGGGATTCTACAAAGACATGGACGGTATATCCATCCCGCAGCCATTCTGCGCCGGCTTCGTACCCTTCGCCTGGGCCATCAACAAGGGTCTTGACGCCATCCCCGGCATGAACAAGATTGAAGTCGATGCCGAAGGCTTGAAAAAGAAATTCGGTCTCCTCGGTGAGCCGCTTTTCCTCGGAGTAGTGGTAGGCGTAGCCATTGGATGCCTCACCTGCAAAAGCTGGACCGAGATTGTCGACAAGATACCATACATCCTCGGTCTTGGCATCAAGATGGGAGCCGTCATGGAACTCATCCCCCGCGTGACCGTACTCTTCATCGAAGGACTACGCCCCATAAGCGAAGCCACACGCTCGCTCATTGCACGCAAATTCAAGGGAGCCGACGGCCTTAACATCGGCATGACACCCGCCCTCGTCATCGGTCACCCCACCACGCTCGTGGTGTCGATACTCCTCATCCCCGTGACCCTCATCCTTGCCGTAGTGCTCCCCGGCAACCAGTTCCTGCCTCTGGCATCGCTGGCCGGCATGTTCTACGTCTTCCCACTTGTGCTTCCCTACACCAAGGGCAGTGTGGTCAAGACATTCATCATCGGACTCGTAGTGCTCACCGTCGGACTCTATCTCGTCACCAACCTCGCGCCCGCCTTCACCCTTGCGGCCAAGGACGTGTATGCAGTGACGGGCGACGCAGCAGTGGCCATCCCCGCAAACTTTGACGGCGGCAGCCTCGACTTCGCCTCAAGCCCCCTTGCATGGGTAATCTATCAGTGCTCCATCAGCCTTAAATGGATTGGAGCCGGCATACTCGTGCTCGTGACACTCGCGCTTATGATATGGAACCGCGTTAATATCCTCCGCAACCAGAAAGCTATGGTCGCAAAGGATGCCGATACGCTCCAGACCATGGAATAAAAAACAACGTCAAAACCTCTTTATCTCAATATGAAAAAAATATATCTAACCGTATCACTCGCATTAGCCTCAATCTCAGCTATGGCTCAGACCGACTATACAGTGCTCCGCGCCTGTCATCCCGACGACGTTAAGCATTACGACACGACCCAGCTCCGCGAACGCTTCATGATGCCCAAAGTCATGGAGCAGGACAAGATCAACCTCACCTACACCATGTATGACCGTCTAATCTACGGCGGCGTGGTGCCCGTGACCAAAGTCGTGGAACTTGAGACCATCGACCCCCTCAAGGCCGAATACTTCCTTGAGCGTCGCGAGCTCGGTGTAATTAATATAGGTGGCGACGGCATTGTCAATGTTGACGGCAAGGACTACGAGCTCCACTTCAAGGACGCTCTCTATGTAGGCCGCGGCAACAAGAAAGTGACCTTCCGCAGCAAGGACGCTTCCAATCCCGCCAAATTCTATCTCAACTCCACTACAGCCCACAAGGCCTACAAGACCCAGCTCATCACCATCGACGGACGCAAAGGCTCTATCAAGGCCAATAGTTTCGCCGCAGGCAAGATGGAGGAGAGCAACGACCGCGTCATCAACCAGCTCATTGTCAACAATGTGCTCGAAGAGGGTCCGTGCCAGCTCCAGATGGGTCTGACCGAACTCAAGCCCGGCAGCGTATGGAATACCATGCCCGCCCACACTCACGACCGTCGCGTCGAGGCCTATTTCTATTTCAACGTCCCCGAAGGCAACGCCGTGTGTCACTTCATGGGTGAGCCCAAGGAAAACCGCATCGTATGGCTCCACAATGAGCAGGCCATCATCTCGCCCGAGTGGTCGATACATGCCGCCGCCGGTACATCCAACTACATGTTCATATGGGGCATGGGTGGCGAAAACCTTAACTATGGCGACATGGATAAGGTGACCTATCTTGAAATGAAATAGTCTGTAAATGAACGAGTTTAAGGAAGTCTCCGAAAACTATACGCTTGCCGAGGCCGTGCGTGAGGCCCAAAGATGCCTTCACTGCAAAGTGCCATCCTGCAAGAAAGGATGTCCCATCAGCAACGACATCCCCGAGTGGATAGCCGAGCTTGCCAAAGGTAACTTTGGCAACTCGATGGCTATCATCAACGCGCGCAGCAACCTCCCCGCCGTGTGTGGCCGCGTGTGTGGTCATGAGCGTCAGTGCGAGGGCGCGTGTGTGCTCCGCAAGGCCGGCAAGCACATCAACATCGGCAAACTCGAGCGTTTCGTAGCCGACTTTGACAGCAAGGCATGTCTCACCCACGAAGCCATTCCCGAAAAGACCCGCGGCTCAGTAGCCGTCATAGGCAGCGGCCCTGCCGGTCTGACTATTGCCGGCGATCTCTCGCGCAAAGGTTACAGCGTGGAGATTTTCGAGATGGAGCCTGAGCCCGGTGGTGTGCTGATGTTCGGCATACCCGAATATCGTCTGCCCAAGGAAGTGGTGCGCCGCGAGATTAAGAAAATCGAAAATCTCGGTGTGAAATTTCATCTCCAGACCACCATCGGACGCGATTACACCATCGACGACCTGTTTGCCAAAGGTTTCGATGCCATCTTCATGGGCACCGGCACCGGTCGCCCCAAAAAGCTCCCCATCGAGGGCATAGACCACCCCGGAGTGCGCCAGGCCATATGGTTTCTGCGTCGCGTGAGCCTCTATCAGTCGGGATGTATCGACCGTCGCGAAGTAATTGTCGGCGACGGCGATAGAGTAGCCGTCATAGGCTGCGGCAATACAGCCATCGATGCCGCCCGTACCGCTCTGCGCATGGGTTCTTCCGAGGTAACAGTCATCTATCATCGCACCGTCAACGACATGAGCGCGTTGCGTGCCGAGTATGACGACGCTGTGGCCGAGGGAGTGAAGTTCATGTGGCAGTCATCAGTGACGCACATCGAGGGCGGTGACAATGACCGTCTCCGTAACATCACCGTCAAGACCGGCGATACATCGGTAGTTATGCCCGTCGACCGCGTGATAATGGCAGTGGGCAGTGCCCCGGCCTCGCGCATCGTTTCGACCACTGAAGGCATTGATGTCGATGCCAAAGGCTACGTCCTCACGCGCGAAGTGCCCTATGGTATGACCACGCGCCGCGGTGTCTTTGCCGGCGGCGATGTCACCAACCGTCCCGCCACGGTGGTCCATGCCATGCAGGATGCCAAGCGGGTCGCCGAGGGCATAGCCCGTTATGTCGATGCCAAGAAACTCATGGAGGGTCTTGACGCCGACGATGCCGGACGCGAAGGCTGACTCCGGCACTTTCTCTCGCCTCGCAATCTCAATCAGAGTTTCAACCACAAATCTATTAATATATTAAATTCAAAACCATGAGTAAAGTAGTTACACTGGGCGAAATCATGCTTCGCCTTTCCCCCGCAGGAAACTATCGTTTCGTGCAGGTCGACAATTTTGATGTCATCTGGGGTGGCGGCGAGGCCAACGTAGCCGTAAGCTGCGCCAACTATGGCCACGATGCTTATTTCGTGTCCAAGCTCCCCAAGCACGAGATCGGTCAGGCTGCCGTCAACGCTCTGCGTCGTTACGGCGTGCACACCGATCATATAGCCCGCGGCGGTGACCGTGTGGGCATCTACTATTGCGAGACCGGCGCATCTATGCGCCCCTCCAAGGTTATCTATGACCGCGCCAACTCGGCTATCTCCGAGGCCGATCCCGAAGATTTCGACTTCGACGCCATCATGGAGGGTGCCGACTGGTTCCACTGGAGCGGCATCACCCCCGCCATCTCTGACAAGGCTGCCGAGCTGACCCGTCTCGCCTGCGAGGCTGCAAAGCGTCACGGCGTGACTGTATCGGTCGACCTTAACTTCCGCAAGAAGCTATGGACCAAGGAGAAGGCTCAGTCGATCATGCGTCCCCTCATGCAGTATGTCGATGTATGCATCGGCAACGAAGAGGACGCCGAGCTCTGCCTCGGTTTCAAGCCCGACGCTGACGTTGAGGGTGGCGAGACCAACGCCGAAGGCTACAAGGGCATCTTCAAGGCCATGGCCAAGGAGTTTGGCTTCAAGTATGTCATCTCTACACTCCGCGAGTCGTTCTCAGCCACTCACAATGGCTGGAAGGCTATGATCTACAACGGCGAGGAGTTCTACGAGTCAAAGCGTTACGACATCAACCCCATCATCGACCGCGTAGGTGGCGGCGACTCTTTCTCCGGCGGTGTGATCCACGGTCTGCTCACCATGCCCAACCAGGGCGAAGCTCTCGAGTTTGCCGTAGCAGCATCCGCTCTCAAGCATACTATCCCCGGCGACTTCAACCTTGTGTCGGTTGACGAAGTAATGTCGCTTGCCGGCGGTAACGCCAACGGCCGCGTACAGCGTTAATACTATATGTCAAAGTCTCACGATTGAGACATAACGCATAACAAAAACATTCGGGTCATTTGCCTTTGCAGCGAATGACCCGAATACTTTGTAATGGCTATTTTTACACAATAATCTTATTTATCTTATTCTCTTGCGCTCCTGCCGTTACATGGCGGCGTTCTGAGTAGAGGGATGCGAAGCATTGGTGCGCTGGGCGCGCTGACCTGCCTGCTTGCCGTTTCTTGCCTGGCGCATTCCCTGTTTGCCGCTGCGGGGTGAGCCAAACGGGCGACCGCCCTGATTAAGATAGGCATTCTCAAGAAACTGCACATACTGTTGGGGAGTAAGTATCTCCTTGACCTTTGCGAGATACTCTTTGGCATCCTTTTTGCGCTGTTCCTTCATCTCCTTCTTTTCTGCGCGTTCTTTCTCGGCTATCTTTTGACGTTCGGCCTTGCATCCCTCGCGCAGAGCCTTCAGTTCTGCCTGCTGCTTCTCCGAGAGATTCAGTCCCTCAAACGGATTGGCCATCTTCTTGGCATTGGGGGTGGCTACAGTCTGAGTGGCCTGCTGGGGAGCCGAGGGTGACTGGGCCATAGCTGATGAGCCCATGAGTCCGGCGAGTACAAGTGTAATGCTTAAAATTTTCTTTTTCATTGTGTTCGTTCTTTTGTTCGTATTGTTGTCTGTTTTTTATCTGTTTGTTCGTTCGTTCCGTTTTGCCGTTAGGCGGTCGGTTTATTATAAAGACACCATGAATCGGGATAAGTTTAAAATATAGAGCTCTGTTTTAACATTATTTTAGAAAACCGACCTTGTATGCTCACATAGTAATATTGTGTTATCTCGCACAAATTATTAACTTTGCGCCAAAGATTGGCATAATGACATTGACAATTCAACAATAATAAGAAGTAAATCGTTTCTACAATATAAAAAATTATAACATTCACCCAAATTTTCAAAAATTACATTATTCAGTAACAACAATTCCCGACCAGCCGCGAGGCCGGTAAAAAAGAATCACTTCACATCCAATTCTAAAGAACTATTATGGACAGCAACGAAAAGAAAGGTAAAAGACCCCGCATCGGTGCGCGCCCTTACACCGTAGATTCGCATGACGGTGGCGTACGCGACAACTCATCAAACGATTATGCATCTTCGGCTGAAAGCAACTCCGAGGGACAGTCACAGAACACCTACAGCTCCCAATCATATGGCGACCGCCAGCAGAGGCCTTATCAGCCCCGCAACAACTATAACCGCCAAGGCGGCTATCAGAACAACCGCTATGGCAATCAGGGCGGCTATCAGAACAACCGCTACGGCAACCAAGGCGGCTATCAGCCCCGTCAGCAGGGTGGCTACCAGCCCCGTCCCCATGTGCCCCAGACCGAAGGCCATACCTCCGACAGCGCGGTGACCGACTCAGAGCAGGGTGAAAACACAGCTCCCTCCACCGGCTATCAGCCCCGCAACAACTATAACCGTCAGGGCGGTTATCAGCCCCGCAACAATTACAACCGTCAGCAGGGCGGTTACCAGCCCCGTCAGCAGGGCGGCTATCAGCCCCGTCAGCAGGGTGGTTATCAGCCCCGTCAGCAGGGCGGTTATCAGCCCCGTCAGCAGGGCGGCTATCAGCTCCGTCAGCAGGGTGGTTATCAGCCCCGTCAGCAGGGCGGCTACCAGCCCCGTCAGCAGGGTGGTTACCAGCCCCGTCAGCAGGGCGGTTACCAGAACAATCGTCAGGGCGGCTATCAGAACAAAGGTCCCCGTCAGAACCAGTATGGCATGCCCCAGGGAGGACGCAGCTTCACCCCGCGTCCCAAGCGCATCGAGTACGAGACACCGCTGCCCGATCCCAACGAACAGCTTCGTCTCAACAAGTTCATGGCCAACGCCGGACTCTGCTCGCGCCGCGAAGCCGACGAATACATCCTCAAGGGTCTGATCAAGGTCAACGGAGAGGTAGTTACCGAGCTTGGCACCAAGGTCAGCCACAACGACGTCGTAGAGTATGACGGCAAGGTGGTGACCCTCGAGAAGAAGTGCTACATACTTCTCAACAAGCCCAAAGACTGTGTCACCACAAGCGACGATCCCAACGGACGTCTCACCGTCATGGATCTCGTCAAGGGCGCGTGTGAGGAGCGCATCTATCCCGTAGGACGTCTCGACCGCAACACCACCGGAGTGCTCCTGCTCACCAACGACGGCGACCTTGCCTCCAAGCTCACACACCCCAAGTTTGTAAAGAAAAAGATTTATCACGTATGGACCGACCACGACATCACCGAGGACGATATGCAGCGTATAGCCGACGGCATCGAGCTTGAGGACGGCCCCATACACGCCGACGCCATATCATATGCCACCGAGACAGACCGCAACCAGGCCGGCATCGAGATTCACTCCGGACGCAACCGCATCGTGCGCCGCATCTTTGAGAGCCTCGGCTATCATGTGACAAAACTCGACCGCGTCTACTTCGCAGGTCTCACCAAGAAGAACCTCCCCCGCGGTCGCTGGCGTTATCTCACCCAGGACGAGGTCAACTACCTCAAGATGGGTTCGTTTGAATAAAACACATACACTTATCCAATCATTATGAAGAAAACCACGGTCAAGGACCTTCTCTCGACCCCCGCGCTCATGGGTACGGAGGTCGAGGCCAAAGGCTGGGTACGCACCCGCCGAGGCAACAAACACGTGCAGTTCGTACAGCTCAATGATGGCTCCTCGGTCAATAATATCCAGGTCGTGCTCGACATGACCCGCTTCACCGACGAGCAGCTCAAGCCCGTGACCACCGGCTCGAGCGTGCGTGTCACCGGCAAGCTCGTCGAGTCGATGGGCAAGGGACAGACCTCCGAGATTCAGGCCGATACAATCGAGCTTTACGGCACAGCCGACCCCGCCACATATCCTCTGCAGAAAAAAGGTCACTCGCTCGAATTTCTGCGCGAGATAGCACATCTGCGTCCCCGCACCAACTTTTTCGGCTCGGTGTTGCGCATACGTAGCTCACTGGCTTTCGCTATCCATAAGTTCTTCAACGAGCGCGGCTTCTATTATTTCCACACCCCACTCATCACAGCCAGTGACTGCGAGGGAGCCGGAGCCATGTTCCAGGTGACAACACTCGACCTCAACAATCTTCCCAAGGACGAGGAGGGCAAGGTCGATTACTCCAAGGACTTCTATGCCAAGGCCACCGCTCTCACCGTTTCGGGGCAGCTCGAGGGCGAGCTCGGAGCCACCGCGCTTGGTCAGATCTACACTTTCGGCCCCACATTCCGTGCCGAAAACTCCAACACTCCCCGTCACCTCTCCGAGTTCTGGATGATTGAGCCCGAGATGGCTTTCTATGACATCTCCGACAACATGGATCTCGCCGAGGAGTTTGTGAAATATTGTATCAACTACGCTCTCGAGCACAACATCGACGACATCCGCTTCCTTTCCGAACGCTTCGACAAGGAGCTCGAGGAGCGTCTGCGCTTTGTGGTCGACAACGACTTTGTACGCCTTACCTACACCGAGGGCGTGAAGATACTCGAGGAGTCGGGACGTAAGTTTGAGTTCCCTGTCCACTGGGGCACCGACCTCCAGAGTGAGCATGAGCGTTATCTCGTCGAGGAGCACTTCAAGAAGCCTGTTATTCTCACCGACTATCCCAAGGAAATCAAGGCCTTCTACATGAAGCAGAACGAGGACGGCAAGACTGTCCGCGCCATGGACGTCCTCTTCCCCAACATCGGCGAGATTATCGGCGGCTCGGAGCGCGAGGAAAACTATGACAAGCTGCTCAGCCGCATCGAGGAGCTCGATATCCCCATGAAGGACATGTGGTGGTATCTCGACACCCGTCGTTTCGGCACTGTGCCCCACTCGGGCTTCGGTCTCGGATTTGAGCGTCTCGTGCTCTTCGTCACCGGCATGACCAATATCCGTGACGTGATTCCATTCCCCCGCACCCCGGGCAAGGCTGAATTCTGATTTTTCCGGACAGACATTGACATAAGTCTCAAAAGAGACAAAAGTTTTTATTTCATTCGACATGGTGTTGTCGTTGAAATAAAAACTTTTGTCTCTTTTGAGGCTTATGTCTTTCCGTATCTCCCTACGTTGTGTCGGGTAACTCTTTTTTTGACTCGATTTTGTAGATATTTTGATAACTTATTGTATCTTTGCGCATCACTTAACCGTACATTCGTTCATCTTTACACCATGAATAAGATTTTATCCAAGGAGCACTTTTCGGAACACGTGGTCAAGCTCGTGGTCGAGGCTCCAATGATCGCGCTTGCACGTCGTGCGGGCCATTTCGTAATAGTGCGTACAGGCGACGGAGGAGAGCGCATACCGCTCACGATAGCCGATGCCGACGTTGAGCGCGGCACTATCACTCTTGTAGTGCAGGAAGTAGGCGTCTCGACCGCCAAAATCTGCGCGCTCGAGCCGGGCGACGAACTCACCGATGTCGTAGGCCCTCTCGGACAGGCCACGCACATCGAGAAATACGGTACAGTGGTATGTTGCGGTGGAGGTGTCGGTATGGCACCGCTGCTTCCCATCATCAAGGCGATGAAGAAGGCCGGCAACCGCGTCATTTCCATCCTTGCGGCCCGCAACGCCGACTTGATAATCCTTCAGGACGAAGTGGCACGTTACAGCGACGAGGTAATCATCATGACCGACGACGGCTCGGCCGGACGCCAAGGTCTTGTGACTGCCGGAGTCGAGGAAGTGATGCAGCGCGAGAAAGTCGATCTCGTCGTGGCCATCGGACCCGCCGTGATGATGAAGTTTGTGGCCCTCACTACCAAGAAATACGAGGTGCCCACCATGTGTTCGCTCAACACCATCATGGTCGACGGCACCGGCATGTGCGGAGCCTGTCGCGTGACGGTCGACGGCAAGACCCGCTTTGTATGCATCGACGGTCCAGAGTTTGACGCCCATAAGGTCGACTTTGACGAGATGATGATGAGAATGAAGAGTTATAACCTTGACACACAGAAGAAATGAATCAGGATATGAATCGCGATGCAGCCTGGCGTGTGGCTCTTCGCAGTGAGAAAAGTGCCAAAGAGCGTTCGGCCACACCCCGTGTGACCATGCCCATGCTTCCGGCCGACTATCGTATCACATGCAATGAAGAGGTCAACCGCGGCCTCTCGGCCGAGCAGGCTGTGCTCGAGGCCTCGCGTTGTCTCGATTGCCCCGACCCGCAGTGTATGCAGGGTTGTCCTGTGTCCATCAACATCCCCGGCTTTGTCAAAAACATCGAGCGCGGCGAGTTTCTTCAGGCTGCCTCGGTGCTCAAGATGACCAGCGCGCTTCCCGCCGTATGTGGCCGTGTGTGCCCCCAGGAGAAGCAGTGCGAGTCAAAGTGTATATACAACAAGATGAAGAAGTCACCCGTAGCCATCGGTTACCTCGAGCGTTTCGCAGCCGACTTCGAGCGTGAGGAGCATGCCGTCAACCCCGTCGCGGTGGAGCGTCCCGCCCCCAACGGCATCAAGGTAGCGGTGGTCGGCTCAGGCCCCGCCGGACTCTCCTTTGCCGGCGATATGATCAAGCGCGGCTATGACGTTACCGTCTACGAGGCTCTTCACGAGATAGGCGGAGTGCTTAAGTATGGCATCCCCGAGTTCCGACTCCCCAACAGCGTGGTCGAGGCTGAGATTGACGGTCTGCGCGCTCTCGGAGTAAGGTTTGTCAAGGATTGCGTCGTAGGCAAGATTCTCTCCTATGACGACCTCCACGCACTCGGATACAAAGGCATCTTTGTTGCCTCGGGAGCCGGACTTCCTCGCTTCATGGGCATACCCGGAGAAAACTACATCGGAATCATGTCGAGCAACGAATATCTCACCCGCATCAACCTCATGGGTGCCGGCCGTCCCGGCGAGGACACCCCCGTGCTCAAGGGCCGCCGCGTGGCCGTCATCGGAGGAGGCAACACCGCCATGGACTCCGTGCGCACCGCGCGTCGTCAGGGGGCCGAGGCCGCGATGATAGTCTATCGTCGCAGCGAGGCCGAGATGCCCGCGCGCATTGAGGAGGTGGAGCATGCTAAGGAAGAGGGCGTACAGTTCATGACCCTCTGCAACCCCGTCGAATATCTGGCCGACGACAAGGGCCGCGTGTGTGCCATGAAGGTGCAGCGGATGGAGCTTGGCGAGCCTGATGAGTCGGGACGCCGCTCGCCGCAGCCTATCCCCGGAGCCATAGAGGAGATACCCGTCGATCTCGTGATAGTGAGTGTCGGTGTGTCACCCAACCCCCTCATCCCCCATGCCATCAGCGCGCTTGAAGTGTCGCGCCGAGGCACCATCGTGGTCAACGACGCCACCATGCAGTCATCGCTCGCCGACCTCTATGCTGGCGGCGACATAGTGCGCGGAGGGGCCACTGTGATTCTCGCCATGGGCGACGGCCGTCGTGCCGCCGGTGCCATGCACGAGGCTCTTTCATGAAATGTCTGATGCAGGGTCTGTGTCTCGGATGATACAGCCCGCGACTTGAATGGATAAAACAACGTATGATATTATCTACCCGTAGAATATTATTGGCGTCCTTGCCGGCATTGATGTTGTCGGCAGGGACACTTTTTGCTCAGCAGAGTCTCCCGGCCGAGGTCACTGCTGCCGTCGAGGCCGCCAAAAAAGCCCCGCGCAACCAGGCTCTCAACCGTGCCGCCGGCGACGCACTCAAGGGGGCCGGACGCTATGCCGAGTCGATATCCTATTATATGAAAGGTGGCAACGCCGGCAACCTCGGTGCAGCCGAGGCCTCCTATTATCTTTATGATTTTGACGGCGCACGCACATACATTGACAAGTATATCGACAAGCGCACCGACGCCGAGGCCGACAGAGACCGCAACTACACCTACGGCATCGGCACCGAGCCAGTCGACTGGGCCGAATATCTCTCGGCCCGTATAGATCTGGGCCGTTCGATGCTCGACCGCGTGGAGAAGATACAGATTATCGACAGCATCAATGTCCCGGCCGAGGAATTTTTTGAGTTTGTCAAGATAGCCCGCAGTGCAGGTTCGCTGCAGAGCGGTGACGTCACGAGCCGTATAGTTACGGTCGACGACCTCGACCGTCTCGCTATTGATGACATAGGTTCGCCGGCCTATCTCACCGAGTCGGGCGACGACATGATATGGGTCGGGCTCAACGCCGACGGCAGTTCGTCGATGTATGAGTCGTCGCGTCTTGCCGATGACAGTTGGGACTCGCCGCGCCGCCTGTTTGACTACAAAGGCATATTTGGCTCCGACAACGGCTCGGTCGTGTCATATCCATTCCTGATGGCCGACGGCACCACACTCTATTTTGCCGCCGACGGTGAGGAGTCGCTTGGCAATCTCGACATCTTCATCTCACGCCGCGACGAGGACGGATTTCTCCAGCCCTCCAATATAGGCATGCCATACAATTCGCCTTACAACGACTATCTCTATGCCATCGACGAGCAAAACGGTGTCGGCTGGTGGGTCACCGACCGCAATGGTGTCCCCGACATGGTGACAGTCTATACTTTTATCCCGCAGGAGCTCCGTAACAATTATGCCTCCGATACGCCCGGGCTGATAGGCTATGCCAAGGTCAGCTCCATAGCCGACACGTGGGCCGAGGGTGCCGACTATGCCGAGGTGAAGAAGCGCATCGAGAAGGCGGCCGAGTCGCGTCGCACAGGTCCCTCGCGCGAGTTTGATTTCGCTCTTCCCGACGGTAGGGTCATGCACCGACTGAGCGATTTCCGTTCGGCCATGGCTCGCAATCTTATGAAAAATTATCTGAAGGAGCGTGAGTATGCCGATAAGGCAGCCTCTACTCTCGAGGACATGCGCCGACGCTATGCGGCCGGTGACACGTCGCTTGCCAAGGAGATACTTGGTGCCGAAAAGTCGCTTGAGACATCTCGCCGCAATCTGCTCGACCTCTCCAACCAGGTGGTGAGTGCGGAGGTGATGTGAGTATGGAGTTTAAAGTTGATTCTTTTTGATTAACCTTTTAATATTATGGTAATTACAACAGTAGTGCTACTTGCGGCGGCATTGATAATATGCCTTTGCGTGTTTTTCTATTACGTGCCGTTTTTTCTATGGATTTCGGCGCGGGTGAGCGGTGTGCACATCTCGCTCATGCAATTGTTTCTGATGCGCATCCGTAAGGTGCCCGCATCAATTATTGTGCGCGCGCTTATCGAGGCCCACAAGGCCGGACTCAACGATGTGAACCGCGACGACCTCGAGGCCCACTATCTGGCAGGAGGTAATGTCGAGAAGGTGGTCCACGCGCTCGTGTCGGCTTCCAAGGCCAATATCGACCTCGGTTTCAAGATGGCCACCGCCATCGACCTCGCCGGCCGCGATGTGTTTCAGGCCGTGCAGATGTCGGTCAATCCCAAGGTCATCGAGACACCCCACGTCACAGCTGTGGCCAAGGACGGTATCCAGCTCATAGCCATAGCCCGCGTCACTGTGCGCGCCAACATACGCCAGCTCGTTGGCGGTGCCGGCGAGGACACTGTGCTGGCCCGTGTAGGAGAGGGCATCGTGTCGTCAATCGGTTCGTCAGAGAGCCACAAGCAGGTGCTTGAAAATCCCGACAATATCTCCAAACTTGTGCTCCGCAAGGGTCTTGACTCAGGCACAGCCTTCGAGATACTTTCCATCGACATCGCCGACATCGACATAGGCAAAAACATCGGTGCCGCCCTTCAGATTGACCAGGCCCAGGCTGACAAAAATATTGCCCAGGCGAAGGCCGAGGAGCGTCGCGCAATGGCTATCGCACTCGAGCAGGAGATGCGCGCCAAGGCCCAGGAGGCCCGTGCCAAGGTAATCGAAGCCGAGGCCGAGTTGCCACGCGCCATGGCTCAGGCTTTCATCAACGGCAACCTCGGTATCATGGACTATTATAAGATGAAAAACATCGAGTCGGATACCAACATGCGCCAGAATATAGCCAATCCTCCTTTGAATAATAAATAAAGTTTAAAGTTTATTTGGAGTTTAAAGGTCCGGGTTTAGGGATTGGAGGCGGCTCGTAAGACGCGCTCCAATCCCTAAACGCCTGTATGAACCTTTTTTTATAATATATGAATTTACACGAAATAATATCCACTACACGCGATTATAACTTCCATTCCCACACCCAGTTCTGCGACGGGCGCGAGTCTATGGCCCGCATGGCCGGGCAGGCCCTCGCCTGCGGTATGAAGCATTACGGCTTCACGCCCCATTCGCCCATCCCGCTTCCCTCGTCGTGCAACATGTCGGCACTTGCCGTGCCCGACTATGTGGCCGAGTTTCAACGGCTCAAAGAGCTCTATGCAGGCCGTCTCAACCTCTATCTCTCCATGGAGATTGACTATCTCGGCGACCGCTGGGGTGCGACCAATCCCTATTTTGACACCATTCCGCTTGATTACCGTCTCAGTTCGGTGCACTTCGTGTCCACCCCTGACGGGGAGCGTGAGGTCGATGTCGACGGACGTCCACAGAATTTCCGCGCCAAGATGGTCGAGCATTTTGACAACGACATACGCTATGTGGTCGACAGCTTCTATGCCCGCACCCTCGCAATGATTGAGAAAGGGGGCTTTGACATACTCGGACACTTTGACAAAATCGGCTTCAATGCCTCATCCTTCTCTCCCGGCATAGAGAACGAACCGTGGTACAGACGTCATATCGACAATGTGATCGACGCCGTGCGTGCCACCGACATAATCGTGGAAATCAACACCAAAGCCTATCCGGCACCGGTCGGAGCCACCCCCGACCAAGAGTCCGTCTATGAGCCGCGCCTGTTCCCGTCGCCCGACGTCATCCGTCGTCTGGTATCGGCCGGATTGCCCCTTGTGGTCAACAGCGATGCCCACTACTCGTCGCGCATCACTGCCGGCCGTGCCGCCGCCTTTGTAATAATTGATGAATAACCTCCGCCACATATCACACATGTTTACGCTCCTGCTGATGATGCTCGTCGGTACGGGCACCATTCATGTCGACCCCCCGGTCAAAAGGATGTCGCAATATCTCGCAACGCTTAAAGACAATCCCGACAACATAGGCGTGCTCATCGGAGCCGGACAGATTTATCTCGACCTGTATGACTACGAGGAATGTATCGGCATGGCCCGCAGGCTCGAAAGCATAGGGTGCAGCTATCCCGACAGCATCAATGCCCGCTATCACGCCAAGTTGCTGCTGGGACGTGCCAATATCCGTAGGGGCGATTGTCCGGAGGCTGTCGCCCAATTACGTAAGGCCATCACGATAGCCCAAAACCATTCGATGGTTGCCGAGCTGGCCGAGGCTACCAATGAGCTTGGACTCTGCTATATCAATTTTGACATAGATTTCGGGCTCGGGCTCGACTCATTCAACACAGCCCTCAAGGCGGCCCGCGAATCGGGCTCGCAGCAGTTGGCGGCCGAGATACTGTGCAATATCTCTGATGCTTATCTGTGGCGTCATGACTTCTAGGGTATCGGGTTTGTCGAGGAAGCCCTGACCATATCGAGAAACATCGGTGACAAGCGCATCATACAGCGGTGCGCGCTTGCATTGGCCCATTACTCATGTTACAATTACAAGTATGAAGGCGAGATACCTGTACTGCTTCGCAAAGTCCGCGACATACAGCTTGCCCACGGCTATCTTCCGGAGGGTGAGATAGAGCTCGTCGAGGGTCGGTATCTTATGTCGAAAGGTGATTACAAAGGGGCGGAGTCACTGTTTGAAAAGGCTCTTGACGGCGGTCTTTCAGAGACATCCCCGCTTTCGGGTATCAGGATGTTGCTTTATAAGGGACATGCTCTGACAGCCTTGGACAATTATGCCGGAGCCATAGACACCTATCGGGAGGCATTGAGAATAATAGCTGCTACGGGCTATAAGGCCTATCGTTTCGAGGCTTTCTCGGGAGCGGCATTCTGTTATGAGAAACTTGGCGACTACCGCAATGCTTTAAATTTCCTTCAGGATTATCAGCGTGGTGTTGACAGCCTGTGGCTGAGCGAACAGGTGGTTAAGCTCCACCGTTATCGTCTTGAAAATGAGTCGCTGCTCAACACCTCCAGGCTCGAGCGTCAGGAAGTGGAGCTTGACACACGTCAGAAATATATAATGATACTCATCGCCATAGGCGTGGCCATGTTGGCCGTCATATGTCTACTGTGGCATCTTTACCGTCGCAAGGAGAGCCTGATACGCATGATTGTGGCGCGTGAAAAGGAGGCTATGGTGAGGGAGCGTCTCTTGCGCCAGGCTCTTGATTCGGCCCGAGCCGAGTCGGCCGAGGCCGGAAAGAGTTGCACGGCGGTTATTGCCAAGGATAAAATCGAAGACCTTATGGTGAGGTTTAACGAACTGATGTCGGAACGCAAGGCCTACACCGACCCCGGCATCTCAATCAGGAGTATAGCTGAGGAGCTTCACACCAACCGCATCTATCTCTCTCAGGCCATCAACCGCACCTTCGGCAAATCGTTTCCCCAAGTGCTGGCCGAATATCGCGTGCGAGCGGCGATAGAGATGATAAGCAATCTCGAGTGTGATATGCCGCTCAAGGCGATAGCCGCCGATGTGGGTTTCTCGTCATCCTCGGTATTTTTTACCACTTTCCGTAATATCGTCGGAATGACTCCCGCCGCTTACCGCAAGGAGCAGACTCGTATAGGGGACGATGACGATGACAGGGAGTTGTGATTTGTCAGAATTTACGTTTTAGAATGTTTTCTTAAAGCGATTGAATGTATTGATATTCAATCGCTTTTTTGTGTATAAAGGTGTCGTGATGTTAAATGTACGTATTCTGAGAACATTGATTGGAATTATATTTGAGATTTAATTATTTTTGTGGGTGCAGAGTGTTAATGTTTAACAAAATTCACCATTTATATATAAAACCTTAAATGAAACCAATCAGTGCTCTTTTAGTTTTACCGTTTATGCTCGCGTCATGCACGCATAAGGAAGATGCCCCGTTGCTCACAGGCACGATAGCTGCAAATGACTTCGTATTGGTCACAGCTTATTACGACATAGACGGAGACCCATCTCGTGTGACGAAGACTTTGACGCATGGCGCAAGAAACTCGAGCAGGATTCGCCCGAATGGCCGCAGTATGTGTTTAACGGTGAGAGCGGTCAGCAATTCATGACAGCCATGGGGGTCACTGCCATACCGCGTTTCATAGTGGTCAATCCCGACATGACCATAGCCGACATCGATGCCACGCGTCCGCAGAGCGACGAGGCGATAAAGCAACTGATTAACAGCCTTCTGGCCAGATAACCAATCTTAAAATCATCACATTATCACATAATTCTTAATATGACAGCGAAACAATTAGCCTATCTGTTTGCCATGATGATGGTCACGGGGCTGCCGGCATATGCCGTGGCCCAGACCTCCGGAAACGTGGCGGATAAAGTAGCCAGAATCGAGCGGAAAAACATTATAGGAGCTGTCCTTGACAGCGACGGCGAACCGTTGGCCGGCGCGACCGTCATGATCGATGGCACAACCAATGGGGTGGCCACCGATGCCGATGGTAACTTCTCGATACTCTCCGACAATAAAAACACCGTGCTCGTCATCTCTTACATAGGTATGGAGACGGCACGCGTGGAAGTGCCGAAAGACTACAAGTTTCTGCAGGTGCGTCTGCAACACAAGACCACTATGATGGATGAGGTCGTGGTGACAGGCTATCAGACTATGAAGCGCGAGGCGGCCACGGGTTCCTATCAGACCATCTCGGCCGATGAGCTCGACAAGCGATTCACAGGCAATCTTGTGTCAAACCTCGAGGGCAAGGTGCCAGGCCTCGTGGGAGCCGAAAAGGGTGAGTCGAACATCGTCATACGCGGTGTGGGCTCGTTCTCGGCCCAAAACTCACCGCTCATAGTGGTCGACGGTCTGCCCATCGAGGGTGGCCTCGAGTCGATCAATCCTTATGACGTGGAGAATATCACGGTGCTCAAGGACGCGGCCGCCGCTGCCATCTATGGAGCGCGCGTCGGCCGGCGTGATTTAAGACCGCCAAGAAGGAGCGTCTGACAGTCGACTTCAACGCCGACCTCAACATCAGCGAGAAGTATGACTACTCCAATATGCACTATGCCACCGGATCCGAGGCCGTGGAGCTCGAGCTGCTAAACTTCAACGGCATGCTCAACGACCCCAATCCCGACTATCTCGCCTCGGCTGTATCACGCTACAGGACAGGCAAGATGAGCATGCTGTCGCCTGTGTCGCGTCTGCTGCTCGCCAATCATCTCGGAGAGATGTCGGATGCCGACATGAACCGTCAACTCGACATCTATCGCGGCAATAATTACATGGATGAGTTTGAGCGCGTGCACGACCGCAACCAAATAAATCAGAATTACAATCTCGCTCTACGCATGCAGGGCAAGGTAATCAACTCGAGCATCGTGCTCAACTATTCGCGCGACAACAAGGGTGTGCGCAAGGAGCACTCCGACGCCATAACCCTCAAATACAAAGGCGACATCAAGGCCGCGAAGTGGCTCGACATATCGCTGGGACTCAACATGATATCGTCGCGTTCCAAGACCCACGCCAACCGTTTCCTATCCAACACTTCTTTTCTGCCTTACATATCGCCCTATGACTCACAGGGCAATCCCACAGGCATGGAGTGTATAGTATATCCGGGTGAGAGCGTGTTTGATGACCTTCTTAACGAACTCAAGGACCCGACCTTCAATCTCGTCAACGAGATGAATTACAACTTCTCACGCTATCGCAACACAAATATCCGCTCCTATATCCACGCGCTCTTTAGGATATTGCCCGGCTGGACGGCACAGATCCAGTTTCAGTATGAGGACATATATTCCAAGACTGAGACAGTGTATGACGCGGATTCCTATCACATGCGTACGCTTTATAATTTCGCCACCACAGTGGAGTCCAAGCATATAGGCTGGGAGGCCAATCCCGATTTTGACTGGACGAGCATCGATGACATCATCGCCGACATGAACAATCCCGAGATAGGCCCCGAGCACATAGGAGAACGCAAGGTCTATGGCAAGGCAGCCACCCACCATATACCCGACGGGGGTGTCAAGAGGTCGGCCTCAAGCCAGGCGGCTTACTATACATTCCGCGCCCAGACTCGCTATAACCGCGATTTCGGGCCTCATGAGATTGACGCTCTCGCCGGTATGGAATTTCGTGAAAACCACACGTCGAGCGAGGATTATCTTGTGTATGGCTACTCGCCCGAGACTCTCAACAACAGTACCGTCAGTGCCGACTGGAATTATATAGGCAATACCTATACAGGCGTGCTCGGCTCGGATTATGCCGGCTATCAGGGCAGTTTTCTCTTCACTCCGGCCTCAAAGTTTCCCGAAGTTCTCCATCGATTCTATTCAGTGTATTTTACAGGCAACTATGTCTATGACCGCCGTTACTCGCTATCAGGCAGCTATCGTGTGGACAAGTGTGACCTTTTCGGAGCCGATCCGAAATTCCGCGGCCGTCCGCTGTGGTCTGTCGGTGGCTCGTGGAACGCGCATAACGAAGCGTTCATGAAGGGCTACACCTGGCTCGACGCCCTCAAGCTCCGTGCCAGTTATGGCCTTACTGGCAATATCGACTCGTCAATCTCGTCATATCTTGTGGCTACGATTACGTCCAACTATGTCAACAAGCATGTGCAGACTCCGCCCAACGAGCAGCTGCGCTGGGAGAAGACCGCCACATGGAATCTTGGCCTTGATTTTGTGCTCTGGGCCTATCGTCTTAGCGGCTCGCTTGACTATTACCACAAGTCGGGCTCGGACCTCCTTACCGATGTAGACCTTGACATGACCACAGGATTCGAGACACTTAAAATCAATGCCGGCAATATGGTCAACCACGGAGTGGAGCTCCAGCTCAACGGCCATATACTTGAGGCAAAATCGCGCAATGACCTGAGCATCAATCTCGGATTCAATATAGCATGTAACACCAACAAGGTCACGAAGATATTTCATAATCCATCGTCGGGCACCGAGAATCTGAGTTTCAGTCTTCACGAAGGTTATCCGCTCAACTCGCTCTTCTCAATCCGCGACCGTGGCATGGTCGAGAAAGACGGCACCTACTACACCGGCTGGGAGGACAAGGACGGCAATCTGCATGCAGGCAATGTAGCGTCGGAGCTCACCATCGACGACTGTGTGTATTCAGGCTCCACGACACCCAAAATCAGCGGGGCCCTCACGCCGCAGATAACATGGAACGGCTTCTCGCTCGAGGCCATGTTTAACTTCTATGCCGGCCACTATATGCGCACCCGCATACTCTTCCAGATGAAACGTTATGACGAGGCTCTGGTCTATGCCAACAAGGCACTGAGTGTCAACGACAGAATCGAGGACCGCTCGTCGGTCATAGCCGACGGCAAATGGAATCTGTCATATGAGTCCGACAACAATTATATGCTCATCCATTGTGATACATCCTCTAATCTCGGCGACATGTATTCGGTGGTGCTCACGCCCGAGACCGTCGCGCTCTTTGATGACGGCGACTTTGTCAAGGACGGCATATATAATCCGCAGGAAGGATGGTCTGACATATACAACATGTATGTCTTTCCGGAGTGTCTGATGTTTGTGAGCGGCGACATACGCTATAATGTGTGGGGGCTTAGGGCCGAGTCGATGTATTATGTGGCCGCTGAGTGTCTGATACGCACCGGCCATATCACGGAGGGACTTGCCAAACTTGACGCTGTGCGTCTCAAGCGCGTCTATTCGCCCGAGATGTATTCGGCCTTGGAGAATGTCACCGAGGAGCAGGCCATGGAGCTGTATCAGAAGTGCCGCAGCATAGAGTTTGTCAATACGTTTGAGAATTTCTTTGACCGCAAGCGTTGGAACACCGAGGCCAAGTATCGAAAGACCATTACGCATGATCTTCAGCAATATGGCACATACAGCATAGCCCCAGAGTCGTCGTTGTGGGTGTTTCCGTTCCCGACCAAGGTGCGCAACATGAACCCGACCCTGACCAATAATTATTGAACAGACCCGCTCTAAACGGGAGATACAAAAGATTCAGAAAGACATAAGAGACATAAGTTTTTTGTTTTAAGTTGAAGACGAAGGGAAAAGGATATAAACTGACCCTCTGTCTTAAAATTAAAAAAACTTATGTCTCTTATGTCTTTCTGAATCTTTTGTATCTCTATTTTTTGTGAGGTTGTGCGGCATTATCGCACTGTAGGGGGATGTGTTAATTTTGCAGTGTAATTTAATCACTGTGTTTATGCACACTCGCGTGTGGGCCGCATTGCGGGTCAACGGAGCGCGGGCGTCATGTGAGGCGGCGTCATTTTACCTCAAAGCGGTTGGTGCGAGGTTTGGGGATGGTATCGGAGGGAATGGCCGGCATCGTTGCGGCGTCGGGCTCGGTGACGTTCTTGTCATGCGTTTTGTCCTCTGGGTTATCCTCTTCGTCGTTGTCTTTCTTCTGCTCTTTTTTCTTTCTCAGCGGACGCAGAAAGGAGAATATGTTGTCAAAGTCGCGCTTGAACACCACGCCGATGCCCTGGGTGGTCAGCGCGCTCTTCAGATAATAGTTCTGGTCGTTGTAGCGGTTGTAGGCCTTGAGCTGTATTGTGCCGGCCCGGTTGAGCAGATAGCGTATGTCGAAGTCACCGATGAAGCTGTTGTTGTTGAGCGACTTGTCGCGATAGCCGAGGTTGCCGTTGAATAGCAGCCGGTTGTCGAGAAGCTGGCTCGAGAGGGCTACGTCGACCTCCACGTCGGAGAAGTCGCCGCGGTCGCTTCGTATGGCCGGAGCGATGCTCCACTTGTCGCTGAGCTGTCCGAGCATCGAGCCGAGGCGCGACGAGAGGGTCGAGGAGGCTACCGACACGAGTTCGTTGCCATGGGTGGTGGCCATGTATTCGGGTGTGTAGAAGCGGTCGAGCGCGAGCAGATAGATGATCTGGCGCGACATCATCTCGTCGGTCGAGATTATGGATCGGACTTTGCGGTAGGTGTCGGCTGTGAGTGTCGGAAACTCGAGGTCAAACTTTATGTCGGGCTGGCGCATGTCGCCTGTCACTATCATGATAGCGTTGACGCGGACGTTGGTGCGTGTGAGCTCCCGGTCTTCGAGAAACGACTCGTCGAGGTCGCTGAGGTTGGCGTTGAGCGAGTAGGCCGCACGTATGTTTAGCTGTGCGGCATAGGGGTCGCCGAGAAATGTTATGCGGCTCCCTTCGAGGATAGTGAAGTCCTTGATGATGATGTCCTGGAGGGTGAAGTTGTAGGTGCCGCGGTTGAGAGTGTATTCGCCAAACATCTCCAGCTCGCCGTCAGAGGCATAGTTCATGCGCAGATGTCCGGTGCCGTGGGCGGTGATTTTGTCGCCTCCGATTGGGTCCATGATGAGGTTGAGGGTGGCCTCGGGGGTGATGTCGACGTTAAACTCCATGGCGTAGGCTGTGGGAGGTCCCTGTTCCTGACGGTTGATGCGGTCGCGGAGCTGGCGCACGATGAGCGGTGTGGGGTCGAGGGCTGCGATGGAGTCTTTTTTGGCGCGGTCGCGGTCGCGCAGTTTGATGAAGTCATACTCCACCGAGTGCTCGGCGTCACTGAGCACGAAGGTGAATGTCGAGCCGGGCGCGGTGCGCATCTTCACGCCTATGTCTATTTTGCCCGGGACGCCTGTGACGGTGGCGGAGCCGTTGCCGTAGATGCGGCCATACCATGGGTCGGAGGTGTCGTGCTCGCCGATGTCATAGACAAGCATGTCGGAAGCGTCGGTGATGTTGAAGGTGAAACTCGGCTCGTGGAAATATTGGTGTGACACGCGTCCCGAGAGTTTCGCGCTGTTGCCGTAGCGGTCGTTGAGGGTTACGTTGTCAAATGTGATTTCGCCCGGGGCTATGTGCACCGAGTCGCTGACTGTATAGACGGTGTTGGTGAAGTCGAGTTTCATGCTTAGGTCGCGCACGTATATGTCGCCTTCGAGATCGAGGTCCTTGAAGGTGCCATAGAGCCTGGCGTCGCCCGAGATGAGGCCGTTGACGCTCGAGGTGAAGGCCGACATGAATGGGAGCATGAAGCCGGCGGGGGCTTCCTCGGCCGAGAAGTTGAAGTCGAGTTCTTCGGTGAAAGGCTTGATGGTGCCCGATATGGTGGAGTGCTTGCCGTTGAGCCCGGCTATGTCCGCGCCGATGGTGATGGTCTTGGTGTTGTTGTCCCACCACGAGTGTATGTCGCCGTCGCCAAAGGTGCAGTGGTTGTAGCTGAGTCCTTTGACGAAGAGACGCGGCGTGTAGAGCACAGGGTCTTTCGAGAGGAGTGCCTCGGCATAGACGCGGCCGGTGGCGCGTCCGCCGAAGTTGACGGCGTCGCTGATGGCGAGTGTCTCAAACACGTAGTCGAGGTCGATGTCATCGAGCGATACCACCATGCGGCTCAGCGAGTCGGCTGCGGCCTCTCCGTTGATGGCGAGAGTCTGGCCGGGGCGTCTGGCTCCGAAGTCGCTGACGTGTATGCGGTGGGGACGGATATCGATGCGTGCCGGAGTGACATGCCAGGCCGAGTCATTGAATACGAGGTCGGTGGGCATGAAGCGTATGCCTGTCAGGAGGCCGTCGTCATCGCGCGAAAAGGCTGTCGAGAAGCACAGGTCGCCGTGGAAATCCTTGGCGCGGTCTATGCGCCAGCTGATGGCTGTGAGCAGCGAGTCGGAGATGCCCGACGTGTTGAGGTCGAGGTCCATAGGTCCATTTTTTGTCGGGACTATGGTGTGAAATCCGAGATAGGAGGTGCTGTCGTTGCCGTCGATGCCCGCGCTCAGAGTGGTGTTTTCGATGAGCTTGTCTTTCTGCTTGAGATATGGAGCGTTGAGCAGCAGCGAGGCGTTGCCGCTGTCGGCGTCGGTCTTGGCTGAGAGCTGCACGGGATATATGACCTCGACTGGGAGTTTGACAAATCTTGAGAGGGATGAGTCGGGGTTGATGGTGAGGTCGAGGGTCGCCATGCTCGATATGGAACCGTCGGGCGTGAGGCCCGGCAGCAGCGAGGGGAAGGCTTTGGCGCATAGCAGTTTCAGGTCGTAGACCAGAGCAGGATAGGAGTATCGGCCTTTGAGCGTGAGGTCGAGCGGCCGGCTGCTGAAGGTGAGCGAGTGGACCGAGTCGCATGCCATCGACACGATGTCGATGCAGTCAAGATACAGGGCCGGGGCCGAATGGTCGCGGGCTGATGAGAAGTCAATGTCGCTGATTTTGACCCATCCGTCCATGTCGTCGACCTTGCGGCCTGTCACTGAAGCGTTGATGTCGGCCGAGAGGCTGTAGTCGCTGTAAGGGCCCGAGGTTACGAACGGCGCGAGATCAATGTTGCGTATGTTGGCATAGAGTTCGGTGAGCGGGTGGTCGCCTTTCGTCTGATAGCCGGCCCTGACGGAGAAGTCGGCCGTGGGGGTGTGGCTGTCGATGGCGGCGTCGATCTGATAACCGGCAAAGGTGGCGTTTGCCGTGATGTCGGAGTAGGGGGTGGAGTTCCAGGTGGCGTTGTCGATACGGAGTTCGGCTTCGCCGTCGATGGCTCCGGAGCGTCGGATGGACAGGTCGGCCGAGGCCTGGAGCGACACGTCGGTGAGGGGACGGAGAGCTGGAAGAAGCCCAGAGGGGTTGAATTCGGAGGCTGTGACTGTGCCGTCGACCTTGACGGGAGCCGAGGGGGAATCGCGCATTATGCCGGCGTCGATGTCGATGCTGCCGGCTGTGGTGATGACGGAGCCGTTAAAGTCGAGACTGCGGTTGTCGGCGGCCAGCCGTCCAAGCAGATTAATGTCGCCGAGCGATGCGAGCGGGGTGAGTTTTCGGGCGAGGGCGCGCTCTTTGTCACCAAGTGAGGAGAGTATCGAGAGTGTAGCCGGGGCATTGAAGTTGGCACTGATGCGCTCCAGATTGATTTCAATCGAGTCATTGGTATGGTCGAGATTGCTCACGAATCCGTTGAGGCTCAGCCATGTGTCCTTGTCACGCATCGAGAGCGAAAGTCGCGGTATGTCGATGAGAGCGGCGTTGCCCTCGGCTTCAAGCTCGATGTCGGCGATTAGATCGAGCCCCTCAAGGGCGGGCATGAGCGGCACGAGGTCGGCTGAGGCTATGTGCGAGCCTGGGAGTGTGGTTATCTCTGTGCTGATTTTTTTAGGGTCGAAACCCTGAGCCAGCGGCGAGGTGCTGACGGTGATGTTGTCGAAGGTCAGCGATGAGTGGGGCATGTGTAGCCCGAGGTTCTGTATGGTGCAGCCCGCGCTGTCGGCATAGAATAGGGCCGTGAGCGAGGAAAGTGTTAGGCCCGAGCGGTCGTAGGCTCCGAGGCGTTTGATGTCGAGGCTTATGTTGTCGTTGGATATGCGTGGAGCACGCAGGTCGGCGCGGATGTCGCTCACAGCGATGTGGGAGGGGTCGAAGTGTCCCTCCACGCGGGCCGGGGCGTCAAGGATGTCGTAGGTGAATGACGAGCGTCGTATCACCAGCAGGTTGACGGCCAGGTCGAAGGTCGATTTGCCGCCCGGCTCTTTTTTTCTGAACCGCTCGATGATAGGAGTGATGTTGAGGGGTGCGCCGACAGAGTCGCGCCACAGATGGGCCTCAAGGTCAATGATTTCAGCATATGTCACCACGGGATGGCGTTGCCAGAGGCTCTCAGTGATGCTCACACCTGCGCCGAGATGGCCTATGCGCAGGGGCGTCTTGCCGTCGGTGTCGCTCACCGACACGTCGGTGAGGACTATGCGGGTGAAGGGAGAGTATTCCACGCGGCCTATGGTGACACGTGTGCCGAGCAGGGCTGTGAGCTCACGTTCGGCGCGGTGTCCCATGTAGGACTGCACGCTCGGGATTGAGAGGGTGATATACAGCAAAGCCGGCACTGCCAGAGGCAGCACCAGCAATATCACCAGGACGGTGCGCAGAATCTTGTAGAAGGTCTTCACTACATTACCTTTGCCACGGCCGAGTCAAGATCGGCGATGTCGAGCACGCGCTCCACAAGTTCGCCTTCGCGGTTGAATACAAAGGTTGTGGGCACCTGTGCGACATTGTACTGACGGAGTACTTTGCCACCGTCGGCCACACTGTTGTAGACTGTAATCCAGGGGAGATTTTTGGCGGCCTGCTTCCAGGCGTATTCATCCTCGTCGACCGACACCTGATAGATTTCGAGTCCGTTGGGATGATATTTGCTGTAGACCTTGTTGAGCTCGACGTTGAAGGCTGGCGACCAGTCCGCGCTGTAGGCTGTGAAGCTAAGTATCACAGGACGTCCGCTCTCGGTGAGCTTTAGGAGCGAGTGGCGTTTGCCTGTATGGTCATAGAGGTCTATCTCGAAGGCTTTGATGAGCTGGGCCTGCATGGCAGAGCCTTCGGCCGACGATGAAGGGCGACGGTTGCGCAGGAAGAGCGAGGTGAGATATTTGGTGCGCGGGTCGTCGGGACGCTGAGAGTTGAACGAGTTGGCCACGGCACCGATGATGCGGTTGTCCATGGGAGCCGAGGGGTTGTAGAGAGGAGTGTCGCCGATGGTCTTGCTGATGATGTAATAGCTGACCACGCCTGCGGGGTCGGCGAGAATCATTCCTGCGAGCTGACGTTTTAGCTCCTCGTCGGCCACCATGGCCTTGACACCTTTGGCGGCGGCTGCAGCGGTGAGCATGCTGTCGACACGGGCCAGATTGACAGCCTGGGGCGAGCCCGAGAGGGTGTGGTTGGCGGCTATGTCGGGTGCCGTGGCATTGATTGTCACTGTCTCGATGCTGTCGACGGGAAAGTAGACCGAGCTGTCGCCCACACGCAGGCGGAAGATGTCGGGATAACCATGCACGTCGCCAGCATAGTCGAGCTTGCCGTTTTTGGCGTTGATGGTGTCGACCACATACCAGTAACCCTGGTTGTTGGCTTCGAGGATTATGTTGTCATCTTCCGAAAGGCCTTCGATTGAGCCGTTCAGATGCCATTTAGGGCCGTTGTCAGAGCATGACACAGCCACAGCGGCCATGCCGAGGAGAGCAATACGGAATATAGATTTCATGTCGTAGGATGGTTTTCAGGGTAAAGTAGCTGCAAAGATAGCGATTTTCCCTGTAAATATGCTCTTGACATGGTTAAAAAAGGAGATGCAGGAGTCTCATCACCATCAAAAAGCGGCAAAAGTCGGCCCGGGGCCGGGACTTTTGCCGCTTTTTGATGGTGATGAGACTTTGACAGTCTGCAGGGACTATCAGTTTTTGGTGTTCATGTGCTGTATGCGTCTCAGTTCCTCTTTCCGTTCGCCTGACTTTTCATATGACCGGCCCATGAGCATGAGCAGCGAGCCGATGAGTATGATGGCGCATATGGACAATGCTGTGGCTGTTGTGGCAAAGGCCACGGCCCCTGAGAGTATGATGATGAGATAAGCGAGCACTACGCCGATGAGGGCGACAAATCCGATCCAGAACAGAGCTTTACCTAAGGCTTTCATAATGTTGATAATTTATAAAACGTGTAAGTAATCATACATATATAATGAAATTTCCTTGCGAAAAGTTGTCGACTGAGCTGATTTTGCAGTCAGACGGGTGTTGTGAGCCGGCGTATGTGGTCGTTGAGCCTCGGGGTGTCGGTTATCCTGGTGTGGGCGGGCAGTCCCATCACGAAGCGTGCCACTCCGTCAAATCCGTAGACTTTGACTTCGAGCAACCAGGGAAAACGTTTGCTGTCGGTGTAGTCGGGATTGCGGTGTAGTATGCTGTTGACGGGGCTGTTGTCATCGTGGAGGCTGATGTTGCACTCCTCGAGCAGCAGACAACGGGCATAGTCGGTGAGTTTGACTCGGACGGTTTCGCCCGGTGATGTCGCTGACTCCACCATGCCGAAGATGTCTACCGAGCGGTCGGCGTGCTTCTTCTGGTTTTTCCATTTGTCTTTTGTCACGTTTAGGTCGGAGTCTTTGAAGCGTGACACTTTGAAGCGTCGCATGTCGTGGCGGTCGATGTCGTAGGCGAGAAATGACTTGTTGTCGTCATATACTTTGTAGGGCTCGATGCGTCGGTCGGAGAGGCCGTTGACGCTGTTGTAGTTTTTGATTTCCACGATTACGTTCTCGTCAATGGCCTGGCGTATCTTTGCGATTTTCAGGAGGTTTTTGTCGAGACTGTTGAGCTTGCGCAGCTTTACCTCGCGCACTCCGGCGTGGTTGAGCGGTGTGGAAGCTCCCGAGGTGCGTATGTAGGTGTCGTGAAATCCGTTGGGGCGGTCGGGGGCTGAAATCCTTACGACGTCCCAGGGGTAGGGGGTTACCTTGACGCGGAGTATCTCGCGGTTTTCCTCGTTTTTCTCGATGATGAATTTGACGCGTTCGGCTGTGATGGCTGTGCCCGACACACGGCCGTCGGCTGTGGTGAAACCCTTGTCGATAAACAGTTTGAGGTAGGTGCGCAGGCGATCGGCGTTGGGCTCGGAAATCATGTGTTCGCGGTAGAGAAACTGTATGTCTTCGTCAAGTCCGAGGGCGAAACCGTTGTCGGAGACGCCGATGAGCAGGTCGCCTCCGCTGATGGAGTTGAGAAATGCGCATATGGCCTTGAGGATGGTCCACTTCTGGATGTTGATGTCGTTGAGGAGCGATGACGATTGGATAGGCGGACGGGCGCATGAGGCTTTAAACTCGAGGAAGTCGCTCTCGACGCCATAGTTGGTGCGTTCGTTGTAGATGTCCTTGTACTGATCGGCCACGTTGAGGTGGGCGCATATGTTCTTTTTTATGCGGTTGATTTCGGAGATGTCGATGCGGTTGAGCAGGCTGTTGGATGCTTTCACGAGGTCTTGGACCACGGGGCGTGTGTCGGCGAGCCGTGAGCCGTATAGCAGGGTGGGGCGCAGGGTGGCATCGCCGCCGTCGGTAATCTCTTTGTAGCCGTGCAGGATGTCGACTATTTCTTTTTCGGCCCGTGTCTCTTCGGCTATGGATTCGGATGTGGAGCTGACGCGCGGCAGGGCTGTGGGTGATGTGCCTTTGGCAAAGAGTATGACGGCCTTCTGATAGTCGAGCTGGGTGCGCACAAAGTCGGCGTCGTCATTGTTGCCGGCCATCTTGACCAGCAGCATGGCGGCTATGAGGTGACGTATGCGCGAGAGTGAGTCGCCACGTGTTATTTTCAGCGCGAGGCGATAGGTGAGGATGCCGAGCAGATGTATGGTGTCGGGGTCGATGGGTTCGGTGTGGATTGCCTCCTTGACCTGGGGACGGCGGTCATAGACATAGCTGATGAAGTTGACGATAAAGTAGTGGTAGGCGTTGGTCTTGAATGTAGTCTCGTCGAGCGGGGAGTCTTCGTCGTTTGTGAATCCGACAAATTTGCCCTTGACCCTGCAGTTGCCGGCGTCAATCGACCATGAATGTATTGTCAGCAGAGATGGCAATCGGTTGGACACGGCGTAATTGTATTCCTCCTCAATGCCCGATTGGGCGACGTCGTTGTCGAAGATGTTGATGTAAAGTCCGGACTCGGACAGCCAGCGCGAGCCGCCGTTGAAGTCGGTGTCATAGACCGACAGCAGTTCGTCGCATTCCTCTTCGTCGGAGCATTGGCGGGCGTATTCGTCAACAAAGTCTGTGACACATTCGCGTGACAGCCGGAAGGGGAGATTGGCATGGTCGTTGCGCACGACGGGGAGATAGTCGCCCACACGCAGCTCCTTGAGCAAGGAGTCTTTGGGTATGAGGCTTATGTTGGCGTCGATAAATACGTTGCCTGACTCGTATTCATAGTCGGGGTCGGCGGTCTCGACCACGACTTTCAGTCCCGAGACCTGTGTGACACGCATGATTATTGTCTCGGTGGCCGAGTAGCGTTTGAGTGTCGGGCGAGGGACTGGCTTCATGCTGTCAAACTCGTTGGATATGTGAGGGTAGATGTCCAGGAGTTCATCGAGGGAGTCGGCGTTGCAGGGCGAGGATGTCAGCACGTCAAGACCGAGGTCAGTGTGGAGCTCGCCTTTGGATTTTTTCTTTTTGCTGTCGGCGTAGCTTACATTGGATAGAGTGAGGCTGTCGCTTCCGACGGTGAGGCAGCCGCGGTTTTCGTAGATGTGGTCGGTCGGAGTGGCGGACGGTGTCTTGAATGTCGTGTCGGCCAGTTTTGTCTCCAGGAGTCCGAGCATAAACTTGTCTTCATCAAGGTCACTCAACGATAGTTTCAGCCGGTCGACGGGACATCGCTTTATGCAGAGGCAGATGATGTTGAAGTATTTTCGCTCGATTTCAGGATTAAGACTCTTATTGTTGAGTACCAGTAGATTGATAAGAGATGTGAGGAGGTCAAAGTCGTCAATGCCCATCTTGCGGGCGGTCAGTATAGCCGTAGCAATGATGCGTGCCACTTTATTGAAAGGGATGTCAAACTGAGGTGTCTCGTAGATTTTAAAATTCTTAATCATGCAACTGTATTCGTCGGCCACTGATTTGAGATGTCGGTAGGTCTGGACAAAATCACTGTCTTCGCTCTCGTCCTCGTAGACATAATTATAGGCCTTGACGTATTTTAACAATTGCTCGAAATTTTCAATTACATAACGGTTACTGATTTTCAGCCAGAAAGGGGGTTGTGTCATAATAGTGAGAATTAAAAATTAGATAATTTAGTTAATTATAATCAGTATGATAACGGATTGAGAAGCAGTAAAATTGTTATAAAAAACGACAAGCTCAGCGAATCGTCGCTGAGCTTGTCAAACTATTGTTTCTTATAACTTGGGGTGAACAGTGGGGGTCGAACCCACGACCTTCGGAACCACAATCCGACGCTCTAACCAACTGAGCTATGCTCACCATCTCTTGGTTTTGCGGTGCAAAGTTAAGAAGGATTTTTGAAACTACCAAACATTTTGGCATAATTTTTTCAAGTCAAAAAAAAATTGTACTTTTGCAGTAGAATAAATACGTATGAAGAATATCCGCAATTTCTGCATCATAGCGCACATTGACCACGGCAAGAGCACGCTTGCCGACCGTCTGCTCGAGTTTACCAACACCGTGGCCGGCAAGGATCTCCAGGCCCAGGTGCTTGACGATATGGATCTGGAGCGAGAGCGCGGCATTACTATCAAGAGTCACGCCATACAGATGAACTATCGTCTCAACGGCGAGGATTATGTGCTGAATCTTATCGACACTCCGGGGCATGTCGATTTTTCCTATGAGGTGTCGCGCTCCATCGCTGCATGCGAGGGTGCGCTGCTTATAGTCGATGCTTCGCAGGGTATCCAGGCCCAGACAATCTCCAATCTCTATATGGCCATTGACAATGACCTCGAGATAATACCTATTATTAATAAGGTGGACCTTGACAGTGCCAAGCCTGATGAGGTGGAGGACCAGATAGTGGACCTGCTCGGATGTGACCCGTCGGAGGTGATACGCGCCAGCGGCAAGACAGGTATCGGTGTGCCCGAGATATTGCAGGCTATCGTTGAGCGTGTCCCCGCGCCTGTGGGTGACCCGGAGGCTCCGCTGCAGGCTCTGATATTTGACTCTGTGTTCAATCCGTTCAGAGGCATCATCGCGTATTTCAAGATTGAGAACGGCTCCATACGTAAGAATGATTTCGTGAAGTTTGTCGCGACCGGCAAGGAGTATAACGCCGACGAGATAGGTGTGCTCAAGCTCGACATGCAGCCATGTGAGAGTCTGTCGGCAGGAAATGTGGGATATATAATATCGGGCATCAAGACTTCGAAGGAGGTGAAGGTGGGCGATACCATCACACATGTGCAGCGTCCGTGTGAAAATGCTATTGACGGGTTTGAGGAAGTCAAGCCCATGGTGTTTGCCGGAGTGTATCCCATCGAGACGGAAGATTTCGAGAATCTGCGTTCATCGCTCGAGAAGCTCCAGCTCAATGATGCGTCGCTAACGTTCCAGCCCGAGTCGTCGATGGCTCTCGGATTTGGATTCCGCTGCGGATTTCTCGGTCTGCTCCATATGGAGATCATACAGGAGCGTCTGGGACGCGAGTTTGACATGGATGTCATCACCACTGTGCCCAACGTAAGCTATCGGGTGTATGACAAGCACGGCACCATGACCGAGGTGCACAATCCTTCGGGACTTCCCGAGCCGACTCTTATCGACCATATCGAGGAGCCTTATATCCGAGCCTCCATCATTACCGCCGCCGATTATATCGGTCCTATCATGACGCTCTGTCTGGGCAAGCGCGGCGAACTCGTGAAGCAGGAATATATCTCGGGCAACCGTATGGAGATGATTTTCGACATGCCTTTGGGCGAGATTGTGATAGATTTTTATGATAAGCTCAAGAGTATCTCAAAGGGGTATGCGTCGTTTGACTATCATCTGCATGATTTCCGTGTGAGCAAGCTCGTGAAACTTGACATCCTGCTCAACGGCGAGAGTGTCGACGCGCTCTCTACGCTCACCCATGTGGATAATGCCGTGACTTTCGGCCGCCGCATGTGTGAGAAACTCAAGGAGCTGATACCGCGTCAGCAGTTTGATATCGCCATCCAGGCAGCTATCGGTGCCAAAATCATAGCCCGCGAGACCATCAAGGCTGTGCGCAAGGATGTGACCGCAAAATGTTATGGCGGCGACATCTCGCGTAAGCGTAAACTTCTCGAGAAGCAGAAGAAAGGCAAGAAGCGCATGAAGCAGATTGGCTCTGTAGAAGTGCCGCAGAAGGCTTTCCTCGCCGTGCTTAAACTTGACTGATAATATCGACCAATATCCAATATATAGTAATGAGACTGTGAATCAGGGGATGACACAGTCTCATTACTATATATTGGATATTGGTCGATATTTGTTAATTATGATAATGCTATATTAATAACTATTTTGAGCGGACAGTAATAGTTTAAAATATTACGTTTTCTCCAGTAGGATTTATATACGGCTCTAATTTTTTGTTTGGATTGTTTTTTCTAAAATCAATATAATTAGGTTCAAATGATATACTTCTTGAGTAGCTGTCAGATATGGACTCCGGTTCTAAAGTGCTTTCGTATATGGTAACTGTTAAGATACTGTTAGGCCTTTTTATTGGAGCAGAGTCTATGATTAGCCGTTTATTGACTGTATCTCTTTTGCCTTTATGGTATTCAATGTGGTCATCTTCATGTTTCATAAAATGGACATCTACAACATCTTTTTTCATGGAGTAAGGTGCGGTGTATATTACAGCAACCAACGTGTCAGTACGAAATTGAGGTGCAATTTCCTGTGCGACTTTTTGAGCGACTGTTATAATTTTAATTTCCTTTTCTGGTTTGAATTGAATTTTTTCGGGATATTTGTTGTTCGTATTTTTCCCAAACAATATAAGTGTTGAGAAAAGTGCTATGACGAATGTCACAAATATACGAGTTGATTTTTTCATAGGCTGGTAAATTTTAGGCGTTTATAATAAGAGGGGATTAATATATAGTGTATGGTGACCTTTGGTGTGGACCAGATATATAGGGGCATGGATAATCTTTTTCCAATAGTGTAATTATTTTTGATGTTATATTTAGTAATAGGAATAGTAGAAAGGGTAATTTTTTTAAGTCTAAAGGCATAATAATCTATAGCAATAAAGGTCAGATAGAGATGATTATAAAATATTTTACAAGTGCTACATAATTTGAATTTATGGTGGTAATATATGAATAATTTTTGAATTTTGAAAATAATAACGAGTTGTTTAATATATATTAACTTGTGTGTTGGCTGTGATTTGTATAAGCTGATGTGACATATGTTAAAAAGGTTAATTGGATATTTGTTTTTATGTTATTTCAAAGTTGATGGATGTGCTGAGTGTTTTGAAATGCTTACGATTTGTGTTATGAATGCTTTTATGGAGTGTGAGTGTAAGTAGTTGAGGGTCAGTGGTGGGGTTACGATGAGATATGAAGTTGAGACGTGGATTGGGGGCGATGTGACATTGAGATAAGTCATTAAGATTATAAAACGGGCGGGATAGATTAATTAAGATTACTTTTGCGATGTTAGAATTTGTTAACACCGCCAACACGAATCTTACCATAAATCTATCAGAAATGAAGCAGTGTCTGTATTTGTCCGCAATGGCTCTGGGTGTCATGTCTTCGCTGACGGCATGCCGGCCGACGCAAGCCGAGGTGTCGGCTCTGGAGGATGCGGCGATATTTGAGTTTTTCTCCTATAGGGGGATGGATGATTTCTATGTCGAGAATCCTCTGCCTGATGAGTGTTCGTTTTATAATCCCATACTTCCGGGATGGAATTCGGACCCGTCAATATGCACTAACGGTGAGGGGGATTATTTTATAGCAACCTCGAGTTTTACGTATGTGCCGGGTGTGCCTTTGTATCACAGCCGCGACCTTGTAAACTGGCGTCAGGTGGGACATGTACTTACACGTGAGTCGCAGATGAACAATTTTCGCCACCAGCATGTGAGCGGCGGCATCTTTGCGCCTGACATAAAGTATAATCCGGCCAATAAGACTTATTATATGATTACGACCAATGTCGGAGCGGGCAACTTTTTTGTCAAGACCCGTGACCCGTTTGGTGAATGGAGCGATCCTGTGTATCTTCCAGAGGTGCAGGGTATCGATCCGTCGTTCTTTTTTGACAATGACGGCCGAGCTTATATTGTCAACAATGATGATGCGCCCGAGGGTAAGCCTGAGTATGCTGGCCACCGCACGGTGAGAATCGTGGAGTTTGACACGGCTACTGACCGGTGTGTTGGCGAGCGCAGAATCATTGTCGACAAGGGGTGGCGTCCGCAGGACAAGCCGATATGGTGTGAGGGTCCGCATATATATAATGTGGACGGGACGTATTATCTGATGACGGCCGAGGGGGGCACTGCCCATGACCACAGTGAGGTCATATATAAGGGCAAGACGCCGTTTGGTCCTTATGAGCCGTGGAGCGAGAATCCGATACTGACGCAGCGCGACCTTGACAACGGTCGTCCCGATCCTGTGACTTGTGCGGGTCATGCCGACCTGGTGAAGACTCCCGAGGGGGAGTGGTGGGCTGTGTTTCTGGCCTGTCGTCCGATAGATAATGATTTTGAGAATCTCGGACGCGAGACTTTTCTTATGCCCGTGAAGTGGACCGACGACGGTTGGCCCCGCATTACCGGGAAGGGAGAGGCGATACCGATGATATGCAGGCGTCAGGGCGTGGCGCGCGGTGAGGCTGTGACGTTCGGCAACTTTGAGTGGAGTGATGATTTCACTTCAGGGATACGTGACAAGGAGTGGTATACTCTGCGCGGGGATGCTTCGGAGCATTGTTCGCTTAGCGCGGTGCCCGGGCATCTGACGATGAGGTGTGCGGAGGTGGCCACGACCGAAAAAAATGTGCTCTCGTTTATGGGCCGCCGTGTGCAGCATCACAAGTATGACTGCTCGACACGTATGGTGTTTAGTCCGGGCCGTCACGACCTTCATGCGGGTCTGCTGGTCATGAAGGATGAGACCCATCAGTATCAATTGGCGCGGGGATGTGGCGATGATGGTCAGTATCTGGCACTGCGCAGGATTGAGGGTGACTCAGTGGCCGAGCTGGCATCGGTGCCGGTGGACGCCTCGGTGGCCGAGCTTGACCTGCGTGTGGTGTCGAGGGGAAGGACGCTCGACTTTCTATATTCGCTCGACCGCGGGACCAACTGGGGTACACTCGTGACGGAGGTCGACGCCCGCCATACGTCGACGGCCGAGGCCGGCGGTTTTACCGGCACTCTGATAGGACCTTATGCCTCAAGCAAAAAATAGAAATCATAAAAATCGAATTACTAACCTAAATCATACCCATTTATTACACGAAACGGAAATAAACATCAATTACACAAAAGCAAAAATCTAACCTTATCAACAGTGTTGCGGGGCCACAGGGCGGCCGCGGCAATTATCAATCTCAGAATTAATAGTAACAACACAATGAAGAATGTAATCAAATTTTATCATTGGCTTGGTCTGCTTCTGTGCTTTATGATCGTGGGAACATCATCAGCACTCGCCGACACGGTCAAGGGTACGGTCGCGGACGACACCGGCGAGCCGCTGATCGGAGCCACCGTAGCTCTAAAGGGCAACAGCAAGGCGGTGACGGTAACCGATATAGACGGTAACTATTCGCTTGTCGTGCCCAGTCTGAAGGACGCCATCCTGGAGGTATCGTATGTGGGAATGGAGTCAAAGGAAGTAAAGGTGGCCGGTCGGTCCACAGTCAATGTAACCCTCACCACGAGCTCCGAGCAGCTTGACGAGGTGATAGTGGTGGGTTACGGTCAGCAGAAGAAGGCTTCGATAGTCGGAGCCATCACACAGACCTCGGGCGAGGTGCTTGAGAAGGCCGGCGGCGTGTCGAGCCTCGGAGCAGCCCTGACGGGTAATCTGCCCGGCGTAATCACTTCGGCATCATCGGGTATGCCCGGCGATGAGGACCCCGAGATTATAATCCGAGCCAAGAGTTCGTGGAACAACAGCGCGCCTCTGGTGCTTGTGGACGGCATAGAGCGTGAGATGAATTCGGTGGATATCTCTTCGGTAGCCAATGTGTCGGTGTTGAAGGACGCGTCGGCCACGGCCGTGTATGGCGTGAAGGGAGCCAACGGTGTGATACTCATCACCACCAAGCGCGGAGCCGAGGGTGACGCCAAGGTGCACGCCAAGGCCAACTTTACGGCAAAGGTCGCCTCGAAGCTCCCCAAGAAGTATGATGCTTATGACTCATATCTCATACGCAATCAGGCGATAGAGCGCGAGATGCTTGTGCCCGGCAGCAACGGATGGGCCGACATGCTGCCTATGGACATCATAGAAAAATACCGCAATCCTCTCACAGCCGAGGAGTGGGACCGCTATCCCAATGTCGACTGGGAGGACTATCTGTTTAAAGATGCTGCTTTCTCCTACAATACCAGCGTCGACGTTACTGGCGGCACGAAATTTGTGAAGTATTATGCCGCTATCGACTTTCTGCATGAGGGTGACCTCTTCAAGTCGTTTGACAACCATCGCGGCTACAAGGCCGGATTTGGCTTCAACAGAGCCAATGTGCGCTCGAATCTCGACTTCCAACTGACCCCGACCACGCAGCTTCAGGTCAATCTTTTCGGTTCGAACGGAGAGCGCAAGACTCCCTACGGACGTAACTTTGACGATCCGCTGGGCACGAGTTTCTGGAGCGCGGCCTATAAGACGGCTCCTTCGGCTATGCGTCCGGTGTACAGCGACGGCACCTGGGGCTATTACGCACCCCGTGACGCCGATGTGCAGAACTCGGCTTTCGCCATAGCCACATCGGGCATCGAGAAACGCACCACTACCAAAATCAATACTGACTTTGTGCTTGGCCAGGACCTCGACTTTATCACCAAGGGCTTGCATCTTCAGGGCCGGTTCTCGCTCGACTACAGTTTTCTCGAGGGTCGTCGCGGCATCGTCGACCTTGACAACGGCGCGCAGCAGAAGTGGGTCGACCCTACTACGGGTGATGTGAAATACAAGCAGGTCACCAACCAGAATACACAGCTTGATTTCAGCGAGGGTGTGCACTGGTACACCGCCGGCGGCGAGGTCAACAAGGATTATACCTACCGTAAGGTCTACTATGCGTTCCAGCTTGATTATGCCCGCACCTTCGGACTACACTCGGTGACAGCCATGGGTGCCTTTAACCGCGAGGACAACGCCAGAGGCTCGGAGTTTCATCACTATCGCGAGGACTGGGTGTTCCGTACCACATATAATTTTGACAACCGTTACTTTGCCGAGTTTAACGGTGCGTATAACGGCTCGGAGAAATTCGGTAGCAACAACCGATTTGAGTTCTTCCCCTCAGTGTCGCTGGGCTGGCGTTTGAGCGAGGAGCCATTCATGCGCGACATCTCCTGGATAGACCAGATCAAGTTTCGCGGCTCATGGGGCAAGGTCGGCGATGACAGTGCCGGCGGCCGCTGGCTCTACCGCGACTCATACTCCTATGGCGGCAACGCGCTCATGGGCATGACCAATCCCACGGCAACGCCTTACACATTCTTTGCAATCTCGAGTCTTGGCAACCCCGACATCAGTTGGGAGAAAGTGACCAAGCGCAATATCGGTCTCGACTATGGATTTGTCAACGGCCTCGTGAGCGGTTCGGTGGACGTATTTTCCGACAAGCGTACCGACATCTATATCTCGGGCGGCAACCGAGCCATCCCCTCTTACTTCGGAGCCACCGCGCCCGGAGCCAATCTCGGAGCTGTCGACAGCAAGGGTTACGAGCTTGAACTTCGTCTGAGCTATCCGTTTAACCGTCACACCCGCGTGTGGCTCAACGCCAGCATGACTCATGCGACCAATAAGGTGAAATTTCGCGACGACGCGCCTCTGCTGGCCGATTATCTCAAACAGGCCGGTCACGCTATAGACCAGCGCAAGGATTATATCGACGCCGGCACCATGACAGGCTGGGACGACATCCTCGGTTCGACATGGACCACACAGAATGAAAACAAGTTGCCTGGCGACTATATGATAGTCGACTTCAACGGTGACGGTGTCATCGACACTAACGACCGCGCGCCTGTGGGCTACAGCTCGATGCCTCAGAATACGTATAACGCCACACTCGGATTTGAGTGGAAGGGATTCAGCGCGATGGTACAGTTCTATGGTGTGAACAATGTGACCCGCGAAATCAACTTTCCGACGCTCAAGAACTCCAACGTTGTGGCTTATGTGGAGGGTGACTACTGGGCTCCCGGCCGTTACGGACTCCCGATGCCACGCTGGACCACTACCACCGACGAGTCGGCCCGCGGCACACGCTACACCTATGACGCCTCATATGTGAGACTCAAGAATGCCGAACTTTCTTATAAGCTGCCGGTGAAGCTGGTGCGCAAAATCGGTCTTAGCAATTGTCGCATCTATCTCAACGGCGACAACCTGTTGCTCTGGACCAAGATGCCCGACGACCGCGAGTCAAATACCGCAGGAGGTTCGACCGACGGAGCCTATCCGACGGTGCGCCGATTCAATTTAGGTATAGATATAACTTTATAAACAGGATATACATGAAAAAACATATATTCTCACGTCTGCTCTTGGGACTGTCGGCCGTCATGCTCGCCACATCGTGTACCGACTATCTCGACAAAGCCCCCAAGAGCGATATCGACGAGACCGAGCCCTATAAGAATTTCCGCAATTTTCAGGGCTTTATCGAGGAGCTGCACAACGCTATTCCCATGGTTATCGGCCAGCAGTATCACACGAGCTGGAATTTCGGCGAGGACGAATACTGGGAGCCGTCCGACACACGTCCCATGGCGTATTTTGTGGACAACGGCAACTATCGTCCCTTTGTCGATCCCGGCACATTTATCTATGGTTTCCCAGTTGTGGATGACGGTAATGTGGGCAGTAATAACCGTCTTGACGGCAAGGCCAATATGTGGAAATTCGGCTGGTACAGCATCCGCAAGGCTAATATCGGACTTGCCAATCTTAGTCTTCTCACCGACGCCACGGCCGAAGAGCGTGAAATCATCGAGGGCGAACTGCTGTTTTTCCGTGGTTGGAATCATTTTATGCTCATGAGCTATTGGGGCGGTCTGCCTTATATCGACCATGTGCTGCCTTCGGGCGAGACCCCCAATCTGCCCCGTCTCAACGCACAGGAGACGGCCCGTCTGGCCGCCGCCGACCTCGAGGCCGCCGCACGTCTGCTGCCTGTCGACTGGGACCAGACAGCCACCGGCCGGCCGACCATAGGCAACAACAATTTCCGTCCCAACAAGATTATGGCACTCGCGTATGCTGGCAAGTCGCTGCTCTATGGCGGTAGCCCGCTGTGGAACTATGAGTCAAATGGCTCGCGCACTTATGACGCCGAGATGTGCAAACGCGGAGCCGACCTTCTGGGCGAGGCTCTCAATCTGAGCGAGACTACCGGCCGCTATGAGCTGGCACCTTTCTCGCAGTGGACCGACCTCTTTTATTATGCCGACCGTGGCACCCGCATCCCCGGACTCAAGGAGGCCATACTGATGCAAAATAACAGTGATATACTCAGTGGTTCAAACTGGAACCAGAAGAATGACTACTTCTGTCCGCTCGTGGTGAGTTCGGGCGTAAAGGTGCAGCCCACGGCCAACTATATGCTTTATTACGGCATGAAAAACGGTCTGCCAATCCCCTCGTGGACCGAAGCCGACCCCGTGTCGGGCTATGACCCCTCGCATCCCTGGAAGGATCGCGACCCGCGTTTCTACAAGGACGTAGCATTTGACGGTGTGCAGGTGGTCAAGGACGAGAAGGGAGAGGTCGAGGCTGAGATCAAGTATGCGAGTCTCTACTCCAAAGGCAAGCACCGCACAGCCAATGCTCTGAAGTCAAATCTCACAGGCTTTATCGAGACCAAATGGATCCCTCAGATGGCCAAGACCGTGGCTTATTACAACGAGTATGACATGTGTATGTCGGTCAGCTTCATGCGTCTTGCTGATGTGTATCTGCTTTATGCCGAGGCTGTGGCCAACGGTTACGGCACCCCCTCGTCAAAGGCCGCTACTTTCGGGATGACCGCGGTAGAGGCTGTCAACAAGGTGCGTGCCCGTGCCGGAGTGGGCGGAGTCAACTCGCGCTACACAGGCGATAGCGAGGCATTCATGAGCGAAGTGCGCCGCGAGCGCGCCGTAGAGCTCGCCTTTGAGGGTCACCGTTTCCATGACCTTCGCCGTTGGCTGCTGCTCACCGAGCGTCCTTACACCTACAAGACGCGCCTGGAGTTTGACCGCGCGGCCGGTATGGATTTCAGCAATCCCAAGGAGGCCCGAGTGGTGAATCTTCGCGAGGAGGTCATACTCGAACGCAAGCTCGACGCACGTCACTACTGGTTCCCGCTGCCGACGGCCGACGTGAATATCTATCCCGAGTTCGGACAAAATCCCGGATGGTAAACTTAAAATAAACACACCCAACAATGAACATAATATCCAAATATATCGTAAGCACGGCCCTTACGATGGCACTATGCCCCTGCCTGACGGTCTATGCTCAGAGCGACAGCATTGTGAATGTGGCTTTCGGGACATTGCCGGAAGAGGATGTCATCAATGCCGTGTCGTCAGTGAATATGGAGGAGCTGCTCAAGAAGAATTTTACCGACAATGCCCTTGACGGCAGCCTTCAGTCAATCATCGGAGGCTACAACGGCCAGGTGTGGGGTCAGGACGCGCTTGTGCTCGTCGACGGGATGCCCCGCGACGTTGCCGACGTGCTTGCCTCGGAAGTGGCTTCGGTGTCGGTGCTCAAGGATGCCGCCGCGGTGGCACTCTATGGCAGCCGTGCCGCCAAGGGAGTGATACTCATCACCACCAAGCGCGGCAATATGGAGAAGATGCACATCGACTTCCGCGCCAATGCCGGATTCTATGTGCCAAAGACCTATCCCAAATATCTTGACGCGGCCAGCTACATGACTCTCTATAACGAGGCATGCCGCAATGACGGCCTGTCGGAGCGTTATGATGCCGCTACCATATATAATACGGCTGTCGGAGCAAATCCTTACCGTTATCCCGACCAGAAGTATTACAACGACGAGTTTCTGCGCAAGTTTTCCAACTCTTACGGGGCCAACGGTGAGATACGCGGCGGCAACGAGCGCACTCACTACTACATGAATGTAGGACTAAAATACACCAACGGTCTGGTCAAGGTCGGCGATCACAAGAATGACAATACCCTGCGCTTCAATGTGCGCGGCAATGTCGACATGCAGATTACCGACTGGCTCAAGGGCTATACCAACGCTTCGGTGCTGGTCAACGACGACTATGCCTCGCGAGGCGATTTCTGGGGTATGGCCTCGGGCACATGGCCCAACCGTTTCGGAGTGCTTCTGCCTGTCGATATGGTTGACCCCAACAATTCGGAGCTTCAGGACATGATAGCCTCGGCCACACTTATCGACGGACGCTATCTGCTTGGCGGCACATCGCAAAATTCAACCAACGCCATCGGCGACGCACTTGAGGCTGGATATGTGAAGACCAAGACCCGTACATTTCTCTTTGACGTGGGTCTGGACTTTGACCTCAAGGCCATACTCAAAGGTCTTTCGTTCAAGACAGCCTTCGGAGTTGACTACCGTTCGGTGTATTCCGAGGGTTTCAGCGAGGGTTATGCCGTCTATGAGCCCGTGTGGGGCAATCTCAACGGCAAGGATATGATAATCGGTCTCAACAAGTATGGCAACGACACCAATTCGACCAACGAATTTGTCGGCCAGTCGACCTATTATCAGAATATGCTCTTCCGCGGGCAGTTTGACTACCATGCGGTGTTTGGCGGACTCCATCAGGTTGACGCCATGCTCATGGGCTGGGGCTATCAGACCCACAATTCGGCAGACGCCGACCATGAGAGCAGCTCGTTTCACAACACATCCAACGTGAACGCGGGCCTTCAGGTGAGCTATAATTTCGACCACCGCTATTATGCCACACTCGCCGGCGCGCTGGTGCGCTCGTCAAAGTTTGCTCCCGGCAAGCGCAACGCTTTCTCGCCCGCCGTGACTCTCGGCTGGCGCATAGGCCAGGAGAATTTCATCCGCGAGAACGCATCGTGGATCGATGAGCTCAAGCTCACCGCCTCGGCCGCCCGTCTGCATCAGGACATCGATGTGTCGGACTGGTATCTGTGGAAACGCTACTTCGGCTACAAGCACAACGGCGGCTGGCTCTCCTATCAGGACGGCAACGTTGGCATCTACACCTCCATGCCCAAGCAGGGCGACAACCTCGACCTGACCTTTATCACTCGCGAGGAGATAAGGGCCGGACTGGAAGGCACATTCTTTAACGGATTGCTGTCGGCCGGAGTCAACTGGTTTATCCAGGACACCAAGGGTGGTCTCACACGCGGCTCCAACTCGGTGTATCCCTCGTTTCTCGACGTATGGGACTCCAACTATCTGCCCTGGATCAATTATAACAATGACCGCCGTCAGGGTGTAGACTTCACGGTGCGTGCAGTCAAGAATTTCGGCGAGTGGGAACTCTCGGCCGGTTTCTCGGGCATGTATCTGTCGCAGAAGGCCACCCGCCGCGACGAGATGGTGCGCTATGACTATCTCTCGACTGTGGGACGTCCGCTGAGCTCGGCGTTCGGCTACATATGCGAGGGATTTTTCGAGAGCCAGGAAGAGATAGACTCACGCGGTGTGCGCCAGGCTTTCGGCGGCACTCTCCGTCCCGGCGACCTGAAATACAAGGACGTCAACAATGACGGAGTGGTTGACAGCAACGACCGTGTGTATCTCGGCACATATACGCCCGATTTTTCCTACGGCATCAATATCACAGCCAAGTGGCGCAACTGGACACTCTTTGCCTATGGCACCGGTCGCACGGGCGGTATAGCATTCAACAACAACAGCTATTATCTCAACGGAGGCGAAAACAAGTATTCTGAAAACGCATGGCTGCGCTGGACTCCCGAGACCGCCTCGACAGCCCTCTATCCGCGTCTGACCACAGGCACTACCTCCAACAACAACCAGACCTCGACCTTCTGGCGTTACAGCACCGACCGCTTTGACCTGAGCCGCGTGCAGCTCACATATGACTTCTCACCGAGCCTCTTTGACGGCAAAGTCGTGTCGGGCATCAGTGTGTATGTCGAAGGCGAGAACCTTGCGACTATCGCCAAGGAGCGCAAGATACTCGAGATGTCGACAGGCTATCCCCAGACACGCTACTACAACGTAGGCTGCAAGCTGTCATTCTGATAAACCTTAAATTAGCAACAAAATGAAACACAAAATAGCTCATATGATGCTGGCTCTCGTGTCGGTGGCAGGCCTCTCCTCCTGCGACGACCTCTTTGATCCGGCCGATGACAACCTCAAGGACGTAGACCAGATCGAGGATGACCGTAACTTCGCGCAGGGATTTCTCATGCACGTCTACCGTAACATACCCGGCTATTACGACAACAGCGAATATGCCACCGACGACGCCGTGACCAACGAAATCGATAATGCCATACGCAATATGGCCACAGGCTCGTGGACATCGTTCAACGACCCGTTGTCGAAGTGGCAGGGATGTCTCAATAATATCCAGAACCTCAACCTGTTTCTCGACAACGCCGATAAAGTTCAGTGGGCCGAAGACCCCGAGGTGGCTGCTCTGTTCAAAGCCCGCACCATAGGCGAGGCTCACGGACTCCGCGCCCTCTTCATGTATTATCTGCTGCGCAACCATTCGGGCATCGCCGCCGACGGACAGCTCTACGGACCGATAGCTCTGCGCAACTATATGGCAAACACTTCGGATTTCAATATACCACGCGCGACATTTGAGGAGTATGTGAGAATGATCAACGAAGACCTTGACATAGCCGAGCAGAATCTGCCGCTTGAGTATGTCAGTCTGCCCTCCGACGCCACTGTTCCCGCACCGTTTGACCAGTACACCACCCATGTGGGCAGCTACAACCGTGTGATGGGCGAGTATGGCCAACATCTCATGAACGGTCTTATAGCCCGCGCCATCCGTTCGCGTGTGGCACTGCTCGCCGCGAGTCCGGCCTATGAGGCAGCCGCAGCCGTCACCTGGGCCGAGGCCGCCGACGCAGCCGCCGATGTCATCGACCATATAGGCGGTCCCTCGAAACTTGCATCCAACGGTCACACATATTATAATAATACTGACGAAATCGATGCCCTGAAGATGGGTGTCGGCCCCCAAGAGATGATATGGCGCGGCAATGTGGAGTCAAATCGTTCGGAAGAGGAGAACAATTTCCCGCCTTCGCTCTACGGCAAGGGCCGCATGAATCCGACTCAGAATCTCGTGGATGCTTTCCCGATGAAGAACGGCTATCCTATCAGCGACTCGCGTAGCGGATATGACGAGAAGAATCCTTATGCTGACCGCGACCCCCGTCTGGACCTCTATATCATCTATAACGGATCGAAGGCCGGAGTCAGCAATACGGTGATCAACACATCGGCCGACGCCACCACCGCCGACGGTCTCAACAAGCGCGAGACCTCGACCCGCACAGGCTATTACATGAAGAAACGTCTGCGCATGGATGTCAACTGCAATCCCTCGATGGCTCAGTCAAAGAACCACTACACACCGCGCATCCGTTACACGGAGATATTTCTCAACTATGCCGAGGCGGCCAATGAGGCTTGGGGTCCCAAGGGCACCGGGAAGCATGGTTATTCGGCCTATGACGTAATCAAGGCCATCCGCACCCGCGCCGGCATCACCGACCACTCTTATCTTGACGAGTGTGCGGCCGACCCCGCAAAGATGCAGGCTCTGATACGCAACGAGCGTCGTCTGGAACTTTGTTTCGAGAGCTTCCGTTTCTGGGACCTGCGCCGCTGGAAGGCTGACATCAACGAGAATGCCCGCGGCACTGAGATCAGAGGCGGAGTGCACACCGCGCTGCCCGAGGTGGAGCGTCGCGAATTTACCGACTATATGTATTACGGCCCGATACCCAACTCGGAGGTGCTGAAATTCAGCAATCTTCAGCAAAACGCCGGCTGGTAATCGACAAAAATGTAACAAGTAACACTATTGAAGAAATCATGAAAACAATCAAGATAACGGCCATCGCCGCCATGTTGCCGGCTCTTCTCTCCTCGTGCCACAATTCTGACAACGAGTTCCCTGATTTTGACTATCAGACAGTATATTTCGCCAATCAGTCGGTGGGCCGCACCGTCGAACTCGGCCGTGACCGCGAGGTAGACCTGACTCTCGACAATCAGCATCGTGTCATGGTCAAGGCCGTGCTGGGCGGTGTGTACAAGAACACAGTAGCCCGCACCATCCATTTTGACGTGGTGCCCGAGCTTTGCGACAACCTCTATTTCGGCGAGGGTGAGGGCGGAGGCAAGGCCGAGGTGCTCCCCGAGGATTACTATACGCTTGAGTCGGGAGTCATATCCATTGAGCCCGGCCGTCATGACGGCGGAGTCACAGTGCGCCTTGACGAAAAGTTTTTCAACGACCCCAAAGCCATCGGCTACAATTATGTGCTCCCCATCGTGATGACTCATGCCGAGGGTGTCGACTCGATACTTCAGGGCAGACCCGCGGTAGAGAATCCCGACCGTCTCAATGCCTCCGACTGGAGCGTGACCCCGCGTGACTATGTGCTCTATTGCGTGAAGTATGTCAACGAGTGGCACGGCGTGTATCTGCGCCGCGGCACTGACCGTCTCACTCTCGCCGACGGCACGACATCTGAAATCGTGCGCAAGGCCGACTATATAGAGCGTGACGAGGAGGTGAGTGTAAGCACTTCGGCCTATCGCAGTTGTGAGATATCTCTCTCCACCCGAACTGATGCCGACCACACCTATGCCTATAGACTGCGCCTTGACTTTAACTCCGAGGACGGCACATGTGTCATCTCATCGGCCGAGGACGGAGTCACCGTGAGCGGTTCGGGACGCTTTGTGGCCGACGGCGAGAAGAACGCCATCAGCGGCACCGACCGTGACGCCCTCTATCTGGACTACACCGTGACTCATCCCTCAGGATGGTCGCTCGAGGTCGACGATACGCTCGTGCTCCGCAACCGCGGTGTGACCGCCGAGTATCCCGAAGTAGTTGTAAAGTAGTCATAAGTAACTCGCAAAACAATTATTATGAAATATATCAAACCTTTATGGATGGCAGTGGCCTGCATCATGGCGGTGTCGTGTGCCGATGAATACAAGGCCACTATCCCTGTGCCCGACAAGCCTTATGACGTGGCGATGGATCAGCGTCTGTCGGCTTACTCGGTGCTCACCGACTATGTGTCAGACCCGGAGTTCAGACTCGGCGTGAATGTGGACCCCGCCGACTATGCCAAGCACGGACTCACCTACAGCATAGTCCACACCAATTTCAACCAGATAGAGACCGCCTCGCAGTTTCTCCCCTCGACGCTCATCAACGAGGAGGGCGACTATGACTTCTCGGGACTCTCGTCGATAGCCGATGTGGCCGGCAAGGATGGAGTGTCGCTCTTCGGACCGGCCCTCTGCTCGCTGTCGAATATTCCCGACAGCTATCTCAAAGGGCTTATCGCACCGACGATCATACCCTATGAGCCTTGGAGCGAGCAGGTAAAGGTGGCCGACTTTGAGAACGAGGCCACCGGCACCAAGTATCCTTCGTCAAAGAAGAATGTCGGTTCGGTCAATGTGGCCATTGCCGATGATCCCGCCGGAGTGCAGGGCAAGGTGCTCGGCTGTACAAAGCTTACGATGGATCTGCCAAAAGTGCCCAAGGTGACTCTTCCCGCAGGCTATACGCTCGCCGACGTATCGCGCGTGCGTCTGAAATGCTACATTGTGGATGGCAAGGCCACAAGCTCGCGTCTGCAGATCGAGACAGCCGGCTACAACGAGAAGGACAATGACTACAAGACCACGGGCGAATGGCTCGACTATGTGTTTGACATGTCGAAAATCAAGCTCACAGCCCAGCAGATGGCCCTCAACTCGTTTAGCTTGTGTGCGGGAGCCTATGGCTCTAATATAAGCTGCTATATCGATGACGTACAGGTGCAGATAGACCACCTCAAGGGTGATGACACCGTCATTGAGAAGAGCGATGCCGAGAAGAAGGAGATCATCGGCGGCCAGCTCGACAAGTGGGTAAACGGTGTACTAGAGGTGTGTGGCGGCAATGTCAGCGAGTATATCATCTATGACGAGCCTCTTGACGATGAGAGCGCGTCGTTTGACTGGGCTGCTTATCTCGGCGATGGTTATGTGGCCGACGTGCAGAAGGCTGTAAATGATGCGGTCGGCATGCCTGTCAGATATTTCGTTAGCCAGACACTCTCGCTTGGTGAGAACACACCCGCCGATATTGACGAAATCATGAAGTCGGTGGCTGCACTCGAGGCTAAGGGCGTGAAGGTCGACGGTATCAACCTTGTGCTCGATGCTGTGTATCGCCAGGAATATTCCGCTCAGGTGAAGAATGAAGCGGCCGTCGAGAAGGCCATGGCGCATCTGTCTAAGATTGACCGCCCGGTGCGTATTTCCAACTTTACCGTCAAGGTGCTTGACCACAGCGGCATGCAGGTGTCGCCTTCGTCGCTCAACACAGTTGAGCGTCAGGCTGTGGCGGAGCTTTATGAGAAGGTGGTGCGCGGCTATATGGACGGTGCCGGGGCCAATGCCTATGGCTTCAGTTTCTCCGATGTGGTCGACGGCGGCGTCAATGTGGCTCCCTGGGTTGCGAACGGCAACCGCAACTTTGTCTACGAAGGCATCGTAAGAGGACTTGACCGAAAGTAAGAGGTTGTAAGCCTGTCGGGATGGTGACTTATGAGCCGTCCCGACAGGATTCAATCGAAAAAATTCATCCATATTGAATAATCACAGCGTATGAAAATCAGAAACATAATATTTCCGGCATTGCTGTTGTCAGCTGGAGCTTTGTCATTCACGGGCTGCACCGACAGCGACATCAAACCGCAGGGGCTGACTCAGGCTACTGCGACCGATGCGTCGCTCGACAATATCAATGCCAATATCGCGGCCATACGCAAGGCTGTCGAGTCAAAGGCTCTCGGCTCGACTGTCAGTAAGATAACCCGTCTGGCCGACGATGACGGATGTCTCATTGAGTTCAGCGACGGCAACACGGTAGCTTTCCGCGCCAATGTCGGCTCGATGGGAGTCCCGTCGTTGCAGCCATCACCTACCTCCTACACTCCGGCGGTCGCCGCCGAGGCAGATGAGGATGGCGTGTATTACTGGACTCTCGACGGCGAGTGGCTCCTGGCCGAGACTACCGGCAACAAAATCGAAGTGACCGGCGGCAAGAGTGTCACCCCGGTGCTTTCGGTCGATGCCGACGGCCATTGGGTGCTCGACGCACAGGTTTATGGACGCAAGGTGCTCGGATCTATGACATCAGGCTCACAGACAAGTGCCATACAGTCGATAGATGTCTCCAATCTTGAAAACATACTGGTGCATTTCAGTTCGTCGACAGCTCCGCTCTCGCTTGCTGCGGGTGGCGGCACCGTCAAGCCCGACGATCCTGTCACGGGCTCTCTGCGCCGTCCCATCAGTGTCGAGTCGCCAGCATGGCTCGTGCACATCGACTGCTGGAACTATCCCGACCCCGTAAAGATTATCGAGCTTATACCTGACGACATACTGCCTTATGTCATCTTCAACCTTTCGCTGTCGGTAAGCCATAATGAGCAGACCGGACAGTTTCAGGTGAGCGAGTATGGCTACGAGACGGTGAAATCGTGGCTCCGCACATGTGCCGAGCGCAATCTCTGGGCAATGATACAGCCCTCGTCGGGTGGTTTTACTCACTTCCCGGATGTCTCGTCCTATTCACAGTTTGACGAGGAGAAGTATGGCATGTACAAGGAGTTTTTCAGCGAGTATCCCAACTTTCTCGGCTTCAACTACTGCGAGCAGTTCTGGGGCTTTGACTCGACCGACGCACTCGGCTCGCCCTCATGGTTGCAGCGAGTGGCCCATTGGAACGAGCTCCTCAAGCTGACCCACGAGTATGGCGGTTATCTCACCGTGAGTTTCTGTGCCAACTACTGGTCGGCTCCCATCAATCCTGTGGCCATGATCAAGCGCAATCCGGAGTTTGCCCGCACATCTGCCCAATATGCCGAAAACTTTATCATGTGTGAGAAATACACCCAGTCGGGCTGTTTCTTCGATGTCGAGGCCGAGTGCATGGGCGTGTGGCTTTCGGGCCATGCCGGCCACTACGGCATACGTTTCGACCAGTGTGCATGGAACGAATGGGCCGGAAGCTATTATTTCGGCAAGAGCGATGCTGATTATCCGGTAGCTCTCGGGGCGGCACTTCAGCTTGAGCACATTACCCTGACAGGTCAGACAGTCATCGACGGTCCTGAGCTTATATGGCAGCAGGATTTCAAGGAGGAGGGGCTTGCCAATGTCGGTGACGGCTACCAAAGCCGTACCTGGGGCACATTCCCGCAGTTCCGCAATATCAATATCGACCTCTTCCGCAAGATACTCGACGGCACCATACGTCTGATGACCAAAAAAGAGGTAATAGAGCGTGCCAAGATTGTGGTCATACAGGACATCACCTCTGGTCCGGAAATCGAGCAGTACTGTCTGCCCAAATGGTTCCACCTCGGCACGAGCGCGCTCGACCATGACAACGGACGCGAGGACAACCACTTTTATCTGCGCAAGACGGGCCGCTATCCGGCGGTGCCTGTAGTGGCTGAGCTTGTTGGCTCGGACGCCAACCTGTTTGAGTATAAGTATAACCAGTCGAGCCTCTCGTCATGGGAGAATACCGCAACCAAGACCCGCGAGCTCAACCGCATCTATCCCAAGGAGTATGACGGCAACCTCTTTGCCGGCCGTCACGAGAACACGTGGGTGACCTACAACCCCTGGGTGGATGTGCGCTCGGCCAACATACCGCTCAAATATAACACCTGCGAGAGCCTCGACCTGACATTTGAGACCTTTACCACAGGTGTGTGGAAGGAGTATTCCGACCGTCTCACTTGCTATCTCACCAACTACAACGAGAACGGCGGCACCGTACGTTCGACAATCCGACTCAACGGAGCATCGTCGCAGCCCTCCTATACTGTCACTCCGCGAGCCGAGGCCTCGGTGCGCACCTCCGACAGTTGGGCTGACGGAGTGCTCACTCTGACTATAGACCACAACGGTCCGCTCGACATCACCATAGAGTGTTCAGGCAACGGTTCCGACCGTCTCACCGACTATACACCCGCCACACTCAAGGTGCCAGGCTCGCCCAGGATTTATCATGGTCCGCGCCAGTATGAGGCCGAGGTATTTGACTTCAAGTATGTGGCTTCGCGTGTGACAAGCGGCTATAACTCCAACATCCGCAACTACACCGGTCAGGGTTACATCAACTTTGGCAAGCGCAACACGGCAGCCGTGCGCGACGAGGTGAGCGTGATCGATGAGGGAAGATATGCCGTCAAGTTCCGTTACCGCGCCGAGAGTGCCGACGTGACCACCGTCGACCTTTATGTCAACGGAGAGAAAGTGGCCTCGCCTGTGTTCACCCAGTCGGGCAGCGACAAGACCATATGGTATGTCAACTCCACCGGAGCATATCTCAATGCCGGCAAAAATATCATCGAGCTCAAAGCCAATGCAGCCGGTGCATGTGACCTCTATCTCGACAATATGATTATCGAACCGCTTCCTTAGTGTTACAAATGTCCCCGGAAGCGGCCAGAGCCGCTCCGGGGACTATAAACCAATTTAAATTTTTACCAATTATTTAACAGATTTACTAACTACCTAATTTTCTTACTTATGAATCTTAGTTGCAAACAATTTTTCTCGCTGTTGAGCCTGGGAGCCGTGTGTGCTTTCTCCGCCTCAGCCGAAACGGTGTCAACCGAATTGACCATTGATTTTGAGAACTATGAGCTTGGCACACAGCTTGGCACCAACGGTTCACCCTCTCATGCCGACATCATAATCACTGAAGACCCTCTTGAGGGAGGCGAGCAGGGCAGAGTGCTCCACGTCAATCATCCCGACTGGGATACATGGGCGCGCATCGCAACCATCTCCTGTCCCAAGGGCTTCACCATCGCCGACTGTATCATGATCGAGGTGACTTATTACAATCCGTCAGAGACCCCCAAGCCCCTCGACATCAAACTCAAAGCACCAGTAGCCTCCTATCCCGCCGACTGGACCAATGTGATACAGGACGAGGATATTCTCTCGGACGGATGGAATACGGCAGTTTTCGCTCCCGACTCGTTTGAGTATACCGAGCAGGGCGAAGCCAATACAAAGGCATCAGATTTTGGTCTCGCAATCGGATTTTTCAAGAATCCCACCGACTATTATATCGGTGACATAACCTTTTACTTCGAGAAAGAGATGTCGCAGCGCGAGCTTGACGAGGCCGCTCTCGACAAAAGCACCGCAGCATGTGTGGAAATCAACTTTGACGACCTCGAGGCCAATCCCGCGGGCACTCCCCACCTTGGATCAAACGGCGGCAGCTCCAACCGTCCCGATATGATAATCGACAAGGGCCCCGAGGGTTACAACAACAATTGCGCCCACATTATCTATGGCGGCCATACCCAGATATTCCTCTGGGATCTCATCAAGTGTCCCGAAGGATATACATTCGACGATCTCCGTCTTGTAGAGTATGATATTTACGAGACCGAAATAGCCGGAGTTGATCACACCACCGGTCAGGAATATGCCGGCAAGAACGGAGCACCCGTGCTGAAAGTCAAGGACGCTCCCTGGAGCATAGACAGCAACAGCAACGGCTCGACCTGCGGCAACTCGGCTCTTGCCAAGACCAACGAATGGACTCACGTAGAGTTCCTTCCCTCGGGCATAGCATGGGCTCCCCGCGACTTCACAGTCACCGAGGGCGAGGGTGATGACGCAGTATCGACCCCCGTACACTGGGATGCCGACCAGACACGCGACGAGATGGGCAAGAAGACATCGTTTGCCATCAACATCGGATTCTTCCCCTGTCTCAACCAGTGTTATGTCGACAATGTGAAGCTATGGTTCCAGAAGGGTGCCAACAGCGGTGACGTATCGGCCATCGAGGATGTGGTGGTTACTCCCGAAACACAGGGTTATACCGTTTACAACCTCCAGGGCATATGTGTACTCCGCACAGCCGAGGCTTCAGACATAAACAATCTTCCCGCCGGACTCTACATCATCAACGGCAAGAAATATCTTGTGAAGTAAAAATACCTTCATCATAATCTTGTAATATAGACATCTCGTCTTAGCGGGGGCGTATCAGAGCGAAAGCACAACTGATACGCCCCTATCTTTTTGTGCTGTATCAGGTTGATATTCAGTGGGGATGTTATGAATTGACATAATTGTGTTACGTAGTTGTATGACAATGTAACGTGTGTTGATATTGTTGAGATGTCGTTGTGTAGGTTGCTAATGTAAAAAAGGTTACTTTTGTCATACAGTTATGCAATGGAAAAAATAATACAGCTTATGAAACCTTATATTCTATTACCGGTGGCTATGCTGTGTGTGTCGTCGTTGGCGAACGCGCAGACCGGACTTTATAACAATGAGTTTGCCTTGCAGGATGTCGAACTGCTCGACGGGCCGTTTCGCCATGCCCGCGACCTTAACGTTGACGTGTTGCTGAGCTATGACACCGACCGTCTGCTCGCTCCATATATGAAAGCGGCAGGCCTCGAGCCCAAAGGAGAGAGTTTTCCCAATTGGGACGGTCTTGACGGCCACGTGGGCGGTCATTATCTGTCGGCACTTGCCATCCACTATGCCGCTACCGGCAATCGCGCGCTCAAAGAGCGTATGGATTATATGCTGAGCCAGCTTGCCATGTGTGCGGCAGCCCGCGGTGACGGATATGTGGGGGGCGTACCCAACGGCGACGAACTGTGGAGTGAGTTGCGCAAAGGCAATCCCGGTAAGATATGGGACTGGTGGGTGCCTTGGTATAATGTACACAAGATGTATGCCGGACTTCGTGACTGCTGGCTCTATACCGGTTCGCAGGTGGGTCGCAATCTGTTTCTCGGCATGTGTGACTGGGGTCTTGGTGTCATCGGAGGTCTTGATGACGGACAGATGGAGTCGATGCTCAATAATGAGTTTGGCGGCATGGACGAGGTATATGCCGATGCCTATGCCATGACAGGCGAAGTGAAATATCTCGACGCGGCCAGACGCTTCACCCACCACCAGCTCTTTGACGGCATGCGCGACGGAGTGGACAATCTCGACAACCGGCATGCCAACACCCAGGTGCCCAAAGTCGTGGGCTATCAGCGTGTGGCCGAGCTCTCGGGCGACACCGACTATCGCAAGGCAGCCACATTTTTCTGGGAGACTGTCGTAAACAACCGCTCGCTCTCGATAGGCGGCAACAGCCGTCGCGAGCATTTCGCGTCGGCCTCCGATGCCAAGAGTTATGTGGATGACCGCGAAGGTCCCGAGTCGTGCAACACCAACAATATGCTCAAACTCACCGAGGGACTCTTCCGCATGAGCCCCGAGGCCCGATATGCCGACTTTTACGAGCGAGCTCTCTATAATCACATACTCTCCACCCAGCATCCCGACCATGGCGGCTATGTCTATTTCACATCGGCCCGTCCTGGCCATTACAGGGTGTATTCCAAGCCCAACAGTGCCATGTGGTGTTGTGTGGGCACCGGCATGGAGAATCATGGCAAGTATGGTCAGTTTATCTATACTCATTCAGGTGACGATTCGCTGTATGTCAATCTGTTTATCCCCTCGGTGCTCAACTGGCGCGAGAAGGGTGTGACGCTGACTCAAACCACCGCTTTTCCCTCTGACGGAAACACCACTCTGACTATGGCAATGGACTCTCCCCGACACATGAGCCTGATGCTGCGCCATCCGGGATGGTGTGAGGCAGTGACTGTCAAGGTCAACGGGATGAAGGTGAAGACTCTGTCGACACCATCGTCATACATCGCCATAGACCGTGAGTGGAGTGACGGTGATGTGGTAGAGATGGAGATGCCTATGAAAGTGCGTCTCGAGGAACTCAATCATCTGCCAGAATATGTGAGCATACTCCGCGGCCCCATCGTTATGGCGGCCCGCTTTGACAACGGCGCGCCGCTCACAGGACTGGTGGCCGACGACAGCCGCTGGGGCCACATAGCCCACGGTCCGCTCGTGTCGGTGTTTGACACACCGCTGCTGATAGGCAACCGCAAGGATATAGTAAAAAAACTCAATTCCATGAAGCCTGTGGAGGGTCGTGAGATGGCCTACAGAGTGGCGGGACTGTTTGACGGAAAGTTTTCCGACCTGGTGCTCGAACCGTTCTACGGCATACACGACTCGCGCTACATGATGTATTGGCTGTCGATGACCCCCAGAGATTACAGGCTCTATCAGGCCAACGCGCGCCGCGACGAGGAGATGCGTCTGGCTCTCGATCGCCGCACGGTTGATGCGGTCAATACCGGCGAGCAGCAGCCCGAGGCCGATCATTTCATGGAGAGCCGCTCGTCAGCCTCGGGCAACTTCAACGGCGAGCCGTGGCGTGACGCTTCCAACGGTGGATATTTCTCCTATCGCATGAAGACTGACGGTGCCTCGGAGCTCGCGTTGCGTGTGCGCTACTGGGGCAATGAGTCGGGACAACGACGCTTCAACATACTTGTCGATGACGCAGTTCTCACCTCCGAGGACACGGCCGGAAAATGGGGCCGCAACGAGTTTGTCGAGCAGGAATATGACATACCGGCCCATATGGTCGAGGGTAAGGAGTATGTGACGGTAAAGTTTGCCGGAGAGAAGGGACAGACAGCCGGAGGAGTGTTTCACGTGAGACTTATCAAGCCTGAAAAGAAATGAAAAATAGTGATAAACAGAGTACAAAAATGAGACTTAAGCTGATGCTATCACTGATGCTGGCCTCCACAGCGGCGGCTTCGGCTCAGAACCCGGTGGTGCAGACATGCTACACCACCGATCCAGCACCGATGGTGCATGACGATACATTCTACATATACACCGGCCATGATGAGAACGGAGCCGACTTTTTCTGGATGCAGGAGTGGCGCGTGTATTCGTCAAAGGATATGGTCAACTGGACCGACCACGGCTCGCCCCTGGCGATAGAGGATTTCAAGTGGGCTGACGACAGGGCCTGGGCACCGCAGTGTGTGGAGCGCGATGGCAAGTTTTATTTCTATGTGCCGCTCCACTCCAGTCTTACCGGGGCGATGGCTATCGGAGTGGCTGTAGGTGACACGCCGGTCGGACCGTTTAAGGATGCCATAGGCGCGCCGCTTGTCGACGGCAGTTGGGACTATATCGACCCTACGGTCTTTGTCGACGATGACGGACAGGCTTATCTCTACTGGGGTAATCCGGAAATTTATTATGTGAAGCTCAACAGGGATATGATTTCGTTTGAGGGCGAGGTCAGAAAAGTCGAGCAGACGGTGGAGGGCTTCGGAGCCCCGGCGGTCAAACTCCGTGACAAGAATACCAAATACAAAGACATGTATACCGAGGGGCCGTGGTTCTATAAGCGTGGCGGCAAATATTATCTGCTCTATGCGGCCGGAGGTGTGCCCGAACATATATCCTATTCGATGAGTGACTCTCCCGAAGGGCCGTGGAAGTATATGGGCGAGATAATGCCGCTCCATGACACAGGGTCGTTTACCAACCATTGCGGTGTGGCCGACTTCAGAGGACATTCCTATTTTCTCTATCACACGGGCCGGCTCCCGGGGGGAGGCGGTTTCGGACGCAGTGTGGCTATAGAGGAGTTCAAATATAATCCCGACGGGACATTCCCGGTGATACATCCCACCGAAGAGGGAGTCAGTCCGATTGCAGTTTTCAATCCCTATCGTCGCGTGCAGGCCGAGACCATCGCCTATTCCAGCGGAGTGACTACCGAGCCAAATGCCCGTACAGGGGTGTATGTGGCTGATATCCATAATGGCGACTGGATCAAGGTGCGTAACGTCGATTTCGGTTCGGGCGGCCCCTCGAGATTCAAGGTTTCGGTGGCAAGCGCACTTAGGGGCGGTGTCATTGAGGTGCGTATGGACAGTGTGGCTGGACCGCTTGTGGCGCGTATCGATGTGCCGGGTACAGGTGGTTGGGAGAGCTGGAAGACGCTTGAGGCCAAGGCTCTCATGGAGGTGACGGGAGTGCATGACATTTACTTTGTGTTTACCGGACGCAAGGGCCCGAAGTTGTTTAATTTTGACTGGTGGGAGTTTAAAAAATGAATTTCAAGCGATATTCAGCTATTGCAATCGCAATGGTTGTCGCAATGAGCACATCCGTCGCATCGGCCTCGATATGCGTATCAGAAAGCCGTATGCCCGGGGCTGTCGACCTGAAAGGTGTCACTCTGTGTGTCGACAGTGCTGACTACACTTGTGTACACAAGGCTGTCGGGATGCTTGCCGGAGACATAGAGGCCGTGACGGGTGTACATCCGATGTCGGCTGACGGATTATCCCGACGGAATGTCCCCGCAATCGTGGTCGGAACCATAGGCTGCAGCGGTATTATCGATGGAATGATAGAGTCGGGTCAGCTTGATGTGGCTGACATAACCGGAGGATGGGAACGGTTTGTGATACGTACCGTGGCAACCGATGGCGATGATCGCCCGGCAATTATAGTCATAGCCGGGAGCGACCGCCGCGGCACAGCCTACGGCATCACCACTCTAAGCCAGGCAATAGGCGTTGACCCCTGGGTGTGGTGGGCTGATGTGCCTGTGGAGTGCAGACCGTCACTATGTGTCAGGGCCGACAGTGTGTCGCAGACCCCGTCGGTGAAATATCGCGGCATCTTTATCAATGACGAAGACTGGGGGCTGCATCCCTGGGCCGCTCGAAATTATGAAAAAGAGCTCGGTGACATAGGTCCGCTCACTTATGCACGCGTGTGTGAATTGCTGCTGCGTTTGCGCGGCAATATGCTCGCTCCGGCCATGCATGACTGCACGGGTGCGTTCTACTCTCATCCGGAGAGCAAGCAGACGGTGGACGATTACGGCATCATAGTCACAACTTCTCATTGCGAACCGATGCTCTTCAACAATTTTGCCCCCTCGGAGTGGAGCCGTGAGCGTGACGGAGAGTGGGATTACTCCACCAACCGCCGGACTATATTCGGTAAATTTGACTCGCGGGTGGCCGAGGCCGCGGGATATGAGAATATCTATACCGTGGCCATGCGTGGAGTGCACGACGAGGCCATACAGGGCACTATGTCGATCTCACAGCGCGTAGAGTTGCTTGAGCAGGTCATCTCGGATCAGCGCGGCATCCTGCGCGACCGTCTTGACCGCGACCCGCAGGATGTGCCTCAGATTTTTGTCCCTTACAAGGAGACGCTTGACCTGTATCGTGCTGGACTTAGACTGCCCGATGACGTGACCATAGTGTGGCCCGACGACAATTACGGCTACATGAAGAGCCTGAGCACTCCGGCCGAGCGGACGCGCAAGGGTGGGGCTGGCGTCTATTACCACACCTCCTATCTCGGCACGCCTCATGACTATCTGTGGCTCTGCACCACGCCTCCGGCTCTGATGTATCACGAGCTGCGAAAGGCTTTTGACGCAGGTGCCGACCGCTATTGGCTGCTCAATGTCGGTGACATCAAGCCGGCCGAGGCGGCAATGCAGACGTTTTTTGACATGGCGTGGGATTTCTCCCGTTTCAGTCATGACAATGTCAACCATCACCAGGCTGCATGGCTTGCGGGAATATTCGGCGAGGATTACAAAGACGCGTTGCAGATGATACTTGACACATATTACCGCCTGGCCTGGTCGCGCAAGCCTGAATATATGGGGTGGGAAATCGAATGGGACTCTCCCGAGAATGAGCGTCTTCGCCCGACGGAATATTCGTTTGCCAACTATAATGACGCCCGGCGTCGTCTGGCCGACTATCGCCATATCTCGGATCTGGTCGACAGCATCATGTCGCAACTGGAGGTGGATAAGCGGGCTGCTTTTTTCGAGATAGTCGGCTATCCTGTGATGGCTTCCGACATGATGAACCGCAAATTTCTCATGGCGCAGCTCAACGGCGAGCTTGTTAAGTCCGGTGACAGGGCAGGGGCCAATTATGCGGCGAGACAGGCGCGAGAGGCCGCCGACAGCATCGAGGCTCTCAACAGGCGATACAACACTCTGGTTGGCGGCAAATGGGATGGCTTGATGACGGTGCCACCCGGCTATTGCGCGCAGTATCACGGTATGCCGTCACTGACGGAGTATGCAGGCGAGGGGTGTAGGATAGTTGATCTGTCGGTTGACCCTGCATGTGACAGACTCGACGGATGTCACACGGTAGACCTCACTACGGCCGTGATAACTCAGACCGACAGCGAGGCCGGTGTCAGACTCATCGAAGGAGTTGGGTATGACTGGACATCGCTGTGTCTCGGCGATGCGCTTGGATGTGAGAAGGGAGGGCACGTGCCCCAAGTGAGCTTTGAACTTCCCGCGTGTGAGGCCGACACGGTGAACGTACACCTCTACTCGCTGCCATTCTTCCCTGTCTATGAGGGTAGGGGAACGAAGACTGGCATCTCGTTTGACGGAGAGCCTGAGGTCGTGACAGAATATCTGCCTGAGGAGTGGTCGCCGCAATGGAAGGAGAATGTGTTGCGCAACTCGGCTGTCGCAGTCGTGAAATTTCCGGTCGACAAAACTCTGAATCATCACACTCTGGCCATTAGAGGCATCGATCCGGGGGCGATGGTGCAGCGCGTGGTCCTTGATTATGGCGGACTGCTGCCGAGCTATGTCGGGCCGTCGCCAGCCCAAACGTCAAAATAATATGAAAACCAATATAAAAAATCTAATGTAATGAGAAAAAGATTGTTTTATTTAATGGCCATGTCATGTGCCGGCTTGATGCTTCAGGCAGGAGTGGTGTCGCACTCCGGCAGCGGGGTCACCGTCATGGTTGACGGCGGGACTGTGGAACTCAGTTTCTATAGCCCTTCTACGGTAAGAGTGGTAAAATATCCCGGCAGTGACCGCCCCGACAAGGAGTCATATGCCATAATCGCCGAGCCGACCGACGTGGCGTGCAAGGTGAAGGAATCGCCGCGCAACACTACGGTGACCACGTCGGGCTTGACAGTGAGGATTGACAACAAAAACGGTGAGCTGACATTTATATCTAAGTCGGGCCGGGAACTGATGAAGGAGAACGGTCCCGCACGGTTCACTTCAATCACTGATCTCGGCGACAGCACATATGAGGTAGGGCAGACGTTTACGCTCCGACGTGACGAGGCGGTCTACGGTCTCGGCAATCTTGCCAACGGCCGACTGTCGCAGCGCGGCATCACCCGTCAGTTAATGCCCGGAAATATCGAGGACGGTATCCCGGCCATAGTTTCGTCAAGGGGGTATGGTCTGTATTGGGACAACTATTCTCCCACCGAGTATAGCGACAAGGACTCGGGAATGTCATTGACCTCACAGGTGGGTGACTGTGTGGACTATTATTTCATGAACGGCGGTGATGCCGACGGGGTGATAGCCGAGATGCGCGCCATCTCGGGCGAGGTGCCTATGTTTCCATTGTGGAGCTACGGATTCTGGCAGTCGCGCGAGCGTTACAAGAGCCAGCATGAGATTACCGGGGTGGTCAACAAATATCGTGAGCTCGGTCTGCCACTCGACGGCATTATCCAGGACTGGCAATACTGGGGCGGCAACTATCTGTGGAATGCCATGGAGTTCATGAATCCCGGTTTCAACAATCCACAGAAGATGATGGATGACATCCACGCCGCCAATGCCCATGCCATCATCTCGATATGGTCATCGTTTGGTCCGCAGACCAAGCCTTACCGCGAGCTTGCCGACCGCGGACTGCTCTTTGACATCTCCACGTGGCCTCAGTCGGGCATTGACACCCAGTGGCCTCCGCGTATGGATTACCCCTCAGGCGTGAAGGTCTACAACACTTACAGCGATGAGGCCCGCGACATATACTGGAACAATCTGAAACGTCTCCACGCCTTCGGGATGGACGGCTGGTGGATGGACTCGACTGAGCCCGATCATTTTGACGGCAATATGGATTTTTCCACCGGCAAGGGTTCGTTCCGACGTGTCAGAGGAGCCTATCCGCTGCTCACGGTCGGGGGTGTGCATGACCACCAGATAAAGGAGGACTCGACGAAGCGTGTGTTTATACTCACCCGTTCGGGATGGTTTGGTCAGCAGCGTTACGGATGCAACGTGTGGACGGGCGATGTCAGCTCGACATGGGATATGCTCCGTAAGCAAATACCCGCTCATCTCAATTTTTCCATGACAGGCAATCCCAACTGCAACTCCGACCTCGGAGGATTTTTCTGCGGACATTACAAGGTGGACGGCAAGGAGGCTTATGAAAACCCGCAGTTTCGCGAGCTTGTAGTGCGCTGGACCCAGCTCGGAGTGTTCACACCGATGATGCGTTCACACGGAGCCGACTCGCCCCGCGAGATATATCTCTTCGGTAAGAAGGGTGAGCCTGTGTATGACGCTCTCGAGAGTGCCGTCAGACTGCGTTATGAACTGCTGCCTTATATCTACTCGACCTCATGGGATGTCACAGCCAACAGTTCGACCTTCATGCGTCCGCTGGTGATGGATTTTCCCAAGGATGTCAGGGGGTATGACTGCGCGAGTGAATACATGTTTGGCCGCTCGCTTCTCGTAGCCCCTGTGCTCGAGGCCCGTTATACCCCTGAGGCCACAGTGAAGATTGACGAGAATACCGGCTGGGACCACAAAGAGACTGTGGCTTCGGAGCTCTCCGGCAACATTGATTTCATGGCCGAGCATGATCAGAAAGTATATCTTCCTGCCGGGACAGTATGGTATGACTATCACAGCGGACGCCGTTATGAAGGGGGACGCACTGTCAATATAGCTACGACAATACACTCGATACCTGTGTTTGCCAGGGCGGGCAGTATCATCCCCAATGGTCCGAAGGTGAATTATGCTACCGAGAGACCGTGGGACAATCTCGTGATAAAGGTTTTCCCCGGAGCCGACGGCCGATTTACGCTCTATGAGGACGAGGGTGACAATTACAACTATACCAAAGGCAAGTATACCACGATAGATTTTGTGTATGACAGGAAGTCGGGCACAGTTACTGTGAATGACCGAAAGGGCGAATATCCCGGTATGCTCGCCTCACGCAAGTTTACCATCGTTAACGGTGCGACCGGCAACCGTAATGAAATAGACTACAACGGCAAAGCCGTGAAGGTCGCTCTTCCGAAATAATCCGGAAGGAGCGTCGGGGATACAGAAAGACAAAAGTCTCAAAAAAACAGAAGTTTTTAACTCACACAAAACGTTTGTTTTGCCAACGAGTTAAAAACTTCTGTTTTTTTGAGACTTTTGTCTTTCTGTGTCTCTTAGCGTATGATATCCGTATTACGGTTATTTTGCGTAATGTTTAAGGATTGCAGTGGCGGTGCGGATGCCTGGAGTCTTTTTGTCGCGGGGATGGATGTCATTCCATTCGCCGACATCGCTGTTTTTAATCCAGTAGGCATCGGTAGTCTCCTCGGCCGCCATGCGCTGGGCGTCGCGCATTTCCTGCCAGGCCCGGCGTCCGCCTTGGTCGGATGGGTGGAGAAAGTCGGCAAGCTCTACGATAAAGAAGGGAAGGGTGGGGTTGGCGAAACTCTCGCGCCAGTCGGCGATGAGGGTTTTCATCAGGTCTTTGTATTGCGAACGTATGTCGACATCCGACTCACCCTGATACCATACGACACCACGGAAGGACATGTTGACAAACGGAGATATGAGACCGTTGTAGAGTACTGTGGGGGTCTGGAAGAAGTCGGTGACCGAGGGAGCCTTGGGCATCGGAGTCCCGAGATGATGACGCCATTTGCCTTCGAGGGAAATCTCGTCGTTTTCACCGAATATTACCTTATGGGGCTTTTCGGGCACGAAATGCGGAGTGCCCGAATTGCTTACGACTCTTACTGTGATATTGTTTTTGCCCTCGTGGAGCACTCCGGCTGGTATCTTATAGATGCGTGGAGGATATTGATAGGAGGTAAATCCGACAAAGGAGCCGTTGACCCACACCGAGTCGGCGTCGACTATACAACCGAGACGGAGCTCGGCGTCGCGTCCGGCTTTTGCGTCCGGAACCTCAAAATCTTTTCTGAGCCAGTGGGAGCCGTTGACGGGCTGTCCGTCGGCCTTGCCCCAGTCGAGGCTCAGGAGGTCATATTCGGTCCACGAGGAGTCGTCGGCCGAAGGGTCGCTCCATCTGACGCCGCTGTTATAGCCGAGATCTGACTTGTTCATGGTCTTTGACCAGAGATATGAAGCGCGATTTTCGGCTTTGGACAGCAGCGAGCGGTATTCGTCGTCCTCGACGGTGTGGAGGCGGTTGAGGCGGAGTGGATATTTGGCCATGGAGTTCTCGCTGATCCAAGTCTCGATGCGCGAGCCGCCCCAACTGGAGTTGACGATGCCCACGGGCACATGGCCGTTGTTTTCATAGAGATTCTTGGCTATGAAGTAGACAAGCGCGCCGAAGTTTTTGACCTTGCCGGGCTCGACTTTTTTCCATTCCGACTTGCTCACATCGTCCTTGGCACCGTGGAAGGCATATTCTTTAGGAGTCTTGAACTCGCGTATGGCCGGATTGGTGTAGCTCTCCACCTCGTCGGCATAGAAGTCCATGACACGGCTCACCATAAGTTCCATATTGCTCTGGCCCGAGCATAGATATATGTCGCCGATGAGCACGTCATTGACGGAAATATCATTTACGGTCAGCACATAGGGGCCGCCGGCTTTGAGCGGAGACAATGTTACCGACCATTTGCCTGAGTCGTCGGCCACGGTCTTGGCTTTGGACGATTTGAGTTTCACTGTAACCTGTTCGCCCGGAAGTGCCTTGCCCCATATTTTGATAGGCTGTTCGCGCTGGAGCACGACACCGTCGGACAGCACCGAGGGGAGAGTGACGGCCGCGCTGATTGTCGCCGACAACGACAACAGGGCGGCGGCCAGAATGGATGTGACTGGTTTGATCATAAGATTGTTACGTTAGATGTCAGAAGTCAATGGTTTTCATGTGATGCAAATATACGGCATAAAACTCATATATAATATATGGTGATACCTTTTTATAAGCATTTGATACAAAGAGTGGCATTTTTCGGCAACATGAGCATATGTAACATTAATGTTTATTTCCGTAACACGCTCTTAGGCTTTCCGACCTCGCGGACAGGCTTTCAGGCCTTGCAGTTTCATCCTGGTAACAAATTGCGGAGCGGTATGTATCATCATATTGCAGGAGTGGAGGAGCGGCTGTATATTTGTAGTGTGAATTAAAAACGTATTTAAAGGTAGTATTTAAGGTAATAGATTAGAAAAGATTGTTTTTTGGTATTACAAAAATTGTATTACTCAAGTTTTAAGAATTTTTTAAGGTGATTGTATTGACAAAGATGCTTGCGATGTGAATCGTGTCAATCGGTTGTCAATCCAAAAAAAATGAAACAGCCGCCGGACGTGATGTCAGGCGGCTGTGCTGTTGCATATCGGAGTGAAGAGGTGTCACGATGGCATGTCGGGCATGTCGGGAATCTCGGGTGACTTGCCCTGGACGTGCATTGTGCGGTATTCGGTGGGCGACACGCCGGTAAATCGTTTGAAGGCCGTGGAGAAGTGGGGCTGTGACGTGAAGCCGAGGGTGTAGGCCACCTGCGTGATGTCTACGTCAGGCTTTTTAAGCAGTTCGCAAGCCCTTCGGAGGCGTATGTTGCGGATGAAGTCGCTCGGAGTCATGCCGATCAGTTCCTTCATCTTGCGGTGAAGATGGGCACGGCTTATGCCCACCTCGCGGCCGAGCTTCTCGACGTTGAGCATCGGATCGTTGATGTGGGTGTTGATGATGGCCATGATTTTTTCCATAAGAGCCTCGTCGTTGCCCTTCATCTCGGGAGTGGCAATCTTATCGTCATTGTCCTGCACGCCCGAGAATTTGCCTTTGAGCTTCAGGCGGTTGTCGATGATATTGTCAATCATCATATCAAGCTCGTCAATGTCAAACGGTTTGCCGATGTATCCGTCGGCTCCGCGGTTCCATCCGGCCATACGGTCGGCGATGTCGCTCTTGGAGCTCAGCAGGATAACGGGCACATGGTGGGTGCGGGAGTTGGATTTGAGCTGCTTGAGCAGTGTCAGACCGTCCATCTCTGGCATCATCACATCGCTCACCACGAGGTCGGGCACATTGTCGAGAATCATTTTCATGGCCTCGGCTCCGTTGGATGCTGTCGTGACACGATAGACGCCCGAGAGATGGTCTTTGATGTATTCACGCAGTTCGGCATCGTCGTCCACCACGAGAATGCGACGGTTGGACGCCGAGTAGCGCACCTTGCCGCGCGTGGAGGCCGGGGGAGTGTCGCGGTTGGGAATGTAGGAGCCGGCGATATGTTTGTTGTCGTTGTCGGCTTGGGCGTGCGAATTACCCCCCCCGATTGTAATAGCTTGATTCTCAATGGTGTTTTGGACGTACAACGGTATTCTTACAGTAAATACGCTGCCTTTGGTGCCGTCGGAGCGGTTGGCGGCCGAGATTGTGCCGCCGTGGAGCGTGACGAGGCGTCGGCACAGGTCAAGACCGATGCCGAAACCAACGCTTGCGGAGTTGCCGTGATTTTCACGCGCACGGTAGAATCGGTCAAATATGTGGGCCAGCGTCTTGTTGTCAAGGCCTATACCGCTGTCGATGACCTGTATTTCGGCACATTTGCCTATCTCGTCATCGTCGGCCTTGCAGAGTCTGACCTGTATGTTGCCCCCGTCGGGGGTGTATTTGATGGCGTTGGATATGAGATTGACGAGTATCTTGTCGAAATTGTCGCGGTCGATGGACACTTTAGGCAACTCGTCGTCACACTTGAACTCCATGGAGATGTGTTTTGTCTCGGCCTGTGACTCGTACATTTCCACGAGTTCGCCGACAAACGAGCGCATGTCGGTGGGCGAGCATTTGAGCCTCATCTTGCCCTTCTCGATTTTGCGCAGGTCGAGGAGTTGGTTGACGAGACTGAGCAGACGGTGGGCGTTGCGGCGCATGGTGTGGAGCTTGGCGGTGACCTCGGGGTCGAGCGGCTGCTTGAGCAGCGACTCGAGAGGGCTTAGGATAAGTGTGACCGGCGAGCGGATGTCATGTGAGATGTCCATGAAGAATTTTATCTTGGCATCGTTGATTTTCTCCTCGCGTTTTTTCTTCATGACCGTGAACGAGAGCACGATGATGGCAATGAGCACCAACAGGTAGAGAGCCTTGGCGATGTCGGACGTGTACCACGGCGAAGCGATGTGTATGCGTATCTCGGTGACGTCAGAACTGATGTTGTTTTCACACGCTTTGAGGCGCAGAGTGTAGTTGCCTGGCTCGAGAGTGGGGAGCGTGATGACGTTTTCGCCCGGCTTGGTGCGCGTCCAGGTGTCGCCAAGCTGAGGTATCTGCCACTTGTAGCGCACATTGGAGGCGTCGCGGAAATCAAGTGTCGACAGCCGCATCATGAGAGTGTTGTCCTTGTGGGAGAGATGGAGAGCTGAGGGCGAGAGCGGGTTGCCGTCGATGATGGGACGGTCGCCCGACATGGATGAGGCAAAGATTCTCGAGCCGTTGACATAGAGCGCGCTCACCTTGACGTTGCAGTTGTTGAGGTCGGGTGTTGTCACGCTCGACGGTCTGAGGCTCGTGATGCCGGCGTCACTGCCGAAATATACGGTGCCGTCAAGCGGAGAGGTGACAGCGTAAGGATAACGCTTTTCATACAGTCCGTATCCACCGTGATAGGAGATGATTTTGTCGGAGCCGTGCCGCATGCAGGAGAGCCCGTGCATGGTGCCGAGCCAGAGATTGCCGTTGAGGTCGGTAGTGAGCGAGCGTATCTCGTGGTTGGACAGTCCGTCCTCGGTCGAATAAGTGCGTATCACACCTTTGTCGGGATGATAATGTATGAGACCGAGAGTAGTGGCCATGTATACCGAGCCGTCTGGACCGTCCTCGAAGGACGACGTAGTTCTTTTTAGAAAATCTCTCTGGTCGATTCTCATCAGCGAATCGCCCTTGCAGTCATAGCATGCGAGTCCCCCATACAGACCTATCCATATTTTGTTGTCGGCCGAGAGGTGTAGTCCGGCTATATAATTGTTGGTCAACCGGTCCAAGTATTCTTCGTTGTAATACCATTTGCCGGATTTATCAGAGGGGTTGTATCGTAGAAGTCCGATGCCGTGCACCCCTGCAAAGATGTCGCCGTCGGCACCCATGCAGAGGTGTATGCCGGGAAATTTGCCTTCGACGGGGAGCATGAGCGACATTTTTCCGGTTGAGAGTTCGAGCCGGTATATGCCGTCGTTTGCGACCCCGACAAGAGCCGAGCCGTCAGAGCCTTCTATTATAGATGTGGCGTCATTGCCTGTAGGCACGATGGCTTTCGCGCTCAGGGAGCCGTCGGGATTGAATATAAGTATAGTGCCGTTACCGATGGCTACAAGCAGTTTTGAGCCGACAAAAGCCAGGGTGTTGAGACCTCCGCTGAAAGTCGACACGATATCCCTGATACCGCGATAGAAGAAGGGGATAGGTGTCGACGGCACCATGCCTACGCCATAGAAATTACATCCTATCCATAGATTGTCGTTGGGGTCGATGTAGGTGGCTCCGATTTTAAGATGGTTTATGTTGTGGAGTGGCGAATAGAGTGACAGGTCTTTCTCGACTTTATTTGATCCGGGACGTATTTTCCACAGTCCCGAGCCCTGGGTGGCTACATAGACGGTGCCGTCTTTGCCGCAGGTGATATTGTTGACGGGGAGTTTGCTGTGGCTGTCGATGGTGAGTGCGGTAAGCCTGTCGGTCTGCGGGTCGTAGCGGTATATGTCGTTGACTGCGCTTATAAGAATGCTGCTGTCGTTCTCCACGACTATGCCGGTGATGTAGTCCGACGATATTTTGCGGAACTCGGCGTTTCCGTTGGGCGAGATTATGCACATCGAGCCGTTGTGACATCCCAGATACAGGCTTTTGTCAGAGCCTTTGGCAAGGATGCTGAAACCTCTCTCGCCGATTGTGTTGGGAAGGTATCTCACGGCTACTGGCATGTCGTCGGAATGGTCTATCACATAAAGACCGACACCCGACACGAGAAATGTGACCGTGCCGTCGTGTTGCTCTATCAGTCCGATGATGTAGCCGTCAAAGGCTTTTTCGGGAAGAGTGATGTGTGAGAATGTATCGGTGTCGGGATTATAGCGATTGAGCCCGTTGGCTGTTCCCACCCACAGGTTGCCGTGCGAATCGCACAGTATCTTAAGTATGCGGTTGTCGCTTATCGAGCCGGGATTGTTGTCGTCGTGGCGATATACGTCGTAGGAGTTCCCGTCAAACCGCAACAGCCCGGTGTCGGAACCAATCCACAGCATGCCGTCCTTGTCAAGACAGAAACATGTGTAGAGCCCGGTGATGAGTTCTGGATCGGAAAAAAGTCTGACAGCTCTGCTCCCGTTGCTTCCTGAAGCCGGAATGGCTGGGAACATAAACGTCAAAATAGAGGCAATGATAATGATAAACGATTTCATGGTCATACTAATACAAGCGTAAAGTTAAATATTATTTCATTGCAGCAGTTCAAAGTTACAAAAAAATAAAATATGCATCTACAAAGAGAAATGAAAATGTTACATAGAGACATGTGCATAGACGATTCACAATGCCGTTAGTACATTGATTTTCTATAATTAATATAATATTATTGTAATTTTGTAGAGACTAAAAACCATCAATCATAATCACAATGAAGAATATATTGGAGAGTGTATGTTTGCACGCTTGTGTGGCGATTACAATGCTTGGCGCATCGTCATCGGCCATGGCCCTCGACCATCGGGGGATAGTGTCGGACAAGGCGTCGGCTGACGGCTTTGTACTCATTTCCGATTCAAAGCCGGTGTCGGTCTGTGTCGACGACAGGGATGACAAGGGAGTGAGAATAGCCGCGTCCAATCTGTCGGAAGATTTCGGACGAGTGTGCGGCACACGGGCCCCGTTGTCGGACATCGTGAAGGCTGAACGTATAGTCATAGTCGGCACTCTTGGCACTCCGGTGATAGACCGTCTGGTCGCGGAGGGCAAGCTCGACGGTAGTCAGCTCAAGGGACATCGCGAGAAGTATGTAATGACTATGGTGAAAAATCCGGCTGACGGTGTGGGCGAGGCTCTGGTCATAGCCGGCAGCGACCGACGCGGCACCATATACGGTATCTATGAGCTGTCGGAGCAGATAGGTGTGTCGCCATGGTATGACTGGGCGGACGTGCCTGTGGCGCGTCGCGAAAATCTCTCCATAAAGCGCGGCACCTATACGGCAGGTGAGCCGGCGGTGAAGTATCGCGGCATATTTCTCAATGATGAGGCTCCGTGTCTGACAGGCTGGGTTAAGAATACCTATGGCACCAATTATGGCGACCATAGGTTTTATGCGCGTGTGTGCGAGCTTCTGTTGCGTCTGCGCGGCAATTTTCTTTGGCCGGCTATGTGGTCGTGGGCCTTCTATGCCGATGACCCCGACAACAGTCGCACAGCCGACGAGATGGGTGTGATCATAGGTACATCACATCACGAGCCGATGGCCCGGAACCATCAGGAATGGGCCCGCAAGCGCAAGGAGAACGGAGCCTGGAATTATAAGACCAACAAGCGTGTGCTCGACCGATTTTTTACTGAAGGAGTGGAGCGCATGAAGGATACCGAGGATGTGGTGACTATAGGCATGCGCGGCGACGGCGACGAGGCCATGAGTGCGGAGGCCGACGTGAAACTGCTCGAGTCGGTGATAAAAAATCAAAGAAAAATTATCGGCAAAGTGACCGGCCGCAAGCCTTCGGAGACACCTCAGGTGTGGGCATTGTACAAGGAGGTGCTTGATTATTACGACGCCGGGCTCAGGGTGCCCGACGATGTGACACTGCTGCTGTGTGACGACAACTGGGGCAATGTGCGCCGTCTGCCCGACGAGCGTGAGCGTCAACACCCCGGAGGCTGGGGCATGTATTATCACGTGGATTACGTGGGTGCGCCCCGCAACAGCAAGCTGCTCAACTGCACGCCCGTGCAGAACATGTGGGAGCAGATGAGGCTGACTTATGAATACGGTGTCGACCGTCTGTGGATACTCAATGTCGGCGACCTCAAGCCGATGGAATATCCCATCACACTGTTTCTAGACATGGCGTGGAATCCATGCCGTTATGACGCTTCGAATATCCTTGATCATACGCGCGACTTTTTTGCCTTGCAGTTAGGCGACAAAGAGGCCGGCGAGGCGGCCCGTATATTCAATCTTCTGTGCAAATATAACGGTCGCGTGACCCCCGAGATGCTTGACCGCACCACCTATTCGCTCGAGACGGGCGAGTGGCGTCGTGTGGCCGACGATTATGCCCGTCTTGAAGCCGAGGCTCTGCGTCAGTATCTTGCTCTGAAACCGGAATATCGCGACGCTTACAAGCAATTCATACTATTCCCGCTCCAACTTATGTCCAATCTCTATGAGATGTATTATGCCCAGGCTATGAACCACTCATTGTATCACAGAGGCATGCCTGAGGCCAACCTGTGGGCCGATAGGGTAGAGCGTTGTTTTGCCCGTGATGCCGAGCTCATGAACGATTATAATAAGGTGATGTCGGGCGGCAAATGGGACGGCATGATGACTCAGAAGCATATCGGCTATACATCATGGAACGATGCGTTCAAGCAGGACTCTCTTCCCGAGATTTACCGCATAGACTGCAAGTCGGCGTCAGGCGGCGGATATGAGTTTGAGCTGGCCGAAGGCTGCGTGGCCATGGAGGCCGCACATTACAGCGAGGCCACGGCTCCTGACGGAGAGGGACGCTGGTGTGAACTGCCGCATGTAGGACGTACCAAGGGGGGCATGGCGGTGATGCCTTACACCGCACCGGTCGACGGAGCATCGATAAGCTATTCGTTGTGTGTGCCGGCAGATGTCGACAGTGTGGACGTGCATGTGGTCGTGAAGTCGACCCTGGCATTTGCCCGAACGGAGGGTCACCGTTATTCGGTCGGTTTTGACGGAGTGGAGCCTGTGGTGGTCAATTTTAACGGTGATCTGAACGAAGCTCCCGAGAATATCTATACTGTGTTTTATCCCACGGTAGCCCGCAGGGTTGTCGAGAAGGTGGTGCGTCTCGCAGTGCCGCGCGGCGATGCCGGCCGACGTGTGAGACTAAACCTCAAGCCGATGGAGCCGGGCATTGTATTTGAGAAAATAATAGTAGATTTCGGCGGTTATCGTCCCTCGTATCTTTTTGGCGAGGAGTCGGACTGCGTAAAAAAGATATGACTGTATGAAAAAGATTGTTTTTGGCCTGATGATGTCACTGCTGTGTGTCTTTCAGGCATATGCCGGAGAGCCTGCGGTGACCAATGTGCCGGAGGCGAAATATCCGTGTGTCGATGCCGACCGGCGGGTCTCGTTTATGTTGCATGCACCCGAGGCCAAGGATGTAAAGGTGGATATATGCGGGCGCAAATATGACATGACCCGGAGTGCCGACGGCACATGGAGTGTCACCACGCCACCGCTCATCGAGGGTTTCCACTATTATTTTCTTGTGGTGGACGGAGTGTCGGTGGTTGACCCCGCCACCGAGACGTTCTATGGATGCGGACGTATGGCCGGAGGCATAGAGATACCCGAGTCGGCCGAAGCAGCGGCCTATTACACGTTTGACCGCTCGGTGGCCCACGGACAGGTGAGAGAATGCAAATATTATTCCTCACTTGAGAATGGCGAGCGCAGATGTTATGTCTATACTCCGGCCGAGTACGAGACCTCAGTCACCGGGCGTTATCCGGTGCTCTATCTTCAGCACGGCATGGGCGAGGATGAGCGCGGATGGCATCAACAGGGCATGATGGCCAATATTCTCGACAATCAGATAGCTTCGGGCAAGTGTGTCCCCATGATTGTTGTGATGGATTATGGCAACTGCGGATATATCCACGGGGCGCGTCCGGGCGAATCGCGCGACGAGTTTGGAGCCTCGTTCACACCTATAATGCTTGGCGAACTGATACCGTATGTCGACAGAACTTTCCGCACGCTCTCCGATCGTGACCACCGGGCTATGGCCGGACTGTCGTGGGGCGGCCATGAGACTCTTGAGATAACTCTGAGAAATCTCGACAAGTTCTCGCACATCGGCTCATTCAGTGGCGCGCTGTTTTTTGATCCAGCTAAGATTGACAGTATATATGACGGAGTGTTTGCCGACAGCAAAGCGTTCAATGACAGGGTGGACACTCTCTTTCTCGGCATGGGCACGGAGGAGAACTTCGGCAGTGATAAAATTTCGGCCGCGCTTAAGCGTGTCGGCATCAATCATACATATTATGAATCGCCGGGCACTCATCACGAATGGCTCACCTGGCGCAGATGTCTTAATGAGTTTCTGCCATTGATATTCAAGAAGAAATAATAATCAGGAAGATATGAAAAGAGGATTGAATTTAGGATTGATATTGTCGGCCATCTCTTTTCCGATGGTTGCGTTTGCAGCATCGGAGGAGGTGAGTAGCCCCGACGGAAAGACAGTCGTGACCGTCACTGACACTGACGGGCGACCTGAGTATGCTGTGAGCTATGACGGTAGACGGTTTGTCATGCCGTCGCCGCTCGGACTGCGCACCAATGTGGGCGACTTCACCGGTTCGCTCAGTCTGGTAGGCAATACTCCCGGCCAGACTGTTGCCGACAGCTATTCGTTGCCTAACATAAAGAAAAGCCGGGTGGAATACAGAGCCAATCGCCGCGAGTTTACTTTCGGGCGAGACGGCAAACCGGCGTTTGACGTGATATTTGAAGTGAGCGACAATAATGTGGCGTTTCGTTACCGTCTGCATCCTCAGGGCGAGGAGCGTTGCTGCGTGGTGGAGTCGGAGGCTACGGGCTTCGTGATGCCCGAGGGCACGACCACATTTCTATGTCCGCAGAGCAAGCCGATGGGTGGTTTTGCCCGCACATCGCCGAGCTATGAGACATCCTATACGCTTGATGATTCAACGGGCAAGAACGGATGGGGTGAGGGTTATTCGTTCCCGTGTCTGTTTCGCAACGGTGATGCCGGCTGGGTGCTCGTGTCGGAGACAGGCATTGCCGGCGATTATTGCGCCTCACATCTGAGCGGACAAGAGGGCGGACTTTACACGGTGGCATATCCGCAGCCCGGCGAGATGAACGGGTTTGGCTCTACATCGGCTTCGGTGTCGGTGCCTGGCATGACTCCGTGGCGCACGGTGACTATCGGAGCTTCATTAGCTCCGATAGTGGAGACTACAGTGGCGTTTGACGTGGTGAGACCTCTCTACGAGCCCTCCAAGAAGTATGAATACGGACGCGGAACGTGGAGCTGGATCATAAAGATGGACTCAAGCTGCAATTATGACGAGCAGCGCGCATATATCGACTTTGCGGCCGATATGGGTTATGAAAGTGTGCTTGTCGACGCGCTGTGGGACGCTCAGATCGGCTATAACAAGGTAGCGGAGCTGGCTCGTTACGGCAAGTCGAAAGGAGTGGACCTATATCTGTGGTATAATTCCAACGGTAGCTGGAACGATGCTCCACAAGGCCCGCGCGGCGTTATGAACGATATAGTGAAGCGTCGCAAGGACATGGCGTGGATGCGTAAGATTGGCATACGCGGCATCAAGGTGGACTTTTTCGGTGGAGACAAGCAGGAGACCATGCGGCTCTATCACGACATACTTGCCGATGCCAACGACTATGGGCTGCTGGTGATATTTCACGGTTGCACGCTGCCTCGCGGATGGGAACGCATGTATCCCAACTATGCCGCGAGCGAGGCGGTGCTTGCGAGCGAGAATTTGCACTTCTCGCAAGGGAGCTGTGACGCCGAGGCCATGAATGCATGCATACATCCGTTTGTGCGTAATACTGTCGGCAGCATGGATTTCGGCGGCAGCGCGCTCAACCGTTATTACAATGCCGATAATGCACCTCGCGGCTCACGTCGCGTCACCTCCGATGTGTTTGCCTTGGCTACGGCCATACTGTTTCAGAGCCCGGTGCAGCACTTTGCCCTCGCGCCAAACAATCTTGAGGACGCTCCCGTCTGGGCTATGGATTTCATGAAGGCGGTGCCTACGACGTGGGACGAGGTGAGATATATCGACGGTTATCCGGGCCGGTATGTGGTGCTCGGCCGTCGTCACGGTGACACATGGTATATAGCCGGGGTCAATGCCGGCGAGAAGCCTTACAGTATTTCGGTAGAGTTGCCTGAGGAGATGCGCGGACGTCCGCTCGCGCTTTACAGTGACGATAAGTCGCTCAACGGCAGCATGCGCGAGTGTCGGGCCGACAAGAAGGGGCGTGTGAAGGTGACCGTGCCCTGCAACGGCGGCTTTGTCATCACCGGCCGTCCCGACCCTGACTTTCATGTCTATCTGTGTTTCGGACAGTCCAATATGGAGGGTGCCGCGCCTTTTGAGGCCGTTGATACCTGTGGCATCGACCCGCGTTTCATGATGATGGCGGCGGTGGATATGCCTGCTCTCAATCGCGAGAAGGGTCGTTGGTATAGTGCCGTGCCTCCGCTGACACGCGAGAACACCGGCCTCTGCCCCGCCGATTACTTCGGCCGTGCACTGCTGGAGAAAATGCCCCGGAACAGTAGGGTCGGTGTGGTCAATGTGGCTGTCGGTGGTTGTAGAATAGAGCTTTTTGACACGGATTCGTGTGAGACTGTGCTGGCTGAGGGGCCTGACTGGTTGCGCGGCACATCGGCCATGTATGACAGCAATCCTTACAAACGACTTGTCGGGATGGCTCGTGAGGCAAAGCGCAGCGGAGTAATCAAGGGTATATTGCTGCACCAGGGTGAGTCGAACACCGGCGATGTCACATGGCTTGACAAGGTGGGTAAAATCTACAACCGTCTTATAGCAGACCTTGGTCTCGACCCGCAGAATGTGCCTCTGATAGCAGGTGAAATGCTTGCCGGGGAGGAGGGCGGACTCTGTGCCTCGATGAATCCGATAGTCAACAGGCTGTCGGAGACTGTGCCCAACTCGGCTGTTGTGTCATCGGCCGGATGCAAGGGCGCGCCCGACGGACTCCATTTTACTGCCGAGGGGTATCGTGAACTCGGCCGCAGATATGCCGAGGCGGTGATGAGCCTCGGAAAGAAAAACAAATGATGGCACAAAAACAGTGACAAAATCCAATACAAAAACAATATACCGATGAAAATAAGACTGCTGCCGATAGCCATGCTGCTGTCGGGTATACTGACGGTCAGTGCCGCCGACAATAGCGGAGTATCAGCGACCATGACCAATCCGCTGATGTGGGCCGATGTGCCTGATCCCGATGTGATAAGGGTTGGGGATGATTATTATATGGTATCGACCACCATGCACCTGATGCCGGGATGTCCTGTTATGCATTCGCGTGACCTTGTCAACTGGGAGGTGATAAGCTATGTATTTGATACGCTCGAAGACACTCCGTCCTATCGTCTCGATGGCGGGACGGTGTATGGCAAGGGGCAATGGGCTACATCGCTGCGCTACCATGACGGTCGCTTTTACGCGCTGTTCTCGCCCAACGACCATCCGTATAAATCGTACATATATACGGCCGAGAATCCTGCCGGGCCGTGGAGTGTGGTGAGCCGTCCGAGGCATTTTCATGACTCGTCGTTGTTTTTTGACGACGACGGACGTGTGTATGTGTTTTCCGGCTCGGGCGACATCCGTCTCACCGAACTTAATCCCGACCTGAGCGATGTGAAAGAGGGCGGAGTCGATGAGATAGTGATACGTCCCGACGAGGAGACGGCTGGATTGCATGAGGGAAGCCGTGTGATAAAGCATGACGGTAAGTATTACGCCATGGTCATAAACTGGCCTTCGGGACGTCCGCGCCGTCAGTTGTGTTACCGTGCCGACAGGATTACCGGCCCTTATGAACGTATGGTGGTGCTTGAGGACAATTTTGCAGGATTTCCCTATGTGGGCCAGGGCACTATAGTCGATGCACCCGATGGCAAATGGTGGGGTGTAATATTCCAGGACCGCGGAGCCGTAGGCCGTGTGCTCACACTCTCGCCGTGTCGCTGGATTGACGGCTGGCCGATGCTTGGAAACAGTGACGGACGTGTTCCCCTGTCTATCGAATATAAGGCCGACTTGTCGACGGCAGGCAAGCTCGTGGATGCTGATGGATTTGAGGCTGACACTCTGGGTTATCACTGGCAGTGGAATCATTGTCCTGACAACTCTTCATGGTCGCTGACCGAACGTCCGGGCTATCTGCGGCTGAAGACATCACGTAAGGCCGGCAGCATATATGATGCGGTCAACACTCTGACTCAGCGCATGGAGGGTCCCGGGTGTGAGGGCTCTGTATGTCTCGACCTCTCGGGCATGAAGGATGGCGATGTGGCCGGATTTGGTGCTTTCAACGGTCATTCGACACTTCTGTCGGTAAGGATGACCGATGGCCGTAAGTCGCTGGTGAAGCATAATACCGAGGTCAGCTTTCATCCGGGCAGCAAGGTGATAATGGCTGTTGACAATGAGGATGAGGAGTCGGTGTCACTCAAGAGTGACAGGCTGTATCTGCGCATCAAGGGTGATTTCCGCCTCGGCAGAGACAGGGCTGTGTGTCAGTACAGCACCGACGGCAAGTCGTGGACAGACATAGGCAAGGAGTATCAGATGAAGTATGATTACCGTCTGCTGTTTATGGGACAGCGTTTTGCCATATACAACTATTCGACCACTTCAGCTCCGGGCGGGTATATCGACGTGGACAGTTTTGATTATCACCGCTATGGCGAGAGTGAGCTCTGATAGAGAGTGATTATTGTATAAATAACGAGAGATGCAACCGAAGACCGGTTGCATCTCTCGTTATTTATACAATGTAGCAGCAAGTGTGGCTGCGATTATTTTTCGCGCATGTATACGTTGATGGGTGTGCCGTGGAAGTCCCAGTTTTCGCGTATCTTTTTTTCGAGATAACGGCGATATGGCTCTTTGACCCATTGGGGAAGATTGCAGAAGAATATGAATGTGGGTATGGGTGAGCCTTTGAGCATTGTCACATATTTGATTTTGACAAATTTGCCCTTGTTGGCTGGTGGCGGATAGGCTGCAATAGCCTCAAGCATGGTGGTGTTGAGCTGTGAGGTGGGGACGATGCGCTGACGGTTCTGACACACGTTGAGGGCTGTCTCGAGCACTTTGAATATACGCTGCTTGGTAAGGGCCGATGCAAAGATTATGGGGAAGTCGGTGAAGGGTGCGAAGCGCGAGCGGATGGCGTCTTCGTAGTGCTTGATCGATTCTTTGCTCTTGTCTTCCACAAGGTCCCATTTGTTGACCACAACCACGAGTCCTTTCTTGTTGCGCTGTATGAGCGAGAAGATGGAGACGTCCTGAGACTCGATGCCGCGGGTGGCGTCAATCATGAGCACACACACGTCGGAGGCCTCGATGGCACGGATGGAGCGGATGACGGAGTAGTATTCGATGTCTTCGTTGACCTTGGTCTTTTTGCGTATGCCGGCGGTGTCGACCAGATAGAAGTCGAAGCCGAACTTGTTGTAGCGTGTGTAGATGGAGTCGCGTGTGGTGCCTGCGATGTCGGTGACGATGTGACGCTCCTGCTCCATGAAAGCATTGACGAGCGACGATTTGCCTGCGTTGGGGCGGCCGACGATGCATATCTTGGGGATGTCCTCAAGGTGTGCGGCTTCATCGTCATCCTTTTCGGGCATCTTTGCTACGACTTCGTCGAGCAGGTCGCCTGTACCGTAGCCGCTGACGGCTGATACTCCGTAGGGGTCGCCGAGGCCGAGGGCGTAGAACTCGGCTATGTTGTAGAGCGAGTCGCCGGCGTCGACCTTGTTGGCCACGAGGATTACGGGCTTGGTGGACCGACGGAGTATCTCGGCTACATGGTCGTCGAGGTCAGTGACACCGTTGGTTGAGTCGACCACAAAGAGGATTTCGTCGGCCTGCTCTATGGCGAGGTGTACCTGTTTGTTGATTTCGCTCTCAAACACGTCCTCGCTGCCGACTACCCAACCGCCGGTGTCGACGATTGAAAATTCTTTGCCGTTCCAGTCCACTTTGCCATACTGGCGGTCACGCGTGGTGCCTGCCTCGTCGTTGGTGATGGCAGTGCGGGTCTGGGTGAGGCGGTTGAAAAGGGTCGATTTGCCCACGTTGGGCCTACCCACTATTGCGATTAGTTGTGACATATCAATATTGATGATTATTTCTTGTGATAAAACGCGTGCCGATGGGGTGGGGTTCGGACTGATTTTATGCGTTTTGCATGGCAAAATTACAAAAAAACGCAGACGTGTCAAAATAATTAAGCCGTTGCTGGCTCTATGCGGGCGGAAAGATGGCGGAGATAAAATATCATAAGAGTCAAAAATCACCGCGACGCAGTGATTTTTGACTCTTATGTCTTGTCTGAGGTTTTTTACCTCGTGGACTATCGGCGTTCGATGGGATTGTCGATGTTGAGGGCGTGGATGCCGGTCGAGGGACGGTATTTCTCGGGATAGTGGCCCTGACGCATGTCCATCACGCCTGACGACTGGAGATGATTGCCGTCGGAGAGGGCAAACATGCGCACAATCTTGGGGAATTTTTCGGGTGAGACGGGTGAGAATGTGTCGGGAAATTTGATGTAGAGCTTGCTTTCGGGTTCTCCGGCAAGCAGTCCGTTGAACATCCAGCATACTTCGCCGTCGGCATCGGAGGCTTCGAGCACTACTCCGGGGAGTCCGGCAAGAGTGCGCGGAGCTCCGCGGTGGGGCAGATCGGTGGTGAACCATGCTGTCCACTTGCGTCCGTCTTTCTCGAGCGTGGCTTTACGGCAGTTGTATTCGCCGATTTTCTTTTCCTCTGACGTGATGTCCCATTTGTTGGCACACGTTGAGTCGGAGAGCTTGAATTCTTCGGCGATTATGCGATAGGTCTGGACCATGCGGCCGGTCTCGGGATAATAAAAATAGTAGGAGGGGGTGAGGTGATAGGCGAGCGATGGGTCGCCTCCGCGCGAGTCAGGATTGTTGATGCGCCAGCGGTTTTCGCCCATGCCTTCATAGCTCATGTCGAGCGTCATCTCAGGGCGTATGAGCACCATGCGGTCTTCCTCATAGGAGAGGTTGCGAGCCTTGTTGTATTTGTATTTGAAGCGGTAGCGCACGCCATATTCGGCAGTGTCGGCGTTGGCATAATAAGCGGCGGCCTCTTCTTTGAGTTTGGCCTTCATTTCCTCGTTTTTCTGCTGCTGTTGCTGCTGACCGCCTCCATGTCGGCCGGGTTGCTGGGCCGCACAGTTGAATGAAATGGCCGCTGTAAGTGCTATGGCTGTGAATAGGGTTTTCATGTCGTGGAGGGGGATTATTTGAAACATTCTTTGATGAGGAACACAGGGACTGTCTTTTTGTAGGCCATCTGGAAGTTGCGGTATTGCTCGGGCTGGGCATAGAGCGAGAATGTAGAGCTCACGAGGGCCACGAGGTTGCCACATTCGTCAAATATCGGTCCGCCACTGGCTCCGACTCCATAGTCGGATGTGATTTCGAGCGTGTAGGTGGTGAAGCCTGTGCGTTTGTTGGTGGTGCGCGTACGGTTTGACACCATGCCGTCGGTGAAATGGAAGTGTGATCCGGATGGGCTGGCCAGACAGTAGACGGGAGTTCCTACAGGTATGTCACCGCCGACGGGGGCGGGGGTGAGGGGATGTCCGCAAGGGTCGACCTTGATTATGGCCCAGTCGTTGAGCGGGTCGGCGGCAAGGATGGCTGTGACGGGATAGACGTTGCCTTCGTAGTCCATGAGAAAGCGCATCTCGTCGTTTTTGTTGGTGCGTCCGAGCGAGCCTGCGAGTATAACGTCAGCCACTACATGATAGTTGGTGGCGCAGATGCCGTCGGGTGTCAGGGCTACGGCTGATGCAGTCTTGTAGGCGGAGTCGGACTTGATAAAGTCGCTGTGCTCCATCTTGCCGAATATTAAAGAACTGCGCACAGCTACGTCATAGACCTGGGCCGAGGTGAGTTTCTTTTTGCGAGCCGGGGTGAGTTCGCGGGCTTTGCCAACGGGGCCGTCGGTGAGGTCATTGATCACATTGGAGCGCAGAGAGTCGGCCGAGACTGACGGATTGGCTTTGAGATAGGCGCGCAGTTTGGCCGTGGCAGCCTCGACCATCGCGGCATGATCGTAATAGTTGAGGTTGTCCTCGGCTTTGACCGATGTGACGCCGGCGGCCATGAGCAGAAGCATAACGGCCAGGGTGATGGTTGATTTATAATGCATGATTATTGTGTGTGGATGGTCTATAGGAGATAGCATCGGATGTGTACACAAAAGAACAAAAGTTACAGAAGAGACAAAAGAGTTTTATGAGATAATCATTGTGAAAAAACTTTTGTTGCTCCTGCGACTTTTGTCCTTTTGTATCAGTTGGTTATTCCGAATGTTTTCTCATCTTGAACATAGTGGGTGGGAAATCAGTTTATTCCTCTACGCCTTGGAGTGTGCGTCCGGCAAACTGGATTGCGACGGGTGTGAGGGTTGAGAGCCTGGAGCGGATAAATTTGGAGATACCAACCTTGGTCTCGGGTGTGTCGGGGGCTACGAGACGTGCGAGGTTGAAGATGAGGCTGGCCTGACGGTCGGCGGGCAGACGGTCATAGTTGGCTATGATATAGTCGAGATACTCTATGTCGGTGCTGCCTGGGCGTTTTTCGATAAATTCATAGATGACCTTGTTTTCTTCTCTTTCGAGACCGAGTTTGGCGAGAGTGGCTTTGAGTTTGTTGAACTCGGCGGCATCATACTTGCCTTCACGGAACATGAAGCCTGAGAAGTAGGAGCTGAGCACTTCGCTGTAGAGACGTTGGAGCTTGCGGTCGACATCCTTGCGTACTTCGGCGGGAAATTCTGTCTGGTGGGCTTCCATAAAGCGGGCGCGGTCGTTGTCCATGTCGATGGTGAAGACCGTGAATATGAAGGCGTTTTCGGGCTTGAGACGGTCGGCGTCGCTGAGTGAGTTGAAATAATCGTCAATTACCTGAAAGCCTTCTTTCTCTTTGCGTTGCTCCATAAGTTGCATGGCGTAGGCGTGCACGAGTTTGGGTGTGCGTTCGCCTTTTTCATAGCGTGCTTTTATGCGTTCTGGCTGCTGTTCGGGGTCGAGCGCGACATTGACCTTGTCGATGAAACGAGTGCCGTCCATGTAGCCTGAGAATTTGGCTACTTCCTTACCGTTGGCATCAATCACTACATAGGTGGGATAGGCGGTCACTCCGTATTTTTTAGCGAGCTCAAGACCTTCTTTCTCAGCGTCCATCTTGAGGGGGATGAACTTGGCGTTCATGAAGTCACCTACCTCTTTCTGGGGGAATGTCTTGGACGACATCATCTTACATGGTCCGCACCATGTGGTGAAGAAGTCGATAAACACGAGCTTGCCCTCCTGCTTGGCGGCAGCGAGACTCTCATCAAAAGAAATGTGACGAAACTCGGTCTGTGCCGAACCTGTCAGTACGGCTGCTCCCATGAGCAATGTAGCAAAAAACTTTTTCATAAGTTGTATTTAATAATGGTGTGATGATCGGATGAATGGTGTTTCGTTAAGGCTTCTCAAAAGTAGTAAATATTCGTTGATTTACAAATAGAGTGACGGGAAAATATTTGTATATGGATATTAGACCTGAGTAATCAGGTAAGGTTTAACATTATGTAAGTTAATTATTCTGTAAAAATGCCCGGAAAAGTAAGATTGTGGATTACTACTTTTCCGGGCATGTGATTAGTATGGATTATAGATGGTTTTATTCATTAATAGAATGAACCGGCTTTCCAGAGCACAGACTTGATTTCAAGATCGATTTCCCAGTCTTGTCCTTCAAGTTCCATAAATTCAATCTGGTTGGGGTTGTCAACAGTCTTCATTTTGTAGAGATGTCCTTTATCTCCGTCAAATGTCGCTACCCAATAGTGTGAGATTTCGTTACGGATACTGCACACCTCGGGTGCGAGATATGTGATGTGTCCATCAAAGGTTTTGCTGCCGAGTTTCTTGCTTACGTAGTCGTAGGCATACAGTGTATTGCCTACCGAGTAATACATCTGAGATGCGGCTCCGGAAGCGAAGAACATGTGCTCTCTCTGAAGGAAATTGGTTATTTCAGCCACTTTCAGCTCACAGCCGTAAGGATCGGAAATGGTGGGCTGGGTCGCGAATCCCATACCCGGCATTCCTAAAACAAAACGATAGAGGAAATATCTGTCGTCATTATCTTTCATAATGGCATAGCATCGGCCATTTGAGCGATAATAGTCGTTTTCGCCATAGACGATTGTACGGCCATTAGGCTGGTTCATCATGTAGATATTGTTTTGCAACAATGGAGCTGTGTTCTGCACCTGCACCATATGGGTAAACTGCAGAGCTGTACCGTGCATATAGGAGAAACAGTTATAATCCACATCATACAATAATATCGGGGTCAGGGCATTACCGTAGTCATTTGTTACGTGACTGAGCCTTTTTCGAGTATTGTAGAAAAGGTAGGGATGGAATTTGAAATAATCCTTTGAGTAGGCACTGTAACGGTTTAATGCCAGGTTCATGCTCTCTGTACCTTTATGAGCGAAAGCGAGGTCTTCGGTAATATATGCACGTGGCAGGGATGACAGAGGCATTGCGGTGTGTACGCCTTGTCTCATGCCGACATCCATCAGTTTCATCGGGACTTTGTGCGGTTCAAGACATTCGATCAAACCTAAGTCGTTAAATTCTTTTCCAAGAGTTTCAAATTCAGTGGTGAATGACGGGTTGTATGTCGCATCTTCGGTCTGAAGATAGAAACGGTTGAGACGCATATTGCCTGTATAGATAAGTGCTTTTGCGTTTTTCAACTGATGCTCCGAGTTGTCAAAAACATCTTTGGCATATATGGTGTCGTTTCGGCCGTTCAGAATTGCCAGCATATCAAGTCCGACCAGATTGTCGGTGTGGGGACGGTTGCCTAATATGAGGAAGCCTCGAGAGAAAGGAGATGAGAGCTGTATGGATGTGCTGTAGTTTTTCTCATATCCTGTTGCATTGTCTTTTACAGAGAGATAAAAAGTATGAGTACCGGGTGAAGCCTGTGCAGGCCATACAAGATCTTTTTCATGACTGATTGTGTCATGAACATGACCGGAACGACAGCGATACCATGTATACTCATAGTCCGATATGTCTTCACCTTTGACCGAACCTGTGATATTGGGGGTGATCTCTATGACATCGCTGTATGCCATGCCATAATATGTATCCTCAATGCCGTCAATGTTGATTTCATTGACCGGTGTATAAGTGTAGCTGCCTTCGTCCTCTACACAGGCTGTCATAAAGCCTGCAAGGACAAGGAGCGGGATATATATTTTTGATTTCATAATATGAAGTGGTTGTTATGATGATGAACTATTAATTGCCTTCCATGCTTTCGGGTCGGGCATCCTCACCCCATGGCAGATTCTGATCCGGAACCCACATCATAGTGCCGTCGGGATCCAAGACCCAGTATTCACGTCCTTTCTGGTATTGTTCTTTCAGATAGTCGGCGAGCAGAGCTTGAGGCATTTTGTATCTGGTTGCCGGCGGCCACATACTCTCGGGATCGTTCCATGTTGCGACATTCCATCCGAGTCGCTCTTCGGTCATGTCAAGCAAAAGGCGGAATTTTGTTTCCGACCATATACCCATAAATCGATCTTTCCAGTCGGGGGGACACGAGAGGAAGTTGTTTATGAATATATTGTGGACCGAGGGGTCAAGATTGAGATGATTGTATTCATTAAGCATCTCGGCAGTACTGTGATAAATCGGCAGTTTGCCATAGCCATCGCCGTCGAATGGCAGTACGAAATGCTCACCAGGGACAATGCGTAGCTGAAGCATGATGTTTTCGTCATTCATGCGCTCGGTCTTGTGGAACTGTATCCTGATTTTAGTATTGGTTTTTCCTGCCGGTATTACAGCATCGGCAATAGGATCGACTAATTCAAACTCAACCCCTTCAATGGCTGTAGTGCTGTCTTGAACGACCTCAACGCTGAAATGGCGGTCGTAATCCTTGACAAAACCGGACGCCTGAATGTTGAGACGAAGCAGTGAATCCTCTTCAATCATGCCGCCAAATCCTATTTTGGAATATGCCTGATGGTGGTTGCGGCTTCCGCTGTTGAGGTCAATGTTGTTTACCCAGTATGATACGCCCCATTGTTGAGCGAAATAAAGAGCGTTGTCACCGCTGTAAGTGTCGATATCCTCTTTTGAGCAGGCATTCCAAAGCATAGAGACTGACAGAAGTCCTGCAAGATATATAAGCTTTTTCATTGTGATAATCTTATTGATTCGTTATTTACCAGTTTGTCCACGCTTGCTGATCTCTCCTTCCGGAATGGGCCACACATAGTTGTTGAGTTGCATGCTGTAGTCATAAGTGCCGGTGCGGCTGATTACGAATGTATTCTGGCGGCGTTTGTAGAAGAAGTAGAGCTGGCCTTCTCCGATCATTTCTCCGGCAAATTCGTATAGAAGAGCATCATTAAAGTTTTGTGTCCTGTCGAGATTAGGACAGTTGCGGTGAATTCTGATTTCATCAATCAGGTCAAATGCTTCCTCTCTGTTGCTTGTGGCTTCTGCGGCAATGAGATAAATCTCGCTCATACGTATCATTGGTATGATATAGCGGTATGTCGCTTCGAGAGCACCTGATTTGAAATCCTCAAATTTTGTCAGGCAAAGAGTTGTGCCCTGGGTGCTGTCGTCGTCTGAGCCCACAGTTGGTTCTGCAACAGTCCATTGATTACGTCTGTAATCGTTAGGATATTCATACAGAAGTGCAACTTTTGAATCTTCTTTGTTCTCTCCAAAGAATGTGAGACGGTTGCCTAATGACAGAGTGCTCGAGAAAGTGTTGTCATTGAATTTCCTACGATTGTTGTTGTAAAGCGAGAACATGACTTCAGGGGAGAAGAGCAGGTCGGGGCGTCCGTCATCGCTTACCTGATCGGCCGTAACCCAAGGAAATACTTGGAGTGACTCGGTGTTGACCTTGTCTATGATCTCGTTTTTGGCAATTCTATAAGCATTGGCTTTGTCACCCATCCAGAGGTATGCTCTTGCGAGAAGGCCCTGTACAGCATAGTAGTTGAGGCGCAGCTGTCGGAATGACATGTCGTAACTGGACACTCCGTTATCTTCGGTCTGGGTGTCTTTTATACCTTCTGTGATAATTGGGTCGGAGTCTTTCAGCAGGGTTGAGGCTTCGGTCAGATCTGCGATAATCTTTTCCATGGCTTCCTTGTTGGAAAGAAATGGTTTGATTTCGCGGCTTGTGTCATCCTGATAAGGTATGCTTTCCGCATCAGGATTCAATGCATAAATGGCTCCGTGGCGGCGCAGGATGTCAAAGTGTAACATAGCTCTGAGTGCCAGTGACTCGCCGCGCAACAGATCGAATTGAGCCTGTGTGAGCGGGGTGTCGTTGATGTCACTCAGATGGTTGAGGATGGTATTGGTATTCGCTATGATTGTATAGCCTTGATTCCAAAGCGACTCGTTCTTTGATTCTACACCGATGTCGTTGAAGTCAAAAGACTGGTACAAACGATATTTATGGTTGTTGTCATCGGTGACATAATAATACTGAGCCATTACATCAAGGATATTTGTCAGCTCGGAGTTAGTATAGTAGTCGTTCAGACTGACGTATACACCGTTGAGCGCGGATACATATCCTGTGTATTTGCTGAATAGCACAGGCTCCATGATTTTGTCTTCCATCTCTACTTTCAGCCAGTCGGCACAAGAAGAGAGCGAAAGGGTCATGAGGGCTGAAGTGACAGCTGTTATGAATATTTTTTTCATGAGATTTCGTTTTTGTGAATAAGTATTAGAAGCTGAGGCCTAATGACATGGAGCATGAACGCTGGAACGGATAGCTCAGACCACGCTCTTCCTTGATATTGGAGATGCGGAAGATGTCGTTCATATAGAAACGTATGTCAAAAGATGTCGCTCCAATAGTGTTGAGGAATTTGGCTGTCGATGTACGGTAACCGATATTGATTGAACCGCAACTGAAAGTGTTTTCAGTCTTGATGAAGCGGGTGGTGATATGTGATGCCGATGTATCGTCGATACGTTTGTATTTGGCTATGTCGCCGGGTTTTTTCCAGCGGTCGGTCAATGCTCTGACATCCTGGTTTTTGTTGAGGCTGCTGCCTGAGATGTTTTCCACCTTGTTCATCAGAGTGCTGAGAGTGACATCTCCGCCCATCTTGAATGAGAATGATGCTCCAAAAGTGACGCCTTTGTATAGGAATGATGTAGAGAAGTTGCCCTGGATATCGGGATTGGAATCGCCCACGAGCACTTCGTCGTCAGAGTTCCATTCATATGTCGGCGTACCGTTTTTCTTCAGGAACATTTCATTGCCTGTAGCGGGATCAATGCCGAGTGAACGTACCGCATACAGACCAGAGGTGCTTGCTCCGTCATACATTCGCAACAGCGATGTGCTTGTGCGTCCGGCTTCGTTATATTGTTCCAGAATGTTGCCTATACCATAATAATTGGTAGTATAGTGGTTCATGTTGCCGCTTACATACCAGTTAAAATTATATTTCTTGATAATATAGAATGTGGCTGAGAGGCTTATGGAACGGTTGTCAGTTCCGCCGACATTCATGGGTGCCGATGTGACACCGGTCGAGCCTGGAAGATCGATGCGTACGAGCTGGGGATCAGTCTTACGTATCTGGTAGTCGGCATTGAAAGAGAGCCTGTTGTCAAGCATGGTAGCTGTCAAGCCGACGTTATATGTATTGGTCTTCTGCCATTTGAGACCGCTGTTGCCCCACTGTGATATGATGTTGGCTATACCGAACGGGTTGGAATAATCGTTGTAGAAGTCATATATGGAGGCAGCGAGTTTTGCGTCATAGTTCTGGTTACCGGGGTTGCCATATGATGCTCTTACCTTGAGATAGTTTATCAGACTGGAGGTCTTGAACCAGGATTCGTTGTGAATGTTCCAGCCTATACCTACCGACCATGTCGGGGTGAAGGGGTCGTCGATGCCAAACTGTGAGGCTCCGCTGAGAGTCCAGTTGAAATCGAGGAGGTATCTCATATCATAGGAATAGTTGCCGTTGGCATAGTAGCTGACGTTGCGGGTCTTTGAGTCGGTCGAGTTGGGTTTACCTCCCTGTGGATAGCCTGATGAGAAGTTGGGATTCCAGAAAGTGTCACTGGTGTAGCCTTGAGCAGAGAAGGAGTATGAGCGATTGTTTCTTTCGGAGAACTGCATGCCGCCGACGGCATTGATTGTATGCAGACCAATGGCTGTACCGTATGTGGCGTTGATACGTCCAGTGTAGCTGTTTGCTGAGGAATTACTGTTATAATAGAGACCTTTCTCCGGATTGGAATATTGTGATGTTTCATTAGGCGATGTATATGACTCGTTGGTTGTCTTTTGCATCTGATATTGTAGATTACCACGGAGACGGAGCTGACGTGTGGCGCGCCATTCAAACTGGAAGTTGTTTGTTACGGTCGTTATATCACCTTTTTTGAAACTGTTCTGAAGCATATCATAGACAGGATTCCAATAATAGGTTGAACCGTCGACATAGACATATCTTGGGGGCTCTCCTGTCGCAGCATCGTATTTTGCATAAAACGGATTCATTTCTGCGAATCTGCTAAAAGGAACGGTCTCATTAGCCGAACTTACACTGTTTATGGTAGTCTGGTTGGTGAAGTTGAAATTGTCAACTCGATATGTCAGGTTTATATTGCCGTTGATGATATCTCGGTTAGAGCCCTTCATGACACCTTCGTTTTTGCTGTATGACAGGCCGGCTCCGTAACGGAAAGACTGGTCACCGCCTTGTATATATACGTTATGGGTCTGGGTTACAGCAGTTCTCAGAGGTTCATTCATCCAATAGGTGTTATGGCCCATGTCGACGAGTCGACGACGGCCAAAATAGCTGTTGCGGTTGGTCTCGCCGATAGGCAGACCGTTGCTGTCAAGTTCGCCATATACACCTGACAGAAGCTCAAACTGGAGTTTCTGTTCAGAGTTCATGAGGTTATAGTCGCTGAGGTCGGCCCATGCCAATTGCAGCGAGCCGTTGTAGCTGAGCTGGAGGCGTCCGGCTTCAGGTTTCTTGGTCTCGACAACGATTACACCGTTGGCAGCCTTTGAACCGTAGATGGCTGTTGCCGAGGCATCTTTAAGAATAGAGATGCTTTCAATGCGGTCCATGTTGAGGTCGTTTATTGCCTGAAGTGTGCTTTCAAATCCGTCAAGAATGAAGAGTGGCTGGTTGGGGTCGGTCTCATACTCCTGGGCGAGTGCCTGGGGATTCATCTCACCGTTGATGGTTAGCGAGGGGAGTGTGTTGGGGTCGGAACCCATTAGGGTGTTTTCTGGCATGATGATTGATGGATCGAGTGCTGAAAGACTCTTGAGGATGTTGTTGGCACTGATCATCTTGAGATCATCACTGTTAAATGTCGATACCGAACCTGTGAAGCTCTCGATGTTGCGGGTGTAGATACCGTTGGCAACGGCTTCGCCTATGACTTGGGCGTCAGTCTCGAGCTGCACGGTCATGCGCTTACCGGCTATGGCCCTGACCTGTTGGGTTTTCATGCCGACATAGCTGAATTGTATTACGCATTTGGGCTGGTTGTAGCGAATTGAAAACTCACCATCTACATTGGTCGCTGTACCCAATCCTTTTTTCCCTACGATTGTAATTGAGACACCGGGCAGTGGGTCACCTTCGTCGTCAATCACGACTCCGCGATACACACTTATTTTCGATTCTTCAGTACCTCTGGCTGTAACTGTCTGTGCCACAAGAGAGTTTATCCCCCCCGACAACAGGCAGAAAGCAGTGAATGAGGCCGTTAATAGCATTCTGATTCTCTTCATGCTTTTGATTTTTTGATGTATATTAATGATTGGTGTGATAACGATGTGTTCGCGATGAGCGGATATATGTGCAATCCACCACTTGTAGTGTGTAGTTGACCTATGGATGCAAAGTAATGAATAAAAAATGTAAAAAACAAGAAAAATTAGTAAAAATGTAAAATTTTCTAAACTTATAGCCAAAAACAGTGTATAATTCTGCTGAAAGTGTGCGATTTTTGCATCAGATATTAAAAATGTGACAAGATTTAACAAAAGTATGTAAAGCCGAGTGCCGGAGAGGATGATGTGAAATAGCGAATTTAGTGTTATATTTGCGTGAAAATTGATAAAAATATGTTTCATCCACTTGAAAATCTTGATAGGTTCAGCGTGGTGCTTGCAAGCGGCTCGCCACGCCGAAGGGAATTGCTCGGGCTGCTTGACCTGAGTTTTACGGTCGACACATCTCATCCTGTTGACGAGAAAGTGCCCGAAGGTATGCCGGCCCGACAAGTGCCGGGTTATCTGTCGCGTCTTAAAGCCGATGCTTTCCCGCTCGCGGAGCTGGATGGGCGTCTTGTAATTACGGCCGACACGGTAGTGATACTCGACGGAGAAGTACTGGGTAAACCGCGCGATGAGGGGGATGCCCGGGCCATGTTGCGCAGATTGTCCGGGCGGGTACAGACGGTGGTGACTGGTGTCACCGTGAGGACGTCGGAGAGATGTGAGACGTTCAGTGCCGAGTCAGAGGTTGAGTTTGCCGAGCTGACTGACGCCGAAATCGATTATTATGTTGACCGCTACAGGCCGCTTGACAAGGCCGGGGCCTATGGCATCCAGGAATGGATAGGTGCTGCTGCCATATGTGGCATTACCGGAAGTTTCTATAATGTGATGGGGCTCCCGGTCCACAGGCTATATGATGCCCTTAAGTCGTTTTAGTAAAAAAGCGTGAAATCACAAAATAAGTGTTATATTTGCGAGGAGAATGTGTTGAGCGGTCGTAAACTTTCAAAAAAATGTTTTTAAGTGCACTTTTTGGCATGGTTTTTGTTATAATTAAAAGACATAACACTCATCACTGAATTTTTGACAAAGGACAATAGATGGAAACAGTATATTCACAAAAATTTAAGGAAACGGTCAATTCGACCCCGGCAGTTGCCGCGCGTCATAACAGTCGTTATGTCATGCCTGAGCATCTGCTGCTCGCGCTGATCTCCGACAAGGAGTCGGAGGCTGCCGCGCTTGTGGACCGCGCCTCAAAGGGCAGTCCCGTGGCTCAGTTGCAGGAGACTCTTGACCGTGACCTCTTCAATGCCGCCGCCGAGAGCGGCTACACGGGTAATGTGGCTGTGGCCGATGTGTCGCTCAGCGACCTTGCCAGCCGTATTATCAAACTGAGCGTACTTGAGGCCCGCATGCTTAAGAGCAATGTGGTCGATACGGTACATCTGCTTTTGGCTATCTTTCATAACTCTGATGCCCAGAACTCGGCTTTCATGGAACCGTTTCGACGTGCCGGAGTGACATACGAGTCGCTTTACCGTATGCTGTCGGCCGGAGCCGACAGGCCCATGAGTCTGCAGGGTGACGGGGATGACGAGGAGGATGAAGACGAGGATTCAGCTCCCGCTTCAGGAGCTCCGTCAGGCCGCGAGAATGCAGCCCGTACGCGTCAGCCGCAGAGTGCTGGTGGTCGGAGCGGATCGGACACTCCGATGCTCGATAAGTATGGTTATGACATGACACAGGCTGCCGAGGACAATCGTCTTGACCCTGTGGTGGGCCGTGATGTCGAAATCGAACGTCTCGCCCAGATACTCAGCCGTCGCAAGAAAAACAATCCGGTGCTCATCGGTGAGCCGGGAGTGGGCAAGTCGGCCATTGTCGAGGGGCTCGCTCTCCGCATCGTGCGCCGCAAGGTGTCGCGCATACTTTTTGACAAGCGTGTGGTGTCGCTCGACATGGCTTCGCTTGTGGCCGGCACGAAATATCGCGGACAGTTTGAGGAACGTGTCAAGGGTATTCTTGACGAACTCGCCAAAAACAAGAATGTGATATTGTTTATCGACGAGCTCCACACCATAGTCGGTGCCGGCAACGCGGCCGGCTCGATGGATGCCGCCAATCTGCTCAAACCTGCGCTGGCACGCGGAGAGATACAGTGTATAGGTGCCACGACGCTCGACGAATATCGCAAGAACATTGAGAATGACGGTGCCCTCGAGCGTCGTTTCCAGAAGGTAATGGTCGAGCCGACCACTCCCGAGGAGACGCGTGTGATTCTCGACAACATACGCGAGAAGTATGAGGCCCACCATAATGTAATATATACACCCGAGGCTCTCGACGCGTGTGTGTCGCTCACCGAACGTTACATCAGTGACCGCAATTTCCCCGACAAGGCTATTGATGCCATGGACGAGGCTGGTAGCCGAGTGCATGTGACCAATATCGCTGTGCCGGCCGCCATCGAGGAGCTTGAGCAGGAGATCAATGAGGCCGCTGCCGAGAAGCTACGTGCCGCCCAGGCTCAGAACTTTGAGAAGGCCGCCTCCTATCGTGACCGTGAGCAGCAGCTCAAGGCGCAGCTCGACACGGCCAATGCCGAGTGGCAGGAGAAACTCGCCACCATGCGCGAGACTGTCGATGAGGATAAGGTGGCCGAGGTTGTGGCCATGATGACCGGCGTGCCCGTCCAGCGCATAGCCCAGGCCGAAGGTAAGCGTCTGCGCGAGATGGCTCCGGCTATCAAGGCGCAGATAATAGGTCAGGACAATGCCATAGAGAAGATTGTCAAGGCGATACAGCGCAACCGCATAGGTCTGAAGGACCCTGCCAAGCCTATCGGCACATTCCTGTTTCTCGGACCTACCGGCGTCGGCAAGACCCACCTGGCCAAGAAGCTGGCCGAGTATATGTTTGACTCGTCCGACTCGCTGATACGTATCGACATGAGCGAGTATATGGAGAAGTTTACGGTGTCGCGTCTTGTCGGTGCGCCTCCGGGATATGTCGGTTATGAGGAGGGCGGACAGCTCACCGAAAAGGTGCGCCGTCATCCTTACTCCATCGTGCTGCTCGACGAGATAGAGAAGGCACATCCCGACGTATTCAATCTTCTGCTCCAGGTCATGGACGAGGGGCGTCTCACCGACTCGCTCGGCCGACGTATTGATTTCAAGAACACAGTCCTCATAATGACATCCAACATCGGATCGCGTCAGCTCAAGGACTTCGGCAGCGGCATAGGATTCAATACCCGTCCGGCCGATGACCGTGAGGTGAGCCAGGGAGTGATACGCAAGGCTCTCAACAAAGCCTTTGCCCCAGAGTTTCTCAACCGCATCGACGATATAGTGATGTTCGACCCCCTCAGCCGTGAGTCGATATTCAAGATTATCGACATCGAGCTGGCCGGATTCTACAAGCGTGTTGAGCAACTCGGCTATAAGCTCACAGTCTCTGACGAGGCGCGTGATTTTGTAGCTGACAAGGGATATGACGCACAGTTTGGCGCGCGTCCGCTCAAGAGAGCTATCCAAAAGTATCTTGAGGACACGCTGGCCGAGCTTATTGTCGAGGACAATGTCAAGCCGGGCGACGAGATATATGTCTCCTATACACCCGGGGCTGACAGACTTGACACCGAGATACGACATCCCAAAGAATAAACATAATGAACATATTAAGGGCCTGCAATAGACTTGTCCTCAGCGGACGCGACTATTTCTACATAATCCTCGGCATATTGATATATGCCGTAGGATTTACCGTTTTCATCCTCCCTCACCATGTCGTGATCGGGGGGATGTCGGGTTTTGGCACATTAGTGTACTATTTCTCGGGTGAACGCATCCCGGTGGCGGTGGCCATGTATTGCAGCAACCTGTTGTTGCTGCTGTGCGCATTCCGTTACATAGGACGAAATTTTGTTATCAAGACCGTGTTTGGTTTCACGGTGTTGTCGCTTGTCATCGGAGCGATGGAAGGATATTTTGTGTCGCGTCCCCCGCTGGTGAGCGACATGACCATGAGTGTGCTTATGGGAGCTATGCTGCTCGGTGTAGGCATCGGCATCTATTACAGCCATAACGGCACCACCGGCGGCACTGACATAATCGCGGCAGTGATGGAACGCGTGAGTTCGATAAGCGTCGGGCGCACCATGATGATTGTGGACATGTCGATTGTCGCCGCATCGTTTTTCCTGCCGTTTGACGGCGATATGGAGGCCCGCATACAAGCCCGCACCGAGACCATAATCTACGGTTGGGTGGCCATATTTGTCTACTCCTATATCGCCGACCGTTTTATCGTGGCAGACAAGCAGACCATCCAGTTTTTCATCCTTTCTGACAAGTGGGAGGAGATAGCCTATCGCATTACCCACGAGACTGGGCGCGGTGTCTCGACCATCGACACTCACGGCTACTGGACGGGCGCGCACCGCGTGTTGCTGCTCGTATGGTGTCGCCAGTACAATACGGCCGAGATATTCCATATAGTGCACGAAGTCGACCCGACGGCCTATATCACTGACTGTGACGTGCGCGGTGTGTGGGGCAACGGATTTGACACACTCAAGCTCAAGCCACGCAAGCGTTAGAGAGTGTTTTCGGTCGACATTTGTTATTAAAACCCTCTTAATTACCATTTTTACACCAATCATACCATGATAAGAAAAGTAATGTTTATGATACTGACTGCGATGGGACTCACGTCCGTAGCTCAGGAAAAAATCGAGATATTGTTCAGCAATCCCGAGGCCCGCGACCGGCATATAGATATGTCGGACCTGTCGGTCGAGCCGGGCATGACCGTTTATCGTCCGGCCAAGCCTAACGGAGTGGCCGTCGTGATGTGTCCGGGCGGAGGTTACAGTCATCAGGCCGCCGCTCACGAGGGACACGACATGGCTCCGTGGTTTAACGCCCAGGGAGTGACTTACGTCGTGCTCAAATACCGTATACCCAAACAGCGCAGCAATGTACCTCTCGAAGATGCAGCCCGAGCCGTTAGCCTGGTGCGCAGTCATGCCGGAGAGTGGGGCGTTGACCCGTCGAAAATCGGCATAATGGGAGCCTCGGCAGGCGGACATCTCGCTTCGACACTCGCCACACATTATCCCGATTCGCTCTCGCGTCCTGATTTCCAGGTGCTGTTCTATCCTGTTGTCTCGATGGATCCTGCTGTGACCCACATGGGCTCGCGCAATAATCTTCTCGGCAAGGATGCCGGAAAGGCTCTTGAGGAGGAGTATTCCAACGAGCTTCATGTCAGTAAGTTGACACCTCAGGCATTCATCATGCTCTCGTCTGATGATCGGGCCGTTCCTCCGGCCAATTCAATCAATTATTACAATGCATTGATTGCCAACGGAGTCCCGGCCGCAATGCACATATATCCGGTCGGTGGCCATGGATGGGGATTCCGTGACAGTTTCAAGTATAAGCGTCAATGGACCGGAGAGCTTGAGAAGTGGCTCCGTGAGCAGGTGCTTTAAGACTGAAAAAATCAAAGTCGGATGGTAGAGAAGAGCTTGCCATCCGACTTTGATTTTTTTCAGTGTCGGTAAACGACACGATATGATACGAAACATTACTATTTTATCAGAGGTCTGAATACATTAAGTGAAGTCCGGCTACCGGCCATGATTGAATGATTGCGGTCAGAGCGTATCGACTTGACCTCACCGCCGGCCTCCTGTACCATCAGAGCACCTGCTGCTATATCCCATAGATTAAGATTCAGTTCCCAATAAGCGTCGAAATACCCGGCGGCCGTATAGGCAAGGTCTATAGCGGCCGAGCCCATGCGCCGTATGCCTCTGACCTGCATGCTCACTCTCGCGATGTTGTCGAGATTGTTGTCGGGATGACGGTCGCGGTCATATGGCATGCCTGTGGCTACTACCATAGTCGACAGTCTGTCGTTTTGACCGCAATGCAGCTTGTGGCCGTTGAGAAATGCACCCGAACCCTTTGCCGCGTGAAACATCTCTCCGAGATAAGGGGCATACACCACTCCGGCTACAGTCTCGCCATTGTGTTGCAGAGCGATGGAAATGGAGTAGACCGGCAGGCCCTGCTTGAAATTGGTTGTGCCGTCGAGTGGGTCTATCACCCACAGCCATTCGCTGTCGCAGACAGTAGTCGTGCCGCTCTCTTCCGAAAGTATGGAGTGGGAGGGAAATTCCCGTCGTATATTGTCCATTATAACCTTTTCGGCAGCCTTGTCGGCCTCGGTCAATACATCAAAATCATTTTGCTTGGTCACCGATTTCAGTTCGGGATTTCTAAAGTAGCGCAGCGTCACATCGCCGGCTTCCTTGGCCCATTGCATGGCCTTTGTCAGATATTGGTTGTAATCCATGACAGATGTTTTTTGAAAAAGCAAAATTAAGAAAAAAACTCTTTTTCGCACTGTTTTGGGGAATATTTATTTTTATCGGGATGCTGTTAAAAAACATTGTTTTGACGCGAAAAAATACTGCTGAAATTTACTACCTTTGCGTCAATAAGTCTAATAACCGAATACCAATAAATACAGTAATTATGAAAACCAGGCTGGTTGAGTGCGTGCCCAATTTCAGTGAGGGACGTGACAAGAATGTGATAAAGCAAATTACCGATGCTATTACGGATGCTTCGGCTGTGCGTCTTCTTGACGTGGATCCCGGTGAAGCGACCAACCGCACGGTGGTCACATTTGTAGGTTCGCCCGAGGATGTGCTTGAGGCTGCCTTTCAGGGCATAAAGAAAGCCGCCGAGCTTATAGATATGCGTCAGCATCATGGGGCACATCCGCGCATGGGTGCCACCGATGTGTGTCCTTTCGTGCCTGTAAGCGGCATTACGCTCGAGGAGTGTGCCGAACTGTCGCGTCAGTTGGCCAAAAGGGTGGCCGAGGAGCTGGATATCCCTGTTTACTGCTATGAAGCGGCCGCTTTCCGTCCCGAACGTAAGAATCTTGCCGTGTGCCGCAAGGGCGAGTATGAGGGACTGGCCGACCGTATGGGCTCGGAGATCGAGGGCCCGGATTTCGGTAACCGTCCGTTTGACGAGCGTGCCGCACGTACAGGTGCGACCACGATAGGAGCCCGAAACTTCCTGATTGCTGTGAATTTCAATCTCAATACGACCTCTACGCGCCGAGCCAATGCCATCGCGTTTGACGTGCGCGAGAAGGGTCGCCCGATGCGCGAAGGCGGCAAGCCCAACGGCAAACCGATGAAGGATGCCGACGGCAAGACCATAACCATACCCGGCACCCTTCCCTGCACCAAGGCCATCGGATGGTATATCGACGAGTATGGCATCGCGCAGGTGTCGATGAATATTACCGACATCTCCACCACTCCTCTCCATGTGGCTTTTGACGAGGTGTGCCGTGCGGCCAACGAGCGTGGCATACGGGTGACAGGCACCGAGATTGTAGGTCTTGTGCCCAAGAGTGCTATTGTTGATGCCGGACGCTATTTCCTCCACAAGCAGCAGCGGTCGACAGGTATTCCCGAAAGCGAAATCATACGCATGGCCGTCAAGTCGATGGGTCTTGACGAACTCAAGCCTTTCGAGCCAAGCGAAAAGATTATCGAATATATGATAGCCTCTAATGACGGGGCGAAGAAACTTGTCGACATGACGTGTCGCGAGTTTGCCGACGAAACTGCATCCGAGTCACCCGCTCCCGGCGGCGGTTCCATCTCGGCCTATATGGGTGCGCTCGGCGGCGCGCTTGCCACTATGGTGGCCAATCTTTCGGCCCACAAAGCCGGTTGGGACGAGCGTTGGCGCGAGTTTTCGGATGTAGCCGAGCAGGGCCGGGCACTTGTTGATTCGCTCTTGGCTCTGGTCGACGAGGACACACAGGCCTTCAACGGCATAATGGCAGTCTTTGCCATGCCCAAGGGTACAGATGCCGAGAAAGCCGCCCGTGCCGAGGCTATGGAACGAGCCACCGAGTATGCCACCCGTGTGCCTCTGCGCACTATGGAGCAGGCTGTAAAGGTATTTCCTCTCGCACAGCTTATGGCCGAGCAGGGCAATCCCGCGTCGGTGAGCGATGCCGGTGTCGGTGCGCTTGCCGCCCGTGCCGCAGTCCGTGGTGCGCTGCTTAACGTTAAAATCAATGCCGCCGGTCTCAAAGATCGTGAGCTCGCCGACTCGCTCGTGGCACACGCCGAGGCTATTGCCGCCGAGGCCGAGACTCTCGAGGCTTCAGTACTGAAGGTTGTGGAAGAGAAAATCTAACATGAAAAATAATATAACTCAAAATATGACATCAGAGACATCCGATTTCAAGAATCAGATTATACAAGGTATACCCGACATCCTGCCCCCTCGTCGTGAACGTGACGAGTCGGTGAGCCATGCCCCGCGCCGTAAACACATACTCACTCCCGAGGAGGAGCGGTTGGCTCTGCGCAATGCGCTCCGCTATTTCCCCGCTACTCTGCATGCCGAGCTTGCTCCGGAATTTGTAGAGGAGCTTCACACCTACGGACGTATATATATGTATCGTTTCCGTCCCACTTACGATATGTATGCCCGTCCTATTGACGCATATCCCGCCAGGTCGCGTCAGGCTGCTGCCATCATGATGATGATTCAAAACAATCTTGACCCGGCCGTGGCTCAGCATCCTCACGAGCTTATAACCTATGGCGGCAACGGAGCTGTGTTTCAGAACTGGGCACAGTATCTGCTCACCATGAAATATCTCTCCGAGATGACCGACGAGCAGACACTCGTCATGTATTCGGGCCACCCGCTCGGCCTCTTCCCCTCTCATAAGGAGGCTCCGCGCGTAGTCGTGACCAACGGTATGGTCATCCCCAATCATTCTAAGCCCGATGACTGGGAGCGTCTCAATGCTCTCGGAGTGTCGCAGTATGGTCAGATGACAGCCGGCTCATATATGTATATAGGTCCGCAGGGCATTGTCCACGGCACCACCATCACCGTGCTCAACGCAGCCCGCCGCCGCTTTACAGAGGGGCGTGAGTCGACAGCCGGTATGCTCTTTGTGTCGTCGGGTCTCGGCGGCATGTCGGGAGCCCAGCCCAAGGCCGGAAATATAGCCGGAGTCGTGAGCGTGGTTGCCGAAATCAATCCCAAAGCCGTGGAGAAACGTCACGCGCAGGGATGGGTCGACGAGGTATATGACTCGCTTGACGAACTGTTGCCGCGCATCCGTCAGGCCCGAGCTGAAGGCCGTGCCGTTTCGATGGCCTATCTCGGCAATGTGGTCGACCTCTGGGAGCGTCTTGCTGCCGAAGGCGAGAGCGTGGATCTCGGTTCCGACCAGACGTCGCTCCATAATCCCTGGGCCGGCGGATATTATCCCGTAGGACTGTCGCTCGAGGAGTCCAACGCCATGATGGCCGATGACCCCGAGGAGTTCCGCCGCCGCGTGCAGGAGTCGCTGCGCCGTCAGATTGCCGCTATCAATAAGCTGACCGATGCCGGCATGTATTTCTTTGATTATGGCAATGCCTTCCTGCTCGAGTCGTCGCGTGCCGGAGCCGATGTGATGAATGCTGACGGCGAGTTCCGTTATCCGTCATATGTGCAGGACATCATGGGACCGCTTTTCTTCGACTATGGTTTCGGTCCGTTCCGCTGGGTGTGCACTTCCGGCACTCCCGAGGATCTCGCAGCCACCGACCGCATCGCCGCCCGTGTGCTTGAGCAGTTGCGTGAGGAGGTGACCGACGACATCCGCGGTCAGCTTGACGATAATATACACTGGATTAAGTCGGCTGCCGAAAACCATCTTGTGGTCGGTTCGCAGGCCCGCATACTTTATGCCGACTCGGAGGGCCGCACACGCATCGCGCTTGCTTTCAACGAGGCTATCCGCAACGGCGAACTGTCGGCTCCCGTGGTGCTCGGACGCGACCACCACGACGTGTCGGGCACCGATTCTCCTTATCGTGAGACATCCAATATCTATGACGGCTCCAACCTGTGTGCCGACATGGCCGTCCACAATGTGATAGGCGACTCTTTCCGCGGAGCCACATGGGTATCGCTCCACAACGGAGGCGGAGTAGGCTGGGGCGAAGTGATGAACGGAGGCTTTGGCATGGTCATCGACGGCACTCCCGAGTCTGACACCCGCATACGCCGCATGCTCCTGTGGGATGTCAACAACGGTATAGCCCGTCGCTCATGGGCCCGCAATCAGGGCGCGGTCGATGCCATCAAGCGCGAGATGGAGCGCACTCCGGGGCTTACGGTAACGCTTCCCAATCTTGCCGACGACTCTCTGATAGAGTCGGTGCTGGCATAAACCGTCGGATGTGTTACAAATGAAATAACAAGAATAACCGCAAGAAACTATGAATCACGAAATATCAGCCGAATGGCTTACCATAGAGAAAGTTGAGGAGATCCTCAACTCTCACGCCTCTCTCTCGCTATCTGACGACGCAAAGGAGCGCATCGAAAAGTGCCGCAAATATCTTGACGAGAAGATGGAGTCGCAGACCGAGCCTATCTACGGCATCACTACCGGTTTTGGCTCGCTGTGCAACATATCTATCGACCGCGAGGCACTGTCGCAGCTTCAGAAAAATCTCGTCATGTCGCATGCCTGTGGGCTTGGCGAACGGGTGGCTCCGCAGATAGTGCGTCTGATGCTCCTGCTTAAAATCCAGTCGCTTTCCTATGGCAACTCGGGTGTGCAACTGGCCACCGTGCAGCGTCTGATTGATTTCTATAACGCCGACATACTTCCTGTCGTGTTCAGTCAGGGCTCGCTCGGCGCGTCGGGCGACCTTGCACCGCTCGCCAACCTCAGTCTTCCTCTGCTCGGACTTGGCGAAGTGATGTGGCACGGCCACATTATTCCTGCCTCAGAGGCTCTCGACAATATGGGCTGGCGTCCTATCGAGCTCCAGTCAAAGGAGGGGCTCGCCCTGCTCAACGGCACACAGTTCATGTCGGCCCATGCCACCGACGCGCTAATCAAGTCTCTGCGTCTCAGCCGTCAGGCCGACAAGATTGCCGCAATGTCGCTTGACGCTTTCGACGGCCGTCTCGAACCGTTTGGCGATGAGGTCAACCGCATACGTCACCACGAGGGTCAGATCGAGACCGCCCGCGTGATGCGTGAATATCTTGAGGGTAGCGAGATAGCAGTTCATCCCAAGAAGCATGTGCAGGATCCCTATTCGTTCCGCTGCATACCTCAGGTGCATGGCGCGGTCAAGGACACAATAGCCTATGTCAAGGGCAAGATTGAGGACGAAATCAACAGTCCTACCGACAATCCGACCGTGTTTCCCGACAGCGACCTCATCGTGTCGGCCGGCAATTTCCATGGCGAACCGATAGCTCTGCCGATGGATTTTCTTGCCGTGGCTCTCGCCGAACTGGCCAATATCTCCGAGCGTCGCATCTATAAGCTAATTTCGGGTGCGCGTTCGCTTCCGTCGTTCCTTGTGGCCAAACCCGGACTCAACAGCGGTTTCATGATACCTCAGTATGCCGCCGCATCTATCGTAAGCCAGAACAAGGGTCTCTGCTGGCCGGCAAGTGTTGACTCCATACCTTCGTCGCAGGGTCAGGAAGACCATGTTTCGATGGGCTCTAACTCAGCCACCAAACTGTTGCGTGTGGCCGACAACACCGAGCGCGTCCTGGCTATCGAACTGTTCAATGCCGCCCAGGCTCTCGAGTTCCGCCGTCCGTTGAAGTCATCGCCTGTAGTCGAGGAGTTCCACGATGCATTCCGTCGTGAAGTTCCATTTATTCAGAATGATACCGTGATGTATACCTACATCGAGAAGGCTGTGCAGTTTCTGCGCCAGGCATAATATGTGATAATAACTAATATACAAGAAGTTAGAGGAGGCTATAAAGTGTTGTCTTGACTTTATGACTCCTTTAACTTTTTAAATAATAGATACAATATGCTGTTAATCAGAAATATCGGAGCTATAGTCGGTGTGCGCCACGAAGCCGGCAAGGCCCTGCGTGGTAGTGAGATGGACGCTCTGCCCGTGCTTCATGACGCATGGTTGGCCGTGGAGGGTGAGAGGATTCACTCCTATGGTCAGATGTCGGAGTGTCCGGTCCGGGAGTGTGAGACTATCGATGCATGCGGACGCTGGCTCTTCCCGTCGTTTTGTGACTCGCACACCCATCTGGTCTTTGCCGGGAGCAGGGAGCGGGAGTTTGTCGACAAAATCAATGGCTTGAGTTATGCCGAGATAGCCGCACGAGGCGGTGGCATTCTCAATTCGGCCGACAGGCTGCACGAATATAGCGAGGACCGACTGTATGACGAGGCATCTTCGCGTATACGTGATATAATATCGTTTGGCACAGGAGCTGTGGAAATCAAGAGCGGCTACGGACTCACACTTGACGATGAACTCAAGATGCTGCGTGTCATAGCACGCATACGTCAGGATTTTCCGCTCGCCGTACGTTCGACATTTCTCGGAGCACATGCTGTAGGCCGTGCTTTCGAAGGGCGTCAGGACGAGTATGTCGATCATGTGTGCCGCGAGATGCTTCCGGCTGTGGCGGCCGAAGGGTTGGCCGATTATGTCGACGTATTCTGTGAGCAGGGATTTTTCACTGTCGGGCAGACCGACAGGATTTTTAATGAAGCCGCCCGTTATGGCATCACTCCGCGTCTGCATGCCAATCAGCTTCATTGCTCGGGCGGAGTGCAGGTGGGTGTGGCCCACGGAGCCGCTTCGGTCGACCATCTTGAAAATATCGGACAGGCCGAGATTGAACTCCTGGCCGTGTCGCCTACAATAGCTACAGTGTTGCCGGGAGCATCATTTTTCCTTAACATGTGTCATGCTCCGGCTCCCGAGCTGATAAAGGCCGGGGCTGCCGTTGCCATAGCTTCGGATTATAATCCAGGTTCATCTCCATCGGGCGACATGCGTTTCATGTCATCGCTTGGTTGTATACAACTGCGCATGACGCCTGAGCAGTCGCTCAACGCTTCGACGCTCAACGGTGCCGCCGCTATGGGACTTGCCGCCGACTATGGCTCGATTACTCCCGGCAAAGTGGCGTCATTCTTCCTCACCAAACCGCTCACTTCTGCGGCTTATATGCTCTACTCCTATACCGAACCAGTCATTGAAACAGTCTATCTTAAGGGTATTGAGTATAGAGTTTAGAGTTTAAAGTTTAGAGAGTTTATAAAGTTTAAACGATATACTCTCTAAACTTTCTAAACTCTCTAAACTTTAAACTCTTCTTCTTGCCTGGAAGAAACGGCGGGTGAAGAAGTAGAGCAGCAACGCGCCTGAAGTCTGTGAGGCGGCCGTAAACCAGAAAGCTGTCGAGTAGCCGGCATATTCCACAAGTATGCCACCAAGGAGTATGCCTACACCCATGCCGAGGTCCCATGAAGTGAGTATTGACGAGTTGGCTGTGCCGCGCTGGTCGTGGCGGGCAACGGAGATAAACATATTGAGAAAGGCCGGAAACATTCGTCCGTTGCCGAGACCGATGAGCAAGGCCGACACATAAAATGCCCACACACCAGGAGCGAGAGCAAAGAGTGTGAAACCTACAGCCGAGATACACGCGCCTTCGAGAGCATTTTCGGTCAGGCGACCTTCGCGTAGAGATTTCGCGCCATACAGACGTGATGCGAACAGACCACCCGAAAGCAGTGCGAAAAATATACCTGTGCCATCGGTTATACCCATCACTTCTTTACCATATATGGCCACATAGTTGCTCATTACGCCCCAGCAGATGCTGAACAGGAATATATTGATGGCCATGAGCCATGCGCGTGTGAGAAAAAAGTGGTCCATGCTCAGATGAGGTTTACCCTCCACAGGTGTGCGGGCCGGGAGTCTGATGGCCGTCGAGCAGTAAAAACCTAAGAAAGCCACAGCGAGCGAAATCCAGAACAGCAGTGTGAAATCACCTGTGGCACCATATATCCATATGCCCGCCGAAGGTGCTATCGCCATGGCCAGATTGTTGCTCAGTCCATAGTAGCCTATGCCTTCGTTGCGTCGCGAGGAGGGTAATACGTCTATAGCCACCGTACTGTTGGCCACCGTAGTGGCTCCGAAGGGGATACCGTGGATGGTGCGCACGATGGCAAACATCAGCAGCGTGCCGGCTCCGATGTAGCCCGTAAAACATATGAAAAAAGTAAAGAAGCAGAGCATCAACACTTTCTTGCGGTTGAAGCTGTCTACTATAAATCCGCTGAACGGGCGGATGATGAGTGCTGCGACTACATAGCCCGACAGCACAAGCCCTATCATATCCTTGTCGGCTTTAAACTGAGAGTCGAGATAGATGGGGAGTAAAGGTGTGAGTAGGTAAAACGAAAAAAACAGCATGAAATTACCTGCCATCGCCTTGCAGTATTCGCGGTTCCACAGCCGCTCTAATTTCTCGTCCATATCACTATGAATTTTTGTGACTGCAAAGGTAGTGTTTTTTTGACTTACAGCCAAAGTGTGTCCGTAAAGATACCTGCACACCGATACAAGACGAGGCCGAATCCTGACGTTGTTATCATTCAGGACTCGGCCTCGTGGTGTCTTTTCAGTATTGTCTCTATCGGATAGCTAATGTTATAGTCTTTGTTACCGGGGGCATACACATTGACGCGTCGCATGCCTGATATTTAACTTTACATACGACCTCGCCGTCGCCGTTGCCTTTTATGCGCTGGCGGAAAGCTCCGTTGCCGGTGTAATAGGTCGTTGCTGTCGACGAAGGGGTTGGGGTGGGAGTGACGAGCGAGCCCGATTTCTCATATCCCTCCGGGAGTTCTATGCTCACTTCGGTCGGGATAAACGGGTCTTCATCGGCCACATAGGCATAGGTGTGGAAACCCTCGTGTACGGTCATGGTGATGACCACGTCCTTCATGCCGCCGGGAGCATCGACGATTTCGGCTTTCAGAGCCACGGGATTGTTGCGGTCTGTGTCACCGGCCGGAGCGACTGGAGCAGTGTTTTCGGGCTGTGCAGGAGCGGTAAGCACCGAGTAGTCGTTGCCGGGCACCGAGGGATCGAGTGTGTCGACAAGCCACAGCCATCCGCCGCTTTCGCTGAAGAACATACGGTCGCGGTTGGCATCGAGCCACGCCTTCCACTCGGCGGGTGTGGCGAAGCGGCACAGTGTGTAGCGTTCAAGCAGTGTACGACCGGTCACGGCGTCATCGCCACCTTTTTCGAGTAGTTCGACAGCCTTGTCAAGCAGGCGTATATCGTTGTTGGCAATGCCGAGCGCACGGGCCTCCTGGTCAATTTCCAGACTGTAGCCCTCGTTGCTGTCGGCGCGGAAATAGGGCCGATTTTTGTCATAATAGCGTGCATACTCGGCCTCATCCTCGCCAAACACTTTGTATAGCTCCGGATTGCGGCCCTTGAGGTATTCCGAGAAGGGTATGGACTTGGGTTTGGGAATTGCCGGAAATTGCAGGTGCATCATCTCTGCGGGCGAGAGCTCTTCACCGGCGGCCTGTTTTGCCTTGATTGCGCGCATGGTACTGTCCATCATGAGATAATACTTCATGTTTACGGCCTCCATTTCTTTCCAGCAGTCGCGCGACATTGTGTATTTCGACGCAGTTGCAGCGTCGCGTGTGGCTATGCCTTCGTTGAGTTTGCGGGCTATGATGCGTTTGCCTTTGAAATCCTTCATGTAGACAATTGCGTTGGCGAGTGCGGCCTTGGCCGGCTCGGTGAGGTCGGAAGGCTTGGCTGCAAATCCCCAGTGGAAGAAGTTGCCGTGACGTCCGATGGCAACGGCATCAATGCTTTTGGCACACAGTCCGCCCGATATTACCTCGGCTTCGGGCGAGTCGGTGTAGCCCCAGGGGCGCGACACCATGCCTATGCGCTGGCCGTTCTCAAAACCACCGTTTTTGCTCACCATCCACATTTCGGTCTGTTCGGGGAGTGTGTAGCCATACATCGGGGCATATTCCTTGGCGTTGTCGGGAGTGGGACGCATCTCCGACACGATGTTTACTTTGAAGGGGCCGTTAAATACCGGGTGGTCTTTTTTCCATCCGAGCGCGTAATTGTCGAGACAGAGACAAAACCAGTCATTTTTGTTTCCCAGCGAGCGGCCGATATTTTCGCTTGCCTCGGCGATACATATCACGGCGTCGTCAAAATCGTCGGGCAGATAGGCAGCTTTTTCATAACGGATGACGCGTCCGTTCTCATCGCGCTCTATCACTTCGGGCCTGAGCACAGCCGGCTTGCTGTCAAATACAGTCACATCATAGGCCTCTGACATTTCGGGTCTGTAATCCTTGCCGTCGATGGCGGTTACTTTGGTAAAACGCTGTTTGAGAAAGCGTGTGAAGTCGGCAGCGCGCTCCTTGGCCGATTTGGCTACTTCGGCCGGATCAGCCGGCATGCCGCCAATTGTATTGAAGTCGGGTGAGCCGCCAACATAGAGCACACTCACTTTTTCTTTGGCCGAGATGCCGATGACACATGCACACACCACGGCTATTAAAACTGATAGAAACCTTTTCATAAAAATAACAATGTCACTTATGCGTCCTTACGGACTTGATTATAGCGTATTATTCAGCGAAAATCTCGGCGAGCTTGGCGTCAAGTTCCTCCTCGCCGTCAAAGCGGCCTACCATGTTGCCCTCGGCGTCGATGATAAACTTGGAGGGGATATACTGGATGGCGTAATTGTCGGCGTTGTTGACGGGCTGGTCGTAGATGTTGACATACTTCTCCATGCCCATACCGCTGTTGGCGATATATTCTTTCCAGGGCTCTTCGCTGCGGTCGAGCGACACGGCGAGCACCTCGAGGCCCTTGCCGTTATACTTCTCGTAAACCTCCTTGACGTGGGGGAGCGAAGCGCGGCAGGGACCGCACCATGTGGCCCAGAAGTCAACGAGCACCACTTTACCCTTGAGGCCCGAGAGGCTTACCTCATTGCCGTCCTGGTCTTTGCCGGTGATATCGGGAGCCTTTGCGCCGGGCTGGATATTCTCGAGAGCGGCGATATATTTGGCTGTGGCTTCGTCGGCAGCCTGCACTTCGGGAGTCCAGGCGTTATAGATTTCCTTGATTTCGTCGAGACTCATGTTGCTCTTGAGGCGCGACATCACTACGGGAGCGTAGAGCGAAGAGGTGTGGGTCTTTACAAAGTTGACCTGAGCGTCCTTCACCTGATTCATCAGGGCGGTGTACTTCTGCTCGAGTTCGGCCATGGCCACAGAGTCGCCCTGAGCGGCGGCAAACTGCTCGCGCATGGGGATGAGCTGATCGTAAACCTCCTTCTGAATAGCGTTGAGCGAGTCCATCTCCATAGTGAGGGGCGAGCCGGTGATTTCGGCGTTGCTGTAATCCTCGCCGGTGAGGGCTACGGTGATGTTGCCGGGCTCTACCATGAGCTGACGCACCTTCTCGTTTATGTAGGAGATGGGGCCACGGCTGATGTAGCCGAGCTTGGGGGTGGCGAGTGAGCCGGCAAATGAGAATGCGCCATTGGCCACAACGCAGCTGTCCTTGTAGGTTGAGTCGTTTGACACCATGCAGGCGAAATAGATGGTCTCGCCGTCGGGGATGTCGGTGGTACCGTTGATAGTATACTCGGTCGAAGGTTTGGAGTTGCATGCACACATGATGGCGAGCGCACCCATACCGAGAATTGATAATTTGTTCATTACGATAATGTTAAAAAAAATGATTGGATAGTTTAGTTGAGCCTTGTCCGTGAGGGCATAAGTGACATTGTGTTGTTTGAATAAGGTTATCTGACTGCAAAGATAGTACTTCTTTGTAGTTTAAAGAGTTTAAAATGCTTAAAAGTTTAAGAATTAGGTCTCGTTGCAAACCTTTTTGACACAACGCCTTTTTAACATAACTTTTCAGAACAAATCCTCGAGTATCCTGTCGAGCTCTTCGTCCTTGTCGATTTTGCCTATCACGGTGCCGTCGGCCGCTATCAGATATTTTGTCGGAAGATAGTGCACGGCATATTTCGCACTCTGGTCGCCAGAGCGGTCAAAGCCTGTCATCTTTCCGTTTTTGTCAGTCTGTGTCTTCAGGCCGCGGAGTATGTTGTGATAGTCTTCCATACCCTCCTCGACAATGACTTTTTTCCACTCGTCGGATGATGAGTCGTTGTCGGCTATGCAAAACACTTCAAAACCCTTGTCGTGATATTTCTCATAGAGCTTCCTGACGTGGGGCAGGGCTGCGCGGCAGGGACCGCACCATGTGGCCCAGAAATCCACAAGTACCACTTTGCCCTTGAGTTCGCTGAGACGTATCTCCTTGCCGTCGGGGTCGATGCCGATGAGGTCGGGTGCCATGTGGCCTGGTTGTGTGGCTTCGAGAGCTGCAAGCTCCTCGCCGACACCCTCGGCCGCGGCCTGCACTTCGGGGGTGAGACCTTCGTAGACGGCTTTGAGCTCGGGATAGTTCATGCGGCCGCAGGTCATGACCAGAAGTGAGGCAGAGTGATATGACGACGGATGATTCTTAATGAAATCAATCGTGATTTTTTCATACTCTTTCCCCAGCGAGTCCGACTCGGCTGCGAGGGCCTTTCGGGTTGCATCGTCGGTAGCCGAAGCTATGGCGGCACGTAGGCCGGCGATGCGTTCGGTGACCGGGGCGGTCAGACGGTCATACTCCGTCACATCGTCCTGTGTCGCGGAACCACTGAACACCGCGTCAGAAAAATCATCGGCTTTAAGACCAGTCACTGTCATCTCGGCCGGTTCGAAATAGGCATTTGCCTGGGCCTTGTTGTTCCAGTCGGGCACACCGAAATACACAACACCTCTCACGGGGCGGTCGATTGAGCCCGTGAAAGCAAATGCTCCATCGGTTATGACAGTACTGTCGGTCACGGCCGAGTCTCCGGCATAGTAAGTCAGATAAATGGTGCGTCCGTCTGCCCCCTCGATGTCGCCTTTGAGGTCAAACTGGTTGGCTGGACGAGAAGTGCATGCTCCGAGCACGGTGAGCGAGCCGAGGGCAATAATGGATAACTTTTTCATAAAGATTGATAGTAAATGGTGGGTCGGAAAAAGTCGTGATGACACTTTCTCCGACACACCGTCGTTTTTTTAGTTCAGATATGGAGTAAAGTTAGGATTATTGTTGATTACATTCTGAGGTATCGGGAACACCCACAGTTTTGAGTCGGGAGTCAGAGACATGTCGATGCCGCATATGGTGCGGGTGAAAGTCTCCTTATAGTCGTCGAGGCGGTTCCAGCGTTTGCGGTTGATGAAGTTCCACACCGAGAATATGCCCTCGGCATGGGCTGTGGTCTTGAGATGCGTTATTGCTGTGGCCTTGTCGTTTACAGACCCTTGGAGCGGTGCATATGCGGCGGGATTGATGCGGTTGGCGCGGATGGCGTCGAGATAACCCATGGCATCGTCGTAACGGTTGTTGTCGATGGCGTTTTCGGCGAGTATCAGATACATCTGCGGGGTGCTCAGGCCGATGGTGGGCCATGACGAGGTGAGATCATAGGTCATGGTGTAGCCGGGCACGCCGATCATCATCAGCGACGGGTCCATGCCCATCGGAGCGTAAGCCTTGTTCATGGTGTTGAAGTGGTCGCGCACGGCGTGTCCGTTCTCCATCGAGTCCCATGTGGGATAGGATGTGAAGAAGTTGATGTCATCGGTGCTGAAATAGTCCTCGGGACACTCCATCTTCTTACGGAATATCGACTTGTAGCTTCCGCCAACAGGATCGGCTGTGTCGACAAGCATATTGTTGTAGTTGGCTACAGTGCTGTTGACATTGAGCGCGTTCTGAGCCTCTACAGCCGCACGCTCAGGCTCTTGCATGGCCATGAGAGCGAGGGCCTTGACGGCATACGCGCTTCCGAGACCGAAGCGCATGCGGTTGAGCGGCATCTCGGAGAGCGCGTTGAGGCTCAGGGCCGCATCGATGTCGGCGATGATATTGGTGTAATATTCCTCGAGCGACACAGGCACCGTGGGTTGCTTGATGTCCTGGTCCTCCTTGACATAGGCGAGAGCCATAGTGTTGGCTGCCGTGGCTTTGTCATAAGCGGGTGCGAATTTCTGAACTGCGAGATAGTGGAAGTAGGCACGTACCACATAAGCCTCGGCCTTTATGGCAAGACGGTCGGTGTCCGAGCCGCTTGCATCGTCGATTTTTGCGAGGATGGGGTTGGCTATGCGCCCGATGTATTCGTAACATGATGCATAGTAGCTGTCGGAGGCGGTGAGCTCGGGCAGATCGTTGTCGTGGCCGGCTTCATCCCAACCGACAAGGATTGAAAATTTGGTCTTGACGACCGGTTGGAGCAGAGTACTCAGAGTGCTGGTGGCATATATCACATCACCGCACACTTGCTGCATGTCGGTGGTACTGACCGAATATTCGGCGTTGAGCAGCAGCTCGAGGTCGGCTGTGCTTGAGAGTAGATTTTTGCCTTTGGGGTCAATCTCGGTGAAGTCGGCGCATGAGGTCATCATCATCGCTCCGGCGAGCATGCCTGTGGCTATATGTTTGATTTTCATAATGTAAACTTTAAACGTGTAAACTCCCGATCAGAGATTAAGGTTAAGACCTACCATATAGGAGGCGGGATTGCGTATGCCCAGTGTCTCGGGGTCTACGCCAAGGTCGTTGGCTGTCCAGAGGGCCTTGGGATTGTTGACCTGGAAGCGGACGGTCAGCAGGTTGACGCCGAACCGACGGGTCCAGCTTTCGGGCAACGTGTAGCCCAGGACGAGGTTGCGGAGCTTGAGGAACGAGGCATCATGCACGGCATTGTTGGCATATGAAGTTTCACTTCCAAGTGATTTCGATGCGTATTTGCCGATACCCGGGGTAGATGTCGGATTCTCAGGTGTCCAGGCGTTATTGAAATATGAAGCGATAGGTGCATAAAAGCTGCTTTCAAATATTTCGGACTGCGGCAGACAACGCATCTTGTGGCCTCCGTAGTAGGCGAGCACAAATCCGAGGCTCAGGCCGTTCCACTTGAATGTATTGTCGATACCTACGATATATTTGGGATCGGACTGGCCTGAAAACTCGAGTATATCAACGCTTTTGCCGGATGCATTGTGGGATGTGCCGCCGTTCTCTACATAAAACAGTGTCTGGCCCTCAGTGCCGGGATCGCTTGAGATGCCGGCAAATCGGTAGCTCCACAATGCGTTGACGGGATAGCCTTTCTTGTAGGGAGTGGAGATAAGACGATAGGCTGAGGTGGCGTCGTTTTCCACATCGATTACTTCATTCTTGTTGTAGGTGAATGTCACGCTTGTTGTCCATGAGAAATCGCTGCGCGAGCGGGGTACAAACCAGTCATAGGAGGCTGCGATTTCAAGACCGCGGTTGCGGATGGAGGCGGCGTTGGCCACTATGGAGGTGAAGCCCGTTGTCGGGTCGAGATTCATGCCGTTGAATATGTCCTTTCCTATCTTGTTGTAGAAGTCGATGTTGCCGCGCAGACGGTAGTTGAACAGGCTGAAGTCGAGACCAACGTTGGTGGTGCGGTTCTGCTCCCAGCGCAGGTCGGGGTTGGCCGGAGAGGTCACGGTGCTGTATGGCACATTGGTGGTGCTGTTGATCGAGCCGGCTGATGCTGTCATTACCGATGTGGCTCCCTGATAGATGTTGCCTGTCACACCGTAGGAGAAGCGCAGCTTGAGGAATGAGAGCCATGGAGCCATGTCGTGTACGAATTGTTCGTTGTGTATGTTCCAGCCCGCGCCTACCGACCACAGCGGTTTGCCACGGAATTTTGAGTTGAGGCCGAACACGTCGGCATAATCCTTACGGAATGAGCCGAACACGTTGTATTTCTCATCATATGTGTAAGTGGCGTTGGCATATCCGGAGCCATAGCGGTGACACACCTCGGGCACGAGACCCATGCCATCACGGAGATAAGGATCGAATGCAAACTGCGAGCAGGGAAATCCTCCGTCCGATGCCATGAACAGAAGGCTGTTTCTCATCTGGCTCATGGTGCCGAAGTCGACTGTGTGGGTCGAGCTTGATTGCAATTGTTCGTCATATCCGAGCACGAGCGACTTGGTGCCCTTGTATTTGGTCTCGCGGAACTCCAGACCGGCTATGGCTGCGATGTCGTGGCGGCCGAAGGTGCGCGAGTAGTTGAGCTGGCCTCTGGCGGTCCAGTAGTTGCCGGTACTCTCGTTTGTCTGGAGGAAACCGCCCGAGCGCGGTGTCATATAGTCAATTTTGCCGTCTTTCATGTAGGCGAATGCGTTGCGCAGTGTGCGCGAGGCGTGGCTCTGCTCGTTGGCGAGGTGCTGCTCGTTGCGCTCGTCCACTTCGTAGATAAACTGTGTGTTGGCTGTCAGGCCAGATATGATGCGGAAGAGAAGGTCGGCGTGATAGCGCATGTTCTGACGGCGGTTGGTCTGGGTGTTGTCATACATCTCGCTCACAGCGTCCACTCCGAGGTCATGCATGCCTTCACCGGGGTCCCAGTAACGTGTGCCGCTATACCAGGGATACTGTTTCGCTATGCTGCCGTCTTCGTTGTAGAATGAATAATAACCGGCATAGGCCCAGGGATTGCTGGCACTGCTGTTGTAGTCATAGCCATATTTGCGTGAGGAGGAGTAGATGGAGTTGATTGACACTGTGGCGGTGAGCCATTTGGCCAGGTCAAACGCTCCCTTATATGACACGTTGAGCCATTCTTCCTTGTGGTTGATGATACCGCTGTTGTCGCGCTTGTAGTTGAGTACTACGTTGTTACGCGATTTGTCCGACGAGCTGCGCAGGGCAAGGTTGTATTGCTGTATCACCTGACGGCGATAGATGTTATCGGCATAGTCTCGAGCATAATTGTTTTGTGCGAAGGCTGCTTTCTGACGGTCGAGTTCTTCACGCGAGATGCTGTTGGTGGCATACTGATAGTAGGCATATTCAAGAGGAGTTATCGAATAAGCGGTACCTTTCTTGATATCGGTGGCGAAGCTCTCGATATTTCTCACAGGGTCATTGTTGTAGGCCGGGTCGTTGACAAAATACTTCCACTCCAGATATTCGCTCTCGGCCTTGATATGCTCTTCGGGTGTCATGTAGAAGTTGTCGTGATAGTCCATGTTCTTGTTCTCATACCATGTTACGTTGGCCGAGAAGTCGATGTCTATTTTACCTTTTTTCTTGGCGTTTTTGGTGGTTACGACTATAATGCCGTTGGCCGCGCGTGCGCCGTAGATGGCCGAGGCCGATGCGTCTTTCAGTACATTGACGCTCTCGATGTCGTAGGGGTTGATGTCCTCCAGTTCACCTTCGATGGGCAGACCGTCCACCACGAGCAGCGGGGCGGTCGATCCGCTGAGTGTCCCCACGCCACGGATAATGGGCTTGCCTCCGTAGGTCGACAGACCGGCCACGCGTCCCTCGAGATTATCGAGAAGGTTGAGTGTGTAGCGTTCGTCGAGCTTGTCGGCACTGACAGTGGTCACCGAGCCGGTCATCTTCTCCTTCTTGATGTCCTGATAGCCGGTCACCACCACCTCGCTCATCATCGTGACGTGGGTCTCGAGATTGAAGCGGATATTGTTCTGGTTTTTAGGAGTCACTTTGATTGATGCGGGTTTCATGCCGACAAATATGGCCGATACCATAGGGTTGAGGGCCTGGACATTCTTGAGAGTGAAGTGTCCGTCGGCATCCGAGACGGTGATGTTGGTGGTGCCGTCGATCATGACGGTCGCACCGACCAGCGGCTCGTTTTCTTCCGCATCCCATACTATGCCCTTGATGTCGCCCTGCACATAATCGACGTTGATGTTGGGGCGTTTGAGCACCACGGTCTTGTCGACCACTTCGTAGCCGAGCAGCATGTTGACCGACAGCACGCGGTTGAGAAGCTGCTCGAGTGTCAGACCCGTGTAGTTGCACGTCACGGGACTCTTGGCCTCTTTCAGAAGCTCTTTCTGATACACGAAGTCCATGCCGGTCTCCTGTTTGAGTGCGTTGATTACCGCCTCGGGAGTGGCCTTGTCAAACTTGGCGTTGTACGAGCGCGCCGCAAGGTCGAGCGGCACCAGCATCGTCACTGCCAGCAGAAGGGCTAATAGTACTTTTTTCATTGTGTAAAAAATGATTGGTGAGTAATGTGTAAAGGTTAGTTCCGTTTTTATTGCGACGATATTATCACTTTGCCGTCGCGGGTGGTGAAGCGCAGTCCTCCGCTCATTTCTATGATGGATATGGCCGAGGCAAAGTCGGCATAGCGAGGTATGCTGCCCATGAAGACTATCTGTTCCACTTCGGGTGACTCAAATTCATACTCGAAGTCATACCATCGGCTCAGGTCGCGCATGATGCTTGATAGAGGCTGTTCCTCAAATACAAACCGTCCGTGTCGCCATCCGGCTATTACCTGCGGGTCGACGGTGCGCATGTTGAGCCGGTTGTCCTCGCGGCTGAGCATGGCCTGGTGGCCCGGTGAAAGTAGCACTTCTCCTGATGGTATGTCGGCCCGGGTGACGGCTATGGAGCCGCGCTCGAGTGTGGTGTAGACATAAGGGTCGTCGGCATAGGCGCGCACATTGAATTCGGTGCCGTATACCCTCACCGTAAGTTTGTCGGTCTCGACATAGAAGGGGCGTTTTTCGTCACGCTTTACGGCAAAATAGGCTTCGCCCGTCACGTGCACGCGTCGCTCGGTAGGGCTGAACACTTCGGGATAGCTGAGGGTCGATTCGGAGTTGAGCCACACCTCGGTGCTGTCCTCAAGTATGATTTTAAACTCTCCGCCGCGCGGCACGTCGAGACACAGTCTGCGCGGGGCCTCCACCTGACAGTTTTTCGCGAGTATCATTCTGCCGTCATGCACTCCGGCGGTGTCGGAGGCCGAGAGAGTGAGCGTCTCGCCAGAAGGTGCTATCAACATGGCGCGGGTGGTGCCTGGGGCTATCTCCCCGAGGCTTGAAGGCCCGTCGGTTGTGGCAGCTATCTCTGTGGGAACGGAAGTGGAGATATCAGAGCGGCCATATATAATATATGTGGCGGAAATGCCTGCTATCACGGCTATCATCGCGGCTATCGAGAGCATACGCATGACGCGACTGCGGCGCACGGCCGAGATGCGCTGCTGCATGTCGGCCATCGGACGCTCAGTCCTTACCAGTGTCCTGTGTTCCAACTGGCGTGACACGTAGTCGGGGTCGGCCATGCGTGCGAGCAATGCGCGGCGGTCGGGCTCATCGCCGGCCCATTGTTCAAGAATCTGCCGCTCCTCGGGAGTGATGCGGCCTATCGAAAGACGGTATAGTAGAGATGCTATCGGATCCATTGTTTTTTCGTGTTGTATTGATAAAAGGCGATAGGGTGAAAAAAGTATATCAAATTTTTACATTATTTTTCTATTTTTTGGTAAATTGTTGTTTCACGTTTGCTTTTCGGGATTATTTCGTTAAATTTGCAGCGTGTATGATTATGATTACATATATAAATCATTCATAGCCGGCAATGTCAGACCGTTCTATGAGGATTTGTATCCGGGTCTGCTCGTATATGCCTCGCGTCAGCTCGGTGATGAGTTGTCATATCTTGCCGAGGATTGTGTGCAGGATGCCGTGATGAGTTCTTACACCGAGCGTCGCCGTCTCAAATCGTCGCCTGCATGGTATGCCTACATACTCAAATGTATTTATCACAGTTCGATAGCTCTGATCAGAAAGCATCGCTCGCGCAACAACTATCTTGACAGCGGAGAGGCTTCACATGTGGCCCCCGGTCTGGATGTGGCCATGCTTGAGCAAGAGACGCTTGACATGCTCTATGCGGCCATCGAGTCGCTTCCGCCACGTTATCGCGAGGTGTTGAGGCTCAGTTATCACGACGGACTTAAAAATGCAGAGATAGCCGAGCGGCTCGGTGTGGCTGAAATCACTGTCAAGAAATGGAAAGCCGGCATACTCGTAATGTTACGTGAACAGCTTGGTGAAATTACCCCCCCGATTGTGTATTATATTCATTGTTAGGATGTTATTTTGGTATGGCTTCCTGATAGACATTAGGGAGGGGAAGGTGTCAACTTTTAGGCGGACTTAATTGTTTAACTTATGTTAAAGAAATTAAGGCCATGGACAATTCTCACGTTTCATCAGCTCAGCCGGCCGGCAAGCATCATACTCCGCGCATTCTCACGGTCATGAATCTCATGGTGCTCGTGCTCTCCGGATTACTTATTTTTTTCATATCGGTCGACACATTCGAGGAGGTCAACTTTCTGGAAAACCATCAGTATATGGTGTTTCAGTTCTGGGTGTGTATATTTTTCATGATAGATTTTTTTGTCGAACTGGCCTATACCTCCGATAAACTCTGTTTTGTCAAGCGGCGCATGGCGTTTCTGCTTCTATCCGTCCCCTATCTCAATATCATCAACATGACCGGCATGCACCTGTCGGGCGATGTGCTATACTTTGTCCGTTTCATCCCCCTTGCGCGCGGAGCCCTGGCCATGTCAATAGTCATAGGCTACCTGTCGAGCAACGCCGTCACGAGCCTGTTTATGTCATATCTCGTGATACTGCTGATGATTACCTACTTCTGCTCACTCATATTTTTCGACATGGAGCAGCCCTATAATCCCCAGGTCAAGACCTATTGGTCGGCACTCTGGTGGTCGTTCATGAACATGTCGACTGTCGGATGTGACATATCGCCCGTCACTGTTCCCGGCAAAATCGTAGCCGTGGTGCTCCCAATTATGGGCATGGTCATCTTTCCGCTATTCACCGTCTATCTCACTAACTACGTGCAGCGTAAAGCCAAATTCATTTGAATTTGCTCTTCGAGCAAAGGTTATGAGGTTATAAGGTTATGAGGTTATGAGATTGTGAGGCGAGGGTTGCCCATTGGCCCCATCCGCCCCATTAGCCCCATAGCTCTCTCTCCATCAACTCCGACCTGACTAATTGTCTGATTGCAAAAAATTTCGTAACTTTGCACCTCGAAATTTTTTGCTCCACTATGATAGCTGTAAATAACTTAGGTATACAATTTGGTAAGAGGGTATTGTTTCAGGATGTTAACCTGAAATTCACCCCGGGTAACTGCTACGGTATAATCGGTGCCAACGGTGCCGGCAAGTCGACTCTCATGCGCATACTCAGCGACCAACTGACCCCGACTCACGGCAATGTGACACAGGGTCCCGGCGAGCGTATGAGCGTGCTTGAACAGGACCACTTCAAGTTTGATGACTGTACGGTCATCGAGACAGTGCTCCGCGGCCACACCGTGCTCTGGGACATCATGCAGGAAAAAGATGCCCTCTATGCCAAGGAAGATTTCACCGACGCCGACGGCATACGTGCCTCAGAGCTTGAGGAACGTTTCGCTGAGCTCGAGGGATGGAACGCCGAGAGCGAGGCCGCCGCGCTGCTCAGCGGTCTGGGCATACGTGAGGACAAGCATTACACCCTCATGCGCGACATGAGCGGTAACGAAAAGGTGCGTGTGCTTCTGGCCAAGGCCCTATTCGGCAACCCTGACAACCTGCTGCTCGACGAGCCCACCAACGACCTTGACCTCGAGACTGTGGCCTGGCTTGAGGATTACCTCTCCAAGTTTGAAAATACCGTGCTTGTGGTGAGCCACGACCGTCACTTCCTCGACTCGGTGTGCACCCACACTCTCGACATCGACTATAACAAGCTCACACTTTTTGCCGGCAATTACAGCTTCTGGTATGAATCATCGCAGCTCGCTCTGCGTCAGCAGCAGCAGGCCAACAAGAAGGCCGAGGAGAAGCGTAAGGAACTCCTCGAGTTTATACAGCGTTTCAGTGCCAACGTTGCCAAGTCAAAGCAGACCACTTCGCGTAAGAAGATGCTCGAAAAGCTCAATGTCGAGGAGATTCAGCCCTCGTCGCGTCGCTATCCGGGCATCATATTCACTCCCAACCGCGAACCGGGCAACAAGATACTCGAAGTCAAGGGACTCTCGGCAAGTGTCGACGGCGAGGTGCTCTTCAGCGACGTGAATTTCCAGATTGAGAAGGGCGACAAGATTGCCTTCCTCAGCCATGACCCCCGTGCCATGACCGCGCTCTTCGAGATTATCACCGGCAACCGCAAGGCCGACGCCGGCACATATGAATGGGGCCAGACCATTACCACAGCCTATCTGCCTCTTGACAATACAGCGTTTTTCAACACTGACCACAATCTCGTCGACTGGCTGTCGCAATATTCGTCAGACAATTCTGAGATATATCTCAAGGGATTCCTTGGCAAGATGCTCTTCTCGGGCGAAGAGGTGCTCAAAAAAGCATCCGTGCTCTCCGGTGGCGAAAAGATGCGATGCATGATAGCCCGAATGATGATGACTGATGCCAACACCCTTGTGCTCGACTCGCCCACTAACCACCTTGACCTTGAGTCAATACAGGCTTTCAACAATACACTCCAGGGCTTCAAAGGCAATATCCTCCTTTCGAGCCACGACCACGAGTTTATACAGACTGTCTGCAACCGCATCATCGAGCTGACACCCAAGGGCACCATCGACAAGCTCATGGACTATGACGATTATATCACCGATGCCAAAGTCCTTGCCGCCCGCGAAAAACTCTACTCATAACTCTCTGTCTTAAAAGAGATACAAAACTGACAAAAGTTTCAAACGAAACAAGTGCTTTTAATGTGCCTAAGCCTTTGTTTCGTATGAAACTTTTGTCAGTTTTGTATCTGCCTGATTATAGTGCTATACGATATATTTCCGCAGTGTCATTGGCCTCGAGCGGTATGTATGCTCCGATTTTCGGGCCTTTGTTTTCATGCAGTTTTTTCACCATGACGGGAATATCATCCTCTTTCACTCCAAACTTTCTGAGGCGTGACGGCAGCCCGAGCGAGGTGAAAAATTCTCTCAAACGCTCTATGCCTTCCATAGCCGCGGTCATGTCATCGTCGGCAGTCACATCGAGCACGCGTCGGGCCAGTTGAGCCACTTTGGCCGGATTGCGTTGTGCCACATAGGTCATCCATGCGGGTACCATGACGGCCAGTCCGGCCCCGTGGGCCACCTCGGGATAGAGCGCGCTCACCTCATGCTCCATGAAGTGTGACGACCAATCCTCGGCACGTCCAGTGCCGCACAGTCCGTTATGAGCCAGCGTGCCGCTCCACATTATGTTGGCGCGGGCATCATAGTTGTCGGGCGTCTCGAGTGCTTTTGGTGCCTCGGTCATGATGGCCTTGATCAGCCCTTCGGCCACACGGTCGGTCACTTCCACCTCGGGAGTGGGGGAGAAGTAGCGTTCGAAGATGTGAATCATCATGTCGCACACGCCGCATGCGGTCTGATAGGACGGAAGCGTGAATGTCAGTTCGGGGTTGAGGCACGAGAACTTTGGGCGCAGAGCCATATCCGTGCGCAGCGAAATCTTTTTCATGCCGTTGCGGTGAGTTATCACAGAGTTGCCGCTTCCCTCGCTTCCGGCAGCCGGAATGGTGAGCACGACACCTATGGGCAACGCTTTCTCCACTACGGTCTTGCCCGCATAGAAGTCCCAGAAGTCTCCGTCATACACTATGCCTGCGGCAATGGCTTTGGCTGTGTCGATGGCCGAACCTCCGCCAACGGCTATTACACCGTCCACGCCGGCAGAGCGTCCCGCCTCGATGCCTTCATACACTTTTTCGTCATCGGGATTGGGCTGTACGCCACCAAGTTCGGTAAACTTTATACCCTCCTCGGCAAGTGAAGCTTTCACGCGGTCGAGCAGTCCGCTACGCACCACGCTTCCCTTGCCATAGACGAGAAGCACATTGGTCATGCCGTGGGTTTTGGCTTGTCGTCCGGTCTCATCCTCGGCTTTTCTTCCGAAGATATATCGGGTAGGGGTGATATATGAGAAATTGTTCATGATAAATAATTATGTTTTTTCGGTCACGATTGTTTCCCGCAAAAATAGCGAAAATAATCATATCACCTCCACTCAAAACAAAAAACTTTCACTTCTTCCCGACTTCCGGTCTCTCATTCCGCAACCACCCTCGCAGCTCGGTTGTTTATATATCAAGTAAGCATCCAAATAACTAAAACCTCTTTCCTATGGCTTATAAGATAGAACAAATCGAGGGTATAGGCGAGTCATATGCCCGCAAACTCGAAAGTATCGGTATCTCAACCACCGAACAGTTGCTGACTGCGTGTGCTAAGAAGTCGGGCCGCGAGAAAGTCAGCGAGCAGACAGGCATCAGCGAAAAACTGATACTGAAATGGACCAATCACGCCGACCTATTCCGCATCAAGGGCGTGGCCGGACAGTTTGCCGAACTCCTCGAGGCTGCCGGCGTGGACACTGTCAAGGAATTTCGTCATCGCGTGGCCGCCAACCTTTATCCACGGCTTGTCGAGGTAAACGGGCAGAAACACCTCTGCGGACGTGTGCCCTCCGAGACCGAGCTTGCAGGCATGATAGAGCAGGCCAAGGAGCTTCCCCCGATAGTGACATATTGATTGCCCGTGCGGCTTCCCGGAATGATATTTCCGGCCCGGATGACGCACAAAAAAAGATTCAAAAGAGACAATGGTCTATAACAGTTACAGCCTTTGTCTCTTTTGAATCTTTTATGCGTCAGCGCGGCGCGGGAGCATTGCTCTTCACATCACGCTTCGGTGGATTATTCTCCGTCAGAGAGTATCTCGAGCATCTTGATGGCCGACACGGGAATACGTGTGCCGGGACCGAAGATAGCTGCGACGCCCGCTTTGTAGAGGAAGTCATAGTCCTGAGCGGGGATTACACCGCCGGCAGTCACGAGGATGTCCTCGCGGCCGAGTTTCTTGAGCTCCTCGATTACCTGCGGGATGAGAGTCTTGTGGCCGGCGGCGAGCGACGACACTCCGAGGATGTGGACGTCATTCTCCACAGCCATGCGGGCAGCCTCGGCCGGAGTCTGGAACAGCGGGCCCATGTCGACGTCAAAGCCGCAGTCGGCATAGCCTGTGGCCACAACCTTGGCTCCGCGGTCGTGTCCGTCCTGACCCATCTTGGCAATCATGATACGGGGCTGACGGCCTTCGCGTTTTGCAAACTCCTCACACATCTGCTGGGCCTTGATAAAGTCGGGGTCCTGCTTGGTCTCTGATGAATACACGCCTGAAATAGTTCTGATTACTGCTTTGTAACGGCCTACGATTTCTTCGCAGGCATCTGAAATCTCTCCGAGGGTTGCGCGCACGCCGGCTGCCTTGACTGCAAGGTCGAGGAGGTTGCCCTCCTTGGTGCGTACACATTCGGTGATGGCCTCGAGGGCCTTCTTGACGGCTGCTTCGTCGCGGTGCTCCTTGAGGTCAACGAGACGGGCCACCTGGTCTTTTCTCACCTCGGTGTTGTCGATTTCGAGGATATCGATGGGATCTTCGTGGTCAAGACGATACTTGTTGATGCCCACGATGGTCTGACGGCCCGAGTCGATGCGGGCCTGGGTGCGGGCCGAAGCCTCCTCGATACGCATCTTGGGCAGACCGCTCTCGATAGCCTTGGCCATGCCGCCGAGCTTCTCGATTTCCTGGATGTGCTCCCATGCGCGGTGAGCTATCTCGTTGGTGAGAGCCTCCACGTAGTATGAGCCGCCCCACGGGTCGACCTGCTTGGTCACCATGGTCTCCTCCTGGATATATATCTGGGTGTTACGTGCTATACGAGCCGAGAAGTCGGTCGGGAGTGCGATAGCCTCGTCGAGTGCGTTGGTGTGGAGACTCTGGGTGTGGCCGAGAGCCGCGCCCATGGCCTCGATACATGTACGGCCTACGTTGTTGAAGGGGTCCTGCTCGGTGAGCGACCAGCCCGAGGTCTGAGAGTGGGTGCGCAGTGCGAGCGACTTGGGATTCTTGGGATTGAACTGCTTGACAATCTTGGCCCACAGCAGACGTGCGGCACGCATCTTGGCCACCTCCATGAAGTAGTTCATGCCGATAGCCCAGAAGAACGACAGGCGGGGTGCGAAGGCGTCGATGTCGATGCCGGCGTTGACACCTGCGCGTAGATATTCCAGACCGTCGCAGAGGGTGTAGGCAAGCTCGATGTCGCATGTCGCGCCGGCTTCCTGCATGTGATAGCCCGAGATGGAGATGGAGTTGAACTTGGGCATGTTCTGCGAGGTGTACTCAAAGATGTCGGCGATGATACGCATCGAAAATTCCGGCGGGTAGATATAGGTGTTACGCACCATGAACTCCTTGAGAATGTCGTTCTGGATCGTACCGGCCATCTCCTCGAGTTTGGCTCCCTGCTCCAGACCGGCGTTGATGTAGAACGCGAGTACGGGCAGCACGGCTCCGTTCATGGTCATGGAGACGGACATCTTGTTCAAGGGTATACCCTCGAAGAGCACCTTCATGTCCTCGAGCGAGCAGATTGACACACCTGCCTTGCCCACGTCGCCTACCACACGCTCGTGGTCGGCGTCATAACCGCGGTGAGTGGCAAGGTCGAAGGCCACCGACAGACCCTTCTGACCGGCGGCAAGGTTGCGGCGGTAGAAGGCGTTTGACTCGGCTGCGGTCGAGAATCCGGCATACTGACGGATGGTCCAGGGGCGAAGGGGATACATCGCGCTGTACGGGCCGCGGAGGAAGGGGGGAATACCCGACACATAGTTCAGGTGCTCCAGGCCTTCGAGGTCATCTTTGGTATATATGGGCTTGACGGGGATAAGCTCGGGGGTGAGCCACTCTTCCCCCTGTGTCTCGGGGACGTGATGGTCGCCGAAAGCGTCTTTTACAATGTCAATGTCTTTGAAATTGGGTTTCATATCTTATAGGGGATGGAATGGTTTACTTGTTGAGCAGACGGTTGTTGAAGTCACGCAGTGTCTCGAGCACATTGCAGCGCACGTGTACATAGTCGTTGATGCCCAGGGCCTTGAGATCGTCCATGCATGCGGGCGCACCGGCCACTACAAACTCGGCACGGCCGTCGAGATACTTGAACGCGGCGGGAGCATATTCGGCATACTCGTCATCGCTTGAGCAGAGCACCACGATGTCGGCACCCTTCTCAAGAGCGGCGTCCACGCCTTCCTCCACACTGTTGAAGCCGAGATTGTCGATAATCTCATAGCCGGCACAGCCGAAGAAGTTGCCCGAGAACTGGGCACGGGCCAGACGCATGGCGAGATTGCCGATGGTGAGCATAAACACCTTGGGACGCTTGGCGGCTGCCTCGGTGGCCAGACGCAGGTCCTCAAAGTCGCTCGACGCACGCTTGGTGGGAAGACCACCTTCGTTTTCGCAGCCATTTCCACCGTTGCATGTGCAGGGCACAGAGCCTTGAAGCTCTACAATCTTGTCGGCAGCCATTTCGTTGACGTTGGGATACTGGTTGGTACCAAGGAGTATCTCCTTGCGCTTGGCCACGTCGGTGTGACGTTTTTCGGCACTTTCGCGCACGGCTTTCTGTACTTCTCCGTCGTTGCAGCAAGCGAGAAATCCGCCCTTCTCCTCTACGTCAAGGAAGAGCTTCCATGCCTCCTTGGCGATAGCCACGGTGAGGGTCTCTACGTAATACGAACCGCCGGCGGGGTCGATTACCTTGTCAAGATGGCTCTCCTCTTTGAGCAGGTGCTGCTGGTTGCGGGCGATACGCTCTGAAAATTCGTCTGGAGTCTTGAACGGTGCGTCAAACGGAGTGACGGTTATCGAGTCGACACCTGCGAGAGCGGCCGACATTGATTCGGTCTGGCTACGCAGCAGGTTGACGTGTGCGTCATAGAGTGTCTGGTTGAAGCGCGAGGTGGTAGCGTGGGCCTTCATCTTGGCGGCACACTCACACTCGGGCTTGTACTGGGCCACAATCTGGGCCCAAAGCATGCGGGCGGCACGGAATTTTGCAAGTTCCATGAAGAAGTTGCTTGATACGCCCATATTGAACTTGATGCGGCAGGCCACTTCCGATGCGTTACGTCCGGCCTCGGTGAGCAGGCTCATCCAGTCGGCTCCGCAAGCAAGAGCATATCCGAGTTCCTGATATATGTATGCACCGGCGTTGCTGAGCATGTCGCTGTCCACTGCAAGCACGCGCAGACCGCGCACGTCCTTGACGGCGTCGAGCAGTTCGCCGGCCATCTTCACGAGTTCGTCGGCTGCAAAAGTCGCACCCTTGCGCAGAGGTTTCTTGAAGGGGTTGAAGTCGATAGAGCCTTTAAAAGTCTCGGCAGTGCCGTTCTCCTTCACGTAAGCCACGAGGGCTTCGGCCAGAGGCAGAGCTTTTTTCAGGCAGCAACTGAAGTTGATTTCGACCTTGGCGGTGTCGATGCCGTGGAGCAGTGTGGCCACTGTCTCGGCTGTCGGGGCCTGCACCTTGAATCCGAGCGAAGTCACACCCTTGGTGAGCACGTCGAGTGCTATGCGGTTGGCTTCTGCGGGTGTCTCGGCGATAATTTCCTGGCGCACAAGCCAGTTATTATCGGTGCGGGTGCCGCGGAGATAGGGATACTCTCCCGGCAGTGAATTTGTGGTGGCAAGGTCTTCGATGTCTTCGAGCCTGTACATGGGCTGTACATTGAAGCCCTCGTTGGTGCGCCACACGAGCTTTTTGTCAAAGGGTGCACCTTTCAGGTCAGCCTCCACTTTAGCTTTCCATTCTGCAGTGGAAATCGGAGGAAACTGGTCAAACAATTTTTCTTTTTTTTCTGCCATGATTTATGGTATTAATTCTCAGTCTTATATGTAAGGTGAAATCCTGCATTGTCCCACTCACTTGCTCGAGTAGAGACGCATCATTCCAATCTTGCAAGTTTTCAAATGCAAAGATAAAAGATTATTTTCTAATTAAAGAAATTTTTCCGTAAAAAACACCTCAATCCACATTCCCGCTCTCATTTACCTACTCATTTATTATGAGTTGCATATTGTCCGGCTGCAAGTGCTGGCAGTCGACATGTCGTCACACTACCCCAAGGCCGTAGAGAAATACGAGCCCGATGCATACGGGGGCGAGCCATCTGAGGCAAAACACCACGCATCTCACACCCATGGCTGTGATGCGGCCTCCTCCGGCCGTGAGTTCGCCTTTCACTACCGAGCGGTCAAGTACCCAGCCGACAAATACCGAAATTATCATGCCTCCCACGGGCAGCAATATGTTGGACGATGTGTAGTCAAACAGGTCAAACAGTGTCATGCCGAATATCTTAATCCCGTCCAGTGCCCCGAACGACAGCGCGCAGAGCATGCCGAGTGTCATGGCTATGCCTATGCTGAGGGCTGTGGCCGTTTTTCTCGACATCCCAAACTCTTCTTCAAAATAGGCTATGGTGATTTCGGCCATGGAGATGGTCGAGGTGAGTGATGCGAGAAACAGCAGCAGGAAAAACAGTGTTGACCACACGGCTCCGCCGCTCATGTTGACAAATATCGACGGCAGGACCTCAAACACCAGTTTGGGCCCGGCGGCCGGTTCCTGACCGAACGTAAACACCGCCGGAAAGATAATTATGCCCGCTAATATGGCCACGAGCGTGTCGAGTCCGGCAGTTATGAGCGAGGTGCGCAGCAACGGAGTGTCGCGTTTGAAATAGCTCGAATAGGTGATGAGGCATCCAAGTCCGAGACTCAGCGAGAAAAACGCCTGTCCCATGGCTCCGAGCACCACTGAGGGGGTGATTGCGCTGAAGTCTGGCATGAAGAGAAATCTCATGCCCTCGGCCGCTCCTGGCATCGTGAGCGAGTTGACGGTGAAGAGCAGCAGTATCACAAACAGCATGGGCATCAATATGTTGCTCATGCGTTCGATACCTTTCCGCACTCCGTGTGAGAGTATGAAATAATTGACGGCAAGAAACACCAGTGTCCACACCACCGGCAGCACATCGCTTGAGGCGAAGGTGTCAAACTGAGCATGGAGCGCGTCGGCGGTCATCCTGGCCGTAAATCCTCCGGCCGATTTCACCGTGTAGTGCATGGTCCATCCGGCCACAACGGAGTAGAAGCTCAGTATGAGCACCGATGCGGCTAGTCCGATATAGCTCACCAGTCCCCAAGGCTTGCCGGGCGCGAGAACGCGGAAGGCTCCGCGTATGTTTGACCCCGTGTGACGGCCGATGATAAACTCGGCACACACCACCGGAACACCTATTATAAATATGAAAAACAGGTCGATTATCAGAAAGGCTCCGCCGCCGTGCACCCCTGCCTCATACGGAAATCGCCATATATTTCCCAGCCCTACGGCCGAGCCTACGGTGGTGGCTATTACTCCTAATCGTGTGGCAAATTGGGTGCGGTTGTCTTTCATCTAATCGGTCGGGATTTTCACTTTCTGGGGCGTGCTGCCTTGCGTTTTGTCGATTTTTTTGCGGTCGATTTTTTTGTGGTCGAGGCCGCGCTGCCCTTGGCGGGTATCTTCAGTCTCTGGCCTATCTGTATGCGAGTGTTGTTTTTCTGCATGCCGTTGGCAGCCTGAATGGCTGCTACGGTGGTGCCGTATTTGCGTGCTATACGGTCGAGTGTGTCACCCTTTTTCACCTTGTGGGTAGTGGTGTGAGTGGCCTTGGTGCGCTGGGTGTTTTCTTTTGGCTTTGCCGGAGCAGCTTTGGTCTCGGTGGTCTCGGCCTTGGAGTCGGCTTTGGCTTCTGCTGATGTGTCGGTGTTGTCCTTGGGGAATACCTGTGCCACCTCTGGAGCGGCCACCACATGCACTTCGTCGGGAGTGATATGCTCCACGACCTCGATGGTCAGGCGGTCGCCCTCCTTGACCTTGCCGGCGCGCAGTTTGTTCCAGCGTTTGATGTCGGTGGCCGATACGGCATACATCTTGGCTATGTCACGCAGATTTTCACCGCGCTGCACCTCGTGGATCTTGATCACGGTGCGCTCGGTGGCCTGTGTGGCTATCTCGTGGTTGGTCTCGGCGTTGTCCGACTGGCGGCTTGCGTTGGCAAGGTTGGCCTTGCCGCCGTCAGAGGTTATTATCGAGCTTTCGCCCGCACTACCGCCGGGCTCGGCGGTAGTGCGGCGGGCATAGAGGTCCTTGTCATAATCGAGTATTCTTTTCTCGCTCATGATGTAGCTCAGACACTGCTGGGTGGGCAGTGTGAGATAGTAGGGGCGGTATGCGCCGGGTATCTGGTCTTTCAGAAACTGGGGGTTGAGCATCCTTATCTCTTCGACCGGAATGTTGAGCACCGAGGCTATCTGGTTGAAGTGCACATTCTTGTCGATGCGCACGGTGTCAGTGGTGAGATGACGTTTCACAATTGTGGGCGAGATGCCGTGCTGGCGGTAATAGTTCATCACGTAGTTGGCGGCGATGAATGCTGGCACATATCCGCGTGTCTCGGCGGGCAGATAGTTGTATATCTCCCAGAAATCTTTTTTCTCGTCCTTAATTTCCTCGCTGTCACCGCTTGCACGGCGCAGGGCTTTGTTGACGTTGCCGGGGCCGCAGTTATAGGCGGCGATGGCGAGCGACCAGTCGTTGTAGATGTCATGTAGCTGCTTGAGATAGCGGGCGGCGTTGCGCGAGGATATGCGCGGGTCGCGGCGTTCGTCGACGAGCGAGTTGATTTCCATGCCCAGTCCTTTGGCTGTCGCGGGCATGAACTGCCACAGGCCTACGGCTCCGGCGCGCGACACGGCGTTGGGGTTGATGGCCGATTCGATGACGGGAAGATATTCCAGCTCGAGGGGCATCCCTTCCTTGAGTAGCTCCTCCTCAAAGAAACGTCCGTAATAATTGTGAAGCGCGAGCATGTCGGCCACAAGGCCTCGCTTGCGTGTGAGATACATGTCTATATAGTTGCCTACTATCGAGTTGTAGGGAAGGTCTATCACTGTAGGCAGCTTGGCCAGACGCTGCTCATACTCGATGGCGGTGGCTGTGGTTGAGTTGCCGGTGTCGATGCCGGGCACCACGTAGTTTTTCAGATAGAAGTTCTCCTCAAGCAGTCGTGTCTGTGTCTCGAAACTCTCGGGGGCTATGATATTGTCGTCGGTGATGGAGTGACGAAGTTCGAGTATTGATGGCAGTGAGGCGGCCGAAACCATAAGGCTGCCGCTCAGTCCGAGAATCAGAGTTATAAAGGTTTGTTTCATCGTTGGATGGAGTGATATGTTGACTTTCCGCACTCTTGCCGGATGATTGCCTCATGCGGGAGCGGGGATGAATGGATGTGGTGATTGTTTCAGAAATTCAAGGCCCAGTATAGCCCGATACTCGGGCGCGTAGAGCCGTTGCGCAGGTCATTGTTCATCAGTGCCGGCGCGACGTCCATCGACAGCGACGGACTTATATCAAAATGTGCCAATTGTGCGTCGACATAAGCGTCGACCATTGCCAGCAGATAGACGCCTACCATACATATGATACACAGGTCGCGGTTGCGCCTGAAATAGTTTTTGCGGGTACGCAACAGACTGGTGAGCCATGCATGGTCGAGGTCCTCTTCCTTGACGGTAGGGGCGAAAAAGTCCATGTAGCTCTTGGTAGTCGGGTCGTTGTCCATGATGTCGCTGTAGGCCGTGGTGTAGTCGCTGAGCATGGTATTGTTCCATGAGGTGGCGTAGCCGAGTCCCATGAATGCTCCGATGACGATGGGCAGTTTCCAGTAGCGGCGGTTGTAGAGCTGGCCGAGGCCGGGAAACAGTGCCGACATCCACACGGCTTTGGTCGGGTCGGGCATGAATTCAAACCGGCGTTCGGCGTACTCCGACGGGACTACCATCACAGAGTCGGCCGGAATCAGGGCAAGCGAGTCGCCCGAGACTGCGAGACTGTCGCCAACGATCATGTAGGGCTCTCCCGAAGGCCGGCCAAGCGATATGGAGTCGGGCATCTCACTGATGGGCGAGGTGGGGCGGCGTTGCGGACGCACCGGACGGTTGCTCCGCGGGGTGTCGCTTACGGGCTCGTCGGCTGTGACCGCCGGTGTCTCGGGTGTGGTGGCCTCGGGCTCCGAGGCCTGTGCGTATACACCCAATGACCCGGCAAACGCAAACAGGAGTGCGATGACCGGAGCCGCTATGGAGTGACGTATATATGTAGCTTTAGTTTCCTTGCAGGGATACATTGTGTGGGGTTACTGTTTTGCTGTGTCAAAGATAGCAATTAATCTTTGTAGTTCATCATCGTTGCGAAACGCGAAGGAGATTTTTCCCTTGCCTGAAGCGTCACACGACACTTTCACGGGGGTCGAGAAGCGGTGTGAGAGGTGGTCTCTTAAAATATCAAAATCTTTGTTAGAAAACCTTTTGTCATCCTTTTTGGGGGGATTTTCACCGTTGAGCGCGGTCTGCTGATATTTTTTTGCAAGCTCCTCGACACGTCTAACCGACAGGCCTTGGGCGAGTATCTCGTTGTAGAGTTTCAGTTGCAGCTTGGGGTCGTCGATGCTCAGCAGGGCGCGTGCGTGGCCCATGTCGATGCGGCGGTCGCGCAGTCCGAGCTGCACCTCGGCCGGCAGACGCAGCAGACGCAGAAAGTTGGCCACTGTGGCGCGCTTTTTGCCTATGCGTTCGCTCAGTCGCTCCTGTGTCAGATCGTAGCGGTCGATGAGTTTCTTGAATGTCAGTGCTATCTCTATGGCGTTGAGGTCCTCGCGCTGTATGTTTTCGATGAGAGCCATCTCGGTCATTGTGGCGTCGTCGGCCGTGCGTATGTAGGCCGGCACGGTGGAGAGTCCGGCCATGAGGGCGGCACGGTAGCGTCGTTCGCCGGCTATGATCTGATAGGTGTCGGGACCTGTCTTGCGCAGCGATATGGGCTGTATGATGCCATATTCGCGTACCGAGCGGCTCAGCTCCTCAAGAGCCTCTTCGTCAAAAATCGTACGGGGCTGGTCGGGGTTGGGCGAGATGCGTGAGATTTCGATTTCGTTGATTGCCGAGGCGTCGCGTGCGGGCGCGTCGTCCATGGCTATGAGTGAGTCGAGTCCGCGTCCGAGGGCGGGTCGTTTGCTTGGTGGCATATTTCGGTCGTGGGTGAGATTCTGTTAATGATGTGAGGCGTTAGGCTCTCATGAGTTTTTGGCTATCAGCTCCTTGGCCAGAGAGATGTGTGATGTGGCTCCGCGTGACAGCGGGTCGTAGAGTATGACGGGCAGACCGTGGCTCGGGGCTTCGCTCAGACGTATGTTGCGGGGTATCACTGTGTCGAACACCATGGCTCCGAAGTGGCCTTTGAGCTCCTCGTATATCTGGTTGGCCAGGCGCAGACGTGCGTCATACATCGTGAGCAGAAATCCCTCGATTTCGAGCGACGGGTTGAGCCGCGACTTGATGATGCGGATGGTGTTGAGCAGCTTGGTGATGCCTTCGAGTGCGAAATATTCGGCCTGCACGGGTATTATCACAGAGTCTGCGGCTGTAAGGGCGTTGACGGTGATGAGTCCGAGCGAGGGGGAGCAGTCTATGAGTATGTAGTCATATTTCTGCGCCAGCGGGGCGATGGCTTTTTTGAGCACGTTTTCGCGTGCCTGTTTGTTTATAAGCTCTATCTCGGCTCCGGCCAGGTCGATGCGTGAGCCCACCAGATCAAGACGCTCGCAGCATGTGGCCACCTGCGAGCCGTCCATGGGATAGTCGTCGACAAGGCACTCATAGATTGACGACGGCATTTTTTTGGGGTCAATGCCGTAGCCCGATGTGGCGTTGGCCTGCGGGTCGGCGTCGATGATGAGTGTGTGTTTACCCTCGGCCGCGAGTGAGGCCGCGAGATTGATGGTGGTGGTGGTTTTACCCACTCCGCCTTTCTGATTGGCTATGGCGATGATTTTACTCATTTCTTCGGTTTAGCGTGCCGCGCTGGGCCAAGTATTTGACTCTGAGCGCGTGATTTGAATATGCAAAGTAAGAAAAAATATGCCGAAAATCAATGCCGGATAGTAACAAAACGTGTTAAAATGTTGAAAACTTTTTTTCGTGGCGGCTCTTTCAGATGTCTTTTGGGCTGACGCGTTTTTTACCAACTGCCGCCGGCACCGCCGCCTCCGGTGTGACCGCCTCCGAACGAGCCTCCTCCGAAGGAGCCTCCGCCCATGCCGCCTCCGCGTCCGCCAAGCGTGCTGCCGAGTATAGCTCCGGCTGCGAGCGCGCTGTCGTCGCGTTTGCGTTCGATTTTAAATCGTTTCTCGGTGTGGTTGCCACAGTTGCGGCAATAATATATGTCCACGCCCTCGCCCTGGCTGCGTGTGGTGGCCGGGCGCAGTATGCGGCGGTCAGACAGGCTCATGGTGCGGGCATGGCAGCGCGGACACTCTATGAAACGTGTGGAACGGTTGACATATGGGTAGATGTCGGTCTGGGCACACTGCGGGCAGTGCCACACATCATAGTCCACCGAGTTGAGCCGCTCCTCGAGGTCCTGCGAGGGGGAGAGGTAGTCGTTGTCGTGCACCTCATCGATAAGTTTCATGCGGGTGCCGCAGTGTGAGCACACGCGCTTGTGGCGTCTTACGCGATACATCTTCCATGAGAGCAGACCAAACGGGATGACGCCGAGTCCGAGCGTGACAAAGGCCACGATGGCCGCCGGGAGCCACAGGGTGTTGAGACGACGCCAACGCTCCACGTCGTCGACATGGCGCGTCTTGATGATGAAGTAGATGACTATCGCAAGCATGATTGCGGCGATGAAGCCGGCTATCTTGAGAAAGAAGGCAAACACCTCTTCGCCGTTGAAATCCGATATGCCCGTGGCTACGCGGCTGTCGTTGGCCTGTCCCGACATGAGCTCGTCGCGCACCGACGGGTCGAGGATTACCTCCGAGAGTCGGGCCACGGCGGCCTCGACACCTCCATCATAGTCGCCGTTACGGAAATAAGGATACATGTTCTCGCGGATGATGCGTCCGGCTATGATGTCGGGCACCGCGCCCTCCACACCGTAGCCTGTTCGTATCTGTACTTTTCTGTCATCGCGGGCCACCAGCAGGAGCAGTCCGTTGTCTTTGTCGCTTTTGCCTATGCCCCATTTCTCAAACAGCGCGGTGGCAAACTCTTCGGGTGTCATCGAGGGGTCGATGCTGTCGATGGCCACCACTACAAGTTCGACCGAACTCTTGTCCCACAGGTCGGCGATAGCCATGTTGAGACGTGCTTCGGTCTGTGGCGAGAGCACTCCTGAGGGATTTGAAACGTAGCGTGTGCGTGAGGCTACGTGTACGTTGGGCACTTCGTCAACTGTCATAGCCTGTGAGGCTATTGTTACAAATAAGCTCACCAACAGTGTGAGCAGACGGGCTGGGTGTTGTATCATCTGATGTGTCATCCTTGTGTCAGTTGTTGATCTTGAGACTCATGCCGTTGAGGCGGCGATAGAGGTCGAGGGCATAGACGTCGGTCATGCCTGAGATGTGGTCGAGCACGGCCTGCATCTTGCCGTAGAGGGTAGGGGCGTTTATCTCATATTGCTCAGGCACTTTGGCCAGGAGCAGACGCGAGTAGTTGAGTATAGGGTCGGTCACGGCTTTAACCAGCTCGTCGATCAGAAACGAGATGATGCGCGTGCCGGCAAGCTCGATTTCGACCACATCGTTTGCACAGTAAATCTTTTCCCACGACAGCGACTCGCAGCGTCTGTAGCCCTCCTTTTCGAGCGGGGTTATGTGGTCGAGCAGACTGCCGCGGAATGTGCCGCCGAGTATCTCCTCCTCATGGGCGGCAAAGGCGTCGGCGCAACGGTCGACCAGTACCCCTACGATGCATGAGCGCAGATAAGCTATCTTTTCGTTGGGGTCGTCGACGTGGCTCATCACCTTGAGCATATGTTCCTGCCGTTCTTGGGGAAAGTAGCCCAGCAGCAGGGGGATGACCTCGCCGGTAGTGAGTATCTTGAGCTTGTGGGCGTCCTCGATATCCATTATCTCATAACAGATGTCGTCGGCCGCCTCGACTATATAGACCAGCGGGTGGCGCGAGTAGCGGATGGTGTCGTCGGGTGATGCGAGACGCAGCATGCCAAGCTCGTCGGCCACTTTTATGAAGTCTGCATGTTCCGACGAGAAAAATCCAAACTTGCCGTGGCTTTCGGCAAGTGTCGACTCGAAGGGATATTTGACTATCGAGGCCAGTGTGGAGTAGGTCATTGCAAATCCTCCCTGGCGGCGTCCGTTGAAGCGATGGGTGAGCAGACGGAAGGCGTTGGCGTTACCCTCGAAGTGAGTCAGGTCGTTCCATTCGCGCTCGCTCAGGTGCTCTCTGAACCGCAGTCCGGCCCCTTCGCTGAAATAGGCCTGTATGGCTTTCTCGCCCGAGTGGCCAAACGGCGGATTGCCCAGGTCGTGGGCCAGACAGGCTGCCGCTACGATGTCGCCGAGATAGTTGAGCGAGTCGAGCACTTCGGGTGTGTCGGCATAGCGCGGGCGCAGGCGTATGGCCACCTCATGGGCCAGCGAGCGTCCTACGCACGACACCTCGAGGCTGTGGGTCAGGCGGTTGTGTACAAATATGCTGCCGGGGAGTGGGAAGACCTGTGTCTTGTTCTGCAGGCGGCGAAACGGTGAGGAAAACACGAGCCGGTCAAAGTCGCGCTGAAAGTCGTTGCGCGCTCCCGGCTTGGGGTCGTGGTAATGTTCAAGCCCGAACCGTTTGTCGGAAATCAGCTTGTCCCATTTCATGGTGTCGGAAGTATAGTCAGGCATAGCGGTCGTTGAGGGTGGATTATCGGTGGTTAAGTCTGACAGGTGTCTATTTGGCTTCTGAGGTATCATCGTCGGCCGACGCTGCTTTTTTGAGTCTGCGGCGGCGGGCCAGGTGCCATGCCAGAAGTTTGCCGCTGCGGTCGAGTGCGAGCAGTATGAGCAAAATTATAACAAATGGCGTGGTGACAAGTTTCAGCACATAGCCAGTTTCGGGGTTGAGCGAACGTATCAGCCTGTCGTGGGGAGTCTCGGTGATAAATGAATAGCCTATTGACGAGAGGGTCCGCTTCCACATCACGGTGCCGTGGTCGAGATATACGAGAGCGGCATTGCCGCGGGCCAGCTCCTTGAGCATCTTGGGGTCGGCCTGATAGATGGGATAGGAGGCCATGGATATGTCTTTCCAGTGTTCCATGCCCTCCTCATCGCTGTTGATGAGGGCTATGAGCGAGCCGCCGCGGCCGGTGATGAAGTCGTTGAGCTCGTTGATGATATAAGTGTAGGAGAGGTCGACGTCATGGATGTCGGGGATGGTGACGAGAAACTGTTCGGCCTCGCTGTCGATGATGTCGGCCGTGATGTCCTCGCCGTCCTCGATTATGGTGAAGCCGTCGGTATTTATTTCGCCTCCGCTCACGAGTTTGCGGCTCATGAAAGTCCAGGTTGAGTCGGGCAGAGCGTCGATAGTGAAGGTCTCCTCGAGTCCGTCCTTGGAGTAGGTGTATTCATACACTGTCTCGGCAGCCGTGTCGTCGTCAGTGTCGGGGGGCAGGAGTGTGGTGCCGGCTGTGTACTGGCGGAAGTCGATGAGCGGCTGCACGTTATAGCCGTAAAACTCTATGGCCAGAATGTAGAGGGTTACCAGTCCGCCCACAATCCATTGGGTGTAAGGGAAAAACAATCCCGACACGCGTGTATTGTAAAGGATGAGATAGATGAGTGCCGCCGAGATGAATATGTTTTTGACAAACGTGGCTGTGTTGGAGATGATGAGAAAGTCGCCGAAACATCCGCAGTCGTCGACCGGCGAATAGAGGGCGATATAGAGTGTGAGCGGCAGCATCACGGCCATCATGGCCGAGAGCAGCCACACGGCTGTGCGGCGGTAACATCCGAGCAATACCATGAAGCCCCATACAAATTCGTAGGCTCCGAGGGCAAAGGCAGCGCATGTCACGAGCGAGCGCGGCACGTCCCAGCCCCATACGGTGAAGTATTCGCTGATTTTTATTACACTGCCCCACGGGTCGATGCCTTTGACAAAGCCCGACATAATGAAGGTCGCACCGATGAGTATGCGCAGCAGCCACACGGCTGCCGGGTGATAGAGCCGTTCGCGCAGCAGACGGTGAGGGGTGTCAGTCGGCCTGGGTGAGTTTGATGACTGCGAAGACTGCATAGTTGATGATGTCGAGATAGTTGGAGTCGATGCCTTCCGAGATGATGGTGTGGCCTGAGTTGCCTTCAATCTCCTTGACACGTTGTATCTTGGTGAGTATGAAGTCGGTGTAGGAGTTAACTCTCATTCCGCGCCATGCGTCGCCATAGTCATGGGTCTTGGCGGCCATGAGGTCGCGCGCGGTCTTCATCTTTTCGTCATAGAGAGTGATGGCCCGGTCGGGGGTGATGTCGGCGTTGTCGGCATATCCAAGTTGGAGCTGTATCAGCCCGACCAGTCCATAGTTGATTATAGCCATAAACTCGCCGAGCACACCCTCGTCGACCATAGCTTCCTCTTCCTCGAGTGTGCGGATGCGCTTGGCTTTGATGTAGAGCTGGTCGGTGATGGATCGCGGACGCATTATGCGCCATGAGGCTCCGTAGTCGCGGAGTTTTTTGTCAAAGATGTCACGGCATAGAGCCAGGGCGGAGTCAAATTGTGAGAGTGTGTCGCTCATTGGATTGTGATGGATGGTCTGAATCTGTGAGTGTGAATCAGATAGATAATAAAAAATGCCGTCGCAAGAGGTCGGTGATGGCTTCTTGCGACGGCTTTATCTGACTTGATTAAAGAAGAAGCTTCTCTACGCGGTCGAGGTTGGCACCGTCGTTAAGGTTGTAATATACAATCTTTAGGTTGGTGAGTGCGTTGGTCATCTCGTTGTCAAGCTCGTAAGCTTTTTCGAGATATACGGCGGCTTCTTTGAGAAGGGGATTCATGTTCTCGGCCTTATACTTGTTGTATTCGCCCTGGCTCATCTCGCCGGTCTTCTCGTCGAGACGCTCATACTGCTGGATGAGAGCTGTGCCGTAGCTGAAGTTGGCCATGGCATTGTTGGGGTCGATTTCCACAGCCTTCTTGAATGACTCCTGAGACTTTTCCTTTTCACCCTTGTCGTCGTAGAGCACGCCGATGAGGTAATAGTTGGTGCCGTTGGTGGGGTCGTTCTTTATAGCGGTCTCGAGCATGTTCATAGCCTCGTCATACTTCTTGTCGGCCATGTAGGACGAGATGATGCGCTGGAGAAATTCGGGCTTTGCAGAGCCGAATTTGTCATAGGCAATCTTGGAATACTGGAGCTTCTTGGCCTCGTCGTTCATCTGATAGGCCACAGAGTAGGCATAGTCATAGGCTGCCATTTCGTCATAGCCGATAGCCATCATCTGCTCGAAAGCCTTTGCGGCTTCGGGGAGCATCTCGGCCTGCCATGCGGCGAGACCTGCATAGTAGGCCATCTGGGCGGCTACGGAGTCGGCAAGGGCCTTGGGTGCAGACTGGCCGAGACTGGCGTTGCCGGGAATGTTAATGTAAGCCATGAACGCTTCATAGGCCTTTGGATAGTTTTTGGAATCCCAGAAGCCTGAGCCGGAGTTGGCGAAGTCGGCGTGGTGAGAGGCGATAGCGGCTACGATATCCTTGGAATATTTGGTCTTTACCTTACCTTTGGCATCGGTCACGGTGTCGAGGCTGAGAGCCTTGAGCGAGTAGTTGTAGCCGTCGAGCAGTGCGGAGCCCATCTCGTCGAGGTTGACATCCTTGCCGATGACTTTCTGACCATACATGTCGTCATAGAGCTTGAAGCCTGCCTTGCCGGGGATCCAGTAGGTCTGGGCGTTGGCTGAAGTCTCGGCGTTGGAAAACGCAGGTGTGATGGCCTTTACGGCATTCTGATAGCTGCTATAAGAATTGACATTCTTAAAAGCCTTTTCCGCTTCTTTTACGGTCGCGGTCTGGGCTGACATCGACGCTGCGGCAAGTAGCCCGAGCGTCAGGACGCAGATCTTTTTCATAATCGGGGGTTATTAGAATTGGTAATGTATTTGTAGAGTTAAAAAAACGGGAGAATTTGGAGATAAAAAAACATGTGATGAAGGGGTCTGCGTATGTCAGATCGGTGTGACAGTTGAGACTTCATGCTATAATCTTTATAACTCCAAATTCCTTGGTTTTGTTTAATCAAGTTCGTCATCGGCCGCGGGCTGGTCGGCTTCATCGATGTCGTCGGTAATGATGTCGTCGTCGGCTTCGTCGGCAGCGGGGTCGTCAAATATCAGCTCTTCGGGTGCTTCTGTCTGAGCTTCCACTTCGGTCACTTCCTCTTCGGGGTCGGAATCCACGCAGCACACCGAGGCTATCGTGTCGTTGCGCTTGTCGAGGTTGATGATTCTCACGCCTTGGGTGTAGCGGCCCTGCACCTTTATGTCGCTGACGTGGATGCGCAGGGTGATACCGCTCTTGTTGATAATAACGAGGTCGTTGCCGTCGTTGACACTCTCGATGGCTACGAGGCGGCCGGTGCGCTCGGTGATGTTCATGGTGCGTACACCCTTGCCGCCGCGGTTGGTGATGCGGTAGACGGGCACACGCTCCATCTTGCCGTCGACTTCGGTCTCGATGTCGAGGGCTGTGCGCTTGCCATATCCGCGCTCGCTGAGCACCATTACATTATTTATGGTGTCGGCGGGCATGCATATGAGGCCTACCACTTCGTCATCATCGCCGTCGAGGGTCATGCCGCGCACGCCAGTGGACATACGTCCCATCTCGCGCACCTTGTTTTCGGGGAATCGGATGGCGCGGCCGTTGCGGTTGGCCATGAGTATGTCGCAGTTGCCGTCGGTCATCTCGACGCTGAGCAGCTCGTCGCCCTCGCGGATGATGATGGCGTTGACGCCCTTGGCGCGGGGACGTGAGTAGGCTTTGAGACTTGTTTTCTTGATTATGCCCTTCTTGGTGGCAAACACGAGGTTGTGGCTTGTGACAAACTCTTCGTCACCGAGATTTTTGGTGCAGATAAAGGCCTTGATGGCGTCGTCGGGCTCGATGTTGAGCATGTTCTGGATGGCGCGGCCTTTGGAATTTTTCGCTCCTTCGGGTATCTCATAGACTTTGAGCCAGTAGCAGCGTCCCTTCTGGGTGAAGAAGAGCATGTAGTTGTGCATCGAGGCGGGATAGATGTGCTCGATGAAGTCCTCGTCGCGGGTGTCGGAGCCCTTTGCACCGACGCCGCCGCGGTTTTGTGCGCGGAACTCGCTGAGCTGTGTGCGCTTGATATATCCGCGGTGGGAGATGGTGATGATCATGTCGTCATCGGCATAGAAATCCTCGGCATTGAAGTCGCCGGCGGTGTAGTCTATGTCGGTGCGGCGCGCGTCGCCATACTTGTCGCGTATCTCGATTAGCTCCTCTTTGATTACAGCGCGACACACGTCATCGTCTGAGAGTATCAGTTCGAGGCGGGCTATCTCCTTCTCCAGCTCGTCATACTCGTTTTTGAGCTTGTCTTGCTCCAGACCGGTGAGCTGACGCAGACGCATCTCGACGATGGCTGCGGTCTGCGGGTCGGTGAGGGCGAAACGCTCCTTGAGCTTCTCGCGAGCGTCCATGGTGTCGGCCGCGCCGCGGATGATGCGTATCACCTCGTCAATGTTCTGCGAGGCTATGATGAGACCCTCGAGTATGTGGGCGCGCTCCTGAGCCTTGCGCAGCTCATATTTAGTGCGGCGTATCACCACTTCGTGGCGGTGGGCCACAAACTCGCTGATAAGTTCCTTGAGGTTGAGTGTGCGGGGACGTCCGTTGACGAGGGCCACGTTGTTGACGCTGAACGAGGCCTGCATCTGGGTCATCTTGTAAAGCTTGTTGAGCACCACGTTGGAGTTGGCGTCGCTCTTGAGCTTGATGACGATGCGCATGCCCTTGTAGTTGCTCTCGTCGTTGATGTCGGCGATGCCGTCGAGCTTCTTGTCGGTCACGAGGTCGGCTATGTAGCTGATGAGCTCGGCCTTGTTGACGTTATAGGGTATCTCGGTTACGATGATATTCTCGTGGTTGTCCTCGGCTTCTATTTCGGCTTTGGCGCGTATGAGTACTCGGCCGCGGCCTGTCTCATAGGCTTCCTTGACTCCGTTGTAGCCGTAGATGGTGCCGCCGGTGGGGAAGTCTGGGGCGGGGATGTATTTCATCAGACCGGGGATGTCGATCTCGGGGTCGTCGATATAGGCTACACAGGCGTTGATTGACTCGGCCAGGTTGTGGGTGGGCATGTTGGTGGCCATGCCGACGGCGATGCCCGAGGCTCCGTTGACCAGCAGGTTGGGGAAGCGGGTGGGGAGCACGACGGGTTCCTGACGCGAGTTGTCATAGTTGGGCTGGAAATCAACGGTGTCCGACTCGATGTCGGCGAGCATCTCTTCGCCCAGGCGGTCGAGGCGCACCTCGGTGTAACGCATGGCTGCCGCTCCGTCGCCGTCGACCGAGCCGAAGTTGCCATGGCCGTCGACCAGGCAGTATCTCATGGCCCAGGGCTGTGCCAGACGCACTACGGTGCCGTAGATCGACGAGTCGCCGTGGGGGTGATACTTACCCATTACCTCGCCGACGCAGTTGGCCGACTTCTTGTGGGGCTTGTCGGATGTGTTGCCCATCTCGTTCATACCGAAGAGCACACGCCTGTGGACGGGCTTCAGGCCGTCGCGCACATCAGGAAGCGCGCGCGACACTATCACCGACATTGAGTAGTCGATGTAGGCACTCTTCATTTCGTTTTCGATGTCTATCTTTATTATTCGGTCTTCTTCAATCATCGTTTAATTGAAATGTGATTTTTTACGACAAATTTACCCACAAAGGTAATAATTTTTTTTCAAAGCATTGTTACTTCTGGGCTAATAAAATGGCGAAAAAATCACGACAGGGGGCTTGCCGGAACGATGGGGGGTGACCATGTGTCGGTTGACTTTGCGGGAGCGTGGCGGGGATGGGTGGGGTGGATGGCTGATGGGGGAGGTGTTGTGTGGGGGTTGGGTTGATTAAAGGGGGGGGAGGGGTGGGTGATTGATGCGGGGGTGTGGAGGTTGTGTGCTGCAAAGTTACGCCATGATTTGTCACGCAAAGGTGCGATAATGTCGCTTAGCGCAGATAATTCAGAAATATTTCCATGTGAGTCGGGGCGACTTCGCGGATGCGTGCGCGAAGACGCAGACGGCGGTTGTAGATTACCTCTCTGCGTTCGCCGAGCATCAGACATATTGAGGGAATCGACAGGCCCAGAGCGTTGTAGAGAAACAGTCGCGTGTCTGACTCCTTGAGGTCAGGCATCTCGGCGCGCAGGCAGCTCATGAGGCCGTCGGCGGTGTCATCGAGATGCTTTTCAAGCCTTGTCACGAAGTCGTCCGACGAGGCCAGTTCCGAGATGGCTCTGAGTGTGTCGCGTGCGGCCTTTGACTTGACCGACTCGTTGGCATAATTCTCGTAATAAGTGTCACACAGGTGTGAGAGTGTGTTGAGATGCAGCTCCTCGAGGTCGTGGAGGGCGGTGCGCAGTTCTGAGGCTGTCAGCATGTCCTGCTCCTGACGACGGCGGCGACGTATGGTGGCTGTGCGTATGTATATGGCAATCGCCGACATTACGGCTATGGCAAGAGCGGAGATGAGTATTATCACTACGCGCTGAAAGCGGATGGTCTGCTCGCGCATAAGCACCTCTTCATAGTTAAACCGCACGACCACCGCTCTGACATCTTCCTGAAATGTGGAGCGGAACTCTTTTCTTCTCCTGTCCTTAAGCCGGAAGGACACATATGGTATAAGCCGCTTGTTTATGGTGTCAAATGTCTGGTTTATGATCGGTTCGCGGTATTCTTCCCTGTAATAGGTTATGAAATCATTGGCATTTTCATCAAGGCCTTGTTCCCACAGCAACCAGGCTACAAGATGGGCGTTTTTTGCGGATATATTGGCCGAATCGCTGGAAATATACTCACGCCACCCATCGTCATTCTTAATTTTTTCGGAAAGATTATATGGATTGAAGCCTTTGAGCCCATCAATCATAAGCCATGATGTTACATCAGGAGAATTGAAATTTTCCAACTGCCGATACAGCCGTTCGCTCCGTCGCTCGAGTGTATCGGCATAGAAATAACAACGAGTCGTGTCGTTGTCGTTAAGTATTGATGCATAGTGCTTTATTTTGTCGGCATGAATGGCTGGCCTGTCTTCGGGAGCATGATAATTGGTAAAACCTGACAGTATGGCATACATATTGTCATAGTCGTGATATTTTTCGTATACCTCGCATGCTTTAACGGCATAGTGACCCTTCTCGTTGTTGTCGCATATCGAGTCGCAAAGATTCATCATGCCTACTCTCGACAGTGCGAGCACACTGTCGTTGCCTGTCTGCTCGGCACATTTCTCGGCATGAAGAAACGCATCCATGGCTTCGGGATAGTTGTGGAGATCGAGTTTTGCTTTGCCTTTCAAATAATAGGCGTATGCCTTTTGAGGGCCAAGTTGTTCAATATCAATGCTATCAAGAATTGCAAGAACTGAGTCTGAATGATTATTTATCAATGACTCGGCCCTTGCAATACTGTTTTGTTCGGAAGCGGATTGGTTAGAGCAAGAACAAATTGTCAGTAATATGATAAGAAAAATGTAGATATGTAAGATTCGCATGTCGCAAATTTACACAAATAAGAGCGATAATCAAATAAATACAAATGTTTTTGAAAAATCACAAGGCTCCAAGAGGGTTAACAATAAATCTTTTATTTGATATTAAAGCCTCTAATCCAACAGTATAGGCATATTCATATTCTTTATCGCCTACTTTTTGAATGATATCCAGGCATACATAAACTTCACTGTCGCTCTTCGCATGTCCATAGCATGCTCCATAGTGTTCATCTTTTCTGCATTGATAGCCCGCTCTATATGCTTTCATATCGATTGGGAATTGATATATATAAGACGTGTAATATCTTACTCTAAAGCCCCGAAAGCTGATATTTCCTTCGTGTAGAGAGCCGTAGGGCCTAAATTTTATATAATCTTCTGATGCAAATCTGCTTATAGCAGGCTTAATAAAATTTACATTTTTTATTCGATTAAAAAATTCAGCAGAATCAAGCATCGTTATCGGTATGAAAGATGCTTCTTCGCAGTTTTCATCTATACTTTTCCAGTAAGTGGTGTCTGAAAGTTCGTCTTCTGAGCAGTTGTCAGAAGAGATAATCTGGGGCTCTATGGTTGTGACGTCATTATTTTGTTCAAGAATTTCATCAGCATCCGATGAGCAAGACACTATGCACAGGACCGAGAGGAGCAGTGCGATGAACGGCAGTTTGATTAAATGTTTCATAAAATGTGAGATTTTTGTTGGTTTATGATGTCGCAAAGTTATAGGAAGAAGTGGATGATTGCAAAAAATCAAAGCTGAAAAATATTCATCAATACGTTTGTAAATCGTTGTTAATAAGTAGTTTATTTGGTGGTATCGCGTGGTGAAATTCATCATGCTGAAATCACGTGGTTTTCAGTCGTATAACGGATGCGGGATGAGTCTTGCAAATGTTAAAAAATGTGATAGAAAGGGGCGCGAGCGGAATTATTGCGTAATTTTGAATCTCGGTTTGGTCCTCCTCACCCTCAACCGATTGTCACAGCCAATAATATTATCACATATAATTCTGAATGAGCAGAAAACGCAAAGAGCTCCCCACTCTCGAAGGGGTCAAGATAACCGATGTGGCCGCCGAGGGCAATGCCCTGGCGCGCGTCGATGATATGGTAGTGTTTATTCCGTTTGGAGCACCGGGCGATGTAGCTGACGTCAAGCTCGATCGCAAGAAGAAGTCATATGCCGAGGGGCATATAGAGCGTCTTGTCGAGCCTTCGCCTGTCAGAGAGGAGCCGCGCTGCGAGCACTTCACCGTATGTGGCGGCTGTCGCTGGCAGCATCTGCCGTATGAATTTCAGTTGCAATGCAAGCAGCGTCAGGTCAAGGACGCGCTCGAGAGGATAGCCAAGGTGCCGTTTCCCGAAATCACCCCCATACTCGGGTCGGAGGAGATATGGCACTATCGCAACAAGATGGAATATACTTTCTCGTCAAAGATGTGGCTCACATTTGACCAGATGAGATCAGGCGTGGAGTTTCCCGACCGCCGCGCAGCCGGATTTCACATACCGGGCGGATTTGACAAGGTGCTCGACATTAATGCATGCCATCTTCAGGACGATCTCGGCAACCGCATACGCACATTTATAAAGAATTACGGCAAGGAGCACAATCTGGAGTTTTATGACATACGCGCCAACCACGGCTTCCTGCGCACACTCATGATACGCATAGCCTCGACCGGCGAGGTGATGGTGCTTATGGCCGTCGGAGAGGACAATCCCGAGGCCATCGAGGCACTGATGAAAGCCGTCGACGCGGAGTTTCCCGAAATCACTTCGCTGCAATATGTGATCAACACCAAGGTCAACGACACCGTGGGCGACCTCGACATCGTTACGTGGAAAGGTCGTGAATATATCGAGGAGGAGATGGAAGGGCTGCGGTTTCGCATCGGTCCCAAGTCGTTCTATCAGACCAACTCACGTCAGGCTTACCGCCTGTACAGCGTGGCTCGAGACTTCGCGCGTCTGACGGGCGATGAACTCGTCTATGACCTCTACACCGGCACCGGCACCATCGCGCTCTTCCTCGCGCGCTCATGCCGCCATGTGGTGGGTGTGGAGTATGTGCCCGAGGCTATCGAGGACGCCAAGGTCAATGCCCGTGTCAACGGTCTGGATAATACCGAGTTTTATGCCGGAGATATGAAAAATGTGCTCACGGCCGAGTTTATAGAGCGTCACGGCCGTCCCGACGTGATGATAGTCGACCCCCCGCGAGCCGGCATGCATGAAGATGTAGTCAAGGTGATACTCGAAGCCTCTCCGGCCCGCATAGTATATGTGAGCTGCAATCCGGCCACACAGGCCCGCGACCTCGCCTTGCTTCATGAAAAATATGACATCGAGGCCGTGCAGCCTGTCGATATGTTCCCCCACACACAGCACGTCGAAAACGTCGTCGCCCTGACTTTGCGGTAAAAACAGGGGGAGGATATCCAAAAGGACAAAAGGCTCAGAAGAGACAAAAGTTTTTTTATTTCATAAAGCACTTGCTTTGCCTATGAATTATGAAACTTTTGTCTCTTCTGAGTCTTTTGTCCTTTTGTATCTCCCTAAGATGATATTTCAGAAACAATTAAAAAAGCACCCTCTGCCTCGCGCAGAAAGTGCCCGTAATTATAATCATCAATTCTAATTATCGGTATGCTTTTATGAGCCTTGATCATCAGGCGGTGTCAGCAATCTTAGATTTGACATTAATGGTAAAAAAAGGAATGAACGTTTCTTAAAAAAAGTATCAGATAATGGCTGAAGATTATTTGCTATGTAGTTTTAGTAAAAATTTAATTGTAGACTATTACTTGCGTGTTTTCCGATAGTACCGTGTTATTTTTCTAATGCAAAATTACTGCATTAATCGGTTATGCGCAAGAGCTTTAACTCTAATTGATTAAACCGGGGCGCAGTTTAACATCCGCCCCGTCGGCGGGGTGGATTTTGGCTGTAAATTTACTAAAATAATGTAAAAAACGGTTGTGGGGTATGGATTGCCCTTCGGTCAGCCGGGCTGAGATGCTGAGCCGGCGTCAGCGTCCTTGTGCGAGCGTGCGGAAGAATTCTTCGCGCAGAGAAGCTGACTCTTTGAACGCTCCCGCGCTCTCGACCGTAGTGGTGGCCGACATCTGTTTTTCTACACCTCGCATCTTCATGCACAAGTGGTCGGCTGTGCATGCCACAATCACGCCCTTTGCTCCGAGTTTCTCCATGACTATTCGACATATCTGCGCAGTCATGCGCTCCTGTACCTGCAGACGGCGGGCGTAGAAGTCGACCAGGCGGGCGAGTTTGCTAAGTCCGATGGTGCGGCTGTCGGGGATGTATCCTATCGACACTTTGCCGTAGAATGGGAGTATGTGGTGCTCGCACAGCGAGTAAAACTCAATGTCGCGCACAATCACCATGTCAGACCCCTCGTGGGTGAATATGGCCTCGTTGATAATCGTGTCGGCATCCTGACGATAGCCACGTGTGGCATATACCATGGCTTTGGCGGCGCGCATAGGGGTCTTGATCAGTCCTTCGCGTTCTATGTCCTCACCAAGCAGAGTGATTATGGCCTTATAGTGGCGCGCGATCTCTGCGATAGTCTCGTCTGAAATGTTGGATACCTGTGTGCTCATTGTCGGATGTTGATGGTTGGATTGAGAGGGGGCTAATCTGGAGGTGAGAGGGGTGTCTATCAGTCGTGGGGCATACTTATACGGTCGCGTACCACGCGTATCTCTTTGCTGTAGGCGGGAAATGCCTTGCGCAGCTCCTCGGCGGCGGCGTTGGCTTCCTGTTGAGTCCTGAAGTCGCCCACTTTGAGTCGCCAGTAGGGCGAGGTGTAGCGCACATAGGTCTGATATTGGGGGAAGCGTGCCGATATGACGCGTTGCTTGGAGGCGGCTTCGGCTTTGGCGGTGCGCACGTTGTTGTCACTGAACACCTGTACTCTATATCCAGCCAGACGTCCTGCAACGGGCTTGGAGGGCTCTTCTGTGCGGTCCTCCTCCTCAGTGTTATCGACTATCTTGCAGAGGCGTTTGAGCAGTGCCCCGGGCTGGGTGACTGTGTTGGTCGTTCCCTCGGTAATGTGGTCGACGATGGTCACAACCTTTTCCTCGCCCCGGACGGCGAGTCCGCTGAGGGCAAGCGTTATGATTGCTATGTGATAGGCGCGCATGCTGATATAGAATTTTGTGGTGGTGGGGTGGGGAGATTGAGAAAAAGTTTAAAAAGTTAAGATAATATCCCTTGTTTCATGACATTATCTTAACTTTTGTGACTTATGGCTTTACAAGGCTTTTTAGAAAGCTGTAACGATGCCCATGAATGATTCGGCTTCGAGGGCTGCGCCGCCTATAAGACCGCCGTCAACGTCGGGCTTGGCGAAAAGTTCCTTGGCGTTGGAGGGCTTGCAGCTACCGCCGTAGAGGATTGAAGTGTTGTCAGCCACCTCTTTGCCATACTTGTCGGCGATGGTCTGACGGATGAAGGCGTGCATCTCCTGAGCCTGGTCGTCGGTAGCGGTCTTGCCGGTGCCGATAGCCCATACGGGCTCGTAGGCGAGAATGATTTTGCCAAACTCTTCAGCCGAGAGGTTGAAGAGGCCTTCCTCGATCTGAGCCTTCACTACGTCAAAGAATGTGCCGTTCTCGCGCTCCTCTAGCACCTCGCCGATGCAGAAGATGGGGGTGAGGTTGTTGTCAAGGGCCAGACGCACCTTCTCGCGGAGGGTCTCGGCGGTTTCGCCATAATACTGACGACGCTCCGAGTGGCCGAGGATTACATATGTCGCACCGGTCGATGCCACCATGGGGGCTGACACTTCGCCGGTATAGGCTCCGCTCTTGTGGTCGGCGCAGTTTTCAGCTCCGAGACCGAGACGGGTCTTGTCAATAACGTTGTTGATGGATGCCAGGTGGGTGAAAGGCACGCAGATAACCACGTCACACTTGGGGGTGCAACCGGCCAGGGCGGCGTTTACCTCCTCGGCGAGCTTGATACCTTCGGGCAGGGTGGTGTTCATTTTCCAGTTGCCTGCAACGATGTTTTTTCTCATTTTTACCTTATTATAATATTGGGATTATTTCCGACGGCAAAATTAGCGATTTTAGTCGAGATTGCAAAATATAAAAATCGACCTGCCGCGCAGGGGAGTTTTCCGCGGGCCTGAGATCTGTAGAGACAATAGTCCCGGGAGTGACATCGGCCTTGTTACACGGCTGATAGGCAGCCATAACTGAAAGCTGATGTCTCTTCCGGGACTATCGTTCTTAATGTGTACCCGAGGGGGGTGATTGCGGCTGGTGGGCCGTGGTTATTTGCGCGGTTTCTGCTTGAGGTCGTCGGGCCTCATGTCATAGACTGTCTTGCCGGCGGTCGGCACGGCGGTGACAGTCGGGGCGGCAAACTGACGGCGTGTGATCAACTGTTCGAGGGCGTCGGCATACTGTTGGTGCACCTGCGCGTCATCGCGTTCACGATTGTTGTAGGCGATAAAGCGAAGGTAGCCGACGCATTTCTCAAACCAGAAGTCGGGCATCTCGTCGGATTTGTAGCTGAGACGGACCATGAATTTCAGACGGTCGATGAGCGTCTGGCGGTCGACCGAGCTGTCGGCTATCATGGCATCGATTGTGGCGGCCGCGTTTTCATAATCTTTCTGCTGTAGCTGCCGGTTGATGTCAATCATCCTGAGGTTGAAGTCCTTGCCGGCAAAGTCACACAGCGATGCGATGCGTTGCGGGTCGCCATACTGTGTCTCGCGGTTCAGTTTGCTGTCGACAGCCTCTTTGCCCACGAGTGAGCAGTATGAGGCATAATTGTCGGAGACTTCGGTCAGATAGGTGGTGACACCCTTGATGTGCTCATCAAACAGCGGCCACACGTCGGGGTCGGACAGCCGGGCCCCTGAAGCGATGAGTTCGTCAAACGCTTTGCTGACTTTCTCCTGCTTGTAAACCGAGGCGTAATATCGGATGTAGTCGGCGAGAAGTTTGCGCGAACGGTCGCCGCTCTCGTAGAGCGAGTCGAGTCTGAACGAGCGCAGCGCGGGGTCGAGGGCATCCTGGCCTGTGCGTATGAACCGTTCGGGGCTCTGACGGCTGCCGCTGCGGTGGACCATCTCGCCCGTTGCAGGGTCGATGAATCCATAAGTGGGAAATGAGCGTACGCCATATTTGCGGGCGAGTTCCACGCCCTCCTCAGGCTCCTCGCAGTCAATCTTGAGATTGATGAAGTTGTTGTTGTAGAAATAGGCAACATCGGGAAGGGTGAAGACGGTCTTGGCCATGTTGTAACAGGGGCCGCACCATTGGGTGTAGAAGTCGACAAACACCAGCCGGCCCGACTTTCGTGCCTCCTCGAGTGCCTGTTGCCACTTCAGATCGTGACGAAACTCTATGCCATGCTCTTTGGCTGACATTGTGGCGAGACAGCCGAGGGCGAGAATTATGGTGAATAATCTTTTCATGTGACGGACTGATTAGTTGTAACCTGGATTTTGCTTGCACAGATGATTGGCACTTGTCTCGGAAGTCGGGATGGCGTCGATGCGGCGGTCGGTGATGCGTTTGTAATATGTGTCACCGCTCGCCTGCGACTTCTCATACTCCTTGTCGAGAGCTTCTTTCAGATGACGATTCATGGCCAGCAGACGGCTGAAATCGGGGTTTTCATATCCGGCGAAGCGAATCATGGCAAACCATTCGTGCCAGTTTTCAAACGACATCTCGATCATCCACTCGCGGAAGATAGCATCCTCCAGTTCTTCGCGTGAGGCGGGTGCCTCCACTGTCGCGCCGGCACGTGAGCGTATCTTGGCGACGGGCGCGTAGCAGTCGGCGATGGCGGCTCCTGTGCGGAAGAGCGACTCGGCCTTAATGAGATACAGCTCGGCCTCGCGGCTGAATATCACGGGCATGTTGTCGGCCTGGTTCCAGGTCTTGCGGCATGTCTGATAGTCATAGAGAGTCTGGGTGTTGCGGTTGACGAGCAGCTCGGGTATGTTGCGGTATATGGCAGTCGTGCGCGGGTCATCGCCTACATAATCCATAAACTTGACTGACGGACCCCAGTAGCCTTGTGTCTTGGAGCCGTCGCCGAAGGCCGATGTGCGCATCGAGCGGCCGGCGTCGTTCTTGTCAAACACTCTTGCGAAATAAATCTCGGGAGTGGAGCCGAAGTTGTCAAAGATGCCGCCATAGCTTGTCTCAGCCAGGGGAGCGTCGGTGTCGACCACATCGTCGACGGCCCGGATGGCCTCGTCATATCTTCCGGCATAGAAGAGCACCTTGGCGCGGAGGGCTCCGGCGGCCTTGACGTTGACTTTTGACAGGTCGGTATACTGCGGTGTATTGGCTACGGCGATGTCAAGCTGCGAGAGTATGTAGTCATATGAATCCTTTACCGAGCTTCGTGCCATAGGCGCGTTCTCGACCGAGGGAGCTTCGTTGCGAAACACCACGCCATACTCGCTCTCCTCGTCCCAGAACTCGCAGTAGCGGCAGAGAATACGGAAGTAGGCGAAGGCTTTGAAATAGGCCAGTTCGCCGAGTATCTCCCGGCGTCGGTTGCCGGAGAATTCCGAGTCGGCCATTCGGTTGACGGCTACTTCAAGAAAGTTGGCGTTCTTGATCACGGCATAGTCGGCACTCCACTCTGTTGCATCAGCAAAGCTCAGCAGCGGGAGTGTGCGCTCGGAGTAATACACGCAGTTGAGTGTGCCGGTCACTTCGTCGGGGCGGGTCATGGTGCCGGCTTTGAACGAGCCGCTGACGGTGGGATACACAACGTTGGCCACAGAGCCGGGCATCTGCTGATACACACCGTTGAGGGCAAGCTCCACTGCGGCCGGGGTAGTGATGGCTCCGTCGAGGTCGGCCTGATATTTCGGGGGAAGATCCAGAACGTCGGTAAGCTCACACGACGATACGCACAGCGATATGAGGGCTAATGATAATATCTTTTTCATCGTTTTGTACACAAATTTATCGGTTAGAGTGTTATCTGCACGCCGGCTGAGAACGAACGCAGACCGGGATAGTTGCTTGTCTCGTAGTTGCCGCCATAGTTGCTCGCCTGGTTGACGGTGGCGGCGTCGGTGCCGGGATAGGAAGTGATGGTGAAGAGGTTGGTGGCCGAGACAAAGAGGCTGCCGCGGGCCACGCGGCCAAGGGGTAGATTGTAGGACAGGCGTACTTCCTGCAGACGGAAGAACGAGGAGTCAAAGAGCTGGTGGTCGGTGAGCTTGGGCACACCGTCGCCTATGTAGAGGGCCGGATATTTGGCATCGGGATTCTGAGGTGTCCAGCGGTCGTTGAGTCCATAGTCGATGAGTCCTGTGAGCTGGCCGGGAAGGTTCTGGAGAGCCTTGGTGTAAAGTTTTTTACCGCCTATCTGATAGCCGAAGTTGCAGAATAGTGTGAAGTCCTTGTAGCCGAGGTTGGCGATGAGACCTCCATACACGTCGGGCTCTGGGCTGCCGATGACGGTGCGGTCATAGTAGTTGATGATGCCGTCGCCGTTGAGGTCGGCTATCTCGAGATGTCCGGGCTTGAGCGTGTTGCTGTCATAATAGGAGTTGCCCATTGACTGGGCGTACGCGTTGAGCTCGTCGACACGGGCCTGGGACTGGATGATGCCGTTGTATTTGTAGCCGAAGAAAACCCCCATGGGATAACCCTCGACAAGCACCTGGTTGCCCGAGCCTTGCACCACTTCGGTCATCGCCGACTGGGCGCGGCCCTCCTCGACGAGACGGGTCACCTTGTTGCGGTTGTGTGACATGTTGAGTGTCAGTTCAAGATTCCAGTCGCGGGTGTCGATGACGCGGCCTGTGACGTTAAGCTCCACGCCGGCGTTACGCACGGCTCCGATGTTGCGTGACATGGTGCCGCTTGTCGCGCTCGACGGGAATGAGAATGACCATATGAGGTCGTTGGTGACTTTCCAATAGCCCGAGAGCGAACCGCGTATACGGCTGTTGAGGAATGAGAAGTCAAGACCGAGGTCATACTGTGTCGACTTCTCCCAGCGTATATCGTGATTGCCCACACGTGAGTGGTAGATGGTGCTGCCGTCGTTGTAGCTGCCCGACGAGTAGAGGTCGCGGTTGGTGTAGGAGCCGAAGTTCTGCACGCCTGTCACACCCGCGCTCGCACGGAGTTTGAGGTCGTCGATAAATGTGAGGTCGCGCATGAATCGCTCATTGTTGATGCGCCAGGCTATGGCTCCCGAGGGGAAGAAGCCGTAGCGGTTGTTGGCTCCGAACATCGATGAGCCGTCATAGCGGCATGTGAACGTGAAGAGATAGCGGTCAAACAATCGGTAGTTGGCGCGTGCGAATGACGAGAAGAGGCCTGTCGACGAGTAGCCGCTGCTCCAGTTGGAGAGGGTGGCCGCGCTGCCTATGTTGGTGAATATCTCATCGTCGGGATAGGTCTGTCCGCTGAGGCTCTGGGTCTTGGAGATGTAGCGTTCCCACGACACGCCCACCATGGCGTCGATCGAATGGATGTCGTTAAACTTATTGTTGTAGTTGAGCGTGTTGTCCCACACGGTCTTGCTGCGGCGCGAGTGTCCTTCCGATCCATAGTTTTCCTTGCGGGTGCTCAGCACCGAGGGGGTGAAGGTCTCGGAGTCGGTGTGGCCATATGTGCCCGAGAGGCTTGTGCGGAAACGGAGTCCATTGATGATGTCGAGTTCGCCGTAGACTGTACCCATTATGGTCGAGTTCTCGTTGGCGTTTTTCTTTTCGAGAGCCGCCACGGGGTTGTTGGAGTTGGAGAGGTCATAGGAGCCGTCCTCATAGTAGGGTGAGAGGTCTGGACGCACACCCTGGGCTGTAAAGAGCGAGGTGTTGGCACTATGGCTGTCGTTGTAGGTCATGTTGGCGTTCATGCCGAAACGCAGTATGGGGAGCACCGAGGCCTCGGCCGAGATGCGCGCGCTGTAGCGTTTGAGGCGGTCGCCTATCACCATGCCTTTCTGATCCATAAGCGAGAGCGACATAAAATATTTGGAGCTTTTGCCACCGCCCGACACGCTCATTGTGGCGTTGTGGCGTATGGCGGTCTGCTTCACGAGGTCAAACCAGTTGGTGTTGGCCGAGCCCAGGTCGGTCGAGCCTTCGGCCAGAATACTGTTGGCGGCTGAGTTGGAGGGGTCGATGGCCAGAGTCTCGCGGGCAAAGCGTCGGATGGTCTCGCGCCATTCGTCGCCGTAGAGTATACGGAAGTTGTTGATCTGTTTGTCGGTTGTGACATTGTAGGAGAACGATACGGTGGCTTTCTGGTCAATTTCACCGCGCTTGGTGGTCACGAGTACAACACCGTTGGCTGCGCGGGAACCATAAATGGCGGCTGCCGATGCGTCCTTGAGCACGTCCATCGACTTGATGTCGCTGGGAGGTATGTCGTTGAGCGCGCTCGAGTCGGTGACGGGTATGCCGTCGATTACAAACAGCGGCTCGTTGCTGCCCGTGAGCGATGTGGCACCGCGCACACGCACTCTGACAGTCTCGCCGGGGACGCCTGTGCCTGACGACACCTGCACGCCGGCGGCGAGGTTTTGCAGCATCTGCGAGGCGTTGGGCACGTTGAGCTGGCTCAGTGTGCGCTCGCCGATCGAAGATACCGAGCCGGTGAGGTCTTTGATGTTGGTTGTGCCGTAGCCTACCACTACCACTTCGTCGAGTTTCTGCTGGTCGGGTATGAGCGAGAGGCTGAAGGATGAGCGTCCGTTGACGTGGACGGTCACAGGCTTGTAGCCGATATATGATATGTTGAACGAACCGTTGGCCGGGACATCATTGAGCGTAAAACGTCCGTCCATGTCGGTGGCCACGCCCTTGGTGGAGCCGCTTATGATGACGCTCGCGCCTATCACGGGGTCGCCGTGCTCGTCGGTAACGGTGCCTGAGACGGTTTTCTTTTCCGATGAGGCGGGCTCGCCTTTGCGCAGTATGACCGTCTTGTCGATTACCTCATAGCCGAGGCCCATCTGTGCGGTCACGACATGTTGCAGCAGATAGTCGAGGTCGACGTTGCGGTAGCTGCCCGAGACGGGTGTCGAGATGCCGTTGATAAGGTCTTTGCGATACACGAAGTCATATCCGGTCTCTTTCTGGAGAATGTTGAGCGCGGCCTCGACGTTATCGTTGCGAAACGTTACATTGAAGCTCCTTGCATAGCCGCCCAACGGGATTAGCAGCAGGGCCGACACAATGAAAATCAAAAAACTTTTTCTCATGACGTGATAATAATATGATGAATAATTGGTTTTGGTTTATTTACTGCACGTGGTGATGATAATCTTGCTGCCCGAGGCCTTGAGTTCGATGCCTCCGCTGCGTTCGAGGATGCGTTTGGCCACCGAGAAGTCGCTGTAACGCGGTATGCTGCCCATGAATATTATGTTCTGAAGGTCGGGGTCGTCAAACTCGTATTCAAAGTCATACCATCGTGCGAGGTCGCGCATGATTACGGAGAGAGGCTGGTTTTGAAACACAAAGCGTCCGTTGCGCCAGCCGGTGATGACCTGAGGGTCTACCACGAGCATGTCGAGCTTGCTGTCCTGACGATTTAGCCTGGCCTGATGGCCGGGAGAGAGGCGCACTTCGCCAGACGGTGTCTCGGCGAGCGAGATGGCAATGGAGCCGTGCTCGAGGGTGGTGCATACGCATGGGTCGTCGGCATAGGTCCTGACGTTGAAGGCCGTGCCGTAGACTCTCACCACCTGCTCGTCGGTCTCGACATAGAAGGGGCGCGAGTCGTCGGGCTTGACGGCAAAATAAGCTTCGCCGGTCACGTGGACACGACGCTCGGACGCTCTGAACACTTCGGGATAGCTGAGCGTTGACTCGGAGTTGAGCCACACCACGGTGGAGTCTTCGAGCATGATTTTAAATTCGTGTCCGCGGGCCACTTCAAGACACAGGTTGTCGGCCGGCCGGTTGGCATCGCATCGGTCGGGGTGTCTTATGGGGAGTATGTTGGCCATGATGGCTGTGTCGGACGCGCCGAGGGCAACGGCGTCGCCGTTGGCTGTCTTATAGACTGCTCCGGTCTTGCCGGGAGCTATGTCGTCGATCGACAGTATGGCTCCGGCCAGGGGCGGTGTCGCGCTGCCTGAGCTGTCGGAGTCGCCGGTAATGTAGAGCCATGCGGCCGCTCCGATCACCGTTGTCGCAGCGATGGCCGCTGCCACTCTGAACACACGGCGGCGTGTATGCTGACGATGCATGTGGCGTATGCGCAGAGCCATGTCGCGTGCAGGCCGCTCGTGGCGTATGCGTAGCTCGCCGGCATACTCTTCGTCGAGAGCCGACGGGTCGGTGAGACGGTCGATGAGGTTGCGCCTTGCAGGATTGTTTCCTATCCAGGTCTCAAGCTCCATGGCCTCGTCGGTCGACAGCGATGATGTGATTTTCTTTAATATGAGTAAGCTGATCCTATCCATTGCGGTTAGAGGTGTGATGTCGGTATATACATGCGTAAGGATTCAAAAAGTATACATTTTTTTGAAGAAAAATATACTTTTTACGAAAAAATAGCTCAAAAACCTTAACTTTGCATCCCCAACATTACACAACGTGGCGGATTATCAGCACATATTCACATCTTTTTTGGCCGGGAGGATGACACCTTTTTATTCGGTGATCTATCCGCGACTGCTCAGCTATGCCTCACGCATACTTGGGCCGAAACTGTCATATATGGCGGAGGATTGTGTGCAGGAGGCGGTGATGAATACTTATGTGCGACGCGACGAACTCTCTGACATTAACAAGTGGCGCGCATGGCTGCTGACGGCTGTGCGCAACAATGCTCTGATGATGCTACGCAAGGAGGATCTTGGCCGCCGGTATGTGGAGCACGGAATGCTCTCGGAGGATGAGGCCGAGGATGTGTCGCTCGCGATGATTGAGCAGGAGGTGTATGTGGCACTGTTTTCGGTGGTCAGATCGCTGCCTGAGAAATACAGGAGTGTCTTTGAACTTAGTTTTGAGCAGGGACTCAGAAATGTCGAGGTGGCCTCGATGCTCAATGTCGCGGAGATTACGGTGAAAAAACGTAAGGCCAAGCTCCTCGACATGTTACGCGAGCGTCTCGGCGGCAACATCGACGAGCATTATGTGATGGTCATAGTTGCGGCCGGCTCGGTGTTTGCCGACAGCGTGGCCGGGTAGATGATACTGCCCGTGGCGCGTGAAGATACAAAAGGACAAAAGATTCAGAAGAAACAAAAGTTTTTTATATTGCCGGTTTTATGGCAAAAAACTTTTGTTTCTTCTGAATCTTTTGTCCTTTTGTATCTTCTTCTTTTGGCCCGGTGTCAGGCAAAGAGTGTGCGGAGGGCTTCTTCGACTTTGGCTATTTCGATTATGCGGATGCCAAACGATGAGGTGTCGATGCCCTTGAGGTTGCCGCGGGGAATGAGGATGGTGTCCATGCCGAGTTTTTCTGCTTCGCGTATGCGTTGCTCTATGCGGCCTACCGGACGTATCTCGCCTGAGAGCCCGACTTCGCCCGTGATGCAGGTGGAGTGGGGGATGGGCATGTCGATGTTGCTCGAGAGTATCGCGCTGATTACGGCAAGGTCGATGGCTGGGTCGTTGACTTTGAGTCCGCCCGCGATGTTGAGAAACACGTCTTTGGCCGCGAGTTTGAATCCTGCGCGCTTCTCGAGCACGGCCAGGAGCATGTTCATACGTTTGGAGTCGAAACCGTTGACCGACCGCTGCGGAGTGCCGTAGGCTGCTGTTGAGACGAGAGCCTGGACTTCGATGAGAAACGAGCGTATGCCCTCCATGGTCACTCCGATGGCTACGCCCGAGAGGTCTTCGTCGGTGTGGGTGGAGAGGAGCATTTCGGATGGGTTTCTGACCTCGCGCAGTCCGCGCTGACACATCTCGTAGATGCCGAGCTCGGAGGTGGAGCCGAAGCGGTTTTTTATGGCACGCAGCAATCTGTAGATGTGCTGGCCGTCACCCTCGAAGTGGAGCACTGCGTCGACTATGTGTTCGAGCACCTTGGGGCCGGCCAGATTGCCGTCTTTGGTGATATGGCCGATGAGCATTACGGGGACCGACGACTCTTTGGCATATTTGAGCAGACGCGAGGCGCACTCGCGCACCTGTGAGACGCTGCCGGCCACCGACTCGAGCTCGTCGGAGGCGATGGTCTGTATGGAGTCGACTATCAGGAGTCCGGGCTGTATCTTCTCGATGTGTTCCTCAATGTTCTGGAGCGATGTCTCGCAGACGATAAACACGTTATCGCTCGGCCGGCCTATGCGGTCGGCGCGCATTTTGATCTGGCGCGCGCTCTCCTCGCCCGACACATAGAGTATGGTGCGCGATTTGATGGATAGAATGTTTTGCAGCACGAGTGTCGACTTGCCTATGCCCGGCTCGCCGCCGATGAGTATGATGCTTCCGGGCACAAGTCCTCCGCCGAGCACACGGTTGAGTTCCTCTGACGGCATCTTGATACGCGGCTCGTCGGCGGTCTCGATAGCCGAGACCGCTACGGGTGCCGAAATGTGGTGGTTGCTCCCCGGGGAGATTAGGATGCGGCTCTTGGAGGCGGGGCGCACCTTTTCCTCGACCATGGTGTTCCATTCTCCGCATGCCGGACAGCGTCCGACCCATTTGGGTGATTCGGCTCCGCAACTGTTGCAGAACCATACGGTCTTGATGGCTTTCATATGGTGCGTTTATCTTCCTGCACGGAATTTAGAGACTGTGATGGCTGTGGCTATGGCGGCGTTGAGTGATTCGCCTGTGGGACGTCCGGCCGGCCATGAGGGTAGGGTGATGCGGTCGGTGACGAGTGAGGCTACGGGGTCGGAGATGCCGTTGCCCTCGTTGCCTATCACGATGATGCCTTGGGGCGAGAGTGTCACGGTGTCGATGTCGTCACCGTCAAGAAATGTGCCGTAGATTTTCACGTTGCCCAACGCGGAGAGTGTGGCCGGAAGGTCGCAGTAGTGCACGGCCACACGTGAGATTGACCCCATTGTGGCCTGTATGACCTTGGGCGCGAAGCAGTCGGCCGTCTCGCGCGAGGCAAGAATGTCGGTGATGCCATACCAGTCGGCCACGCGTATGATGGTGCCGAGATTGCCGGGGTCCTGTATGGTGTCGAGGGCGAGCATGAGCGAGCCCGAAGTCTCGGCCGGCGAGAAAGTGCGTTCGGGTATGTCATACACGGCTATCACCTGTCCCGGAGTGGTGAGCGAAGACATCTTGCGCAGGTCACCGCGTCCGGCGGTCACGGCTTGGGGGAGGCGGGCAATGTCGGGGTGCTCGTCCATCCATTCCTGTGTGGCATAGAGGGTGCGCAGTGAGAAATGGCCGAGTGTGTCGAGCACACATTTGGAGCCTTCGGCCTTGAAGGCTCCTTCACGGCGGCGGTGTTTGCGCTCATCGAGCGATGCCACCGATTTGCATATGTTGTTAGTGACTGTTTCCACATTGCAAAGATAAGAAAAATCATAGAATTTTCGTACATTTGCCATTATACATATAACTCGGTAAAATCTCAGGCCTATGAAACCGCAGTACAGATTGCCGGGCTGTAGGATTTGTCATCTTTTCTCGTTATTTTTGCACCATGATATTGAAAGAACTTTACAGGAAATATACGGGCGTAGAGCCTGAGTCGGTGACACCGCTCACTCCCGCGGGATCAAACCGCCGTTATTACCGTCTGTCAGGCCCTGTCAGCGTGGTGGGTGTCGAGGGTGTCGACCGTGCCGAGAACGAGGCTTTTATATATCTGTCACGTCATTTCGGCGAGTGCGGACTGCCTGTCCCGGAGATACTTGCCGTGAGCGATGATGTCATGGCTTATCTGGTGAGCGATCTTGGCGATGTGTCGCTGTTTTCGCTAAGAGATAATGTCACGTTGCTCGAAAAAGCCATGCGTGTGCTGGCCCGTCTACATTGTGTAGGGTCGGAGGGTCTGGATTATGCGCGCTGCTTCCCGGTCGAGGCGTTTGACAGCCGGGCTGTGATGTGGGACCTCAATTATTTTAAATATTCGTTTCTCAATACTTCGGGCATAGCTTACAGCGAACCCCGTCTGGAGGAGGATTTCGTAAGGCTGGCCGCCGATGTGGAACGCCTGAGTGTGGAGCACGGTTGCTTCATGATGCGTGACTTTCAGTCGCGCAACGTCATGGTCAAGGATGGCGAGACCTATCTGATAGACTACCAGGGCGGACGGCGCGGACCGGCGGCCTATGACCTTGCATCGTTTCTATGGCAGGCCAAGGCCGCATATCCGGCAGAACTGCGCGAACGGCTGACCGACGTATATATCGACGAGGCCCGACGTTACGGGCCGGTCGATGATCGGAAGCTCAGAGAGCAGGTGAGGGAGATGGCTCTTATACGCACGCTGCAGGTGCTCGGTGCCTATGGGTTGAGGGGGCGTTTTGAGCGCAAACCGCATTTTTTGCAGAGCATACCTCCGGCGTTGGCCAATCTGCGTGTGCTTCTTGCCGAGGGCATCGGTGACTATCCCTATCTTGCGCAGGTGCTCTCGCTGCTTGTCGGAAAAACAGAGGCGACTGCCGCCGAGGCCGGGCCTTATGACGGTCTGACCGTGAGGGTGAGCAGTTTTTCTTATAAAAAAGGTATACCGGATGACCCTTCGGGCAACGGTGGCGGATATGTGTTTGACTGCCGTGCCATGGACAACCCCGGCCGTTATGAACAATACAAGCGTCTCACCGGGCTTGACCGGGAAGTGATAGATTTTCTTGAGGAGCGAGGTGAGATAGGCGAGTTTCTTGAGTCGTGTTACAGTCTCGTCGACAGGGCTGTAGACAATTATCTGAGCCGCGGGTTCTCGTCACTGATGGTAAGCTATGGATGCACCGGCGGACAGCACCGCAGCGTGTATTCGGCCCAGCATACGGCTGAGCATATCAAGGCGCGCTATCCTCAGGTGAGGGTGGTGTTGTGGAATCGCGAACAAAATATAAGCGAGGTGTTATGAAAGCAATGATATTTGCCGCCGGACTCGGCACACGTCTCGCTCCGCTGACCGACACTTGTCCCAAGGCTCTGATTGAGGTAGGCGGCAAACCGATGTTGCAGCGGGCCATCGAGCGGTTGCGCGATGCAGGTGTGTCGGAAATTACGGTCAATGTACACCACCACGCCTGTATGATCAAGGATTACATTGCCTCGCACGATTTCGGTGTGGACATAAGAGTGAGTGACGAGTCTTCGTGTCTGCTTGACACGGGAGGCGGAGTGGTTAAAGCTGCCACGATGCTGCGCGGCGACGGGCCTGTGGTGCTGTATAATGCTGATATATTTACTGATTTTCCCCTTCGGGAGATGATGGAGCGTCATTGTGCATCCGGGGCTGACGTCACACTGCTTGCCGACAGCCGCGAGACTTCGCGCTATCTGTTGTTTGACGCTTCGGGACGCATGACCGGGTGGCGCAATGTGTTGACCGGCGAGACCCGTTCGCCTTTTCCCGCAGAAGTGACTGACGGAAGCCGTCAGATGGCGTTTGGTGGAGTGCATATAATCAATCCTTGCGTCATAGACAGCATGGCCGAATATATGCCGGAGGGTAAATTTTCAATCACACCTTTTTATATAGATGCTTGCCGGGAGCTTGATATCCGGGCCTATACCCCGTCAGGCAGCTACACGTGGATTGACATAGGACGTCCGGCCTCACTCGCCAGGGCAAGAGAGATGGCAAAAAGTAGAGATTGAGGATGCCTTTAGACATAGGTATGGAGTTAAAGCAATTTATTCCAGAATATTTGCTTAATTTTGCAACATAAACGCGCAGCGCATACAAATATCACCAATTTAAGTTTATGCTAATAAAGGAACGTTCCATAATCACATGGTTGCTACATCCCGACTTGAAGCAAGCACCGGAGAATTTGGTGATTGCGCCTGTGTCGAATCCAATAAATCAATCCATCCTTTTGCACAGTTTTATCGAGTTAGATAAAATCCGTAAGCAAACTCCCGAATGGGGATTGCCGGAACTTCTCATGCCTTCTTTTGGGGAGGTCATGTATAAGAGCCATCGGTCTTTCGACAATATAATGCCACAATTGTTTGAGGATTTTTGCAAAAGAGAAGAGTGTGGAATTTTACTTTGTCGTGGCAATGTCACAATTGTATACAGCTTTGGTGGTAATCAGTTGCATATTTGGCATTTTACCGAACTATACGGAAAGAGTGTTTTCAACTTCTATACATGCAATGTCTGCGATGGCGAGAATATCGGTGTTGGGATTACAAATACACTGTTATCTGATAATTTATTGTTTTCAGGGTCTTTACAAGAGCGGCAGCGAAAATTAGCTTTTATTGCTGGATTTGTCGCTACCTATGTTGCCGTCAAACGATACATAAAAGTGGAAACAATCGTCATCCCACGCGGCAAGTTCACTGCCATTGAGGGAACGCCGCTTGAATATATCGAAAAAAAGAAAGTCCTCAATCAGACAGGTCAAGAGGTCATTGTTATGGATTCCATATGGTTTCGTAAAATCATCAACGAAAACGACATCTATGTACGTGGTTTCTTCCGTATGCAGAACAAGAAGAATGAGCTTGGCGAATGGTACAAAGAACTTATCTTCGTTGACTCTTTCGTCCGACATGGTTATCACCGAAACGCCAAGATAGAAGATGATGAAGTAAATTAGGTCGTAAATTAAACCTGATGTCTTGACAGGAAGATTTTAATCGCAAGCTCCCATTTTTTATTAAACTGAAATATTGCAATGAAAAAAGAAACACTTGAACATGACACAACAGTTGTGATCTATACCGAGGAATCAGAAGAATTAACTAAGGAAGTTTTTATCTATCTACAAGACTTAAATGGAGATGGAGAACTTTTTTTCAATGTTGACTATGAAGTCCAACATGAAGATGGCTCATTTGAGAACGGGAATGGGATGGAATCCCTCGACATTATTTTAGATGCTTATGGTTTTGAAGATTACAATAAGTTATCATCATACTTCAGGTATATGTATGAAAACGACAAAGACGCTTTTTCAAAAATCGTAAGTGATGTAAAGAGCAAAGGGGTCAATCTTTCAATTGATGAATCTGAAGGATTCTAAGGACCTAATGGCTTTTCTATGTGGGGCGGTTTTTAGTTATAATATTTAAAATAACTGCAATGAAATACTTTTTTTCAATTATTCTCCTATTTATTCCCTTTTGCATATTCTCTCAAACGGATTCTATTTCATCAGTCCATGTAGACTCTATATCTCCAAAAAATATGGAGGATTCTGAATCGTTATTAGAACTTCTTAGTGATATAAGATATAATCAGGACAGAGAGTATGAGTCCAATCGTTATAAGATTTATCCGACGGAGAATATTTATATTCTCATTAAGTTAGATACTCAAACTGGCAAATTAGAGCTAATACAATGGTCACTAAAATCTAAAGACGAATTTTCAGCGATATTAAGTAATGAAGATTTATCTTGGTATAATGGATTAAATTCATTTGAATTATACCCCACAAAAAACATGTATCAATTCATACTTTTAGATAAAGCAACAGGTAGAAATTGGCATGTCCAGTGGGGTACAAAATCATCTGAGAGGTGGATTAGGCGTATATATTGATTGTGACTATTTTGATTATCAATGTGCTGGTATTGTATGGCGCAAATACGGAGATTTAATTTCATGAGAATGACATCGGTTACTTTATCGTTTCTTACTTGGAAGGATAGTTGAAGCCCAGTTGGGAAGCTCTTCTATATAGCGTTTGGCAAGCTCTCCGTCGCTCAGACGGAACAAAAGCCGGGCTTCCGCATCCTCGATTGAGTTGTCATAGACATAAAGCCGGTCGACGTATGGGGCCAACGCCATGCAGTTGGCAATAGATTTATCGTATCGTGATATGATTTTGGGAATTGGCACATCATGTCCGCCATTCAGCACTCGGTTAGCGACACGTTTTGCATTGATGGTTGGAGATTCAGTGGATACGAAGAACAAGCGGATGAAGAATCCCGCTTCTTTTGCTCTGAGAATGTATTCGACCTTATCGGTGGCTGACATCACAGTCTCAAATATATGGCTCTTGCGTTCTGAAAGACATTTTTCCCTCCATTCATTGCAATAGTTGGCTGCTTTAAGAACAGATTCCAGATTGTTCCAGTCACCGAATACATCGCGGGCGACATTGTCGGGGTTTATATACTCCGAATCCTCCAGCCACTCATGATGTAGAATCTTGGAGGTCACGGAAGTCTTGCCCGACCCGTTAGGCCCGGCAATCACAATCAGGACTGGTCGATGTTCACTTGCTGTCATAGCGAAGCCTGTTTAAGGTTTCTTCAACTCTTGCGCGGGCCTCATGCGTAGCAGCCTCAATCCCGGCAGCCACACGCTCGGCAGCCCGGCGGGTGCTTTCGCGAGCATCCTCGGCAACTTCACGCATAATCTGTGCCATGCGTTCGTCGCCCGGCTCCTCCATCGACGTCAGTCGATAACTATTCATTTCTGCTTCCGACATAATCTATAATCTTTTCTTATTCAACGCCAAAGTTAAGAAAAAAGTCTGAATCAACCTTACTTTTGTTTTGCAGATTAAAGGAAACAAGTATTTGTTTGAAAGCGTACAAATAAAAAAAGAATGTAACTCACATTGAGTTACATTCTTTTTTTATTATTGAATTGGAAACTTACTTCACTTCCTCAAACTCTACGTCGTCGACCTGGCCGTTGCCCGAGTTGGGGTTGCTGCCTGGCTGGGGACCGTAGTTGGCACCTGCACCGGGGGCACCTGCGCCGCCGGCTGCCTGCTGGGCGTTGAGTATTTCCTGCTGGATGGCACCGAAGGTGTTCTGGATCGAAGTGATGGCACTGTCGATACCGGAAAGATCCTGAGCCTTATGGGCTTCCTTGAGCTTGTTGAGGTCGTTCTCGATTGCAGCCTTCTTGTCGGCGGGAATCTTGTCGCCAAGTTCCTGAATCTGCTTCTCGGTCTGGAAGATTACGGTGTCGGCATGGTTGAGCTTGTCAATCTTTTCCTTCTCCTTGGCGTCGGCTGCGGCGTTGGCTTCAGCCTCTTTCTTCATGCGCTCGATTTCGGCGTCGGTAAGACCGCTTGATGCCTCGATGCGTATGCTCTGTTCCTTGCCTGTGGCCTTGTCTTTGGCCGACACGTTGAGGATGCCGTTGGCATCGACCTCAAATGTAACTTCGATCTGAGGTATGCCGCGGGGTGCGGGTGCGATGCCGTCGAGGTGGAATTTGCCGAGGGTCTTGTCATCCTTAGCCATGGGGCGTTCGCCCTGGAGCACGTGGATTTCGACTGAAGGCTGGTTGTCGGCTGCGGTCGAGAATGTCTCGCTCTTGCGGGTCGGGATTGTGGTGTTGGCCTCAATCATCTTGGTCATCACGCCTCCGAGGGTCTCGATGCCGATTGACAGGGGCACAACGTCGAGAAGGAGTACATCCTTGACGTCGCCTGAGAGCACACCGCCCTGGATGGCTGCGCCTACGGCTACAACCTCGTCGGGGTTAACGCCCTTGGAGGGAGCTTTGCCGAAGAACTTCTCCACTACCTGCTGGATGGCGGGGATACGGGTCGAGCCGCCCACGAGGATTACCTCGTCGATGTCCTTGGGTGTCATGCCGGCGTCCTTGAGGGCCTGTTCGCAAGGCTTGATGGTAGCCTGGATGAGCTTGTCGGCAAGCTGCTCGAACTGTGCGCGGGTGAGAGTTCTCACGAGGTGTTTGGGACCTGTGGCGGTGGCGGTGATGTAGGGGAGGTTGATTTCTGTCGAAGTGGTCGACGAGAGTTCTATCTTGGCTTTCTCGGCAGCCTCTTTGAGACGCTGGAGGGCCATGGGGTCCTGACGGAGATCGATGCCTTCCTCTTTCTTGAACTCATCGGCGAGCCAGTCGATGATTACATGGTCGAAGTCATCGCCGCCGAGGTGGGTGTCACCGTTAGTCGACTTAACTTCAAAGACACCGTCGCCAAGTTCGAGGATTGAAATATCAAATGTACCGCCGCCAAGGTCGAATACTGCGATTTTCTGATCCTTGTCGCTCTTGTCGAGGCCATAGGCCAGGGCTGCTGCGGTAGGCTCGTTGACAATACGCTTTACTGTCAGACCTGCGATTTCGCCGGCCTCCTTGGTGGCCTGACGCTGAGAGTCGTTGAAGTAGGCGGGCACGGTGATGACAGCCTCGGTCACCGACTGTCCGAGATAGTCCTCGGCAGTCTTCTTCATCTTCTGAAGAATCATGGCTGAAATCTCCTGAGGTGTATATTCACGTCCGTCGATGTCGACGCGGGGTGTGTTGTTTGCTCCACAGACAACCTTGTAGGGTACACGCTCTACCTCCTTGGCCACCTGGTCGCATGATTCGCCCATGAAACGCTTGATGGAGTTGATGGTGCGTTTGGGGTTGGTGATGGCCTGACGTTTGGCTGGGTCACCTACCTTGCGCTCGCCGCCGTCGACGAATGCTACGATAGAGGGTGTGGTGTTGCGACCTTCGCTGTTAGGAATTACGACGGGGTCGTTGCCTTCGAGTACTGATACACATGAGTTGGTTGTACCGAGGTCTATACCGATAATTTTTCCCATAGTTGATAGTGTTTTATTTATTTGTTTCTTTTTTATTTTTTTTCTGTTTATGCTTGTGGCGGCAGGCTACGCGGCCTCAAGACGTTCACTAATGAAACAAATACCGTGCCAAAAATGTTGAACACCCCTCTGAAGTACTTATATTAAAGAATCACAAAATAAAAATTCGGCCAAATGGTGACATTATGGCCGAATTTTGCTGACAAAAATGACGTGTCGTGACGTCAGTGACGATGTTTTTTCTTAGAGTAGTTCGATGCCGGCGGCCGCACATTCTTTGATTTGTTGCTCGGGCCATATCGATGCCTGGACCTCGCCGATGTGGGCTTTGTGGAGGAGAAACATGCAGAGTCGGCTCTGACCGATGCCGCCTCCGATGGTGTAGGGAAGCTCGCCGTCAAGGAGCATGCGATGGAATGTGAGCGATGCTTTTTCGGGACAACCGCGCAGTTCAAGCTGGTGGCGCAGCGACTCGGGGCTCACGCGTATGCCCATCGAGGAGATTTCAAAGGGGATGTCTAGCACATGGTTCCAGAGGAGGATGTCGCCGTTGAGTCCGGCATATCCTGCTTCGTTGATTGTGCTCCAGTCGTCATAGTCGGGTGCGCGGCCGTCGTGTGGTTTGCCGTCGCAGAGGTCGCCCCCGATGCCGATGAGAAATATGGCTCCGTATTTTCGTGTAGCTTCGGCCTCTCGTTCTTTGGGTGTGAGGTCGGGGTATTGGCGCGAGAGGTCTTCAGCATATATAAAGGTGATTTCTTCGGGAAGAGTGGGGGTGATATGGGGGAAGCGTTCATACACGAGATGCTCCACCTTGCGCAGAGAGTCGTATATCTTCTTTACCGTGTCCTTGAGATAGGAAATATTGCGGTCCTCCTCGCGTATTGTCTTTTCCCAGTCCCATTGGTCGACGTAGAGCGAATGGAGGTTGTCGAGGTCCTCGAAGGTGCGTATGGCGTTCATGTCGGTATAGAGTCCGTAGCCGGGGGGGATGCCGTAGGCTCCGAGTTTGTAACGTTTCCATTTGGCGAGCGAGTGTACCACTTCGGCCTTGCGCGAGTCCATTGCGTCGATGGTGAACGACACGGCGTGCTCCACACCGTTGAGATCATCGTTGAGGCCTGTGCCGGTGAGCAGGAAGAGCGGGGCTGTTACGCGACGCAGGTTAAGTTCCTGGGCCAGTGTGGCCTGAAACGTGTCTTTGATCATCTTGATGGCTACTTCGGTGGTCTCGGGGAGGAGTTTGCGTCTATATTTTCGGGGGATGATGAGTGACATGCTGTTGGTGGATGTTTTAAACGTGTTGTAAGAGTGTTTTTGTTTGATTATGTTGCAAATGTACGATGCGTTTTTGAATTATGCAAACATTTTGCCAAAAATATTTGAAATTTGATGGCAAAATGATAATACTTTCGGTGTGAAGGCGTCAAAATGAGCCGGAGGTTATATGTGTCAGGTATGGATTTGATAAAATAAAGTGGCGGGTAGTTATGGTAGATTCGACGAAAAAGGTTAAATTTGCAGTAATATGAATAGTGACTACGACTATACTTACGATTTGCACAAGGCTGTAGCCGCATTGCGCTCGGGAGGTGTGATCGCCTATCCCACCGACACGGTGTGGGGCATAGGCTGTGACGCCACGTGCAGCGAGGCGGTGAAAAAGGTCTTTGAGATAAAGCACCGTGCCGATTCCAAAGCTCTGATTACACTTGTGGCCGATGAGGAGATGCTTGCCGGTCATATAGCCGACGGCGCAGACCGGTGTGGCATTGAGTATGTCAGGACGAGCGACAGACCAGTCACGGTGGTCTATCCGGGTGGCCGTGACGTAGCTCCCGAGCTGCTTGCTGCCGACGGCAGCATCGGCATACGTATAGTCCGCGATGGATTTGCCTCGGACCTCTGCCGGGCTCTCGGTGGCCCGATAGTGTCGACATCGGCCAATATCAGCGGAGAGCCGGCCCCGGCGGTGTATGGCTCGATTGAGCCCGCGTTGCTCGCCAGGCTTGATTATGTGGCCCTGACAGGTCGTGACAATGCCGCACCGTCACGTCCGTCGAAGGTGGTAAAGATTACGGATACAGGAGACATCATCATACTTCGTGACTAATGCAGGAGGACCGAATACGCATATGCCATGTCGTGACCGACTATGTCGCTACTCTTGTCGGAGTGGTGATATTCGACGTGTTGCGCTTTGCGGTAGTGCCCGATATAGCCATGCGCTATCACGGTCTGCTACAGTTTCTGTCGTCACATGGCGTTGTGTTGTCGATGTTGCTGTTTCCACCGTTCATGCTGCTGGTGTATTATCTTACCGGCTATTATATAAAGGTCTATAACAAGTCGCGCATTACCGAGCTGGTCAGGACTTTTGTCGGAGTAGCCATAGGGTCGATTGCATTCTTTCTTGTGGTGTTGCTCAACGATGTGTTGCCGCGAAGAGTGTTCAACTACGAGATATTGCTGATGTTTGGCGGAGTGCTGTTTGTGTGTGTCTATGTGACACGTGTCAGTATCACCACACATTTTCTGCATCTACAGCGCAGGCCCGGAGGCGCGCGCAAGGCCGTTGTGGTCGGTGATGCGGACGATATAGTCCGACGCATTGACCGGTTGCGTGCCGTGGCGTCGCAGCACGGACTTGTAATCCGTTCCGTGGCCGACATCTCAGATGACAGCCGCCGTAAGGAGATTGACGGAGTGGAGATGACGGCTATGGACGATGTCGAATCAATGTTTAAGACAGGCCAACTGTCATGTGTGCTGCTTGTGGCTGACACATTGTCAGCCGACAAGGCTCTGGCGGTCATCAACCGGCTCTTTTCGTTTGGCGTGCCGCTCTACGTTTCACCCGACCTGAAGGCATTGATTATGGGGACGGTGCGTTATGAATCGATATTGGCCGAGCCGCTCGTCGACATATCGCGGTGTGAGCTCTCCGACAGCATTGTGGCCATAAAGCGTTTTACTGACATAATTATCTCGTCGGTAGGGCTTGCGGTCTCACTCCCTGTCATGGCGGTGCTGGCGGTAGTGATAAAAAAGCAGTCGCCGGGAGCTGTGTTTTACTCCCAGGAGCGGGTCGGCTATCGAAAGCGGCCGTTCAGGCTGTATAAACTCCGTTCGATGTGTGACCATGCCGAGCCCGACGGACACCCCATGCTTTCCTCGGCCGCCGACAGCCGCATCACGCCGATAGGGCGTGTGATGAGAAAATATCGTCTTGACGAGCTGCCCAACCTGTGGAATGTGCTGAAAGGCGACATGTCGATAGTAGGCCCTCGTCCCGAACGCCGCTATTACATCGACCGCATCATAGAGCGTGCACCCCACTACACGCTCGTGCATCAGGTGAGGCCGGGGCTCACATCGTGGGGCATGGTCAAGTATGGCTATGCGAGTGATGTGGACGGCATGGTGGAGCGGCTCAGGTATGACATGCTCTATCTTCAGAACATGTCGCTGTCGCTTGACATGAGGATTATTTACTATACACTTTTCACCGTGTTGCGCGGTGATGGAAAATAATATACTATATTGAGAGATTATGCATATTGTGTTTCAACATATAGGACGTATGAGCGATGCCTTTGAGGCTGCTTTCATGAGACTGCTGGTGTGGCGCGAGCGTCATATCAAGGAAAAAACATTTGTGATAATACTCGCCCTTGCTGTCGGCATACTCGGTGGAATGGCCGCACTGGTGCTCAAATGGCTCATTCACGCCATCTCTGGCTTTCTGACGGCCGACATGTCCATCTCGGAGGGCAATTATCTCTACCTGCTCTATCCGCTGGCGGGCATTGTCATCACGAGCCTCTATGTGAAATATGTGGTGCGCGACAACATCTCTCACGGTGTGACACGAGTGCTATACTCGCTGTCGCAAAACAAGTCGAGGCTCAAGAAGCACAACATGTACACCTCGGTCATCGCCTCGTCCATCACCATCGGCTTCGGCGGTTCGGTTGGAGCCGAGGGCCCTATAGTGTATACAGGCGCGGCCATAGGCAGCAACCTCGGCCGTGTGTTCAGGATGTCGCCCCGCATCCTCATGATACTTGTAGGGTGTGGAGCCGCCGCGGGTATCGCCGGCATATTCAAGGCTCCGATTGCGGGCATGCTTTTCACTCTCGAGGTGTTGATGATTGACCTTACCACGGTGTCGGTGATGCCTCTGCTCATCGCCTCGATTACGGCTGCTACGGTGGCATATGTGTTTACGGGTTATGACGTGGAGTTTTTCTTCATACAGAGCGAGCCGTTCCAGACATGGAAGATACCCTATGTCATAATCATGGGCGTATTTCTCGGTTTTGTGTCGCTCTATTTCACCCGCACCATGAATATGATGGAGAAACTGTTTCGCCGTCTGCACACTCCGTGGAAGAAAGCGGCTGTCGGAGGCACGCTGCTCGCGCTTCTTGTGTTTTTGTTTCCGCCGCTTTATGGCGAGGGTTACGGCTCCATCACCCATCTGCTCGGCGATGATGCCTCGACTATTGTCAACAACTCGATATTCTATGCCGACCGCACCAATGTGTGGTGGATACTGGCCTTTATCGGCGCGCTCGTGCTGATGAAATCATTTGCCACCTCGGCCACTAACGGCGGCGGCGGTGTGGGCGGAACGTTTGCCCCCTCGCTCTTTGTGGGGTGCATGTCGGGCTATTTCTTTGCCTACGCGCTCAATATAATGTTTGGTCTCGACCTGCCTACGCGCAATTTCGCCCTCATGGGCATGGCCGGAGTGATGTCGGGCGTGATGCATGCACCGCTGATGGGCATCTTCCTCACGGCCGAGCTGACCGGCGGCTACGAACTGTTTCTGCCGCTGCTCATGGCTTCGACCATTTCATACGGTACCATCAAGATGTTTGAGCCTTACAGCATCTACACCATGCGACTGGCGCGCGAAGGCAAACTATTGACCCACCATAAGGACCGTGCGGTGTTGACTCTGCTCAAGATGGGCAATGTCATAGAGACAGACTTTGTGTCGGTGCGCCCCGAAATGAATCTCAAGGAGATGGTCGACGCCATATCGCGCTCCTCGCGCAACCTTTTCCCTGTGATAGATGCCGGCGGCAAACTTCTGGGCGTGGTGCTTCTTGACGAGATACGCAACATTATGTTTCGCCCCGACCTGTATAAGCGGATGTATGTCAATCAGTTCATGTCGATGCCTCCGGGTCGTGTATGCGAAGGTCAAAGCATGGAGGAGGTGATGAAAATGTTTGACGACACCTCCGCGTGGAATCTTCCCGTGGTTGATGCCGACGGCCGTTACGTGGGGTTTGTGTCAAAATCTAAGATATTCAACTCCTATCGCCGCGTGCTTCGCCACTATTCCGAGGACTGACGCGGAGACTGTTCACTCTCTCTTATCGCAGCCATTGCCTGAGGCAGAAGCGGGCTGGCGGGGTCGAGGAGTATGACCGACGGGTCTTTGGAGAGCCAGAGCAATTGCTTTTTGGCATAGACGCGTGTGTTTTTGGCTATGCGAGGGATTGCTGTTTCGCGTGGCATTGTGCCGTCCATCATGGCAAACAGTTCCTTGTATCCGACTGTGTTGAGCGAGTTGAGATGTCGCAGCGGATACACACGTGCCGCCTCCTGCTCCAGTCCGGCCTCGATCATGGCGTCGACACGATGGTTGATGCGGTCGAAAAGAGCCTCGCGGCTATGGTTTATCGCCATTTTTATCACTCTGAAAGTTCTCTTTTTCGACTCTCCGCTACGCAGTGACGAGTAGGGCACTCCCCCCTGGAGTGAAATCTCTATGGCATGCACGAGACGTCGGTGATTGTTGAGGTCGCAGTCGGTGAGATAAGCGGGGTCGAGGGTGCGGAGAGTGTTGATGAGTGCGGGGATACCACCTTTGTTATATATATCGAGAGCCTTGTCGCGTATATCGGCCGAAATGGTCGGAAGCGGGTCGATGCCTTTGGTCACGGCGTCGATATACATCATCGAGCCGCCACACATCACGGCATAGTCGCGTGTGGCCCATATTGTGTCGAGCGTGGCGAGGGCTTCCTCCTCATACATGGCCGCGCTGTAATATTCCTCAAGCCCGAGAGTCTCTACGAAGTGATGGCGCACGCGCGCAAGTTGTTCGGGCGAGGGGACGGCTGTGCCTATCGGTATGCCGCGAAAAATTTGCCGAGAGTCGGCCGACACTATTTCAGTGTCGAGGCTCTCGGCAATATCTATTGCAAGGTCGGTCTTGCCGCTTCCGGTAGGACCGGTGACTATGACAAGTGTTTTCATGCCTTGGCGGCTGTCAGACGGGCTATGGCCACGATGACTTCGGTAGCTTTTTCCATTGATGGAATGGGCACGAACTCATAACGTCCGTGGAAGTTGAGGCCTCCGGCAAAGATGTTGGGGCAGGGGAGACCCTTGAACGAGAGCTGTGCTCCGTCGGTGCCGCCGCGGATGGGCTGCACTTTGGGGGTGACGGCCGACTCTTTCATGGCCTCGACGGCGATGTCGATGATGTGCATCACGGGCTCGATTTTCTCGCGCATGTTGTAATACTGGTCCTTCAGCTCGATTGACGCGCAGCCGGGAAACTCGTGGTTGATTTTGCGTGTGAGGTGCTCCAGCTCTTTCTTGCGACGCTCGAAGCGGTCGCGGTCGTGGTCGCGGATGATGTAGGTGAGCACGGTCTGCTCTACCGATCCTTCGATTGACACGAGGTGATAGAATCCTTCGTAGCCTTCGGTGTGCTCGGGGGTCTCCCAGCGGGGGAGCATGATGATAAACTGGTTGGCTACACGTATGGAGTTGAGCATCTTGTGCTTGGCATATCCGGGGTGGACGTTGCATCCCTTGAATGTCACCTTGGCCACGGCGGCGTTGAAATTCTCATATTCCAGCTCGCCGATGGCTCCACCGTCCATGGTGTAGGCCCAGTCGGCACCAAACAGGTCGACGTCAAACTTGTGTGCGCCCTGGCCTATCTCCTCGTCTGGATTGAAGGCTATGCGTATGTCGCCGTGCTTGATTTCGGGGTGCTGCTGAAGATACTCTACCGCCGTGATGATTTCGGCTATGCCGGCTTTGTCGTCAGCTCCGAGCAGAGTGTTTCCGTCGGTCACAATGAGGTCCTGGCCCTTGTAGTCGAGCAGTTCGGGAAACTGGGTGGGGGAGAGTATGATGCCGTCGGCCTGGTTGAGCGTGATGTCGTTGCCGTCATAGTCCTTGACTATGCGGGGGCTGACGTGGTGGCCGCTCATGTCGGGCGATGTGTCGAGATGGGCTATGAATCCGATGGTGGGCACCTCAGCGTCGGTGTTGCCGGGGAGGGTGGCCATGAGGTAGCCGTTTTCGTCGAGCGAGATGTCTTTAAGCCCCATCGACCGGAGTTCTTTTTCAAGATGTTGGGCAAATATCATCTGGCCCGGGGTCGAGGGTGTCATATTGGTGAGTTCGTCACTTTGCGTGTCAAACTTGACGTATTGCAGAAATCTGTCTACTACTGTCATGATATGAGATTTGCGTTGTTGTTTTAGTGTGGTGCAAAAGTAGTGAATTGTCGGGCAATATGCAACTTTTTTATACCTTGCCGGCAGTGGGGTGAGTGAAATAATTTTTCAGCGTGAGGGCTGAAATTTCCGGTGGCGTATGCACCGCGAGAAGAGCCGGACGGTCGGTGACGGCGAGCATTGCCTGCATTGCTTCGGAAAGAGATTCGTCTGAGTCGGCTTCGAAGAAGGCTATGCCGTAGCCGTTACACAGGTCGCGCAACGGTAGCCGGGTGCCAACGGCAAAATATCGCTCTGTCTCTGGCAGTGAGGAGGTGGCCGGTATGAATCTGAATATGCCGCCACCGCCGTTGCATATGACTATCATTTTGAAGCGGGGTGTCATGAGGGTCGAAGACAGAGCCGCGAGGTCATATTGAAAGCTCATGTCGCCTGAAATCAGGAGTGTACTATCCAGATAGTACACCGATGCACCCAGTGCTGTCGACGTGCATCCGTCAATGCCGCTGACGCCTCGATTGCATTCGCTGCGGTGTATGCGCGGGTGGTTCAGCAGTTGGGCGTAGCGTATGGGGGTGCCGTTTGACAGGTGCAGGTTACATCTGTGCGGTAGTCGGGCAAATATGCCGGCCATTGCTTTGAGGTCACTCCATGGAGCTGCGGCCACATAGGCGTCATGGAGTCTGCGCGCGCGGTCTGCGACTTCGTGCCACAGGTCGGCATATTGCGATGCCGCCCTGTGAGGTTTCAACGCGGCGGCCATCTGACCCATGAATATTGTGGCATCCATGTCGATGCGCCGGTTCAGATGTTTGAAGCAGTCGATGGTGGTGTGGCTTATGCCTACGTGCCAGTGGTCGAACTCGGGGATGTTTCTGAGCCAGTCTTTGATGTGGCGCGACACGATGGCTCCCCCGAGGGTTATCACTGTGTCGGGACGCAGGCTCTCGCGCTCTCCGTCGGAGAGACGGCAGAGAGTCGAATCGATGCGGTCGATGAATTTTGGCGAGTGCATGTTGGAAATGCTCTCGGTCATCACGGCTACATTGGGCAGTGAGGCAAGCCGCGTGAGGGCGCGGTTGAGCTTCTCGTCAGGTTGATGAAATCCGGCTATTATGAGCACCTTGCGGGGCGATGCCAGCGACATGGCCAGGGCGCGGATCTCGCTCACAGGGAGCTGTGCGGCCGGCGAAATCATTGTCACCACGCGTGCCGACCCTCTGTCATATTCCGACAATGTGTGGAGCGGCGCGTCAAGGCGCACGTTGATGTGCACCGGACCGGGACGTCCGTTGACACATTCGAGCAACACATCGTTGATCATGCGGTCGGTCCACCACGGACCGTTGGGAAAATCTATTCTGGCCGAGATGTCACAACTGCGCTTCACATAGGGGGCGAGAGCGTCCTGCTGCCATATGGTCTGCGAGTCGTCCTGGTCAATCCATTCCTCGGGACGGTCGGCCGAAATTACAACGAGGGGAATGTGTCTGTAAAACGCCTCGGCCACAGCCGGAGCATAGTTGAGCAGTGCGGTACCGCTCGTGCACACGAGAGCCACCGGCTCGCCCGTCTGGATGCTCATGCCGAGGGCTATGAACGAGGCCGAACGTTCGTCGATGACCACATGACACTCCATCTCCTCGCGTCGGCTCAGTGCGAGTATCAGAGGTGTGTTGCGACTGCCTGGCGACAATACGGCGCGACGCACGCCGTGGGCCGTGAGCAGGTCGGCAAGCAGATTGCATGACAGGTGGGAAGTGGATTGCATACAGGTGAATATTTTCATGCAAAATTAACACTTTCCCGCTCAATTTCGTTAATTTTGTAGCATCAAATAGTTTCCGACATGATTATCGCTTCACAGAAACACAAAGAGAATATCGCCGAATATCTGCTGTATATGTGGCAGATAGAGGATATAATACGTGCCAACAATCTTGATATAGACCGCATAACGGCCAGTGTCATTGACCGATTTCAGCTCACCGATGCCCAACGCAAGGAGATGGTGGAGTGGTATGAGTCGCTTATCGACATGATGCGTCGCGAGGGTGTCGAAAAGACCGGCCACCTTCAGCTCAATAAAAATGTTATCATCCAGCTCACCGACCTGCATCTGGCACTGCTCAAAGACCCGCGTTTCCCGGAATATACCGCTGAGTTTTACAAGACTTTGCCTTATATCGTCGAACTTCGCGCCAAGGCCGGTGACACTCCTGTCGGTGAAATCGAGACTTGTTTCAATGCTCTTTACGGTATGCTTATGTTGCGTCTGCAGGGCAAGGAGATTACGCCCGACACCCTCGACGCCGTGGCCCAGATTTCAAAATTTCTTGCCCTTCTGGCCAGGGACTACAACCTCGACCGCGAAGACAAGCTCTTCAAGGATGAGGAGTAGCTTTAGAGTTTAAGGGAGTTTAACCGATACTTTAAACTCTTAACTCCAACTAAACTTCACCAAGACTATATGGCACAGTTTAATCAATACGATTCTCTGATTGGACAACTCTCGGCGATAAAGGATTATTGTCGGGAGAATGGGCGTTCGTGCCATTATGCAAAAGGAGAAACCTTTGTACAACAAGGACTGACCGGCAAATTTCTTGGAGTGGTGGAATCCGGCTATTTCAAATATACCGTTCTCACAGCCTCCGGCAATGAGGCTGTTGTAGGGTTTGCTTTTGAGGGTGAGATTGTCGCAGACTTCTACAATTCTTATAATTGCCGCCCTTCCGAAATTACAATCAAAGCCGGGGCTGATTCTTCTGTATTGCAAATACGAATGTCAGAAGCAAGGGGATTGGTTGATGCCACGTTTGAGGGTAATCTTTCCTCTATTAACGGTGTCCTGTTCAGTGAGATTTATTCCCGTTATCTTGAACTCTACCGCAAGACTCCGACAGAACGTTATCTTGATTTAATCAATCAATGTCCTCAAATTATGGATATTGTCTCTTTAAAGGATCTTGCCTCTTATCTGCTTGTTACGCCGGTTTATCTGAGCCGAATCCGGAGAAATCTCGCTAAAAATTCCGGCGAATAAAACTTGTTTTATCCCGAAGTCATATTTTCTGCCGACCTTTGCCGAAAAATATCGGCAAATGAATAATCTAATAATCAAATCGATTTTATATCTTATGGTCGTGATGCCGTTCGCGGCATTTGCACATACAAATGCCACGAGGCAATCAGTCGTTGATATTGCTCTCTCGCCCAATTTGAAAGGTGTTGTTGTAGATGAAAACAAAACTCCAATAGATTTTGTAAATGTTGTCTTACTGAAAGCCGACTCTACATATCTCGCAGGTACTGTCACTGACAAAGATGGGACTTTTATTTTCAGTGGAAATTGGGATAGTCCCAAGTTAGTTAAAATCTCTTCTATTGGTTATGCCTCTCAAACCCTTGATATTCCCCTGACGGGTGATTTAGGTATAATTGTCCTTGATATTGAAAGTACCATGCTTGGTGAAGTCGTGGTAAAATCAAATCGCCCGGTAACAGCCATAAAAGGAGATGCCCTTGTGACGAATGTTGCAGGGACACAGCTTGAACATGCCGGCACAGCCGAGGATGTTTTGGTTCAAGTCCCTATGGTTGTCGGACGCGATGGGTCATTTGAGGTTTTCGGTAAAGGTTCTCCGGCGATTTATATCAATGGTCGTCTTATACGGGATTCCAACGAACTCATGCAGATAAGTTCGGCTGATATAAAAAACGTAGAGGTCGTTACAAATCCGGGAGCCAGATATGACGCATCGGTCAATTCCGTAATCCGTATAACAACTAAACGGCCGCAGGGAGATGGTTTCAGCAGTTTGCTTCGGACTGTCCTCAGGGAGAATAAATATTTCTCTAATGTGAATCAAGTGAATTTCAAATATAGGACAGGCGGACTGGAGGTATTCGCCAATTTCGGTGGGGCAATAGCGAAGTTTCAGAGCAACCAATATGGAATATCCAACTCTTCTCAGTTATGGGAAGAAGAGATAGCCCAGAAGGGACACGGTAACGTGAAAGATTTTTTCGGAAAGGCCGGGTTCTCATATATGTTTAATGAGAAACATTCAATAGGAGCTTATTACAGCAATGGAATTACAAGTGACAAGATGCATCACTCCCATGTGACTGAATTGTCGGCTAACGGAGAGCTTTTAGACGTAGCCACAAGCGTACGGTCAGGCGACACAAAGAAACTCCCACGGCATTATGCCAATATCTATTATAATGGCAAGATCGGGGAACTTGGTATTGATCTGAATACCGATTATCTGTGGAATAAGTCCCGATCCAATATTACGGTGGATGGAATCAGTGTGACAGATGGAAACTCGTTGATAAACTCCCTCGGAACGAGCAGGGGACGTATGTTTGCGGAGAAACTTGTTTTAAGTTATCCTGTATGGAAAGGAACGATTGAGGCCGGGGAGGAATTCGTATCCTCTCGCTTCTCATCCGATTATATGACTGACGCAGAAATCATAGATGATGCGAATACACGGGTTGACGAAAAAAATATTGCCGGATTCCTTGATTTCAGACAGACATTCGGTCGTTTCAGTTTTGGAGCCGGATTGAGGTATGAGCACGTGAATTTCGATTATTTGGAAAACGAGCAGAAAAAAGATGAACAGAGTAAGACGTATAATAATCTATTTCCCTCCTTCTTTATGTCCACGACGGTAGATAAAGTCCAGCTTTCAATAAACTATACCGGTAAGACAAAACGGCCAAATTATGGCGAGCTGGATGGTGCAATCGATTATATCAACCGTTACACACTTCAAGGTGGAAATCCATATCTTAAGCCTGAGAAGATACACACTGTAGAACTTACCGGGGCATGGAGACGATTTTTCGCACAATTGTCGTATACCTATAAAAAGGATCCCATCATATCTACAACCAAGCCCTACGGAGAAAGCGGCGAAATGAAACTCATGACTCTGGATAATTTTCCGGAGATACATTCAATCCGTGCTTTTATAGGGACAAGTTTCAACGTCGGCATCTGGGAACCGCGGGTAAACCTTGGTATAACAAAGCAGTGGTTTACAATAGACACTTGGAAAGGGTGTAAACACTTGAATAATCCACAAGGAATGGTGCAGTGGCAAAATGCCATACATCTTCCCTATGATATATGGTTAAACGTAGATATGGCATGGGAAAGCGCAGGCAATGACAGGAACATGTATCGTAAATCCTGTTCTTACCTGAACGCCAAACTGTACAAGGCATTCTGTAACAATAGCTTCAGTGTTTCTGCCGAGGCAAACGACCTCTTCAATAAGCGTAATTATGGTGTTACTACATTCAGTAAAGATATAACCCGTTACGTCTGTGTTACGGATTTAAGCCGTTCATTCTACTTGACTCTACAGTACACATTCAACTCCAGTCGTGACCGTTACAAGGGTCGTGGAGCCGGTACAAATGAAAAGAGTCGATTCTAAATAATTAGATACAATTATATTACTGAATATTTGACATGAATTGAGTTGCAGGTGATTAGCCTGTAGCTCAATTCGTTTCATATTGATAACCTTTAAACTCTAAACACTCGCTAAACGTCTCCGATAACGGTTGCGACTAAATGGCGCGGGCCGCCGTGGTTGCGAAACTCACATAGATATATACCCTGCCATGTGCCTAAGTTGAGACGTCCGTCGGTGATGGGGATTGTAAGCGAAACACCGGCGATTATCGACTTGGCATGGGCCGGCATGTCGTCCGAGCCTTCAAAAGTGTGAAGATAATAGGGCGCGTTTTCAGGCACAAGCCTGTCAAAGATAGTCTCGAGGTCAGCCCTTACATCCGGGTCGGCATTCTCGTTGATGGCAAGGGCGGCTGACGTATGTTTTATGAGCAGATTGAGTATGCCCTTGGTGGGGAGTTTTGGCAATGCCCTCATGATTTCGCCGCCTACCATATGTATGCCGCGGCCATAGGGTCGCAGAGTGATTTCGGTTTGCAGTATCATATCTGTTGTCTTATTATTTTTCCTGAAGAAGTGAGCTGTATGTGGTCGAGATAGATGATGTCGTGCGGAGCGTGGTGTTGCGGTAACAAATCCTTGAGCCTTACGAGCAATTCGGCTGTCACCTCGCGGCTGTCGGTCACTATCACGGCCTCACGGCCCCAACGCTCGCTGGCGCGCGAGGTCACATAGGCGGTCGCTCCGACAGGGAGCATCGGAGCCATGACTCGTTCTATTTCCTCTGGGTAGATTTTCACTCCGCCCGAGTTTATCACATTGTCATATCGTCCGAGCCATTCAAATTCATTTGTGCCGGAAAGGTTCACCATGTCATTGGTGATCAGCCGTCCGAACGACATGGTCGAGCTGTCGATTACAAGACATCCGCGGCTGTCGGTCGAGAAGTCAAATCCCGGCAGTCCGCGGTAAGAGTCCTGTTCTATACGTCTGAGTGCCACGTGGCTACATGTCTCTGTCATGCCATAGGTGGCATACGCGTTGAGTCCGGCAGACGTCAGGCTACGCTCTTGGCCGGGAGAGAGAGGCGCGCCGCCTATGATGATGTTTTCAGCCCTGCTGACAAAAGGCGAATCCAATAGTCCTTCGAGTTGTGACGGCACAACGGGGATGAGCGTACACGCGCCGTCATATGCTGTAAATGGCCGGGAGGATGGCGGTTCGGTTATAAGCCGGCATCCAGCCTCTATGGCTCGTACGATCTGCATTTTGCCTGCTATATAGTCAGGCGAAAGCGGGAGCAGGAGTGTCGAACCGGCGTTCAGACCGAAAAACTCTATGGTGGCTCGAGCTGATGCCCTCATGTCGTTTTTGTCGAGGTCTATCTCTTTAGGCGCGCCTGTCGAGCCTGAGGTGTGGGCTTTAATGTATTGACTGCCGTCATACCATTGGGCGATAAACTCTCTTGCTGCAGGAGTGAGTATGCTGTCGGATGTTATCATATCTTTCCCCAGTCTTTCTCTGTGTCATATCGCAGCCTGTCGCCCGAGAGGACGAGGGGAGACGCTATGTTGTTTTGATACAGTTGTCCAGTGCCCAGTCCTTGAGGTATTATGGTGTCATGGGCTGACACCCATTGGGCTATGGCATTGAGGCCGATATTTGACTCAAGAGCCGATGTAGCCCACCATCCGATGCCACGCTCGGCGGCAAGGGTTATCCAGGCGTCCGAAGCCTCGAAGCCTCCGGTAAGAGTCGGTTTGAGTATTATATAATCGGGCTTCACCGAGTCGAGCATACGGCGTCGAGTGTCATTGTCGTTAATACCTATCAGCTCCTCGTCAAGAGCTATGGCTATCGGACTGTCGGCACATATGCGCGCCATCTCATCCCATTGGCCCTGACGTACAGGCTGCTCGATGGAGTGTATGCCTATCTTGGCGAGCCGGTCGAGTCGGCCGAGAGCTTCGTCGGGCCTGAAAGCTCCGTTGGCGTCGATCCGTATCTCTATGTCGGGCGCGAGCGAACGCAGATAGGCGAGCAGTTCCAGCTCCTGGCCGAAGTCGATGCCTCCGATTTTTACCTTTATGCATCCGAACCCCTCGGCAAGTTTTGTCTCTATGCGGCTGCGCATTGTCTCGCGGTCGCCCATCCATATCAGACCGTTTATCGTAATAGCTCCCCGGCCGTTGCTCCACGGTGTGTCAAACAGCCGGTGCACACCGCCTCCGGCAAGGTCGCGCAGGGCGGTCTCCACTCCGAAACGTATGGAGGGATATTCGGCCAGGCCGTCGGTTGATGCGGTGTACATGTCTATATCGGAGCATACACGGGTCAGCAAGCTTTCATAATCGGGGCGGTCGTCATAACTGAGGCCGCGAAACAGTCCGGCCTCACCGATGCCCGTCATCTCGGGCGACTGCTCGTCCCACACCTTTATATAATAGGTGTCCTTGAATGTGAGACTGTCGCGCGAGGTGATGGCGGTGAAGCGGAAGTCGAGCCGATGTTTATGCCACGAGGCTTTCATCAGCCGGGAAATTTCGGGAACTGATCAAAGTCGGGGGTACGTTTCTCAAGAAATGCGTTTTTGCCCTCCTGAGCCTCGGCCATGAGGTAATACATGAGAGTGGCATCGCCGGCAAACTCCATCATGCCGCGCTGGCCGTCAAGCTCGGCGTTGAGAGCCCGTTTGATCATGCGTATAGCCATCGGAGAACGGCTGAGTATTGTCTCGCACCATTCCACAGTCTCATCCTCGAGGCGGTCAAAGGGCACCACCTTGTTGACCATTCCCATCTCTTCGGCTTCCTTGGCCGTGTATTGACGGCAGAGAAACCATATCTCGCGGGCTTTCTTCTGACCCACGCAGCGGGCAAGATAGCTCGAACCGAAACCGGCGTCAAAACTTCCTACCTTGGGGCCGGTCTGTCCGAAGCGGGCGTTGTCAGAGGCTATGGTCAGGTCACACACCACATGAAGCACGTGGCCGCCGCCTATGGCATAGCCGTTGACCATGGCTATCACCGGTTTGGGTATGGAACGTATGGCTTTGTGGAGGTCGAGCACATTGAGGCGAGGCACACCGTTGTCGTCGATATATCCGCCGATGCCCTTTACTTTCTGGTCACCGCCCGAGCAGAAGGCCTTGTCGCCCGCGCCGGTGAGAATTATCACGCCTATGTCGCTTGCCTCGCGGCAATAGGCCATGGCATCGAGCATCTCGAAGTTGGTGTGGGGGCGGAAGGCATTATACACCTCCGGACGGTTGATGGTGATTTTGGCTATCTTGCCATAACGTTCAAAAAGTATGTCATCATACTCTTTTATCTTGGTCCATTCTCTTTTCATAAGTGATGTGTTATGATTGTGACATGCAAAATTACATAAAAATGAAGTATGTCGTGACATCATGCCAATAATATTTCGGCTGTATGTCGAAAAGGAGCATGTATCCCATGATGCGAATGGGATTGTCGTGAAATAATGGTCATAATGTAGGTATAATTATGCGTTTTTTCGTGTCGCATTTGTTTGGTCTTGAAATAATAGGTAGATTTGTGATGTCTATAGGCAATTTATGATAATAAACCTAAAAAAGTCATGAAACGATTCTTATTATCGGCATTGGTCGCACTTGGTGTGGTAAGTGCGAGTGCTCAAAGTTATCTGGTTGACAATCCTGCCAATCGGGCTTATTTCGGTATCCGTGTGGGTGGAGAAGTTACCTGCCCCGGTAAAATAACAGGAGGCCCTGTCGGAATCAAATTTTTCAATAATGGCGGCGGTGTCGAGTTTGGAGGAATATATAATATCCCCGTTGTGGCTAATTTTTACGTTGAACCGGGCCTGAAATTGTATTATAATACATATTCGGTCAAGAAAGACTGGGTGGATTTGTTTCAGGACGATATTGTACTGGATGGAGTCTCAGTCCGCAAGTTCGGTATGCGTGTCCCTGTTATGGCCGGTTATCACTTTGATTTCACTCGGGATGTGCGTCTGCATCTGTTTACCGGCCCCGAGCTTGAAGTGGGCTTTTCCGGCAAGGAGCACATCAGCGGAAAAAATATCGATATGTCAAGCAGTATCTATGGTGATGATGGCAATATGAATCGTGTTGATGTGCTTTGGGGCGCGGGAGTAGGACTGGCTTATGACCACTTCTATTTCGGTGTGTCCGGCTCATTTGGCTTGTGTAACATGTATAATGATTCATCCGTGAAATTTCATGAAAACAGAGTGACATTCTCACTTGGATATAATTTCTGAAATTTTTGAAAAAACATCATCCGTAATTTGCACGTGCCGGGGAAAAGTTGTAACTTTGCGCCCGAATTCTAATACAAATCACTTTAATGGCAACAAAAATCAGACTGCAACGTCATGGTCGTAAGAACTATGCGTTCTATCCAATTGTTATCGCCGATAGCAGGGCACCACGAGATGGTAAATTTATTGAAAGGATAGGTTCTTATAATCCGAACACTAATCCTGCTACAGTAACTTTGAACTTCGAGCGTGCTTTGTATTGGGTTAACGTCGGTGCACAGCCTACTGACACCGTTCGTACTATCCTCTCCAACGAGGGCGTCCTCCTGATGAAGCACCTTCAGGGTGGCGTGAAGAAAGGTGCATTTGACGAAGCTGAGGCACAGCGTCGTTTCGAGGCCTGGAAGGCTCAGAAACAGCAGGTAGCCGACAAGTTCCGCGCAACTCTCGCCGATAAGAAGGAGCTTGACGCAAAGGCTCGTCTTGAGGCTGAGCAGGCCAAGAACCAGGCTAAGGCCGAGGAAGTAGCCAAGAAGAAGGCTGAACTCGCTGCCGCCGCCGCTGAGGCAGAGGCTGCTGCTAACGCTGAGGAAGCTCCCGCCGAGGCAGAGGCTCCCGCCGCAGAATAAGCCTTACAGCTTACATTTCAAACAAAATCTCGAGGATGGACTGCATATATCATGCCGCCCATCCTTGATGTTTTTTTACAACATCAATATCATGAGACCGACCACACTCTTCTTCTCAATTGCAGTGGCCTTGACTGCAATGCCGCTGCATTCACAGGATTTCGATAAACATTTTGCCGACTCCACCCTGCGGCTCGACTACATATTCGGAGGCAAAGCCGGGCCGGATGCCGGTTGTACTTTGCTGCTTGACTGCGCGAGCCGGAGCCAAGGCTGGGCCGGACGCCGCCACAACCTTTCGGCTGTGCCGCTTCGAGGCAACGGACGCATCGTCATGACAGACGCCGTGACGGCTGATACGCTCTATGTGACATCGTTCTCCACGCTGTTTCAGGAATGGTATTCCACGCCCGAAGCCACGCGCACGGCCAGGGCTTTTGAGAATACGTTTCTCGTGCCTGTTCCCAAGAGGGCTGCCAATGTCAGTGTGGAGCTGTGGGGTGTGGACGGAAACGTCATGGGCTTCATGACCCATACGGTCGAGCCGTCCGACATACTGATCGCCGACATGTCGGGAGTCGTCTCCAACCCTCACCGCTATATACATAAAGGTGGTGAGCCATCGCGCGCCATAGACGTGGCTATTCTTGCCGAGGGTTACACCGCAGCCGAGGCCGACAAGTTTTACGGGGATGCCGAGACGGCAGTCAAGGCCATACTCTCACATGAGCCGTTCAGTGAGCGGGCCGATGATTTCAACTTTGTGGCCGTTGCGGCTCCGTCGGCCGACAGCGGAGTGAGTGTGCCACGTCTCGGCGAGTGGAAATCCACAGCCGTAGGCTCCAATTTCAGCACATTTTATGCCGACCGCTATCTGACCACAGGCAATGTCAGACGCATACACGATGCCCTTGCCGGCATACCCTACGAGCATGTCGTGATTCTCGCCAACACAAACGAATATGGCGGCGGTGGCATCTATAATTTCTACACTCTCACCACGGCCGGACATTCTAATTTCAAGTCGGTTGTGGTCCATGAGTTCGGTCACAGCTTCGGAGGGCTCGGCGATGAGTATTTTTACGAGGGCGACGATATGTCCGACCCCATATACATTGCAGGAGTCGAGCCATGGGAGCCCAATCTCACCACTCTCACCGATTTCGCGTCAAAATGGCAGGATTTGCTCGCGCCCTCCACACCTGTGCCAACGCCTGTGGCGGATGCCGCCCGATATCCGGTGGGAGTGTATGAAGGGGGCGGCTATCAGTTCAAGGGAGTCTACCGTCCCGCCGACGACTGCCGCATGCGCACCAACACAGCCCCGGCCTTCTGTCCCGCCTGCACCCGCGCCATCGACCGCCTCATCGATTTCTATGTCAAGTAGTATGTGTCAGTAAACTTTCGGATTGAAAAACGTATAGTTTTTAGTCATGGTAGTAGTTTTTACCACAGAATTTTGCTAATTTTGCGGTGCTTTTTAGCACCCTTTATGTGGAGGGTTTAACCTTTTAAGTAAATTCATCTCATCATGGCCAAGAGATTTAAAGAATATTCAGGGCTGAATCTGCCCGAAATCAACAATCGTGTGCTCGGAATGTGGAGCGACGAAAATGTGTTTCACCGCACCATGTCGGAGCGTGAGGGATGTCCCTCGTTTGTGTTTTTCGAGGGCCCGCCCTCAGCCAACGGCCGTCCCGGCATCCACCATGTGCTTGCACGTACCATCAAGGACATTTTCTGCCGTTACAAGACCATGCAGGGCTTCCAGGTAAAGCGCAAAGCCGGCTGGGACACTCACGGTCTGCCCGTAGAGCTCGGAGTGGAGAAAAACCTTGGTATAACAAAGGAGGACATAGGAAAGAAGATTTCGGTCGACGAATATAACGCCGCTTGTCGTCGTGAGGTGATGAAGTTTACGGGCGAGTGGGAAGACCTTACTTCGCGCATGGGCTACTGGGTGGACATGCCCAACGCCTATATCACCTATGACAACCGCTACATCGAGACCGTGTGGTGGCTTCTCGGCGAGCTTTACAAGAAAGGTTATCTCTACAAAGGCTACACCATCCAGCCCTATTCGCCCGCAGCCGGCACAGGTCTGAGTTCTCACGAGCTCAACCAGCCCGGATGTTACCGCGATGTAAAGGACACAACGTGTGTGGCTCAGTTTAAGGTGGTCGACAATGATTCGCCCGCTTTGGCTCCCTATCGCGAAATCCTCTTCAAGTGGGGCACACCCTACTTCCTGGCATGGACCACAACCCCCTGGACACTTCCCTCCAACACCGCGCTTGCCGTGGGTCCGGAGATACAGTATAATATCGTACGCACCTACAATCCCTATTCGGGCAAACCTATCACGGTAGTGGTGGCCGACGCTCTCATGGCCTCGCTTTTCAATCCCAAGGCCGCATCGCTCCCCATGGACGGCTATGTCAAGGGCGACAAGCTCGTGCCCTATGAAGTGGCCGCGCAGGTCAAGGGCCTTGATCTCGTGGGCATCGACTACGAGCAGCTCCTCCCGTGGGTCAATCCGGGCGAGGGTGCGTTTCGTGTCATCCCCGGTGACTATGTTACTACCGACGACGGTACGGGCATCGTACATATAGCCGGCACATTCGGTGCCGACGACCTTCGTGTGTCAAAGCAGAGCGGTGTGCCGCCGCTCCATCTCATAGACCGCGACGGCAACATCCGTCCGATGGTCGACATGTCGGGACGTTTCTATCTGCTCAGCGACCTCGACCCCAAGTTTGTCGAGGAGATGGTTGATGTCGAGGCCTACACACCCTGGCAGGGACAGTATGTCAAGAATGCCTACGACCCCGATGCCGCTCCCGACGCCGAGACACTCGACGTGAAGATATGCATGGAGCTCAAGGCCACCGACAAGGTGTTTAAGATAGAGAAGCACACCCACAACTATCCCCACTGCTGGCGCACCGACAAGCCGGTGCTCTACTATCCGCTCGACAGTTGGTTTATCAAGACCACAGCCGTGCGCGAGCGTCTGATGGAGCTCAACGAGGGCATCAACTGGAAGCCTGCGTCGACCGGTTCGGGCCGATTTGGCAAGTGGCTTGAAAATCTTCAGGACTGGAATCTCTCTCGCAGCCGTTACTGGGGCACTCCGCTCCCCATATGGCGCACCGAGGATGGCTCGGAAGAGCTGTGCATATCATCGGTCGAGCAGCTTTGCGCTGAGATGGACCGTGCCGTCGAGGCCGGACTCATGAAGGAGAATCTCTATCGCAAGGCCGGATTTGTACCCGGTGACTACTCCAAGGAGAATTATGACCGCATAGACCTCCATCGTCCCTATGTCGATGACATCATTCTGCTCTCGTCCACCGGAAAACCGATGTATCGCGAGAAAGACCTCATCGACGTGTGGTTTGACTCAGGCTCCATGCCTTATGCTCAGATACACTATCCGTTTGAAAACAAGGAGGCGTTTGACAACCGTGAGGTGTATCCCGCCGATTTCATCGCCGAGGGTGTCGACCAGACCCGCGGATGGTTCTTTACGCTCCACGCCATCGCCGGCATGCTATTTGACTCGGTGGCCTACAAGGCCGTTGTGTCAAACGGTCTTGTGCTCGACAAGTTCGGCAACAAGATGTCAAAGCGTCTGGGCAACGCTGTCGACCCCTTCGGTCAGATAGAGAAGTTCGGAGCCGACCCAGTGCGCTGGTACATGATTTCCAACTCCTCGCCATGGGATAACCTCAAATATGACGAGAACGGTGTAGCCGAGACTTCGCGCAAGTTCTTCTCCACATTATATAATACATACGGATTCTTCGCTCTCTATGCCAACCTTGACGGCTTCGATCCTGCGGCTCAGGCTATCCCCGTGAGCGAGCGTCCCGAGATAGACCGCTGGGTGCTCTCGCTGCTCAACACCCTCGTGGGTGACGTCATCGAGGCTCTCGACGATTACGAGCCAACCCGTGCGGCACGTGCCGTCTCTGAGTTTGTCGACTCGCTCTCCAACTGGTATGTGCGTCTCAACCGTAAACGTTTCTGGAACGGTGACACCGCAGCTTATCAGACACTCTATCACTGTCTCGAGACAGTGTCGCGCCTAATAGCACCCTTCGCTCCGTTCTATGCCGACGAGCTCTATCGCGCTCTGACCGGATCGGACGTGTCGGTCCACCTTGCCTCGTTCCCAGCTGTCGACGCCTCGCTCTCCGCTCCCGAGCTTGAGAAGCGTCAGCGTCTGGCACAGGACATTGTGTCGATGTCACTTGCCCTCCGCCGCAAGGTCAACATCAAGGTGCGCCAGCCGCTGAGCACCCTTATGGTGCCCGCGCTCGACGCCGACATGCGTTCGATGCTCGAGGCTATCTCGGGTCTGGTCAAGGATGAAATAAATGTCAAGAACCTCAAGATAGTGTCGGGTGACGAGAATATCATCGTCAAGAGCGCGCGTCCCGACTTCAAGAAGCTCGGCCCGAAGCATGGCAAGAACATGAAAGCCGTGGCCGAGGCCATCAAAAACCTCGATCACGCCGGAGTGGCCGCTCTTGAAGCCGACGGATATATCAATCTTACGATCAACGGTGTCGAGACACGTGTCGATGCCTGTGACGTGGATATAATCTCGGAGGATATCCCCGGATGGCTTGTGGCCAACAACGGCCCCGTGACCATCGCACTCGATGTCACTGTTACTCCCGAGCTTAAGCGCGAGGGCATAGCACGCGAGATTGTCAACCGTGTGCAGAATATCCGTAAGCAGAGCGGTTTTGAGGTCACCGACCGCATCAGCCTCATATTCTCATCGTCAGAGGCTACCGACGAAGCCCTACGCGAACATGCCGACTACATCTCGCGTCAGGTGCTCGCCAACTCGCTTGACATTGCCACCGTCGACCCTGCCGCCGAGGGAGTGAGTCAACTTGATATAGATGACGTGAACATTTACGTTAAAATTTCGTTAAACAAATAAAACGTTAACATTACGAACAGAATCAACATATCCACTGCCTAATACACATCCACTATGAGCGAGAAGAAGCGTTATAGCGATGAGGAGCTTCAGGAGTTTAAAGCTCTGATCCTTGAAAAACTCACTAAGGCTCAGAAAGAGTATGACTCCCTCCGCGCTAACATCAACAACACCGACGGCAACGACATAGCCGACACTTCGCCTACATTCAAGGTGCTTGAAGAGGGGGCGACAACCCTCTCCAAAGAGGAGGCCGGTCAGCTTGCCACACGTCAGATGAAATTCATACAGCATCTCCAGAACGCGCTTATACGCATCGAGAACAAGACGTATGGTGTATGTTGCGAGACCGGCGAACTTATCCCCAAGGAGCGTCTCCGCGCTGTGCCGCATGCCACTCGCAGTGTCGAGGCAAAGAATATGCAGAAAAAATAATTATGTGTTCAAGAGGCACTTTAGTTGCTATAATAATTGTCATTACGGTAATCCTCGACCAGATATTGAAGGTGTGGGTCAAAACCTCCTTCTATCTGGGCGAGGATATGCCCATTCTCTCGTGGTTTCATCTGCTGTTTATCGAAAACAACGGCATGGCTTTCGGCATGACCATCGGGAGCAAGCTCGCGCTTACACTGTTTCGCATTGTGGCTGTGTCGGCCCTCATATGGTACATCTGCAAGATTTACCGTATCGCCAGAGTGCCGGCGGGCTATCTCGTGTGTCTTGCTCTCATAACGGCCGGGGCTGCGGGCAATATATTTGACTGTGTGTTCTACGGTCTGATATTCGACAATCCTTATCCGCCCGAGGTGGCTACGCTTTTCCCTGCGGGGGGCGGTTATGCTCCGGTGTTTATGGGCAAGGTAGTCGATATGCTCTATTTCCCGCTGTTCTCGTTCTTCTGGCCCAAGTGGGTGCCGTTTGTCGGTGGCGAATACTTCCTGTTCTTCCAACCGGTGTTCAATCTGGCCGATGCTGCCATCTCGTGTGGCATAGTGGCATTGCTCATTTTCTATCACCGTTATGTGCTGTCACCCTCGGCATTGAGAGAACTGACGAGCGAAAGCAACAATTGAAAACTGCAATAAATAATTTTTTGAAATCCATCACCGGTTTCTATCCATCATTTCAGTCAACCAGTCATGCGTAACATCCTATTGATCGCCGCGGCCCTGATAGTGCTTGCCGCTTGCAGCCGCACTCCGGGCTATGTGATACCCGAGGAGCGTATGGCGAGTCTTATGGCGGATATATATCTGGGGGATGCCGTGGTCGAAAATGACGCCAAGTCCTTTGCCGGCGATTCGCTGCGCAAGGTGTTGTTGCAGTCGATTTATGCCAAGCACGGCGTGACGCGCGAGCAGGTCGACACTTCGCTCTATTGGTATGGCCACAATATCCAGAAATATATGGAGATGAGCCGGCGCACGGAGGAGATGCTCCAGGCACGCATCGACGAGGCCGAGCGTGCCGGTGGTAAGGCAGAGAAGGCTCCGCGGCGCATGAGCCTCGACGGCGATTCGGTCAATATATGGGCCGGCCTTGTATCGCGTCGAAATTCACGTGAGCTTGTGTCGGATTTTATATCCTTCAATGTCTTTACTGATAAAAACTGGGAGCGTGGCGACCGCTATACTCTGTCGGTCAAGGGTATAAATACCCATTGTCCCGTGACGCTCAATATGGCTGTGGATTATAATGACGGCACTACCGAATACAGATGGTTTACCGGACCTGCCGAGGGTATGAACCGTCTGCTGCTTGTGCTTGACTCGGCCAAGGTGGCCTCCACACTCTACGGCACCATACACTACGCTCCCGCTCCGGGCGAAGTGTCATATCTCGATTCCATAACCCTTGTGCGCACACGCGGACGCAATGACAATGTCCGTGCCCGTGAAGGCCAGAAGACCGTCCGCAACCGATAAGAGACGGCTTGAGTCCGGTCCTCAGGCTTAGGGAGATTACCATTTGCGGAATCAAAATAACAATTTATTATGCGGCAGTCGGTGAGATGTCATGCGGTCATAACTCCTGATGGAGTGTGTGGAAATGCTGTCATATCATATGACGGTCCGCAACTGCCGCCGCATGGCATGGCATTGACTGTCATGTCCGACAATATTTCGGTGATGCCGTTTACGGGCGAAATACATTCGACCGTCGATTATAATGGCATAGCCGTGATTGGTGACATGCCGGGCATTTCCGACTTATCGTTGACTGTCGATACACTTCCGTCGGCCGTCGTCAGTATAAAATCATCGCTACGGCCGCCGCTCACGACCATTCATTTCATACCTTTGGGGTAGAATGGAAGTGATCTGTTCATAAATATATTGCTTTCTTTCTTTTTTATTTTTCGCATCATCGCCTTACCCTCTGAGTCGTCGGGCGATTTTTCGGTGTAGCTCGGCTTGGGTGGTGTCACCTACGCCGTCATATATGTCAGCAAGGATGGTGTGCAGGCGATATTGGTGTCGGCGCGGATACTCCTCGTCGCCGTTTTTGATAATGTCAAGAGCGAGCATGCATCGGTCAAGCGCGTTGTGCAGGTCGTTGAGAAGCATGTAACATTCGGCCATGTCAATTATGGCTTCAAGTGACAGCGGTGACTTTTCGAGCAGTGTCCTGTAATCGGTCACTGCCTTGTCATACTCCTCAAGCATGGTGTAGGCTTTGGCCCGTCCGAGCAGTGCAGGCGCGAGGGTGGGGGAGAGTGTCAGAGCCTTGTCATAGTTGGCTATGGCCGGGAGAGGAAGGTCGTCCTGCATGCAGTCATCACCGAGCGACACGTATTCGCACGCCATGTCGGCAAACCGTAGGCTATCGGTCCTGATACGGTCTTCAAGCAGGTCTATACGCTCTCGCATGTGTGTGACCACCGAAAGTTTACGTCGGGCAAAACGCATCAGCAATTGATTGTCAAGTATTGGACGGCTGCGCATACCTTCGATAAACATGTCGAAGGCCTCGGCAAGCTCGCCCCTGTCGGCATGAATGCGGGCTTTGTCATAGCAACTGTCGGCACGGGCTTTCTCGAGGGCGTCGTCAATGAGCGACTGGTCGTTGAACGAGCGGGCGAAGTGTGTCACCGACGGATTGACAAAGATGTCGCGGTCGGCTATGGTCGAGGCGAGCGTCATGCCCTCGAAACTGCGGCAACGCGACAGTGCCACATAGGTCTGTCCGCCGGCAAAGGCTCCGTGTCCCAGGTCGATGATGGCGTTGTTGAATGTCAGTCCCTGGCTCTTGTGGACTGTGAGTGCCCAGGCCAGTTTTACCGGATATTGTGTGAAGCTGCCGAGCACGGTCTCGTCAATCTTTTTGGTCTTGGGGTTGAGGGTGTATTTGATATTGTTCCACACCTCTTGTTTGAGCCGATGTGTCGCTCCCGACTCGAGGGTTACTTCAAGCAGATCGGCAGCCACGGCCGATACACGTCCTACTGTGCCGTTGACCCAGCGGTGGTCGGGATCATTTTTGATAAACACCACCTGCGCACCCTCTTTGAGCGAGAGGTCGAGGTCGGTGGGCAGAGAGTTTTCGGGAAAATCACCCTTGATGATGCCGTGAAATTCAAACGCCGGTTTGCTGATGGCGTTGAGATGGGCCTCATTGATATGGTCGACCATGTCGCGCCTCGCCGCGAGTGTCATGGAGAAGTCTTTGGCCGCCTTCTTGCCGGGGGTAGGTATGACGGACACGCGGGTGTTTAGGCGGGCTATGTCCTGAGGTGTGGAGATGCCGGCGCGTATGCGGTCGAGCAGAGCTATGAACTCCGGGTCGTTCTGACGGTAGACCTTGCGCAGTTCGATGGGCACAATCCTGATTCGTGAGAAAGCGTGAGCACCGAAAAAGTAGAAGTTGCGGTAATAGGGGCGCAGTATATCGCGCATGTCGCCTGTCACCACCGGCTCGAGTTGAAACACGTCGCCTACGAGCAACAGTTGCTTGCCTCCGAATGGCTGACGCTCATTGCGGGTGTAGAAGCGCAGCAGTTTGTCGATGAAATCTATTATGTCGGCCCTTACCATCGAAATCTCGTCGATGATTATGAGCTCGAGTTTACGTATGAGTTTGATGAGAACCGCCGGATATTTCATGCGTTCGGCCAGGCATTTGCGGTCAAAGTCGGGGTCTTCGGGCGTGATAGGCTTGAACGGTATTCTGAAAAACGAGTGGAGTGTCTGGCCACCGGCATTGACAGCCGCTATGCCGGTCGGAGCGAGCACTACGTATGGTTTGTGGGTATGGCGTGTGATGTAGCGCAGAAACGTCGATTTGCCTGTGCCTGCCTTGCCGGTCAGAAATACTGATTGGCTGGTATATTGCAACAATTCCCAAGCTCTCTGAAACTCGGGATTGTCAAGGTCAATCACCTCCTCCGTGTCGTTGTGACGCGAAGGAGGTGAGGAGGTCTTTTTGCGGGCCATTTATTGTAATGGGTATGGTGCTGAGTGTGATTAGAAACGGAATCCTAATGTGAGTACTATCTGGCTGTTGTTGTCGGAAAGCTCTGCCTTGGGGGCTTGTACGAGCAGATGGTCGCCTATCGACTCGTTGTAGTCGCTGAAGGCATGATAGTCACTCTTGCGGTGGCGATATACATAGGCCATGTCGGCATAGAAATTCTTGTATCTGTAGCCGAGTCCGCAGGTAATATAATTGGTGGAACGGTCCAGAGTGTATGACGGTTGTGTCTCGTAGTCATAGGGGCCTGAGGTGTAGATATAGTTGGCTTGGCTGCCTGTGGGGTCGAGAATCTCGCTCTTGACTGGGCTTGACTCGTAGCTGTAGCCGGCGCGTATGCTCCACTGGGGGGTGAGGCGGTATTCCGCACCGAGACGCAGTATGTTGGTCGACTGATAATAGGTCTTGATGTCACCGTCCACGTCGTCAAATGAATATCCGTCCCAGTCCTTGACCTTCATGTCGCCATAGGCGCGGTATTCATAGTCGGCACTGATGATGGCACGTCCGCCGATTACACCGGCAGCACCCACCATGAACCGCCATGGCGACCGGAGCTTCCAGTCAAAGTTGGCGAGATCGGTGCTGTAAGAGCCGTCGTAAGCCTCGTTTTGATAGTCGGGCGAAGACATATAAAATTCAGTGAAGCCCTGGCCTTCGTATGAAAGATTGTAGTAGGTAGGGGTGTGTATAGCTACACCTATACGCAACTCATTGATAGGCTTGACGATGACACCGGCCTTGAAGTTGAAGCCGCTGCCCCAGATGTGTTTGTAATTGCTCAGAGTGAAAGGAGAGGCATTGCCTGTGGTGTATGTGTCGGCATTGGCGTCGGGCACATTGGCGTTGCTGAGATTTTCGGAATAATAGGCATACTGTTTGAAATCGAGGTCTGTAATGCCGAAACCAACGCCCCAATAGAGCACATTCATGACATTGCCGCCAAAGTTGATTGAATACTCGTCGATGTGGCCTTTCTCTTCGATGTCATATATGGCGTTGCCTGACGAGCCGTTGTAGCCTCCATACATGCCGTTGTATTTGAACAGACCAACATATTCGGTATTGTTGGGGTCGACCGATGCCGGATTGATGCCGTAAGAGTTATACATCAGGATGCTTGACCACGGAGCAGACGAACTGAGATAAGGATTATAGTCCTTTGTTTCAGCCAGTGTGCCGGGCGTGAATCCGTCAAGCGAAGTAAAGTCGGCCACCATATTGGTATAGGATGTGCCGATGTTGCTGAGTATGTCGCCATATCGGCGGTCAAACGAAGCCACGCGCGAGTAGCTTACACCCCAGTTGAAGAATGGCATTGTCTCACTGCCGGTATTGATAGCTCCGATATATCCGAAGTTGTTGGCGTTAAACTTTGTCTGGCTTGTTTTTAAGTCCGAACCGCCGTTGCTCGATGTGATTGACTGCGGTTCGAGGTCAAGTGTGAGCGAAAGGTCGCTGCTGCGGTAGAGGCCTATACCGCCGGGATTCTGGTTGAGTGTGGAGATGTCACCTCCGAGAGCGGTGAACGCTCCGCCCATTGACATAAACCGGGCTGTGCCGCGCAGGTCGCCTCCACGTGAGATAGAGTATGCGTCGACTGCCGACTGGGCCATCATCGTCCCTGCCGAAAGGCTGAGGCTGAGAGCTATAAGTAGGGTCTTGTTCATAAACGTCAAGTTGAATGGATGAGTATGCTATGTTAATAACAAGTCGATTGTGAGAGTGGTTTAAAAAAGTAATAAAAAAGTTAAGATAATACCTAAAGACTTGAGCCGTTACATATTTCTTTGAGCTATTATCTTAACTTTGTTGACTTTATAATTTTATAAGACCGTCGGTAAACTTATCAGTGACGGCCACGGCCACCGCCGCCTGTACGTGCTCCGCCGCTTGAACGGCCGCCGCCAAACGAGCCGCCGCCTGTGCCCCATGAGCTGCCGCGTGAGGGTGAACTCTGATTGTATGAGCCTGAGCCGTAACCTGAGCCGCGACCTCCGTTTGTATTGCTCGGATAGTTGTAATTACCGTTGTTGGTATTTGAGGGACGGGTTGTCACCGAGCCGTCACCACGTGTGGGGCGACGATTGGTCGAATTTACGCCCGGACGGTTGCTTGTGCCGGTCGACGGTCGGCCGTTTACGCCTGAAGGACGTGTGTAGCCGTTGGTGCCGGGACGTCCGCCGTTAGTAAGGCCGGGGCGTCCGCTGGTGCCGATGGCTCCTGTCGGTCGACGGTTGAAGGAAGAGCCCGGACGTACTCCGGGGCGATGAGTGGGTCGGTTGCCGCCCCATGACGGACCACCCCATATCGGGCCGCTCCAGCCCCAAGACGGACCCCAGCCCCACGATGGGCCCCATGCGGGTCCCCATGCCCAGCTCGGTCCCCAACCCCAGGACGGTCCCCAGCCCCATGACCAATAGGGGTCATACCAACTGTTCCAATACCAGGGTGAATTCCATCGCCAGTTGAAGGCCCAGCTCGGGCCATACCATGCGAAATCGGGGTAGAAATAATCATAGCCCCAGTAGCCCGAGGGTGTGTTGACATAGACGTTGACACGCTCCGGCTCCATGTAGTAGATGTTTACCAATTCCTGATCGCCTGAGCCGGATACAATCTCTGGATTGTAGAACTGCTCGATGCGTCGGGTGTAGGCAAAGTCGGTGGCGGTGCTGTCGGTGGTCAGCGAGTCGGTGGCAAAGATGCCGCGACGGTTGTAATCGTCCACACTGATGGTGCGGGTGCCTGTGACGTTATAGGTGTCAGCGGCGGGATATTCCGCCACAATCACGGTCGAGGGGGTTCGGTAAGTCTGCTTGACGGTCTTGGCCGGCTTGGACTTGTCCTTGGATGCATCATAATAGATGTCATCGTCAAAATATGACTGGGCTGTGACCGCCGAGGTGGCTGCCACGATTCCTGCCATGGTAAGTAGTATGCGTTTCAGTTTCATAGAGAGATTTTACTGATAGAGTTGTGACTAATTATATGGTATCTTACTACTTAGACACCACGGGGTGAAAAAGGTTTAGAATCCCTTTTACAAAAATAACGTTTTTTCTCCTCAATTACAACACATATAGCCTAAATTTTCACTATTTTTGTCACAGATATGGAAGAAATGAACAATAAAGCGATATTTTCGGCTCCTATACAGGGGCTTACCGAGACTGCATGGCGTCATTTTCATCACATGATTTACGGTGACGGCATCACACGCTATCACACTCCGTTTCTGCGTGTGGAGCGCGGTGAGATACGCCGTCGCGATCTGCGCGACCTTGGCTCGGATTTCAATAAGGATATACGTCTGACTCCACAGATAATCCTGCGCGATCTGCGCGAGTTTCGCATGCTCTGCGATGCTGTGGCCGAGGCCGGTTACAGACAGATTGACATCAATATGGGGTGTCCGTTTCCACCTCAGGTCCACCATGGGCGTGGTGCGGGCATGATAGCCGACACCGAGCTGCTCTCCGCGCTCGGCGATGAGATGAGAGGCCGTTACAGCGATATTGAGTTCTCGCTCAAGATGCGTCTCGGCGTTGAGTCGCCCGACGAGTGGCGTGTTTCGGCCGATGCGGTCAACGCTCTGCCGCTCAGCCATGTCACCGTGCATCCGCGCACAGCACGTCAGCAATATCAAGGCGAACTGTGGCTCGATGAGTTTGCCGCTCTGCTCGCCGGGTCGGCTCACCCGGTGATATATAATGGAGACATCACGCATCCGTCGCATATCGATGACATTTTGTCGCGCTATCCGTCGCTTGCAGGTGTGATGATAGGTCGCGGACTTTTCTCGCGTCCTTCCATTGTGGCCGAATGGCTCGCGGGCGAGGAGTGGGACGAGTCTCGCCGTCACGAGGCTATTATGCGCCTCCATTCGATGGTCTACGGTCATTATCGCGATACTCTGAGCGGTGATGCGCAGGTGTTGGGTAAGGTGAAGCCGTTCTGGGAATATCTCGCTCCGTCTCTTGACCGGAAGGCTATGAAGGCTATAAAAAAAGCCAATTCGCTCAGAAAATACGAAGAAGGAGTTAGGGCAATTGGCAATTAGTAATTAGTAATTAGTAATTAGTAATTGGGCTGATGCTGATATGATAGCTTTGAATATGAGACAATAATATGAGACGACAGTAATATGAAACGTCCCGCATGTACTTTGAAAATACATGCGGGACGTTTGTTATTGTTGTCAGCAATTGCTAATTACTAATTACTAATTGCTAATTACTAATTGCTAATTATTCCAAGTATTAGCCGCGGATTGCTGCGATGCCGGGGAGCACTTTGCCTTCGATGGCCTCGAGGAGTGCGCCACCACCGGTAGATACGTAGCTCACCTTGTCGGCAAGACCAAACTTGTTGACGCAAGCTACAGAGTCACCGCCGCCTACGAGCGAGAAAGCACCGTTTTCGGTAGCCTCTACGATAGCGTCGGCGATAGCGCGTGAACCGGCTGTGAAGTTGTCAAACTCAAATACACCTGCGGGGCCGTTCCAGAGGATGGTCTTGGCACCCTTGATGGCGTCGGCAAAAGCCTTGCGGGTCTCGGGACCTGCGTCAAGGCCTTCCCATTCGGCGGGAATCTCCATGCATGACACTACCATGGTGTTGGCGTCGTTGCTGAAGTCGTCGGCTGCAACGCAGTCGGTGCCGAGCACGAGGTTCACACCCTTTTCCTTAGCCTTCTTGATGATGTCGAGAGCGAGGTCGAGCTTGTCCTCCTCGCAGATTGACTTGCCTACGTTGCCGCCGAGAGCCTTGGCGAAAGTGTAGGTCATGCCGCCGCAGAGGATAAGGTTGTCCACCTTGTCCATGAGGTTTTCGATAATACCGATTTTGGTCGAAACTTTCGAGCCGCCCATGATAGCGGTGAAAGGACGCTTGATGTCAGAGAGGATGTTGTCGACAGCATTGACCTCTTTCTCCATGAGATAACCGAGCATCTTGCTGTCAGCGTCGAAATAGTCGGCGATTACAGCGGTCGATGCGTGACGGCGGTGAGCTGTGCCGAAAGCGTCGTTGACATATACGTCGGCATATGAAGCGAGAGTCTTGGCAAACTCTTTCTGCTTTTCCTTCATTTCCTTCTTGGCTGCCTCGTAAGCGGGGTCGGCCTTGTCGATACCTACGGGCTTGCCCTCTTCTTCGGGGTGGAAGCGGAGGTTCTCGAGCAGGAGCACTTCGCCGGGCTTGAGTGAAGCTGCGAGCTCTGAGGCCTGGGCGCAATCATCGGCAAACTTAACCTCGGTGCCGAGATATTTGCCTACAGTGTCCTTGATCTGGCCGAGCGACATCTTGGGGTTGACCTTGCCTTTGGGTTTGCCCATGTGGCTCATGATGATGAGGCTGCCGCCGTCGGCGAGGATTTTCTTGAGTGTGGGGAGCGCACCGCGGATACGGGTGTCGTCGGTGATGTTGCCGTTCTCGTCCAGGGGAACGTTGAAGTCAACGCGCACAATTGCCTTCTTGCCGTTGAAATTGTACTGATCAATAGTCATTGATGATAATTTTATTGGGTTGTCTGTTTTACAACGCAAAATTACGGAAAATTTTCTTTAATCGTATAATTCTTCTTTCATTTTTTTATGGTGATGGCCTGAGAGGCTTCTCACTGCCTGTCTTTTGGCAGTGAGAGACGCAGCATCACATATCCGCCTATGCCTGCGATGAGCGAACCGGCCACAATGCCGAGTTTGGCATCGTTGAGCATTGCCGCGCCGGCGGCTGTCGAGGCGTCAAACGTTAGCGAGGCGATAAACAGTGACACTGTGAAGCCTATGCCTCCGAGCAGCGACACCGCACTCATCATGCGCCAGTCGGCCTGTTCGGGCATCGGGGCTATGCCGAGTTTCACGCTTGCCCATGAGAAGAGGAGTATACCAAGGAATTTTCCGGCTACAAGACCTACGAGTATGGCCAGACTCACGCCGGTGACTACTGTTAGCGGGTTGATGTCAAGGAGAAATATTCCGGCGTTGGCAAAGGCAAAGAGCGGGATTATCAGATAGTCGGTGAGCGGGTGCAGTTGGTCTTCCATGTCCTGGAGCGGTGAGATGACACGGTCGGAAGCAGTCTCTATCTGCTTGAGCCAGTCGAGCTGCTCGTGGCTTAGGATGGTGCGGTCGTCGAGGTCGGCGTCGTCATCCTCGCGAAAGTTGCGTATGTTTTCGCGTATGACACGTATGTACTTGTTGGGGGCATAGACCGGAGTCGACGGCACGCACAGGGCAACGAGTACGCCGGCTATGGTGGGGTGTATGCCGGAATTGAGCACGAAAAACCATACCACTCCGCCTATTATGAAGTAAAACATCTTGGTCTGAATCTTCAGCACTGCGCCTCCGGCGAGCAGCACCAGCAGTCCGATGGCTGCATAGCCTATGAAGGCCACGTCGATGTGTCCGGCATAGAAGGCCGCTATGACTATTATGCCGCCGATGTCATCGACTACGGCGAGGGTGGTCAGAAATATTTTGAGAGAAGAGGGCACTCTCGAGCCGAGCAGTGCGATGATGCCGAGCGAGAAAGCTATGTCGGTAGCCATGGGGATGGCCGCGCCGTCGGTGTAGTCGGTGCCTCGTGCCAGCAGATAGTAAAGACTGACGGGGACTATCATGCCACCGATGGCTCCCATTATGGGAAGCAGTGCCTGACGTATTGACGAGAGTTCGCCGACGAGCACCTCGCGCTTAATCTCCAGCCCGATATTGAAGAAGAAGATGGCCATGAGAGCGTCGTTGATAAACTGTAGCACTGTCATCGGGTGACCTCCGTGGGAGAATACGTTGAAGTCGCCCACCTGTAGCCTCATTTCCTGACTCCAGAAGTCGTGATAGAGGGTGTTGATTCCCGGTATGTTGGCTACAATCAATGCGAGCAGTGTTGCAAACATGAGCACATTGCCGCCCGAGGCGTGATGCGAGATGGCTCTGCGCGCCGAGAAGAAGATGTTGCGGGCGAAAGTGTCTGTTCCAGGTCCGTCGGGACGGGGAGCGGGTGTGTGATGAGTCATTTTGTCAAGTCTTTATGTTTCTTTAGACTTAACAAATGTCGGACTTAGAGGGTTCGGGACGGGGTAGAATGTGTTGAGCAGGCAAATAAAACAAGACTGTTATCGGCCATTGTGATTAGGGCCAATAACAGTCTTTATCTGTGGGTGTCCCGGTTTTCAGGACAGTCGTATTTTCCTTACAGGGAGATTATGCCTTGCCGGCCGAGCCGAGCACCGATACAATCTTGTGCTTGTAGAGCTTCTCCATGTTGTCGCGGGCCGGGCCGAGATACTTGCGGGGATCAAATTCGGCGGGCTTCTCGGCGAGAACCTTGCGCACGGCAGCGGTCATGGCCAGACGGCTGTCAGAGTCGATGTTGATCTTGCACACCGCGCTCTTGGCAGCCTTGCGGAGCTGCTCTTCGGGGATGCCGATAGCGTCGGGGAGCTTGCCGCCATACTTATTGATGGTGTCAACTTCATCCTGGGGTACAGACGACGAGCCGTGGAGTACGATGGGGAATCCGGGGAGCTTCTCCATAACGGCGTCGAGTACGTCGAATGCCAACGGCGGGGGTACGAGCTTGCCTTCCTCGTTGCGGGTGCACTGCTCGGGAGTGAACTTGTAGGCACCGTGGCTTGTGCCGATCGAGATAGCGAGCGAGTCGCAGCCGGTGCGGGTAGCGAAGTCGATAACTTCCTCGGGATCGGTGTATGTGTGGTGGTCGGATGATACTTCGTCCTCAACGCCGGCAAGTACGCCGAGCTCGCCTTCGACAGTCACGTCATACTGGTGAGCGTAGTCGCATACTTTCTTGGTGAGGGCTACGTTTTCCTCGTAGGGGAGGTGTGAGCCGTCGATCATCACAGAAGAGAAACCGTTGTCGATGCAGTCCTTGCAGAGCTCGAAGCTGTCGCCGTGGTCGAGGTGAAGCACGATCTGGGGATTTTCCCAGCCGAGGCTCTTGGCGTATTCTACTGCGCCCTGGGCCATGAAGCGGAGGAGGATGGCGTTGGCATAGTTACGTGCGCCCTTCGATACCTGAAGTATCACAGGTGACTTCTCCTCGGCAGCGGCCTTGATGATGGCCTGGAGCTGCTCCATGTTGTTGAAGTTGAAAGCGGGCACGGCATAGCCTCCCTTGATGGCCTTGGCAAACATTTCCTTGGTGTTTACGAGACCTAAATCCTTATAATTTACCATTTTTGTACTTATATATTGGTTGGGTTGAGTAATGGATTTCAAATCGTAAGGCCACAAAGTTAGCAAATATTTTTCATTTTGCACCATTGCCTACCAAAAATATTGTTAACAGGGCTTGCTGACGGCAGATTTATAGATTATGTATCCTGTCCGAGATTGAAATATTGCGATTTCAGCCAGTAAGCCACATGTTGGTGTTTCTACCAATGGGAACGGAGTTTTTACACAAATTGTAACTACATAAAATGTAATTACGCTTTGTGTAGTAGTGGGTGCTGTCGATTAGTGTTGTGCAGGGTGACTGGATGGTGATGTGTGGCATAATGCGATGGCTTTTAAATATTTTTGGAGTGAGGGTGTGGTGGTTGAGAGTGGGTTGGTTGAGGGCGGTGGTGTCGGTATCGCAAAGTTACGACATGAAATATGGCAGAATGGTGCGATAATGTCGCGCAGGATGTCGTTTGTGACAAAGTTCTTTTTTTGCGGTTAGGGAAAAAAGAGCTAAATTTGTGGGAAATTGTATATATCGGTCAATGATTAATTTCCGAAAACTCTCCATATATTCCATCCTGGCTTTGTCGGGACTGAGTGCGGGAGCTGCATATCCGCTTGATTATGAGGTGTCGCTGACGGCAGGAGCGGGTAGCGGTGATTTCGCACCACATTATATTTCGACTATGCGTGGAGGCCGTTTTTCCAGTGCCTCCAATATCCAGGCCGAAGCATCGGTGTGGCGTCCGCTCGACATGGCAGGCCGATGGGGCTATGGCTTCGGTCTTGACTTGATCGGCGGCCATGCGTCGGCTGTGGATTATGAGCGGTATGACGCGGCCGGTGAGGTGTGGCTCAGACACCCGATGCGTCCGTCATCGACACGTATCCAGCAGCTTTACGGCATAGCGCGTTACCGCTCGGTGTTTCTCTCGGCCGGTATGCGCGAGCATAGCTCGGCTCTTCTCAATCAGCGGCTTACGAGCGGTGACCTTGTGGAGAGCGGCAATGCCCGTCCGATACCCGAGGTCAGGGCAGGATTTGTCGATTTTCAGGACATCCCCTTTACCAACGGATGGGTGCAGATACAGGGCGAGGTAGCCTATGGCAAGATGCTTGACGATGACTGGTGGCGCGACCATTACAATTATTATAATGAGAATCTTTCGCAGGGTCAGTATTACAGCTACAAGCGGTGTTATTTCCGCACACGACCCTCTGAAAGACTGTCTGTAACAGTGGGCATGCAGGCCGCCGGAGAGTTTGGCGGTTATACCGACTTTTACAATCACGGCAGAGTGTGGCGTCATGAGGACCGCTCGGCCGGAGTCAAGACACTCCTGCGCATGCTTCTCCCGATAGGTGAAGGTGGTGAGAGCTTCTATGTGGGCAATCATCTCGGGTCGTGGGATCTCAGGGCCCGTTATCGTCTCGACGGCGGTCATGAGTTGGCCGGATATTTCTCCTGGCCTTTCGAGGACGGGTCGGGCATAGGCAAGCAGAATGGCTGGGACGGCCTGTGGGGCATAGAGTATAAAGCTCCCGGCAAAGGCGGAGTCATCTCGGGTGCTGTAATCGAATATCTCGACTTTACCAATCAGAGCGGACCCATACATTTCAATCCGGCCGACTGGGCAGGTACCACCATCACCGGCCACACATCGGGGTCGGATGACTATTATAATAATGTGTCGTATAATTCTTATGCCTATTACGGGCAGTCGATAGGTACTCCGGCACTTATGGCACCTATCTATAATCTTGACGGGTGCAATAAATTTTTGGCCAACGCCATGCGCGGATTTCATGTCGGGATCGAGGGCTCGATAGCTCCCGGAGTGGATTATCTGGTCAAAGGGGGCTACCGCAAGGCGTGGGGCAGCGGATATTTCATGCTGCCTGCTCCGATACATCTCTCGTCGGTGATGGCCGAGGTGACCTGGAGTCCAGCCCGTGTAAAGGGGCTGTCGGTCAACGCGCAGGTTGAGGTGGACCGCGGCAATATGCCGTCGAATGCTTTCGGCGCGATGGTTTCGGTAAAATATCACGGACTCTTAAACTTATAGCCGGATGCGAAGATTATATAATATAACATGTGTTTTGCTACTGATTGCCGTGACATTGCCTGCAATCACCGGGTGTACGCGTATGGACGGTGACATAGGCCATCTTTTCGGACGGTGGAACGTCACATCGCTCACCGCCGACGGTGAGGAGGTGTCACTCTACAGCGACGGCACCGCTGCCGACGATGTGTTGCTCTACACATGGTCGTTTCAGGGAGACCTCGCGTGGATACTCACCCTGTATCCTTATAACGACTATAAGACAGCCAAGGGCATGTGGTCGCGCACCGACACGCAACTGACTCTCGATTTCTCCCACTCCGACAATGACGGAGACGAGTTTTATACTCCGCCACAGCCTCTGCATCTTGAGGAAGTGACGACTCTTAATATTGAATCACTCTCATCGTCGGCCATGACCCTATGGTATGTGTCGGACGATGATATAAGATATGAATATCATCTCACAAAAGCATATTGATATGATGAAAGATAAAGTGCTTGTGACCGGGGCCGACGGCTTCATAGGGTCTCATCTCGTGGAGGCTCTTCTCGCCGCAGGCTATAAAGTAAGGGCATTGAGCCAATATAATTCCTTTAACAACTGGGGCTGGCTCGAAGGTATGGACAATCCCGATCTCGAGGTTGTCACCGGCGATGTGCGTGACCCCAATCTGTGTCGCGAGATTGTCAGAGATTGTGTGACAGTCTATCATCTTGCAGCTCTGATAGCCATCCCTTACAGTTACGTGGCTCCCGACAGCTATGTCGACACCAATATAAAAGGCACGCTCAACATCTGCCAGGCATGTCGCGATGCCGGAGTCGGCCGTCTTGTGGTGACCTCCACGAGCGAGGTCTACGGCACAGCTCGTTATGTGCCCATCGACGAGAAGCATCCCAAGCAGCCGCAGTCGCCTTACAGTGCCACCAAGATAGGTGCTGACGCCATAGCGTTGAGTTTTCACAACGCCTTTGACCTGCCTGTTGTTATAGCGCGTCCGTTCAATACCTATGGTCCGCGTCAGAGCGCGAGAGCTATCATCCCCTCGATTATCGCGCAGATAGCCTCAGGAAAACGCGAGATTATGGTGGGCGACCTTACGCCTACACGTGACTTTAATTTTGTCACCGATACGGCCGCAGGTTTCATCGCTCTCGGCAATGCCGACGGAGTGGTGGGTCGTGAGATAAACATAGCTACTGGCACTGAAGTGACCATGCGCGAGACACTTGAGACAATAGCCGATATAATGGGTGAGGATGTGACATATGTCACTGATCCGGCCCGTCTGCGTCCGGCCGGAAGTGAAGTGTTCCGCCTGTGTGGCGACAACAGTCTCATCACGTCGCTCACAGATTGGCGTCCGCGTCATGATCTGCGCTCAGGTCTCGCACTTACCATAGACTGGTTTACCCGTCCCGAAAACCTTGTCGGATATAAGGCCGGGATTTATAACTTATAGTTTAGAGAGTTTAGGCTTTTGACCATAAATATAATAACCGAGAATGAAAGAGTCCCTGTCACAGTCATTGGAGCAGCGTCTGCAGTTGAGGCTATCGCCTATGCAGATGCGTCTCGTGCGTATGCTCGAGATGACCGAGCCTGAGATAGAGGAAGAGGTGCGCCGCGAGGTGGACGACAATCCGGCTCTCGAGGTAGTCGACACACCTGCCGCAGGCGAAGAGCCGGCCGAGGCGTATGGCGAGTCGGCTGAACAGATGCAACTGGCTGACTATCGCGACGAGGACGACATACCCCCCTACAGACTCGAAGCCAACAACCGCAGTGCCGATGATGTGCGTTTTGAGCCTGTGGCTGTAGCCGCGGGCGAGTCGCTCATGGAGTCGCTCATGTCGCAGCTTGCCGAGACCGACCTCTCGCAGCGTCAGTTGGCGATAGCCCGCTATATCGTCGGCAATATCGACGATAACGGCTACATGACGCGTACACTCCCGCAGATAGACGACGATCTGGCCATAGATGCCGGCATAGAGGTGGACATGGCTGAAATCAAGGATATATTCGCACGCATCCGTTCGCTTGATCCTGCCGGGGTGGGTGCCTATGACCTGCGTGACTGTCTGTCTCTTCAGTTGCGGCGCATGCCCGACTCCGAGGCTGTCAGGACGGCCAGAGAGATTGTCGACAATTATTTTGACGTCTTCTCGCTGCGTCATTTCGACCGTCTCGCATCGCTGCTCGGCATTTCGCGCGAGTCGCTCCGTGAGGCCGATGAAGTGATACGCTCGCTCGACCCCAAGCCCGCGAGCCGTTTCGGAGAGAGTGATGCCGATGACCGTGCGCGTCACATTGTGCCCGATTTTTATGTCGAGGTCGACCGTAACGACCGCATCACTGTGTCGATGCCGGGAAATCTGCCCGAACTTGCCATCGAGCGTAGTTTTGATGTGGACGACGAGAGAAGCGTTGCGGACACCGGCGAGACAAGCATGCGCAAGCGTGAGGCACTGTCGTTTATCTCAAGCAAGCGTCGCGATGCGTCGGATTTCATCGAACTGCTGCGTCTGCGTCGCGTCACGCTCATGAAGGTAATGGAGGCCATAGCCCGCTGGCAGCGCGAGTTTTTCCTGAGCGAAGACGAGAGCCGTCTGCGCCCTATGGTGCTCAAGGATATAGCCGGAGCCATCGGCATGGACATTTCGGTGGTATCGAGAGCCACGGCCGGCAAATATGTAGCCACGCAGGGTGGAGTGTATCCGCTGAAATTTTTCTTCAACGAGCGTGTGAGCGAGGATGAAGATGCCTCGTCGCGCGAAATCCTTTCGGCTCTGCGTGTGTTAATACAAGAGGAGGCTCCGTCATCGCCACTGAGTGACGATGCCCTCACAGCCAGACTCACGGAGATGGGCTATAACATAGCCCGCCGCACGGTGGCCAAATATCGCGAACGGCTCGGTATCCCTGTGGCCCGTCTGCGCAAGAAACTGTAAGTATAAACATAATAATCAAAAGAGCACTGAATGAAACGCATATCACAACTGCTGTCTTTACTTTTCTCGCCCCTGCTTGTGCCTACCTACGGCATGATGCTGGCATCGTTTCTGTCGGTGCTGGCCATATTGCCCCACCGAGTGCTGTGGACCACGGTGGCCATAACATTTGTCATCACCTGTGTTCTCCCGCTTACGGTGATACTCGCGCTCTATAAGTCGGGTATGGTCAAAGATCCCGGGCTCAACGAGCGAGGCGATCGTTTCATACCCTACGGTGTAGCCATGCTGTGTTATCTCGGATGTGCGTTTTTTCTGTATCGTGCGGCCGCCCCTGCATGGTTGTCGCTGTTTTATGTGGGAGGCGCGGCTGCCATAGCGGTCAATACGCTGGTCAATCTCAAGTGGAAGATTTCGGCCCATGCGGCCGCAGTGAGCGGACTTGTCGCCATGCTGTTTAGACTTGCGGCTACCCATCAGGCCATTTATGATATGAACGTATGGATTTCGTGTGGCGTCGTATTGGCCGGCATGGTCATGACCTCACGTGTATATCTCGGCCGCCACACTCTGCTCCAGGTGCTCGCCGGAGCGGCCAACGGATTTCTGTGCGTGTGGCTCATATCAGGAATATAATCACAATTACAATCATTATACATTTCCATCAAAACAATAATGAAACCGATAGTAAGTATTATCATGGGAAGCACAAGTGACCTTCCCATACTGAAAAAGGCAGCCGATTTTCTCAACGAGATGCAGGTGCCCTTTGAGATGAATGCTCTTTCGGCTCACCGCACCCCGCGTGAGGTCGAGGAGTTTGCCACCGGCGCGCAGGCCCGCGGCATAAAGGTGATAATCGCCGCAGCCGGCATGGCCGCCGCTCTTCCGGGAGTGATTGCCGCCATGACTCCGCTGCCTGTGATCGGTATACCCATCAACTCGACTCTCAGCGGTATGGACGCCCTCTATTCAATTGTGCAGATGCCTCCGGGCATATCGGTGGCTACCGTTGGCATTAATGCCGGCATGAACGCTGCGGTTACAGCTGTGCAGATACTCGCGCTTGCTGACCCCGACCTCGCCGCCCGATATGATGCTTATCGCGCTACCCTGTCGAAGAAAATCGTCAAGGCCAACGAGGCACTGAAGGATGTTGTCTATGAGTATAAAGTTTAGAGTTTAGACGTGAACAATACATTTCACCAGCAGCGTCGTCGGGCGTGGCCTGTAAGGGTGGGGCAGGTGACTATCGGAGGCGATGCGCCAGTAGTGGTGCAGTCGATGACCACCACTTCCACCAACGACACGCCTGGCTCAGCCGCTCAGATAAAACGTATAGCCGATGCCGGAGGCAGTATAGTGCGCCTCACCACCCAGGGTGTGCGCGAGGCTGAGAATCTTACGCCTATCAAGGAGGCTTTGTCGGATCTCGGGGTGTCGGTGCCGCTTGTGGCTGATGTGCATTTCAATCCTCGGGCAGCCTTTGCGGCGGCCACGCGAGTAGAGAAGGTGCGCATCAATCCGGGCAATTTTGTCGACCCGGGCCGCACGTTCAAGAAGATAGAGTTTACCGACGAGGAGTATGCCGCCGAACTCGGCAAGATACGCGACGCTCTCGTGCCGCTTATCGATCTTTGCAAGCAGCATCACACAGCCTTGCGAATCGGTGTCAATCACGGGTCGTTGTCTGACCGCATCATGAGCCGTTATGGTGACACTCCGGCCGGTATGGTGGAGAGTGCGATGGAATTTCTGCGCGTGTGTCTGAGCGAGGATTTCCGCGATGTTGTTATTTCCATCAAGGCCTCCAATGTGCTTGTCATGACCGAGACGGTGCGCCGTCTGGTCAAAGCCATGGATGCCGAGGATATGCACTTCCCACTACATCTCGGTGTCACCGAAGCCGGTGACGGTGAGGACGGTCGCATCAAGTCGGCTGTCGGTATAGGTTCGCTCCTGATGGACGGCATAGGCGACACCATACGCGTGTCGCTCAGCGAGGAGCCCGAGTGTGAGATACCTGTGGCATGTGCCATCATCAGTCATGTCGATGATGCCGTCGGCGAGGCTGAGGGATTGAAGGCATGTGGCTATCCCGACGGAGTGGATGAATGCGCTCCGTGTCGTCGTGATTCGGCATGGCGCGGACTTCTTCCGCAGATCGCTGGTCTTGACGAACTGCCGGATGCCGACGGTCATATCCTTGTGTTTAACCTTGATGATGACGATTTGGATAAGGCCCTTGACGAGATTGCGGCCGACAGGAATGCCATGGTTGTTGTTGTGGCTTTGCAGCCCGACCGCGCGCTTCGCACCAAATCGTTTGTCAACGCTATGGCATGTCGCGGTCTGACCAATCCAGTGGTTGTGTCGTTCACCTACGATACCGACGACTTTGAGGCTCTTACCATCGCTGCGGCAGTCGACTTCGGCTATCTGCTGCTGTCAGGTATCGCCGACGGCATAGCCATTGATTCTACGGCAGACAATATAGACCGTGAGATGCTCAACCGCCTCGCGCTAAATATACTCCAGGCCACACGCCACCGTATCTCCAAGACCGAGTTTATCTCCTGTCCCGGATGTGGCCGCACGCTCTACGACCTCCAGTCGACATTGCGTGAGATAAAGGCCGCCACATCTCATCTCAAGGGTCTGAAGATAGGAGTCATGGGGTGTATAGTCAACGGCCCCGGAGAGATGGCTGACGCCGACTATGGTTATGTCGGAGCCGCGCCCGGTCATATAAGTCTCTACAAGGGTAAGGAGTGTGTGGTGAAAAACATTCCGGCCTCCGAAGCCCTGCCCCGCCTCATCGCACTCATAAAGGAGAACGGTGACTGGCAGGACGAGCAGCCGTGACACATTGCGTAGGCGAGTTGAACCTCTTATAACCTCATAACCTTCAATTTTGAAAAAATTGAACAAATACATGCAGCGCGCCCTCGAGCTGGCGCGTCACGGCGAGCTTGATGCCTCGCCCAATCCAATGGTCGGTGCCGTCATCGTAGCTCCCGATGGCAGCATCATAGGCGAAGGGTGGCACCGCCGTCACGGCGAGGGACATGCCGAGGTCAATGCCATCGCTTCGGTGGCTGATCAGTCCATGCTCCGTGACTCCACCATGTATGTCACCCTCGAGCCGTGCTCACATTATGGCAAGACTCCGCCGTGTGCCTCGCTCATCATAGAGAAGGGCATCCCGCGAGTGGTCGTTGGGTGTCTCGATCCGTATGAAAAAGTGGCCGGACGCGGTGTCAATATGCTCCGCGAAGCCAGTGTCGAGGTGGAGACCGGGTGTATGGAGGCGGAGTGTGTTGCTCTGAACAGGAAGTTCATGACCGCCCATCGTCTGCGCCGCCCGTATGTCACGCTCAAGTGGGCCGAAAGTGCCGACGGATATATCGACGGCCACATATCCACTCCCGTGACCTCAATGCTTGTGCATAAACTGAGAGCCACCCACGACGCGATACTTGTCGGGAGCGGCACGGTGCTTGCTGACAGTCCGCGGCTCGATACACGTTTATTTGCCGGTCGTTCGCCCCTGCGAGTCATTCTCGACCGCAGGGGACGCACCGGTGGGTGTGCGGATGACCATACGGTCGTGTATTCCTCCTACAGTTCACTGATCGAGGTGCTCTCTGACCTCTATTCGCGAGGAGTGACGAGTGTGCTTGTCGAGGGGGGCGCACAAGTGTTGCGTTCGTTCATGGACTTGGGTCTGTGGGATGCCATACGCATAGAACGCGCTCCTATATATATAGGTGGTGAGGTCAAGGCTCCCGCACTGAGTCCCGACTGCCGTGTGGCAGACACACTGATTATTGATAACAATACTATAATACATATAGAAAAATGACGATTATACCCGCGCGTCCACAGGACGCTATGCTCATCGGAGCCTCGGTGGTGGATGCCATCGGTGAGGAGATAGCCGCCAATCTTGCCGGCGAGAATCATACTGTCAATGATGTCATAGATATGTTTGTGACGCTTGCCGCACGCGAGGACAGCCAGTACAGTTATCGCAACGCACTTGTGGCCGTTGACGATGACGGCACTCCGGTGGGAGTATGTGTAGGATATGACGGAGCGAAGCTTCATGAACTGCGCCGCCCGTTTTTCGATACTGTCACCGAAAAACTCGGTCATCATTTCGAAGGAGTGGAGGATGAGTGTGAGCCGGAAGAGTTTTATCTCGATACGCTTGCAGTGCTTCCTGCCCATCGAGGCCGTGGGATAGCCTCGGAGTTGCTTAAAGCCATGATAGAGCGGGCCCGCGAGTGTGGAAAACCCGCCGGGCTGCTTGTCGACAAGGACAATCCCAGAGCACGCCGACTCTATGAGCGTGTGGGGTTTGTGCAGGTGGGTGAGCGTCCGTTTATACACGTCCTCATGGACCATATGCAATATCCCGATTGATTCATTGACGACAAACATGCATCCGTCTACCCGACTTCCCGAAATCACTACCTCGCGCGGGCTTTTGGCACTCTCGCCGGTGGCCGTATTTCTGTGTCTGTATCTCGTAGTGTCGATAGCCATAGGCGACTTCTACAAAATGCCCCTGTCGGTGGCCCTTCTTGTGGCCTCGGTGTGGAGTATCGTCATCTATCGTCGCGGCGGCACACTGGTGGAGCGCATCGAAACCTTCTCGCGCTCGGCCGGCCATGCCAACATACTTTATATGATATGGATATTTATCCTTGCCGGAGCCTTTGCCGCTCTGGCCAAGGAGATAGGAGCCATTGACGCCACTGTCAATTTCACACTCCGTTTCTTTCCGTCTCAGTTCATAGTCCCCGCACTCTTTGTGGCCTCGTGCTTTATCTCGCTTTCCATCGGCACATCGGTCGGCACCGTCGTGGCCCTTACGCCGCTTGCCGTAGAGATGGCCAATGCAAGCGGGGCATGTCTGCCGTTCTATGTGGCCGTAGTGCTCGGCGGTGCGTTTTTCGGTGACAACCTGTCGTTTATCTCCGATACAACGATTGCCGCCACACGTTCGCAGGGATGCCAGATGGCCGACAAGTTCAAGGCCAACCTGTGGATATGTGTCCCCGCCGCCATCATCACACTGCTTGTGTATGTGGTGATGAGTCTCGGTACGCCTGAGGTATCTGTTGGCGATGACGCCAACCCTGTGATGATACTGCCATATATAGTGGTGCTTGTGGCTGCCGTGATGGGAGTAAATGTCACGGTGGTGCTGTCGCTGGGCATAATCACAGCTTTGGCACTCGGACTGTTTTATGGACACGATATCATCAGCCTGTTCGGCTACATGGGCACAGGTATAGACTCGATGGGCGATCTGATTATCGTCACGCTGCTTGCGGCCGGTATGCTCGGAGTGATAAAGGCCGCCGGAGGCATACAGTATCTGCTGCGTGTGCTCACCTCGCGCGTGTCTGGACTGCGGGGCGCGCAGGTGTGTATAGCCATTCTTGTAGCCATAGTCAATCTGTGCACGGCCAACAATACCGTTGCCATCATCACGGTCGGCGGCATATCGCGCGAGATAGGCGAGCGTTACGGAGTGGATCCACGCAAAAACGCATCGCTGCTCGACTCGTGTGCCTGTATCGTGCAGTGTCTCATCCCTTACGGAGCGCAGACCCTCCTGGCCTCCTCGCTGGCCGGGATAGCTCCCGCTGCTCCATTCGTCTATCTCTACTATCCTTGGGCGTTGGCTCTGATGGTAGTGTTGTCGATAGTATTTCTTTTCCCTCACCGTCTGCACAGGATGGTGTGATGCGTCGATACAATTTTATGCCGTAAACTGCGTTTAGATAGTATGTCAGAACATGTGCATAAAATAAGGTCAAAACGCCTTGTCACATATATAATAATACTGCTGTCGGCTGTCGGTACGATAGCTGCTCAGGTGAGGATACACGGAAAGATAACCGATGCGCAGGGCGAGCCGATAGAGTTTGCCACCGTGCGTATCGGCGGTACGGCTATCGGTGTCACTTCGGGTCTGGAGGGTGAATATACACTATCGTGTGCCAAGGCCGACACAATCACCGTCTACTATTCATGTATAGGCTATCGCGAGGAGAAACGCAAGCTCATCGATCCCGAGGCCGATGTCACTCTCAATGTGAGACTACAGCTCGACACGGAGCTGCTTCAGCAGGTAGAGGTGACCGAACTTAAGAAACAGACCGGCTCGGTGGCTACAATCGACGCCTCACAGCTCAAGCGTTCGCCCGACGTTTCGGGCGGCAGTGTCGAGTCGCTGCTCACGACACTCGCCGGAGTGACCGGTTCAAACGAGCTGTCGTCGCAATACTCCGTGAGAGGTGGGTCCTATGATGAAAATTCCGTGTATATAAACGGTGTCGAGATTTACCGTCCGCAACTGGTGTCGTCGGGCCAGCAGGAGGGGCTGAGTATTATCAACCCCGACCTTGTGGGAGCTATCGGATTTTCCACCGGCGGCTATCCGGCCGAGTATGGCGATAAGATGTCGTCGGTACTCGACATCACCTACCGTACGCCAGAGGCCTTTGAGGGTTCGCTGTCGGCAAGTCTCATGGGTGGCTCGCTTGCCATAGGGCAGGGGAGCAAACGGTTCAGTCAACTGCATGGTATCAGATACAAGTCAAACTCATCGCTTTTAGGGTCGACCGACACCAAGGGAGAGTATGACCCGCGCTATTTCGACTATCAGACTTCGATGACATATCGGTTTTCCGATCGGCTTTCGGCATCACTGCTCGGTAATATAGCTATAAACAGTTATCTCTTTACGCCTGTCAACCGCACCACTACATTCGGCACATCATCCGATGCCAAACAGTTTACCGTCTATTTCGACGGACATGAAAAAGACCGCTTCGAGACCTACTTCGGAGCCCTTTCGCTCGACTATCGCCTTAACCGCGGGACAGCCCTTCAGCTTCTCGCCTCGGGTTATCTCACCAATGAGCTCGTGGCTTATGACATATCGGGCGAATATTGGCTCGACCAGGCCGGTACCTCCGACGTCGGCGGGGAGCTGGGTGTCGGACGCTATCGCGAGCATGCACGCAACCGCCTCAAAGCCTCCGTCATGGCTCTCGCTATCAAAGGAAGCACAGCCCTTAACAGCCGCCATACACTCACCTACGGGCTGAGTGTGCAGAGCGAAAAGATTATGGACCGCAGCCGCGAGTGGGAGCTGCGCGACTCGGCAGGATATTCGCTCCCGTCGATGCCCGACGAGGTGAGGGTCATATATAATCTCGATTCACGCCATGACCTCACGTCAACACGTGTGGCGGCCTTTGTGCAGGACGCGTGGAAATTCTCCACCCCGGCCGGATTTGTGACGGTCAATGCCGGAGTGCGTCTGAGCCACTGGAGTTTCAACAAGGAGACGCTTGTCAGTCCGCGAGCATCGGTCGGCTTTATCCCTGAGCGCGCTCCCGGATGGGCGTTGAGATTTGCGACGGGACTTTATTACCAGACACCGTTCTACAAAGAATACCGTATGCCTGTGACTGATGCCGACGGCAACCAGACCATAGTGCTCAACGAGGAGATCAAGTCGCAGCGCAGTATCCATTTCATAGCAGGGACAGACTATACATTCCGTGCTCTCAATCGTCCGTTCAAGCTCTCTGGTGAGGTCTATTACAAAGCCATGTCAGACCTCGTGCCCTATGAAATAGACAACCTCAAACTCGTCTACTCGGGCCTTAACGAATCGTCGGGCTATGCGACCGGCGTAGACTTCAAGCTCTTCGGACAGTTTGTGCCAGGCAGTGACTCGTGGGTGAGTTTCTCGCTCATGAAGACATCCGAGACGCTGCACGGGGTCAAAGTGCCGCGTCCGACCGACAGAGGCTACTCATTCGGTCTGTACTTTACCGATTATTTCCCAAAGATACCGCGGCTCAAGTTCTCGCTGCGCGGCATATTCATGCAGGGACTCCCCTCGACCGCCCCACGCAGCTCGCGAGATGTCGATTATTTCCGCATGCCACCCTACAAGCGTGTTGACGCCGGGGTGCAGTATGCTCTACTCCCGGCTCTCAAGGAGGGCGAGACGCGCAGCGGCATAGGCCGATGGCTCAAAAGCGTATGGGTCGGAGCCGATGTGTTTAACCTTCTCGACATCTCCAACGTGGCCTCCTATTATTGGGTCACAGATGTCAACGACATACAGTATGCCGTGCCCAATTATCTGACACGCCGCCAGTTTAACATCCGACTTAATATTGAGCTTTAAACGTTATAAAAGAAATACGGTGTAAGGCCATACGTTTTGTGACTTTGGGAGGCTTTTGGAGCGAAAAAAGTGAAAAAAGTTGTGAGAAAGTTTGGTAGAGTGGGGGATAATTGCTAATTTTGCGCCCGGAAAAGTGCCTTTGAGCGCACTTTCTTAAAAATCAAATAACTAATCATTCACCAAAATGAATCATTACGAAACCGTTTTCATTTTAACTCCCGTTTTGTCTGACCAGCAGATGAAGGAAGCGGTAGAAAAGTTCGAGAAGGTGCTCACCGACAACGGAGCAACTATCGTAAATGAAGAAATCTGGGGTCTTCGCAAACTTGCTTATCCCATCCAGAAGAAATCTACCGGCTTCTACTCTTTCGTGGAGTTTGATGGCGATTCCACTCTCGTGAAGAAACTCGAGACCGCCTTCCGCCGCGACGAGCGCGTGCTCCGATTCCTCGTATTCCGCAACGACAAGTATGCCGCAGAATATGCAGAGAAGCGTCGCAACCGCACAAAATCAACCACACCTGTCAACGAAGAAGTAAAGGAGAACTAAATCATGGCACAAGCATCAGAAATCCGCTACCTCACTCCCCTTTCGGTAGACGTAAAGAAGAAGAAATATTGCCGTTTCAAGAGAAGCGGTATCAAGTATATCGACTACAAGGATCCTGAATTTCTCAAGAAGTTCCTTAACGAGCAGGGCAAGCTCCTTCCCCGTCGTATCACCGGAACTTCTCTCAAGTTCCAGCGTCGTGTGGCTCAGGCTGTTAAGCGTGCCCGTCACCTCGCCCTCCTCCCCTACGTTACCGACTTGATGAAATAACTTTAAAAGCTAATCAGGAATTATGAAGATCATTCTTAAAGAAGACGTCAACGGCCTTGGCTACAAGGACGATGTAGTCGAAGTAAAGAGCGGATATGGCCGCAACTACCTTATCCCCACCGGCAAAGCCGTGATCGCATCTGAGTCGGCTCTTAAAGTTCTTGCCGAGAATCAGCGTCAGCGCGCCCATAAGCTCGAGCGCATCAAGGCAGAGGCAGAGGCCGCAGCCGCCGCCCTCGAAGGTGTTAAGCTCACCATCGGTGCCAAGACATCGTCGACCGGCACTATCTTCGGCTCGGTTAACGCTATCCAGATTGCCGAGGCTCTTGAGAAACTCGGTCACAACATTGACCGCAAGGTCATCAGCCTTGAGGCTGTGAAGGAAGTAGGCAACTACACCGCTACCATCCGTCTGCACCGTGACGTGACCGTAGAGGTTCCCTTCGAAGTTGTAGCAGAATAATTATCCCGAGGAATATTAATCCGAAAGGACTCCAATACCGAGGTGTGTCAAACCAGAGTTTGACGCACCTCGTTGTCTGTAATGCAGACGAGTGATATGTTCCGGTCTGATATGTATACGAATTTTATGTTGAAGAGGTCAGGTTTATTAAGTCTGGGAATGTTGTGGGCTGTCGCGGCGTGGGCTGCCGAGGAGCCCGCTGACAGCGTCATGAGCGAGACGTTACAGGAGGTTGTTGTCATTAACAATTCAGCCCGTCATCGTATCGGCAGTATGCGGCTGGGAGCGGAGCAACTTGAATTGTCAAAGTTGACCCGGCTACCTTCTTTCGGGGGCGAGGCTGATGTGATAAAGTCGATAACGCTGTTGCCCGGCGTGAGGAGCGAAGGAGAAGGCGGTGGCGGATTTGAGGTCAGAGGAGGTAACGCTTATCAGAATCTCGTGATGCTTGACGGCATTTCGTTATATAATCCTTCGCATGTGATGGGAATATTCTCTACATTCAACGATGCGGCCCTGGGCGGGGCTACGCTTTATAAGGGAGCGATGCCGGCCATGTATGGCGAGGCCACATCTTCGGTACTCGACATGTCTCTTGCTGCCGGAGATATGGAGGAATTTCACGGCTTAGCCTCGATAGGCATACTTGCCGCAAAGATAAAGGCCGAGGGACCGATTGTGAGAGACAAGCTGTCATTTGCCGTCACAGCCCGTCGCTCGTATGTGGATGCATTTCTCGAAATGGTGCCCGAGTATCGTGGGACGGTGATGAATTTCTATGACGTCACGGCCAAGGTGCGTTACCGTCCTTCGCCGGCCCATCTGGTGGACGCATCGTTTTTTATAAGCCGTGATAATATGGCTGTGTCGGAGCTTATGGGCATGCATTGGGGCAACCTTGGCGGCTCGCTCAACTGGACGGCCATGGCCGGTGATAATCTGTCGTTCAAAACCTCTGTCGCACTGACCCGTTTCAATCCCGAAATGGGAGTGGACATAATGGATATGAATGAGACGATGTGGACTTATATCCATAACTATTCGATTAACGAGAGGATGAGATGGCAACCCGATGACAATCATGCGATGGAACTGGGCCTGCGGTCGGAACTGCTTAGAGTGAAGTCAGCCGAATGGGTAATCAATGCGGCGAGGGAAAGGGAAATACGCTCGCTGTGGGAAAATTCGGTGTGGGTCGATTATTCCGGCTCGTTTGGCGGGAAGATAGATGTGACGGCCGGTTTACGTCTGAATGTCGCCTCGGCCTTGTCGGCAGACCGTTTTCATGAGTTTATGAGCACCGGCACTGTTACCGGTCAGTTTGATGGCAAGACTTATATCGAGGCCGAACCGCGTGTCAATATCAAATACAATATCACCCCGCAACATAATGTGAAAGCCGGAGCCGGAATCTCGACTCAGAATCTGCACGCCATACGCTCGAGCAGCACATCATTTCCGTTTGACCGCTACGCGCTGACCTCGGCATGCGTAAGGCCCGAAAGGTCGCGGCAGTATGGCATAGGTTACAGCGGCATGACCGTGGACGGAGCTTTTGACTGGTCGGCCGAGGGTTATTATCGAAGCATATCCAATGTCTATGACTTTAAGGACGGCAGCAGCGCGTTCTCCGACATAGCGTTGGAGAGCATTATACTCGGAGGACGTGGGCGCAGCTATGGCACGGAGTTCATGTTGCGCAAGAATGCGGGTCGTCTGACCGGTTGGGTGGCCTACACACTCTCCCGCACGCAGACCAGGATTGCCGGTATCAATGACGGGCAGTGGTATAACGCCACCAATGACCGCCGGCATGATTTTTCGATAACGGCAATATACCGGCTGACCGACCGTTGGAGCCTGTCAGGGTCATGGATTTACCTGTCGGGACAGCCGCTTACAGCCCCTGATGTGAAATATGAGATAGGCGGGGTGACCTGTTATTACTATTCACGCAGAAACGCTTATATGACTCCGCCGACCCATCGTCTTGACTTGTCGGCCACGTATACGCATATAGGCAGGAAGTTTACATATGAATGGGCTTTCGGTATCTATAATGCATATTGCAGGTATAATCCGTTTGTAGTGTATTTTGAGGATGATCCGTCCAAGCCTTCTGGCACACGTGCGGTGCAACAGTCTATGTATGGTATCGTTCCTTCAGTGTCATATATGTTAAAATTCTGATAGATATGAGACTATATAATATTTTACTGTCGATAGGCTTGATAGCTGTCCTCGTTTCGTGTGAGAAGGAGCTCGACATCAGTTATCACAACATCGACCCGCTTCCTGTTATAGAGGCTGAACTCACTCCCGACGGCGCGAGAGTGAGCATAACCTTGACCACACCGATGGGGGAGCCTATGGACCGTACGCGTCTTACGGATGCTGTCGTGACTCTGACTGACCTGACTGACGGAGCGACATATGACCTCCATGCTGATGCCGACGGTTATTTTGTCAATACGACGTCGGGAATAGCCGGGCATGATTACCGGTTGACGGTCGAGCGGAAGGGGTGCCGTTATGAAGCTGTGGCGACAATGTATCCGGCGACTCAAATCGAGAGTATCGAGTTTAACTGGATCAAGATGCCCTATGATTATGTGGCGGTGTTTCAGGGGCGTTTTTATGACAATGCTTCGAATGACGGAGACTGTTACTGGATAAAACTTTACCGTAATGGCGAAATATATATGTGGGGAGAGACGGACGACCGCAGTGCCGTCGACGGAATATGCACATGTGCTGTTATGACCACGCGCAGGGATACTGACGAAGAGGATGATGAGGATGTATTGTATGACGGAGATGTGATTACTTTTACCGTCATGCATATTTCAGGAGAGATGCATGATTATCTTGAGGCTTTGCAGAACAACAGCAACGGTCCGGCTATGTTTAGCGGAGACAAGTGTCTCGGTTACTTTATGGCCTCGTCTCCTGTCTCGGATTACATGGAGTTTCATCCTGACGAAATACCTGAATACGGTCGGTCAAAAAAATAATTTACAACAGGTGCTGCGATTAAAGTCACAGCACCTGATTTTTTTTATGCGGTCAGACTGTCTTGGTTTGTGTCGTGAGGTTGTGGGAACGGCTGTGTGGAAAATGTCTAAAATTTACCTGTTTTTAAAGAAAAATGTAATTTTTCTTGCGTATTTAATTGCAAAGCTCTACATTTGTGGCGAGATAAACAAATTTTAAGAGTTGGTCGGATTGTTGCGGCAATCCATCAATAGGTTTCACACATTAAATTCATGACAGGTCATGAAAGTTTTAGGTAAGAAGGTAAATTTAGGTTGGCTCCTTGTTTTGGCGAGTCTTCTTGTAATGAGTTTTGTAGGATTGCGTACCGATGCACAGGGGGGACAGTTTGACTTGTCGGGTGACCATTTGTGGGCCAATGTGGCGTGGATGATTACTGCCACGATATTTGTGCTTATGATGACGCCGGGACTGTCATTCTTTTATGGTGGTATGGTTCGTAAGAAAAATGTCATCTCGACCATGTTGCAGAGTTTCATTGTGATGGGATTTGTGAGTGTGATATGGGTGGTGTTTGGTTTCGGGCTTGCTTTTGGTGACGATATAGCCCATGTGATCGGTAACCCCATGGATTTCATAATGATGAAAAACGTCGGAGTCAGAAATGTCACCGACCCGTCATCGGAAATGTCTCAGATAGGATTGGTGACTACCACCATACCACTGGCACTCTTTGCATTGTTTCAGATGAAATTTGCCATCATCACGCCGTCGCTCATCACGGGAGCATTTGCCGAGAGAGTGCATTTCTCGGGTTATCTGCTGTTTATGATACTCTGGACAGTGGTGGTGTATTGTCCGCTCGCCCACTGTACATGGCATCCTGAGGGTCTTTTTGGCATGATGCATGTCCATGACTATGCCGGTGGTATCGTAGTGCATGCCGCATCGGGAGTGGCCGCTCTTGCCGGAGCGATGTTTTTAGGCAAGCGCAGAGACGCAGGAGCGGAAAACAAACCGGCCAATGTGCCGTTTGTGCTTCTTGGGGCAGCTCTCCTGTGGTTAGGCTGGTTTGGCTTTAACGGAGGCTCTTCACTTGCGGCCGACGGCATAGCCATATCGGCATTTTTAAATACCAATACTGCCGCAGCCGTGGCTATGGTGGGGTGGATAGCCCTTGATGCCATGCGCGGACGCAAACCTTCGGCGATGGGTGCCGCCATAGGAGCAGTGGTCGGACTGGTGGCCATCACCCCTTGTGCCGGCTGGGTCACAACAGGCCAGAGCATATTTATTGCGTTCTTTATCACTGTATGCTGCAACATGGCTGTATCATGGAAAAGCTACAGCCGAGTGCTTGACGATGCTCTCGATGTATTCCCGACTCACGGGCTCGGCGGTATCATCGGCACGGTGCTTACAGGTGTATTTGCCTATGACTATTTTGCAGCCTCTGACCCCGACATGATTTCGCGTGGTGAGTTTTTTCTCAACCACATCATTGTACTCGGCATGGTGTTTGTCTACACTTTCAGCGTGAGCTACATGCTCTATTGGCTGACCGATAAGATGATACCCATGCGTGTGAGCAAGTGGAACGAGCAAGTCGGGCTTGATGCATCGCAGCACAATGAGGAATATGAGTCGGGAGCCTCGACCGAACTGCCTACGGAGGCCGACTGGTTCAGAGGAGTTGAAGAGAATTGAAAAAAATCAGAAGTTATAAGATAATGCAGACACACCACAATCAGACACGTGGACTTTACGATTCCCGCTTTGAGCACGATGCGTGCGGCGTGGGATTACTTGTCAATGTAAAAGGTATCAAAAGCCACCGACTGGTGGAGCAGGGCTTGCAGGTGCTCGAACATATGGTGCACCGCGGAGCCGAAGGGGCCGACCCGAAGACTGGCGACGGTGCGGGTATAATGGTACAGGTGCCCCATGAGTTTATATTGCTTCAGGGTATCCCTGTCCCAGAAAAGGGACGTTATGGCACGGGACTCGTGTTTATGCCCAAGGATGAGGAGTCGCAGGCCATGATACTTGATGTGATAGAGCGCGAGGCCCTGCAGCTCGGACTCAAACTTATGGCTGTGCGCGATGTGCCTACCAATAACGAGCAACTCGGCTCGGTGGCCCGTTCGGCCGAACCGGCCATCAGGCAGATTTTCGTTTCGGACGAGGAGACAAACGACCCGATAGAGATACGTCTCTATCTTCTGCGCAAGGCTGTGGAGAAAAAAATAGCGGCCTCGGGCGATATTGCCGGCAAAGAAGAGTTTTACATAGTGTCGCTCTCATCGCGTATCATAGTCTACAAGGGTATGCTTTCGAGTCTCCAGCTCAGATATTATTATCCCGACCTCATGAATCCGCGTTTCACGACGGCAATGGCACTCGTGCATTCGCGCTTCTCGACCAACACTTTTCCGACGTGGTCGCTGGCCCAGCCGTTCCGTATGCTCGGACATAACGGTGAAATCAACACCATACAGGGCAACCGACTGTGGATGAAAGCCCGTGAGGCTGTGCTCAACGACGCGCCGTTCGGAGGCCGCGACATGACTCCGATAGTGCAGCCGGGCATGAGCGACTCGGCATCACTCGACAATGTGCTTGAGTATTTCGTCATGGCCGGAATGTCGCTTCCTCATGCTCTGGCCATGCTTGTGCCGGAGTCGTTCAATGACAAGAACCCCATCTCGCCTGAACTCAAGGCTTTCTATGAGTATCATTCCTGTCTGATGGAGGCCTGGGACGGTCCGGCGGCTCTGCTGTTCAGCGATGGTCGCTATGCCGGCGGCATGCTCGACCGTAACGGTCTGCGTCCGGCGCGCTATCTTATCACCAAAAACGACACGGTAGTGCTCGCCTCGGAGACAGGCGTGTTGCCATTTGACCCCTCGGAGATACGCGAAAAGGGGCGTCTGCGTCCGGGCAAGATGATGATGGTCGACATGCAGGAGGGCAAGATATATTATGATGACGAGCTGAAGGAACAGCTTGCGTCACGTTTCCCTTATCGCGACTGGCTGTCACGCAACCGCATCAGCCTCGACTCCATCACTTCGGGACGTAAAGTGGCTGACAGTGTAGACGATTTCGCCCGACTCAAAAGGGTGTTTTTCTACAATCGCGAGGAGGTCGAGAAGATCATGACCCCGATGGCGGCCGATGGCAAGGAACCGGTCAACTCGATGGGAAAGGACACGCCTATCGCCGTGCTCTCGGAGTTGCCGCAGCTTATGTATACCTACTTCCGCCAGCATTTCGCGCAGGTGACCAATCCTCCTATTGACCCGCTGCGCGAGGAGCTGGTGATGAGTCTTGACAGTTATATCGGAGCCGTGAAGTTCTCGTTGACCGAACTGTCGCCCGACCTCTGCAAGATGGTGCTGCTCAAACGTCCTATAATTACCAACCGCGAGCTTGACCTGCTGTGCAATCTGCGCTACAAGGGCTTTATCACACGCAAACTCTCCATGACATTTCCGGTCAGCGAGGGTGCCGAGGGGATGGCCCGAGGGATCGAAAGGCTGTGTGAGGATGCCGAGAAGGCTGTCGACGAGGGGTGCAATTATGTGATATTGTCAGACCGCGGTGTGGATGCCGACAATGCTCCGATACCGGCTTTGCTCGCCACCTCGGCCGTGCATCATCATCTCATAGACAAAAAGAAGCGTGTCCAGACCGCTCTCGTGATAGAGACCGCCGATGCCCGCGAGGTGATGCACTTCGCGCTGCTTGTCGGATATGGTGCTTCGGCCATCAATCCTTATCTGGCGTTTGCCGTGATTGACGATCTGGTGAAGCGTAAAGAGATACAGCTCGATTTTTCCACAGCATGCCATAATTTCATCAAGGCTGTCGACAAAGGGCTACTTAAAGTGATGTCAAAAATGGGTATCTCGACGCTTACATCCTACAAAGGCGCGCAACTATTCGAGGCGATAGGTCTCTCTGACGCATTGTGCCGTAAATATTTCGGTGATACTGTGTCGAAGGTCGGGGGGATCGGTCTCGAGGCGATGACACGCGACATACTTATGGCGCATGCCGAGGCGTATGGCACGGACTTTGACACGCAGGCTCCGCTCCCGTTTATCGGCCAGTATTCGTTCAGAAAGGATGGCGAGGAGCATGCCTGGAATCCTGAGACCATAGCCACTCTACAGCTTGCCACGCGTCTGGGCTCGTACAAGAAATTCAAGGAGTATACCGCTCTTGTAGACAATAAGCCGGCTCCGATATTTATCCGAGACTTCCTCGAGTTGCGTCCCGGCACGCCGATACATGTCGATGAGGTAGAGCCGGAGGAGAATATCATGCGCCGTTTTGTTACGGGAGCCATGTCGTTCGGTTCTATCAGCCGTGAGGCCCACGAGGCGTTGGCTATAGCCATGAATACCATCGGAGCCCGTTCCAACACCGGAGAGGGAGGCGAGGATGCTGCCCGTTTCGTTACGAGAGAGGACGGCACATCGGCACGTTCGGCTATCAAACAGGTGGCATCCGGACGTTTTGGCGTAACGGCCGAGTATCTTGTCAATGCTGATGAGATACAAATTAAAATAGCGCAGGGAGCCAAGCCCGGTGAGGGCGGCCAGTTGCCGGGATTCAAGGTTGACAAGATTATCGCCAAGACCCGTCATTCGATACCCGGACTTACACTCATTTCTCCCCCTCCTCATCATGACATCTATTCAATCGAAGACCTGGCCCAACTGATTTTTGACCTCAAGAATGTGAATCCGCAAGCCAAGGTGAGCGTCAAACTCGTCTCGGAGAGCGGTGTCGGGACCATCGCCGCCGGTGTGGCAAAGGCCAAGAGCGACCTGATAACCATCAGTGGCAGCGACGGCGGTACGGGTGCTTCGCCGGCAAGTTCCATACGCTATGCCGGTGTGCCGGTGGAGATAGGCCTGGCCGAGACTCAACAGACTCTTGTGATAAACAATCTGCGCGGACAGGTGAAACTCCAGGCCGACGGTCAGCTCAAGACCGGTCGTGATGTCCTCATCATGGCGATGCTTGGAGCCGAGGAATATGGATTTGCCACAAGTGCTCTGATAGTGCTCGGATGTGTCATGATGCGCAAATGTCACATGAACACATGTCCCGTAGGCGTGGCTACGCAAAATGAAGAGCTGCGCAAGCGTTTCATCGGGCGTTCGGAGTATGTGGTCAACTTCTTCCGCTTCCTTGCCCGCGACATACGCGAGACGATGGCCTCGCTCGGTGTGCGCAGACTGGATGATGTGATTGGTCGTGCCGATATGCTCTGTGTCAACGACAGGATGCGCGCCGCGCTGGCTCCGGGTCTCGATTTCAGCAAGATACTTTATATACCCGAGGAGGCTGCCGACAATGCTATAATAAATATTACAGAGCAGAAGCATGAGATCGAGCATGTGCTTGACCGCGAGATTATATCGCGCTCTTTCCCAGCACTGTCATCCGGCATGCCGGTTGAACTGGAGTTTCTCATCTGCAATACCGATCGCTCGGTCGGAGCGATGCTTTCGGGAGATGTGGCCAAGAAGTATGGCGAGAACGGACTGTCAGACGATACGATACGCTGTACATTCAAGGGTTCGGCCGGACAGAGCTTCGGAGCGTTTCTGGCGCATGGTGTCTCGTTCAGGCTTGAAGGCGATGCCAACGACTATGTAGGCAAGGGGCTTTCGGGCGGCAAGATTGTGATAGTCCCACCCGTCGGGTCGGCCTTTGCTCCTGAGGATAATATAATTGCCGGAAATACGCTGCTCTACGGAGCCACATCGGGCGAGATTTATATCAACGGTCGGGTAGGGGAGCGATTCTGCGTGCGCAACTCGGGTGCCACTGCCGTGGTGGAGGGTGTAGGCGACCATTGCTGCGAGTATATGACCGGTGGCAGGGTAGTTGTGCTTGGCACGACCGGACGAAACTTTGCGGCCGGTATGAGTGGCGGCATTGCTTATGTATGGAATCCTAATGGCGACTTTGACTATTTCTGCAATATGGAGCTTGTGGAACTCTCGCTGATTGAAAATGTATCGGACAACCGCGAGTTGCACCGTCTGGTATCGGCCCACTACAAGCATACCCGCTCGCCCCTGGCTGCGAGGATGCTTGACGACTGGGATACATACGTGGGCCAATTCCTTAAAGTGATTCCCATAGAGTATAAAAAGGTGCTCGAAGCTGAGAGGAAGAGTTAAAAAACAGTATTATAAAAAGTAGATTAAGAAAAAATGGGAAACCCCAAGGCTTTTCTGAATATATCGCGCAAAGAGGGCGGTTATCGTCCGAAAGAAGAGCGCGTGAAGGATTATAACGAGGTGGAGATGCGCCTTAATGCCGTGGAACGTCGCGAACAGGCGTCGCGCTGCATGGAGTGTGGTGTGCCTTTTTGCCACTGGAGCTGTCCGCTCGGCAACCGTCAGCCAGAATGGCAGGACCGTCTCTATAAGGATGACATTGAGGGGGCATATGCGCTTCTGTCGATGACCGATGACTTTCCTGAATTTACAGGGCGCGTGTGTCCGGCTTTGTGTGAGAAGGGTTGTGTGCTCAACAAGCAGCATGAAGCTGTGACAGTGCGTGAAAATGAGCTTGCCATCGTGGAGCGGGCGTTTGCCGAAGGGCGTGTGAAGCCTCAGCCTCCGACTCAGCGTACGGGCAAACGGGTGGCAGTGATAGGCTCCGGACCTGCCGGACTCGCATGTGCCAATCAGCTCAACCGTCGCGGACACAGTGTGACCGTCTTTGAGAAGAATGAGGCTCCCGGGGGATTGCTCCGGTTTGGTATCCCTGACTTTAAACTCGACAAAAGCGTCATTGACCGTCGTGTAGCACTGATGGAGGCCGAGGGGGTAGAGTTTCGATGCGGTGTGAATGTAGGCCGTGACATCAAGGCAACACAACTGCTCGAGGACTATGACGCCGTGTGTCTGGCTATCGGGGCTGAAGAGCCGCGTGACCTTAGGGTCGAGGGGCGCGAACTCAAGGGTGTGCACTTCGCCCTTGAACTGCTCCGGCAGCAAAACCGCGTCAATGCCGGCCGTAAGTTTACCGAAAAAGAACGTGTGACAGCCAAAGGGAAAAATGTCCTTGTGATAGGCGGTGGCGACACAGGCAGTGACTGTGTGGGCACATCGCATCGACAGGGAGCCATCTCGGTAACGCAGATAGAGATAATGCCCAAACCTCCGGTAGATGATAATCCCGACACGCCGTGGCCCTACTGGCCTGTGGTGCTTAAGACCTCAAGCAGCCATGAGGAGGGGTGTGACCGTCGTTGGCTTCTTGATACTCGCCGTTTCATCCCGGATGACAAGGGGTGTGTAAGCGAAGTTGAGGTTGAAGAGGTAGAGTGGGAAAAAGATTCTTCTAACGGCCGTATGAATCTTGTGCACACTGGGCGTAAGTCGACAATCAAAGCCGAACTCGTGCTTCTGGCTATGGGATTCACCAATCCGCTCGCTGAAGGTCTGCTTGACCAGCTCGGTGTCGAAAAGGATGCGCGCGGCAATGTAAAGGTTGATCCGTTGACGCACGCCACCGATGTGGATAAAGTTTTTGCAGCAGGTGATGTGGCATCAGGAGCATCTCTCGTTGTAAGATGCATCGCAGCCGGCCGTGATGCGGCCAAAGGCATCCATGCATATCTTAGTACAGCCAACTGATGATGTAGCTATATACTGTTGGAGCACGACGGCGGTGTAGGAAAAGTGGGTAGTCACACATTTTTTGTCATCGCTGTCGTGATTTTTATATCAGTGAATGTAAAAATCGGAAATTCCACTCAAAATTTCCTGAAATAATCTCATCAATAAAACACTGTTTTTGTATGATACAATGGTCATGGCTTCATCAAGAGCACAAGAAGTAACAAAAGAGAGCAAAAAAAGTTTGTCTTTCGCGGAGTGATGTAATGCATTGGCGTATAGGTGGTAGGCGCGATTTTAACCGTATCGTGTTCAAAAAAGTGAAATTTTTTTGAAAAATAATTGTCGAAAAATTTGCAGGAACCAATAAAAGTCCATACCTTTGCAACGCAAAAGAGAAAAACACGGTGCCATAGCTCAGTTGGTAGAGCAAAGGACTGAAAATCCTTGTGTCCCCGGTTCGATTCCTGGTGGCACCACCCGTAAAATCGCCAAGTAGTTGATATTCAACTGCTTGGCGATTTTACTTTCACTCTAATTTTGCCGAGTTCCCTATAAAGTTACCTATGAGAGAGGCGTTTGGACGATGCTGAACCAGCCTTGACGCAACTGAATGAACGGAAAATAAATCTTTTTACATTTTTTAATAAAGCACGGCGAGTGAACCATTCAATCGGGTTGTCGGTTTGTAGATTGCGGGATAATGAAGTTCCGCCGTTTACATCACAATATGAAAATTAAACCCCGTACAATCAAGCACGAGAAATTCAAGGAAATGGTCAAGGAGTGGCTTGACACCCACCGCGAGGAATACTGCGCTTTCGCCGAGGAGGTGAGCAGGCGCGACCGTTCCGGTTTTATACAGATATTTGAATATGCTCAGTTGGCAGCTCCGGGATATGCCAACGTTGTCATGGCTAAAATGTCGGAGAAGAATCCTAAGGATCTGGATTCAATAGAGAAATTTTTGAGAGATGCCGACATAGCCTCTACTCTTGTTGATGGGTTCCAGTCGCAGAATCCTGATTCCATTGTTCCTGCGATGCTTGCATGGATGTATTTCGGCAACAGCTGGGAAACTGTCGTTTCATACAACGAGGAAATGATACAGGACAAGGATACCGGTCTGTCTGACCGTATAAAAGCACGCTTTATGATTCTTGTGACAATCCAAATGAGCATAGTCAACGGACACCGCACAAGAGAAGATTGGCGGCAGTTCCGAAAAATTCAGAAATCTATGGGAAGCATTGTGCCGGTTACCGACACAGTCATTGAGGAAATGGAGGAAGTAAGACCTGAGGCAGCTCTGACTGATGATGAAATAGCCGAAGTGACCGATGAAAAGAAAGAGCCAAAGAAACGTGGCAGGAGGAAAGTCCGTGAAACCCTTGACAACCTCATTCCCGACAACACTGACCACATCAAAGGCAAAATATCGGAGTTCCTGAAACTCCGGTCGAGCGGCAATGACCTCGCCATGCTGTATATCTATCTTCACGAGGATTCGCACATACGCAGTTGCGACATCTCCACATTCCACGATGCCCTGTCTGAACATTATCCTGAATACAAGTTTGTCGGTCTGCGCGGAGTGCAGAAAGCCCACCAGCAGCTCACCACTCCGATGATGGGAGGCAAGCGCATGATTGATATGGGGCAGGATAAAAAGAATCTCGACAATATCAGAAACCATTTTGAGGCGGCATAACGCCGGAATTTCACCATATTGAAGCCATCTGACCTTTGCGGTCGGGTGGCTTTTTTCATTTTCGGCAGTTGTGATTCGCGGCTATTCAGTTCGTTTAATTCGTTTAATTACGCCAACGAAATTAAACGAATTTATATGGCTGATATGAAGCGTTTTAGCTATTGCAAAGCGGGCGGTTGTCCTTTATCTTTGCAGCGCTGTTCCGACCGGGACAGTGGCTGAACGGTTCATAAAGTCGCCGGAGTCGTTTGGTCGTTTAACAATCGGCGACATTGTATTTGCCTATGACAAATCTTTTAGAGTTAATCAACAGCGGTGTGACCGATGTCACGGTCAATGTTAAACTTGCGGACCTCGTTGAACTGATAAAGCAGACAATCGAGGCAGCCAAAGCCGAGCTTCTTCCCGCTATGGTCAGCGCGGCACAGGAGGTTCTGCTCACCAAGAAGGAGGTGATGGAGAAATTCGGCGTGTGCCACACCACCCTCTGGAACTGGAACAAGAACAAGATTCTAATCCCAGTGAAGGTTGGTAAAAAGGTGTGCTATCGTCAGAGCGATGTCGAACGTCTGATACTTGAAAGGGATAGAAAATGATGGACGCGAAAGAATTGAACAAACTCTGGCAGTCATATCAGCTCAGAGTGACCGATGAGATAGCCAAAAGTCCTGAGGTTCTCTTTTGCAACGGATCGGTTATCGGCACACTTGGCAACTTCTCAGCATCCACCGGAAAGGCGAAAAGCAAAAAGACGTTCAACGTGAGTGCGATTCTTGCGGCTGCACTTACCAATGGAGAGGTTTTGCGCTATATCGCCGAGTTTCCCGATGACAAGCGTACAATCCTGTATTTCGATACCGAGCAGAGTCCACACCATTGCCAGCGAATCATGCGACGTGCGCTTCAGCTCGCCGGGCTACCTCTTGACAGCCATCCGAAAAATCTGATATTCGCCCAGCTCCGCGCCATTACGCCCGATTTGCGCCTTGAACTTATCGACAATGCTATCGCAAACACACCCAATGTCGGACTGGTGATTATTGACGGAATCCGCGACCTTATGTTCGACATCAACAATGCCATTGAATCGTCACGACTTATAGGCAAGCTCATGGAGTGGACTGACAAGTATCAGATACACATACACACGGTTCTGCACCTTAACAAGAGCGATGACAACGTGCGCGGTCATGTCGGCACCGAACTCAACAACAAAGCAGAGACGGTTCTGCAAGTCTGCAAAAGCACGACCGACAGCGAGGTGACGGAGGTTTCGGCATCGTGTATCCGCTCGATGGACTTCCCGCCATTTGCTTTCATCGTCAATGAGGCAGGACTTCCGGAGATTGCCACTGAATACACCTTTGCCGGGAAGTCAAAGGTTCAGACCTTCTCATACTCGGAGCTTTCGCCCGAACAGCACCGACAGGCTCTTGAAATGGCATTTGCCAACGGCGCTATAAAAGGGTGTCAGAACTGTGAGGACAGCATCAAGAGAGCCTATGCCGCCTGTGGGTTCCCATATGGCGACGGCAAGGTGACGAAACTGAAATCTTTTCTAATGAACAAACGGATGGTAATCCGGGAAAACGGCACATACTCATACAACCCCGATTTTTATTTCTGATTTAAGTTCGGTTCAGTACGGGGTGTATATATGTGAGCTGAACCCGAACCAAATCCCCAACATAAATTTTAGATATGCTCAAAGAGATTAAATCAATCCCTTTAGCCACCTTCTTATCTCAACTCGGACATGAACCGACGGTGAGAAAAGGAACGAGGCTATGGTATAAGTCGCCGTTGCGACAGGAACATACGCCGTCGTTTAAGGTGGAAACCACGCTTAACTGCTGGTATGACTTCGGACTTGGAAAAGGAGGCAACATCATCGACCTTGCAGCCGAGATGTATCAGTCAATAGACCTGCGCTATCTCATGCGTTGCATCGCTGACATGTAAAATTTAATCGAGAAGTGCGCCAGATTCTAATTGAGAAGTGCACCGTTTCATAGGACATGCAAATTTAAAAAATTAGATACAATTATAGTTGATTTTGGAGTGTTTTCTTGGTTTCTTTCATTCTGAAGGATTCTCCGGTCATGTTTATGAGCACGGCTTTGTGGGTCAGGCGGTCTACCATTGCTGTCACGAGGACTTTGTCGGCGATAATCTCGCTCCATCTGTTGAAGGCCAGGTTTGTAGTGATGATTACTGATTTCTTTCCGGCTCTGAGAGACAGATGGTTGAAGAGCAATTCGCCGGCTTCTTTGTCGCAGGAGACGTATCCGAACTCGTCGCATATCACAAGGTCGTAGTTGATGAACCTGTTTTCAAGAGAACGGAGTGCGCGTTCCTGCCGTGCCTCTTTGATCTGCGTTATAAGCCGTGGCACGGAGGTAAACATTACGGTCATGCCCTGAGTGCAGGCTTCGATACCCAAAGCAGTGGCAATGTGCGTTTTGCCTGTTCCAGGATTGCCGTACAGGATGAGGTTTCGTCCTTGCCGGACGAAGTCGAGCGACCGCAGCAGTGGCAGAGCGGTGCGTGCGTCATCGGGGAGTTCGTCGACAATGAGGTCGCCCAGATATTTGAGTTGCGGAAAGTCGGCACGCTTTATCAGAGTGCGGCGGCGGTTGTCGGCACGCATTTTAAGCTGGTCCTGCATCATAATGGCCATGAGGTGCTGCACGCTCCATGATTCGGCGGCGAAGCGGCTTATATACTCGTCAAGGGCATCGCGCCACAATGGGAGTTTAAGCTCTGTGGCCGCTTTGCGTATTATTTTAATGTCTTTGTTTTCTTCCATTTTTCAATCAGTTGTTGATGTTTCCTGCGTGTAACTTTGGATGGCTGCACAGGACAGCGGTAAGCGAGTCGAGTGTAGTCACCGCGTGCTCTTCGATTGAGGTTTTCTGTTGGCGGGGATGGATGTCAAGAGAGGATACGGAAGC
>RIBL01000019.1 GCA_003762875.1 Muribaculaceae bacterium Isolate-110 (HZI) | reverse complement strand
ACTTCTTGGGTTTGTTTCTGTTTCGCCATAGGGTATGCTATTAGTTGCTGTGGCAAAGGTAACTAAATTCTGCCGGATAGTATCCATTTTCATTCCCTTTGGCGAAAGCTGTTCATGTCCGTTTCATATGGTAATTGTTTGTTAGGGGAGTGTTATGGTTGATGTGCGGTAAAATTCAATCATTTTCTGACCGAGCATGGCCATGTATTTGGCCTGAAGGAGTGAATGACTCGCCTCGACAAGATTGTTATGGGCTGTCATCAGTTCCACTGGGTTGACGAGACCGAGGCTGAACTGCTCGTTGGTCAGTTCGTTGGTCAGTCGTGCCGATGAGAGCTGTTCGACAGCAGCCTCATAGCGTGACTGTGAAGAGCGGGTGTCGATATACCAGTTTTCTACGGTCTGGGCCAGTTCGGTCTGCCGTTGGTCGATGTCGAGCCGGACGTTCATTTTCTGGACGTTTGCACGGGCTACGGCCGACTTGGTCTGCTTGTTGTTGAATATAGGCACAGACAGTGTGAGGCCGATTGACTCGTTGAGGTTTTGTTTTATGGATGACCCGAACGAAAGACCGGGAGCAGCATAGCCGGTGCCGATTCCGGCGTTGAGTGACAGGCGCGGACGTCCCGAAGCCTTGGCGATGGCAATGTCGAGATCTGAACCGTCAATCTCCAGTTCGAGACCCTTGAGTTTAATATCGGTCACTGTAGCCAGCCGATAGCTTTCCGCCATGTCGGGCAGCGAGGCCATCACCTGCTCGGCGGTCCACTCCACGTCCTGAAGTTCGATGTCAGTGTCTATGCCGAGCTCGAGAAGCTTTTTTAGTTCCATGCGGCGGGCATCGTATGTGCCTTTGGCATTGACCAGATTGTATCGGTCCTGTTCATACTGAGCCTGGAGCTGGGCGTAATCCACACGTGAGATACGGCCGGCTTCCATGAGGCCGCGGGAACGTTGGGCCTGCGCCTCACTCAGTTTTACAGCTTCCTCGTATATGCCTATCGACTCTTTGGCATAAAGGATGTTGATGTACACCTGCAGCAAGTCGGTCTCAAGAGTGCGCATGATGTCGGCGGTGTTCAGCCGGTCGATACTTGTCTGAAGCTCGTTGCGCTTGATGGTGTTTTCGCGTTCGCCGCCGTTCCATACAGTCCATCCGGCATTGAGTCCGTAGGTGCTGTTGTAGCCGTTCTTGTAACCGTTGGCAAACGGAGTGTTAACATATCCGTGAGAGGTGGCAAAGTCGAGAGTCGGCAGCCATTGGGCTTTGGCTTCGTCGAGGTTGATGTTCGAAGACTCTTCGCTCAGTTGTGATTTTCGTAGCGATATATTGTGGTCGCGAGCATAGTCCACGCAGTCGCGGTAACTCCATGTGTCGGCTCCGGCCGTAAGGACTCCGCAGCCGATGAGCATAGCGGTAATGAATTGGTTTCTCATATCGTCATTTATTGCAGTTAGAATTACACTGCAATATTACACAAAATATGTGCCCGCGGTGAATTTGATTCAACCAACGGGCACATATGTTCAATGAACCGGCTCTTGACTTATGATTATTCCTTGCGTGACGCGCCGCCTATGGAATGGGACGAGAGGTAGCTCTGCAGGTTGCTCTTATAGCTGTCTCCAACCGGCAGATATGTGTCGGTGTCCATGACTATGCGGGCTCGCTCAATGTGGAGCACGTGGTTCATATTGACGATATATGACCTGTGTATCTGCAGAAACGAGGGGGAGAGCTTTTCGCGTATGGCTGCAAAGGAACTGAGCGTGAGGAGGGGTGATGAAGAGGTAGTGGTGTATATCTGCAGATATTCGCCATAGCCTTTGATGTATCGGATGTCGGAGAGACTGATGCGTATGTAGCGATAGTCTACCTTGATAAAAAGTGAGCCTGAGTCCGGGCCGGGAGTCCGGATGTCGGCCGTCATGTCGGCTGTCGACGAGCTGTGATCGAGTTGGTAGCGTTGCATCACCTTGGTGGCCGCACGCTGAAAATCGGCAAAACTGTAAGGCTTGAGCAGATAGTCGACGGCCGAGTGGCGATAGCTCTCGGCGGCATAGTCAGGATGGGCTGTGATAAATACGATGAGTGGCGGACGCGTCAGCGCGCCCACCATCTCAAGCCCGTTTATGTCGGGCATGTTTATGTCGGTGAATATCACATCGACATTGCCATCGGATGTAATCATGCCGAGTGCGTCCATGCCGTTGGTGAAAGCCCCGGCCAGTTGAAGAAACGGAGTCTTCTCCACATAGCTACGCAACTTTTCGAGCGCGATAGGTTCGTCATCAATTATTACTGTCAGGAGTTTCATGTACGGGTATTATGAGATTGACGTTATAGGAAGTGTCGGAGGCTATTGTCTCAAGCGAGTGCCCGGGGCCGTAGATGAGATTGAGCCGTTGCTCCACATTGGTCAGTCCTATGCCCGGAGTGTGAGGTGCTGACGAAGGATGATTGCTGTTGAGACAGTGAAACTCTACTTTGCCGTCGGCAACACGTATGCTGACGCTTACATATGACTCCTCTCGATAGGTGATGCCGTGTTTGAACGCGTTTTCGATAAACACGAGGAATATCAGCGGCGGCACCATCACACCTGTCGTATGGAGCCGATCGGGGAAATCACTTGTGATGGCTACTTTGTCGGCAGGGTAGCGTTGGCGCATTAGACGGAGATAATTGTCAAGGAACTCTATCTCGGCCGAGAGTGAAATGCGCGGTTGGGAACATTCATAGAGCATGTATCGCATGAGCCGCGACATGTCAATGACCATATCCTGGGCCTTGTCAGGGTCGATTTCAATCAGGCCGTGGATATTGTTGAGCATGTTCATGTAGAAGTGGGGGTTAATCTGGGCCTTAAGATAACTCAACTGGTTTTCGGCGTTGGCTTTCATGAGGCTTTCTCGCTCGAGCCGGTCGGCAAACCGTTGAAACAGCAATGCAATCACAAGATTGGCTCCTATGATGAGAAGCGAGAACACAAAGTCGAGAAACAGTGGTAGCGGCAACACATGGTGGGGCATCGGAGGCATGGGATGGCGCATGGGTCGCGTCGAAATTTCATGCATGAAGTGGAAATACTGATAAGACCACACAAGTGCCAATGCCAGCAATGTGCACATGAAATAGGCCGATAGCCGATTGCGAAACAACAGGCGCGGTATTATCAGCCAGTTGTGAATGGCGAATAGTACGACAAAGGGAGTCAGAGTCATTGCCATGCGGACAAATATTTCCTCATTGACAGGCGTGAGGCTGTCCATGCTGCGGATGCGGATAGTGACGAGCATATACAAGGCTATGACCAGCAGCCACAATCCGATATAGGTCAGGGTCTCGTAGTGACGGTTGCGCGTGAGCTTCATGTTACTTCGTTTTGTTTATACAAAGTAAGGAAATAATCAGTTAATATCACAATATTTTTAAATGAACAGACATAAAAAGCCCACGAACAGCCGATGTCCGTGGGCTTATAGGTGTATGATAAGTTGTATGGCTGTAATTTCAGCTTATCGTATGACGATGTGGTGGGTCTCGGTTATGACCATATCCATCTGCACGTCATGTGGATCGGTATCGATGCCCTCCTCGATGAGCTGAAAATCATATCCGACGCCAATCTTGGTGGCTTTGGAGTCGGAGAGCAGACGGTCGTAATAACCTTTGCCGCGTCCTACACGGTTGCCATGACGGTCAAAGGCTACAGCGGGCACTATTATCAATTCGATTTCGTTGATGTTGGTGGTGTCGTTGCCTGTGGGCTCTTCAATGTGGAATGACCCGAGTGACAGGCGTGACTCGTCATAAGGGAGTATATCAAGATTGACACCGTTGACTCTCGGCAGATAGAAGTGCTTGCGCGGAGCCCACCGGCGTATAAACTCATGAGTCGACAGTTCGTCAGGCAGAGAGTGATACATGAGTATCCTGTCGGCGAGCATGAATGCGGCGGTCTGCTCAAGGAGTGAAAACACATCACGTGCAGCCCTGTCGCGCTCGGTGTCATCGAGCATGGTCTTACGGGCTTTGACTCTGCGTCGGATATCGCTTTTGTTCATTGCTTGTTATTCTCTATTTAGTGATAGGGAAAGCCGTCAGCCCTTCATAGAGAGCATCGAGAGCTACCGAGACTGTGGGGTCGTTGTCGTTGGCGACCTCATAGTAGCCCTGCACTCCATGAATATTGCGGGCAATCATGGCTTTCAAGGAATTAACAAGCAAATCGCGTGAAAGGTTTATGTAATACCATCGCGGAGCTATCCCGTTTTTCTTGGCATAAGCCACAAAGTCCTGCAGGAGAGTGTCGTCATCAGGCAGAAGGGTGAGCAGTTGACGTCCGTCGGTACTCTTGCTGAGAGTCTCGCGGTTGCGGTCGGTGTAGTCGAAGGTGTATTTCTGGATCAGTCCTGCATTTACCACATTAATATAATAGGAGGTGACACCGGTGGTGTCATTAGGCACGAAGATGTCGGGAGTGATGCCGCCACCTCCATACACTGTGCGGCCGTGCAGGGTGGTGAACTGTTTGCTTTGGTCCTGCTTGATGGAGTCGGCTGTGTAGAGTTCGCCATGTTCATATCGGTTGAGTAGCTCGCGTTCATAGTCGGCACCGGGAGCATAGTCCTTCTGTATGCAACGGCCCGAGGGTGTGTAATATCGGGCTATGGTGAGGCGCAGCGCGCTGCTGTCGGGGAGCTCGAGCTGGTTTTGTACCAGACCTTTGCCGAAAGAGCGTCGGCCCACTATGATGCCGCGGTCATTGTCCTGCATGGCCCCGGCGAAAATTTCGCTCGCGCTTGCCGAGAACTCGTCGAGGAGCACTACGACCTCTTTGTCTTTGAGAGTGCCTGACCCGTCGCTGAATGTGGCGTTGTTGCGCGAGGTGTGTTTTCCTTTGATAGATACGATAGGACTGCCGGCCGGAAGAAACTCATTGGCCATAAGCACGGCGTGATCCATGAATCCGCCTCCGTTGCCGCGAAGGTCGATTATGAATTTTTCGGCACCTTCGGCCATGAGTGTGACTGCCGAAGTAAGAAACTCGCTATAGGTTGTGGCTCCGAATTTGTTGATTTTGATATATCCTATGCCGTTGTCAAGAAAGTAGGATGCGTCAATGGAAGTGACGGGTATGTCATCGCGTGTCACTTCGTAGGGAAGCAGTTCGGCGGCTGTGGGGCGTTTGATGCCGAGGCGCACTATTGAGCCTTTGGGGCCGCGGAGATGTTTCATCACCTTGTTGTTTTCCCATTTCTGACCTGCCACGAGCGAGTCGTTGATGGTGATGATGCGGTCGCCGGGGAGTATGCCGACCTTTTCGGACGGGCCTCCCGATATTACTTCGAGCACATTGATGGTGTCACCGAGCATATTGAAAGATATGCCGATGCCCGAGAATGATCCTTCCAGTTCTTCGTTGACACTCTGGAGATCAGAGGCGGGAATGTAGACCGAATGGGGGTCGAGATGAGACATCAGTCCCGAGAAGGAAGCCTCGAGGATGCTGTCGGTGTCAATCTCGTCGACATAGTTTTTGTCAATGAGTTCGAGAATGGTGTCGAGCTTGGTACGGGAGTTCCAAGAGTGACGGCTGTTGAAAAAAGAGCTGCCTATCCACATGCCCGCAACAAGGGCAACGGCCAGAGCTAAGGGCATCCAGACGCTGGGGTTCTTAAGGCGATTGTTCATGAGAGTCTAATAGGAGGGCCTAAAAAATATTATAGGTTATTGAGCTTACAGAGGTTCGGATATGTGTTGACATTCGATGCCGGCACGGGTGAGAAGGTCTATGCCGTCGGTGATGCGATAGAGCTCGTTGAACACCACCCTGCGTATGCCGGCCTGAATGATGAGTTTGGCGCAGTCAAGACAAGGCGAAGCGGTGATGTAGAGAGTCGCACCTTCGCTTGAATTGTTCGAACGGGCCACTTTGGTTATGGCGTTGGCTTCGGCATGGAGCACGTAGGTCTTGGTGTTGCCGTTTTCGTCCTCACACACGTTTTCAAATCCGGCCGGAGTGCCGTTGAAACCGTCGGATATAATCGTGCGGTCCTTTACCATGAGTGCGCCCACTTTGCGACGTTCGCAATAGGAGTTTTCGGCCCATATGCGGGCCATGCGCAGATAGCGTTTGTCAAGCAGAGTCTGCTTTACGTTGTGATCCATAAAGGTTACTTCAGATTACGAGTGCAAAGGTAATCATTTTTTGCCAACAACTCAACAGTTTCGGCCGATTATGTGGTGATGTGTGGAATGTCACTCGGCAAGTATCTGTGCGGCATGGTCTTTGGTCTTGACCTGCTTAGGGGTGATGATGCGGGTCACTTCGCCTGAGGGAGAGATAATGAATGTGGTGCGGAATGTGCCCATATATTTGCGTCCGTACATTGACTTTTCGCCCCATACGCCAAACTCGGTCACGAGTTTATGGTCGGTGTCGGTGATTAACGGGAATGGCAGGGAGTTTTTGGCTATAAATTTTTTGTGTGAGTCGGCATTGTCGACGCTCACGCCTATCACCTGATAGCCGGCATCGAGCAGGCTCTGATAATTGTCGCGCAGATTGCATGCCTGGGCGGTGCATCCCGAAGTCGAGTCTTTGGGATAGAAGTAAAGGGCTATGCTGCGTCCAGGATAGTCGCTGCGCCTGATGATTTTGCCGTCCTGGTCGGAGCCGAGTATGTCGGGGATAATTGTGCCTGTTTCCATAAGAGATTGTTTATTGAAGGTCGTGTATTGTTATTGTGGTATGGTCTTGTCGGGAATGTTGATAGAGCGTATGTCCCTGCGGGGAAAAGCATCGATATATGAGCCGGATGTGGAGTTATAGATGCTGACTCCGACGGTCGAGGCATATCGCCGGATGGCGTGGTAGCCCTTGAAGGCGAGATGAAATCCCCACAGCAATTCGTGAAGGCGTATGTCGCGAAACATTGTCGCCACGCGTCGGTGTTCCTCTTCGCCGTCGGAGTAGAAGTGGGGCTGTATGCTCACCACAGTGTTGTCCTCGTCCACATCAAGTGTGCGCAGCCAGCTATGGTCGGCTCCGAGCAGGTATATTTCCTTGTATCCGAGCCATATGCCGGTCATGATGGCGGGAATGAGCACGTTGCGTGGACGCGGCAGTCCGCGGCCTGAGTCGCATGCTTTTTTCACAAGCCAGTCGTAGCCTTCCACGCCTACGGGATTGAATTGTTCGATGTGTATGTGGTGGTTGTTTATGCCGAGTGCCGACGGCTTGCGGCCAGTAGGGATAAAGAGAGTCATTTCCCAGTCGACCTCACTGTCGAGACGTGTATAGAGTCGGGTGACATTCGGATCAGATGACGGAAGACTGAAGAAGTGGGGATCCATAAGCAGATAATAGCGCGGACGTATGCCCATAAATTCATCCGTGTTGGCGGCAAAATTTACAGCGAGAGTGTCGCAGCCGGTGAGCAACTCCATGTCTTCCGCGATGTTACGGGCAAGTGAAGGCCCGTTGCCGAGTATTATCAGCGGACACCCCCGGCGGTCGGCATGGCTGACTGAAGGACGTCGCGACTGCAATGCCAGCTTGACAATGCTTTTGAGCGATTGGCCGGTGGCGTTGAAAAAGTCGGATATTGTGTCTGCAATCATTACGTACAGGTGTCGGTTTATCCTGCAAATATACCAAGAATCGGCCACCTGAGCAAATAAAAATCAATCATCGTGGACATGTGGTTGTCGGCGAATGTCGGATGTCGCGGCGATTGTAGATGTAATAGCCTGTGATGAATAGTGTTGTGAGCAGTTCGGACACAAACAGTGCGAGCCAAATGCCATGGACGCCCAACAACACAGGCATGATTACAAATGCCGGTACGAGGAAGATGACACCTCGGAGGAGGGCAAATGTTATCGAGGGTGCAATTTTCTCAACGCTCTGAAAGTAGCCTATGGCAGTGAGATTGAATATAAAAAACACAAATGCAGCCGAGAAATACGGGAAACCCTCAACTGCTATTCCGGCGGCCGGAGTGTCACCGTCGAGAAACAGGTGGACCATTGCGGAGGGTGCGAGAGTAAATGTCGCTGTGACAATGACACCACATATGATGGCCGACATTATGGCGAGCCTTTCGGTAGCCACTACCCGAAGGCTGCTGCCGAGCCCGTAGTTATAGCTTATTATCGGCTGGGCTGACTGGGCTATGGCGTTGCCGATCATGAACACAAAGGGGCAATAATAGCATGCGATGCTGAACGCGCCCACACCGTCATCTCCCATGTAGTGCATGAACACAAGGTTGCCGGTCAGCATCAATACCCCCATTGTGGCTTCGCCGAGCAGTGCCGAGATGCCTATCTTGCACTGATAGCCGATGTTGCGTATGGTCAGGGCCAGACTCTTGCGGCTGGACTTTAGTCTGATCAGCCGTAGTGTGGAGGCGAAAAATCCCAGGTAGCCTATCACCATGACACCGCCTGTGGCACAACTGATGCATGTGGCGATGGCTGCTCCTCTCACTCCCATGCCGAGAGGAAAGATGAACAGGTAATCAAGCACGACGTTGAGCAGACCGGGTATCACATTGCACCACATGGCATATTGCGGAGCTCCGTCAAGTCTCACTACAAACAGGCCGATGCCACACCAGGCCTGAAACATGCATGTGACAAAAATCCATGGCATATAGTCACGTACAAGCGGCATGAGCGACTCGGAACTGCCGAGCAGACGGCCTGTAGTGTCGGGCGACACAAGTGTCAGCAGAAGAAATATGGCCACCACGATTGTGTTGATGACCAGAGCCTGAGTGACGTTGAGGCGTGCGGCCTTTACATTGTCGTTGGCAAGATGTATTGACGACACCACCGATGTGCCGACTCCGAGCATGAGGGCTATTCCCATCATGACCATTGTCGGGGCGATGCATATGTTGACCGCCGCAAGGGCGTCGCTTCCCACTCCACGTCCTATGAAGATGCCGTCGGTGGCTGTAACCGCACATATCGACAGCATGCCGAGAAGGGTAGGGATGAAATAGAGCCTGAAAAGGCGGGGAATGTTTACCTTCCCCAAATCAATAGAGTCACGTTGCATGGTCTCATCATTTTTTATAAGGGTTGGACGTAAAAATAGCCGTATAAGAATTGAGGTTTTACCCAGTCATCTTATCCGGCAATATATCGTGCCCTCCGATGAGGATTACAAAACGCTGCTTATAATCGGCACTGCAAAGGTAATGATTTTTATTCGGAAAGCAAAATGAAAAACGAGAGGATGACGGTATCTGCTGTCGTCTGGCAACAGTGAGCCAACAACGGCAGAAGCGTATCCTCTCGTGGCGTTAGGCGGGCCGTTGAATCGGGCCGGCATAATCAAGGCCAAGGACTAAAACGAAAACCCGGACTGCCTGTCGAAAGCGAAATCAGCCTCGAGGCGGGTCACCGCCTGTCACCGGCATGGAATATTGTGGCAATCCGGCCATTTTGGACTCTTTCAAGAGTCCCAGACCTGTGAAATGCCGCACGTGGCGGCTGTGCATGATATAGATGGCCGTCTTCGAGCCCCTTGAGGTTACGACACCCTGATCGGGCTGCTGTCACCAGACCTTACGCCTTGTTTTTATGGAGGTCAGAAACCTTTTCGTAAATATCGGTGAGTGACTGAGGTATTATTATGCGTAGAGCGTTAAGCTCTTTAGCCCGTCGTTCGATATATTCCATACGTCGTGCCTCGAGCAGTGTGCGTTGGCTGGTCCATTCAGCCAAGTCCTTGCTGTATTTGCCCGTAGCGGCTACTGTTGACTCTTCGATGGCCTTGAGGCACTCGTGTTTCATCGAGTTGAGTCGAGACTGTGCTTCGCGATATTGCTTCTGGATGTTGAAGTATACATCCTCGACTACCGACTCGTCGACTGTCGGAGCGTAGGTGTAGATGAGTGTGTCGCGTCCGTTGCCTTCGACTGAATGCGGCTTTGAAACCTTGGTCTGAAGGTTGGTGCGGGCTTCGGCGAATGAGCCTCCGGGATGGATGGCTTTACCTAAAGTCGAGGCGAGGGTCTCCAGCTCGTAGTAGCGGCAACGCTCGTTGAGAGGACGGGAGGCGAAATACTCGTCCTCAGTCATTATTTTCTCCTGTTGTGGACGTTCTTTGAGTTCTATGCCCTCAATTTCGGCAAACTGTTCGAGTGAAAGGTCTCTTGTCTCGTCCAGAAGCCGCTCACGGGCCTTTATGGCCTCGCGCAACCAGGCTATCAATGACTTGGCGGCCGACACCTCGTGTAGCTTATCTATTACGGTCATAACATCTGTGTCGGTTATGCCTTGATTGAGTGTGTGAGGTTTATTCCCACTTATTAGCGACACATTGGTGGAGTAGAATGTCATCTCGTCGAGCGAAGTCAGGATGTTACGTATCATCTCTTTGGCGAGATTAGCTATGTGGTTGGCTGATGTGGAGGTCAGGCCTTTGCCGTCGGCAGTAAAGAATATGGTGTCTTTTTTCATAATCGGTCGGTTTTTGAGGTTTTGTGGTGCAAAGTTGGGGAGCTTCTGCGCAATGATTTTGCGTAGTTTGTGGAAAATTGTATTTTTGCAAAAAAAAACATCTATGGCACAAAATAAAAACGCGCTTTTGCGCTATAGTACCATCGACCGTTGTCTGCGCAACACAGGCCGGAGATGGACATTGCAGGATCTTGTGGACGCATGTAGCGACGCTCTCTATGAGTATGAGGGAAAGGCCGACATGGTGAGCACGCGCACGGTGCAGCTCGACATACAGATGATGCGTTCCGACCGTCTTGGATATGAGGCTCCGATAGAGGTATATGACAGAAAATATTACCGATATGCCGACCCGCAGTATTCCATCAGCAACCGGCCGCTTTCGCAGCATGACATCGATGTGCTCAATCGTGCTATTGACCTTCTGAGGCAGTTTGATGAGTTTGACCGCTTTCATGAAATGGCCGATGTGGTGGGACGTCTCCAGGATAAGGTGGGTGAGGCGGTCGGCAAACGCCGTAATATCATAGACTTTGAGCGCAACCCAAGTCTCCGCGGGCTTGAATATCTCAATCCTCTCTATGATGCCATTGCCGCGCGCCTGACAGTGAGTGTCAACTATCGGTCGTTTAATGCCCGACGGACTAAACGGTTTATGTTGTATCCCTATCTGTTGAAGGAATATCGCAACCGTTGGTTTTTGTTCGGGTCACGAATGGAGGATATGAAGCTGTTCAATCTTGCCATTGACCGTATAGTGGATTTTCAGCCATGCCCCGACATTCCGTTCAGAGACAATCCGGAGTTTGATGACAGCTATTTTGACGATGTGGTCGGGGTGACCAAGCATCCGGGACTGAGCAAGGAGACAGTGCGTATAAAAGCTGACAAGTCACAGGCAGGGTATATTCTCACCAAACCGCTTCACTCTTCGCAGCGTCTTGTCGGTAAAGGTCCGGATGACGGGTCAATGACGTTTGAGATGACGGTTGTACTCAATCATGAATTTGTGGCCCAGTTGCTCAGTTTCGGAGCCGGCATAGTAGTGGAGTCTCCCCGGTCGCTTGCAGACCAATTGCGCGACATCTGCCTCTGCAGTGCTGCGCAATATAAATTAATGTGACTATATCAAAACAGTGCTTACATAAGGTCGGCTATTTCTTTGCCGACATTGTATGAGGCTGTGATGTCGTCATTGAAATGCTTGTCGCGATATTCGGCTTTTTCTCTCTCAGAGAATGTTTCTACCACATATTTTGAATAGTCGCTGAACTGATAAGTGTTGAATGAGCAGATGCGTCGTGGTTGTGAAAAAATATGGGCGAGAAACATTTCGGTATTTTCAAAGGCCCGCAGAGGAGCATTGTCGCCTGTAGTGTTCATTGTGTAGAACGTGACAACCGGTATTCTTTTGCGGGCAAGTGAGCGATAACCTTTCTCATATGAGCCTAACGGGTAGCATAGACGTTCAAGAAAACTTTTGGTCTGCCCATTTATGTCCATGAGATATACAGGTGAGGCTATAGCGAGACAATCGGTCTCATATATATGGTCAAGGACCTCGGATAAATCGTCGTTAATGGCACATTTCCCGTATGTCGGACTATTTTTAGCTTTGCATGCGAAGCAGCTTTTGCATCCTGTGTAGCTGAGCTGATACAAATTGACATTTATGATTTCAGCATCATCCAATATGGATTTAACTCCCTGAGCAAATGCATAAGTCAGCTTGGCGGTATTGCCATTGAGTCGCGGGCTACCGTTTATAATGACTATTTTTTTCATGATTATTACTTTTTTATTAACTTTGTACTGCAAAGTTAGATTATAAGCCTTGATATAACAATGACTTACCAAAAGGTTTGCCCCTTACCGAGAGGTTAGCTTAGCTGTGAGTCAGTATCTTTATGACAGTTTGCAATGGCAAAAAAATTGGACTACGGATATTGTAAAGCCGCCCCGATGCTTGAATGGATAGGCAACAAGTGGGCATTGGTGGTTCTCGTGAAGATTTCCGAGAGCGAGCCCGTGCGTTTCAATCAATTGTATCGTGACATACCGTCGGTGTCGGAAAAAGTGTTGTCACAGGTGTTGAGGCAGCTTGTGACCGATGGCATTGTCAGTCGCAAGCTGTATCCCGATGTCCCGCCGAGAGTGGAATATTCCATCTCCGATTTTGGCCGGACACTGCTCCCGCATGTAAGTGCGCTTCTCAAATGGGGACGTGAAAATTTTGATCAGATAATGATAAACCGACAGAAGAATACAAATATATAATAATGAAAACTTCAACTAACTCCATCATTGTGTGGCTATGCGTGTCGATAGCCGTTATGTTTCTGCTCCCGTTCGGAGTAGCTCGGTTGGCATCGGAATGTTCGGGCATGGCACTATGTATGCTGCTGTTTTTTGTGGTCAATCCAGCCTATTCCATTGTGCTGGGGATGAGATGCGGCCGTGATCTCAGGAATATGTGGTATCTGCCTCTTGTGTCGTCGGTCACGTTTCTTGTCGGTACGTGGATGTTTTTTGACATCAGAGAGCTATGGTTTGTAGTGTATGCGTCCGTTTATCTTGTGCTTGGCATGGTTGCCGCCGCAATCAGAGCACGTATGACCTGACTGCGGACAACTGTTTTTAGAAAGCACTGTCTTTTTTCGTAAACAACCTTGCGGGCAGACAGTGACACACAGGTTGCAGCCGACGTATTGTCCATGCTTCACGATAGCGTGACGAGAATGACGGATATGGATTGTTTTTTTGCATGGTTATGTTGAAGTGAAAAATGTCAGGAAGCGTGTTATTCCTGGATGATTATAGCGGTGAAAGTTCGTTGAATCTGCTATGGAGAAATTTTACGGCATAATGTTTACGTCTGCCCCACGGGCTGACCGGAGTTGTGTTATCGTGACATGTTTTTCTGAATGGTAGTCAGATGTTGGCGTCCCCAATCGGAGAGGCTGTTGAGGATAGGGATGAGTGATTTGCCAAGGTCGGTGAGGTGATATTCGGTGCGTGGCGGGACTTCGGCATAAAGCTCGCGCCTGACCAGGCCCATTGATTCAAGTGTCTTGAGATGGCCCGACAGGACTTTGGGCGAGATGTCGGGAATGGCCCGCGAAAGTTCGTTGAAACGCATCACCCCATATTCGTCAAGGATGACGAGGAGGAGCATCGACCACTTGTTGGCAAAGTGGGCTATGACATTTCGCATGGGACATGAGGCAATGCAGGAATATTTTTCGGAAATTTTTTTGTTGTCCATTGGGCTGATATTGACTGAAAGTGAGTTTGAAGTAAGTAGGTGAGTGTGTGGTAACCTCTTGTGCGGTAAAGTTTTGGCTTGTAACTTTGTGCTATACAAAGGGTAGCAGTTATCCTTTGCAAAGTTAACAAAAACTTAAAATCAAATCACAAATCATGACAAAAAACAGTATCCTTATCCCGTCAGCGGCAATCCCTGTGACCAAAGCGGTGTTTGTAATGCTCGGCAATGGCTTTGATGAGATAGAAGCCATAGGCCCGGTAGATGTGATGCGACGTGGTGGCATCGAAGTCTATACAGTCTCCATGACCGAAAACCGTCTAGTAAAAGGAGCGACCGGCAATCTAATAGTTGCCGATATGGCTCTCTCCGACCTGCGCCCCGAGTTTATCGATTGGCTCGTATTTCCGGGAGCTGACAAGGCCGAGGAAGCTGTGAATCTCAGCACGGAGTTGAGCGAAACGGTGGGGAGACATTGGCGCGAAGGGGGCAATATAGCTGCCATATGCGCGGCTCCGGCCCTTGTGCTCGGTCCGCTTGGTATACTAAAGGACGAGGAGGCAACAGGTTATCCTTTTCTTAAAGATGATTTCATAAAGAGAGGCGGCCGCTATTCCGAGTCTTCGGTGGTGGTCGGCGACCGACTGATAACATCCCAGGGGCCCGGCACTACGCTTGATTTCGCCTTGGCTTTGGTACGTCGCATCAAAGGCCCCGATATGGAGCAGGCTCTACGCGAGGGAATGGTCATCTCGTGATAATCATCCCTTTTTGAGCCGATTGCGAAACCGTTATGGTGAGGTTGCCTAACTTTGGTTGTTACACAGCCTCAAAGACGAGTCTGCTCCTGTGTCGCCTATATCTGATGACATACAAATCAGACATATAATGTGACAAAGAGTACATTTTGTGGTTCATGCCGTATATAGGAGAATAACGTGAATTTTCGTAATTTTGCAATATTATAATCCATAACGACATGAACCAATCACATTTATATAATATATATTTCAGTGCGACAGGCACTACGCGTAAATGTGTCGAAGCTGTAGTCTCGACACTGGGCGTGGAATCGGTGTCGGATATCAATCTTGCAGATAACCTCAATGCGGAGATGCCTAATCCCGGTGGAGAAGATATTGTGACAGTCGCCGCTCCTGTTTATGGCGGACGACTTCCCAGGATGGTGGCTGAAAGCCTATGCCGATTGCAAGGCAATGGCGCGAAGGCGATAGCGATGGTAGTGTATGGCAACCGAGATTATGACGACGCGCTCCTCGAATTGACCGACATTCTTACTCAGTGTGGATTCAACGTAATAGGTGCCGGTGCCTTTATCGGTCAACATTCAATATTCCCGACTGTGGGCTCGGAACGGCCCGACATGGAGGACAAGCGTGAACTCAAGGCTTTTGGCAACGCATGCCGTGAGGCTGTCATGGCCGGCCGACAGGGTGGCTTAAACGTAAAAGGCAAACGCCCCTATAAGAAAATAGCTGGAGTACCCCTGCATCCGCAAGCCGACCGTAAAGTATGCCGGTCATGCCATAAGTGTGCCGACATGTGTCCGGCCAGAGCTATAAGTCCGGCCGAACCGTATGTTACCGACAATGACAAATGTATATCCTGCGGCAGATGTATCGCGGTCTGTCCTCACAAAGCGCGACACTATGCAGGGCTGAAATACTCGTTTGTCAACCGGCTGTTTGTGTGGGGATTCTCCCGTCGCAAAAATCCCGAGTGGACAGTGGCTGATAGATGATCGCTAAGGATTCCGATGTATAGGATACTCTATGCGATGTAATAATATGAATTTTGGCTCAAATCTATAATGTCATCCAGGCATAATGTTTGAGTCTATTGTTTTTGCATCCCTGGTTTGTCATTACGATTTTCAGCAGTTATGCGGCCATGATGTAATTCAATGATTTTTTACTGAGATTAAGTCCGATGCCGAAGCCTTTTTCCGACAAGTCAGTATTAAGTCAAAAATTCTGTCAATGTCTGTGTAATCAATAACCTTTCCCGGAGTCAGAGACAGCTATTCGCACGAATCCTTCAATACAATGTTTGTCAGTGTTGTCATTTCTTTCGCCAAGCATATATTTATTGGTTCGGTTTAGTTTATGTATATATCTAATACTGAACCAAACCTATTTTTGAGGGAACATCGACCATAGGACAATGGGTAAGCGGCTATGAATTGTTTTCCCGATATTCCTTCGGACTTTGCCCTGTCATGCGGCGAAAGAAACGGCATAGGTAGGAGTCATCTTTGAAATTCACGTCCAATGCTATCTCCTTTATAGGTTTCCGTGTTGTCAGCAGCAATGTTTTTACCTCTACGACTGTCTGTTGATCGATAATCTCTTTTGGCGATGGCTGTCTGTTCCTGGCACAGATCTTATTCAGATATGACGAGGTTATATTCAGTTTGTCGGCATACTCTGCCACGCTCATGTTGTCTTTGCTGTGCAGTGCCAATAGGGAATAAAAACGGTTCATGATTTTTCGTGAGCCGGAATCCATTTTTCTGCCTTTTCCGCCTGCATTGTTTTTGATGTAATCCTCCACCGCGAGGAAAAGAGTGAGGAAATGGGAGGTAAGCTCCGAGTCTTGATAAGAGTTTCCGGTTGTGTCTTGCAGAAAATGCCAGATGTGACACCATGAATCAATGAGCTGGTATAATGTTTTCGAGAGATGAAACACCGGCTCGATTTCCACTGCATCCCAATAGGCCGTGGTGGGTATGCGGTATGACACTTCCTGATAGATTCGCTCCGGTATAATTATTATCTCGGCGGAGAAATCTGTACTTACGGAATGCCATATCACGGATACTTCCTCGGCAAGCATGATGAAGTCTGCCGTTGCCAATCTATGCCTCGATACATTTATGGAAACAGCCGCCTCGCCGGATTTAACAAGGACAAGCAACATCCCGCTGAACCGATATTTTACGCCAAAAGCAGCTCCGGCCGGTAGTGTATTTGTATTCTGTCGTGTCATAGTAAGTGCGAATTTACGAATTTGTCCTGAAATATACCATAACTGGAATTATATTCACCAAATTATCTTTAGGATTAATGCTAATTTTGCAAACTAAAAACCGGATATGGAAATAACAGACAAGGAGCTACAGACTTCACCGATTCATTCTCTGTTTCGTAAATATTTTTACCCGACCCTTGGCGGTATGCTCGCCGTATCGCTTGTAACTGTTACCGATGGAATATTTGTCGGTAACGGCGTTGGTGCCGATGGTGTTGCTGCCGTAAATCTCGTATGGGCACCGTTGATGCTCTTTGTCGGGCTTGGCCTTATGCTTGGCATGGGCAGTTCTGTTGCAGCCTCCATTGCGCTGGCAAAAGGAGATGTGATAACAGCGAGGAGGCATGTAACCCAAAGTATGATTTTCGGTTTTTTGACCGTCTCTTTTGTTGTGTCCGTCATGTTCATATCTCCTGCTGCAACCGTCAGAATTCTTGGTGCCTCAGACACTCTGACAGGCGTGTCAGTAGAATACCTCGTTTATATTCTTCCCGGATTCCTGTTTGACATCTTTGCCATGATAGGGCTGTTTGTACTCAGGGTTGACGGAAATCCGAAGCTTGCAATGTGGTGTACGTTATTGCGGGCACTGGTAAACATCATATTGGATTATGTATTGATTTTCCCTTTGGGAATGGGAATAAAAGGAGCAGCTATTGCCACATCGCTTTCTTATGTTGTCGGTGCTGCTGTCGTGCTTGTCTACCTCACAGGTTACGCGAGGTCACTCAGATTGCTTAATCCGATAAATCCGGCAAGCTGGAAAGGATGGCTGAATAATCTTTGGCTACAATGCAAAATAGGCGTTTCGGGTATGCTTGGCGAGGGTGTCATGGCGTTGACAATGTTTCTTGGAAATATAATGACGATGAAATATCTCGGCGATGCAGGGGTCGGAGCATTCGGATTGATATGTTATTATCTGCCGTTTGTATTTCTTGTAGGCAACTCAATAGCCCAAGGCGCACAGCCGATTATAAGTTTCAACTACGGTTACGGTGACTTTCAGCGCGTGAAATCGACGGAAAGGGTTGCCATAAAGACGGCGATAATCAGCGGATTGATAATGGGGGCGTTGTTTTTGCTTGGAAGATACCCGCTGACAGATATTTTTCTTTCGGTTGAAAGCACTTCCGGCAATATAGCCGTTTCTGCATTCCCTTATTATGCGCTTTGTGCCATCCCCTATATATTCAATATCGCTTCCATAGGCTACTTCCAAAGTATAGGCAAGGTTGCCCCCTCCGTATTATTTTCCTTGCTGAGAGGCCCGGTATTTCTAATACCATCGTTTTTGTTGCTTCCAACCGCTATAGGAGTGACAGGAATATGGATTGCGCTGGCAGTGTCGGAGCTAATGACTGCTGTATGTATATGTGCTTATTATTGGAAACATCATAAATAGGTTGTCGGATTCCAACGGTTGACCTTTGGAATATTGGTGATAATTTCAGCATTGACTTTCAATGCGGTTCTGAAAATTCCATAAAATGCTAAGGAATTTACTGACGGTGTAATTCATGCGTCACCTCGGAACTGTCTTATCCTGAAAAAGTTGACTCATGATTTTTTCCATTTATGAGCCAACTTTTTCAGGATAAGACAGTTTAAATTCCCAAAATGCAGATAGAGCAAAGTCTTTACGATGATTTTCAATCGCAATGGATTTGGTTATATCTCGCGGTCCAGGAATGTAGCGGCTAAGGATGGCGGATTTATTCGGATTGCTGATTCGTTCTCAATGCTTTCGGCGTTGTCATCATCCGACATGGAGACGAAACAAGTCATCCCGCCGGTGTGTTTCCCAAAGGCACCTGTGTCCCTGAGCTGTTTCATGGCTGATATTACCGCATCGATGAAGAATTTTTCGCCCGGAAGGTTGCTGTAATGCTGCCAAAGCGATTTGCTGAGTTTTGACAGTTGGCTGTTGTCGGCATCGGAATATCCCCATTCGTCAGGCATCCATTGGGTTTCGCTGTCCGGGTCATCATTGGCTGCCAGATACTCTATGGTGTTGACGGCGAGAAATAGAGTGACACAATTGCTGTCGGTGACCAATGCAGCCGCGTAGATATGCTCGTCACCCACCTGTGAGAGTATCTCCTGCATGTCTTTGGTCACTGCGTCTATGATTTTTTTCGTCAGGTTATGATAGAAGGGATCGATTTCTTTTTTTCCGTTGTGGGATTGTCCATTGGTCGGATCGATTGAGTTCATCTCTTTGAGATTTTTCCGGGCTTCCTCCGATCCGAGCTTTGCTGCATCTTCAAAATATTGGTAAGCCAGCTCTTCGTCCTCCTCCGTGCCGCGGCCGAAAGCATAGGCTACTCCAAGAGCGTTGAGCACCATGCCGTTTATTGGCTCCCACAAGTCATCGATGCCTTCTTCGGCCTCCAGGAGATATTCCAGAGCCGCGTCATCGTCCTGCACTACTCCGAGCCCTTCCTGGTAGCATATGCCGAGATAGGCTGCTGACTGCAGTTTGTTTCTGCCCTTGCATTTGGGATTGGCGTATGCTTTTTCAAACCAGTCGGCCGCTTTTGCGTAATCCTGTTCGACTTTACCCCAGCCGTGGAAATGGTAGTAGCCCACCTGCCACTGTCCGCCCGGATGATTTCCGAAGGCGGCCAGTTCGTAAAAATCGAAAGCTGTGTCGATGTCCTGCGGCACGCCGACTCCCTGGTCATAGTCCAGACCGGCATTATAAGCACCCTGCATGTCGCCCCGCATGGCTGCTTTGGCATAGTAAGTGAGGCCGGCTTCGGGATTATTCTTTTCGGTCTCGAGATAAAATCCGTAGTTGTTGCATATTACAGGCGATATTTCAGCAAGTGCGCTGAAATATGCCTCGTAGACATCCTGCTTGATGTCGCATAATCCCGATTTGCGTATGTCGCAGTAGTTGCCCCAGCCGGCACATACTCGTCCCCGGAAGCTACGTTCATACCATTCTTTTGCTATCGGATAGGCCCAGGCATTATATTTGTTTTCATCCTTGAACTTCTTGGCAAGGTCGGGCTCCACGAGAAGATAGTCGCCCCAGAAATAGACGTTGCCTATCATGTAGCAACAAAAAGCATTTCCACGCTCGGCCTGCCCGAGTATTTCGTCAAAAGCCTCCTTGAAAGAGGCAAAAGGCATGCCGCGCTGCACAGCAGGGGTGAAGTTGCCGCTTCTCACCGCACAAAGCACACCGGTGGCACTTCCCGTCAGCGCGCTTTTCTGCATCAGCATCGAAGCGTTGGCATCGTCGGTGGCGAAGCCGGCCCCGCTCCACACGTATTCTTCGCCCATGAAGCAGCGAGCAATGAAGCACAACGCGTCGGCGTCACCCTGCTGTGCCGCCTGCATAAGCATCGCATAGCCGCGATGTATCTCCTCGCGGTCAAAACTTGTCCATATAAGATCCACTGCCTTCACGACAGGCAGGCTGTATTTACCGTTCATCGTCTTCGTCTAAAAATCGGAATACTAATTTCTGAAAATAATCGTTGACATCAAAATTTATCCATTGCGGTCCGGGGGCGGGATACTCATTACTGAGCGCGAGTTCCCACAGCCATCCGCGTAAAGCCGCGAAGTCGGTAATGACCCCGCGACATCCTGTCGGCTCTGAATCGTTCCATCTGACCCATTCGACTTTATAGGCGGTGGTAGCGTCAGACTTTTCACACCGTCGTACGGTCATGTATCCGCCATTGTCGCCGGAGATGGTATAGTTAAGCCACCGCGACACACCGTCGCGTATATTCTCAAGTGCGGCCATAACATCGGAAAAGTCAAAATGTCGGAATTCCTGGCCATCTACCATAAGGCTTGTCGATGTCTTTTGTGGCTCGGGTCTCAGCTCCTCGCATGCCCAGTCAGTCATGTCGGGCAATTTGGCCGAGTGGAAGAAGTCGCACATCATGCCTATGGCTTTTTCGCAATCAATCCCGTTTTTGCACATCCGCAACACGGTTTTCCGTACTCTGAAATATACGGCGAAGCGCGAATCTTTATAGAATGTCATGGCAAAAGCCTCGGCCTCCCGGATGATTTTGACAGGGAGGCACTTTTCCAGAGTGACATATTCGTTGGACTTGATATTGTACAGGGCATTGAATATGCGTTCGTATGTCACATTTGAGGTCCTTTGCTCGCCATTCTTTGTAATAAGCACATGTTGTGTATTCATCGGTCGGCATTAATTATTGTGGTTCATGTAAAAATGTTTCGGGGTAGCTATCTTTTTTTAATTGCATAATTCCTTATTGGTTAACGCGTTTTCGGTGGCAAGTTTAAACCATCCAAAGGCTTGGCTAAGGTCAGAAGGCATATTCTTCTTCGACTTGCCGATACTTTTGCAATAGATGTGATGCGGGTTACAAAGTCTGATTTGGCCGCAGTATATGCGTCGCGGTCATTCTTGTATTTTGGCAGTAGACTTAGTTTGAGCATCTCATATTCCCGAGCCGTCTCGGGGTGGCTCCTCAGATAGTCACGAAAATAGATTTCATCGTTATCTCCGTAAGCACGGACGTGGATGTGGAACACTCTGTCGGCATATCCGTCTGGTGTGTAACCTTTGTTGAAACTCATTCTGCCGATAGATGCTGACATACATATATATCCAGCCGACTCCATACGTGCCTTGACATTCTCCCAATCATGATTGGCAGTAATTTCGACAAGGAGGTCGATAATTGGCTTGGCATGAATCCCCTCGATAGCTGTGCTGCCGATATGAGTGATTGTTAACGGCGAGATGACGGACAATAATCGGTAAAGGCTTTCACACTCCTCATCGGCCCATATCATCCATTGAGACTGATGTGGTGTCAGTACTATCGGGAACAGTTCCCACAGTTGCCGGAGAGTCATATTTTTAAGCTCGTGTTCGATTGCCATCCGCATTTTTTTGCATAGGTTGGTGTTATTGGAGGTATTATTTTGCAAATTTAATAGTTTGACGGCCATATTGCAATCGATTTGCTGATAATTTTTATTGCCAATATCGGTTTAATTAATGTATTTTACCATCATAAACGTATTGTTTACGGGTAAAATTAAACTTTTTTAAGGGAACGTATCTTATTACTTAAATAAGCAATCACGTTTTTCAAAATATAAGGTTAAGAAAGAAATGACAATATGTCTGCTGTTAAGTTTTCGATAAGAAATTATGTGGCTGTCATCGCTGTGCTGATAGTCCTTGTGATGACTGTGCTGGATGTCACGGTAGTCAATGTCGCGCTGCCGGTTATGGCTGATAAGTTTGGCATATCCGACTCGGATGCTGTATGGATTGTTACAGTCTATCAGTTGGTCATTACCATGCTTTTGCTACCGATGTCATCGTTTGGCGACCGATACAGTTATCGTCGGTGTTTCATGGCCGGAGTGCTGGTCTTTACGATTTCGTCAGTGATGTGCGCATTGTCCGGGTCGTTTGCCATGATTGTAGCCGCCAGGGCATTGCAAGGGGTAGGGGCCGCAAGTGTCATGGGTGTGAATATAGCCCTTACGCGGCTCATATATCCGCGCGAGGTGCTTGGCCGCGGGCTGGCTCTTAATGCTATGGTCATCGCCATAGCGACCGCTGCCGGACCTACCATAGCAGGAGCTGTGCTTTCAGGCGCGTCGTGGCATTGGCTTTTTCTCATAAATGTGCCTTTTGGACTTGTTGCATTTATTCTTGGCAAGAAGCTATTGCCTCCAAATCCCTCAAGAGAGCATCACGGACATTATGATTGGTTGAGTGCGATACTCAATGTAGTAGTGTTCGGGCTAATATTTCTGTCGGTCGGTAATTTTGCCCGAAAGGGTGATGTGACAGTCAATACGTGTATACTGGCAGTCGGAGTTGTGACAGGCATTTTCTATGTGCGCCGTCAGCTTGGCATGGAATCGCCGATGTTGCCGGTCGACCTGTTTGGTATAAGGCTTTATTCGCTGAGCATCTCCACATCGGTGTGCTCTTTCATAGCCCAGAATCTGGCGATGATTGCGTTGCCGTTTATGTTTCTCAACAGTTATGGGTTCTCGGAAATAACTACTGGGCTTCTTATGACGCCGTGGCCGTTGGCCACAATGATAGTATCGCCGTTGGCAGCCAGTTATGTCGAGCGTCATAATGCCGGAATCACTGCTGCATGCGGCATGGCTGTCTATGCGGTCGGAGTGGTGTTGCTGATTTCCGCGCCATCGTCGGGAATAGCCGAGTGGAATATAGCGTGGCGCATGGCCGTGTGTGGCATTGGTTTCGGCCTGTTTCAGACTCCTAACAATATCGTAATGGTTATGGCCACCCCTGTACATCGTACCGGCGGTGCGGGCGGCATGCAGAGTACCGCCCGTCTTGTCGGGCAGACGTTGGGTGCGACTTTCGTCACCATTGTATTTGCTATGACGACGGGTGTAGTAACATCGGTGCGCGTGTGTCTGTATGCCGCTATAGGCTTTGCCATCATGGCCGGACTGTTCAGCCTCAGCCGTGCCGGTGGCGTGAGAGAAAAAATATAGCAGTTGTCACAAAGATGAAGTGACAACTGCTATATTCCAATCTAATCTATCCTTTTATGCATGAAGTCTATGCCCGGACATGAGGATGGTAACCGTCTTTTTTCTTGCCCATGTGCTTGATCCAAAGATAATAGCCAGTGAGCGGAAGCGATGCGCCCAGCAGAGAGCTGAGCAGCCATAGCAGACGGGTGACAAATCCGCCGAGACTTCCGGTGTGGATGGAGTAAATCCATCCACGCAGTTTGTCGGCTTCAACGGCAGATGCATAGGGCGCGGAGAGAGTCAGCTCGCCTGTGCGACGGTTGAACTCATAACGGTCGGCCGCACGCGGATTGCCATAATTGCCGATGGTTACTGACGCGGTCTCCGGACCGACTGAAATCTGGGGAGCATCAGGATTCTTGACTTTAAGTTCGTCATACACCTGCTGCCAGCGTCCAAACTCGGAGCGTTTATGGCCACCGCGATATTCACCGCCTCCATGGCTACGATTGCCTCGCCCTTCACCTCGTCCGCCACGATTGCCACGACTCTCTTTGTTGCCTTCGGCTGTAGGAGTGCCTTGTCCGAAATTGCGAGGCGTATGCTCTACACCGCATATGGCATAGAAAGCTGTGCGATACCAGCTGAACGAATAGGTTAGGCCGGTTAGAGCCATCGCGAGCACGAAAATCAGCGCGTACATGCCGCCTGCCACATGCAGACCTTTCCAGAAACCTTTCCATCCGTTGGATAGGGATATTGACATGCTGTGCTTGAAATTGTGGCGTGCACGTGGCCACCAAAGCACTATGCCGGTGATAAGTGCGATGACAAAGATGATGGTCGAGATGCCTACAAGGAGCTTGCCTATCTTCAGTCCGTCTCCGTGAGGATTGGCACTGTCAAGAAGCCAGCGATGCATCTTGAACATGAAGGAGAAAAATCCGAGACGTTCATAGCGGCCTGTGATTTCTCCTGAATACTGGTCGATGAACAGTGACGCGCGACGTGGCTTGGAAAGTGCTACCTGGTAGGTGCGTCCTGGATCGGAAAATACTGTGACGCCTGTGATAGAAACACTGTCGGGCAGGGTGGCTTTGACAGTCTCCATGAGTTCTCCCATGGGGATAGTGGTCTCGCCGGCTGACGTCACATAATATACATCGCTTTTTATAGCTCTGGTGATCTCCTGCTCGAAAATGAGCATGCCGCCCGAGAAGCATATCAGTGTGATGAAGATGCCAAATGGCACCGACAGCCACAGATGGAGTTTTCTGAACAGTTTCATATATCTTTTGTCGCTTTATCAGTCAATCGGATTGAGAAGACCGATGCTCTCGATTGAAGTCACTTCGACAGTCAGGCCCTTGGTGGCCACAGCGGTCTTCGGGTCGATGCGATAAATTATGGGATAACCCTCGGTGAAGCTGATGGGGATGTAGACATATCCGTTGCGGGCATATATGGTCTTGCCTATAGCCGATACGTTGTCAGGCATGTCGACATATTTCAGAGTCTTGGCCTCAGCGTCGAAGATGGCAAGCGAGAGGGCAGTCAGGGTGCCGCCTGCGTTCAGTTTTTTGTCATACATCTGCATAAGGAAGTAACTGTCGCTGATATACCAGTTGCGAAGGAATGAATAGCCCCCCGAGAGGCTTTCGATATCGCAGTAATAATCGTCAAAATCGTTGGCCCCGTTGGGAATGCGTGCCACACCGGCATTCACTGTGGCTTTCTGCAGGTCGGAGGTCATGGTCTTGGCATAGCTGGGTGAGAATACGTACACATCACCCTTGTCGTCGGCCCATACCGACTGATAATACTGTGAACGATAACGCCCGGCAGGCGAGCTGATTTTTTCAGTCATCGCGATGGTAGGGTTGAGCAGGTCGTTATTGTCATAGATGGCAACATAACATCTGTCGGGATACTGTGTGCCGGAGATCTCTCCTTTTTTGTAAGAGCCTCCGCCAGAGCCACCGTCGGCAGTTGTTACAAGGTCGCGATACTCTTCGCTGCGGAGCCATTTGCCGTTGCCGTCAGCATAGCCGTACTGGCTGAGACCCATGGGAACGATTCCTGCAAAGATACGTGAACCGACAGGTTCAAGGCCGCACACGGTCACGTATTCACCTGTGCCTACATAGTTCTCTACCGAATAGCGGTTGCCGGTATTGACGTTGGAAGTCGATGTGCCGTTCTCGCAGTCGAGGCGAGTGAAGGTCAGAGTCTTGGGAGTATAGCCGTTGGCATCAGCATATTCAGAGAGGCCATCGGCGGTCGACATCGTGAAAATGTTATCGCCGGCTATGCCGTAGGAGGAGAAACGTGAGATGAAAAATTCTCTTGAGTCGGCTTCGATTTTGCCGTCGGGCCGGAGAGCGAATCGCTGTGTCGCGCCGTCGTTACCCTGACGATATTGCAGGCCATATACATAGTCTCCGTTATACACCCACTGTGTGGCTCCCGAATTGGTACATCCGTTATTGATAGGCGACACGCTGCCTTCATCAAGCGAGGGCGCGGAGAGAAGTACGTAAGAGGAATTGCCCGACGCGCTTACGGTAGTAGCGATGACAAACTGCGGGCCGCATGAGGCACCGTTGTAGTCATTGCTGCCGGCGTTGTCATTGTCATCAGAGCAGGCGGTCAGCGCAGAGGCCGACACGGCAAGGGCACAAGCCCATACAAACTGTTTTTTCATTGGGTGATTTATGATTTTGTTAATTATTAATTTCCGAAGTATATTCTGAATTTGCCATAAAATGCGCGTCCTGCTTTCTGGAGACTGAAGTTGTCATAGAGCTTGGCGTCGGTGAAGTTGCGACACTCCAGCGATATATTGTAGCGACCGCTGCGGATGCTGTAGGTAAATGTCAGATTGTGGGCAAACTGGTCGGGTATCATATACTCATCGCTGTTTGATCCGATGATTGACGAATAGTAGCAGAACTTGCGGGTGTATTGGTTGTCATACGTGACTGTCAGAGTATTGGCCTTGCGACCGAGACCGATCCAATAGAAGTTGATGTCGGAGTCGGCGAAGAAGTAGGGCAGATTGGGCATGCGCTGACCGTAGGAGAGGTTGGCCGCAGTGGTGTTGGGCATCGTGCGGCATTTGTCACGTACATTCATGTAGGTGAGGTTTCCGCCGAGGCTCATCCATTTGGAGAAGTTGTAGCGGGCCGACACGTTTACTCCGGCGGTCTTGACTTTGCCGTAATTTATATAGGTCGCGGCAAATTTTCCGCCTGAGAGCGATGCGATGTTGCGCTGTATGTAGTCGCGGGTATCGCGATAGATCAGACCCGATTCCACATACATTGTGTGGCTGCCAAAAGTGGCGTCATAGCTGAGATTGAGGTTGATGTTGTTGCTTGACTCCGGCTTGATGTCCATCTCGCCCATCTCAAGGTCTTCGTCACCGAATATTTCTTCGATGGTCGGCAGACGATAGGCTTTCTCATATGAGGCTTTGAGCTGAAATCCGAGCGGCATGAACCATGTGCCGGCCACTCCATATCCTAAATAATCGACAGTGTGTGAGGCAACGGTATATTCGTCCTGGGCTGATGTCGTGGCGACCGGGCCCGACACATATTGGTGATATTGTTTGCCGAAAGCCGAGAGACTCACCTGTCGGACAGGCGTGTAGCGATAGGAAAGACCTACGATGTTTTTGCTTGTGACCTTTGCAAACTCATCTTCGCTCGGTGGCGTGGTAAGGAGGTTGCGGTTGGAGCGGTTGAATGTGTTGAACACATTGTTGAGCGTGAACATGTGGTGCCTTCCGAGGCGGTAGTTGGCAGTGAATGTCGCAGTCCAGTTGTTGTTGCATGCTTCGGAGAGCTGGTTGGACTGTTCGCCGGGAGAGCTGATGGGAATAGTCTCGCCAAGCCAGTTGTATCTTACGGCTGCGGTGTCGACATTGGTGTTGAGGTTGCGGTTGTAGTTAGCGTTGAACGACACATCAAGCCCTTGTGTGAGAAGGTTGCGCTTGCTGTATTCCAGTGACCCCATGAGCGTATTGCCGTGACGATGTTTCTGTCCGAACACTATTTTTTGTCGCACACCGGTCTGCACTTCCTGATACATGTGAGAATAGTTGATGCCTACCAGTATGCGGTCGGCCCAGCTCTTGTTGACAAAACCGAGTTTAGCCATCACAGCCTCATTATGATATTTGTCATTGAAGCGGTTTACACGATACAAAGTCTTGGTGTCGAGTGAGCCGGTGGTAAAGTCTTCGACGGGCACATCTACCTTGTAGTTGTTGTCGGAATAGTTCTGAAATGCGTTTATCTCGTATTTAAAACCGTTACGGAGAGTCTGGCCAAAGTTGACATATGATTTGTGGGTGTTGAACGAACCATAGGAATAAGATGCGTCCATAAACCATTTGCGCTGGCGTCGTGGTGTTACGATATTGATGATGCCGCCGATGGCATCGGCTCCGAACCCTACAGGCACGACTCCGCGGTAAATCTCTATGCGGTCGGCAAAGTTGACCGGGATATTATTGAGCCCGAACGAGCTTCCTACGCCTTCCTGCGGCACGCCGTCGATAAACACTTTGACATGCTTGCCGCTGAAGCCGTCCATTGTCACAGCCATGTCAGACCCTACGCCTCCGCTCTCGCGTATCTTCATGCCCGGAGCCTTGGCCAAGGCTTCGCTGAGAGTCTTGGTGGTGTTGGTGAGTTCACGGGTATTGATGGCTGTGGCATTGAAAGCTGAGTTTTTCACTTTGCTGAGCTGATTGCCGACCACGATTACTTCACCGAGATTGGTCGATGGTTTGAGTTTGACCACCATTTTGTCTCGTTCACCTGCTTTGAGGTTTACTTTAAATTCTTTTTTGTCAAATCCTACGGATGTGTATACTATCGTGTAATCTCCGGCAGGAGCAGAAAGGTGATAAAGTCCTTTCTCATCGGTGGAACATGTGTATGATGTCCCTTTCAGAAATACGGTGGCAAAGTCGATCGGTTCACCGTCGGTCGATAGCACTTTACCTGAGATCATTCCCGGTTTTCCTGCGGCGAATGTGGAGATTGCGATAGTCAGAAGAGTGATTATACTGAAAAAATACTTTTTCCGAGATGTCATACCTTTTTTTATTGTTTTAGCAGTGCAAAGGTCGGAAGTTTATGCTCGTCAAAAAATACCTATTAATGAGTATTGCATGTGTATGTTGCTGATATGTAATGGTGTATCGGCGGCTGTGAAATATATAAAAGTGGCAAACTGCATGCTTTGATGGGTAAACGTCGAGGTGGATGTGGGCATGTCGGACCGAGATTCATCGAAAATAATTAATGATATTATCGCACTGTTTAGGGATAACCGATGTGTAACTTTGCAGCATAATTATACACCGCAAGTCATGAAAAAGTCAGTCCTTCCACGCCCTGTATTCTCGTCAATTACCATGGTTCGAGCTTGGTATGTCTACCTGTCCACGTGTTCTCTTGGGCATGATACGTTCGTGTATGTATTGGAATACAACGAAGAATACCGGTACCATAAACAGCAGAGCCAATGTGCCGAAGAGCAGTCCGCCTACAGTCCCGACTCCGACCGAAATATTACCGTTGGCTCCTACACCCGATGCAAACATAAGCGGAAGCATGCCGAATATCATCGTTGCCGAGGTCATGATGATGGGACGGAAGCGGGCTTTGGCCGCAGAAATTGCTGCGGCAATGAGTCCCATACCCTCTTTGCGACGGGCGGTGGCATATTCAGTGAGCAGTATGGCGGTTTTTGCCAGCAGACCTATGAGCATGATAAGTCCTATCTGCATGTAGATGTTGTTTTCAATGCCCCACCAGCGGGCGAATATGAAACATCCGGCCAGACCCATGGGCACGGCTGCGATTACGGCCAGAGGTATCGTAATGCTTTCATAGAGCGCGCATAAGATGAGGTAGATAAACGCGAGGCATATGCTGAATACGATTACTGTAGTGTTGCCTGCCGAGGATTCCTCACGCGACATGCCGCCAAATTCATAGCCGTAGCCTGTGGGCAGATATTTGTCAGCAACTTCCTTGATGGCGTTGATGGCTTCTCCTGAGCTGTAGCCGTCGCCCTGCTCGCCAAACACCGAAATGGCCGGAAACAGGTTGAATCTCGACAGACTTTCCGAGCCGTAGACTCGCGTGAGTGTAATGAAATTGTCAAGCGGGGCCATCTCTCCGTCGCCGGTGCGTACATACATGCTTTTGAGTGACTCGGTGTCGAGTCGGGCCTCGGGTGTGGCCTGAACCATTACTCGATAGAGCTTGGTGAATCGGTTGAGGTTTGACGAATAACTGCCGCCGACATATCCGGCAAGAGTCGACAACACATCTGACGGAGAAACATTCATCCTGAGGCATTTCGCAGCATCGACCTCTACCATGTACTGGGGATACTTGGTGTCGAAGGTGGTGTAGGCCCGCGAGATTTCGGGTCGGGAGTTGAGCGAGTCGATAAACTCGCGTGTCACTTGCAGCAGTTCGTCGGTAGTCTTTCCCGAGCGGTCCTGCACATAAAGCTCAAAGCCGCTGCCTGTGCCGTAGCCCGATATCATTGGAGACTGAGAGGCGCGCACCTGTGCCGACGATATGCCTTCAGTGCGTTTATATATCTCTCGTATTATTGCATTGATGTCGTGGCCTGAGCCTTTGCGCTCGCTCCAGTCGCGCAGACGTATGTTGAATGAACCGGCTGATGCCGATTGGTCGTGACGGGCATTTTTACCGGTCACGCGCGAATATATGTAGATGTCGGGAATATCCTTGATCGCATCCTCTATACGGTCCATAATCTCGCTTGTCTCGGCAAGATTGCTGCCTGGAGCTACCTGGACATTTAGACTGATTGTGCCCATGTCCTCCTGTGGCACAAGCCCTGTCTTGGTGGTTGACACAAGCCACACCAGCGCGCCTCCCGAGAGTAGAAACAGAGTCAGGACTATCCAGCGGAAACGAAACAGAAACATAACGCCGCTGCGGTATTGTCCGGTCACGGCGGCAAACGAACGGTCGAAAGCATAATGGAATCGTTTCACAAATCCGTGCCGGCTGCCGTCCTCTTTGGCCGGACGCATGAGCAGCGCGCTGAGGGCCGGGCATAGCGTCATGGCGTTGATGAGCGAGATGCCCACCGCCACCGCCATTGTGAGACCAAACTGCGTGTAGAACGTTCCGGATGTCCCGCCCATAAAGCATACGGGTATAAAGACTGCCATGAATACCACTGTCGTAGTGATGAGTGCGGCCGAGAGTCCGCCCATAGCCGAGGCTGTAGCCTGATATGGGTCTTTGTGGCCGCTGTCAAATTTGGCTTGTACGGCTTCGACTACCACCACCGAGTCATCGACAACAGTGCCGATGACGAGTACGAGTGCAAACAGTGTGAGCATGTTGAGTGTAAACCCTACCGCGTAAATGAAGGAGAATGTGCCGGTGAGCGATACCATAATCGACAGGGCGGGGATGAGGGTGGCGCGCAGATCGTGGAGAAATAGATAGACTATCAGCACCACCAGTATCAAAGCTATGACAAGAGTCTCGATTACTTTGCCGATAGATGCGTCGAGAAAATCTTTGGTGCTTGATATGTCGGTCAGCACCATGCCCGGAGGCAGCTTGCCGCGTATGTCCTCAAGGGTCTTGTCGATTTCGGTGATGACTTCGTTGGCGTTGGAGCCGGCTGTCTGGGCTATCATTGCGTTTGCTCCCGGATGGCCAGAGGTCTCGCTGAGCATTGCATAGTTGACCGATCCGAGCTCGACGGTAGCTACGTCTTTGAGCCGAAGAAGGTTGCTGTTGGGGAGGGATTTGATTACCATGTTTTCGTAGTCGGCGGCTTCTTCATAACGTCCGCGATATTTTAGAACGTATTGAAACGTGTTCATCGACTCGGCTCCGAGTGTGCCTGTTGGTGATTCGAGGTTCTGTTGGGCGAGCACCTGGTTGATATCGGCCGGGGTGAGTCCATACTGTGACATTCTTGCGGGATCAAGCCATATGCGCATGGCATATTCGGCACTGAATATGTTCGCCTACGCCTGCGATACGTGAGATCTGTGGCTCGATGTTGATTTTCATGTAGTTGGTGAGAAAACTCGCATCGAAAGAGTCGTCAGGACTATAGAGGGTGATGGATTTGAGCGTACTGTTCTGACGTTTGCGTACGGTAACACCGCTTTTGGTCACTTCGGCCGGGAGGAGTCCCTGGGCCGACGCCACACGGTTCTGAACATTCACCACTGCCATGTCGGCATCGGTTCCCTGCTTGAAATAGATGGTTATCGAGGCGGTGCCGGTATTGGTGGCTGTAGATGTCATATACATCATATCCTCAACTCTGTTGAGCGACTCCTCGAGCGGCACGATCACACTCTTGAGCACAGTCTCGGCATTGGCTCCCGTGTAGGATGCGGATACTCTTACTGTCGGAGGAGCGATGTTGGGGAATTGTTCGATAGGTAATTGCACCAGTCCGATTACTCCGAGGATTACTATGAGCACTGATATGACTCCGGCCAGAATAGGGCGGTCAATGAATGTCTTTACTGTCATCACACGTTATGTTTTTTGGAGCAAAATTACATGATTAAACCTTTTGGCAATACAGCCGTCTATCATATATTGGCCAACTGCTCTTGAGTGATGGCTAACGACTCAGAACGTTGTAGGACGCTAATTATAAAATATTTAACTTTGTATCCGCAATCAGTTGTCACAGGACGAATGAAGAATGTATCGCTATATATCGACCTCGCTTTCTGCATAATCGTATTGCCGGTCATGGCAATGATTTTTCCTATAGAGCGATGGTGTCACAACTTTCCCTGGTATATTTTTACCGTGGGCGTGTGGTTGTATGCGGTATATTTCTTCAACCGTTTTCTGACGGTCCCGGCATTGTTTCGCGGAGGGCGTCTCATGGCGTTTGGCATTGTTATGATACTGGTGTCGGCTGCGGGCACTTTCGCACTAGCCCAAGTCAGTCTCTACAATCCCAAGCCCAATATACATGACGTCGGCATCACAAGAGTGTTTCCCAACATTCAGCAATATCAGCAGGCCGTGTGGTCGCTATTCATGATAGTCGAGGCGTTCAGTTTTGCAGTCGGGCTGCTGACTCAGGCCAATCTTCAGAAAGCCAGGCGTCGTGCAGTGGAAGCGGAGCGCGAAAAGGCCGAGATAGCTCTCTACAAGGCTCAGATAAAGCCACACTTCATGTTTAATACACTCAACTCGCTCTACGGGCTGTTTCTAACTCATAATGAAAAGGCTCTGGAGTCGCTTGAGAAGTTTATATCCATGATGCGCTATGTCCACACCACTTCGCAGCGTGATCTTGTGCCGCTGTCCGACGAGGCCGATTACATCAGGCAATACGTTGGCCTTCAGTCGCTACGGCTTAACGAAATGACCGAAGTGTCGCTCGACATTGATGTGGCCCATGACGACCTTAAAGTGCCGCCGATGCTTCTTGTGACTTTTGTCGAGAACTGTTTCAAACACGGAGTCTCGCCGGTGGAGAAGAGTGTCATCACCATCGTGTTGAGGGAGTGTGACGGACGGCTCGAATTTGCCACTCGCAACCGCATATTTCCCGTAAGGCGCATAGGCGAACATATGGGCATTGAGAATTGCCGTAGACGGCTCGAACTGTTGTATCCGTCAGCCCATAAGATAAACATAGACAATGATGGCATCTTTTATCAAGTAAAATTAAGCATAGAACTGACCAGATGATCAAGTGTGTAGCCATAGATGACGAGCCGATAGCTCTGAGCATAATCGAGGAATACTGCAAGCGTTATGGCGATGTCGAGCTTCAGTGTTTCACATCGCCCGTCTCGGGTATGGAATGTGTGCGTGCCACGCGGCCCGATATAGTGTTTCTGGACATAGAGATGAATTCTCACAACGGCATTGAGCTGGCCGCCGAGCTACCTCAAGGCACATGTCTGATATTCACGACCGCATTTTCGCAATACGCGCTCGACGGCTTTAATGTCGATGCTGTCGATTTTCTCCACAAGCCTATTTTCTATCCTCGGTTTGAACGGGCTATGGAGAAAGCCGGAAAATTTATCCGTCCTGCATGGCAGGACGATGACCCCGGCAGTCTGGCTCTGAAAGCGGAGCACAAGACTGTAATAGTCGGTCTCAAAGACATAATACTAATCGAAGCGATGGACAATTACGTGAAGGTCTACCGTAAGGATAAGCCGATGCTGATGTCACAGATTACAATGAAAGAGATGGAGTCAGTGTTGCCGTCCGACAGATTTGTGAGGGTACATCGCTCATATATAGTATCGACCGCCGCCATCGAGCGGTTTTCCAACCGCACAATCTATCTGCGCAATCATCCTCGTCCCATACCTGTAGGACGCAAATACATCCAGGCATTCAACAATCTCAGCAATATTTTTCAACCCAAATAAAACAAACAAAAACGATGAAAAAATTCATGACACTGATGCTCGTGGCAATCGCAGCATCTGTAAGTTCGGCAATGTATGCCGGTACACCTATCAATCAGTCTGAACTTCCCAAGGCGGCTCAGGCCTTTATCACCAAGTATTTTCCCAAGGACCAGGTGAAAAAGGCTGAGAAGGACAATGGCCGTCGCGGCACCGAGTATGAGGTAGACCTTGTGAGCGGAGCCGAGATTGACTTCATGTCGGACGGACAGTGGAAGGAAGTCAAGGCCGCCCGCGGCACGGCTGTACCCTCCGAAATTATCCCTTCGGCTATCGTGAAATATGTCGATACCAACTTTAAAGGCCAGACCATCGTGGAAATATCGCGCAAGCGTGGCGGATATGAAGTGGAGCTTTCAAACGGATCGGAGCTCAAACTCACTGAGGATGCCAAGCCTCTGCCCGCGCGCAAGGACCGTCAGGGTGGTCGTCAGGGCGGCAAGTGATAAGAAATAAATAACGGCAAAAGCCGCAAGAGAGACACACGTCTTTAGTCAGTTGAGGATTAAAGGCTTGTGTCTCTCTTGTGTCTTTTTATTGAAAATTTCATGGCCGGGAAACAAAAATAAGTCATCGAATGTTTATAATTTTGTGGACTATTTATTGTGAAGTATGACATCGCGAGAGAAGGAGATTTATAAAGTGACATTGATAGGGACTGTTGTAAATGCCCTGCTTATAGTACTGAAACTTGTTGCCGGAATCATCGGACGCAGTTCGGCGATGGTTGCCGATGCCGTTCATTCGCTCAGCGACTTTGTCACTGATGCGATAGTGCTTATATTTGTCAGAATTGCCGGATTGCCCTCCGACAAAGGTCACGATTACGGTCACGGAAAATACGAGACACTTGCCACGCTGATTATAGGTTGTATACTTGCCATGGCCGGCATAGGCCTGTTGATAAGCGGCATAGAGCAGGTGGTGCGTAGCTTTAACGGCGAGCATCTTCCGCGTCCGCGCATGGTGGCTCTGATTGTCGCTGTTTTGTCGATAGCGTCAAAGGAGTGGCTTTATCGTTATACGGTCAAGGTCGGCCGAGCCACAGAGTCGCAGGCTGTGATAGCCAATGCATGGCATCATCGCAGCGACGCCATTTCGTCGGCAGGAACATTGGTCGGTATAGCCGGAGCGATGTTTCTCGGAGAGCAGTGGCGTATTCTCGACCCGTTGGCTGCGGTGATGGTGAGCATGTTTATTATCAAAAGCGGTTATGATATTATTCGTCCTTCGGTGGGCGAATTGCTTGAGGCGTCGCTGCCCGATAGCCAGGAACGTGAAATCAGAACACTTGTGATGTCGATTGACGGTATCAAAAACGTGCACAATCTCCGCACTCGTCGCATAGGTTGCACCATTGCGGCCGACATGCATGTCAAGATGGATGGCGGCATGAGCCTGTCGGAAGCCCATGCTCTTGCATCGCGGGCTGAACGGGCTATAAAAAGCCAGTTTGGCGAAAATTCCATTGTCACAATCCACATGGAGCCAATTTCAGAGCCTCAACCGCGTATATAGCTCCGTTAGTTTTTTGTGAGCTGCGATTACGGGATCCAGACATGAGGTTATGTCAGAGCAGCCTATTCGGGCATAAACTCTTTGGAAGTCTCATGGGTATTCATTTAATTGTATCTACCCCGATTTGTAGAGACAATGAGAATGAAAACGTCTTATATACATCAACGGGCTTGCCGTTTCTCTTTCCCGGAGTATGATTGGGGAATTGGTTTATAATACGTATGAGCTGTTTGCCAAGTAAGGTGTCACCTTCGATAATCTCGGGATTTTCTATTTCCCCTTTGAAATTCACGGTGTAACTTATCTTGGCACTGCCGATGATTGCATCTTTTTCTTTACGCCAACATTCATCGAAAAAATTACGCATCTCATCATCTCCGCCGGGGAACTCTGGTTTTACGTCTACCTGAGATTCCAACCATATCTCACGCACTTCACTTTCCTCTACCGTATCCTCCACCTCCTCAGTATAGATGACCACACCTTCCATTTCATTGATGTTGCTACTGCTTGTTGATGTGCCGCTGCATCCCGACATAAGAATCATTCCGGTCGAGATACCGGCGAGGGCAATAGCTTTTCCGGAGAGAGAGCGGGCGCGGAGCTGCTGCTCAAGGTAGCGCACCTCGGCCTCGCACTTGGGGCATGTGCCGAGGCAGTCGCCCTTGTAGCGACATTCCGACGTGGCGAACTCAATGCCGTTAGCCTCGGCTATCTGCCGACGTATCTCTTTCAGTATCTTGCAGGTCTGCTTTCCTCGTGCCATAGTGTCAGTGTTTGCGGATTTGGTAGGTGAATAAATCGAATCGTGTGAAGCCGATTGGTCCGAGAGTTTTATCCTTTCCCGCTGCTTTTTCATGAGTTTATTATCTGTAATATCAACCAATACATCAGAACATACCAGACGAAGCTGACAGGAAGCATCGAAAAAAGACGCCATGTCGGGACTGAATATTTACCGTGCCGCCCAGCCTTCATGGCTTTCAATTGCTGGATTCTTTTTTCGTTGAATGTGCCAAAAGTCCATATCAATATTGACATGGCATATAACACTAATTTAATCGCTTATGTTAACATCCAAAGTCCTAATATGATTATCAACCTGACGAATAGAGAAATCACTGTATAACCCTCGCCTCCTAAGACTCTTGTGGCGTAGGAACATATCGCGAGCCTCAATACTACAGCCTTCTTGCTGAAAAACAACAGCCCTCATATATAGGCTGTCATTCAATAAAGAGTCAGCCCATCTTTTTCCCTCGCCGTGTTCATAATTTGCAAGAAACATAACATCGCAGGCTATGATGGAATCAAACAATTCAGCCGCTTCTTCCAATTTGTCGTTTGCAGTTAATGCACAGCCATAGATATATCTTACCCAATAGTCTGTAGGAGCGATGTCATACGCTTTATGTGCATGGGTGAGGGCTTCATCATACTTTTCTAATTGATAGCAGGCAGATGACAACTCGGCTAACAGGTAATATTCATCCGGCATGTCCGCCAATAACTTACGAAGATAGATACGAAGCCTCTTGAAATTTCCACTTCTTTTGCAACGGTTAATCACGCTTTGAATTTCCTCTTTATTTTTCATAACCAGTTGTTTTTAAGGATGCGGCGTGAATAAATCGGGGCGTAGAAAAAACAGAACCATACGTTTAGCAATATGTATCCGGGCGTGTCTTGTTTTATGGCTATCGCTATATTGCGTTGTATGAACACAGAGACAGCTATAATCAAAGCTATATAAAATATACCGCCTATTTTGGAGTCAATCAGTGGCGTATAGAATACCGCCGCCAATGTATATAGCAGCCAAAACAGTTGCACATTGCGAAGGAATAGATAGACCTTGCGCTTTGGAAATGTCTCCGATTCCTGTTTGCCGTCTGCTTTGCCACTCAGGAAATATAGACTCAGGAAAGGATTGACAAAGAAGTTTCCGCAGAGTATCAATGACAGATACCTGCCACCGTATCGTACACGGCTAATACGGATATTGGCAAACAACAATCCCATTGCCGAAGCCATGAGCAGTAGCTGTGCTACTTTAGCCTCATCGGAGTGCAGCCACAACTCACGGTCAAGCCAACCTCCACTTATCCCGACAATAAGGACAGCAGCGTAAACCAGCAATAGAAAATTACCGACAACGGCAGTGAGATATAACGACTTTTTCATTCAAAACCTATTGTTAAAGCTTTAACGGAATAATTCCAACTCATGACATATACGAACAACATCAGACCGATATTTATAAAAAGAATCACTGACAAAGTGGCTCCGACCTCTTTATACTTGTTCCTGAATGCAAAGACCACATTTGCCGTCTGTGCGAATATCAGCAATATATTTGCGATTAATAGACTCCAATTAATCTTGACAGTTCCTCCAGCAAAAAGAACAGCGAAAGAAAAGAAGAACGTAATCGCAAACAATATGACAAATATCCATTTCGCCCGATAAATCAGTTTCATCGTTTGCCTCCTTTCCGATAAATATATTGATTGGGTATGACATCCGACTCGGTGTTGTAACGGGTAAAGAACGGCAGGGCATATTCTGTTAGGTCGCGCTCTATTTCGCACCATAGTTTCGTTACATCCATGCTTGAGGTAATGCTGTACCATTTATCCTCTTTGACCGGAAGCAAGTCACCGATTCTCTCCCGGATAGCACATTCATATTCCTTGGGGAAAGTAGGGATAATCCCGGTATTTTTGAAATCCATACATTCAAGCCAAAAAGCATTGGTAAATATACCGACATTCAATGTGAAGCGGATTTGATTGGCATTATTCCATTTGTCATTCTGAATGTTCACACAATAACCTATAGAACCGTTGCTTTTGTAGAAATGATTGCCTCGTTTCTTGAAATCATTTTCCTTCAGGTAATCAGTTATCTTTTCAAATACGAAAGTGCGTTTACCTTGGATGTCCATTTTCGGTAATTTGGGCTTGTCTATTTTAATAAGAATACCAAAAATGAGCATGACAATCGCTCCGAATACCGGAGTTTGCCATGATATAGTCTGCTCGGAAGGATTAAAACGCCATCCTGTTACTATGCTTGTCGAATTGAGATCAGCCACAAACATATAAATCCCGATGCCAAGCATTATAGCCGAGCATATCATCAGGATTATGAATCCTTGTTGCTGAAACTTATTGATGTGGCGATTCATACGCTAATAATCATTGAGTTATCGTTGCTAAATTATGTAGATAACCGATATACAGTCCAATAAAGAAAAGTGTTGCAGATAGAATTGGATATATCACCGCAAGCCTTCGATATACAGAAATATTATAGACATCATGTTCGCAGATTATCGCTCTATATCGTTTCTTTCGTAAAAGCAACCACCATAAAGCGGCGAGTCCGAGAATGAACATGGCTGAAATTAATATTTTCACATCATATTTCTTCAAATCAATAATATCTGTAACATCAGCCGAAATCATTACAAAACCGATTATCCCAAAAATCGGACACAGGACACTGAACACAGCCAACAGAGGAACGAAGAATCCATCCTGTTCCTGTCGCATCTGCCACCAATAATATTGGTAGAATAAGGCCCTTAGCAGTTTCATGAGAGTCTATTATCTGTATTATCGCAAAATTACAAAGAGTAATTGACATTGAATGTGACAAATGTCCCAAACGTGCATGAAAATCATCTTCAAACAAGGATTTTTCTCTAATCCTCCAATTATATGTTTTATTCCGGCATATAATTGAAGTTGTCAAATATGTCAATTCCAAACAGACCTTGTCTGTAGCTTATCATGACTTCGCTTTGGGGTGGCACATTATATAGTCCCACATCGTCAATCTTCAATGTCTTATTATCCGGTGTACATTTCACTACTGTTATAAATCGGCTGAAGTCCCCTCGGCCTCTGCCGACATGATGAAATTTCATATTCGTTACTATGGCAGTTTTATTTATAGGTTCGGAGGCAAACAACCTGTTTATACCATCGAATAATCCGATGCAAACGCCGACCGCCATTATTCCTGATACAACTCCAAAGGTAACCGACATAAGTGTGCCTACTAAAAAGCCATTTCCTTTTAATCCATTTTTAATTGTCAGAACAAGGAAATATACCGCAAACAACATGCAACCGACACCCCAGATCCACCAATGTATGTCGTAAAGTGTACGCCTGTGCAGGTCAAAGAAATAAAAGAATATTGGTAGATATATCGGGGCAAATATAATCCAATAGACCCATTCGGGCAACAGCCTGTACCACGGTTTGCGTTCTCGTGTTTCCGTATTGTGACCTGTCGAAACACGTAGTATATTTTCAGAATGCCCCGAACACGTCAAATGTGCCAAAATCAGTTTATGGAACCCTCTAAATATTGATTTTCCGTTGCACCAACGCTTGATGTAGGTGTAACTGTCGCTGAACATTCCGCTGCGGAACATACAGCGGTGCTTATTCTTGCGTGCATCTTTTATTATCGCCAACACATCTTCTTCTCTGCCATTATGAATAAGAGCCATCAGATAAAGGAGCTTGTCGGGGTCATGATCCATTTTGGACTCGTCGGGATAAAAGTGGTCGGCATCAGGATTATCCGCAATAAACTTTTTGATTTCTGCGGTTGCATTATGAAATACCTGTTCAAACAGGCTTTCAAGTTCGCTCCTGTCGGTCGTGTCTTTAATCTCATATGTTGCCAAAATCTGCCCTGACAGAGAGTATGCACCGGTTCCGCGAAGACTCAATGGCTCATTTTTATTTTCGGTTGACTCCCAAATGTCCCACCACAAGTCGTCGGCATACATCGGTTTGACAGTAAGCCTAACATCAGTCAAGAAGTACAAACAGAAAAAATAGCCATCTTCAACCTTGAAGTTGATATATGAGCTTTGGCGAAAGCCATATTTACGACTCACGCCACGCCTTACATCGGCTCTCATTTTCTGATATTCTCTGTCTGTCATACGCTCATTCTATTTTAGTACCTGACGGAAAAAGACAGCATCAGGGTTATCTTTGATATAAGTAAGAAGATTATATTCTGACGGTATGTAAATTGTATCGCCAATGGCAACAATCGGAGTCGGGACATTCAGATTCCCACTAAATTTCCATTCTCTTCCGTCACGGTTTCGGCGCAACCCTCTTGATGTTATCCACGGCCCAAACTCAGAGCGCAAAAACTCATAGCCTGAGTCAAAACATATCACATCGCCCAATTCGACAACAACTGTATCTTCAATCGAAATAGTTGTATGTTCCTCCCACCAAATAAGAGTGTCCTGAACCTCTTTTGGCAAGTCAGAGAACTTCACAGGTTCGCCGTCAGTATAGTCAATCCTGCGACTACATCCGGCAAAGGCAATCAAGGCCAGCGACGCAAATATACCATAGAATATATGTTTTAGATTATTCTCCATCTGAAATTTATCGGTTAGTTTCATGGCTTACCTCCTTTCCGATTGATTAGCCAGAGGAGTCCGCCACAAAACAACACATCCGCACTGACCAAAAGTATATTGGTCAGTGTGTCGGGGGAGTCGAAACAGAATATCAGGCTGAACATGAATAAGAACATGACAACTGTCAAGGCTATGAATTTACCAATCTGATCCATCATTGGGCTATTCTGTATTAACTCGTTTAAGACCTAACTGATAAGCAGCAAGAGTAAAAGGTGAAACCGGCTTTTTTATAACGTATTCCGGTAGTTTTATCGCTTTACCTAACTCATATAAATTACTGAAAGTATCGCTATACATTTCATACCTCACTTTACCTTTTCGTATCAGCCAGATGCCATTGATAATTTCTCCATACCTATTGAAAGTTCTTACACGATATTTAGCTTCATAAGCATCAATATCTCTGTAGAATACAAGAAACGGTAGGTAAGGTATATAATATCTCAACTCGTTGCCGTCAATCACCTTTCGGCTGTAAAGTTTAAATGCCTGAACAGCAAACCATCCAAACATGATAGACAGAAACAGTAGCATGAATGACAACCAGAACGAAGTTCGGACAAAGCCGTCACCAATCAAAGAACCGGTGAATATGTAAAACGATGCAAAACAACTGAATGTCATAAGCACCGGAATTACCGTGGCAAAATATGCGCCCTTTTTATATTTCGACACCACTGCCATAGGCTATTTCTTTTTGTGGTTGAACTTGATTGTTTTCTTGGCGTTGCGTTTGGGATATTTGACCTTGATTGTTATCGGGTCGTCGTATCCCTCGGCCTCGATACGGAGTATGGCTTCTTTTAGTGGTTTGCCGGCTTCATCGCGCATTCCTGCATCCCAATAAATGCGACAAGGATGTTTCTCGTCTATATAATCGGGATGTATGTAATAGATATCTTCTTCACCAGATTTATAGATTCGGGGACTCTCTATATAAATGTCTTCCGGATTAATTTGATGTCCTTTTTCATCAACAACGTTGAGGTCGATAAAATGAAAATCTTTCCGGCCTGCCACAGGCACCATGCCGGCAATTACTTCCACTAATCCTGACAATGCCGATGGATCAGTAACAAGTGTTATCGAGGTATTCTTCATATCTTCGGTTACTACAATCTTTTTTGTTTTGTAACCGACATATCTTACTTCCAGTGTATCTCCAACGGTTGCCGGAATACTGAATTCACCGTCAATATTGCTGACGGTTCCTTTCTCACTACGGCGATTGAATATAGTACAGCCGATTAACGGCTCTTTTGATATACCACCGTCCGGCAACGTGTCGCCACTCAGCACTATGCCTTTGACTGTGATTGTATCAGTCATTGCCGGTATGCTCCCTTTCATAAAGGCTTGACACTCTTGCTGCGTTTGTGCCTCCGTGCTGATAGGCATTAGCATGGCGAGGGATGCCGCCGAGATACCGGCGATGGCTACGGTTTTTCCGGCGATGGAGCGGGCGCGGAGCTGCTGCTCCAAGTAGCGTACCTCGGCTTCGCATTTGGGGCATGTGCTGAGGCAGTCGCCTTTGTAGCGACACTCCGTCGTTACAACCTCTATATCATTCGCCTCAGCAATATGGCGACGGATCTCTTTCAGTATCTTGCAGGTCTGCTTTCCTCGTGTCATAGTCAATCAGTTAATTTGAATGTAATCGGTAAGGTAAACCAATATTCAACCGCTTTGCCATTCAGGGTTGCCGGGTTGAATTTTGGCAGGGATTTGACTACACGCAAGGCTTCTTTGTCAAGTTCCGGATAAACTCCACGTATAATTTCGGCTTCCCCTACGGAGCCGTCTGCTTTTATCAAGAACCGAATTATAACGCGACCTTGTATGTGCGACTCCCAGCACCCCGGAGGATAGACGATATGCTGTGATATCCATTCCATCAGCTTTTCATCGCCGCCGGGGAATGATGGGCGAACATCTACAATAGCTTCATACACGTTATCTTCTTGTTCAGGGTCAATAATTTCCCCCACAACAACAAGTTCAGTATCATTGATTTCTTCCTTTTTTAAGATAACAGTATCTTCAATTGCGGGCAATTCGCCCTCCTCGATTGTGTCCGTTGCCTCAACCTGCTCGACTGATGTCTCAGGTTCGCCCATCAATGTATAGCTCGATTGATTTGACGATGTGCCGCTGCACCCCGACATGAGAATCATACCCGCCGAGATACCGGCGAGGGCTATGGCTTTACCCATGCGCTGGCGTGAGCGAAGTTGTTGCTCCAAGTAGCGCACCTCAGCCTCGCACTTGGGGCATGTGCCGAGGCAGTCGCCCTTGTAGCGACATTCCGATGTGGCAAACTCGATGCCGTTAGCCTCGGCTATCTGCCGACATATCTCTTTCAGTATCTTGCAGGTCTGCTTTCCTCGTGCCATAGTCAGTGTTTGCGGATTTGGTAGGTGAATAAATCGAATCGGGTGAAGCCGAGGGCTTCGAGTGTCTTGCGGCTGTTCTTGCGGTCGGTGTCGGTGTTGTAGCCGAGTATCAGCGGTATGCGGACGATGCAATCGATTTGCCGTCCGGCTTCTGCTATCAGGCGGAGATTTTCGAGTACAAGAGCGTTGCTTTGCCCCGTGTAGTCTAGATAAATGTCGGGGTTCATGTCCTTGATGTCGATAATCAGGGTGTTGACCATCGGGAGCAATGCCTCGATGTTGGCGGTCGGCACGTTGAGCGACGTTTCAAGATTGAGTTGCCACTCCGGGCCACACAACCCACGGAACTCACTGATAAACTGCGGGCGCAGGCAAGGCTCTCCACCACCAAAAGTGATGCCTCCGTTTGTGGCAATGAAATAAAGTTCGTCAATGCGCGTCTCGGCATAGAGCTGTTCCGGCGAATACTCGCGGAAACGCTTTCCATCGCCGAGCGACTGCGGGTTTAGGCAATAGCGGCAACGTAGCGGACAGCCGTGAAAAGCCACAAGCGTTGTGACACCATCGCCGTCGGTCGAGAGACGATGTCGCGCAATACCTATTATCTTGGCTCGCGTCGTGTCCATGAAAGTCGTGAATTAATGTGTTGGCATGGTTGTACGCAAATATAATCAATTCAGGTAATTAATCCAAGTGACAGTCAAGATAAATGTGATAAAATTATGCGTATTGGCGAAAAAATCGGAGATATAGGACAAACTGCACATGTCATCTTGTTATCAGCAAAAACAGAGGAAGCCATGTCGCTGATTTAATCGACATGGCTTCCTCATCTGATACAGGAGTTTACAGGATAAGGTTTACCAGCCTTCGTTTTGAGTTAGGTTGGTGTTGCGCTCCATCTCGACGAGTGGAATCGGCCACATCTCGTGGCGAACCTGATAAGTGCGGGTATACATCAGGTCACCGAATATGTCGGTCGCATTTTTGACGGTCGACTCAAGCAGGCCCCAACGACGCAGATCCCAGTAGCGTTGTCCCTCGCCTGCAAGCTCGAATGCACGTTCGCGCTGTATTCTCACCGCCATTTCCTCTTTGCTGCCAACAGCCAGCCATTCCGGTCCGGAATTAATTCCGGGCATATTTACGCGGGCTCGTATTTTGTTGACTTCGGCTACGGCCTTGTCGGTGTCGCCGTTCTCGTTATAGGCCTCGGCCAGCATGAGGATTACATCGCCCAGACGTATTAGCGGAAATTCGTAGGGTGTGCGGTTATACTCTCCCCAATAGCCGTCGAGATTGCCTGTCGGTATCCATTTGCGCCAGAAGTAAGAGTTCCAGCCTTCGGAATTGCGTATGAATGCCATTGCTTCCATCGGAGCTCCTCCCTGTGAGGCATCGGCAAGCACAAATTGCTTATCCATAGGGTTGGAGCCGGCATCGGTGCCGAGATAGTGAGAGTAGGGGGTAATGACATTGAGACACAGACGCGGGTCGCGCAGACGGTAGGCGTCCATTACCAGAGAGGTGTCGCAGTCGAGAGTCGATGTGACCCTGGTGCTACCCTGGTCGATGGCTACGCTCATGTATTTGCGCCGCAACTGTGAGTCTCCGTCGTTGAATCCGGGGAAGAGTTCGTCCCAGTCAAAAGGCGACCCGTCAAGCCGTTCATACATGTCGACGAGAGTGGTGGATGGCACTATACAGTTGCTTGCGATGAGACGCATGGTGGATTTGTTGCCGAAATACGACACGATGTCAAGCGCGTAGCCGGCTGTGTTGCCGTCGATTGACTGTATGGAAAATATCATCTCCGGACTGTGGTTGCCGTTATAGAGACGAAACAGCTCGTTATAGTCGGGATGGAGCGCGTAGCCGTAATTGGCGGTTTTGTTATAGACTATCTCCTCAAAATCTTCGATAGCCTTGTCCCATTGGCGGTCATAAAGGTATACCTTGCCGCGCAGGGCGTAGGCCGCTCCTTTGGTGGCGCGTCCGAGGTCGGCTGCGTCCCAACTGACGGGGAGGGCGGCGATGGCGTCGGTCAGGTCGTCGATGATGTGGGTGCGTATTTCGTCGGGAGTGCTGCGGGGTGCGTTGAGGGTGGCAAACTGCTCGTTGATGTCGCATGTCTCGTCATAATAGGGCACTCCGCCCCAGCAGTTGAGCATGCGGAAATAGGCCATGGCGCGGAGAAATTTGGCCTCGCCTGTCACTCGGTCGATGGTCTCGGCACTGATGGGCATTGTAGAGACATTGCGTATGACTGTGTTGCAGCGGTGTACGAGTTCGTAGAGATATTGCCAGTGGTTCTGCACGCCGCTGCTGTTGGATGCGAAAGTGGAGCCTCGCGAGATGTCGGCCCAGGGACTTGTGCCGTCGGCTATGTCGCTGCACATGTCGAATGTAAATTCCAGTCCGAAACACCAGCTTGATTTCATAGCGGCATACATGCCTACAGCAGCCTGTCGGGCATGGTCTTCGGTCTGCCAGAATGTCTGGCCCGACATCTGGTCGCCGGGTGTATAGTCGAGGCTTTCGCAGCCACCGAGCATCAGCGCACATGCGGCAAAGAGGGTGACGTATATTTTAGCTGTCTTGTTCATTTTATTGTCGGGTTTAGAAAGAAACGTTAATGCCTACGGAATATTGGCGTATGGCCGGATAGCCGACCGTTGCTCCGATCTCAGGGTCGAGTCCGGGAAATTTTGTTATGGTGAAAAGATTGTCGATGCTGCCGTAGATTTTAAGATTTTCCACAAAGAACCGGCGGGAGATGTCGCTTGGCACAGTGTAGCCGAGTTGTATGTTTTTGCATCTCAGATAGGCGGCGTTGTGTATGAAGGCATCGCTGGCGATGTTGTTCTGGCTATTGGAACTGTTGCGGAGTATGGGATATTTCGAGTCGTAAGGATTGTCAAGAGTCCATGCGTTATCGGTGATGTCCTTAATCAGAGACTGGCCCATTACGGTAACGAAACGGAAGGCCTGGTTGTTATAGTAGACCTGGTGGTTGCCGACACCCTGGAAGAGCATGCTGAAATCGAAGTTGTTCCAACTCAGGCCGATGTTGGCACCGAATGTGAGACGTGGCAGTGTGCCGTGGCCAATCTCCACACGGTCGCTTGTGTCGAGGCGTCCGTCGCCGTTGGCATCACGGTAGAGGAAGTCGCCGAGGCCGGGCCGCTGGTAAGTGGCGAAGTAGCCGGGATTTTTGTCGACAAGCGACTGCACGTAATCGAGGTCGGCCTGATCGCGTACTATGCGGTCGACTGTTATGACGTAGAGCTGATTGATGGGTTTCCCTTCCTGTGTCTTGTAGACGCCGTTGATTGAAGAGACGTCGCCTTGAAATTTTGTCACTTTATTGTTGACAAACCCCATATTAAAGCCTATGTCATATCTTACTTTGCCTATGCGGTCGTTCCAGTGGATGTCAAATTCAAATCCCTTGTTGTTGACCTCGCCGGCGTTCTGGTTGGGGACGGTGCTTGTGCCGTGTTCCAGAGGGGCGGGCAGTGAGATGAGTATGCCTTTGGTGTTTTTGTTATAGATGTCGATTGAACCGTTGAGCCGGCTGTTGAAGAAAGCATAGTCTATGCCGATATTAGTCATGTAGGTCTTCTCCCAAGTAAGGTCCTTGTTGGCAAGAACTGTCTGTGCCATGCCGCCGGCAATATTGCCGTTGAGTATGTAGTTGGCTGTTGTGAAGAGTGTCTGATACATGTAATAGCTTGTTGTCGCGTTATTGCCCAGTGAGCCGTATGATGCGCGCAGCTTCAGATTGTCAAGCCACGCTGCCGCGTCCAGGAAATGCTCTTCCGAGATCCGCCATCCGGCCGAGACCGAGGGAAAGTAGCCCCAGCGGTGTTCGGGCGCGAATTTTGACGAACCGTCAGCGCGCAGATTGGCCTCGAGGAGATATTTGTTATCCCAGTTGAGATTGATGCGGCCGAAATAGGACCGCATGGCCCATTCGTTATAGTTGCCTGTGATGCTGCCGTTGGTCATACCGGCGTCGATAGCTCCGAGGGAGGGGTCAACGAGGTCATATTTGATATAATAGTCCTGGTCATATTTATTATATTCCTGGCTCATTCCGGCAAAGACACTTGTCTCGAGTTTCCCGATAGTGAAATCATATTTGGCGGTCAGCTCGGATGAGCGGAAGCTGTTTTTGTAATTGTAGCGGCGGATGTAGGTGCGTACCACGCCTTCTCTTATCAGCACGGGGCCTTCGGTGGTAAAGCGGAAGAGATCGCGGTCGGTAAGATGATGCTCGATGTTGCGTTCCCAATAGTTCATGGAGAAGGCCCCCTGTATGGTCAGACCTTTGACAGGCTTGAGGCGTGCATATATCTTTCCGACCATACGCTTGGTCTTGGTAGGATATTTGTCGTCATAGAACCATTGACGACGGTAGGGGTTGGCGTTGCTGACATTCTCCTCTTCGGGATTCTGAATGCCGCCGTAGAGGCCTGTGGCTGGGTCGTAGAGAGTCATGCCCGGCACAGTATTGAACGCTCCGTAACCGAATATCACGTCACCTCCGGCGGCTGCATTCTCGGCTGAAGGATTGTTGGTGTCATAGTAGCCAAACAGGTTGGTGCCAACAGTAATCCACGGCTTGATGTTGATGTCGAGATTGGTGCGTAGTTGATAACGCCGGTAGTCGGTGTTGTAGACCATGCCCGGATTGTTGATATAGCCCAGCGAGATATTGTATTGGGCCATCTGAGAGCCACCGCTTATGGCGAGGTTGTGATTCTGTACCACCGAAGGGTTGCGATATATGTGGTCTTGCCAGTCAGTGTTGGGATATACGGTCGGATTGCGTCCGGCGTCATTGCGCCACTCGTCGATTTTGCCCTGCGAGAAGCGTGGAGCCTGGCCGTTGGCGATGAGACCGGCGTTCTGAATCTCCATGAAATCGGCATAGTCGGTCACAAGATTAAGGCGTTTGGCCACAGTCTCGAATGAAACGTTGCCGCTGTAGGTCACTCTCGGCGCACGTTCGGCTCCCTGGCGTGTAGTGACGAGTATGACACCGTTGGCTGCCCGTGAACCGTAAATCGCAGCAGAGGCGGCATCCTTGAGCACAGAGATGTTTTCGATATCCTGCGGATTGATGTCGCTGAGTGCGATGCCTGTCATGCCGTCGACCACTACGAGCGGGGCGGCATTGTTGAGTGTGCCGAGACCTCTCACAGTGATGCTTTGCGACTCATAGCCCGGTGTGTTACCACCCGAGTTGGTCACCGTGAGGCCGGCAGCAAGTCCGGCGAGGGCGTTGGTGGCGTTGGTGACTGGACGGTCGGCAAGAGCCGACGCGCTGATTGAGGCTACCGAGCCGGTGAGGTCGGCTTTGCGTTGGGTGGCATAGCCCACGACCACGACTTCGTCAAGATTTGCAGTGACGGGCCGGAGTGTGACCGTGAGGTCGGAGGCGTTTTCGGCCGTAACGTTGATTACTGACGGGAGCGAGCCTACGGATGTAATCCTCAGTTTGCATGGGATATTTATGCCGGTGATTGAGAAGTGGCCGTCAAGATCGGTCACAGTCATGTTTTTACGTTTGCCGGCTTGTGCTACTGTCGCTCCGATTACAGGTTCGCCACTTTCGTCAATGACGGTGCCTGTCGCTATGAAGCCTTGGTTTGTAGATAATTGTACACCGACAGAGTCAGCCGGGGTCTGAGCCATCACGGCCGATGTAGTCAGGCAGAGCAGGGTGAATACGGTGTGTGATATTTTCATCAGATCAATGATTATTTTTCACACAAATTTATCATCATTTACCAATGCTTCAAAATGAGTGTAAACAGACAGCGTAAATCTGACAATGAACGCGGGACGGCCTGTGAGAGTGCCGTCCCGCGCGGGGCTACGAATATACTAATAAAGCAGGTTAAAGTGTCAGTCGGTTTGTATGACGAGATAATTTGTCAGACTCCAGAATTTTTCCGGGTCTAATATCACTAATATCTTTTTATTGTTTTCTTTTCGGATCGCATAGGAGTCCTCGGGGTGATTGGTGTGTACGCGGGCTTTGTCTGAATCAAGCTCGATGGTGTGCATGGTGCGTTTGTCGCCTATCACGAAAGAACCTTTGTCAAAGTCGCCTTTGAGGAGCCTGGATTTGCGCAGAAAGCCGGTCTCGAGTATCTGATGTTTCTTGAGCTCTGATTTGGATGCTACTATATAATAACAGGTGTTGAGCTCGTCCTCAAGCCGTGTCGACGCGGCATTGGCCATGTCAAGATTGTCGTTAATAGTTGCCATGGTCGTGTTGAGCGAGTCGACGGCATTATTGAGCGAATCTATTCGGGCATTGGCCATGGTCAGTTGTCCGCGCAGATTCTCGATTTCGCGTGTCTGGGTGTCTATCTGATTATAGAGTATTTTGACTGTGCTTTTGATTCCATCGGTATAGAGCGAAGATTCCTCAAGCCGGGTTTCGAGCTGTGCCAACTGTTCGCGACGCTGCTTTAGCGTGCGTTTGAGCGACGAGATGTCAGAAAGTATGCGTGTGCGCTGCGACGGGTTTTCCTTGGCGTGTGTGCCGGAGACTGTCATGATGTTCTCAAGATGTCTTATCTGATCCATGCTGACTGAAATCTCTTTGACAAGACACAGCAACTGGTCGCGCTCTTCGAGGGCTGTGGCAAGCTCCTGGCGAGACGCCTCCATGAGCGAAATCTGCTCGGTAGGGTCCTGCTTACCGGTGCAAGCCGAGAATAGTGCTGAAAGCGTGATGATGGTGACAATCAGATGTTTCATGGAGTCGGTTAAAAAACACAATGCAAATATAACATTTTTTATCGAGATTCGCACCATTTGTAAATGGAAGATGCAAATGTGTAAATGAACGTCATAGTCATGGCTTGTGGGAATTGATTGAGAGTGCTAACTTTGCACCATGAAATCCATCGAAAACAAGACATCACTTATTCTGGACCTGTTTTTCTGTCTGGTGTTTATGCCCATACTTGTCATTTTGGGCCCTGCGCACCACTGGCTGACACAGTGGCCTCTCTTTTTTATTCTTACGTGTGTCTATATGTATGGATGTTATTTCACGTTGCTGCATATCAATATCCCGAAGCTGCTGATTGACCGTCGTTATAAGAGAATAGGGGGGATAATCGCTGTGCTGGTGGCTTTGAACTATGTACTTTCGCTATACCCTCTGCCCGACATGGATTTTGTCACTCCGGCATTGAGTGAATATCAGACGAAAGTGCGTAACTTTGGAGTCTCGGTCTCGCTCTGGCTGATGTTCTCGCTGGTGATGTGCTATTCGCTTTCCATAACTTTTGTAAAGGAGCTTTATGAACAGTTGTTGCTCAGACGTAAGATAGAGGCTCAGCGCGATAAGGCCGAACTGGCGGTGTTCAAGGCTCAGATAAGCCCTCATTTCCTGTTTAATACGCTCAATTCGTTATACAGCCTGGTAATCGGGACATCGGAAAAGGCCGAGGATGCTTTCATAAAGTTTACAGAGATACTTAAATATACCTATGTGACTATCGAAAAAGAGACTGTGCCGCTGGGCGATGAGGCTGCATATATACAGAATTATATCGACCTGCAGGCGATACGTCTCAACGGTCATACTCATGTCGAGTGGGTGTATGACGTTGATAACGGAGGGGTGATGGTGCCCCCGATGCTGATGCTTACATTTGTTGAGAATGCGTTCAAGTATGGCGCGTCGACAAGTAAGGATTGCCATATCTATATACGTCTCAGTCTGCATGACGGCAATCTTGAGTTTGAGACCCGCAACAGTATCATGAAGCATGCCGACGAGTTTCGTAAGGATATGCCCGTAGGCATAGAGAACTGTCGGGCGCGACTGGGCGGTCTGTTTCCTCAGCGTCACTCGCTCACGACGATAGAGGAGAACGGGATGTTTAGGGTGGTTTTAAACATCCGGCTTAACTGAAATAATGTATCAGGATGAATAACAATACAATCAAGTGTGTAGCCATTGATGACGAGCCGCTGGCTCTCGAGGTGATACGTAAGTTTTGTGAACGTATCGGAGGCATTGATGTCCAGACATTCTCTGACCCGGCAGCCGGGCTTGACGTGATAAAGAGAGAGAAGCCATTGATCGCGTTTCTTGATATAGAGATGGAAAATATCAGCGGGCTCACTATTGCGTCACAGTTGCCGCCGGAGACCTGCTTTATTTTTACTACCGCTTATCTCAACTATGCGATGGACGGATTTGAACTCGATGCGGTCGACTATCTTCATAAACCGTTTGCATTCTCACGTTTTCAGACCGCTTTTGCCAAGGCTGTGAGGCGTATAGAGGGAGCTTCCCGACCGCGTGAGGACAATCGCAGTCTGATGGTAAAGCAGGAATACAATACAGTAAATGTACCCCTGCGCAGCATCCTTTATATAGAGGCTATGGAGGGGTACGTAAAGATATATCGTGAGGACGGTATCTGCACCGTGTCGCGTATCATATTGAAGAATGTAGGCTCGCAGTTGCCCGAGGAGGATTTCCTGCGCATCCATAGGTCGTTTATCGTCTCAAAGTCAAAAATCAAGAGTTTCAACCGACAGTCGGTCACTCTGAGTTCGGGGGTGACACTCCCGATAGGGCGTCAGTATGTCAACGATATGATGAGTATGCTTAATTGCTGAGTCCGGTCATCTGTTCGCGTATGAATGGTGCGGTGGGTGAGTCGGTTTTGGCTATCTGGGCCGGAGTGCCGGTCACGATGATGTTTCCACCGTTTTTGCCTCCGCCTGGGCCCATGTCGATCACGTGGTCGGCCGCACATATGACATCGAGATTATGCTCGATGACCAATACGGTGTTGCCTTTGTCAACCAGGCGGTTGAGCACACCGAGCAGCACCCGTATGTCGTCGAAGTGCAGACCGGTGGTAGGCTCGTCGAGAATGAAGAGCGTATTGCCCGTGTCGCGGCGGGAGAGTTCTGCGGCGAGTTTGACGCGTTGGTTTTCACCGCCTGAGAGGGTTGATGAGGGCTGACCGAGTTTTATGTAGCCGAGGCCTATGTCCTGCAATACTTTGATCTTACTGATAATCGACGGGATGTTTTGGAAGAACTCCACGGCCTGGTTGATGGTCATGTCAAGGACATCGGCTATTGATTTGCCCTTATAGCGCACTTCGAGAGTCTCGCGGTTATAGCGTTTGCCTCCGCAAGTCTCGCAAGGCACGAGTACATCGGGCAGAAAGTTCATTTCGATAGTCTTATAGCCGTTGCCGCTGCATGTCTCGCATCGTCCGCCTGACACATTGAATGAGAAACGCCCCGGACGATAACCTCGTATCTTGGCTTCGGATAGCGAAGCGAACAGGTCGCGGATGGCGGTGAAGACTCCGGTGTAGGTAGCCGGATTGGAACGCGGCGATCGTCCGAGCGGTGACTGGTCGACGCGCACAGCCTTGTCGATATTATCGATGCCTTCGATAGACTTGTAGGGAAGAGGCGGTGTGAGCGAGCGATACAGCTTCTGACTGAGTATCGGCTGGAGAGTGGCGTTGACAAGTGTCGACTTGCCGCTGCCCGACACTCCAGCGACGCAGACAAGTTTGCCGAGCGGAAGGGTGAGTGTGACGTCACGGAGATTGTTGCCTGTGGCTCCGCGCAGCACAATCTTTTTGCCGTTGCCTTTGCGCGGACTGTTGTTGAAGGGCAATGAGAGTGTGCCGTTGAGATATTGTGCCGTAAGGGTGGTTGTGGCAAGCATCTCGGCCGGAGAGCCTGAAAATACCACTTCGCCACCCTTGCGTCCCGCTTTGGGGCCTATGTCAACGATGTGGTCGGCCTCAAGCATGATGTCCTTGTCATGCTCTACGACAAGAATGGAGTTGGAAGCGTCGCGCAGACTTTTGAGCGAGTCGATGAGTCGTCGGTTGTCGCGCTGATGGAGCCCAATCGACGGTTCGTCGAGAATATAAAGCACATTGACCAGCTGGCTGCCAAGCTGTGTGGCCAGGCGTATGCGCTGGCTCTCGCCGCCTGACAGTGTGGCGGATGCGCGTGACAGTTGGAGATAGTCGAGGCCTACGTCAATTAGAAATCTCAGACGGCTTCGGACTTCTTTCATGATTTCGGCCGCAATGACCCTCGATGTTGGCGACAGGCGGTCTTCAAGCCCGTCACACCATTGATACAGGTCAGAGATGTCCATGCGGCAGAGGTCGGCTATGTTTTTGCCGTCGACAAAGAAGTGGAGAGCCTCTTTGTTGAGACGGTCGCCTTTGCATTCGGGACATACACCGCGTGTAAAGAACCCTTCGCTCCATTTTTTAGCCGAAGCCGAAGCATCGTCGGCCTGTTGCATCTCGATGTATTTGACCAGTCCGTCATAACTTTGGAAGTAGTTGTTGGTGGCCATGGTCTCATTCTCGATTACGAGACGTTCGTTTGTGCCGTTGAGTATGTCGCCCAATGCTTCCTCGCATAAATCCTTGACAGGAGTCTTGAGCGTATGGCCATATTTCTTGCATATGGCGTCAATCTGCCAGAATATCATCGAATTGCGATATTTGCCTAACGGGACAATGGCTCCGTTGTAGATAGAAAGCGACGCGTCGGGTATAATCTTGTCGCGGTCGATGAGGTTGACATATCCGAGTCCTTTGCAGCACGGGCAGGCTCCAAGGGGGGAATTGAAAGAGAAGTTGTGGGGTGCCGGTTCGCGGTATGATAGCCCGCCTTCCGGGTCCATGAGTGTCTGGGAGAAGTAAGAGGCCTTGTCGCTGTCCACGTCATAGACCATCACCTGCTTGTCGCCATGCTGGAGCGCGTCGGCCACTGTAGCCTCGAGTCGGGTCATGTCCTTGGGCGAGACTTTAAGGCGGTCGATTACAAGTTCGATGTCATGATTGCGATATCTGTCGACCTTCATGCCGAGGGTGAGTTCGCGCAACTGGCCGTCAACCCGCGCCGTGAGAAACCCTTTTTTGCGCATCTGCTCGAAGAGTTCCTTGTAATGGCCTTTGCGGTTGCGCACCACAGGTGCGAGGATGTACACTTTTTTGCCATCGTAACGCTGTAATATCAGGTTGACTATCTGCTCACGGGTATATTTGACCATCGGTTCGCCTGTGATGTAGCTCACGGCTGTGCCGGCACGTGCATAGAGCAGTCGCAGGAAGTCATAGACCTCTGTGACTGTGCCTATGGTGGAGCGCGGGTTGCGGTTGATGGTCTTTTGCTCTATGGCTATCACGGGTGAGAGGCCTGTGATTTTGTCTACATCGGGACGCTCGAGATTGCCAAGCATGTTGCGGGCATAAGCCGAGAATGTTTCTATGTAACGACGCTGCCCCTCGGCATAGATAGTGTCGAAGGCGAGCGACGACTTGCCGCTTCCACTCAGCCCTGTGACCACTGTGAGAGTGCCGTGAGGTATGCTGACGTCAATGTTTTTGAGGTTGTGCACGCGTGCGCCCATGACTTCGAGGGTCGGGGCGGCGACTGACTGCTCTATTGAAGGGCTACTTTTGCTTTCTGATGTACTATTCATTGCATTAGGTGATTAGTCGGAAATCCATGCAGGATTATAGACTTTGGTCTTTTGCTTTGAGCGTGAGAGAGAATCGGGAGTCGGAATACGCACGGTGTATGATTTGCCGGTCTTGTTGGTCAGAGATTTGGCGCGTATCCACGGGTTGTGCTCGCGTAGGGTCAGATAGTCGATGCCCTGGTTTTTGGCCCATTTTGACCAATCGTCAACAGGCCCGTTGACCTTGACTATAGTATATTCAATCGGCTGATAGAGCTGAGAGGCGGAGAGTATGAAACCATATTGTTGCGGTGATTCCATAATCATCTTCATGGCAAGCAGCCGAAACATGTAGCGCATTGTCTCTTCGGCAAGCCACAGGTCGTAGGCCGATGTGGCCTGCTGGTCGGCAAGCTCCTTTGTGACACGAGCCATGCCTCCGTTGTAGCTTGCAGCTACCGACTCCCAGTTGCCATATTTGGCATATGCGTCTTTGAGGTACCGGCATGCGGCACGAGTGGATTTTTCGACATCGTAGCGTTCATCGACTTCTGTGCTTACCTCGAGTCCGTATTCTTTGCCGGTGGTGGGCATGAACTGCCACATTCCGGCGGCTTTGGCGGGAGAAAGAGCCCGCGGATTGAGTGTCGATTCGATTGCTGCGAGATACATCATGTCGGCCGGAATACCTTGCTCCTTGAGTATCGGGGCTATGACGGGAAAATATCGGTTGGCGCGTTTAAGGGCCAGGAGTGTATTGCCATGGGTGTAACTCATGGCCGAAAGCTCACGGTCAAGCCGTTCCCACATGTCGGTGTCGTCAAGCGAAATCTTTTTGCCTGCAAATGTCACATGCTCGGGTATGACGGGTGATATGACAGGTGACAGGGGTGTGGATTGTCGTGTGGGCTCTTCGGCAGATGCCGACGCGCTTTGTGAGGCTGTAGCGGTCTCGGTGGGGGCAAACATGGCCAGAAGGGCCAGAGCCGCGGCCGAGCCGAGAAATGATATGTGGTTGAGTTTCATTGCCGTTGCTTTATGATGATGTAAATGCGTGTATGTTGTCGTTATTTGTAGTCAATGAGATTAATGTCACCAGACAGCTTGTAGTCTTTGCCGTCAGCTCCGCTGGCCTTTATCACATAATAATAGGCTCCGGCAGGGACAAATTTGCCTCCGTAACGGCCGTCCCAGCCTTGTGACGGGTCGGTGAACGATATGATTTTTCGTCCGCTGCGGTTGAAGATGTGACATTCAAACTCAATGATCGACGAGTAGCTCACTTTCCAGATGTCGTTTACTCCATCCTGATTGAAGGGGGTGAATGCGTTGGGACATTTGAGCATCGACTCGCCTATTGATATTTCATAGGTCGGGCCGTAGTATTCGCATGATGCGTCACTGTTGGCACAGTATAAACGCACATACATGGTGCCGTGTTCGGTGAACGTGTAGGTAAAATCAAGTTCGGACGCACGCATGGTTATGTCGTCAAAATCGGCATAGCGTGACATCTGCCATTCGTGAAAGATGGCTGCGTCGGTCACATTGGCCGAGAATGTGATGGTCTGTGGAGCTGAGCCACCTAACGCTCCGGGCTGTGCTGATGAGATTTCGTTGTCGCCTGTGGTGTTGTCTGACACCGTTTCGGTGTGTGCCGAGATGGAGTGGGGGGCATACTCGGGCGATGTGAAGGATGTGCCGTGTCCCCATGCGCGCAGAAAGCGGTCGCCCTCAAGAGTATATGAGGTAGAGCATAGCGGGGCATCGGCATGAATGAGCCGCGGGAGATATTCCAAAGTCTCGCTCGTGGCTGTCTCTACGTAGTTTTGCGCCGAGTTGTCCCAGTCGAGTGTCGTATAAGAGAGGGTGATTTCGCGTGAAAGCGTAAGCCGACGTCCGTTGATTGAATAATAGGCAATCTCGTCGCCTGAACCGGTACATTCCAAAGCCACGCGGCCACATTCCTGTTCGGGGGCGAGCGTCAATGTGCCGGGAGAGAATGTGTGTGTGCTGTAGTCCACAAGCCATATATATATGGTGGGCTGTCTGTCTGACTGTATGGCATAGCCCATGTCGCCTTGCGGAGAGTCGAGCCACGACGATGTGGCGTCATGTCCGGATGGAGCGACATCTTCGGCATATGCTGCGCCGAGCGATGAAAACCGCTGCCATTTTACATTTTCAGAAGCGTTGCTTGTGCAGGTGATGCGCAGACCGGCGACCGAGGGGACTACGTATATGCCTCCGTTAAGGCCTGCCGAGGCCGGTGTGTCAACATGTATCGCAGGGTCTGAGGCCGGAGTGCCGACATATGAGAGTGATATGTCGGCATATGCTGAGACTGCATAAGCAGATGCTAAAGCTAAAGCTGTGAGTCGGACGGATATCATGCGGTCTTGATTTTTATAACTTACAAAGGTAATAATTTTTTGTTTCATGTCAAATAGTCCGGCCAAGGCTTTAGTTTAAGTTAACCATATAAGGTGTGGAAATAAGTGTGTGGGAAACTGTGTCGGACAGCCGGGATGCATGGTTGGTGAATTTTTGTGTTATTTTCTGCGAAAAATTTTGCAGATTGTAAAATAAAACATAACTTTGCGGTGTATTTGTAAAAGAACAAATTGGAAAAGATGACTTCACGATTTTACGCATACTCGTATTTTTATTATTTTTATTTTGCCAAAAAATAAGAAGCGGGACATTGCGTGCATAATCCAAATGAAAGAATCAAGATAGGACAAGCTAAGACTAAGCCACAATAAATCATCCCGCTTCCAGGAAAGAAGGAGGCGGGATGAACCTTTTTTATATATGAATCTCAGAAGATGAAACGGACATGAACAGCTTTCGCCAAAGGGAATGAAAATGGATACTATCCGGCAGAATTTAGTTACCTTTGCCACAGCAACTAATAGCATACCCTATGGCGAAACAGAAACAAACCCAAGAAGT